>CAWECD010000008.1:0-325532 GCA_963807575.1 uncultured Acidimicrobiaceae bacterium
AAGGGTGCCGTATCGTACGCGCTCAACGGCAGGCCGGGGATCTCTGAAGTGACCCGCCAGCGCATCCGCAAGATCGCCGACGATCTCGGCTGGTACCCCAACAGCGCGGCCAGGGCCCTGTCGGGTGCGCGCGCCGGAGCGTGCGGGCTCGTGCTGGCGCGACCGGCGCGGACGCTTGCCTTCGAGCCTTTCTTCATGGAACTGATAGCCGGCATCGAGACCGAGCTCTCGCGTCGCTCGGTCGGCCTCACCCTCCAGGTGGCCAGCGACGTTGAGGCCGAGATGGCCGTCTACCGCCGCTGGTGGGCAGAGCGGCGCGTCGACGGAGTACTCGTGGTCGACCCTCGCCTGAAGGACCCGAGAATCGAGCAGATCGAGAAGCTCGGTCTCCCGGCCGTCGTCATCGGCGGTCCCGAGGGCATTGGTGGCCTCTCGGCAGTGTGGAGCGACGACGCGGGCGCCCTCGTCGACGTCGTCCGCTACCTCGCACGCCTCGGCCACGAGCGGATAGCGCGAGTCGCGGGCGTCCCGGAGTTCCTTTCCACCGAGGTCCGTACCGAGGCGTACGTTGCCACGATTGCGGAGCTGTCACTCACGCCACGAGTTGTCACGACGGACTTCATGCCCGAGAGCGGTGCCAGGGTGACCCGCCTGTTGCTCGCGGACCCGATCCCGCCGACTGCGATCATCTACGACAGCGCGGTGCTCGCCGTCGCCGGCCTGGGCGCAGCCCATGAGATGGGGCTCGCGGTCCCGCGTGACGTCTCCCTGGTCGCCTGGGACGACTCCATCTACTGTCAGGTGGTCCACCCTCCGCTGACCGCGGTGAAGCGCGACATCCCCCGCGATGGGCGCCCACGGGGCGAGCGCCCTCCTGGCGCTTATCGACGACGGCATCGTCACTTGCACCGGTGAGGCTCGCGGGCAGCTCACGACCCGTGGAAGTACCGCCCGGCCACCCCACGCCGTTGCTGCTTCGCCGCGCGGCAGCGTCGGCTGGAGTGTTTGACACTTCACCGACGTAACAGCCCGCTGCGGCCAGGGTCGTCAAGTCGGCAAAGGCGCCAGCTAGTCTTCACCGCGACGACCGGCCGGCCGGCGACGAGCTGTCGAAGGCTCTTGCAGTGACTGATCAGCTGGTGGTCTCGAGCGGTTCAGCATGAGCGCCTCCCGCAGGACGGGGGGCTCGGGAGGCGGACAAGTGGACCAACGTCTTAAGGGGCGTTCCTGGATCGGTGCCAACTTCTGGTCCCGTACCGGGGGGCCGCGGATGTGGACTCATTACGACGCGGCCGTCGTCCGCCAGGAGCTGGCAGTGCTCGCCGAGCACGGCTGCAACGTCACCCGCTCGTTCTGCTACTGGCCCGATTTCGTCCCCGAGCCCGAACGCCTCGATCCGTCGGTGCTCGAGCGGTTCGAGGACTTCCTCGATGCTCACGTGGAGACGGGCCTGGGCACGATCCCCACGTTCATCGTCGGCCACATGTCGGGCCAGAACTGGGACCCTGCGTGGCGGGCGGGTCGCGACCTGTATCGCGACGTGTGGCTCGTCTCGCAACAGGCCTGGTTCGCCACCGAGATCACCCGCCGCTTCGCAGGCCACCAAGCGGTGGTCGGTTGGCTGATCAGCAACGAGATGCCCCACTACGGTGGGCCGGCGACGACCGGTGAGATAACGGCGTGGGCCCGCATACTGGTCCAGGCCGTGCGTGCCGGCGGCGGGCACCAACCGGTCTCGCTCGGGGACGGCGTGTGGGGCATCGAGGTCTCCGGCCACGACAACGGATACTCGCTGCGGGCTCTCGCCCCCCTGGTGGACTTCATCGGTCCGCACGTCTACACGATGTCGGACGACCCCGTGCGCCAGTCGATGGCAGCCGCGTTCGCCTGCGAGCTCTCCGGGTCCTTCGACCGCCCGGTCGTGCTGGAGGAATTCGGTCTGAGCTCGGATTTCGCCTCGGACGAGAACGCGGCCCACTACTACCGCCAGGTGCTGCACACGAGCCTGCTGGCGGGCGCCACAGGGTGGCTCGCCTGGAACAACTGCGACTACGACGACCTGTCGGGCCAGGACCCCTACCGGCACCACCCCTTCGAGATGCACTTCGGCCTCACCGACAAGAGCGGAAAGCCGAAGCCGCAGCTGGCAGAGATCGCCCGTTTCTCGCGCCTTGTCGCCGACCTCGACGAGACGGGCTGGGAGCCGGTCGTCGGCGAGGTGGCCATCGTCGTACCCGAGCACTTCGAGCGGACCTTGGCGTTCACGACCGTGGACTACCGCGATGACATCCGCGACAACCTCCTGCAGGCCTACATCGCCGCCCGGGAGGCCGACCTGCCGGTCAGTCTTGTACGCGAGCTAGACGGCCTCGGCGAAACAGCCAGGCTCTTTCTGCTCCCGTCGGCGAAATTGCTCATGGCGCCGACTGCGAAACGCCTGGTCGAGCTGGCAGAGGGAGGGGCAACGGTGTACCTCTCCTACTTCGTGGGCAGCGCCCCCTCGCAGGTCGGTCCCTGGATGCCGTGGCTCGGAGAGCTGTTCGGGATCCGCCACCAGCTGCGATACGGGCTCGTCGACCCGATCGAGGACGACGAGGTGGTGTTCAGCTTCACCGAGGCGTTCGGCGATCTCGCACCTGGCGATGAGCTCCGTTTCCGGGTGGCAGGCAACCAGACCTCGCGCGCCTTCCTCCCGGTCGAGCCCGCAGGCGCGACCGTTGTCGCAGTTGACGGGCGTGGGCGCCCCGCGTTGGTCCGCCGACAGGTTGGCGCCGGAGCCATGGTGCTGTGCACCTACCCGACCGAGCACATGGCAGCACGTTCACCTCGGGTCAATCCGGAGAGCACGTGGCGCCTGTACTCGGCATTGGCCACCTCGGCAGGCGTCGATCGCCCACTTTCAGTCCCCGATCCGCGGGTGATCACAGGCCGCCTGCGTACCCCTGCCGGAGAGCTGGCAGTGCTCGTCAACGCCTCGCCGGATCAGGCCGAGGTGAGCCTTGCGACGGCCGGTTCGGCATCGTACCGGCGAAGGGGAGCTGAGTCCGGCGAGGCCCTGTCCCGGCTCAGGCTCGCACCGTTCGAGGTCGAGGTGCTCTCGAGGCTCGCCTGAGGTCGCCGGCCACCGCAAGCCGTCGCTCCCGGCGGACGCCTCGCGCTGGCCGTTGGTTCATCGACGTCACGAGGTTCCCGGGCGTTTCCTGGAGGCGATCTGCGTCTCGGCATCCGCGAGCGTCTTCACCATCGAGGCACCGAAGCGCACGTCGCAGGGGTGCGAACGCTCGCCGGTCGCGACGTTGCTCAGGAGTTCGCGCAACGCGATCGTGTACGCCTCCTGCGGTGTCGAGCCGCCCTGTGGCATGCTCGACAGTCCGCCCGGGCCCCAGAGGGAGAGCTCCACGTTGACCGCGGCCAAAGGCGCGTTGAGCGTCAACGAGGCGGTGCTCGTGGCCCCGCTCGTGTGACGGAAGATGAGATGGACGAGATCGCCGGTCCCGCCGTCCGCGGTCACGGCTTCGACGGGGCCGAGGGCGGCCACAAGTAGGGACAGGGCGTGGGGACCGACGTCCCACAGAGCGCCTTTCTCCCTTCGCCATGGGGAGGAGGCGTAGGGGCTGTCGGGAGCGAAGGCCGACACGATCCAGCGAGCCCAGGCACCCTCCCAGTCGCCTCCGTCCACCGCCGCCAGCCATTGACGGTTGGTCTCGGCGAAACGTCCGGTGAAGAAGACCACAGTGGAGACCCCGGCACGCTCGACCGCCTCGACCAGGCGCTGGGCATCTGCAAGCGAGGTCGCGAGGGGCTTGTCTAAGAGCAGGTGCTTGCCCGCTGCAGCGGCCCGAGTGCCGAGCTCGGCTTGGACGTCCGGCGGCACGGCGAAGGCCACCGCGTCCACGCAGCTCAAGAACTCGGTGAAGTCCGTATAGGCGTCGTTGCCGAACTCCTCGCCGAGCACCGCCGCCTTGTCACCGTCGCGTCCCCAGACCGCTGCAAAGTCAACAGCCGGCTCGCCCGCGAGCACCGCTGCGTGCGTGACCCGAGCCCAATATCCCGTGCCAACAAGCCCGAACCTCAACCGCGCCTCCAAGTCAGCTCCCGAACAGCTCGAGTAGGAATTGCCGACGGTCCCGAGGACCGGAAGATCTAGGTCCTGGGCAATTCTGCCTGTATGCGACTCGCCAGACGACCAACCGGGCGGCTTTGAAGATACCCAGGTCTAAGTCCCGCCGCCAGCAAGATGGCGCCCACGACCCCGGCGGCGTCCCCGAGCGCGGGTGCGACCACGAGCTCGTCGATCTGGCTTGCCTCAGGAAAGTAGCTCACGTCGAGCAGCTCGCAGGTCCTCTGCCGGACCCTGGGCAGTAGTCCGGTCTCGTGCATCACGCCTCCACTCAGGATGACGCGCTCGGGACGATACGTCGAGACGAGGTTCACGAGACCAAGGGCGATGTACTCGCTCTCCAGCATGAGCGCGTCGGGCGGCTCGATGTGGGCCTGTGCCCAGAGCGCGGATCGTCGTGCTCTTGCGGGACCCGACGCCAGCCCTTCCCAGCAGCTGCCGTGGAAGGGACAGTTCCCAGCCCACAGCTGTTCGGGAGCATCGGGCTCTCGGTCGGCGGGGTGTTGGGGGAACCGCATGTGACCCGCCTCGGGATGCGACTGTCCGTGGACCAGCGCCCCGTTGACGATCGCCCCCACACCGATCCCCGTCCCGATCGTGATGTACAGCAGATCAGAGCACCCTTGAGCAGCACCCCAGGCCTGCTCCGCGAGGGCGGCTGCATTGACGTCGGTATCGAGTCGCACGGGCACTCCGAGAGCCTTCTCGAACTTGGCCAGGAGGGGCCAAGCCCGCCACGCGATCTTCGGTGTTGCCTGGGCGATGGTGCCGGTCTTGAGGTCGAGGGGACCGAAGCTCGCAACTCCCAGGGACGCCAGTGGGCCCGAGCTCCGCTCCACCTCTCGGAACCAGTCGATGGCCGACCTCGTCGTCGTCTCTGGATCGGTCGTGGGGATGACCGTGTCAACCCAGGCATCGTCCGAACCGTCGCCCACCGCGCAGACACATTTCGTGCCTCCGAGCTCGATCCCGCCATACACTGCCACGTCATGTCCCTTCTCTAGGCCACCTTGTACGTGTCCGGGTCAGATGCCGTTCTGCGTTACATCGATCGAGCCTTCGGGCGCTCTTGGCGCTCGGCACGTGCAGCACGTGCACCGGCGTTCAGGACGAGGCCACCCGGACAAGCGGCTTCAGGATTGAGGGATCGCGCCGCGCCGCTGTGAGCGCCTCCTCGCTCGACTCCAGTGAGAACCGCGCGTCGACGAGGCGCTCGAGGTTGATAGCCCCCGACGCGATGAGCGCGATCGCCTCGGGGTAGGTGTTCGCGTAGCGAAACGTGCCGGTCAAGCGGATCTCCCTGTTCTGAACGCTGGCAATGGGGAATGGCACCTCGGGAGACGGGCACATCCCGACAAGCACGGCGCCTCCCGCGGGGCGTACGCACCGGATGCCGTCCAGGATCGCCGCCGGTGAGCCGGAACAGTCGATGAAGACGTCCGCGTCCGCTGCCTGCTCCTCCAGGCTCGACGACGACGTGTCGACCACCGACGTGGCGCCGATCTCGGCCAGGCGCGACCGACGCGCGGGCACCGGGTCGCTGACGATGACCTCCGTTGCCCCGGAAGCGAGGGCGACAAGGGTGACTGCGGCACCGATCGGCCCGGCGCCGGCGACTGCGATGCGGGATCCGACTCTCACCTCCGCCTTGCGGCAAGCCCACAGCCCGACCGACAGTGGCTCGCAAAGGGCGCCCGCGTCATCGCTGACCTGGTCGGGCAGAGCGAACGCATAGTCCTCGTGGATGGTCACATAGCGGGCGAGCGCGCCGTCGACCGGCGGCGTCGCAAAGAAGACCACATCACGGCACAGGTTGTAATGGCCCGTGCGGCACTCCCGGCAGGAGCCGCATGGCACGCCCGGCTCGAGCGCGACCCGTTGGCCGAGCTCGTGGCGTTCGACCAGGTCCCCCTTGCCGACGACGACCCCGGAGGCCTCGTGGCCGAGCACCATGGGTGAGCGGACCACGAAGTCCCCGATCCTGCCATGCTCGTAGTAGTGGACGTCTGATCCGCAGATGCCCACCGACGCCACCTCCACGAGGACCTGGCGGGGGCCCGGAACCGGCACCGGCCGGTCCTCGATCCGAAGATCACCGATGCCGTGAAGAACAGCCGCCTTGTTTGACAATCCCAGCATCGTGTTCACGTCCTTCCTGGCCAGAGCGTATTCAGAGACTAGCTCCGCACGGCCAAGCGGCTCAGGTGCAGAAGTCAGCCGTCGGCGCGCCGTTCTCACGGCGGCACCCGGGCTCGGCGCTTGTGTGCAGGGTCCTGACCGATCAAGGGACGATCGCTGCCTTCATGCAGGATGGGTCGTCGCGCAACGCCTCGAGGGCGCGATCGTAATCTTCGAGGTCGAATTCGTGGGTGATCATGCCCTCGGTGCGCACCCGTCCGGACCGAAGCACGCCAAGAGCGCGGTCGAAGCAATGTGTCTGGGCGAAAGAGCCCTTGACCGTGAGCTCGCGGCGGAATATCTCATAGGGATGGATGGGAAGGACGGCCTGCTCGTCGGCCATCCCGTAGATGAGGATGGTGCCGCCGTCGCGGGCGAGCGGCAGACACAGCTCGCCGACCGAAGTGGCTCCGGTCGCCTCGATGACCACGTCGTAACCGTCCGGCGCGTCGGCGCGCAGGGTGGCAAGACAGGCTCTTGGATTCCCCCGATCCATCTGCACCGTCGTGTCGACCCCGTACTCGCGAGCCAGCGCCAGCTTGAACTCCGTCGGGGCGGCCACGGTCACCCGGGCCGCGCCACCGTGCACGAGCAGCTGCGCCAGCACCAGTCCCGTCGGGCCCGCACCGAACACGAGCACCTGAGAGCCCGGTCGTAGCTCGAGCACGTCCATCCCGTGGATGGCACATGCGGTCGGCTCGGCCATCACTGCGGTGCCCGGGCCCAGGTCGTCGGCCGGGAAGCACTTCTCTGCACGCACGACGACGAACTCCGCGAATGCTCCCGGTCCGTTGACGCCCAATGAGTAGAAGTTGCGGCAGAACAGTGGCTCGTCGCGCCGGCACGACGGGCAGTAGCCACATAGCACGGTGTTGTCGGCTGCGACCCGTTGGCCCACCGCGAGCCCGTCGACCGCTTCCCCGAGCGAATCGACACGGCCCACGATCTCGTGACCGGGCGTCAGCGGGTACTTCGAGAAGAAGCCTCCGTCATGGATATGGAGGTCGGTCCCGCACATGCCGGCCATCTCGACAGCGAGGCGGACCTCTCCCGCGCCGGGCTCCGGCGTCGGAACCGTCTGTATCTCGAACTGTCGCGGCGCACTGTAGACGACGGCTCTCATCGCGTGAACGCTCCTAAGGTATTGCAGATAGGAAACTAAGTCACCACCTGCGCTGATCTGCTATCAAGAGCCTATCATCAGGACTTTCGTACAAGAAGATGAGACCTGGTCGCGGATCAATCACTCGAAGACCCCGCTGGCCTCTAACTAGGTACCTGGCTTCAAGATCTTGTTGGTGACGCTGGTCATCTGCCGGCTCGGGATGACGACAACAGGTCAGCGGCCCAAGAGACATCAAGCCAGATCTGCTTGACAGCATATGCACCTTGTCGTCACGACCCGTGTGGGCTTTGGCGGTCGCATCATGTCGGAGCTGGGTACACGCGAACAAGATTGCCATATTGACGAGTCAGGGAGATTGCGTTGACGACATTCCGAAGCGGCATTGTTCTCGAATCGATTAGACGGCAAATGAGCCTGGGACACAAGACGCGCGTCGGCTTCAGGGACGCTCCGTCGTCGCCCACATCGTCGTGGAGCTCATGGCGTTCATCCTCGGGGACCAGGACCTCGTCAAGCAGACAGGCAGCCGGCGACGCGGCCCATCGACAAGGCGGTGTGCCCGCGGCGAAGATTGACCCATGTCCGAGCCACAACTTCCTCGCAGGTACGTAGAGCCTGGCTGGTTCACCAGAAACGTCTTCAATCGTACCGTAGCCCTGCTCACCCGCACGGGCGTGAGCGTGTGGGGGTCACGTGAGCTCCGGGTTCGCGGACGCAAAAGCGGAGAGTGGAGGTCAACGCCGGTCAACCTGCTCAGCTTCGCCGGCGAGCATTACCTGGTGGCTCCTCGGGGCGAGACACAGTGGGTGCGCAACCTGCGCGTCGCCGGTGGCGGCGAGCTACGGGTGGGAAGGCGCATTCAGGGCTTCCAAGCAACAGAGTTGGCCGACGCGGACAAGGCCGAGGTCCTGCGCTCATACCTCAAGCGCTGGAAGGCGGAAGTGGGTGTCTTCTTCGGAGGAGTCGGTGCGGCTGCTTCGGATGCCGAACTGCTTCGCATCGCGCCGGACCACCCTGTGTTTCGCCTGGCGTTCACCGAGAGCGGCTGAAGCACCAGCTTTCGAGAGCGCGTGCAACCCAGGCCCGTGCGCGGTCGGCGCAATGACCGGCGGCGTCCCGCGCAATGGTCGGCGTCGTCCGGCATCCATGGCCGGGGCCAGGCGAACAGCCCTGCTGCTCGCCCCTATCTACGGCGCTTGGCCTTGCGGACAGACACGCGCGACACCGCACCGATCGCCGGAGCCACGGTCAACCAAAGCCCGATGGTGACCACCATCGCGGTGATGTAGCCAATCGGGTGGATCCCGAGATCCTTGCAGGCGATCCCTGCGAAGATCATCAACACCCAGGCGCTGACGAAGAACAGCGGGCCAGCCGACACCACCTTGAAAAAATCGCCCATCGCGAACACCTCCCGGTTCGCAGGTTATAGCCGCCAGGAACCCCAGGTTAGGGCCACGTGACACACGATCCGATTATACATAACTGTGTTATCGGGCGGAGTATCATGAGAGGCGTGGCTACACGGAATCCTTACAGTTACGGCGGGCCGGTGAGTGGCCCTCATTTCATCGGCAGGGACGTCGAGGTCGCCGATTTGGTGTCCCGCATGGTCAGCGGCATCAGCGTGGTTGTCACCGCACCCCGCCGCTACGGCAAGACCTCGCTCATCGACCGCGCCGCGAAGCTCGTTCGCGAGGACCACGGTGCGGTGATCTCCGTGAACCTGATGCGCTGTCCGGGGCTCGACGTCTTCGCCAGCCGCCTCGTCGCCGGAGCCTACGCCACCGAAGGTGGGCGGGTACGCGGGGCTCGTCAGGGTCTGCCCGCGCTGCTGCGACGGCTCAGGGTGCAGCCCGTTCTGACCCTCCATGACACGGGCAAGCCTCGCTTCGCATTCGGGGGCCTCGCCGAACGTGATGCGATCGTTGTTCTGGATGACGTGTACGCGATCCTCTCCTCTCTCGCCAAGCAGCGGCCCCCGGTATTGATCCTCGACGAATTTCAGGCGGTCGGGGAGCTGGGCGGTGGGCTCGCGCCTGGCCTCAAGGCGCTTGGCGACCAGCATCCAAAGGTGTCGCTAATTGTGGCTGGATCGCGCCAGCACCTCATGGACGCCCTTGTACTGTCCCGGGGAGCACCCCTCTACAACATGGCCGAGCGCCTTGCCCTCGGGCCGATCGACGAGCGCGTGATGGCTCGCTATCTAGTTGACCGGGCGCGCCACGGTGCCAAGGAGATGACCGAGGCAGCGGCTGAACGCATCTGCGAGCTCGCCGGACCTGTTCCCTACGACATCCAGCGCCTGGCCTACGAGGTCTTCGACCGAGCCGGAGACCGCATCGCCAGCAGCGATGCCGACGACGGCATGAGCGGGGTGATCCGACGAGAAGAGCCAAACTTCACCGATGGGTTCTCCAGGATGTCGATCAGACATCGCCGGGTGCTCGTCGGCATCGCCGTACGCCGGCGCGTCGAGCGGCCCTACACCGCAGAGTTCGCCAGAGGTGTCGGCTACGCGGGACCACCAGGGGTTCGACGTGCGATCGAGGCGCTCAGCGCCGACGAGACCATTTCGGAGCGACAGGGCGCGCTGGTTGTCTCAGACCCGTTCTTTGCCGAATGGCTCCGCCGTCTCTCGCCATGAGCGACAACCGAGCGACGCCCGCTCGGAAGATGTTCGACGCCGTGGATCAGCTCTTGGCTGTGGACTTGTTCAGGGTCACGGCGGCGCGAACAAGAGTCTTCAAGGCCTCCTCGTCTATCTTCTCGCCCTCGTGGAAGTCGATGGCACGCCTTGTGTTCCCGTCAAGACTGGAGTTGAAGAGTCCCGAAGGATCCTTCAGGGCCGCCCCTTTGGCAAAGGTCATCTTCACGACGCTCTTGTGAGTCTCGCCTGTGCAGATCATCCCGGCGTGGTACCACACCGGGACCCCTCTCCACTTCCATTCCTCGACGACTTCGGGATCGGCTTGCTTGACCAAGGTGCGGAGCCGGCTGAGCATCTTGCCCCGCCAGTCGTCTAGCTCCTTGATTCTCGCGTCTATCAGCTGAGAGGGAGACTCGCTCTTGTGCGACCCGCTTTCCTTCACGCCCGTTTCTCTTCTTTCGTCCCGAAGCCTTGATGAATGGGAGTTGTCCCCAGCGTGCCGATTGTACCGAGAGCCGGAAAGGTGCCGCCTCAAGCTCGGTCGTCCTGAAGTGCCATCCGACGAGGCGGCGACAGCGCTCGTCGAGGAACGCCGGCGCTCGGAGCCGCACCAGCGGTCGGTAGTGTTCGGCGACAACTGATGACTGTTGAAGTTGCATCCCTCGAACCGAGTCAAGTCAACACCCGAGAGACCGAGAAGGAGCCCGCAATGCCAACTCGAGACAGCGCACCGCTGGGATCACCCTGTTGGACCGACTTGTGGACCTCCGACGTGGAGGCGAGCCGCAGGTTCTACGAGGAGCTCTTGGGATGGGAAGCTCAGGAGCCGAGCCCGGAATTCGGCGGCTACTTCATGTTCACTCGCAGCGGCGTGCCCGTCGCCGGCTGTATGGGCGAGATGGGCGACATGCCAGCCGACAACCGCTGGAAGGTCTATCTGGCAACCGCCGACATCGAGAACACGGTGAAGAGCGCAGTGTCCGCGGGAGCCGAGATCGTGTTCCCACCGATGGCCGTTGCTGACATGGGCGTCCAGTCGGTCATCGTCGATCCGACCGGCGCAGTCGTCGGCCTCTGGCAGCCTGGGACCTTTTCTGGCTTCACGGTTCTTGGCGAGCACGGCGCGCCGAGCTGGTTCGAGCTGCACACGCGCGCCTATGTGACAGCCGTGGACTTCTACCGGTCCGCGCTTGGCTGGGAGACCGACGTGACGAGCGACATGAACTCGTTCCGGTACACGACGATGCGTGACCCCAACGGCGAGGAGCCGCTGGCGGGCATCATGGACGCGACCGGATTCCTCACGGAGGGTGTGCCTGCGACCTGGTCCGTCTACTGGGGCACCGATGATGTCGACGTAGCCGTCGCGAAGGTGCACGAGCTCGGGGGCTCGGTCGTGATTGACGCCAGGGACACGCCCTACGGTCGGGTGGCGGTGGTCGCCGATCTGACTGGCGCCCAGTCCTATCTGCACATGCCGAGCCGGTAGAAGGCCCGAATGAATCCCATCACACCCTGTCTCTGGTTCGAGGCGCAAGCAGACGAGGCAGTCGACTTCTACTTGTCCGTCTTTCCGAATTCGCGGCGCGTAACGGGCGCAAAGTACGGTCCCGACGCGCCGGGTGAGGAAGGCACCACCATGGCCGTGCACTTCGAGCTCGACGGGAGCCCCTTCATGGCAATCAACGGAGGCCCGATATTCCAGTTCACGCCCGCGGTCTCCTTTGTCATCAACTGCACAAGCCAGGCGGACGTCGACCACTACTGGGAGCGCCTGCTCGCGGGTGGATCGGCCATGCAGTGCGGCTGGCTGACGGATCGCTTCGGCGTGTCTTGGCAGATCGTTCCCGAACGCCTCGGGGAGCTCGATGAGCGAGCTCGACCCCGAACGAAGTAGGCGGGTGATGCAGGCGATGCTGCAGATGGTGAAGCTCGACATCGCCGGACTCGAGGCCGCGGCAGCCGACTGAACGGTCGCGGGTTCGCCGACCAGCGGCGAGCTCCGAGGCCGTACTCACGACAACTGGTCGGGAAGGCGGGATTTGAACCCGCGGCCTCAGCGTCCCGAACGCTGCTGGGCCGTATTTAGGCGAACTACAGCGATGTATTATCGCAGGTAGATAAGTTATACGTACTCTGACAAACGGTCCCGCACGTCAGCGTCCGCGCGATGGACGCGCGATAGGCGAGGCTTCGAATCACCGACGGCGTGGCTCGACGGCGGCGTCGCCGATCAACCTGTTGACGAACGACGACAGCGAGCTCACCGGCACACGCCTGCAGCGACCGATGTTGACCGACTGGAGCTCACCACTGGCCATCAGCTCGTAGATGGTCGTTCGTCCGACGGACAGTCGGCGGGCGGCTCGCGGGACGCAGTGGAAGGGTCTGCGCGCTCCGGCAACTCACAGCAACACTCACAGGACTACTCACAGCAACACTCACAGATCCTGGTCACAGCCCTGGGCCACGCCCGAAGGACGTCACGGAGCGGCCCATCCGGGCGAGCAACTGGAGCCGATAGCTGCCTTCGCCACGGTCGAAGTCATGACGAGACTCGAGGGGGAAGTGACCGCGGACGACTGTGCTCGAGGCCAAGCGCTCCGCGACAAGGCCATGCCGATGGGGCCCTACGACGTGATCCGCACGTCCTAGGGCGACAGAGCGCGAGGATCGAGGCGACATGCAGCACCAGGGAGTCCACTACGACACGGGAACCGTGTTCCGCGGCCCGGGCTATGCCATCTCGACGCGGCCAACGGCACTCGACATGTCCGTGGTGCGGCGCGAGCCTCGAGATAGTCCGGGACGACCTGCACGCCAACGCCGTGCGGATCGTGGGCAGTGACCTCGGACCGATGACGGCTGTCGCTGAGATCGCGCTCGGGCTCGGACTCGAGGTGTGGTTCTCCCCGTGGTTCTTCGAGTACTCGCTGGAGGAAACCGCGGCGCGACTGGCCGCAGCGGCCGAGGCGGCCGGACCGCTGCACACGGCCCATCCGGGGCGTGTGGTCTTGGTCGCCGGCAGCGAGCTCACGCTCTTCACACCGGGGCTAATCGTCGGCAAAAGCGTTACCGAGCGCCTGCAAGCCCTCAAGGCAGACCCGGTACAGCTCAGCAACAGGAAGCTCGATGAGTACCTGGCTGCCCTGATGCCCAGATTGCGCGCCGTGTTTGATGGCCCGCTCACCTACGCCTCGCTCACCTTCGAGCAGGTGGACTGGGGGCCTTTCGACTACGTGGGCGTCGATCATTACCGCGAGGCTCGGACCAAGGACCGGTACCTAGAGATGCTCCAACCGTTCCTGTCAACGGGCAAGCCTGTGATCGTCACCGAGTTCGGGATGCGCACCTACCGTGGTGCCGAGAACTCCGGCACCCTGGGGTTCGGGGTCACCGACACCACCCGGCTGTGGCTCCACACACGACCGGTGATCGGGCGTTTCGTCCGGCCCCGCCTGAAGGGGGTGTTCCAGCGTGACGAAGCCATGCAGGCCCGCGAGATCGCCGATACCCTCGACGAGCTCGAACGCTCAGGGGTGGCCGGCGCCCTGCTGTCGACCTTCGTAACGCCCGGGTCCTGCACCGACGACGATCCTCGCTACGACCTCGACATGGACTCCATGTCACTCGTGAAGTCCTTGCCCGACGGGCGCCACGGGATCGTCTACCCGGACATGGCCTGGGAGCCCAAGGAGGCGTTCGCCGCGGTGGCACACCACTTCGCCAGTCACTGATCAGGGGTCACGCCAGCGCACCTCTGTGGCAGGGGCTCGTGCGGTTACATGGATGGCGGTACATAGGACTGGGCAGGGCTTGCCCTGTGCAGTTGCACTACTCAATGTATGCCGGCCATCGGTCTCTTGGATGGAGTCGCTTAGCCATCCCGGGGTCGCAGGTTCGAGTACTGCGGGATGGAGATGGTGGCGCCGGATACGAACCGGCGTCCCGGCATCGTCGGCCAGCCGGATCAGGCAGGGCGGACGTACCACAGAAGGAAGCGCCCGTCCGCCCACCATACGAACGTCTGGAGCGAGTCGGCAGGGAGGTTTTCCGTTTCGTAGTCGTCACAAGTTGAGGAGGTGGATACCTCCTGATATAACACTGATTTAGTGTTATCTCAGGAGGTTGTGTAGAGTAGTCGGCATGCCAAGTGACGAGGAGCTCACGTTCGCCGACCACACCGGCCGGTTCTACGCCCGCCGCTACGGGATGGCCCCGATGGTGGGCCGCCTTCTGGGATATATGGCAGTCTGCGACCCGCACGAGCAGAGCATCACCGAGCTGGCTGACGCCCTGCTGGCAAGCCGAAGCGCCATCGCCGGCGCGGTCAACACGCTGGAGACGCTCCGGCTCATCCAGCGATCCCGGGCCGCGGGCGAGCGGATGGACAGGGTGCGCATCGACATGTCGGGGCCCAATGCGATGGGGTTCGACATCTCCGAGTACCGGGAGCAGGGCGAGCTGGCCCGAGAAGGTCTGCGCCTCCTGGCCGACGCCCCGCTCGCACGGCGAGCGATCTTATTGGAGTGGGCCGCGTTCGCCGATTTCCTGGTGGAGCGGCTTCCCGTGCTGGAGCAGGAGTGGAAGGAGCGGCGAGAGGCGCTGCGAGCCGCCGGCCAGCTCCCTGAGGCCCCGGGTCCCCATCGAGAGGGCAGAGCGCGATGACAGGCCGGACCAGCGCGCCGGGGATCGTGGCCAGGGACGTGTGCAAGTCGTTCGGCAGCCATCTGGTGCTCGACAAGGTCAACCTGACCGCGGAGGAGGGCACGATCCTCGCGCTGCTGGGCCCGAACGGGGCCGGCAAGACCACGATCGTCCGCATCCTCTCCACCCTGTTCCCGGCCGACTCCGGCTCCATGCGCATCGCCGGTCACGACGTGGTGACCGACCCCGACGGGGTGCGGGCGCTCATTGGGGTCACCGGCCAGTTCTCAGCCGTGGACAACCTGCTCACCGGAGCCGAGAACCTACGATTGATGGCCGATCTTCGCCACCTCGGCCGCGACGCTGGTCAACGGCGGGTGACCGAGTTGTTGGAGCAGTTCGACCTCACCGACGCCGCGGACAAGCTGCTTTCTACCTACTCGGGCGGGATGCGACGGCGGCTCGACCTGGCGATGACCCTGGTAGGTGAGCCCCGGGTGATCTTCCTGGACGAGCCCACCACCGGCTTGGACCCGCGCAGCCGCCTCACCATGTGGGAGATCATCCGCCAGCTCGCCTCTGCCGGAGTGACCGTACTGCTCACCACCCAGAATCTCGACGAGGCGGACCAGCTGGCCGACCGGATCGCGGTGCTCGACCAGGGACGGATCGTCGCCGAAGGAACCCCGGCCGAGCTGAAGAACCGCATTTCCGGCGGCCACGTCCGACTCCACTTCGCCGACCCCCACCTACTGCGCTCGGCGAGCGAGCTCCTTCCGGCAGCCGCACCCAACCAGGACCAGCTCGTCCTCCAAGTCCCCGCGGACGGCACCGTCGACTCGCTCCGTGGCCTGCTCGATGAGCTGCACGAAGCCCGTATCTCGGTCGAACGTTTGACGATCCATACCCCGGACCTCGACGACGTCTTCTTCGCCGTCACCGGCAGTCACGTCACCGGCAGTCACGTCACTGACCAGCCCGACGAGGACCCCGCACCGCAAGGAGCAGCGCAACGATGACCACGCTCGCCTACAGGCTCAGCGACTCACGGGTCATGCTGCGCCGCAACCTCAAGCACCAGCTGCGCTACCCGTCCATGACTCTGATGCTGGTCGGCATGCCCATCGTGCTCTTGCTGCTCTTCGTCTACGTCTTCGGCGGACAACTCGGCGCTGGCCTCGGCGCTCACGAGGGGCGCAGCGCCTACCTCGACTACGTCGTACCGGGGCTGTTGCTCATCACCGTGGCCTCAGCCGTCCAGGGCACTTCGATCATGGTCGCCATGGACATGACCGGGGGCATCATCGACCGGTTCCGGACCATGGCCATCGCCCGCGCATCGGTCCTCACCGGTCACGTGCTCGGCAGCCTGATCCAAACCCTCGCCGGCATGGCCATCCTCATCGGGGTCGCCTTCGGTCTCGGATTCCGCTCTACGGCCGGGCCTCTCCACTGGCTCGCCACGATCGGGCTGCTGGCGCTGTTCGCCTTCGCCCTGATCTGGCTGGCCGTCGCACTCGGGCTTGCCGCCAAGAGCGTCGAGACCGCCAGCAATACTCCGATGATCCTGTTCTTGCTGCCGTTCCTCAGCAGCGGGTTCGTGCAGACTCAAACGATGCCCGGCGGGCTGCGTCAGTTCGCCGAGTACCAGCCCTTCACCCCCGTCGCCGACACCGTGCGCGCACTGCTCACCGGCGCCGCGATTGGCGATCACGCCATCGCCGCCATCGCGTGGAGCATGGGCATCTCTGTCGTCGCCTACCTCTGGGCCATCGGCCTCTACAACAGACGCCGAGCAGCCGAGCCAAAGTGAGCGGGACCATCCAGCACCATTGGTGACCGGTTTGGTGGCCCTATCAGGCGCCCGACAGCTCACAGCAACACTCACAGGAACACTCACAGGAACACTCACAGACCCTGGTCACAGCCCTGTGAGTGGAAGGGCTCGATCGGAGACGCGGCTCATGATCGGGTTGTCAGCAGAGGCCGAGGATAGGGAAGGGGTACGTACGAGTGATCCTCCTGCTCTCCGGCTACGACAAGCGACTGCCCGAGCGCGCGGAGTCAGCAGCGGGAGATCGCCGACGCACTCCGGCACCTCACTCCGTGTCCGACGTGGTCGGAACCGGACGTCGTCAACGCGCCGCTCGTGAACGACATCAAGCGGCGCGGGGTCCGCGTGCTGTGGCGACTACGCTCCGCCAACACGGAGCGATCGTGAGTGCCGAAACGCTCGAACGTCCGCACCCGGCGTCGTCGCCGGCCTGGCACCCTGTGCTAAAGGTGTGCTGCCCGGACGCCCCTTGTTGCCACGAGCGTCCATGCCTTCATTCAGCAATGAGCGCTCCGGCGGACCCCTCTCGACGCCTCAGACCTCGAACACGTAGGCCCGGCCGGCACCCTTGGGGTCCGGTGCACCCACGACGGCAGTAGTGCCCGACATGGCGACTGAGCTGCCGAAGTCGTCGCCGGCGACTGTGTCGGAGCCCTCCAGCTCGGCCACCTGTTTCCAGCCGGCCCCCGTCTTAGTGAACACGTAGATTCGACCGGCTCTCTTGGCGTGGCCCGGTGCACCCACGACGATGGTCGTGCCCGAGATCGCGACCGAGCCGAACCAATCGAAGGCGACCGTGTCGGAGCCCTCCAGCTCGGCCCCCTGTTTCCAGCCGGCCCCCGTCTTGGTGAACACATAGGCTCGACCGGCATTGAAGGCTTGACCGGCATTCATGGCGTAGTTGTATGCACCCACGACGATGGTCGTGCCCGAGATCGCCAGCGGGTCGGTGAGGTCGTAGGCAGGTCCCTCCAGTGCGGCGGCCTGTTTCCAGCCGGCCCCCGTCTTGGTGAACACATAGATGGTGCCGTAGCTACCGGGGCCGGCTGCACTCGCGACGATGACCGTGCCCGAGATCGCCACCCGGAAGCCGAAGCTGCCGTAGTCGGCGGCGACTGTTTCGGAGCCAACCAGTTCGGCGGCCTGTTTCCAGCCGGCCCCCGTCTTGGTGAACACATACGCCCGACCAGCCCCGGCGTGGCCCGGTGCACCCACGACGATGGTCGTGCCAGAAATCGCTGCCGACCAGCCGAAGGTGTCGCCGGCGACTGTGTCGGAGCCCTCCAGTTCGGCGGCCTGCTTCCAGCCGGTTGCCGTCTTGGTGAACACGTACGCCCGACCAGTGAACCTGGCGTGGCCCTGTGCACCCACGACGGCAGTAGTGCCCGAGAGGCCAACCGAGTCGCCGAAGCCGTCCCCGGCGACTGTGTCGGAGCCCTTCAGTTCTGCGGTCTGTTTCCAGCCGGCCCCCGTCTTGGTGAACACGTAGGCTCGACCGGCAATCTTGGCGTGGTAGCCGGCCCCCACCACGGCAGTCGTGCCCGAGATCGTCACCGAAGAGCCAAAGTAATCGCCAGCGACGGTGTCGGAGCCAACCAGTTCGGCGAGTTGCATTCCGATCGCCGGTGCTGCCCGCGGACTCGCGGCGACCGCTGAGGTGCTGCTCGTGAGGAACGGCAGGGAGATCGCTCCCACCGCGAAGAAACCGGCGACGCGTGACCCACGCATGTGACGCCTCCGATCAGGGCTCACTTAACAAGGGCCTCTGGGCAGCCATCTTGCACCTAGGGTGTGATGCCCGGACGCCCGTTGCTGTGACGCCGATGCAAGCCATCAGCGCAGGTCCTAGACGTGCCCCGAGGTCGATCCTGCCGCTCACCCCTTCGTCGTATCTCAAGACGTGCCTCACGTCAAAATCTAACAATGACGCCGGAGGAGACGAGGCTCACGGCGCATCCGAAGCGGGGAGTCAGTCAGCCGATTCCTGAGCGGCCGAGAGACTGTCCATCCTCCGACGTGAGCCAAGACACACCGCGTGCAGATGGACGGTGCTCATGAGGGGTGGCACGGCTCGGCAATGAGCCGGTCAGTGTCATCGCGCAACCCACGCCTACGCTGAACGTCGTATGGCCCAGATCGTCAAGCGCACACTCGGCGACGGCAAGACCGTGCACTATGACGTTCGCACGCGAATCGGCGGGCGCGTTGTCACGCGCACGTTCAAGCGCCGGAAGGATGCGGACGCTTACGCGAGCACGACCGAGGCTGACAAGCTCCGGGGAGTCGCGGTCGATCCGCGGTCGGGGCGCTTAACCGTGGAAGAGCTTGTCGTTCGCTGGCTCGCGGCCAACCCCGCGAAGCGCTCCTCGACGATGGCACGCGACCGGAGCGCGGCAAGCCTCTACGTGGTGCCTGCGATCGGTGCCCGGGCGATCAGCTCGGTGACGCCAGCGAACATTCAAGCCCTGGTAACCGACTGGTCACGGCGTCGAGCACCGCGAACCGTCCGGCGTACCTACGACGTCCTCCGGGCCGCCTTCGCCTTTGCCGTCGCGAATGACTGGCT
The DNA here is from genome assembly GCA_963807575.1 of uncultured Acidimicrobiaceae bacterium. Taxonomy (GTDB): domain Bacteria; phylum Actinomycetota; class Acidimicrobiia; order Acidimicrobiales; family Bog-793; genus Fen-455. The sequence continues at coordinate 19,122 of CAWECD010000008.1, forward strand.
CGCCCGATCACCCTGCCGCGGAATCAAGCTGCCGCAGATCACGGGCACCCGGCGCCACGACCTGAGACCCGAGCAAGTGATCGCGCTCGCCCAAGCCGTTGGAGAGGACTACTCCGCCGCGATCTACCTAGGTGGTGTGCTCGGCCTGCGATGGGGCGAGGTAGCAGGGCTACGTGTCGGCCGACTCGATCTGCTCGGACAGAAGCTGACGGTGGCCGAGCAGATCACCAGGGGTGAGCACGGGCGGCAGGTGATCGGCTCGCCGAAGTCGCTCGCGGGGACAAGAACGCTCGCCCTACCGACGTGGCTCGTTGAGCTACTTGCTGCGCATCTCGCTCGACGAGGACTGACCGCGGCCGTCCCGGAGGCCTACGTCTTCGTGATGCCAGGCGGTGGACCGCTCGACTATTCCCACTGGCGTCGGCGCGTGTGGCTACCGGCGTGCCGCGCGGAGGACTGCGAGGGCGCGGCGTTCCATGACCTCCGTCGGACGGCTGCGACCCTCCTTGTGCTGGAAGGTGTCGACGTGAAAACAGCTCAAGTGCGCCTCGGGCACTCAGACGTACGTCTCACCTTCGGCCTCTACCCCAGCGCGGTCGCGGAGGCGGATCGCTCGGCGGCCGAGGCGGTCGGCGCCTATTTCCAGAAACAGCATGACGACACCCGCGCGAACGGACGCGCGATAGAGATCTCAGAGCACACGCTGACGACCATCGGCCCAGGTATCTGACCTGCGCCTTTAATGGTCGGGAAGGCGGGATTTGAACCCGCGGCCTCAGCGTCCCGAACGCTGCGCGCTACCAAGCTGCGCTACTTCCCGTCAGAGGAGCCGATCACTGCTCGGCACCGTCTTGTCTGGTCATCGTAGCCGGTGGCGCCTGCACGACGACCTTGGCGACCCTCCTGCGGTCCATCCTCGTGACCCGGAACGTCCAGCCGGCAAATTCCAGCTGATCCCCCTCGTCGGGGATCCGCCCAGAACATTCCAACAGGAAGCCGCCGAAAGTCACGTAATCGCCGTCAGGGATCGGGATCCCGAGCTCAGAGCGCACCTCGTCCACGCCGCACGATCCATCGACCAGAAAACGCGACTTGTCGACGCGCTCGATCGCCGGCAGTGATGCCCGGTCGAACTCGTCCCTCAGGTCACCGACGAGCTCGCTCACGAGATCATTGACCGTGAGGACGCCGGCGACACCTCCGTATTCGTCCACCACGACGGCGAAGGCCCGTCGTGCCCGGCGCATCTCGGCCAGGATCTCTAGGGCGAGCCGGGACTCAGGGACGATGTAGGGCTGGCGAACCCGCTTTGCGACATCGAGGACCGGCGAGCCCTGCTCGTCGCTCCCCCCGACGGCCCGAATGCCCTCGATCCCGAGTGGTCCGGGGTGGAACAGGTCCTTGACGAACAAGACCCCGAGCAAGTGATCGAGGTCGTCCTGGTAGACCGGAAAGTGGCTGTGACCGGAACGCCGCACGGCGCGGGCCACATCGTCCAGGGTGACCGGCACATCGAGGGCGACGACGTCAACCCTCGGCGTCATCACCTCCCTGGCGGTCGCGTCCCGCATGGACTCGAGCCCCTTGCGAATCTGCAGTTCCTGCTCGGAGACCTGCGGCGATGGCTGGCGGCCGTGCCTGCGAGCCTGCGGGCGGAGCTTCATCGTTCGTGGCCGTCCGGCTCCCGACGACTAGCGATCAGCGGCGAGAGAAAGCGGCTTGTAAGACTCGTCATGAAACGTGCCCCCATCCAGGACCGCTCGGGCGGCGCGCCGGATCCTGATCGCGTCCAGAGGTTTCACCAGCCAGCCCTCGGATGCCGACCGTAGGGCGAGGAACACGTCGGCTCGCCGATCCAGCAGGATCACAACTGGGACATGGGGGATCCGGCCCCCTGACTCCTCGAGGTGAAGGTCAAGGCAGATCGCCACGCCGCCCATGTTGCCGACCTGCAAGTCGGTGATCACGAGGTCAGGCGGATCTTCTTCGACGGCAGGCCTCACCTCCTCGCCAGCGTGGAGCTCGCGGACTTCGGTCTCGTCGTCTTCTAGGGCCGATCTCAGTTCCGCGAGGACTGACTCGGAGTCACTGACTATCAGTAGGACTTCCACGATCGGAGACTAGTTGGCCTCCGAGCAGGTGGCGAGCGACAGCCCGGAGACCTTCGATGTCGTGCACGTCCTCGCTGAGAAACGGAACCCTCACCACCGGAGCGGGTGCCACCTCTCCGGCCAGCTCGGCGACGTATCGCTCCTCACGATTGGCGACGATTAGGAATTCCTCGAGGTTCCGGCGGAGCTCCTCATAGGCACGAGGATCTGGAGGTGGCGAGTCCCGCGCGTCGGCGGGAGGCTGCACACGTGACTTCCCGTCTCTGCGCGGCACAGATGACGGCCGGCCGGTGGTCGGCTGATCCGCTGCGAAGTTCGAAAAGAGACGGTTCACCACCAGCGCGCTCACAGCTATCGAGCTCTCCGCGAGGCGTCGGGTAAAGAAACGCGCCTCATCGATCGAGTCTTCTCGCGGCGCCACGACGAGCACGAAAGTCGTGCCCGGGTTCGCCAAGAGGTCCTCGACCAGCCGTGCGCGTTCCCGGAAGCCCGCGTCCATGCCTTCGAAGGCACGGAAGAACGCCACCGCGTCCTCGACGATCTCCGAGCCGGCGACCCGGGAGATCGTTCGCAACAGGGCATTTGCCGCGAATGTCATTGCCTTCATGTACGCGCGCGTCGGCATGAGCAGGAGACGGAAGACGCGGTTCTCGAGGAAGCTGTAGAGCCGGCGTGGCGCGTCCACGAAGTCAAGCGCGTGCCTGGTCGGCGGCGTGTCCACGACGACGAGATCAAAGCCGCCTTCGGAGTGCAGCTCGTACAGCTTCTCCATCGCCATGTACTCCTGCGTGCCTGACAGTGCCGAAGTGAGGTTGCGGTACAGGCGGTTGTGGAGGATCCGGTCCGCTTGCTCGCTCGACTGCGAATACCGGGCGACGAGCTCGTCGAAAGTGCTCTTGGCATCGAGCATGACCGCGGACAACTCGCCGCTCCAGTCCCCCGCGATCTGTCGCGGCGTGTTGCCGAGGTTCTCCAGACCGAGCGCATCGGCAAGCCGCCGCGCCGGATCGATGGTCACCACACAGGTCTTGCGACCCTGTTCGGCGCCGGCGAGGCCGATTGCGGCCGAGACGGTCGTCTTGCCTGTCCCACCCGACCCACAGCACACGATGACGGACTTGCCGGTGACCAGGGCCAAGAGGTCAGCAGCTGTCCCGTCCGCTGCGCCTGTCATGCTCACCTCCGACGTCCGGCGGACCAGGTCATGGCGCGTCCCCGGTGCTCAGTGCTTCGATCGCGGTGCCGAGAGCCTCGGAGAGCATCCCTAGCTGTTCGGGGCCGAGGTCGGCGGTGAACTCGTAGGGCAGCAGCAACTGTGGTAGCGGCAAGCCCGCACCGAGGCGGGCCACCTGGATCGCTTGGAGCTCTTGGCGGGCCACCCGGAACTTTGCTGCCGCTGTCAGTCGGGCCGCTTCGACCGGCCCTGGTGGATCGGCGTTCGCCACCTTGGCTGCAGCCACCGGATCAGCAAGGAGGTGTGTGAGCACCGGGTAGCACGCGTTGACGACCACGGGCGCGAGTGCGACGCCAACAAGGTCCTCGAAGCGATAGGCCGTCTCGATGAGCTCATTGACCGGAGTCTCCTCAGGCAAGCTGACGAGCATGACCTGGCAGCGGGCCGGGTCCCGGAGCAGCTCGACAACCTCTTGGGCCTGGCTGCGAAGTGGACCTCCTCTGGCGGCGTCCATAAGCCCGAGAGCACTCGTGAGGAAGGTGACCGCATGGCCTGCAGCAGGCGCGTCGACCACTATCAGATCCGATGTCCCGGAGCGCTCGAGCTGCTTGACCTTGCCGAGCACGAGGACTTCGCGAATGCCGGGGATGGCCGTCGCCACCACCTCCAGCACACCCGTGGACACGAGGCGTTTCGCGACACGCCGCAGGCCGTGGTCTTCCAGGTACTCCACGAGCGCGTCGTCCGGCGTGATCACACGCCCTCTCACGTGACCGCCGCTGCCGGGCGCCTCGTACAGCACTGCCTCGTCGTAATCGAAGGCGACCTCCAGCCCGAACAGCACCGGCAGACCGCCTGCGTCATCAAGCCCGATCACGAGAACCTCGAGACCGATGTCCGCGGCCATCCGGGCGAGCGCGGCAGTGACAGTCGTCTTCCCCACGCCACCCTTGCCGGCGACGACCACGACCTTGCTCTGCCGGCAGAAACTCTCGCGATCCATTCGCGGCGACACTACCGTCCGCTCCCGGCACCTTCTCTTCCGGCGAGCGTCCCCAAGAGCCCCTTGTGAGGACGGTCGGGGCAGCGGTAGCGTCGCGACGAGCGAGACCGGACGTTTGTGCAGGTCTGCGCTGGTGGCGCCTTGAAGGTGTACCGGACAGCGACGGCCATGGGGGACGTAAGTGAACGATGTGCCGAAATAACCTAGGCACCGCAGAGTGGCCGGCGCTGAGCGTGCCGTGGGGCCAGACGAGGAGAGGCCGTGATCGCGAGTCGCGGTGAAGAGATATGGCAAGCCAGAGCAGCATGTCGAGGCCCGCACGCGGTCGTGTTCTTCCCTCCGTCGCGCCCGGAACGCAAGGACGAGCGCGTGGCGCGGGAGCGGATCGCGAAGGAGATATGTCGCACGTGTCCGGTCGTGAAGAGCTGCCTGGACTACGCGATCAGGATTCGCGAAGCGAACGGGATCTGGGGCGGCCTGAACGAGGCCGAGCGTAAGCAGATCATCGATCGAGGGATCGCCGGCCCACGCGCTGCTGCGTCCGCCTGAGACCTGGTCGTGCCGGTCCTCGGAACCGGATCACGACATCTACCGGCTGGTCACGGCGGATCGGTCAGGTACCGACCGGTCCCAGGGCCTCTTCGACCCGTTCCAACAACCGGACGCTGCAGCCGGCCATCTCGACGAGCGGCGAGACTTCGGTCACAACGCGCTGCGCGATGGTCGCGAAGATCTCGGCCAGCGGCCCGACGTCGTCCAACGCTGTCGGCATGCCCGCGTCGCCGCCGGCGGCCACATTCGCGTTGAGCGGCACCGATCCGACGAGCGGTACGCCGATGTCGGCGGCAAGGCGCCGTCCGCCACCGGACCCGAAAATCTCGTAGCTCTCGCCATGCTCGCAAGTGAAGGCCGACATGTTCTCGACGACGCCGGCGACACGAATATGTCCCCTTCGCGCCATGTCGGCTGCTCGGCCCGCGACCTTCTGTGCTGCTTGGTTCGGTGTCGTCACGATGAGCAGTTCGGTGCGCGGGAGCATCCTGGCCAGGCCCATCTGGACATCGCCGGTGCCGGGTGGGAGATCGATGATCAGATAGTCGAGCGCCCCCCATCGCACGTCCTCCAAGAAGTGCTGCACCGCCCGGTTGAGCATGAGGCCGCGCCACATGATCGCCTCGTCCTCGCCCGAGAGGAAGCCCATCGAGATCACTCGCAGCACACCGGAGCCGACCGCACGTTCGAAGGGGATCATCTTGCCCGCCTGTGCCTGGATGGCGCCGTCCATCGCGAGCAGTCTCGGCACGGAGTGGCCCCACACGTCCGCGTCGAGCAAGCCCACGACCAAGCCCCGACGGGCAAGCGAGACGGCAAGGTTCACGCTGACCGTTGACTTGCCGACACCACCCTTCCCCGAAGCGACAGCCAGTACCCTCGTCGTCGCCGGGATGTCGGTCGCCACGGCTCTGTCCTGGGCTTTCAGTCGCGCTCTTGCCATAAGCGCCGACCGCTCCCCCGAGTCCATGACCCCGGTGCGGACCTGCACCCGCTCGACACCGGGAACCGCTTTCACGTGGCGCTCGACGTCCGCACGGAGCTGATCGCGCAGTGGGCAGGCGGCGACGGTGAGGGCGACCTCAACGCTCACCAATCCGCCTTGTATCTCGATGTCACGCACCATTCCCAGTTCGACGATGTCGGCGCCGAGCTCAGGGTCGACCACGCCCGCGAGCGCCATCCGGACGCCTTCGGCTGAAGGCGCACCTGCTTCGGGGGACCGGGCGGATGACTGGGGCTGTTGGCGCGACTTGCTCACGGTATGATCGAGCCTAACGGTGCGGTGCGGGGGGCCTTCTCGGCTGCCGCGCCCAAGGTCTTTAGCAAAAGGAGATCCACGGTGAGTCTTTCGTCCTCAACCGTCAAGCTCGGTCAGCGTCCCAGCCCGGTGACCCTTACCGATGCCGCTGTGGCCAAAGTGACCACTCTGCTCGCACAAGAAGGCGACGACAGCCTCGCGCTACGCGTGGCCGTGCGGCCTGGCGGCTGCTCGGGATACAGCTACGAGATGTTCTTCGACTCCGAAGTGGCCGACAACGACATCGTGCGCTCGTTCGGGCCCGTGCGTGTGGTGGTGGATCCGGAGAGCGCGGAGCTCATCAAGGGTGCAACGCTCGAGTACCGCGACGGCCTGCAGGAAGCCGGCTTTCATATCATCAACCCGAACGCGACACGCACCTGCGGTTGCGGCTCGTCGTTCAGCTGAGTCGGATCTGGCTTCCAAGTGGCAAGCACCATCGGTCCCTACTCTCCGGTCGTCCACGCCGGGCAATGGCTGATCTGCTCGGGCCAGCTCGGGCTCGATGACGGCGCACTCGTCGAGGGCGGTGTCGCTGCGCAGGTCACCCGAGCGATCAAAAATGCCGCCTCGCTGCTTGAACACGAGGGAAGTGGGCTGGAAGACGTCGTGAAGACGACAGTGTTCCTCACCGACATGAGCGACTTTGCTGCCATGAACGACGCCTATGTCGCTGCATTCGGAGACAATCGGCCGGCGCGAAGCGCCTTCGCAGTGGTCGGCCTGCCGCTCGGCGCGCTCGTCGAGATCGAGGCATGGGCTTACGTGCCTCGGCCACCAGCCAGCTCTCGGGGTTAACCGTGCGCTTGCCGCGCCACGTGCTCGGCGCTGCGGCAGTGGCACTGCTGGCGATCGTTGCCGCCGGCTGCGGCTCGGCAACCACGACAACGACGACAACGACGACGACCCTTCCACCGCTTCCCCCAGAGGTCTACGCCTATGTGACCCTGGTGGGGACAGGCGCGAACCTCGGCCTCGGCCACAGCGTTGTTCCGGTCGAAGTCTCTTTGGGCGGTAACGGCCCGGGGGCTCCGCTCGGTGTCGGTACCTATCCCGACGCGATAGCGATCACGCCCGATGGCGAACACGCCTACGTCACGAACTACACCTCCAACTCGGTGACCCCGATCGACCTGGTGACCGAGAGAGTTCTGCCGTCGATTCCGCTGGGCTCGGCCGCGGGGCCCGCGGGCATCGCGATCACTCCAGATGGCGCGACCGCCTACGTCACCGATGCGGGAGCCCCAGGAACTCTTGGGGACACCATCACCCCGATCGATCTCGCCACTCACAAGGCCCTGGCGCCCATCACCGTGGGGCCAGGACCGCAGGGAATCGCGATCACTCCCGACGGGCGGCGCGCCTACGTCACTGACGCCGGTGCGTTCGTGCCCGGGCAGACCGGGAGTATCGCGTCCGCGGTGACGCCGGTCGACCTGACCACCGGAACGGCCCTGCCGGCGATTCCCGTCGGAAACGCGCCGAGCGCCATAGCGATCACACCTGACGGCTCGACGGCTCTCGTCGCGAACACCAACTCGGGAAGCGTGTCGCCGATAGATCTCGTCAACAACAAGGCCGGACCGCCCATCGCCGTGCAAGGTGGCCCCATCTCCATCGCGATCTCCTCGGTACAGCCCACCACCGCCTATGTCGCCGACACCATCTCGGGTCCGTCGACAACCGGCAACGTGACGCTGATCGACCTCACGAGCGACACTGCCGGAGCGCCGATCGCCGTCGGGAAGAACCCACAGGCCATCGCGATGAGCCCCGACGGCACGACTGCTTGGGTCGTCTGCTACGGCAGCCGGACGCTGGTGCCGCTGAGCACCAAGACACATCTTCCCGGCGCGGCGATCCAACTGCCTGGCGGCCCCTACGCGATCGCCGTGACGCAGCGTTCGTCGTCGAGCCAGTCGGCGACAACGACGACCGGCGCAAAGGGCGGCTCGGGCGCGAAGAAGACGAAGACCAAGACGACGGGCTAGTCGTCCGCCGGCTTCGCAACCCGCCGGCCTCGCGCCCTGAACCAGGGACCGGAGCCCGGTAACGGCGGACGATTACGGGCGGGACGGGGTGTGATCGGACGGCAGCCAGCGGACACTGCCGAAGCGGTAGCCGACGCTGCGGACGGTGTCGATGAGATGCGCGTGCTCCTCGCCCAGCTTGGCTCGCAGGCGCCGCACGTGGACGTCAACGGTCCTAGCGCCTCCGAAGTACTCATAGCCCCAGACCCGGGACAACAGCGTCTCGCGACTGAACACCCGGCCCGGATGGGCCGCGAGGAAACGAAGGAGCTCGTACTCCATGTAAGTCAAGTCCAAGGGACGACCCTGGATCGCCGCCTGGTAGGTCTCCAAGTTCAACGCCAAGGGCCCGTAAACAATGAGGTCCAAATTCTTGCCGCGACCGGTGCGCCAGAACAGGTGCGTCAGACGCGCTTCGACCTCCTCGGCAGTCGCGTCCGCAAGCACGAAGTCGTCGAACAAGTCCTCTCGAAGCTCGAGATCGGCAAGGCACGCCTGCGACACGATGAGGAGCAACGGCTGTAACGGACTGTCGCCCTTGCGGAGGATGCGACACGCGGAAAAGGCGGCGACAGGGTCCTCGAGCGCCGATATCACGGCACCTGCGTATCCGTCCTCGGGCTCGTCCCGCTCGGCGACAGCGGGATCGCTGACGGCTCGCCACGGGTAGCCCGCGCGTTCGAGCGCGCCCGACACCCATTGCGAGGGCGGGTCCGGGTAGACGAGCAGTGGTTCCATCGCAGACGCCCGAGGCCGGATCGCGGACGCCTAGAGAGCTGGAAGGTAACGCGCCAGCTCGTAGGGCGTCACCTCCCGTGTATAGGCATCCCACTCGGCACGCTTGTTGCGCAGGAACCACTCGAACACGTGCTCGCCCAGTGTCTCGGCAACGAGCTCCGAGCCCTCCATCTCCACAAGCGCCTCTTGCAGGCTGGAAGGCAATGAGCGAATGCCTTCGGAGGCCAGCTCCTCCGGTGTCATCGTGAACAAGTTCGCTGCCGCCTCAGGTCCGAGCTCGTAGCCCTTCTCGATGCCCTCGAGGCCTGCTGCCAGCACCACGGAGAACGCGAGGTACGGGTTACAGGCTGGGTCCGGGGCGCGGTACTCGAACCTGGTCGACTCGATCTTGCCGCGCCTTGCTATCGGCACACGGACCAGAGCCGACCGGTTGTTGTAGGCCCACGACACGTTCACTGGTGCCTCGTAGCCGACGACGAGACGCTTGTAGGAGTTGACCCACTGGTTGGTCACAGCCGTGATCTCACGCGCGTGCTGAAGCACGCCGGCGATGAACTGCCGTCCCACCTCCGACAGGCCATGATCACTGACCCGGTCCGCAAAGGCGTTCCGATCGCCCTCGAACAGCGAGAAGTGGGTGTGCATGCCCGAGCCCTGGACGCCCGAGAGCGGTTTGGGCATGAAGCTGGCGTGAACACCGCTCTCGTGGGCGATCTCCTTGACTATGAGGCGGACCGTCATCACAGTGTCGGCCATGGTCAGCGCATCGGTGTAGCGGAGGTCGATCTCGTGCTGGCTCGGCGCGTCTTCGTGCTGGGCGTACTCGACGGGGATGCCCATGTCCTCGAGAGTGAGCACAGTGCGCTTGCGCAAGTCCGTGGTCAGGTCCGCGACCGTCAGCTCGAAGTACGAGCCCGTGTCGAGCGGCTTGGGCGGCTCGCCCGGTTCGCCCGGCGCGAAGTAGAAGTACTCGATCTCCGGGGCCGCGTAGAAGGAGAACCCGCGGGCGCGGGCGCGTTCCAGTGTCCGCCTGAGCACGTGTCGCGGGCAACCTTCAAAGGGCGTGCCGTCGAGATTGGTGATGTCGCAGAACACGCGGGCAACCGGTGAGACGTCACCTTCCCGGCCGATGCGAAACGGCAGGATCTGGAACGTCTTCGGGTCGGGCTTGGCCAGCACGTCGCTTTCCTGCACACGGCTGAAGCCGTCAATCGAGGACCCATCGAAGGTCATCCCTCCGTCGAGGGCATTCTCGAGCTCTGCGGGCGTGATGCTGAACGACTTCGGGGTGCCCAGCACGTCTGTGAACCACAGCTGGATGAAACGCACCGCGCGTTCCTCGACCGTCCTCAACACATACTCCCGCTGGCTTTGCATCGAGTGCCTCCGATCGTGGCGCCAAACTGCGACTACAGGACTCGCGAACCGCGACGCGCGATCAGTGTCGCAGGTGAGAAGGCAGACGGCCAGCCTCAAGGGGCCAGGGAAAGCCTTCGTGAAACTGTTCACACTGCGTTCACGGTTGAGCAATGATGCCGAAACGTGCAAGCGTCAAACTTCACCGACCAACTTCTCAACTGTCGCGCCCTAGGGCGGACCAAGGAGGAACCGTGCAGGATCGCACCGCTGCCGAAGTCGTCCAACTGGCGAGGGACGAAGGCGTCGAGATCATCGACATCCGCTTTTGCGACTTGCCTGGTCTCATGCAGCATTTCTCGGTGCCGGCTCATGAGCTGACCGAGGCGTCCTTCGTGGAGGGGTTCGGTTTTGACGGATCCTCCATCCGCGGCTTCCAGGAGATCCAGGAATCCGACATGCTCCTTCTCCCGGACCCCTCGACTGCGATCCTCGACCCCTTCCGCCAGCACAAGACACTGAACCTCAACTGTTTCGTGCACGATCCGGTCACTCTCGAGAGCTACTCGCGTGATCCCCGCTATGTCGCGCTCAAAGCAGAGCGGTATCTCCAGACCACCGGGATCGCCGACACGGTCTACTTCGGGCCCGAGGCGGAGTTCTTCATCTTCGACGACGTACGTTTTTCTCAGGACCAGCGGTCCGCCTTCTACCAGGTCGACTCGATCGAAGGTATCTGGAACTCGGCGCGCGACGAAAAGCCGAACCTCGGCTTCAAACCGCGCTACAAGGAGGGATACTTCCCCGTACCGCCCATGGACCACTTCCAGGACCTGCGGTCGGAGATGATCCTCGTGATGGAGAGCCTCGGGATCGAGATCGAGGTGCAACACCACGAAGTGGCTTCGGGCGGCCAGGCGGAGATCGACATGCGTTACGACACGCTGTTGCGCATGGCCGACAAGCTGATGCTCTACAAGTACGTCGTCAAGAACGTGGCACGCAACGCCGGGTACTCGGCCACCTTCATGCCCAAGCCCTTGTTCCAGGACAATGGGTCGGGAATGCACTGCCACCAGTCGCTGTGGCGCGACGGCGTTCCGCTCTTCTATGCCGAGACCGGCTACGCGGGTCTGTCCGACATGGCGCGGTGGTACATCGGTGGGTTGCTCAAGCACGCGGCAGCGGTGCTCGCATTCGCCGCTCCGACTACGAACTCCTACAAGAGGCTCGTGCCGGGGTACGAAGCCCCGGTCAACCTCGTGTACTCCCAGCGGAACCGCTCGGCGGCGTGCCGGATCCCGCTCTACTCCAAGAGCCCGAAGGCAAAGCGGATCGAGTTCCGCTGCCCCGACCCGGCGTGTAACCCTTACCTTGCCTTCGCGGCGATGCTGATGGCGGGCCTCGATGGCGTGCAGAACAGGATCGAGCCGCCGGACCCGATGGACAAGGACCTCTACGACCTCCCGCCCGAGGAGCTGGCGAACGTGCCGCAGGTACCTGCCTCCCTGGACGAGGCTCTGTTCGCCCTCGAGGCTGACAACGACTTCCTGAAGACCGGTGGGGTCTTCACCGATGACCTCATCGAGACCTGGATCAGCTTCAAGCGGCTTGCCGAGATCGACCAGGTTCGTCTCCGCCCACACCCGTGGGAGTTCATGCTCTACTACGACATCTAAAGTTTCATGGCCTTTGACCTGGTTGTTTTAAATTACAATTGGGTCTTGGTCTAGAACTTGGTCTGGAATCTCCCGCGTGCGGGGAACGGTCGAGGCACGGGGACCCGGTGCTTGGCGTCTACGCGTCGTCGTCGGGTACCGTCCCCAGCGTCGAGACGGTGCGAATGCTGGTGAGCACGGCCGAGGAGCACGATCCGGTGCTCAGTGCAGCGATCATGTTGGCGGCCCTGACCGGCTGCCGGCGTGGCGAGCTGCTGGGACTGCGATGGTCCGACGTCAACCGCGACCAGATGATCTTGCATGTGCAGCGTTCGATCAAGCGGGAGGAGTTCGGCCGTGCCCTGCGGGCCGGACCGACCAAGACGCACCAAGATAGGAGGGTGACCCTGGATCCCGTGATGCTCGCGGTGATCGACACCCATTGCCAGAGGGCAGAAGCCTGGGCGGGAGATGCTGGAGTGACGATCGGCGCCGAGGCCTACATGCTCACCGAAGACCCCACCGGTCAGACGCCGATGGCTCCCGATACCCTGACCCACCGGTTCAGCCGCCTGGTGGCACATCTGAGGGTCGGCTCGGTGCGGTTCCACGACCTCCGCCACTCGGTGTGTACCAGTTTTGGCGCCGGCTACGACTTGGCCATCGTCGCAGGCCGACTGGGCCACCGTGACCCTACGGTCACGTTGCGTGTACTCCCACGCGCTGCAGCAACGAGATCGGCAAGCGGCGATCACCTTGCGAGCACTGTTGGCGCCGCCACCGCTCGAAGGGAGAGGAGAGTAGGGACCCGACGGTTTCCTCCTCACGTTCGAGCAGTTCCTACCCCTGCGTTCAATGCCCGACGTTCGCGTGGGCTGCAGCGCTGACGGAAACCGACCAGTTGACGCGCTTGAGGCGTCGATGCGATATCGGTGCCCGACGCCTTCAAAGGTCCAATGCAACCGGGGAGCCGGCGCGACATCCTCCGACACGCCGGCCTCTGCGAGCCACCATGCCCAGCGCGCGGCTCTGAAGCGGAGGAAGGTCGTCGAGTAGCGCCGGCTCTTGGTCATGAGATGGCCTGTGTAGCCGAGAGCGGGGGCCCAGCGGCGCAGCCGGCCGAGGTCAGGATCGGCACCGAGAGACCATGCCGTCTCGACGATCTTGCAGAGATGATCGGGGAGATCCAGGTACTCGACCTCGCCTTCGCGCAACCTGTGGTCGAGAGCCCCGTTCCCGCTCGCTTCCTTCGTCAAGTACTTCGCGAGGTAGGACGCGATCCCCTTCACGTCTCCTGGAGCGAGAGGATCGACCCTCACCTGTTCCCCGAAGTCGTCGTTCCCCTCGTGGCGGGAAAGGCAGTGACGAGACCTGCCGTGACGACAGTTCCCGGGAGGTCCCGCGTTGCAGAGGCCGTTCGCAAAGTGGTGCACCGCCCCGAAGCTCGGAGCGGTCAGGGTGAGGAACACCGCCGAATGGGACGACACCGACTCCGGCACGCCCTTACCCCCTTCGATGCCGGCACGCACGAGCTGGCGGGCGTCTCCGCGGTAGGTGTTCGCGCACGGAGGACAACGCGTCTCTCGCCTCGACTTGCAGGCGACCAGCAGCACCCCGTCCGGTTCACCTTTGGAGAGGGAGTCCGGTCCGCTCGACTTGAGCCGGATCGGTCGGGCACAACCGCCTGTTCTCTTCACGCGTCTTGCGATGGCGATGAGATCGGCACCGCTGCGCTCCTTGGCGCAGGCCTCGAGCTCGTCGAGGCTGAGTTTGGTCGTCATGGGGCGAGTATGAGCGTCCAACCTTGAGGGATTCCTTGACGGATTCCTTGTCACCGTGAGCTTCCTCGAATCTGTCCCACCGTTTGCGGAACGTCGTTTGTCCAGCTCAGATCCACTTTCCGACCGCTTGGCATCTCCGATGACCTCAAAGTGGTCGTCCTCGGGCTCAATAGGGACGTGACTTCGCTTCTGAGATGACCGTCGCCATTGGCAGGGCGGCTGCACAGCTCGCCAGCATGTTGCTCGCGGCCGACCGTGACACCGAGACCTACGACGCCGCCCAGGCCGGCATCAGCGGCGTCCCGTACAGCTACGCCGTCAACACGTTCCTGCTCAAGACCGCGTGAAAGGACCGAGGTCGGCTGGAGAGGACTTGGTGCGAAGTATCCGAACGGCTCGGACAAGTCCCGGAGCTCCGAGAGCTGAAGAAGACGCTCCTGGTCGATTCGCGTTAGCTCCGAAGCCGTCGCCGAATGTGTCATCGGGGCAACTTCGAAGATCGGACCTCATCACAAACCTCATCAAAACCTCACCACGGCCGAATTTCTTCAAAATCCTCAACGACGTTCGTACTGGTCACGGCGATATCGGCTGATTTCGACGCTCTGCCGGCAAAGGAAGTTCTCGCGATGGGAGCTTCAGCCCCCCTGCTGCCTCCCGCCCCCCAGGGTCGGTTGGCCGCCAGCATCGGGGGAGAGCCCGATCAGAAGAAGCAGTGCTGCAACGTCCTTGTCGAGTCCGTCGTCCTGGCGGGAGCGGTCGCAGACGCCTACCGAATCGACGAGATCGTCCCCGCGATGACTTGTACCGAGCTCTGCCAAGCGAAGAAGGAGGTGCAGATCCGGGGAGATCGAGAACAGGGATCACCGATGGTCCGTTCCCAATCTGTTCTGATGGCGCTGGCGTGTTTTTCTTCCTCTCTGGAGAAAGACGACAGGTCCCCAGCCCGCTTTGGCGGATCTCCTTTCGACAGTCATCATCACCGTCTGCTTCCGCCGTTTCATGCAGGCTGCGGATTCCTCTGCAAGCACTGACGCTTGGGTGAAGTCACGGCGGCGCAAGAACCTGTCAGCTTCTTTGGATCGGAGCTACAACTCCGCCCCATTCGCGGGCAAGCCAGTGCCCTCATGCTAAGGGTTGACTCAATAATAATTACCTGACTTTGAGGGTACATCTATCGAGATGCGGCTCCGGGGCTGCGGTGTAGGTGAGCACCTCGTAGTCCTGTTGTCCCAGTAACTCAGTGGTGTTTGACGTGTCGTCCCGATCACCCAAAAGGGAGCACGGCCGGGGTATTATGAGAGAGTTACTCCTAAGGAGGAGGAATGCTCTCATTATGAGGACCGAGCGTTACGACCCCGAGGCGCTGATCACCCTGCTGCGACAACGAAAGATCGCCACCATGGAGGACCTCAAGGAGGCGCTGGGCACCAGCGCGGACGCCACGGTCTTCCGCAAGCTGGCCCTGCTGGAGTACCGCACCAGCTACTCGCACCGGGGCCGGTACTACACCTTGGACGAGCTCGCCCGTTTCGACGAGCTGGGGCTGTGGTCGTTCCGCCAAGTGTGGTTCAGCCGCTTTGGGACGCTCGTGTCGACCGTGGAGGCGCTCGTTACTTCCTCCGATGCCGGCTACGACGCGGCGGAGCTGGAGGCGGTGCTCAACGTCGAGGCCAAGCAGGCCCTGCTCAAGCTGGTGCGCTCCGGCCGCCTGGCGCGAGAGCAGGTGGCTGGCCGCTATGTCTACCTTTCGACCCAGGCGGCGCCGCGACGCGCCCAGCTGGCCGCCCGCTCGGTCTACGACGCCGAGGCCAGCCGCCTTTCCCTCGGCCCGGGCTTGCGGGTGCTGCCTGACGAGCTCAAGGTGGCCATCGTGCTTTTCTACAGCCTCTTGGACGAACGCCAGCGGCGGCTCTACGCCGGGCTGGAGGCCATGAAGGTCGGCCACGGCGGGGACGCCCAGGTTGCCGAGCTGCTCGACATCGACCCCGGCACCGTCGCCCGGGGCCGCCAAGAGCTGCTCGCCGGCGACATCGAGTCGGGGCGGGTGCGCCGCCCGGGCGGGGGGCGGCCGTCGGCAAAAAAAGCGTCCCCGAGGTGATCGAGGCGATCGGCCGTCTGATGGAGCACGACACCGCCGGCGACCCGGTCAGCGGTGTGAAATGGACCAGGCGCACCACCGAAAAGATCGCCGCCGAGCTGGGCACGGCCGGCATCGTGGTCTGCCCCAACACCGTCGCCAAGCTCTTGAAGGGCCTCGGTTACCGGCTCCGAGCCAACGCCAAGAAGCTCAACCGGCAAAAGGACCCCGGCCGCGACGCCCAGTTCGTCTACATCGCAGCCATGCGTGAGTCCTTCGCCCAAGCGGGCCTGCCGGTCGTGAGCGTCGCCAGCAAGCACCGGGAGCTGGTCGGGGACTTCAAGAACCCCGGTGCCACCTGGGAAGAAGAGCCCGTCTTGGTGAACGACCACGACTTCCCTTCCCAGGCCAAGGGCGTCGCCCTGCCCTACGGGGTCTACGACGTGGCTGCCAACCACGCCTGTGTCTCGGTTGGCACGACCCACGACACCCCGGACTTCGCAGTCGACAACCTGGCCAGGTGGTGGGCCTGCCACGGGCGCCGCCACTACCCCGGGGCCACCGAACGCTCGTGCTCGCCGACGCCGGTGGCAGCAACGGGGCACGCACCCGGGCCTGGAAGTACGGCCTCCAGCACCGCCTGTGCGACCGGCACGGCCTCACGGTCACCGTTTGCCACTACCCGAGCGGCGCCTCGAAGTGGAACCCCATTGAACATAGGGCATTCTCGGAGATCAGCAAGAACTGGGCGGGCCGGCCGCTAACCGACTACGAGACCGTCGTCAACTACATCAGCACCACCCGGACCAAGTCAGGGCTCCGGGTCGACGCCCACCTCGTCCGGGCCGACTACCCCACTGGCACCAAGGTCAGCGACAACGAGATGAAGGACCTATCGGTCCGCCATCACGACACCCAGCCCAACCGCAACTACACCATCAGCCCCAGGTGACTGACTATCCGAAAGTGGGAAGTTGTTCTTGCGTCAGCCCTAAGCATCCTCAGCGAATCGGTCGATGATACTTGTCGACCCCTAAGCAGGAGCTTTGATGATCAAGACCAAGCTGGATCGACAGCTTTCGCAGGAGAGCGAACGGCTGCGCGGGATCGAACGCACCTGCATGCGCAACCTGCTGTACAGCACCGAGGAGCGCGTGTACTTCAAGGACCTGCAGAGCCGGTTTCTTCTGGTCAGCGCAGGCTGGATCGCCGCGATCGCTCCGGGCCGCAGTGTGGAAGAGGTAATCGGGAAAACGGACTTCGACTTCTTCGGCGAGGAACACGCTGCTGCTGCCTTTGAAGACGAGCAGCGGATCATCCGCACCGGCGAGCCGATGGTCGGGAAGTTGGAACGGGAGACTTACCACGGCGGTATCAGTCCCTGGGTCTCGACCACGAAGATGCCGCTTAGAGATGAGCGCGGCCAGATCATCGGGACGTTCGGCATCTCCCGCGATGTGACGGCGCAGATCAAGGCGGAGAAGGCTCTGGCCTACCAGGTCCTGCACGACCCAGTGACCGGTCTGGCGAACAGGGTCGCCCTGATGGACCGGCTGTCCCAGGCTCTTTCCGCCCTGGAACGCCAGCCCGGTCGGCTTGCAGTCCTGTTCGTCGACTTGGATCACTTCAAGGCGATCAACGACTCGTTCGGTCACGACGCCGGCGACCAGGTGCTCGCCGAAGTCGGGCGCAGGCTTTCACAACTCTCCCGGAATGCCGACACCGTCGCCCGCCTCGGCGGCGACGAGTTCGTCGTGCTTTGCGCGGCCCTACGCGATGACGATGACGTCGGTCTCATCGCCCAGCGCATCGTCCAGGGGATACGCGCCCCTTACATCGAGGACGGTCGCAACCTCTCCATAACCTGCAGCGTCGGCATCGTCGTCACTCTCGATCCCTTCGCCGAGCCTGAGCAGCTCATTCGCGACGCTGACGAAGTGATGTACGAGGCCAAGGAGACAGGGCGGAACCGCTATCGGGTCTTCGACTCTGCCCAGCGCATCCTCACTGGGGCGAGCCGCCTCCAGGCTGAGCTGAGCCACACGATCGAGAACGACGAGCTGTTCCTCCTCTACCAGCCGCTCTTCTCCTTGGAGGACAGGTCGTTGGTAGGCGTCGAGGCACTGGTGCGCTGGCGTCATCCCGAGCGCGGGATCGTTCCACCCGACGATTTCATCCCCTTCGCCGAGCAGCACGGTCTCATCGCCAAGATCGACTCGTTCGTCTTGGACGAGGCCTGCCGCCAGCTCGCCGAGTGGACATCCCGCGATGGTTGGCCGACCGGCTTCACCATGGCCGTCAACGTGTCGGGCGCCGAGCTGGTGGACCCCGGGTTCGCCGGGCATGTTGGCGAGGTGATCCGTCGCCACGGCGTCCCAGTGGAGCGGCTCTGCCTGGAGATGACCGAGACCGCGTTCGTCGGCGAGTGGGGCGACCTCCAAGACACACTTTCAGCCCTGTCAAAGCTCGGCGTACGCCTGGCCCTCGACGACTTCGGAACCGGCTATTCGTCGCTCGCCCACCTGCAGCGACTGAAGGTCGACATCTTGAAGATCGACCGGAGCTTCGTGGCCCAGATCGGCCGAAGCCCCCGCGACCGTGAGATCGTCGGCGCGGTGACGGCGATGTCTCACGCGCTCGGGGTAACCGTGGTCGGCGAGGGCATCGAAACGAGCCAGCAACTCGACACCCTTGCCGGGTTGGACTGCGACCAGGGTCAGGGGTTCCTGTTCGCTCGCCCACTGTCACCGGAGGCGGTCGTCGCGCTCGTGGGTTGAGCGTCCCTTCGTTGTGCCAAAGGCCGCGAGTAGCCGGTTGCCACCCGAGCTTGAGATGCCGCTGACCGGGCACTGTCAAGCCCGTCGGCGTTTGTGGCCACGCCCCGGGGCGGCTGCGTGGCCCTGTAACAGCACCCGCAAACCGCAGAGGTCTGCGACCCTCGATCACTTCCGCGTTGGACAGGCGCACAAGACGACTTGGGAATGGGGGCAATAAGCTCACGTCGACGGGTGCGATAATCGGCGTACCGGCGCGGAAGAGGGCCTTGGCTGGCGACCTAACCTGGTGTGATGGCCGAGCTGCGGTTCGACACCGCGGTTGAGATCGAGATGACCTCCCGAGTCCGGGACTGACCGGTGCGCAAGATCATCTGGACAATCTCGGTGTCGGTCGACGGCTACATGGAAGGGCCGAACCGCGAGATCGACTGGCACATGGTCGACGACGAGCTGCATCGCCACATGAATGGCTGGCTGGCGCCGGCGCTTTCCTCGAAGGTCGGGTCACGTACGAGCTGATGGCTGACTTCTGGCCGACCGCCGACCAGGACCCGACTGCCACGCCGACGGTCGTCGAGTTCGCGCGGATCTGGCGGGACATGCCGAAGGTCGTCTACTCGCGCACCCTGGAGCGGGCCGACTGGAACGCGACGGTCGTTCACGGCGTCGTGCCGGCCGAGGTCCTCGCCCTCAAGGCACAGCCCGGTGGAGACCTCGTCCTCGGCGGCTCCGACCTGGCCGCGGCGTTCGCCCGCCACGACCTGATCGACGAGTACCGTCTCTACGTCCACCCCATGGTGATCGGGCGTGGCACGCCGATGCTCCGGCCGTCGGACGCGAAGGTCCCGTTGGGGCTGATCGAGACGCACACTTTCGGCAACGGGGTCGTCATGTTGCGGTACGAGCGGCGTCCTCCGGGGCCCGACGGCGGGTGATCCTTGTGGGTCCGCTCGTCGCCCAGGTGTGACGGACGAATGACAACATCGTCTACCTCTCTTCGCCACCCGGTTTTCGGCGCTGGATAATCGGCGATCCGCGCTTGTCTTGCGTCATAGCGTGATCCGGCGTCAAGGTTCACTCTGGCCGCGGCTGGGTCGAAGTGGAGGTGGCTTCATTGATTCGGCGTCTGTTGGGGTGGGTTCACCAGCTCGGTGCGAACGACCGTCATCCTGGCCGTCCGTTCTCGCCGAGTAGCCGAGGTTTCGGCGCCAATGCCAGGGCCGAACGTGGCGTCGACCAAGCGTGGTATCTGAGCGACCGTGAGCGCCAGTCCGAGCAGCAACTGAACGCTCCGGACCCAAACTCCTGGGAAGCACGCGAGGAGCCCGGCGAAGTGCCATAAGCAACTGTGCCTTGCTTGGGTGGCAGCAGGGGAGCGCCAGCGCCCACATCAAGTCGACCTGAGTGCCAGATCTGCCGGTCGACCGGCGGCGCTCGCTACAGAGCGGCAGCAGTCTTCCTCGCCGAGGAGTTGTTCGTCCCGGCAGGGCGTCAACTGGTGGTTGCCGCCGACGACTGGCGCGAGGTTGGCCGTCATGACCGAGCGCACTTACCTATCGTCGCCGGCTGACGAGCCGTGAACGCGGGGCATCAACGCGCCATGACGATCCCTCTGCCCGTGTGACGATCGTCCCGGCCGAGCGCGTAATAGGCAGGGATCAGTGTCCACCGACGGTGCACGCCCGTTTGGCAGTCGAAGATCCTCGACGTCGAATCTCCAACGCGAACCGTCACCCTTTCCAAAGTCGGAAAGCCGGCAAACGTCAGTGAGAGAGTGGTCCCCCTCAACGTGCTCCGAGTCGCGATCGTGACTCTGTTCAACACCCCGCCATCGCGCAGCTCCTGATCAGCGTGTTCAGCGCGTTGTGATGATCTGCCTTACTGCTAGCGAGGGGGACGTCTCGACGACATTCGAATACTTCGTTTGTTTCGATTATTGCGACTGTTTGAGAATATGTCACGATGTTCCCATGGTGACGAACCTTCAGAACCTAGAGATCCCGGACGACGAGACCACCGCCAGTGCGGCCGACGCCGTTGCGCAGCTGTCCACACACCTGCGCCAGCACCCAACACCCTCCGGACGGGTTGTCCTCTGTGCCGACGACGCTCCGGACACGAGCGTGAACGTCCCCGCCACCGCGTTCAAGCTGTTCATTGACGTTCTCGATGAACTCGCCAAGGGCAACGCTGTGACAGTTGTCCCCGTTCACGCTGAAGTAACTACCCAACAAGCGGCAGAGCTCTTGAACGTCTCCCGCCCTTATTTGATCAGGCTGTTGGAAGCAAACCAGATCCCGTATCGCAAGGTTGGCTCCCACCGAAGGACCCGTCTCGTTGACGTGCTCGAGTACCAAAGGCTCGACGAGGCAAGGCGTCGCGACGCCCAACGTGAGCTCACTCGACAGGCAGAGCAGCTTGGCCTCTACGAGCTCAGACCGCGATGGCCTACATCGTCATCCACGACGCCTGCGTCCTGCACGACCCGGCGCTACGAGATCTTCTGATTCGCCTCGACACAAAGCGGCAACTCAATCTGCGCGCGCAATGGTCTGAGAACATCCTCGACGAGATGATCCGATCGATCCTTGAGCGCGGACCCGACCTGGACCCGGCGCGGCTCGCTCGAACGAGAGAACTGATGATCGAGTCTGTGCCTGATTGCCTGGTGACCGGTTACGAACCTCTTATCGAGAGCCTTATCCTCCCCGACCCGAAGGATCGACACGTTCTGGCGGCTGCGATCAAAGCGCAGGCCAAGACCATAGTGACCTCCAATCTCAAGGACTTCCCCGCCAAAGCACTTGCTCCACACGAGATCGAAGCTCTTCACCCAGACGAGTTCGTGCTCGGCATGATTGACCTGAACGAGGCTGTTGTCGTGACGACATTTTCGGAGCTCGTGGCTGACCTCAAGAAGCCGACCATCACAGTGGCGGAAGCTCTTGACGCACTTCGTCGCCGAGGAGTGTCTCGCACGGCGGACTCGCAAGCCGCCGTAATGCTCTAGTCCAGGGTCCGTGAATACCGGCCTGCTCACTGTGAGCGGTCGGGAGCGGCGCCGATCGACCGGGTGCGGGGCTCCCCCTGTCACGTCCCGTTCGTTTCTCCTTGGGGTGGCGGATACAGGATCTTGGTCTAAGTTCTGGTCTAGAACTCGTGCCCACAGGACCGTTCTGGAGTTGTCTGCGGGCCTGACTCCAGCACTGTGCCCAGCTCTTTTGTTGTCTGCCGAGGTCTAGTGAGACCGGCCAGATGCTTCATGCTCTACTACGACACAGGTTCTGTTCGGTGAAGCCGGCCTGCACATCGGGGAACGCTTGTTTTAGGTCTAGAAGGCCGGAGATGCCGTGGTTCACGCTGACGCCGGCTGTCTTTCTTCGCCCACGGCGTCGAGCAGCAGCTTCGCGGCCACCGTCGCCCCGTCGGTGCGGATCGTGGCGGCCACGGCGGTTGCGCGTGCCCGGGTCTCGGGGGCCACGGCCGTCCTGAGTGCGGCCGAGAGGGACTCGGTGGTCGGAGTCGGGCCGTCGTGTGCCGCGCCGATGCCCAGGTCGGCCACCCGGCCGGCCCAGTACGGCTGGTCCGCCATCTGGGGCACGACGACCTGAGGCGCACCAGCTCTGGCGGCCGTCGTCGTTGTGCCCGCGCCGCCGTGGTGCACGACGGCGGCCACCCGGGCAAACAGTGCCTGCTGGTTGACCTCGTCGATACCGAAGCAGTCGTCGCGGTCGTCGATCAGGGCGAGGTCGGCCCAGCCGCGGGCGACGACGGCGCGACGGCCCTGTGCACGGATCGCGTCGATGGCCACCTGGACGATGTCCGTCGGGGCGGGCATGCTGCCAAAGCCCAGGTACACCGGTGGTGTGCCGGCGTCCAGGAACGCCACCAACTCGGCCGGGAGTGGGCGCTCGTCCGGCAGGATCCACGCGCCCGTTTGCTCGACGTCGAGGTCCGCCGACTCCTGCCACGGGCCCAGTGTCGGATCCGCCGCCAGCCAGGGGTGGTCCGTGAAGCCGAAGCTGTAGACGTTGTCCACAGACGGCAAGCCGATCGACGCCCGGTTGGTGTTGAGCGCCGCGCCGAACAGCTCGTTCGCGACCTGGGCGTTCAGGTCCCACAGCATCCGGTTGTCGGTCACGTCCGACGGGAACGGCCGACCCGGGAAGGGAGTCGGCGAGTGGTGCGGCGAGGGCAGGAAGACCGGACAGTAGGCCGCGTAGACGTAGCGGATGCCAAGCTTCTCGACCACCGACCGCGCGCTCGCCGCGGCCGGCAGCAGGCCGGTCGCCAGCAACGCTTCAGATCCCTCGGCTGCCGCTGCGAGGGTTTCGAACTGCACGGCCATTATCTCGGCCGCGAGCCGGGGCAGGTCGGCCGGCGAGGGCCGCGCCGCCCCGCGCACCAGCGGGCGCACCGGGGGGCCGGCCGACACCAGCGGCACGCCGACCTCGGCCAGTCGCTCCGCGCACCGGGCTAAGCCGGAAGAGTCCGGCGGCGCGCACACTTGCACGTCCGCGCCGCGTTCGCGCAACCGCACGGCGAGGCCTACCAGCGGTTCGACGTCCCCACGCCCCCCATACGTCGACAACAACACTCGCATTCCGCTGCTCCCATCTCCGGAGGTTCCTGCTCTACTGACAACGTCCCCTTCGACCGATGAAATACCTGAGGTGGCTGCCGCTACGATCACGAACCTAGATCTCGTCTTGCCCGGGATGATCCTCGACGAACGGGTCGGACGGCTCGAGCGCGTTCGGCGAGCGCAGGTCGCGCAGGCGCTCGGTGAACAACGGCGCGGCCATCCAATGCGCGTCGAAGGTTCGCTCGGGCAGCTTGCAAGTCACGACGAGCCGGTGCGGGGTCTCCAGGAAAATGACATCGAACCGCAGGGTGCCCGGATCAACCCAGCCGCCCATGCATGCGGTCGGGACCTCGTCGGCACCGTGTGACGCCGGCTCGGTCACGGCCCACTCGTCGCCGTGAAAGCGTGCCCACATGTGCCAGTCGGCTTCGCTCAAGGTAACCCGCCATTCGCCCTGGTGGCTCGCGAGATGGACACCCAGCAGGGACGGCTGCTGCTCGCAGGTACCTCTCGCGGGCACGAAGGTCTCGTCGGCCCACGTCCCGTGACCTGCGGGCGGAGTCGGCTGGGCCTGGAAAGCCGGCACCGCCAGGCAGTCGAGCCGGTCCTCGAGGAGGGCGTCGGACTCGGCGTCAAACTCGGCGTCGGAACCCGTCATCTCGCCGAATGCGGGCAGGAGCTTGTCCCACACGGCATCGAGCACACCTTGCATGTCATCGGTTTGCGCGGTCATCGCCACGACCGCGTCCTGTTCGGGCAACACGAGACAGAATTGCCCGTACGCTCCGTCGCCGCGGTAGCCGTGCCGCGACATCCAGAACTGGTATCCGTAACCCTGCTGCCAATCCGGCTTCGTCGCCGTCTCAGCAGGGGCGGGCTCCGACCGTGTCGAGATGTGCGGGTGTGTCGCGTCGGCGATCCGCTCCGCGGCCAGGTATTGATGCCCTTTCCAAGCCCCCCGCTGCAGGTAGAACTGACCCAACCGGGCAATGGTGTCGGTCGTGGCGAACATTCCCGAAAAGCCGATGTCTCGACCTACCGGGTGCTGCTGCCAGCTCACCTCACCTGCACCAAGTGGGTCCAGAAAGCGGTGCCGGAGGTACTGGGCCAGTGTCTGTCCCGTCAGCCTCTGCACGATCGCCGCCAGCGTGTAGGTGGCCGACTGGTTGTAGGCGAAGACGGTGCCCGGATCGCGATCGGGTGGTAGCAGGAGGAATCCCCGCACCGGTTCGTCCGGGCACGCAGACAGCGCCTGCTGCCATGTGTCGTCCAAGTGCCCACTCGCCATGGCGGCAACGTGGCGCACCAACATTGACCGCGCCCGCGCATCGGTGACCTCGGCATCGAGCTCAGGAAAGTAGGCGATGACAGGGTCGTCGAGCCGTAGGAGACCATCGGAGACTGCCAATGAGGCGGCCGTGGAGGTGAAGCTCTTGCTCAGTGAATAGAGGAGGTGCAGCCGCTCGGGCGTGTAAGGCCACCACCAACCCGAGACGACGACGTGGCCATGCCGCAGGATCATCAAACTGTGCGGATCGGCGCCGGGAGTTGCCTCCAACGCGTCGAGAAAGGCCTGGACGCAGTTCACGGCAACTCCCTGGGCCGCCGGCGTGCTGACTGGCAATGAGTCGGTGTTCACGGTTCTCCGGTCTCGACGGGCGTCCATTATGCGGCAATAGACGCTCGGTGGGACACACGCGGGTGGACATCTCGTGGAATCGGTCTGCCGTTTCTCGGGCAGATACCCTCAAGTTTGCGCGAGGTCCGGGCGGTAGAGGTGGCAGGCGACCTCGACCGGCTCGACGGTGTCGACCACGGGCTGCAGCTCCGGCGTGACGTGGTCGTGGAAGCGAACCGTGACGCCGTGGGCCTGCTGCTGTGTCGACAGGATCCCTCGCCAAAACGGGTCCTCTGGCGTCGACCTCCGCTGATCGTCGAGCAGGGCGGCCAACTCGGCCGCGCCGCGCCCCCTCCCCGTGGGGATGAGGGCCTCGGTCGACGGCGAGTCGAGTCCGTCGAGACTGCCGACGGTCGCGCGCTCGCGCAGGTACTCGTCGGGGCTGAGCGTCGCCCACCTCTCCTCGAGCATCAAGCGCAGGTCTCGGCTCTCCCAGCCGCACGGCCCGAAAGCCCTCGGGCAGCGGGGGTGGAACGAGCAGCCGAGCGGCGGGACCGCGGCGTCGGGCACCTCTCCTTTGGGGAGGTCGGGCGGCACCTTGTGGGTCGGGTCCGGCTCTGGGATCGCCTCGAGCAGCGCCCTCGTGTACGGATGGCGAGGTCTGCTGTAGATCTCGGCCGCCGAGCCGATCTCGACTATCCGCCCGAGGTACATGATCGCGATGCGGTCGCAGAAATACCGTGCGGTCGCAAGGTCGTGGGTGACGTAGAGATAGGTGAGACCGAGATCGCGTTTCAGGTCGCCCATTAGCTCGAGCATCTTGGCCCGGACGCTCATGTCGAGCATCGAGACAGGCTCGTCGGCGATCACGAGCTCCGGCCCAAGGATGATCGCCCTGGCGAGAACCGCGCGTTGCTTCTGGCCGCCCGAAAGGTCGCTCGGGTACTTGTACAAGAACCGCTCGACCGGCACGAGACCGACTCGTTCGAGGGACTCGGAAACGAGACGACGGACCTCATCGTCTCCCCTGGCGATGTGGTGGATCCGCAGGGGGTGACCGACGGCGGCGAGGATCGTCATCGCCGGGTTGAGCGAGGCGTGCGGGTCCTGGAAGATGAGCTGGAGCCGCTTGCGCAGGGGCCGGAATTGCCTCTCGGAAAGCCCTGAGATCGTCTGTCCATTGAACGCGATCGACCCACCCGTGACCTTTACGAGCGAGAGCACGGCGCGCGAAAGCGTCGTCTTGCCGCTCCCGGACTCCCCGACGAGGCCGAGCACCTCGCCGCGCTGCAGCGTGAAGGTGACGCCGTCGACCGCCTTCACCGAGCCCGTGTCCCGGCCCATCATCCGCTGCAGGAAGCTCCCCCGCAGCGAGAAGTGAACCTTGAGGTCGTGCACGTCGAGGAGAGGGGTGGTCCCGGAGTCAGGCCTCATCCGCGATGCCGATCTCCTCGCGTTCCAGTGGGCGACGGCCGTCGAGCGGGATCTCGACCTCGGGACCGTGGAGCCAGCACTCGGCCAGATGGCTCGGCCTGATCTCCACACCCACCGGCTCCTTTGCCCGACAGACCTCCATCGCGTGCGGGCAACGTGGGTGGAACCGGCAACCGGAAGGAGGCGCTACGAGATCGGGCGGCGCACCCGGGATGTAGTGGAGCTTCCGGGTCGACAGCGAGATCGTCGAGCGCATGAGCTCCTGGGTGTAAGGGTGCTCGGGACGGGAGAAGATGTCGGCGACGGCACCCTGTTCGACGATGCGTCCCGCGTACATCACCGCGACCCGGTCGCACGACTCGGCGACGATGCCCAGGTTGTGAGTTATGAGCAGCAGCGAAGTGTCGAAGTTGTTCTTCAGGTCGGCGATGATCGAGAGGATCTGGGCCTCGACCAGCACGTCGAGAGCGGTCGTCGGCTCGTCCGCGATCACAAAGCGCGGCTTGAGAACCAGTGCGAGGGCGATCATGATCCGCTGGCGCATACCGCCGGAGAACTCGTAAGGATAGTTTCGAAAACGGGTCGGCGGGATGCGGACACCGCCGAGGGCCTCGAGCGAGCGCCGGCGGATCGCGGCGTCGGAGATGTCCGGCTCGTGAGTGTGCAGGGCCTCAGCGAAGTGGTCCGAGATACGCATGAGCGGATCGAGCCTGGTCATGGGCTCCTGGAAGACGAGGCCTATCGAGGGCCCCCGAAGACGCCGCATCTCCTGCTGGGTGGCCTTGACGAGGTCGTGCCCTTCGAAGTCGACGGTCCCGTCCCGAAGGGCGCCCACGGGCAGCAAACCCATGATCCCCCGGCCGAGGGTCGACTTACCACTGCCGGACTCGCCGACCAGGCCGAGGGTCTCGCGTTCTCGGATCTCGAAGCTCACCCCGTCGACGGCGCGCACGGGGCCCCGGTCGGTCGCGTACCACACCCTGAGGTCGCGGACGCGTATCACGGGACGTTCCAACTCGACAGCCGCGGTGGTGGCCTCCCGGGCATCCTTGGGCATGGCGAACAGGCGGTGGTTCGGCCGGCGCAGGAGCGGGTTGAAGGTGTCGTTGATCCCCTCTCCGACGAGCGTGAGGCCGGTGACAAGGAGGATGACGGCGAGCCCCGGGAACAGCCCTGTCCACCAGAACCCGGCCTGAGCATCCGCGATCCCGCGGGAGATGTCGTAGCCCCACTCGGCGGCTACCGAAGGGTCCATCCCGATGCCGAGGAATGACAGTGCGGCCAGGGTGAGGATGGCATCGGCCGCGTTCAAAGACGCTACGACGGGGACCGAGTGGACCACGTTTGCGAACACGTAGCGGCGCATGACCGTTCTCGGTCTGGCGCCGAGCGCGCGGCCCGCTTCGACGTACGGCTCTTCGCGGACCGAGAGCACGGTGTTCCGCACGACGCGGAAGTACTGCGGAATGTAGACGACCGTAATGGCGATGGCGGCGGTGAGGACCCCGCCTCCGACCGACGTCGAAAGGAGGAATGCGATCACGATCGCCAAGAGCAGGTAAGGAAAGGCGAAGATCGAGTCGTTGATCAGTACGAGGAGCCGGTCGAGCCATCCGCCGAAGTAACCGGAGACGAGGCCGAGGGGGACACCGATCACGACGGAGAACAAGAGGGCCAGCACGACAACCTCGATCGACGTGCGTGCCCCGAATATGACACGGGAGTAGACGTCCTCTGAGACGACCGTCGTCCCCAGCCAGTGAGTTGCCGACGGAGGAGCCTGTTGGGGGAACCGTATGCCATGCGCCACGTACTGGTTGAAACCGTAAGGAGCTATTTCCGGGGCGAAGATGGCGAGCACGACGAAGACCAAGGTGATCGTCGCCCCCGTCCAGAAGAGCCACCGGGGCAGGCCGTGGACCGTTATCAACGGCGCGATCGCGCGCCGCAGGCCGCGCGCCCGTTCGTCACCGGCGCCGGTCCCGGACGGGATGACCGACTCGAACTCGCCTGGAAGCACGGTCGTCGCCACTAGTAGCGCACCCTTGGGTCGATCCACGCGTTGATGAGGTCGATGAGGAGGCTGATCGCGACCACCGCCAGCGCGAAGACCGTGATGATCCCCTGCACGGCGATGTAGTCGCGGGCCTCGAGGTAGTAGATGAGCTCGCTGCCGATCCCCGGCCAGTTGAACGTCTCCTCAGTGAGGACCGCGCCCGAGAGAAGCAGGGCGGCCTGCAAGCCAGTGACGGTGACGATCGGGACCAGGGCGTTGTGGAAGGCGTGCCGGACGACGACGGACCGCTCCTTGAGCCCGCGGGCTCGAGCCGCCTCGATGTAGTCGCCCTTCATCGCCTGGATCACGTTGACGCGCACGAGCCGGAGAACCACCCCGGAGATGACCAGGCCGAGCGTTGCCGCCGGCAGCACGAGGTGCGCGAGCAGGTCTGGGATGTCACCCCACTGCCCGTCGATCATCGCGTCGATGATGAGGATGTTCGTGTGCGGCGTGAGATTCGCCTGGACGAGAACGCTCGACTCGCTAGCGGTCGGTAACCAATTGAGGACGTGCCCGAACAGCTCCTGCGCGAGCAGGCCGAGGAAGAAGACCGGCGCCGCGTAGATGACGATGCCGAAGACCCTTGCCCCGGTGTCCAGCCAGCTGTCGCGCCTCCGTCCGGCAAGCAGCCCGAGCGGAATACCGACGATGAGAGCGATGAACATCGCCGCCACCGTGAGCTCGAGCGTCGCGGCCCCGTTCTGAGCGATTACCTGCGTGACGGGACGATGATCGGTGATGGTGGTGCCCAGGTGCCCTGTCACGACCTGTCCCAGGTAATCGCCGTACTGGACTATGAGTGGCTTGTCGTAGCCGCCGATCTTCTCACGGACGGCGAGCTGGGCAGGGGAAAGGTGGCCCCCGAGCGCCGCAGCGATCGGGTTGCCGGGAGCAACGCGCATCAGGAGGAAGACGAGGGTCAACAAAATGAAGACCATCGGAATGACGAGGATCAGCCTTGTGATGATGTAGCGGCGGAGCGATCCCTTCGACGACGACAAACCTGAGCGCCCTTCTCGAAACCCGGTCTGGCCGGGGGCCAGGCGACAAGCGCCTGGCCCCCGGACTCAGCTGGTCAGGACTTTCCGACGAGCCAGAACCGGAAGGTGTACGACGCGTCGAGCGTCGACTGGACTCCGGTCACGTCATCACGCACCGCGGCGATCTGGCCTCCTTGCCAGAGCGGGATGAGCGACGGGTCCTTGGCGGTCATCGTCTGGATCTGCGCGAAGGCCTTGTCGCGGACGGACGGGACCGACGACGCCTCTTCCTGGGCGGTGAGCGAGGTCACCTGCTTATTGCAGTAGTGGTCGTTGATGAAGTTGTTGCAGAGATAGAAGGGTCCGGTGTAATCGTCCGCGTCGGGATAGTCGGGGAACCAGCCCATCAGGTGGACTCCGTACTGGTCCGTAGCGCCTGCGGTGACGTAGGTGGACCATTCGGCCGACTCGAGCGACACGTTGAACAGGCCGGAAGCGTTGAGCTCACGCTGCAACTCGGTCGCGAGGTCAGTGTCCGCGTAGTGGTTCACGTTGTACCAGAGCGTGAACTTGACCGGCGTCGCCACGCCGGCAGCCTTGAGCACGGCCTTCGCCTTCGCGACATTGGGAGAAGCCCCGTACACTTCTTCGAATGAGTTGATGTGGCCCTGCAGCGCGTCGGGGATGATCGAGTAAAGGGGCTTGACCGTCCCCTTATACACGTACTTCGCGATCGCGGCCCTATTGACCAGGTACGACACAGCCTGGCGGATCGCCAGCTTCTGCGCTGGGTTCGCGCCTGGCTGGATCTTCAAGTTGAAGACGAGGTAGCGGATCTCAAGGCCCTTGCCGACGACGATCTTGACGCCGCTCGAGTGGGCGAGCGCCTCGAGCTGGGTCGGGGTCAGCTCTCGGTAGGCGATGTCGATGGCGCCCTGCTGCTCGTCGGAGACGAGCGTCGTGGCGCTCTCCTCATAGCGGATGATGAACTCACTGTTGTGCAGGACGTCATTCCCGCCGTAGTGGGGGTTCGGCACGAAGACGGCCAGCTGGTTGGGCGTGTAAGACTTGAGCTCGTACGGACCGGACCCGATTATCTTGGCGTCGGGCTGGAGCTTGTTGAACGGGTACACCTTCTGATCGACGATCGCTCCCACACCGGTGGTCAGCACAGCCGGCCATACCGAGTCGGGGAACTTCAGCTTGAACGTGACAGTGCTGCCTGACGCCGTCACGCTCTTCATCGCCGCGATCAGGACCCCTGGGTCCATAGGGCTGTTGATCTTGAGGACGCGATTGAAGGAGTAGGCGACGTCCGCGCCGGTCACGGGGTCGCCGTTGGAGAAGTACTGCCCGGGCTTGACGATGCAGACGTAGGTCGTCGCGCCATGCCACGAGCATGTCGCGGCGTCGGGAACGATCGTCGTCGTGTCGGGTACGTACTTGACCAGCGTCTGGTAGACGTTGTAGATGATCGTCCACGACGGCAGGTCGTAGGAGCCAGCCGGGTCCGCAGAGACGATCCGGTCCGTCGTTCCCAAAATGACCGTCACGTTCGGGACCTTGCTATGAGACAACGACGTGGCCGCGCCACTCGAGCCCGTCGAGACTGCCACGGGCACAATGAGCACCGCCGCGGCGGTCACTCCGATCAGCCATCCGATAGCGGACCTCTTGAAACCTCGGTCTCGGTGCATTGAGTCCCCTTTGCTAGCGGTTTCGCCGGACCCGACACCGTCGTGATAACCACGTCCAGCAGCGGGTTCGGGCGCTGCGCCCGCGTTTTCAGCCAGGAAGACCAGGCCAGCGCCACATCTCCCACAGTGCACCTATTCCGCGAGCAGCCGGATTGTAGTGCGACTAAGCGCCGTAAGTCCAAGATCGCGCGTTGCCGGAGGATTTGACTTGAGTGCACACCGAGGGCAGCTACCTTCCTTGTGCGCAGCGGCCTCAGTCAACCTGAGATGGAGCTCCAAGGACGTGCACGAAGTGGAATGCACCTGAAGGAGGAGGTAGCCCGATTCGGAAAATGAGAGCGCCAGCTCGGACGCTCCCGCGGCCGTCACGAGTGCCTGCGAATGGAGCGCCGCCGGCAATCCTTTTCGTAGAAGGTCCCGCCACTCAGACGGCGCGCGCGCCGAGGTAGGCCGCTACCACGCGCGGGTCGTCGGCCAGCTCGCTACTCGGACCCGATAGCACCAGCCTGCCCTGCTGCAGTACGTAGGCCCGGCTCGTGATCTCGAAGGCGAGCGTCACGTTCTGCTCGACCAGCAGAACAGCGGTGCCCTCGGCCGCTATCTGCACAAGGAGGTCGTAGACGGACTCCACCATTTGCGGTCCCAGGCCCAGGGAGGGCTCGTCCACCATGAGCAACTTCGGCTCCGCCATCATCCCCCGGGCAATGGCCAGGACCTGCTGCTCGCCGCCCGAGAGCATCCCCGCCAGCTTGGGCATGTGAGGGGCCAGGATGGGAAAACGTTCGAGCACCGCTTGCAGTCGCTCGCGCCGGCGCGACCGGCTCCCGCCGAACCCGAAGCCCGCCAGCTCCAGGTTCTCGCTGACCGTGAGGGAGGGGAAAATGCGCCTCCCCTCGGGCACCTGGACGAGGCCAAGCCGCACCCGGGCGGCCGGCGCGACCCGTCCGAGGTCGCGCCCCTGGAACGACAATGCACCGGAGCGGGGCTTTACCAGTCCGGACAGCGCCTTGAGAACCGTGCTCTTCCCTGCGCCATTGGCGCCAAGCAGAGCGACGATCTCGCCCTCGTCGACGCTGAGGCTGACTTCGGAGACCCCGCGGACGGGGCCGTAGTACACAGTCATGCTGGAGACCTCGAGGACGCTCACCGGCGACGCCGCCCCAGGTACGCCTCGATGACCCGCTCGTCGTTTCGGACAGCCTCGGGCTCGCCCTCCACGAGGAGCCGGCCCCGGTCCAGCACTGCCACAGTCTTGGCCAACTGCATCACGAGCTCGACGTCGTGCTCGATGATCACCACGGTCACGCCGCTTTCCCACGTCCTGCGGATCACGTCGGCTAGCTCGTCGCGTTCGACCGAGCTCACTCCGGCGGCAGGCTCGTCTAGCAGCAATACCCGCGGTCGGGCGATCAACGCTCTGGCCACCTCCAGGCGCTTGCGCACGCCGTAAGCGAGGTCGGCGGCCAGGACATCTGCTTTGTCCCCGAGCCCTACGTAGTCGAGCCAGTGCTCCGCCTCCTCGGCGAGCGCACGCTCGCGCCGGAGCATCCCGGGCGTCCCGAACACGGTTCCCCATGGGCTGGAACTCGCCCGAAGATGTGCCCCGATGAGGACGTTCTCCCTTGCCGAGAGGCGTGGGAACACTCGCACGTTCTGAAAGGTCCGCCGGATGCCGAGGGCGGCCACGCGATGGGCAGGGAGCCGCGTGATGTCAGCCCCGTCAAAGGTGACCGACCCGCTGCTGGGACGGTAGAAGCCGGTGAGGCAGTTGAAGAAAGAGGTCTTGCCAGCTCCGTTGGGGCCGATCACGCCGAAGAGGGAGAGGTTTGGTATCTCCAGGGTGATCGCCGATAGGGCATCGAGGCCCCCGAAGCGCAACGAGAGGCTTGTCGTCGCCAGCAGCGCCGTCACGGAGCCCCCTCATCGGAGCGGTGCGTGGAGGAACGGGCGAAACCGCGAACGGAACGGGCGACCGAGCGCGCCCGCCGTTCGAGACCGAGACCTGTCTCCGGCCATATGCCCTGGGGCCGCAACACCATGATGAGAACCAGCAACATGCCGAAGACGAGCAGGCGGGCACTGGCGAACTGGCGGAAGATCTCCGGGCTGGCGATGACCACCCCCGCTCCCAGGAGTGCGCCCCAGATGCTGCCGATACCGCCCATGGCCACGGCCATCACTACCAGCAGCGACTCGTTGAAACCGAAGCTTGGCGGTGCGATCGCGATGAAGGCAGCACCGTACAGGGAACCGGTTATGGAGCCGTACACGCTTCCCGCCATGTAGGCGTACAGCTTGAAGTTGTGGACTTTGATGCCCATCGCCTGAGCGGTGTCTTCGTCCTCACGGATCGCCAGCCAGGCTCTCCCGAGACGGGACCGGCGCACGCGGTAACTTACCCAAGTGAACAGTACGGTGAGCACCAGGAAGACGTAGAAATAGCCGGCGGTGCTGGTTACCGTCAGCCCTGCCACGCTGAGGGGTGCGATCCCGGAAATCCCCTCGGGCCCACCCGTCTGGTTGAGGTTCGTGACGATGTTCTGGATGATCTCGCCGAAGCCGAGAGTGATGACGGCGAGGTAATCGCTGCGCAGCCGGAGGGTTGGCGTCCCGATGAAGACGGCACCGATAAGCGAGGCCACTACCGCAAGCGGCACGGTGGCGAGAATGGGCCAGTGCAAGTCCACGGAAAGCAGCCCGGTCGTGTAGGAGCCTATGGCGAAGAAGGCGGCAAAGCCCAGGTCGAGCATGCCGCAGAGGCCGACAACGAAATTCAGCCCCAGCGCCAGGCACATGAGGATCTCCACCTGCATGGCAACGCTGACCACGTAGGTGTTCTGGACCAGAGGTGGCAAGAACGCGGCCACGCCGAGCGCCACCAGCGCTACTGGGAGGCCCGGGTGCATCCGGGACAGCGACGCATGGAGACCGCTGGCCGGAGGTTGTTCTAGGTTCCACGGCGCCGTTGGCGCCATCTCGCTCGGGGCAGCGACGCCCTCAGACTCGCTGGGCAACGCGTTCGCCGAGTAGTCCGGTGGGGCGCAGCCACAAGGTGAGCACCAGCGCCCCGAAAGCGAACAGCAACGCCCATTGCGCGCCGAACTGGCCAGTGCCGACCGACTCCAGGATGCCGAGCAGCAGGCCCCCGACGGCGGCACCGGCAACGTTGCCGATGCCGCCCATGACCGCCGCGGTAAAGGCCTGCAATCCGAGGGAGAAGCCCTCCAGGTAATTGATCTGCCCGTAGTAAAGGCTCGAGGTGACTGCCGCCGCTCCCGCCAGCGCTCCCCCGATGAAGAACACGAGAGAGATGATGCGGTCAGTGTTGATGCCCATCAACGTGGCCGCGGCGCGGTCCTGGGCAACGGCCCGCATGGCGGTGCCGAGCATCGTGCGGTTGACGATCCACCACACTGCCGCGATGAGCACGGCGGCTATGGCCACGATGACCAGCTGCGTCCAGGTGTAGTGGACTCCATCCACATTGAAACCCGTGCTGGGCGGGGTCACCGGGAAGGGGAGGTAATTGGAGCCCCAGGCTGGGATGTTGAGGACGCCGTTCTCCAGGACCTGGGAGACCCCGAGGGCGGCGATCATGACAGACAGGACCGCCGCCCTCCTCATGGGCCTGTAAACGAGCCTTTCCACCGACATGGCGAGCACACCGCCCGCGATCATCGTGACGATGCCGACCCAGACGACATTGCCCCAGTTGATCTTCGTGCCCACGGTCACGGCGGCAAGGAGGGTGTAGCTCACGAATGCCGCCACCATGTAGAAGTCGCCATGAGCGAAGTTGATCAGCCGGAGGATGCCGTAGACCATGCTGTAGCCCACGGCCACCAGGGCCAAGAACGCGCCCAGGAACAGACCCGCGACGATGTCGGGGACGACGACCGTCCACGTCACGGTTACGGCATCCTGTCCCGGCTATCGACTACGGGGTGAGGGGCCTTTGGCTCACATCGTGGGCTGCTGTGGCGCCAGCTTGTACTGCCCTCCAATTACCTCGAGGACGACAAAGCGCGCGCCCAGTCGCGACCCGTTGGCGGCAAAGGAAACCTCTCCGGTCAACCCGGCGAACTTCAAGCTGTGCAGGGCCTTGATCACCTTGGAGGGCGCGAGGCTCCCAGCTGCCTTGGCCGCGTTGGCCAGGGCGTAGATGCCGTCGTAGCCATACGCCGAGTAGGGCCCGGGCTGGCTGTGAAACTTCTTCGCGTAGGCCTGGTCGAACGCTTTGGCCGAGCTGCCGGTAAGGAACGAGGACAGCACCGCAATCGTCGCGTAAGTACCGTTCGCTGAGGTCCCCGCGTCCTTGATGAACGTGGGGTCAACCGAACCGTCGGCGCACACGAAAGGAATGGTGATGCCGGCGGCCCGGAGCTGGCGCACGAACTCGGCTGCCTGGGCAAAATAGCCCGTCCAGTAGATAGCCGTCGCCTTGTCGGTCCGCACCGTCTGGATCACAGCGGAGAAGTCCTGGTCAGTGCTGGGGATGGCTTCGACCGGCAGGACCTTGACAGACGTACCGGCCAGGCCCTTGGCCGTGAGCTGGGCCACGTTCACTGCGTATGTCGACTGGTCGTCCGCGATGAAGAGCGTCTTCACTTTCAGAATCTTGGTGAACAGGCCGACCGCCTCCTGGGCCTGCAGCGGGCCACCTGGGTCGACCAGGAAGACGTTGTGGTATCCCGCCTCGGTGAGGGTACTGGAGTTGGCGGAGGCCTGTATGTTCGGGATGCCGGCCCGGGCGTAGATCGCCTCTGCAGGCTGAGCCGCGCTCGAGCAGTAGCCTCCGACCATCGCCTGCACGCCGAGCGAAACCAGCTTGTTGGCTGCGTTGACCGACGTCTGCGGGTCGCAGGCGTCATCCTCTTCGACCATGACTATCTTGTGACCGAGCACTCCGCCGGCAGCGTTGATGTTGTCGACGGCCAGCATCTCGCCGTCATAGATCTCCGTGCCGGCCTGGGCCTCGGCGCCGGTCATGGGTTCGGAAGCACCTACCAGGTAGGTGCTCGAGCTGCTGGCGGCCGCCGGGACGACCGGACCGACCGAAGGTATGGCAACGAAAGCGGCGGCGAGGAGCACCCCCGCGACACCTGTCAGGCACATCCTGGACGTAATTCGCATATCTCCCCCTCTCTTTGGGGCACGGACTAGCAGAAAATTCAATCATCTCACAGCACGCTTTCTTTGCCTATGGCAGATTTCAACCCATGAGCTCGAGACCGGCGCGACCGCGCCCTTCTACGGCTACTGCGGCCAGGATGCGTGCTCGGCAAGGGCGCGGCCGGTGCAGAGAGCCGGTTGGTTACGAGTGGCGGCACGGTCCCGAATAGTCGCCGGTGCTGCCAAGGTCGGCAAGGTCGTCTTCCTTTTCCAAAGCGCGCAGAAGTTCAAGACGAGGTACGCGACGGTCGGCTTCAACGACAGGTCGAACCTCGACGAAGGCGCCATGCGACCGACCGCCTTCGGCCTGCAGGAGTTGACAGCCGCCGCCGAGGCAAGGATCGGCGGCTCGTGAACAAAGCAACTGGCACGGCTCAGTCAGGACCTGAGGTAGCGCGATCCGCGAGGGTGTCCCGCTCCACTTCCTGAATGCAGGTGGGCTCGCTCTTGTCGCCACCGCCAAACTGAGAGCGCTTGGAGGCGGGCCGTCGCCGTCGATCGGAAAGCTTCCTGAGTCACCCGAGACTCCGGACCGGCCGGGAAGTCCGCGCGCTGACGTCAGGTGCATCCTTCATCGGCGCTGATAGCCAACACACAAACGTCCTCGGGCAGTCGCGTTTGGCAAGGCTGCCCTTGATCCTTTCGGTCCGGACCAGGAAGGGATGTAATGGAGGGCGTGACATTATCTGACGACGAGCTCATCGCTAGTTCATGCGAGTTGGCAGCCGAACTGGAAAGGAGGTCGCGATCCCTCGCCGGCCCGGGCGCCAGGCGCCGTCAGCGGCGCTTTCGTCGGCTCCTGGCCAGCCCCTCGGGCGCAAAGCTCGTGTTCGCGATCGCCGACCGGGTGCTGCGCCCAGTGGACGCCCGCACCGCGGCTGCTGAGCTGGCCATGATCACCACGGGGCCGCTGGAAGGCTTTTCCGCAACGGACAGAGCCTTGCTCCGTGCAGCGGGTTGGGCAGGAAGACTTGCTCCTTTCCCCGTCGTGAAGCTGGTCACGGCCCGCCTGCGGAGAGAGACCCGAGGGCTCATCTACCCCGCGGAACCCCGGTCGCTCGGGCGGCACCTCTCCAAGTTGCGGGGCCGCGGCAACCTGAACCTGCTTGGCGAGGCCGTGCTGGGCTGGGACGAGGCTACCCGGCGGGCACGGGCCGTAGAGGCGCTTCTGCGCCGCGACGACGTCGCGTGCGTGTCGGTGAAAGTGTCGTCGGTGTCTTCCGGGCTCTCACTCGTGGACTTCGACGGTTCGGTGGAGCGCGTCTGCGCCCCGCTCCGGCAGCTTTTCCAAGCCGCCGCTTCGTGCCAGCCCCCCAAGCTCGTCAACCTCGACATGGAGGAGCACGGCGACCTCGACCTCACCTTGGAGGCGTTCTTCCGGACGCTGGCCGGGGAGGAGGGCGCCGGGCACACGGCCGGGATCGCCCTGCAGGCGTACCTCCCGGGCAGCCACGAGGCACTCGAGCGCGTCCTTTCCTTCGCCGCGGAGCGCCACCGGGCTGGCGCCCCACCGGTCCGCGTGCGGTTGGTGAAGGGCGCCAATTTGGCCATGGAACAGGGGGATGCCGAACTGCGCTGCTGGCCCCAGGCGCCCTACCTGACCAAGGCGGAGACCGATGCCTCGTACAAAGCCATGCTCGAGCGGCTCTTGGAGGCTGCTCGCAGCGGCACGGTGGAGGTCGGCGTGGCCTCGCACAACCTTTTCGACGTGGGGTTTTCCCTCGTGCTAGCCGAGGACCTGGGCGTGAAGGTGGAGATCGAGATGCTGGCCGGGATGGCGGACGAGCAAGCCGCCGCGATCGCCGAGCGGACCGGGGGAGTGCTCCTGTACGTGCCGGTGGCCGCCAAGAAGGACTTTCGCAACGCGCTGGCATACCTTTCCCGGAGGCTGGACGAGAACACGAGCCCGGAAGGATTCCTCCGCTACTCGCTCGACCTGGAGCCGGGCGGCACCGTCTGGGAGGAACAGGCCTCCCGTTTCGCGACCGCCGTACGTGCTCGCCATGACGTGAGGACGCGGCCCTACCAGGAACAGGACAGGCAGACGCCATTACCGGCGAACAGGAGGATGGAGGCCGGTGCGCCAGCTGGTGTTGGAGCACGGGCGCCCCGACCCGACCGAGCTCGGTTTGCCAACGAGCCCGATACCGACCTCACCGTGCCGTCCAACCGGGAGTGGGCGAGGGCCCTGCTCGATCGGCCTCGCCCCGAGGCACCGGCGCCGGTGAGCGTGGAGGACGTGGAGAAAGCGGTGAGCGCCGCCCGTCAGACGGTGAAGGATTGGGAACAGGCAGGGCCGGCCGAGCGTGCCAAGCTGCTCATGGCGGCCGCTGACGTGATGGCGGCCGGGCCGGGTCGGGCGGACGCGATTGCCGTGATGGCCTCGGAAGCGGGCAAGACCTTCGAGGAAGCGGACCCTGAGGTCTCCGAGGCGGTGGACTTCGCGCGCTGGTACGCCGAGGGTACCGGTTCGCTGTCGTCGCTATTGGCGGAGCTCGACTGCGAGGTCGACAGCTCGCCCCTGGGCGTAGTGGTGGTGTCACCGCCGTGGAACTTCCCGTTCTCGATCCCCGCCGGCGGGACTCTGGCGGCGCTGGCGGCCGGCAACACGGTGATCCTGAAGCCTGCTCGACCGGCCATGGCAACGGGGGCCGTACTGGTCCAGCAGTTGCACGCGGCGGGTTTCGGGAAGCACGTCCTCCAGCTCGTCGCCCCCACGGACAGGGCTCCCGGCCAGCGCCTGGTAACCCACCCTGACGTTGATGCCGTGGTCCTGACCGGTTCCTGGGAGACAGCCAGCAATTTCGCCCGCTGGGCACCGAACCGCAGAATCCTCGCCGAGACGAGCGGAAAGGGGTCGATCATTGTCGGTTCCACCGCCGACGTCGACCAGACGGTCCGCAACGTGATGCACTCGGCCTTCAGCCACGCCGGTCAGAAGTGCTCGGCCGGCAGCCTGGCCATCGTCCTGGCACCCGTGTACGACCGGAGCCCGTTCCTGCGCCAGCTAGCCGACGCCGTGCGCAGCTTGCGGGTAGGCGTGACGACAAACCCGGCCACGGAGATGGGGCCCTTGGTCGGGCCCTTCACCCCTGACCTGGAGCGGGCACTCACCCAGCTCGAAGATGGCGAGTCCTGGCTCGTGAAGCCGGCCTGCATCGACCCGGAGCGCAAATTGTGGTCCCCTGGGGTGCGCATCGGGGTGCGGCCGGGGTCATGGACGCACATGACCGAGTGGTTCGGCCCCGTATTGGGGGTGATGCGAGCGGAGACTTTCGAGGAGGCGTTGGCATGGCAGAACGCGGTCGCTTACGGGCTCACCGCCGGCCTCTCCTCGCTCGACGCCGAAGAGCACCGGCGCTGGACCGCAGCATGCCAGGCCGGCAACCTGTACATCAACCGCGCCATCACCGGGGCGATAGTGGGCAGGCAGCCTTTCGGTGGCTGGAAACGTTCCGTCCTCGGGCCGACGGCGAAAGCGGGAGGACCCAACTACCTGATCGCGCTGCGCCGCTGGCACGACGCCCAAAACATGAGCGTGGCGCGGTCTGTGGCGAGCTACCGCCACTGGTGGGAAGCGCACTTCTCGCGGGTGACCGAGATGGCCGGATTGGCGTGTGAGTCGAACGAACTGTCGTACGCCCCCTTCACACCCGGCGTGGTCTTGCGGGCCGGTGGGGACGTGGCCGACGATGAGTTGACCAAGGCCGTTTTCCTGGCAGAACTGACCGGTACCCCACTGCGGATCTCGGTGCCCGAGCAACGTCCGGCTCTGCCCGCGCTCGCCGGCGGCCTGGCCAAGGCGCCGGTGGCCGTCACAGTTGAGAGCGCGGACTCGCTGGCGGCGTCGTTGGCAGCAGTGGGAGCCGGGCGGGGCACCGGAGCGGCACGGCTGCGCCTGCTCGGAGAGGGCGAACAAGAGGTGCTGGCAGCGGCCGCAGAGGCCGGGGTAAGCGTGTTCGACGAGCCCATTTGTTCCTGCGGCCGCATCGAGCTGGTCCGCTGGCTGCGGGAAAAGGTGGCGACGCGAAGCCTGCACCGGTACGGCAATATCGTCTACTCCCGCTGGTAGTCGCGGCCGACGGGCCGGTCCCGGCGATGCTCTCAGCACATTGCGTACATGAGTCTGCACCGGGGGCAGCCACCTTCCTTGTGCGCAGCGGCCCTCAGATCAACCTGAGATGGAGCACCTAGGATGTGCGCGAAGTGGAATGCACCTGAAGGACGGAGGTAGCCCGACATCGGACAGGCCGGTGGCCACACAGGCGAGCCTCAGGAAGAATCGGAGGTGTCCCGATGACAACAACACGGGAGCAGCAACCCGTCACATTCCGCACCCAGGCCTTCGTTGACGGCAACTTTTGCGACGCGGCGTCCGGGGAGCAGTTCGCCAGCATAAACCCGGCGACCGGGAGGACCTTGGTCCAGATCACGTCGTGTGATAGGGCCGATGTGGACCGGGCCGTCGATGCGGCTCGCCGTGCCTTCGAAGATGGCAGGTGGTCGCGACAATCCCCTGAGGAGCGGAAAGAAACCCTGTTACGTTTCGCGCAACTCTTGGAGGACAACGCCGAGGAGATTGCGCTCCTGGACGCGCTGGACGCGGGGAAGCCGATCACGGACTGCCGGACGATCGACGTCCCGGAGACCGTCAAGTGTTTCCGCTGGTACGCCGAAGCTGCCGACAAACTGTTCGATTCCGTCGCCCCGACCGGGCCGGGTCACCTGGGGTTGATCGTCCGGGAACCCGTCGGTGTCGTGGCGGCTGTCTTGCCGTGGAACTTCCCGGCCCTGATGTTCGCCTGGAAGGTGGCGCCTGCCCTGGCCGTGGGGAACAGCGTGGTCGTGAAGCCGTCGAAGCTGACCTCGCTGAGCGCCATCCGCATGACCGAGTTGGCGTCACAAGCCGGTGTCCCTGCCGGCGTGCTCAACATCGTGCCCGGTTCCGGCGACAAGGTGGGACAGGCTCTGGGCTGCCACAAGGACGTCGACGCGGTATCGGTGACCGGTTCGACAGAGGTCGGTCGCCTGTTCCTGGGCTATTCGTCGGAAAGCAACCTGAAGAAGGTAGTCCTCGAACTGGGGGGCAAGAACCCGCAGATCGTACTGGCCGACGCGCCAGATTTAGAGATAGTCGCCCAGGACGTCCTGTCGGCGGGCTATTGGAACATGGGCGAGAACTGTTCGGCGGGGTCGCGCCTTCTGGTTCACGACTCGATCAAGGACAAGCTGCTGGAAAGTGTCGTAAAGCACGCGACCGAGTGGATCGTCGGCGACCCGCTGGACCCCGTTACGAAGATAGGGCCCATGGTGGAGGAACGGCACATGGAAAAGGTGCTGGGCTACATCGAGACGGGTCGGGATGAGGGCGCCAAAGTAGTCATCGGTGGTGGGCGCGTACTGGAAGAGGCGGGCGGCTACTTCGTCGCCCCCACGATCTTCGACAACGTCAGTCGCGACATGCGCGTCGCCCGCGAGGAGATATTCGGACCGGTCATCTGCGTCATCTCGTTCAAGGACGAAGAAGAGGCGATTGAACTCGCCAACGACACTAACTATGGGTTGACCGCGTCTCTTTGGACCAGAAACCTCGACAGCGCGTTGCGTGTCTCCCGTGCTGTCCGGGCGGGTACCGTGTCGGTGAACTGCTTCTCCGAGGGAGATATAACGACGCCGTTCGGCGGTTACAAGGAGTCTGGCTTCGGTGGTCGCGACAACGGTCTGGAAGCCTTCGACCAGTACACCGAGGTGAAGACAATCTGGATGACTATCCGGTGACGCCGGCGTTGGCCAGGGCGGTGGCCAACTGCTTGCGACTGTCGTCGTAGAGGAGCCGGACCGGGGGCCGTGTGGGCCCGACCATGAACCCGGCCAGCTCGCAAGCTGTTTTCACCGCGCTGGCGTAGTTCGTGCTCTCGAGGATATGGCAGATGGGCCAGATCTTGTCCCAGACGGCCCGTGCCGCGTCCAGGTCCTTTTCGACGACCAGGTGACGGTAAAGCTCCACCGTCAGCTCGGGGATAAAGTTTGCCGCTCCCCACACGGCGCCCACCGCACCTGCCGCCAGGGCGCAGAACGAGAGCGTATCTGCGCCGTTGAAGATCCCGAGCCGGTCGCCGTACTCCTGCACGAGGCGCGTCAGCATGACGGCGTCTGAACTGCTGTCCTTGATGTACTTCACGCCAGGGATGCTGGCCAGCTCATCGATCCTCTCCACAGTCATGTTGGTACCGCTGGCGGGGATGTTGTAGATCATGATGGGTATGCCGATGGCACGGGCGACCGTTTCGTAGTGGCCGAGCAGGTCCGCCCACTCCGGCGGCTCGTAGAAGGGCGGGACGACCATCACGGCAGCGCAGCCCACGCCCTCGGCGTGTTTGCTCAACTCCACCGCCTCCTTGGTCGTCAAAGCACCGGTCTGAGCGACCACGGGCACGGCACCGGCCGCCGCTTCAGTGACGACTTCCGTAACGCGCCTGCGTTCCTCGGAAGAAAGAGTGGTGAACTCGCCGGTACTGCCACAAGACACAAGGCCGCCGACTCCGGCAGCGACGAGCCGGGATACCAGCGAACGCAGCGCAGCCTCGTCGATCGCATAGTCGTCCGTGAACGGAGTCACTAATGCCGGCAGTATGCCTTGCAGCGGTTGGGCGTTACTCACGGAAGCTCCTCTCTCTGGCCGGGTATGGCCACACCTGGGAGGTGGGGTCACGAGCACGCGTCGCCTTGACCCGAGTCCATTATCGCCGCCTTAAGGAGGCGACGTGCGAAGCGTCTCGAGAACGGCGCGCGCCATGGCCAGGTCCTCGAAGCCGACACCCACCGACTTGAACAGGGTCAAGTCATGCCCGTCGCGAGAGGGGATGAAGCCGCGTGCCAGCTCGAACAGGTCGGCGGCCACCGGTCCCGCGCCGAGCACGCCCTCTTTGATGGGGATAATTAGGTCGCCCGCCCCGGCCAGGGCGCTGGCTCGGGTTTCCACGACTACCACGCTGCGAAGCACTGTCGCCGTGTCGAGTTCCCGGCGGTCCGGGAGGTGCGAGCCGATGGCAATGACGTGGGTGCCCGGCCGGAGCAGCTTGCCGTCGAAGAGGGGCACGGGGCTTGTGGTGCAGCAACAGACGATGTCCGCCCTGGCGACCTCGCTGGCACCGGCACGTGTGCCCCTGATCCCCAGGCTCGCCGCGAGTGCCAGCAGTTCCGAAGCGCTGCGTTCGTCCAGTGTCACGAGGAACATCTCCTCCAGGGCGCGGATGTCGGCCAGCGCACGGAGATGAGCGTGTGCTTGCGGTCCCGAACCGAAGATCAGGAGCGTCTTGGCGTCAGGCGGAGCCAGAACGTCCGTTGCCCAGGCGGAGACGGC
The DNA here is from genome assembly GCA_963807575.1 of uncultured Acidimicrobiaceae bacterium. Taxonomy (GTDB): domain Bacteria; phylum Actinomycetota; class Acidimicrobiia; order Acidimicrobiales; family Bog-793; genus Fen-455. Next base: position 62,590 of record CAWECD010000008.1, read on the forward strand.
GGCGGTGCGGACCTCAGTCAGTGCGGCCCCATCGAGCAGGAGCACCGGGGTGAGGCTGAGAGCCTCGAAGAGCACGTAGATGCCCTGTGCGTGGGAACCGGGAGCCATCGCGCCGACCGAAGGGGACGGAGTGCCGACGCGAGCCGCCGGGCCTCTCGGCGAAGCGGAACTCGGGGCCAGGGTGAGGATCTTCACGCCGACGAGGTCCTGGTCCTCGGCCGGCATGACCAGCAGCTCGCCGGCGCCGAAGGCCAGGGACGTCCGGGCGATTGGCCTACTTTCGCCCGCCAGCAGCGCGGCACCGATAGCATCACGTGCCCGCGGCGGCGGGAGGGCCTGCTCGATCGCGGCGCGCCCGATGACGGAGAGCTCATCCATGCCGCGTCAGGGGCCGCCGGAACTCGTGGCTGCCGGGTCCGTGTTACCCAATGTCGGTTACGAATCGCCGGAGTCGGCGGATCGGCGCATGTTAGGCACCGTCGGCGTGCGCCTCGAACAGGAGCTCCCCAAGCTGGTCCTCGTCGACCTCGATACCGAGGCCCGGACCGTTCGGGATGGGACCCCATCCTCCGACTGAGCGGGGCTCGTAACCGGCCAAGTGTTCCAGCGTCCAGTCGTTCATGAACGACGCCGCCCACAGAGTCGAAGGGGAGGTGGAGCCGGCCAGGGCCGCCACGGCCGCGCTACAAAGGTCGCCGCCCCAGGTGTCCTCGATCAGGAGATCGACACCGAGCTCAGCGCAGACGTCACGCATCACCCGCGCCGGTAGGAGCCCCCCGACGCGGCTGATCTTGAGGTTGATGCCTTCGACTGCCCGCTCGCCCGTGGCCCGCAATAGAGCCTGCACGTCCGTGATGACCTCGTCGAGGACCATTGGCAGCGAGGTCCTGCGCCGCACCTGCAGGCACTCTTCGAACGACCGGCACGGCTGCTCGATACGCAGGCGGGGCGTGCCCTCCAGCATCCCGACGGCCTGGACAGCCTCGGCCAGACGCCAGCCGCCGTTGGCGTCGGCGACGATCGAGTCGCCTTCTCCGGTGGCCTCTACCACCGCTCGTACCCGCGCGACGTCCGTTTCGGCATCCGCGCCAACCTTGAGCTGGAACCGGTGAGTACCTCCAGCCCGCTCGGCAAGCACGAAATCGACCATTTCCGCCGGCGGCCCGAGCGGCACGGCGACGTAGAGAGGCACTTGTGCCACCTGCCGGCCGCCTAGCAGTTCACATGCCGGCACCCCGCAGAGCTTGCCGAACAGGTCGAAGGCGGCAATGTCGACCGCGCTCTTGGCGTAGCCATGACCAGCCAGCGCGGCGTCCATCGAGACGTGCAGCTTGCCGATGTTGGTGGCGTTCTGGCCCACCACAGCTCCGGCGATCTCCCGGAGGGCGGCCCGGGCACCGGCCGCTGACGAGGGAAGATAGGTGCTGCCCAGCGGGCAGATCTCCCCGTATCCGGACACGCCGTCGGCGGTACGCAGGACGACCACGGTGCTCTCGAGGGTCGTGATCGTCCGGTTGGCCGACATGACGTAGGTACCGTGGGCATAGGTGAGAGGGCAGCTGTAGACCTCCATGCGGTCGACCCGGTCCGCTGACAACCCCATCCCAACCTCCTCGCGACGGGCCAGGTCCCTCTCCAAGCCCGGCAGCTTCCGAAGCCTAAGTTAGCTCTAGGAGCCGGAGACCCTGCCCAAGGGGACCGGCACAGCCACCGGGCGATGGTGCAGGTCGCCGACCTCGTTGAGCGACTGGCCGGCGAGGGACGAGATCGCCATCTGCAGGGCCGGCCCGCAGGTCCGGCCCTGGCAGTAGCCCATTCCGCAGCGAGTAACGCCACGCACCTCACGGGCTGTCGTGGCGCCCCGGACGATGGCTGCCTCGACCGCCTCCCAGGGCACCTGCTCACACCGGCAGAACACTGTCGATGGCTCGAGCCCCGAGCTCCAACCGGCGTGCACGGGGTAGATGGCCAACAACCGTGCCGTGAACGCGCGACTTTGGCGCAGGCGGCGAAGGAGCCGCTGTATTTCGGCGGGGCCACGATTGTCGACCAGCCCGAGGTACGAGGCCGCAGAGTGCCCGGCGAGCTCGCCTTCGAGCTCGGCTACCTCGGCTCCTGCAACTCCCGCCAGCTCTCCGGCGACGAACAGGCCACGGACAGAGGTGCCCATGGTGGCGTCGGTCACAACGCCTACCGCCAGCTGGTCGGGATGGCCAAAGGCGGACGCGCCGAGCTGGGACGCAAGCTCGAGGCGGGGCACGAACCCGTAAGAGACGCAGACCGCGTCGGCGGGGATGGTCCGGCCCGGCTCAGGCAGCCGTTCCCAGTTCGGCCCCAAGCGGGCGAGGATCACCCGCTCGACACGGCCCTCCCCCTCGCAACGGACGACGCCCCAGCCGGTGAGCACAGCCACCCGGTGCCAGGCCAGCACCAGGCCGTATCCGGCTGCCTCCCTCAGCTTGTGGGGGTACCGCAGGAGGGTGGGCACGGCCCGGGGCGCTGAGCGGGCCCGTGCTGCCTCGACCAGCAGTACGCGGGCCCCTGCTTCGGCCAAAGCGGCCGCCACCGGTAACAGGAAGGGCCCGGTGCCGGCCACCACGACTCGCTGGCCGATGGGAACATGTTGGGACTTGAGCAGAGCTTGCGCGGCACCCGCGGTGGCCACGCCCGGGAGCGCCCATCCGGGAAACGGGAGCGTCAGCTCGGAGGCTCCTGTGGCCAGTACGAGGGCCGGCGAATGGAGTACCGCTGGCGCCCCGTCGGTGAGACGCAGGGTGAAGCCCGACAAGTCCTTCGACACCGACCAGACTTCGCAACCGAGCCGGAGCTCGATAGCCGGATTTGCCGCCAGTTGGCGGAACCGTGTCGGCAGCCGCAGGCCGGCCGCAGGTGCGGGGTGATCGCCGTCGCTCGTGGGCTCCGCCAGCGGTTGGCGGAAGTACTGACCGCCCAGACGAGGCGCGCCATCGACCAGAACTACCCGAGCACCCCGGCGGGAGGCCGCGACGGCTGCTGCCATACCTGCCGGCCCGGCACCCACAACTACGACTTCAGGCATCCCGGGGAAGCCCCAATTCGCCCAGCGCTCTGTCCGTTTGTGCACTGCCCGGCGCCTGCTTGTGCCCCGTCGGGCCACCAAGAGGACTCCCGATGCCAACCGAGGCCGAACTGCAGACCTCGTCCCCCTCTTGGAGCAGGGCCAGGCAGGCGCGGACGGCTCTATCGCCGTTCAGATCGACGAGGCAGTCAAAGCACGTACCGATCCCGCAAAACAGTCCCCGCCGCTGGCCACCCGTTCGCGTCGTCCTCCATGTCCGCTCGCCGTTGGACAGCAGAGCTCCTGCGATAGTGCTGCCGCGTGGAGCCATGAGCTCTCGACCGTCGAAACGGAACCGCAGCAACGGCGGGCGAGCTGATATGGCTGAGGAGGGTCTGTGACTCCAAGAACGAAGTGCCGTGAGCAGCTTTCGCTCGGCCCGTCCTGACGTCGTGTAGTGGTGTGCGGGGGCGGCACTGGCGCTGGCTGGCGGTGTTGCCCTGCTGCTTTCCGCAGCTTCGTCCTGGGCTTGGAGAGCGCTGGGGCTGGTTGGGCCGGTTCGTGAGGCAACTGCGAACCGGTCGGGGGCGAACGGCGCCAGGTCCATCGAAGGCGTCTGGCCGAGGACGAGCGTCTCTAGCATCTCGGCCGTGACGAGTGCTAGGCCGATGCCCGCTCCCTCGTGGCCCGCGGCATGGTAGACGCCGCCGACGGAGCGGTCCGCGCCGATGATGGGGAGCCGGTCGGGCGTCGTCGGGCGGAAGCCGACGTAGGCCCGCATCAGGCGGGCCCGGGCGAGGTCCGGAAACAGGGCCACCGCGCGGGCTGCAATTGTCCTGATGATTCTTGGGTCGAGCTCCCTCGAGAAGCCCACGAACTCCCGGGAGGAGCCGAGAAGCATGGTGCCGCTCCGGGTCGCCTCGACTACCGCGGAGCAGGCTAGGCCGGTGCCATCGTCGTGGACGGAGCTCACGTAGCCGGCCTCGTAGACCTTGTGCCGGACGAAAGGAGGCTCCGGTTCGGTCACGAGCACATGACCGCGCCGGGGCTCGACCGGTATGTCCGTGCCCAGGCGCCGGGCCACCTCACCCGCCCACGGGCCGGAGGCATTGACGACGCACGTCCCGACAACAACGGTGCCCATGGTGGTACCGACCGAGCGGACCTTCCCCTGCCGGTCCCGCTCCGCGCCGACGACCTCTGCCCCCCTTACCAAGCAGCCCCCGTGCGCGTCGAACTGGCGGACGAGGAAGTCGACGGCCGCCATGGGCTGGACCTGGCAATCCTGCTCGTAGAAGGCACCACCGCTCAGATCCTCGGTAAGGGCCGGCTCCAGCTCGTGCAAAGAGCCGGCGGTGACCAGCTCGACGCGCGCTCCCAACTGGCGCTGCGACTCGGCCATGTTGAACAGCGCTTCAAATTCCCTCTCATCGTGGGCCACCACCAGGCCGCCCTTGGCCTCGAACTCGACCCTGTCTCCCGCGTCTCCCGCCTCTTCCGCCAGTTCGTGCCACAGTGCCACTCCCCGCAGGGCAAGGGCCAAATCCGGACCAGGCACCTTGTCGGATACAAGAACGTTGCCCTCGCCGGCCGAAGAGGTACCCGCGGCCGGGCCCAAGCGATCGAGGAGGCAGACGTCCAAGCCGGCAGCTGCCAGCCTGTTCGCGACCGCGGCCCCGATGATGCCCGCCCCGACTACCAGCACCTCGACACTGGCCGGCAAGGACCGTGGACCAGAGCCGGGGACTCGACGACCAGGCGCTCCGCCCACACCTCGCAACCCAGGGCGGGTCACGTTTCTCGACCCAAGAGGAAGCCGGCGGGGAAGGGGTCGTCTGGGTCCAGGAGATAACTAGCCAGCCCGGTGAGCCAGGCTCGACCCCGCACCGTAGGTATGACGGCGTCGAACGCGCCCACTTTCGTGGTGCCGATCAGGCGCCCGGTGAAACGCGTCCCGAGGACGGACGCGTGCACGTAATCCTCCCCCAGGCTCAGCTCCCCGCGTGCGTGAAGCTGGGCCATACGGGCGGAGGTCCCCGTACCGCACGGTGACCGGTCCAGCCAACCCGGGTGGATGGCGACCGCAGCGCGACCGGAGACGGTCTCGTCGCCCGGTTCGGTGAGCACGACGTGATGGCAGTAGTTGATGGACTGGTGCTCTGGATGGACGAAGCTGAGCTGGTCGTTGATGGCGGCCATGACCGCGCGGCCAGCTCTGATGAGGTCGTCGTGGAGCGACGGTCGCACGGCCAGGCCCACCGAGGCGGCGGGCAGCAGAGCATAGAAGTTGCCGCCCCAGGCCAAGTCGATCGTCAATTCACCGACCCCGGGCACCGTGACAGTGGCGTCGCGCAGGTGCAAGTAGGCGGGCACGTTGCGGATGGTGACGCTCTTGGCTCTCCCGTCATCCACCTCGACCGATGCTTCGACGAGGCCGGCAGGGGTGTCGAGACGGATCACCGTGACAGGCTCGGAGACCGGTACCATGCCCGTCTCCACCAGCACGGTAGCCGTGCCGATGGTCCCGTGGCCGCACATTGGCAGGCACCCTGACACTTCGATGAAGACCACCCCCACATCGGCGTCGGGACGCGTCGAGGACTGCAAGATGGCGCCCGACATGGCGCTGTGGCCGCGGGGTTCGTGCATCAGGAGGGTGCGAAGGTCGTCACGTTGGTTCATGACGTACAGCCGCCGTTCAGCCATGGTGGCGCCGGGCAGCTCGCCGACGCCGGAAGTGATCACACGCGTCGGCATGCCCTCTGTGTGACTGTCGACGGCTCCGAAAACCAGGCGAGACCGCATCAGGCGAGGTTAGAGGCTATCCATCGGCGCTCGCGGCCGCGGTACCGGCGCCCCAGAGGTCGCCGACCGTGAAACCGGCTGGGAAGGGGTCCTCGGGGTCGAGCACGAAGCGAGTGTGGCCCGTGATCCAGGCGGTACCCGTGATGGTCGGGACCACAGCGGGACGGCCGGCCACCTTGGCCTCGGCCACCAGCCTGCCGGTGAACACCGTGCCCAGGATCCCCTCGCTGCGGAAATCGCGGTTGAGCGGCAGTTGCCCCCGGGCGTGAAGAACGGCCATTTGCGCGCAGGTCCCGGTCCCGCACGGGGAACGGTCAAGGACACCCGTCCAGGTGTCCGGCCGGCGCCAGTCGAGGGCGCCCGTGGAAACGACGACGGTGTTCCGCCGATCAGCGTGGGGACCGCTGGCCGGTCCCACCAGGCAGGCGATCGTCGGGCCCAACAGCTCGGGTCGTTCGGGGTGGCACTGAGGCACCTGCTCGCGGGCGGCAGCCTTGATGCATTCACCGACGCGCACGAGGTCGCGGGCCTCATCGGGGGTAAGGCGCAGGCCCATAGCAGCGGCGTCGGCGATGACATAGATCATGCCGCCGTAGGCCAGGTCGACGCTCACGGTGCCGAGGCCGGTCACCTCGACCGGGGCATCGAGCTGCATGGCAAAGCAGGGCACGTTCTCGAACGTGATCCCCCGGGCCTGTCCTCCGACCACTTCTGCCTCGACATGGACAAGGCCGGCCGGCGTCTCCAGTGCGAAGCGCGTCACCGGCTCCCGCACCTCCACCATGCCTTGGTCGATCAGCACGGTGGCCACGCAGATGGTGTTGGTGCCGGACATCGGCGGGTACTCGACCTGCTCCATGATCACAAAGCCGGCAGCCGCCATGGGGTCGGTGGACGGCAGCACCAGGTTGCAGTTGGCGGCCGGGTAACCGCGGGGCTCACGAAGCATGCGCAGGCGAAGGTCGTCGTGGCAAGTGGCGATGTGGCGCATCTTCTCGAACATGGTCGCCCCGGGCACGTCCTCGACGCCGCCCACGATGACCCGACCCGGTTCGCCACCGGCGTGGGCGTCGACTGCGACCACTTCCCTTCCGGGGCTCGGGCAACCCGGCAGCAAGCAAGGTGCCGGCCGGCGCAACGGGCTTCCGTCAGGCCTCATGCTCGAGGCGTCTGTCCCGGCGGCTCGGCCCGCGCCCTCGGCCGCTGTCTGCACAACGAGATCGTATACAGACTCCACCAGTTGCGGTCCTGGGACAGGGAGTTCCAGGACTCGCCGGCCGTCGCCTCCTCGGGCTGCGCGAGTCTGAGTGCGTCGCGGTCAAGGACCCTTGCTTCGGGCCTGGTGACGAACGGCGCGATGAGCACCGGCAGTCGCGCAAGAGCCGAGGCCTGGTTGAAGTGCTGCAACGAACGTCCGAGAACCTCGCGCAGTATCGTCGCCGCACCAGGCTCAAGGACCACCTCTTTGAGGGTATCGGTCGCCGCTTGGGCAGCGAGCTCATAGACGGCCTCGACGCGCGGCGCAGCCGAAGGAATCCCAAGTTGCATAGATGTACTACCTCGAGCAGTCCCAGGTGCTCTTCGTCGACAAGCTGATCCGGTGTCATCAGGGCCGGTCTTGCAAGACGACCGCCTCGAAGCCGGCGAGGCGTGCCGCTTGCCTGACGGGCTCGCCGGGCGATCGCATGCCAAGGCTCGAGATGAGCAGCGGCCCCGACAGCCCCGGTACCTCTGTGGGCTCGTGGGAGAAGTTCGCCGCCACCACTACTTCGCCGGTCCGGTAGACCCACTGGTGCTCGGACGAGGCCAGTTCCTCGTAGGTGCCGTCATGGCCCTTGATGTGCTGCCGGCGGATCGTCATGAGCTGCCGACAGAGCGAGAGGAGTGACCGTGGGTCTTCCCGCTCGTCGGCCACATTGTGGGAAGAAAGGTCGCCGAGCGGTAGCCAGGGAGTGACCCCCGCAGCAGTGAAACCGCCGCTGACGCCCGGGTCCCACTGCATGGGGGTCCGGGCGCGGTCCCGACTCGGATGACCCCCTCGTCCGCCCAGGAACATGTCGTCGCGTTGCAGTTCGAGGGGGATATCGACGTCAGTCATCCCGATCTCGTCGCCGTAGTAGATGACGATCGTCCCGGGCAATGTGAGAAGGACGGTGAGAGCGAGAGCAGCCTTGGTGTCGTCTCCGGAGCACCAGCGAGTCGTGAAGCGCGAAATGTCGTGATTCGACATGGTCCAGACCGGAACGGTCCCGGCGGGGAGATGACGGAGGGTCTCGCGCACGACTTTCGACAGCTCGAGAACTGTGAAGCCGGCGACCATGAACGGGAAATTGAAGGCCAGCTGGAGTTCATCGTCCTGCCCGTAGTAACTGGCAAGCCTCTCCACGTCCGGGACGGCCGTCTCGCCGAGCAGCAGTTTGGGCGGCTCGTACTGTTCGGCGATCTTGCGCCAGTTCCGGAACACCGCGTGAGTCTCGGGACGATTGGCGCTGTAGCGCTGCTCCTGGCCACCATTGCCACCGATGAGCTGACCTGGAGGAATGGGCGGGTTGTCGCGAAGGGCGGCGTCCTTGTAGAGACCATGGGCAACGTCGATGCGGAATCCGGCGACACCCCGGTCGAACCAGAACCGGAGGATCTCCTCGAAGGCGTCGTGGACGGCGGGCTCCCACCAGTTCAGGTCGGGCTGGGAGGGGTGGAAGTTGTGCAGGTAGTACTGCTCGGTCACCGGGTCGAGGTCCCACGCGCTCTCGCCGCTCGCATCGAGCCAGTTGCTCGGGGGTCCTCCGCCCGGAGCAGGCTCGGCCCACACGTACCAGTTGCGGTGGTGGGCGTCCCGAGCGCTACGGGCCTCGGCGAACCACGGGTGCTCGTCGCTCGTGTGGTTGGGCACCAAGTCGAGCAGCACCCTGATGTGCCGGCGACCTGCTTCGGCGATCAGGCGGTCCAGATCCTCCAGGCTCCCGAGCTGCGGATGGACGCTCATGTAATCGGAGACGTCGTAGCCCCAGTCGTGGTCCGGCGAGGGCGTGGTCGGCGACAACCAGACGGCGTCGACGCCCAGCCACGAGAGGTAGTCGAGCCTGTCGATCACCCCGGGAAGGTCGCCACAGCCGTCGCCGTCAAGGTCCCTCCATGACCGCACGTAGAGCTGATACGCCACCGCGCCCTGCCACCAGCGCTCGCCCTGCGCTCCTTCTGTCATGAGCCCGAGCCCTGGTCCGCCGCGCTCACTGGTCCCTGCGCCACATCGTCCTCCATGTCCGTCATCAACGCCACGGCGCGCGTCCCCCGAACGCCGAATCCCGATTGTCTAACCGAAACGTCCCGCGCAGGTCGAATACGATCCGAGACCGTTCCGGCCCTCGCACGAGGTGCCGATCTCATCCCTGATCTCGCCTCCGAAGGCCTGCCGAAAGGCGCCCGACGAGCCGGAGTCTCGCTTAGCCTTTCTTTGTGAGTGAGCTCGCGTGGTGCGAACCACAAGCCTGGCTCTGACCGGCGACCAAGCCATGGCTGCCGACCAGCTTGCCCCACTTATCGAACGAGAGCTGGCCGACGACCACGGCACTGCCGAGGTGAGCGAGATGGAAGGCAGGGTCTTGGGGCCAAGCCTCATCCTGTTGACGTACGTGTCAAGTCGAGATGGCCGTCGGGCGCGCAGAAGCTCTCTGTGGAGACGGCCTGCTCTGCGGCCACGATCAACTCTGACCCTGACGACATCGCCGGTTCGCCTATCACGATCTCGCGCAGCACGTGGTGGCGGGAAGCACGGACCAGCACGCCGGCCGCCAGAGCTGCCGCAGCAAGCAGGGCGGCACTGACCATGAAGGCCGTTGTGTACCCGTGGACCGCGGCGACCTGGAGTGCCCTGCCCGCGCGGCCGTGGGCGGTGAGATAGCTGGCCGCCGCGGCGGCGGCCACCGTGTTCAACAGTGCTGTGCCGAGGGACCCCCCGACCTGCTGAGTCGTGTTGACCAGGGCGCTGGCCACCCCCGCGTCGCTGGGATCGACCCCCACGAGGGCCGTGGAGGACATCGGGACGAAAGTCATGCCCATACCCAGGCTGACCAGCATCTGGGGTGGCAGGACTTGGGCTAGGTAGGTGCTGTCCACGCTCAGGCCGGTGAACCACAGCAGCCCGCCGGCTGCGAGCACCAGTCCGATCACCATCAGGGCCCGTGGCCCGATGCGGGGGAGCAGGCGGGTGGCCAGACCCGCACCCACGATGATCCCTCCGGAGAAGGGAAGGAAGGCAAACCCCGTCTTGAGGACCGAGTATCCCAGGGTCTCCTGGAGGAAGTAGGTGAGGAAAAGGAAGGTCCCAAGCAAGGCACTGCCCACCAGCAACGAGGCCAGGTACGACCCGCTCCGGTTCCGATCCAGGACGACGCGCATGGGCAGGAGCGGGTGCGCCGAGCGCAGTTCGATGACGATGAAGCTGCAGAGGGCAGCGGCAGACCCGGCCAGCAGCCCGAGGGTGAGAGGCGCACCCCAGCCGTCAGTGCCGGCCATGGTGAAGCCGTAGACGAGGAGAAAGAACCCACCCGTCACCGTCACCGCTCCCGGGATGTCGTAGCCGGCACGCAGGTGCACCCGGCTCTCCTTGATGAAGCCCATGGCGCCGACAGCAGCCACAATGGCGATGGGTGCGTTGATGAGCAGGGTCCAACGCCATGATGCCCACTGGGTCAAGGTGCCACCCAGGACGAGGCCGATCGCCGCACCGCCGCCCGCGATGGCACCGTAGATGCCGAAGGCACGGGCCCGCTCCTGGACCCCGGTGAATGTAGTCGTGAGGAGTGACAACGAGGCAGGCGCCATGACCGCGGCGAAGGCACCCTGCAGGGCCCGGGCCCCGAAGAGCATGGCCGAGTCCTGGGCCAGGCCGCCGAGGGCGGACGCTGCGCCGAACCCGATGAGGCCGACTATGAACATGCGGCGCCGGCCGAGGTAGTCGGCGATCCGTCCGCCGAGGAGAAGGAGGCTGCCGAAGGCGAGGCTGTAGGCGCTCAGCACCCACTGGCGGTCGGCGGTCGAGATGTGCAGGGCTCGCTGGGCCGAGGGCAGGGCGACGATCACGACGGACGCGTCGAGCACGATCATCAACTGGGCCACAGCGATCACGGCCAGCGACCACCACCGTCTGGGATCGGGCTCGGGGCTCGTTAGGCTGCTGGCTGGTACGGCGTCGACTGTGGTCGGGTCGTTGGTCATCGGGATCCCCCTCTTCCGGTGGCTCACGCCGGCCCCGCTCCGATATATTCGGAGTGATGGCTCCGTTTCTCCTCCAACTATACGGAACGGACGTTCCGCTTGTCAACGGGGCCGTAGGGGCGGGGCGGTGAGAACGGAGCCCGGGAAGATTCGGCCCATGCGTGCGGATGCTGTGCGGAACCGCCAGCGAATCCTCGAGGCCGCAGAGACAATATTTTCCGCCGAGGGCGTGTCCGCACCGATCGACAAGGTGGCCGAACTGGCGGGGGTGGGGGTGGGGACCGTCTACCGTCACTTCCCTACCAAGGAGGACCTCTTCGAGGCCATCGTCGTCACACGTCTGGAGGACCTGCTGGCGCTGGCTCAGGCTGAGGCGTCCTCGGAGTCGCCCGGCACAGCGCTGTTCTCGTACCTGCAGCAGTTCGCCCGTGAAGCCTCAGCCAAGCACGACCTGTTCGACGCCATGGGTGCGGCCGGGATCGACTTCAAGGCACGTTGTGCCGAGAAGCTCGGCGAAATGAAGGCACGCATCGAGCTGCTCCTCACGCGGGCCCAGGTCGCCGGTGCCGTCCGGCACGACACGTCGGTCGACGAGCTCATCGGCCTGGTCATGGGAACCTGTCAGGCGGCTGCACGCGCCGGCCTGGATGATGATGCCTGTCGCCGCATGGTGGGGATCGTCTGTGCCGGCATCCGGGTGCCGTCCGCACCATGACCCGGGACGCAAGGAAAGTTTCGGTCCGGTTGCAGCTGTCCTATCGCACGTCGACGGCGTCGACGCCGAACTGCGGCGTCCTCGGCTTGCCGTAGAACCGGGCCCCGATGTCGGAACGGGGTCGTGCGGCTGTCAAGCAGGTCGAGGCTTGCGTCCACTGGTTCTCGCCCGCCAGTGGCCTGTAGGCCACAGATGACGGCTGGCTCGGGGACCGGCCGTGCAGCCAGATGGTCATCCGGCCCCGTGCCCCGGAATAAGCGGCCGCCGTAACGACTTTGGCATCGGCGTACAAGCTCTCGCCGGCGTCACCAGAAACAGCCGAACGCGGCGCTTGAAGCCACCCGGTCACCGGCATGCCGTTGTCCGGCTGGACGACGTCGTCGACGACACCGAGCGTGTTGATGCCGTCGCCGCCGTTCATGTTCTGTTCGAGAATGCCGACTGTCCCGTTGCCGTTGGTGACGTTCGTAGCTGTGACGACAGCGGTGTGCCCCTCCGCCCACGTCGGCTCCATGCTGAGGACGTCACCTGGTACCGGCACGCTCGAGCCGTCGTTGGCGATCTGTCGAAGATCGCCTCCGTCCGCACGCGAGTAGTTGGCAACGACCTGCGAACCGTCGGCCGGGTAAGGGCGCACCCCATACTCGAGGTACAGCCATCGCATCGACAGCTCGACGCATTCCCACTCGTACTCTCCCCAGGCATGTGGGAAGAACGCGACCGTCCTGTCCCAGCCGCCACGGTTCACGCCCGGTCCGCAAGCTATGAGCCCGTCCCAGCTTGATAAAGGAAACGACCCGGGATTGTTGTTGGCGTCGCAATTGCCACTCCACCAAGGCGGGAACCGGGTCGGCGGCGGGTCCGCGGTGCCGGCCGATATCACGATCACGTGCTGGGTCATCGGGGACGCTGGCGCCGGCCTGATCAGGTCGCTGCTCGACGGGGTGGTCGGCACAGAGACATCGGCGGCCACGACCGACGTGCCGGCCACAAAGGCCGCCTCGACGCTGCGGCCAGGTCGAAGCGGCGCCGCCGCCTGGATGATCCAGAGCCGGCTGCCTGCATCGGTTAGCCACGACACGACCTCGGTCGGCTGACGGCGGGGGCCGAGCGCAACCTCGACAATCCGCGCTGTGCCTTCGACGCGGCGGCCGAAGATCAACGCCGAAGGCCGCACGGATGGAATCAAGCGCCCGGTGCCCATCGCGCGGTACTCGCTGAGGTCCTGAGGTTCGACGATCCCGCTGAACGGCGCCGGGGCAGCCGAGCCGAACGGGTACGCATCGATCGTGAATCCCCAGTAGGGCGCTTGGATCACGGCGGCCGCTCCTTGGAGCACGTCGTCCGGTTTCGAAGCGACGAAGGCTACCGGAGGAAGAGCCGGAGAGCGTACGAGCAGATCCACCCCGTCGACAAGCGTGCGAGCCGACTGCGCACCACCTGAGGCACGAATGGAGGTGGCCCCGAACGGCGACGCCAGCGCGCTCACGAGCAGCATCCCCGTGGCGAGCGACTCCATTTTCCAGGTTCTTCTCTCGTCGCGCACGGAAGTCTCCCGATTGTGTCGGCCCGACCCCGGGTTAGCTTCCGGACAGTATTGCGCGCGACCTGCACGGCTCGCCAAATGAAAATCAAGCTCGGGCTCGCCAAGCCAATAGTGTCCCGTTCGCGCGCCGGTGGCGAGAAGCTCGGGAACGTGTTTTCGCGCGCGAGGACGATCCTCGTAGGCTTGACCACCATGGTCCCGAGCAGGAGCCCTCTGCCGAAACGGCAGGCGACGTGAGCCCGCCAGGCGACGTGAGCCCGCCAGGCAGGCGCTATAGGCAATTTCGTTTTGAGACGCCGGATGGGGCAACCGAGTTGCTGTTGGTAAGACACGGCGAGTCAGTGCCCGCCGATCCCGATCGGCCGTTCGAGCTTGTCGACGGCAGGGGCGATCCGGAGCTGTCACAGCTCGGACGGGAGCAGGCTGTGCTCGTCGCCGACCGCCTGGCCACCACCCGCGTCGACGCCATCTACGTCACGAGCCTGCGCCGCACCGCCGAGACTGCCACTCCACTCGCGGCACGGCTCGGGCTCGTGCCCGAGGTCGAGCCGGCTCTGGCGGAAGTTCAGCTCGGCGAGTGGGACGGGGGCATATACCGCCACCGCGTCGCCGACGACGACCCCCTCGCGCTTCGAATGTTCAAGGAGGAGCGGTGGGACGTGATCCCTGGCGCCGAGTCCAATGCCGCCATCGCGTCGCGTGTGGGTCCGGCGATCGGGCGTATCGCAGAACGCCATGCCGGCGAACGCGTCGTCTGCTTCGCCCATGGCGGCACGATCGGGGCCGTCCTGGCGATCGCGACCGGCTCCCGGCCGTTTGCCTTTATCGGCTCTGACAACGGTGCCATCTCGAGCATCGTGGTGGCCGGCTCGCGCTGGCTGCTTCGTGGTTTCAACGACCGGTCTCACCTGGAACGACACAACCCCGACGTACGCTCCGCGACATGACCTGGAACGAAGGTCCGCTGCTTGGGTTCGATCTGGAGACGACCGGCGTCAATCCATGTTCGGACCTACCGGTCCAGGTGGCCCTGATCCGTTGGGAACCGCACGGAAGTGGGCATCGCAACGTGTTCATCGTCGATCCGGGACGTGAGGTCCCTCCCGGAGCGGAGGCCATCCACGGGATCTCGACACAAAGGGCTCGGCACGAAGGTTGCCCGCTCGACGAGGCCGCCGCAGTCCTGCACGCGGCACTCGGGAAGGCCCAAGCAGATAACGAGCCAGTGGTGGTCATGAACGCGAGCTTCGACATCACGATCGCCGCCACGCTGTTCCGAAGCTTCGCTCTGGCGCCGATCAAGTGGCGAGCACTCGTCGACCCACTCGTGATCGACCGCAAAGTCGACAATTTTCGCTCCGGGACTCGCCGGCTGGATGCTCTCTGCGAAATCTACGGTGTCGCACTTGGCAGTCCGCACGACGCGGAGAGCGACGCCGATGCGACGCTCGCCCTCGCTCGGACGATCGCTCGCCGGTATCCGGAGATCGCCAAGCACGAAATCGGCGAGCTGACAAGGCTTCAAGCCGACTGGCACCGCACCTGGGCGCTCGAGTACGACTCGTGGCGTCGGGAGAATGGAAAGCCTGGCCTTGGTCCTGAGGAGTTCTGTTGGCCTCTGCGCGAGGTTCTCGACTTGCGCGGCGCGCCCAGACACTGAGCAGCGCCGGCCACACTGGTCGGCGAAGCTGTCAGAACCAGCCGCCCGTTCCCTAGGCCTCGCCTCAGGCCACACTTCAGCAGGACGTGGGGTCGTAAGGCGCTGGTGCGTCGTTGTAGATCGGCGTCTCGCCGGCTGGAGTCGGCGCGATGGTCGTGACGGTTGTTTGGTTGGATGTCGTGGTCGTCGTCGAGGTGCTGCTCAGCAGGGTCGCCGCTGCGGTCGTGCTCGTCGCAGCCACCGTCCAGGTCATGCTTGCCGGGGTCGCCGTCGAAGCCGGCCCCGCCGAGGCCGCCGTCGAGCTCACACCCGACGTGTCCGTCGTGCCGGTAGTCGTCGAGGACGTCTTCGCAGACGTGCCGAACGCGAGGAACTTGCTGATCACGACGTCGTCAGCGGAAGCGGCCGGCAGCAGTACGTCGGCTCCTCCCGAGGTGGTGTAGGGACCTACGGTTGGAAGTGTCACGGCCTTGAGTGACCCGGGCGGAAAGTTGTGGAACTCCCTGGCCAGGTTCAACATCGTGCCTTCCGACAAGGTCTGGTCGATCGTCAGGTTGTGGACCACCGCGCTGATGAAGCCGGCCAATGCAATGGGGTTGGTGACCTCGGCGTTCAGCTGGTGGATCACCGCCCGGAAGAAGGCCTGCTGGTTACGGATCCTGGTGAAGTCGCTGCCGTAGTCGTTGTACCAGACGCCCTTGATCTCGTACTGGATATTCCGGCTGCGCACCAGGGCTAGGGCCTGTGCGCCGTTGACAACCTGGCAACCTGTTGTGAGGACGCGCAGACCGGTCATGTTCTGGCCGTTCTCCCGGTCACGCAACGGATCCTTGAAATCCAGGTGGATGCCACCGATCGCATTCACCATTGCCTGCAGGCCCGGGAAGTTCACCTCGACGAAATAGTTGATCGGGATGTGGAAGTCCTGCAGGATCGTCTGCACCAGCAGTGACGGCCCGGAGTTGAAAGCGGCGTTGATCCGATTCTGACCGGATATGTACTGAACGTTGCCGGGAATCGTGACCCAGGTATCGCGTGGTATCGACAGCATCTCGATCTGGCGCGTGGCCGGCACGACGCGGACAAGGATGATGACGTCGCTGCGCTGACCTCCCGTGTCCGCCCCGCACCCGAAAGCCTTGCACTGACCGGCGGTACTGACAAAGGCGCGCGAGTCAGAACCGGCCACCAGGACCGTGAAGGGCGCCCCGGGCTTGGTGAGGTGGGCGAGATTGGGTACCACGACCTTGTTGATCTGGTGGAACTCGTAGTTGAGGTAGAAGAAGCCGCCGAGCCCGACGACAACGATAAGCAGCACGATCACTCCGGCGGCGATCATGGCGCGCTTGGTCCACCGCCTGCGCCGGGATGGGCGGGCGCGGCGACGGTTCCCATGAGCTACCCGGGCCCGCCTCGAGGCCGGCCTCGTGCTGCCGGCTTCAGCGCTGGCATTGCTCCCGCCGTGGCTGGGCGGACCCTCGTCGGCGGGTTCTCCGGCGGTGGACTCGGGCTGCTCTCGCCAAGACAAGTAAGGGTCGGGGTCGGGCAGTTCGCCATCGAAGGGTGCATCGGGCACGGCACTGGAGGTTACAGCCTTCCTCGCCGAGATTTGCTTCGCTCGACTCGGTCGGTGAACAAGCGGACCGCCGTTAAACCCTGGCCAGGTCCCCGAACTTTGCGTAGTTCGCGATGAAAGCCAGGCGTGCAGAGCCCGTGGGGCCGTTCCGGTGCTTGGCAACAAGCACCTCGGCGGTCCCGCGGTCGGCCGAGTCCGGGTTGTAGAGCTCGTCGCGATAGATGAACATCACGACGTCGGCGTCCTGCTCGATGGCGCCGCTCTCCCGGAGGTCCGCCAGCATGGGCCGCTTGTCCGCCCGCGCCTCGAGACCTCGGGACAGCTGGCTGAGTGCCACGACCGGCAGCTGCAGCTCACGCGCAAGAATCTTGAGCCCGCGGGAGATCTCGGATATCTCGACCTGGCGGTTCTCGGCTGACGTGCGGCCCGTCATCAGCTGGAGGTAGTCGATGACGACGAGGCCGATGCCGTCTGACGATCGCATCCGACGCGCTTTGGCTCGGATGTCCATGATGGTCACATTCGGGTTGTCATCGATGAACAGGGGCGCAGTGTCTATGCGGCCGATCGCGCTCGAGATGCGGGGCCAGTCACTGTCGAGCAGCCGACCATTTCGAAGCTTTGTGACGTCGAGACGGGCCTCAGCCGCCAGCACACGCTGCGCGATCTCCAAGTGGCTCATCTCGAGCGAGAAGAAGAGCACCGGCACGCCGTGGTTCGAGGCCGCGTGCGCCGCCAGCCCGAGTGCAAACGCCGTCTTTCCCATCGACGGCCGGGCACCGACGACGATCAGATTGGACGGCTGCAAGCCTGAAAGAAGGTAGTCGAGCTCGCCGTAGCCGGTGGGCACGCCGGTGATCGTCTCGCCCCTGTCGTAGAGGTGATCAAGACGCTCAAGGCTCTCGGTCAGAAGGTCCTTCAGCGAGCGCACAGTTTCCGAGGTGCGCCGCTGGGCGACGTCGAACACGAGCGCCTCGGCCTGGTCGAGCGCTCCGGCTATGTCAACTGGGACCTCGTAGCCGATCTCGGCGATCTCGTGTGCGACCCCAATCAGACGGCGAAGCAGCGCATGCTCCTGGACGATGCGCGCGTACCGGCCCGCACTCGAGATCGCGGGCGTGTTGGCCTGCAGAGCGATGAGCGCCGCCGCTCCACCGGATGCGTCGAGCACACCAACCCGGCGCAGCTCCTCGGGGACCGTCACGTAGTCTGCCGGCTCTCCCCTGGCGTACAGCGACGTTATGGCCTCATAGATGTGTGCGTGCGACGGTTTGTAGAAGTCCTCTGCACTGACCTGTTCGACCACGACTGCGATCGCGTCGCGCGAAAGCAGCATGGCCCCCAGCACGGATTCCTCCGCGTCGAAGTTGTGTGGCGGTATCCGCGAGCCGCCTGCACTCACCACCGTCGCCGACGGGCCCGAGCTGCGCCGGCTCCGGGAGATGTCGGGGACGGGTTGCAGAACACTCATCACGCTAAGGATGAGCGCGTAGGCCTGGGGGGCGCTAGGGCCGGATCTTGTGGATTACCCCCTGAATTACTGGAAGATCCTGTGCACGGAACGTGGACAACTGTCCCCGTGCTCCTCCGGTCGGCGGCGCGGACACCCGCGGGCGGGTCATGCTCGAAGAGATCGGCCCCGTGCACAAGCACGGCCACATCCTGACATCCGGCTGTATCACCGCCGTCAGGGCGGACCACGGTCAGGCCGAGCTGACGACCTCCAAGGTGAGACGGAACTCGACCTCGGGATGGAGGCGGACCCCCACCTCATGGGAGCCGAGGGTCTTGATGGCCTCGTCAATGATGAGCCGGCGCCGGTCGAGCTCGACGCCGGACTGCCAGCCCACTGCCTCGACGATGTCAGAAGCGGTGACGGAACCGAACAACCTGCCTTCGCTGCCGGATCGTGCCTCGATGCGGAACACGATCGGGACGAGCTTGCGCGCGATCGTCTCGGCACCTTCACGGTTGCGGGCGTCTTTCAGGTCACGTGAACGACGCATCGCCGCGGCCTGGTCTTCGATCCCCGTGCTGGCGACGATGGCGCGGCCCTGCGGCACCAGGTAATTCCTCGCGAAGCCATCAGAGACATCGGCGATGTCGCCGCGCTTTCCCACGCCCGGTATGTCAGTACGCAGCACGACCTTCACTGCTCACCTGCCTCGTCCTCGATGACGGCCAGAGCCAGTGGTTCAAGCTCGGAGTCCTCGAGCTCGTCCTCGAGCACGGTGTCGATGAGCACCTCCAGGTCCGCTTCGTCAAGAGACTCGGGACGCGACGGGCCACGGCCACCTGGGGCAGTCCGGCCTGCACCGCGGCCGCTGGGCCGCTCGCTCGTCGTGCGCTGAGTGAAGGGAAGAAGTGCCAGCTCCCGGGCGGTCTTGATTGCCAGGGCCACCTCACGCTGGTGCTGGGCACAGTTGCCCGACACCCGCCGGGCACGAATCTTGCCCCGATCGGACATGAACTTGCGCAGCAGGTTCACGTCCTTGTAGTCGACCCAAGTGGCGTGCTCCTTGCAGAAGATGCAGATCTTCTTCTTCGTCCGTCGACCGGTCTCCTTCGGGACGCGGCGGGTACCACGATCTCGGTCATTGTTACGCGCCATCTAGAACGGCTCCTCGTCGAAGGCCGCGAACGCCTCGCCCGTGGCTTGGCTGGCGGGCTGGGCGGCCGGACGACCGGCAGCGCCCCGACCACCAGCGCCACCAGGACTACCGTCTGAAGGCCCACGCCTCTCGTTCTTGACCACTTGCGCGGTCGCCCAGCGGAGGCTCGGCCCCAGCTCATCGGCCACCACCTCGATCTTCGATCGCTTGTCGCCTTCGGCCGTCTCCCAGCTGCGCTGCTCGAGCCGGCCGCTGACGATCACGCGAGCGCCGCGGGTCAGGGTCTCACTCACGTTCTCTGCCATCTCACGCCAGCACACCACGTCGAAGAAGGACGTCGCTTCCTCCCACTCCTGAGTCTGGCGATTCTGCCAGCGGCGGTTCACAGCCAGGCCAAAGCTGGCTGTGGCCTGCCCGTTCGGGGTGAATCGCAGTTCAGGGTCACGAGTTACGTTGCCCACCAGCGTGACGGAGTTCCCATTGGACATTTCATTCGCTCCAGTTCGCTCAGCTCGCCGCTTTGGCCCGAGCAGCCTTGCGAATGGCGGTGTCCCGCCGCTTCGCTTCAGCTCGAAGGGCGCGCCCACTCTGCTTGTCCGGTTGCCGGAGCACCTTGTGGCGAAGCACGATGTCGTCAAGAGTCAGCATTCGGTCGAGCTCAGCCACAAGGGTTGGATCGGCCGTGAACTCGATAAGGACGTAGTAGCCCTCGCTGCGGTGCTTGAGCTCGTACGCGAAAGTCCGGCGACCCCAACGCTCGGCGCGACCGGGGTTGCCCCCGCGATCGCGCAGCAGCGACGTGATGCGATCAAGACTGGCGTTGATGTCGCCATCCTCAAGGCCGACATCGAAAATAACCATGACTTCGTAGGGCCGCACGGCGGCCTCACCTCCTCCGGACCCGGCGCGCTGGGCGCTCGGGGCCCCGGTTCTGACGGGGCAGGGGCATAGGGAACTTCATCATCGTAGCCGAGCCCGGCAGCACCCGGCGCAGGCGGTCATCCATGCCCAGAGCATCGCAGGCGGGTGTGACAAAAGGCGGTGTGTTCACGAAGGCGGGCCGAGCGCCTCGCGTAGCTCCGCCGATGCGTGGTACGACTCGGCATCTGACGGATACCGTCCCGCACGGACGTCGGCCGCCCAGTCCTTTACCGCCTCGGTGGCGTCCCTGCCCAATTCTGCATACCGGCGAACGAACTTGGGAACCTTGCTCCCTGCGAGTCCCAGCAGGTCGTGCAGGACGATGACCTGCCCGTCGCAGGCCGGCCCCGCCCCGATGCCGATCGTCGGGATGTCGACTTCTGCGGTGATGCGCTCGGCCAGGGCCTCGGGCACGCCCTCGAGCACGATGGCGAAACATCCTGCCGCAGCCAGAACTTCGGCGTCTCGGCGAAGCTCGCCGGCAGCGTTTGCCTCGCGCCCTTGAACCTTGTAGCCACCCATGGCATGAACCGACTGAGGAGTGAGCCCAAGGTGGCCCATCACGGGTATCTCGGCATCGATGATCGCCCGCACCGCGGGGACTCGGCGACTCCCGCCCTCGAGCTTGACCGCGCGGGCACCGGCTCGCACGAGGACCGCCGCGTTGCGAACCGAGTCGCTCGCATCGAGATGGTAGGTGAGCCAGGGCATATCGCCCACGAGCAGCGCCCGCGGTCTCGCCCGGGCCACCGCCCCGACGTGATGGGCAAGGTCCTCGATACCGACATGGAGGGTGTCCTCCCAGCCGAGCACCACCTCGGCGAGCGAATCCCCGACAAGGATGATGTCGACGCCGGCTTGGTCCACAACGCGGGCAAAGGGCGCGTCGTAGGCGGTGATCATGACGATGGGTTCCGCCCCCTGGCTGCGCTTGCGAACCTGGATGTCGGGCACCGTCACTTGTCCTGTCATTTTCGGACCTCCTCCCGTCCGGCGCACCTTGGCTGCCGGCGGTCAATCAGCGGTCGTTGATTCCCGGGGTAAAGACGCTCAAGAGGTGGTTCCAAGCACATCCGGTGCATACTTCGACCACGTAGCACGCTACGTCCGCACCACCCCTGCCTGACTTGCGCCCGAGCTCGCGGAGATCAGACAGTGGCAATCCTCCGGGAGGGAGGCCGGGGCCGAAAGCGAAAGTGACGTGCACAAGCTGCTCGTGCTCGCAAATCGGGCACTCGGTCTCCGTCTCGTGCCCCAGATTCTTGGCGACCCGGAGGAGCTCGGGCTGCGCGTCGCACACGTCGGGCCGGCCGAGGCGGCCTCGCCGGTACTGCCTGACTATCGACTCACGCATCAATCGGTACTCGATGCGGCCGGGACGCGGAAGCCCTCCGACTCCCCAGCTCGACTGCGAACCGCTCCGGACGCTCGACATCCCGGCCAGGCTACCGTGCCCGCCACCGGGAACCTGACCGACACATTGCGGAGATGGACCAGCCGGTCACTCCAGATCAGCCAGAACACGAACGAGGTGGGGGCGAGCGGCGCCATCCTGGCAGCCAACGGCGCTGCGCCGAAGAAGGCCCAGGGAATCAGAGCGGTGTCCCAGAACGCGCGACCGGAGCGGTCGGACCACCGGCCAGGGTGTCGCCCCGACATATCGCCTTGATATGTCGGGGTGCTACATTTGCACCTGTGCTCGAGTTGGCGATCCTGGGGCTGTTGAAAGAGCACCCAATGCACGGCTACGACCTGCGCAAGAGGATGCGCGAGGATTTCGGCCTTCTCTCGAGCCTTTCCTTCGGATCGCTCTACCCGGCCCTGGCACGTCTCGAGGCTGCAGGCGCAGTGCATGAGGTCCCTGCCGAACACAGCTCTTCCGGGGTGCCACCCGCAACGACGTTCGCCTCTGTCGGCTCCATCGCGGGTGAGAGGGCGGCGTTCAGAGCGCGCCTGGCTGCTCGGCGCGCGACTACGACCCGCTCGGGAGGCGGAACCCGTGGCCGACGCGTGTACGAGATCACCGTTCGAGGTGAGGAGCTGTTCCGCCACTTGCTCGAGACCGAGGAGTCCAAGTCTGAAGGTGGGCGTGGCTTCGCGCTGCGCTGGGCCTTTGCGGGCTACTTGAGCGCGGAGGAGCGGATCTCGCTCCTGCAGCACCGGCGTGCCCAACTGCTGGCCACTCGGGAAGGCTCACGCCGGGCAGCGGAGTCACCGTGGCGGCCGCTCGACCGTTACCAACGCTCCCTCGTCGACCACGACAAGGAAGCAACCGAACACGATCTGAACTGGATCGACTGTCTCATCGCCGCCGAACAGGCAGCGCAGACCTCCTCATCGGCGCCCAGCGCAGCGCTTGGACCAACCCACGCAGTTGAAAAACCGTCTGTCGTCTTGAACGTGCCAGTTGCCCACGTGCGTCCGGCGTTCAAGAAGGCAGCCCGTGAAAGGAGCAACTCATGAATCGGACGGATCACAAGATCAAGGTCGCAATCGCGGGAGTCGGCAACTGCGCCAGCTCCCTCGTCCAAGGGATCGAGTACTACCGCGACGCCGATCCGGACGACCACGTGCCGGGTCTCATGCACGTCACGCTCGGTGGCTATCACGTCGCTGACACCCAGTTCGTGGCTGCTTTCGATGTAGACGCGGCAAAGGTGGGCCTTGACCTCTCGAAGGCTGTCTTCGCCTCCAACAACTGCACGCTCCGGTTCGCCGACATCCCTGCTCTCGGGATCACAGTCGAGCGCGGGCCGACATTGGACGGTCTCGGCCTTTACTACCGCAAGGCCGTCGAGGAGTCGCCCGCCCCACCGGTCGATGTCGCCGAGGTGTTGCGCAAGAGCGGGGCTGAGGTGCTCATTGCCTACCTGCCGGTGGGCTCTGACGAGGCACAAAAGCACTATGCCATGGCCGCTATCGAGGCCGGTGTCGCGTTCGTCAACGCCATTCCGGTCTTCATCGCAAGCGACCCCGAATGGGCGGACCGTTTCACCGCCGCCGGCATCCCGATCATCGGTGACGACATCAAGAGCCAGGTCGGCTCCACGATCGTCCACCGGGTCCTCACCCGCCTGTTCGAGGACCGGGGGATGATCCTCGATCGCACCTACCAGCTGAACGTGGCCGGCAACATGGACTTCATGAACATGTTGGAGCGTGAGCGGCTCGTGTCGAAGAAGATCTCGAAGACCCGCGCTGTCACCAGCCAGATCGACCGCGCGATCGCGCCGGAGAACGTGCACATCGGGCCTTCGGACCATGTGCCCTGGCTCGAGGACCGCAAGTGGGCCTACATCCGCATGGAGGGCCGCAACTTCGGCGATGCTCCGCTGAACCTGGAGGTCAAGCTCGAGGTGCACGACTCACCGAACTCAGCCGGCGTCATCATCGACGCCCTGCGGTGCGCCAGGATTGGCCTGGACCGTGGTCTCGGGGGTCCCCTCATCGGCCCGTCGTCCTACTTCATGAAGTCACCACCGGTGCAGTTCCACGACGACGAGGCCTACCGGATGGTCGAGGACTTCGCCAACAACTCCTGACATGTCCCAGGACGGGGCCGCAATGCGCCCTTCTGAGATTCTCGATTACGTGTCAACCGTTGGGTCCTCACCTCCGCGGTCCCTGTTCGGGCGGCGGAGGGACCCAGCACTTGCGCAGCTCTTCTCGGACGTGCTCGCAGTTCCGCTGCCCATCGACCAGGTTGAAGCTGTGGAGCTTCTGTGCAAGCAATTGTGGGATGACGTGCTGCGCGGGTCCGTTTCTGACCCGGATCTGATTCAGCTGGCCATCACCTTCTTTCACAGGATCGGCTTCCTGCACAAGTACAAGTCGTACGGAGTAAAGGTCGCGTCTCCCTTTGGATACTCCCTGTTCGTCCTCGCCGACGGCAAGGGGTTCAGTTTTCAGGTTCACGTCTCCCGCAAGCTCGAGGCCTTTCACATTCTCAAGACCGCGACCTCGAGCTTTGTGTATCTGTCTTCCGAGGCCGAGTGGTACCAATCCGGTGCACAGGCGGCTCAGGACTGGGCCGCGACAGGGACGCCACAACCTGACTCTGTCTGTGCCTACCGGCCGTCGGTTGGTGACGTGATCGAGGTTGGTCAGACCAAGCTCGTCCATACCGTGGTTGGCTGCGTCCTCGAGGAGTTCGCGACGTGTTCGACCGATACCGTCGTTCGGCTCTTCGACCAGAATGCCGGTCGCCCCACACCCTTGCCATCAGCCCACCTGGACGTGGCGGAGACCTTGCAGGCAACGGCATGGTCGCCCAAGCACAGGGTGAGTCGAGCCGACGGTGGTTGGGTGGATTCTCCCTTCCATCCTGACTCGGCGCTGATCGACGTCCAAGGCGAGCTGACTGCGAGACGAGTCGTGGTACCGCGTTCAGGTGAAGTTCTTCGGTTCGACGCGTTCAGCGATCGGCTCGCGGTCCTGGTGCCACTAAACAACGCGGTGGCGGTTGACGCCGTGGGAGCGAGCTGGAGTGTCGCCCCTGGCCAGACTGTGGTTATACCCCAGAACGTTTCTTTTGCCGTCGAGACCGGCCGCGACGACAGTGTGTTCGCACTTCACGTGGTGAGCAGCGAGCTTGCGCTGAAGGACTGGCGATAGGAGGCCTGAGTCACTGGCAGGTCCTCTGCGGTCGGTTGTCCCGAACCTGATCTGCCGTGCGGCTGCCGTGTCACCGTGACAGAAGGGGCGTACCGACTAGACCGAAGTTCCCCCTGATCGCCTCGGCTCAGACACCATTCCACGATCATGAGCAGGGATTCTGTGCCCTCAAGACGACAGTAGTGTAGTCATGTTAGAGAGGAGCGGATTGAAGGAGAACTCTTGTAGTTCTTGACATGGATGACAGAGATGTACTATGATGGTCGACATGTACGTGGCCAGGGTGCCGAACCGGGGCTCCCCTCCGGCGATCCTGTTGCGCGAGAGCTACCGCGAGGGGGGCAAGGTCAAGAACCGCACGCTGGCCAACCTGTCGCGCTGGCCCGAGGAGAAGGTCGACGCACTCGCAGCCGTGCTCAAGGGGCGGGCGCCCGCCTCCGGCCTGGAGGGGAGCTTCGACATCATCCGCAGCCTCCCGCACGGCCATGTCGCCGCGGTGCTGGGGGTACTTTCCGACCTGGGTCTCCAAGAGCTCATCGACGCTGTCCCCTCCCGCTCGCGTGACCTGGTGGTCGCCATGGTCGTGGCCCAGGTGATCGAGCCGTCCTCCAAGTTCGCCTTGGCGCGTGGGCTGCGGGCCGCGACGGCCTCGAGCTCGCTCGGCGAGGTGCTCTCTCTGAGCGGCGCCGACGAGGACGACCTCTACGCGGCCATGGACTGGCTGAGGCCTCGCCAAGAAGCGATCGAGGACGCGCTCGCCGCCCGGCATCTCAAAGACGGCACGCTCGTGCTCTATGACGTCTCCTCGGCCGCCTTCGAGGGCAGGACCTGTCCCCTCGGCGCGCTCGGCCACCCCAAAGACGGTGTGCACGGCCGGCTCCAGATCGTCTACGGGCTGCTGACCACCAAAGAGGGCATCCCCGTGGCCATCGAGGTCTTCAGGGGCAACACCGGCGACCCGAAGACAGTGGCCTCCCAGGTGCAAAAGCTCAAGAAGCGCTTCTCCCTCTCCCATGTCGTCCTGGTGGGCGACCGGGGGATGCTGACCAAGGCCCGCCTCGAAAACGACGTCATCCCTGCCCAGCTCGAGTTCATCACCGCCTTGCGGGCACCACAGATCAAGGCCCTGGTCGAATCTGGTGCGATCCAGCTCTCCTTGTTCGACACCTCCGACCTGTTCGAGATCGCCCACCCCGACTACCCGGGCGAACGTCTCGTCGCCTGCAAGAACCCACTGCTCGCCATGGAGCGGGCCAGAAAGCGCGAGTCGCTGCTCGGCGCGACCGAGGCCGAGCTGGCCACGATCGCCACCGCCGTGGCACGCCAGAGCCGGCCGCTGCGGGGCAAGGACAAGATCGCACTTAGGGTCGGCAAGGTCATCAACCACTACAAGGTGGCCAAGCACTTCGTCCTTGGGATCGAAGACGACGTCTTCTCGTTCCACCGCGATGAGGCAAAGATCGCCGCCGAGGCCGCCCTCGACGGGATCTACGTGCTGCGCACGAGCCTTGACGAAGAAGCATTCGGCGACGATGAGGTGGTCTCGTCCTACAAGGCCCTGGCATATGTCGAGCGGGTCTTTAGGGGGTTCAACACCGACCTCGACATCCGCCCGATCCGCCACCGGAGCGAAGAGCGCGTCCGAGCTCATGTGTTCTTGCGCATGCTCTCCTACTACGTCACCTGGCACATGGAAGCCCGACTCGCGCCGATGCTCTTCAAAGACGACGACCACCAAGGTGCCGAGGCGCAACGCACGAGCCCGGTCGCCCCCGCGTTGCGCTCCGAGAGCGCACTGCGAAAGGTCCACACCAAGCGCACCGAATACGACGAGCCGGTCCACAGCTTCGCCACCTTGCTCAAGGACCTGGCCACGATCGCCGCCAACAAGGTCCAGCCGCTCAACACCGATCTCCCCGTCTTCACGGTGATCACCACACCGACCCCGATTCAGCGCCGAGCCTTCGAGCTGCTCGGTGTCTCGCATCGCCTCGGCTACGCGTAGTCAGTACTTCAGCCTCTTCCCGACGCGAAAGACCAGGTTGTGGCCGAACTCTGCTGAAACGCCGGGGGGAACTTCGGACTAGATCCCCAAGCGAGCGCGCCTCATCAGTTCGCCCTTGGTGCAGTTGGTGACCGGCTGGTAGCCAGGCAGTGGCAGGACGTGCTCGTGGACAGCGTCGAGCAGCCAGGAGGGCTGAGGAAAGAACATCGACTCCAGCTCCGCGGCGGGCGTGATCCAGTTCCGCGCCCCGACGATGGCCGGTGGTGCGTCGAGCTCGTCGAAGCACAGCTGGGTTAGGTTCGCGGCGACTGTCTGCATGACGCTCCCGCGCTCGACTTCCTCGGACACGAGCACCACTTTGGCAGTCTTCCGCACGGACTCCACCAGCGGCTCGTAGTCGATCGGGACAGCAGACCGCAGGTCGATCACCTCCGTCGACATGCCGAAGCGCTCCGACAGCCGATCCGCCGCCTTGAGCGCGGTGTACAGCGCCGGCCCGAGCGTCACAATCGTGAGGTCGCTGCCACGCCGCTTCAACGAGGGCGCGCCCAGCTCGATCTCGTAGTAGCCCTCCGGCACTCCCCCGGGCTCGAACAGCTCGCCCAGGTCGTACAGCCTCTGGCTCTCGAGAAAGACCACCGGATCGGTGCCGATGAGCGCGGAGTTCATCATCCCCTTGGCGTCATACGGTGTCACGGGGTACACGACCTTCAGCCCCGGTATGTGGTGCAGCAACGCCGTCCAGTCCTGCGAATGCTGCGCCCCGTACTTGTCGCCCACCGAGATGCGCAGCACGACGGGCATCGACAGGACCCCGGCCGACATGGCTTGCCACTTCGACAGCTGGTTGAAAATCTCATCGCCTGCGCGGCCGATGAAGTCCGCGTACATCAGTTCGGCGACCGCACGACCACCCTCCATCGCGTACCCGACTGCTGCCCCGACGATGGCAGCCTCTGAGATGGGCGAGTTGAACAGGCGGTGATACGGCAGCGCCTCGGTGAGGCCGCGGTAGACACCGAACGCGCCGCCCCAGTCGCGGTTCTCCTCGCCGAAGGCGACCATCGTGGGGTCGATGGCGAAGCGGTGTATCAGCGCCTCGAAGATAGCGTCACGGATGTTGTACAGCTTCAGCTTGGGCACCGGCTCGCCGTCGACCACGGCGGTGCGTATCTTGCCCGCGATCTGCTTGACCCGCGGGTTCTCGGCCAGGTCTCCGAGGAGCTCGGGTTCGCGCTCGTCGAAACGCTCGACGCGTCCGGAAGAGAACATGACGTTGCCCACCATCTCGGAGCTGACGTCGATGCGCGGGCTCGCCTGCTCGTCGACCGCCAGGCGGAACATGTCGAAGACCAGGTCCTCGATGGCGGTCCTCGCCTCGTCCAGTACCGCCTCGGTGACCGCACCGCCCTTCAGGACGTGCGCGCGGAAGCTTGCTATGCAGTCGGCCGCGTGCCACTCCTCGACCTCCTCGCGGCTGCGATAGCTGGACGCATCCGACGGCGAATGCCCGCTGTAGCGGTAGGTGAGGGTATCCAACAGCACCGGGCCGCGCCCCTCCATCAGCGTGACGCGGGCGCGCTCGAAGGCATCGATCACTGCGAGCGGGTTGTAACCGTTGACCTCCTCGGCGTGCATCTGCTCGGGATTGACTCCGGCGCCGAAACGGGCGATAGCCTCCATTCCGGTCGTCTCGCCCTCGGGCTGGCCGCCCATGCCATAGAAGTTGTTCATGCAATTGAAGACGATCGGCAGCCCGCCGCCGATGGACGCGTCCCACAGCCTGCGGTACTGGTCCATGGAGGCAAAGGTGACGCCCTCCCACACCGGGCCACAGCTGAACGAGCCATCGCCGATGTTGGCCACCACGATGCCGGGTCGGCGGTTGATCCGCTTGAAAAGGGCCGCGCCGGGGGCGATCGAGCCCGAGCCGCCGACGATGGCGTTGTTGGGGTAGATCCCAAAAGCAGTGAAGAACGCGTGCATGGAACCGCCCAGACCGCGATTGAACCCGGCCTCGCGCGCGAACATCTCGCTGTAGGCCCCGTACACGAAGAAACGCTCCGCGAGCTCGCGGACCGGGACGCTGTACACCTTCTCCACCGAGGTGAGAACCGCGCCGTCGCGATAAGACCGCATCACCTGATCCAGGTCGTCGTCGCCAAGCCGGCGAATAGCCGACAGCCCCTTGGCGAGAATTTCGCCGTGGCTGCGATGCGAGCCGAAGATGTGGTCCTGCGGCGTCAGCGAGTAGGCCATGCCCACTGCCGCGGCCTCCTGACCGATCGACAGGTGCGCGGGCCCGGCGTGGTTGTAGGTGACGCCCTTGTAGGCGCCCTTGATCTTTATCTCGTTGAGAATCGTCTCGAATTCGCGGATCGCGCACATATCGCGCCAGATGTGCACCAGGTCATCGGTCGAGAAGCGAGCGCTCTCCTCGGCACGCGACCGGTTGTAGGCGTTGACCGGGATGTCTTGGAAATGAATTGCGCCCGGGCGGAACACCTTTTCCGGGACAACCGGGATGGACTTGGGCATGGATTCTCTCCTAGGCCACTGTCACTGAGCCTTGAGGATCGCCGCGTGCAGCGCCTCGGCCACTGTCGGGTGCGGGAAGATGACCTCGCCGGCTTGTGCCAGCGTCATCTCGGCCTCGATCATCGCTCCGGCGGCGACAATGAATTCGCTCGAAAGGTCGCCGATCGCGTGCACGCCGAGGATCTCGCCGTGGGCCGTGCCGGCGAGAACCTTGACGAGTCCGGTCTCTCTCACGTGCTCGACCAGGAAGCGACCGGCGAGGGCCATCGGCACGACGGCCTTGCGGTAGTCGATGCCGGCCGCCTTCAGCTCCTCCTCGGTCCTGCCCACCATCGCCACCTCCGGGTGGGAGTAGATCACCGCCGGTATGGCGTCGTACCGCATTCGATCGGGCCGGCCGAACATCGAATTGACCGCGACAACCCCTTCGCGGACGGCCACGTGCGCCAGCATGTGCCGCCCGGTCACGTCGCCGCAGGCCCAAATGTTCGGCACATTGGTGCGGCCCTGGGCGTCCACGCGGATGCCCCGGGCAGACACGTCGACCCCTGCCTCCTCCAACCCGAGGCCGCCGATGACAGGAGCGCGTCCCGTGGCATTGAGGATGTACGTCGCAGAGTCGCTGTGCTGAGCGCCGGTGTCGTCCTGGTAGCGCAGCGTCTCGCCATCGATGCCCTGGACCAGACAGGACAGGTGGATCTTGATCCCGCCGCGGCGCAGGATCTTCAGCAGTTCCTCGGCGATGTCACCGTCGCAGCCGGAGGCGATCCTGCCCAACGCCTCGTACACCGTGACATCTGTGCCGATCTCGTGGAAAAAGGAGGCGAACTCCAGACCGATGTACCCACCCCCGATGATCGCGATTCGCTCCGGCACCTCCTTGAGCTCGAATGCCAGAGTCGAGTCGAGAACACGCTCGCCGTCGATGCCCGGGATCGGCGGGACTGCGGGTCGCGAGCCCGAGGCGATCAGAATGTTCGCAGCTTCGTGCCGCTCCCCGGCGACCTCGACCGCGTTGCGGCCCATCACGCGACCGGTTCCGTGGAGCACCTCCACGCCGGTATCACGCAACAACGCCGCCACACCGCGCTTCAGCGTGCCGACGACGTTGTCCTTGCGCCGCACCAGCGCCGGCATGTCGAAGCTGGGCGTGTTGACGATTATGCCGAAGGTGGCCGCCTCGCGATACTCACGGAACAGTCGCGAGGAGCGCAGGAAGGTCTTGGCTGGAATGCACCCGACGTTCAGGCAGGTGCCACCCAACTCGTCCCTCTCGACGACGGCCACGGTCTTGCCGAGACTGCCCGCATGGGCGGCAGCCTCGTACCCGCCCGGACCGGCACCAATGACGATCAGATCGAACACAGTGACTTCACGCTCGCAATCTTCTGCTTGACTACGTTGAGGAACCTTGCCCCGGGTGCTCCGTCGATCACCTGGTGGTCGAAGGTGGCCGAGAGGCCGATGACGTCGATGAACTCGACGCCTCCATCGCTCTTGCGCACAGGCCTCAGTGTGATCGCGTCCACGCCGAGAATGGCGACCTGGGGTGGGTTGATCACCGGCGTGAAGGACTCCACACCGAACCCGCCGAGGTTGCTCACCGTGAAGGTGGCATCCACCATGTCGTCGGCACCTAGCGTTCCTTCGACCGCCCGCGTGGCCAGTGCGGTCATCCGGCCCGACAGCTCGGCCACTCCGAGCTCTTCGCTGCGGCGGATCACAGGGACGACCAGCCCGCGCGGCGTGTCGCACGCGAAGCCCAGGTTGACGTGCGCACGCTGGTACAGCCTGCCCTTGATCAGCTCCGCGTTGACCGCCGGAACTTCAACAACGGCCCGGATCGCGCAGAACGCCACGAGGTGGTTGACGGTGATGTCCGGAGCACCCGGCAAAGCCTTGATCTCGCGGCGAAGCGCCAGTAGTTCGGTGGCGTCAGCCGAGGCGTGCAACGTGTATTGCGCGGTGCTCGCCAACGACTCGCCCATCCGTTGGGCGATCCTTTCGCGCATGCCGCTGAAGCGGACCGGTGGAGCTACGAGATCATCCGCGCGGATCATGCCGCCCACTCCCGAGCCCGGCCCCCTGAGCTCGTAACCGCTGTTGATCAGGCTGCGAGCGGCGCGGGTGGTCGGCGGCGCCGAAAGCAGTCGAGCGCGCACGTCCCTCTCCAGGATCCGTCCCCCGGGCCCGCTGCCGGGCTGTGTCGGCGGCCGGAAGCCGTGCTCGGCCGCAAACCGCCTCGCCCGCGGGCTCATCTGTCCGACAGGCACGGGAATGCTCGGCGCCGGCGTTGCGGGCTGGGTCGCAGGCGGTCCTCCGTTCGATTGCGCCATGGCGCTCGTCCGGTCGGCCCCTCCGTCGGGTGCTGGTGACGCCGCCTCAGCTGTCCCCGTCTGGGCCTCAGCTGCCGGGGCATTACCGATGCCCGCGGTCGCTGGCGTCCCAGCGGTGACGGACGGGACCGGCGGTTGGGGCCGATAGCCCTCGATCGCTTCCCCGGGCTCCCCGATGACACACACGTTCGTGAAGACTGGGACCGTCGCGCCGTCGTCGAAGAACACTTCGAGCAAGGTTCCATCCCTCGGCGCGGTGAGATCGAAGGTGGCCTTGTCGGTCTCCATCTCGGCGAGGACCTCGCCTGCGCAAACGGCGTCGCCCTTGTGCTTGTGCCAGGCCACAAGCAGACACTGCTCCACGGTGTTGCCCAGCTTGGGCATTTCGACTGGTGTCGCCAAGTCCTCAGATCCTTCCGGCCATGCCGCTGTTGGTGTTGTCAGTCAAACTGGCCGTCCCCGAGCGGCAGCGGCTGTGAACCGGCCACCTTCAACAGCTCCCTCTCCGCCTCCGCGCACCAGTGCCCGTCATCGAGCTTGGAGGCAACTGTCGGGAAGTCGTCGCCGAGCTCGGCGAGCGACAGCAGGCCGACCTCAGGCAGGGACGGATAGACCACGATCTTGCCGGCCATCGTCCTGTCCTGCAGCGCCGCGAAGCCAGCGGGCGCCCCTGCCATGCCGGAGATGGCGTCAACCGACAAGTTGGTGTCCAGCCGGCCGGCAGCAATCCTCCGCAGCAACACCTCCATGTCGCTTACCACCGAGCCACTGGACCCGAACATGTAACACCGTCGCGCGATATAAGTGTCCAGGTCGATGTCCCACCGGGTCGCCACGGGGATCCCGGCAAAAATGTTGATCAGGCCCCGGTCCTCGCTGGCGGCAATCGCGTCGGCGACCAACGACGGCGCCGGGACAAGGATCAGGTGGTAGCTGAAGGTGCCTGCCAAAGGCTCGTTGCCGGTGTTCAACAACCGCAGGCTCACGCCGTTGGCCTGAGCAAGCGGCTGGGCCTTGGCCTGCAAAGAGGCCAGCCGCGTGTCGTCGAGGTCGCTGCCCACCACGGTGAGTCCTTCCACTCCCGCGGACAGGCTGCGAATAACGTGCATCTGGCCCATTGGTCCGGCCGCGCCAACGGCCAGCAGGGTGTCGCCGGGCCGTAGCTCGCCCGAGAGCGGGATTGTGGCGTAGGAGTTCGCGGCCGAAATGCCGGCGGTGCCGATCCAGCGTGTCGCCTCGTAGTGAACCCGGCCGACCCCCACCGACACCGGTGCCCCGATGGTGGCGCCCCCCAAGACGATATTGATGATCCCGCCCACGGCAAGTTTGTCGTTCAGCACATCGAGCGTCGGCTTGGACGCTCCGAAGTAGACAACGTCGTCAAAAGCCGCATCCGCCAGGTCGCGCACGTCGGCCACGCGTCTCACTGCGACTCTCGGACCGGCCCAGGCGCAATCGACCTCAACCGCTGCGACGATGGTCACCGAGGCTGGCGCCTGATCAGGATCGGACGCCTCGGCCAAGCCCGTCACGGCATGACCATCATCGACGACCACCGCCAGCCGCCCGCCCGGGGCCAGAGTGCGCCGGTTCGTCGTGGAGTAGGAGTTCTCGACGCACGCCCAGGGCTCCACCAACGCCACCGCAGAGGCGCTGGGCTCCTCCGGCACCGCGATCAGCGACCGTACGCCGGTGGCGGTGTCCACGACGATGCGCTCGTCCATCAGCACGTACTCCTGGAGACCGCCTTCGAAATTGTACCCGAAGGCGGCGTTGGAGCCCTTTGTGGACAGTGTGCGGTAGTCGGTCTGCACGAGGCAGCGTTCGCCCACCTTGTGCCGCGTGACGTCGCTTCCCACCGCCACAATCCGGCACGCCACCTCGTGACCCGGCACGGTCGGCAGCTCGCCGGGCACGTAGCTGGAGATCTGCTCGAGTACTTCCGGGGCAATGCCCGACACGACTTCCCCCTTGCGGGGATGGGCCGAGAACTGGTTCAGCAGCTTGAGGTCGGAGAAGCAGAGACCGACAGCATCGACTTTGACCACGATCTGGTGCGCGCCGGGTTGCGGCACGTTCTTGCTGCGGTTGAGCACCAGTCGCCCGGGTCCGACCAGCTGAACGGCGTTCTGAGTGGTCGGGAAAGCGTCGTTGCGTTCGTCTGGAGTCATCGTGCCCGTCTGGCGTGGTCGTATGTGACCGGAGGGCCGCTTTGCGGCGGATGCCTCCGTGTCCAAATGCGATCGTAGACGACCTCTGTGATCAGCCGACAATTGAGGCTAATGGAGCATCACCTGACCACCGGTCACAGGAAGCGCCTGGCCGGTCTCGTACTCCTGTTCGACCAGGTAATAGATGGCCTTCATGACGTCAGCCGTCGTGCACCCACGTTGCATCGGCACCTTGCTCGTGTAGTAGTTCCTCACATCGTCCACCGTCTGAGCACCGGGGATCTTCCCGGCGTTCAAGTACTGGACAAACAGCCCGGTCTTCGGGTCCGACCACAAGGGACCATCCAAGAAGTTGCCGGGGCAGACCGAGTTCACTTTGATCCCGTCGGCAACGAGCTCGAGGGCGAAGGATTGAGTCAGACCGACTCCGCCGAACTTGCTGCCGGCGTAGGCGAAGTTCTTGTCCGATCCGGCCAGTCCGGACTTCGAGTTGATCTGGACAATGTCGCTCCAGTGGTTCGGACGCACGCGGTGTGGAACGGCCATCACCGGGACTGCCTTCTGCACGCACAGGAAGTAGCCCTTGTAGTTCACGGCGGTGGACAGATCAAAGTCACGCTCGGCCTGAGTCTTGACGCTGGCGGCCCTGAGCACGCCGGCGTTGGAGACGAGCAGGTCCAAGCCGCCATAGGCCTGTACGACCTGGTGAACCAGCTCATCGACCGACGCCGCGTCGGCAACGTCGACACTTAGGCCGATCGCGCGCCCCTCGCCCCACTGCGCCGACAGGACCTCGGCCTGTGCCCGTGCGCCCACGTCGTTGACGTCGGCCATGGCGACGTGGGCACCCTCGGCAACGAGGTCCTGCGCGATCTGCAGCCCGAACCCCTGTGCCGCACCGGTCACAAGGGCCACCTTGCCCGCGACGCGCCCGGCACGTCGGCCCGATGACGCCACGTCGCGTCGGTAGGACTCGACCTCCCAGTCCTCGATAAACCGCCGCAGCTCATCGCGAAGGCACACGACCCCGCCGAGAGCTACGGCGCCCGCCATGACGTCGATCGCGTCCTTGTAGACCTGGCGCGTGGAGTCGGCCGCCGACCATGTGTCTCCAGCAGCAAACAAGCCCAGTCCTTTGACCAGTACCACGTTGGGCAGCGTCTGGTACCGGCTCTGATACTCCCCAACGGCGTGTGCCAGGCTCTCCACCGGGTC
The DNA here is from genome assembly GCA_963807575.1 of uncultured Acidimicrobiaceae bacterium. Classification (GTDB taxonomy): domain Bacteria; phylum Actinomycetota; class Acidimicrobiia; order Acidimicrobiales; family Bog-793; genus Fen-455. The sequence goes on from CAWECD010000008.1 coordinate 97,558, forward strand.
ACTGCCGGTCTCGTCCTCGAACCACAACGGGAAGGACTTGCAGTAGACGATCTGGTCTGGGCAGAGGGGGCCTAGAGCCGTCATCGCTTCTCCGTCGCTTGCGCCAGCAAGGCGCATCGTCGAAGGTGAGTCGTCCAGCGTGACGACCTTCAGGGCCGCGCCCGGGCTCAGCAGCGCGCGCAACGCCGGAGCGATCACGTTGACCAGCTCGCGTGATCGAGTCCTGTCCATGGTGCTCACCACGCCGAAGGGCGTCGCGGACCGGGTCGCTCCCGCCAAGCGCTCCAGCTCCTGGAACAGCCAGTCGGTGTGGGCCCGGATCTCGTCGGGGGTTTCGCCACTGACGACCAGGCCATGGTTGGCCATGACTATGGCACGCGGTCCCTCCCGGCCCGTTTTGGCCCGGTAGTCGCCAAGGGCCCGCTCCAGCGCCTTGGCAAGCAAGAAGCCTGGATCGACGGGGTCGATCCACACCACCTGGTCTCCCAGTTCCCTCTCGAGGATCGCGGCGCCATTGCGCGAGCAGCTGAAAGTGTTGACCAGCGTCGGGTGAGTGTGCACTACGAAGCGGCTCGGAATCAGGTGGTGCAGCACCGCCTCGACCGAGGGACGGCGCCCCTCTTGTGGCTCAACGCGGGCTCCGAGCACCGCCGCTTTGAACTGCTCCTCTCGCTGTGTGGGATCGGTGCTGAGCGTGCTCCGCAACAGCGCCTGCAGCGCTCCTCGATCCAGCTCGACGATCCCCTCGGGACCGATTGTCGCGAGCGCGTAGCCGCTGGCCTTGACGAGGAGACGGTCGCCCAGCTTCACCGAAGTGTTGCCCCCGCCGGAAAGCACGAACTCGGGGTTGGAGCCGTAGTAGTGGGAGAGGTCGAGGAGCTGCTCGAGCGGGCTCGCCGTGACGTCGAACGACGGCCATGGCCCTGGGGAGGCCGTCACGGCTGCGTCGTCCCTGTTGTTGTGTTGTCCGTCGGTGCCACTGCGGCGCTCCTGTCCTCGTCCCGTCGGCGAAAGGCCTCGATGACCATCGAGCCCAGATGGGCCAGGGCACCGATGCGCTGATCCTGGTTTGCGAAGCCCGGGCTCAAGTTACCCCGTGCGTCCACGTAGCCTGTTCGCCCACGCGCCGACAGGTACTGGTGCGCCGCCACGACGCATGCGCCCTCCCAGAACAGCTCGGCCACGCGCTCGGAAACCGGCACGCGGCCCTTGCATTCCGGTGTCATCGGCGCCAACTCGAGTGTGTTGTGCTCGGTGCCGCCCAGCACGATCATCCCTGCGTCACGCAGCGCCGACGCGTAGCGGTCGACGGTGGTGGTGGCGTTGCGGCTGGGAATGAGCTCGGCACACCAGATCCCCCGTGCGACCAGCGCGCTCACGAGGTCGTCGACCGGGTCCTCGAACTGGCATATCGGTGAGGCCCCGTCGGCCAGGATGGGGTAGCACGGTATGCCACCAAGTGCGAGCACCAACGCGTAGGCCATCTCGGACTCGAGAACGGACTCCTCGACGTAGGCGGGCTTGCCCGCCTTCATCAGCTGAGAGCGGATCTGGTTCTGCACTGTCACCGGGTCGTCGGGTGCCGTGCACTCCACACCGAGCACTCGCACCAACAGGCCTGCGCGCTCTCCGACACCGACATGGGCGAACAGCGCCTCCTGGAACGCTTGCGCGAGGTGGCGCTCCTGCAGGTACACCGTGCTGGCCGGAACCGCGTAACGCAGTGCCAGTGTCGACCGGATCGAGGCGGCGGTGACAGCCGTAGCGACGCCGTTGCTCTTCATCAGCGCGTTCACCCGCTCGATCATCACCTCTATGCGGGCACGGTCGGCGTCGCGGATCTGCTGCATCAGCAGCTGCGCCTCGGCGGGCATGGGAGCAAAGCGGGTGATGCCCTTGCCGCACAGGTACATGCGCCCTGGATTGTCGGGATCGTTGACCTTGACGCCGGCAATCTCCAGCTCTGCCACCAAGCTGATGATCTCCAGGCCGAAGAGAGGGAAGATGCCCCGAGCCTGCGCCGAGCGTGCAAGCCGTGCGTAGATCCCGAAGTCGTAGTAGTTGCTCCCGCCCAGGACTTTCAGCCCCGCGCCGACAGCCAGGTCGACCGCCTGCTCGACGGTCCCGAATGCCGAGAAGTTCGGCGGCAAGTGAACGTGGGTGTTGACCTTCGGATGCGTGCTGTGCGCGGGACCACCCTGCTTGGCATCCTTCTGCACGGGCGGGTTCTGGGTCACAGCGCCAAGAAATGCAGGGGTCTCAGTGAGTCTCGCGAAGGTGAGCTCCGGAAGTCCGCGCAGTAGCTCGAGAGGGTCGGGAAACTCCGCGCCGCCAACCACGCCGGTCGTCGCTTGGGGTCGCTCTCGCATTGGCGTTACTCAGTAACCGGTCGCGGGGCAAGCCGGGCCTCCGCGCAACGCCAGTCGTCCTGTTGGCCCGAAGGTTCGTAGAGGGCGCAGTCGGTACTGGAACGAACCACCGCGCGCATCTCGGAGAGACCACCCGATAGGGAGCCATGGGCCCGAGCCTGCACGAGCAAGCTTCCCAGGATGGCCGCCTCCGGCGGGCCGGCGATGACCGGCAGGCCCAGGGCGTCGGCGGTGAGCTGGCATAGCAAGTGGTTGTGAACTCCGCCACCGACCAAGTGCACGACGTCGATGTCCCGCCCGGCCAGGGCACGTGCCTCACCGATCGTGCGCCGGTGGGCAAGGGCCAGGCTGTCGAGAATGCAGCGGACGAGCGCTGCGGGCGTCTCCGGCAGCGGCTCGCCACCCTGGGCGCAGGCGTCAGCAACGCGGCGGGGCATGTCGCCTGGTGGCAGGAACACGGGATCGTCGACGTCGATGAGCGACCGCAGCCCGGGCAGCCGGGCCGCCTCGGCAATCAGGCCCTCGAGGTCGGCCGGCTCGCCGGCTCGCCCTAAAGCCCCGATGCACTCCTGGAGGATCCACAGGCCCATGACGTTTCGCAGGAAGCGGACCGTGCCGTCGACCCCGCGCTCATTGGTGAAGTTCGCGCGACGGCTCGCTTCGCTGAGCACGGGCTGCTGGAGTTCGAGGCCGACCAGCGACCACGTTCCCGAGGCGATGAAAGCAAAGCGCTCTGAAGTGGCGGGGACGGCAACTACTGCGGATGCCGTGTCGTGCGAGCCCACGGTTGTGACCTGTACCGGGCCGTCGAGCTCGGTCTCGCGCAGCACCCCGGGGAGGAGGTCTCCGGCCGGGTCGCCGGGACGGCGAATAGCAGGAAAGAGCTCCCGGCGTATGCCGAGCGCGGCCATGAGCTCGGCGTCCCAGTCGCCAGTCGCGATGGACAGGAGCTGAGTCGTCGAGGCGTTCGTCACTTCGGCGCCAGTCCGGCCGGTGAGCCAGTACCCGAAGAGGTCGGGCATGAGCAGCAATGTGGCGGCTGCGTCGAGTTGAGCCGTACCCGTCGCCGCGACGAGCTGGTACAAGGTGTTGAACGGCAGCAACTGGATGCCGGTACGCCGGTATAGGTCGGCCGCGGCAATCTGCTTCAGGACCAGATCGATGACACCGTCGGTGCGGCGGTCCCGGTAGTGGACCGGGTTGCCGAGCAGTCGCCCGTCGCGATCAAGAAGCCCGAAGTCGACACCCCAGCTGTCGATCCCGACCGACTCGAGCTTGCCGGCGTGCCTCCCGGCCTTTCGCAGACCGTCGAGGATGGAGCGGTACAGCGCCAGGGCGTCCCAGTGCAGCATGCCACCGACGCTCACCGGGCCGTTCCAGAATCGCGCCAGCTCCTCGACATTGAGCTCCTGGTCCCGCACTACGCCGAGGACCATCCGGCCGCTCGAAGCGCCGAGATCGACCGCGACGTGGTGGGTTGTTCGTGACATCACTCTTTCAGGAGCCCCATCCCGCCTGGCCGCCTTCGGCCCTGAGCTCGACGATCCGCTCGCCGTACCCGGACCGCGCAAAAGCAGCAAGAGGATCGGGGTCGAGATCCATTGCCTCTCGCACCTCGGCCAGCAGCGGGCGCACGTCGGTGTTGTATGCGTCCGTCAACACGGCGTGCGCGCCCAGCACGTCACCTGCCTCCTGACGCTCCCGGAGCGCGTCCCGATCGACGAGCAGCGCTTTCGCGGTCGCCTCCTGGACATTCATGACAGAACGGATCTCGCCCGGGATCTTCGGTTCGAGGTTGTGACACTGGTCGAGCATGAAAGCCACGCCGCTGTCCGCCTCGAGCGCCGAACCAGCGACGATCTCGTTCATGATCCGGAAGAGCTGGAACGGATCCGCAGCACCGACCATGAGATCGTCGTCGGCATAGAAGCGGCTGTTGAAGTGAAAACCGCCCAGCTTCCCGGCGTGCAGAAGCACCGCGACGATGAACTCGATATTGGTGCCGGGAGCGTGGTGGCCGGTGTCGACCAGCACTTGCGCGCGCTCGCCGAGCCGGGTGCAGTGGGCAAAAGACGTCCCCCAGTCGGGCACATCGGTGCTGTAAAAGGCCGGCTCGAAGAACTTGTACTCAAGCAACAGCCGCATCCCGACGGGCAACGCCTCGTACACCGCCGTGAGAGCCTCAGCCATGCAGTCCTGGCGTCTGGCGATGCTGTCCTGGCCCGGGTAGTTCGTGCCGTCGGCGAACCACAGGCTGAGGATCGTCGAACCGGTCGCTTGCGCCACCTCCACGCACTCCAGCAGGTGGCCGAGCGCGCGCCGGCGAACTGCGGGGTCCGGGTTGCAGACACTGCCGAGCTTGTACTCCTGCTCCTGGAACAGGTTCGGGTTGACGGCTCCGATCTCGAGCCCGACGCTCTGGGCATGCTTGGCCAGGTCCTCGTAATCGTCAACCCGGTCCCAAGGGATATGGATGGCCACCGACGGAGCCACGCCGGTGAAGCGATGGACCTGGGCCGCATCGTCGATCTTCTCGTAGGGGTTGCGCGCCACTCCGGGCTGGGAGAACACCTTGAACCGCGTGCCCGAGTTGCCGTAGGCCCAGGAAGGTGTCTCGATCCGCTGCCGCTGCAGGACTTCTCGGACCGCAGATAGGTTGGTCATTTGCTCCTCTTTCATCGGGTCGTGGGCGGACGGGCCCAACGCTTCGGCGGTCTAAGCCAAGGTCGCTGACTTTCAGTCAAGGTGGAAGATCTCCGGGATGGCCACGATGCCACGGTCGGGAGGCCCGCCGCCGAGTCCCACGAAGTACTCGGCCATCTCGGCTTGCCACTGTGCGTTGACCGGCGACGTCTCCATCGCTTGCTGGGCCTCGCCCAGGTCTTCGCACTCGAAATAGCCGGTGAGGAGCCCGGTTGCATCGAGGAACAGCGAGTAATTGTGCCAACCGGCAGTCGAAAGCGCGTCGCGCATCTCGGGCCACACCGCGCGGTGCCGTTCTCGGTACTCGGTTAGGCGGTCCGGGCTCACCCGGAGTTGGAAGCAGATCCGTTGCATAAGAGGAAAGGGGATTCGGGGAGGCGAAGGGCGCAGGCCGGAGCCTGCGCCCTTCGGGGACTCCTCTAGAAGTGGAACTGAGCGATATTCGACTTGTTGAAGATGAAGGGCAATCCGAGAAGGATCGTCTGGTCAGGTCCAACTTTGTACGTGCCGAGCTTGCCGGCCTTGAAGGTCTGCCCCACGGAATTGGTGATGACACCGGAGGCGAAGTTCACAGCCGCGTACGCGGCGAGGTAGCCGAGGTCGGCCGGGTTCCAGAGGGCGAACTGCGGGACGGTCCCGTCCAAGACGTACTTCTTCATGGCCAAGGGTGTGCCCAAGCCGGTGAGGTGGACAATGCCACGGTACTTGGCCGTGTCCAACACCGCTGCCGCTGCAGCTATCCCGACTGTCGTCGGCGAGATGATTCCGGTGAGGTCCGGATAGGCCGTGAGAAGGCCCTCGGTTACGGTCGTCGAAGTAGCGGTGTCGTCCATGCCGTAGACGATCTTTACGAGCTTGATCTTGGGGTACTTCTTCAGCTCTTGCTTCATGTACCCGATCCAGGCATTTTGGTTGGTGGCCGTAGGAGCCGCCGAGACGATGGCAAGCTGACCCGTGTCGTGCATCTCCGCCGCGATGATGTCGACCTCGATGTCGCCGATGCCCTGCGAAGTCGCCTGCTCGATCCAGAGGTCGCGGCACGCGGGCGCGTCAGAGTCGTAGGTGACGACCGTGACCCCTCTGGCCATCGCGCCCTTGAGCGTTGGGCAGAGAGCGTCCGGGTCGGTGGCCGAAACGATCAGTATGTTGGCTCCCTTGGTGATCGCGCCTTCAATGGCGGGGATCTGGGAGCTCGGTGTCGCTGCGGTCCCGCTGGTCTCGGTGCCATTCTCGCCCAGCTGCTTGAGAGCGAAGAGGGCTCCGCCGGTCTTGTAGCTGTCGGACGTGGTGAAATACGAGTTCCCGAGGTTCTTCGGGATCACGAATGCCTTGAGGCCCTTCTCCAGGGGCCGAGTCGCGTTAGCAACCCGAGGCGAGGATGCCGCCGTCGCGACGCCGGACACGGCGACCATGCTGGCTACCGCAAGGCCGACCGCCACCGCACTCAACAACGAGGCTCTCAGGTGGCCGCTCTTAATTGGGCTTTTCATAAGCTGATTCCTCCACTTCAGTTCCGACCGACAACGATCGGTTGGGTTACAGTTGCATTAACAATGCGCAACTACTGGGAACTGTACAGCTGCATACGGCCATCCGCAATAGGCCAATCAGCAGGCAAGCTCAAGGGAACACACCATCAGTCTGTTCCAGTGGCCACCGCACAATGGGCCTAGGCAAGTCCGCCTGTCTTTTTGGCTAAGCCTGAAGCGAACTCATTCCACGGCACAGTCCATCACCTGCAACTTCAGTTCGCTGACGACTCGAAAGTCGTCGCACACACGTATGTCTGCCTGACACGGGCATGACGCCCCGAACCGTCTCAAATAGGCTGTCCTCCTTGACCGGCTGCGCTACCGCTGTCGCCTGTCAACGGCGGTTGGGCGACAGATGATCCGCTGCGAGCAATGATCGCCTCGGGTGGCTGTATCCGCAGGCGGTGGCGCCCGGCGCGTAGCCGCGACCGGAACTCCGGCACGTTGGGCACCAGCACGCTGAGGAGAAGCAGCCCGCCTATGACAATGCCGCTCGCCTGCTGGGGAAAGCCCGTCAGCAGCAGCGCGTCCAGCAGGCCGGAGTAGATGAGCACGGCAAACACGACGCCGACCATAGAACCCGTGCCGCCGAAGATCGAGACGCCCCCCAACAGGACGATGGCCACCACGGAAAGGACCAGTCCCGTCCCGTTGTCGTACTCAGCGGTGGAAAGCCTGAAAGTGTAAAGGATCCCGGCGCCCGAGCAGACGATGCCTGAGACGATGTAAAGGATGGTCTTGGTGCGCTTGACCCGGATCCCCGAGAATATGGCCGCCTCCTGGTTGGCCCCCATGGCGAAAAGCGACCGACCGAAGGGTGTGAAGTGGAGGACGACGCCGAAGATGATCGCCAGCCCGAAGAAGATCACTGTCGAGTAAGACAGGCCGATGCCTGGCACACCGTATACCCCGAGGTTGGTGTAAGCGGCGGGGAAGTTCGAGACGATGTTCGAGCCGAGGAGAATCTCGGCGATGCCCGCGTAGAGCAGCATCGTGCCGATGGTCACGGCGATCGATGGCAAGCCGACGCGCGTGACGAGAAAGCCGTTGAAAGCTCCCAAGAAAGCACCACAGATCAGGACTACGACGATGATTGCGGGCATCGGCCAGCCGTGCATCCAGAGCAGCCCGAGGAGACTGCTCCCCAGGCCGAGGGTCGACGAGACCGAGAGGTCGATCTCACCGGTGACGACGATCAGCGTCATGGGGAGAGCCATGATCGCCAGCTCACCGTTGGAGAGCCCCATGTTGAAGAAGTTGTAATTCGTGAGGAACTCGGGAGACAGCACCCGGCCAACGACGAAGACGATCACAAAGGTCGCAAACAGGGCGACTTCCCAGCGCGCCAGTCCCCGGAGCCGCAAGAAGTGGGCGGTACCGGTGCCACTGGGCTGAGACTCACCAAGGCCGGAGGCCAGTGGCGGAGCCAGTGTCCCTGCACCGGAAGGAGGCGCCTCCACCGCTGCTGAGACGGTGGTGGTGATCACGGGCTCAGGCTTCATGGCGGAAGGTCCGTTTCCTCATAACCTCGGCGAGCCGGACGGCGATCCCGCGGTCCAGCGTTATGGCCAGAACGAGAAGCAGACCGTCAAAGGCCGGGTCCCAGAACGGCGACACGCCGAGGGCATAAAGAGCGGTTGCGATGGTGGAGAGAAGCAAGGCACCGAAGGCGGCGCCTGCCGCGCTCCCGCTGCCGCCGAAAATTGCGACGCCGCCCACAACGACCGCCGTGACGACCGTCAGCTCGTAACCGGTGCCGGCGGTGGAGTCGACTGTCCCATAAAAAGACGCCCAGATGACCCCCGCGAGGCCGGCGATGGCGCCGCTGGTCGCATAGGCAGAGAAGACGCGCCGAGCGATGGGGATCCCGACCAGGCGGGCTGCGTCCGGATTCGACCCGATGGCATAGAGCTCGCGTCCCGGCCGGAACGAGCGGAGGCAATACGTCCCGATCGCGATGACGACCGCCACGACCATGGTGACGTACGGAATGCCGACCACCGAGTCGGAGCCGATCGCGGAGAAGTGTGCAGGCAACGAACTGGCCACCACTTCTCCGCCGCCGATGATCGAGATGTCGACACCTCGGATGATGTAGAGGGTGGCCAGCGTGACGACCAGCCCCGGCACACGGGCGAAAGCCGTTATGGCGCCATTGACGACGCCGCATACAAGCCCGATTCCGATACCGGCAAGAAAGACAACCGGGATGGGAATTCCGTGCACCTGCCCGAAGAGATTGGAGGAGACGTAAGCAGACAGGCCCAGCACCGAACCGACAGAAAGGTCCATCTGCCGGCTGACCACCACCATCGTCTCGCCAAGTGCCAGCAGGGCATAGATCGTGGCGTTCAGCAGGACGAACTTGATGTTCTGCTGCCCCAGGAACCTGGGTTGAATACCCGTGGTCACGGCGATGAAGACGACGAGGACGACGATGATCCCGTACTCCCGGAGACGGAAAACCATGTCGACCAGCCTTTGCGGGCTGCCGGTGGCCTGCACCAGGGCTGTGTCCGGGCTGCTCATCTCGGACACCAGCTAGTCGCGGCGGGCGGCTGTGGCTTCATGGTGTGTTACGTCCCACTGCGTCGGTCGTCACCAGGTCGTCGGCGACCTCAGACTGCCCCGTGGCTGCAGCCACGATGCGCTCTTCGGAAACCTCACTGTGGGAGAACTCGGCGACAAGCCGTCCCTCCCGCATGACAAGAGTGCGGTTGCCCATCCGCAGGACCTCCGGGAGCTCCGACGAGATCATCAGCACGGCGACCCTTTCCTCGGCCGCGAGCCGTTCCAGGAGACGGTGGACCTCGGCCTTCGTCGCCACGTCGATGCCCCGGGTCGGCTCGTCGACTATGAGCAGCGATGGGTTCCGCCCGAGCCATTTCGCGAGAACGAGCTTCTGCTGGTTACCGCCGGACAGGGTGGAGGCGTTGCCACTTAGCCGTCCGTACTTAAGGCGAAGCCGGTTCGCCCAGTCGGCGGCGAACCTCCGCTCCAGGGCGCCCCAGATAAGCCCTCTGCGTTTCAGGTGGTCGTGAGAAGCAAGGGCGATGTTGCGGTCGATCGCCATCGCCATGACCAGCCCCTGCTGGCGTCGGTCCTCGGGGACGAAGCCGACGCCGGCGGCGATCGCATCGGTCGGCGACCCCGACCGCAGTGGTTGTCCGTTGACGAACACGTTCCCAGCATCACGCCGGTCGATTCCGAAGATGGCCCGCGCCACCTCGCTCCGGCCGGACCCGACCAAGCCGGCAAGCACGACAATCTCACCCGCGTGCACGTTGAACGACACGTCGGAGAAGACGCCCTCCCGGGTCAGGCGCGCGACCGCAAGGACTACATCGCCCATCTCCCCGACACCCGCGGTAGGACGGTCCACCACCTCGCGTCCCACCATGGCCTGGACGAGGTCGTCTGCGACCAGCCCGGCGAGGGGCCGGGTGAATACGTGGCGACCATCGCGCATCACAGTCACCCGCTGGCAGATCTCGAATACTTCCTGCAGCCGGTGCGAGATGAACAGCACGGCTGTTCCGTCACGGCGGAGCAACTCGATCATCTCGAAAAGCCGGTCGACTTCGCGGGCGGAAAGTGATGCCGTCGGCTCGTCCATCACGATGATGGACGCGTTGAGCGAGAGCGCTTTGGCGATCTCCATGATCTGTTGGTCGGCAACCGAAAGGCCCTTCGCGATCCGACGGGGGTCGAGACCGACACCGAGACGGTCGACGATGACGGCGATCTGCTCGTTCATCGTCTTGAAGTCGATACGGCGCCCGCTGCGCAGCGGTTCGCGACCGATGAAGACGTTCTCGGCGACACTGAGGTCTGGGAACACAGATGCTTCCTGGTGGATTACGGCGATCCCAGCGGCCCGAGAAGCGGCGGGGCCGTCCAAGGTCACCTCCCGGCCATTGACGACAAGTCGGCCGCTATCGGGTTGGTGAACGCCGGCCAGGACCTTGACCAGCGTCGACTTGCCGGCTCCGTTCTCGCCAACAAGGGCGTGGGTCTCGCCCGAGCGCAGCTCGATGTCGCCGTCGACGAGCGCATGCACTGCACCGAATGACTTGGTCGCGTGCTCGAGTACGAGCACCGGCTCTCTTGGGCCCAGATCCGGCCCGGGCACCCCGTCAACCTCCACCGGCTGGGCACGATCGCCAAATGCTTCGTCGTAACGTTCGTCCGCGGCATCCTGGGAGGCGCCCGCGGGATCAGCCGGAGCCGAGCCGCCGGTTGTCATCTCGACGCTCTCCTGCACAGGTCACTTTCCGGTACGAGAGCTCGGCTATCTGGACCGCCTGGGTTCCACGCGCCCCACAGAACCCGCTCCTCTCCCTGTCCTGCGGTGAACCCCGTCGTGTACGGTGTCAACCGCCATGTGGTCGCCGTTTCCCAAGCCTGTGCGCCCTGCCAGTCTGGCGACATCTCTCGGTCCCAGTTCTCTTCAGAAAAGGAATGAATCGTTTCAAATCAGCCAAACAAAGAAGACAAACCACAGCTCCACTAGAACTACCGCCAACCTGCTCCCATGTGAATGGGACCCAAGCCACCTTGCTCAAAGAATTACGGGAGCGAAGGTTAACGACGCGGCCAGTCTCTGTCAAGAAACCGAACGATGATCAACGGCCGCCTCCCGCTGAGCCTCCACGATGGACCCCGGTGAACTTGATGGGACCCGCGGAGAGACGTCGCTCTGTTGTTTCTGGTGCTTCTGGTGCTGTTCACGCCTCGGCCAAGCGTCGGGTCACCATCCGCGAGGTCGCAAACCTTGCGCAAGTATCCCTCGGCACAGTGTCGAACGTGCTCAACAACCCGTTGGTCGTGTCTCCCACCACTCGCAAGCGGGTGCTCGATGCGATCGACTCGACACGGTTCGTGCGCAACACGGCGGCTCACCAGCTGCGAGTGGGCAAGAGCCGCACGATCGGTGTGGTCCTGCTCGACATTGCGAACCCGTTCTTCACCGAGATAGTCCGCGGCGCCGAGCACGTGCTGCGCGAACAGGACTACGTCCTCATGCTCTGCTCAACCGACGAGTCCGCCAAACACGAGCAACGCTACTTCCGCGTTCTCGAGGAGCATCGTGTCGACGGCCTTCTCGTCTGCCCGGTCGACAGCGACCTCGAGAGCGCTGTCGCACTGGTGGCCCGAGGTATCCCGACGGTCCTGCTGGACCGGGACGGCAGCAGCCATGGGCTGTGCTCCGCGGCAGTGGACGATATCCGAGGCGCCGAACTTGCCGCAGACCACCTATTCGACCTGGGGCACGAGGCGATTGCACTGGTCAACGGCCCGGCGACGATCCGCCAGTGCATCGACCGCTTGGAGGGCGCTCGCCGGTCGGTCCGACGGGCTCGCTGCGGCCGCAGCGCCTCGCTCCAAGAGATTGTGGTGGGCGCTCTGACGATCGACCAAGGCGAGGCTGCGGTTGTAGCGCTCCTTGCTGCTGAGCCCCGCCCGAGCGCGGTGATGTGCGCCAACGATCTTCTCGCATTCGGAGTGCTTCGGGGACTCGCCGCAGCCGGAGTCTCCGTTCCCGAAGAGATGGCCGTCGTCGGTTACGACGACGTTGTGTTCGCCTCCATGTTGTCGCCGTCTCTCAGCTCTGTGCGCCAGCCCAAGTATGAGCTCGGCGTCGCCGCTGCCGAGCTCCTCCTCGAAGAGGTGACCGGCGCGCCGCATGAGCATCGGGCCGTCGTCTTCGAGCCCGAGCTCGTCGTGCGGGCATCGAGCACGCCCCGACCCGTGAGTGGTTCCTCGCGCGATACTCGGCGCCCAGCTCCCAGGACCTCAGCGCGGACCTAGCGAGAGGTTCGAACCGGAACACGGTAAGCGGCACAGATCAACCGGTACGAGACCGCTCGACCCACCAGGCGTCGAGGCGTCGCAGGATCTCCTCCTCGTCGAGCAATCCTTCGTCCAGGCGAATCTGCAACAGGAAGTCGAGCGCCGCACCGACCTCGCGGCCGGGAGCGATGCCGAGATGTGCCATCACCGCGACGCCGTCCAGTTGCGGCCGCATGGCCTCCAATTCCTCGCGCTCGCGTAATTGGACCAGGCGTCGCTCGAGCTCGTCCATTCGCAAGCCGAGATCCCTCGCCTTGGCCTCGTTGCGGGTCGTGCAGTCACAGCGGGTCAGCTCGTTCAGACGGCTGAGCAGCGGACCGGCATCGTGTGCGTAGCGACGCGCCGCTGAATCGGTCCATCCCATCTTGTAGGTGTGGAACCGCAAGTGGAGCCCCACGAGCTGCTCTACGTCGTCAATGACCTCGGTCGGATAGCGCAGCTCCTGCATTCGCTTGCGGGTCATCCTCGCCCCGACGATGTCGTGGTGATGAAAATGGACCCCGCCGGAACTGATCGAACGCGTCAGGGGCTTGCCGACGTCGTGGAAGAGCGCAGCCAGGCGCAGAGTCCTCTCAGGACTTGTCTTCTCGACGACGGCGATCGTATGCGCGAGAACGTCCTTGTGCCGCTGGACCGGGTCCTGCTCGAGGGCGAGCGCCGGCAGCTCGGGCAGGAACTCCTCGGCCAGCCCAGTGTCGACGAGGAACCAGAGCCCGGGCGCCGGGCGGGGCAGCACGAGCAACTTGTCGAGCTCGTCCCGGATCCGCTCCCTGGAGACGATCGCGAGGCGTGAGCGCATGGACTCGGCTGCCATCACCAGCTCAGCGTCGGGCTTCAGCCCGTAGCCGGCAATGAACCGGGCGGCCCGGAGCATGCGAAGGGGATCGTCGGAGAACGCCACCTCCGGTTCGAGGGGGGTGCGCAATCGCCTTGCCGCGAGATCGGCGATGCCGTTGAACGGATCGACCAGCACGAGGTCCGGCAAGCTGAGCGCCATCGCGTTCACAGTGAAGTCCCGGCGCGACAGGTCAGCTTCGATATCGCTGCCGAATCGGACCTCGGGCTTGCGCGAGTCGGCCACGTAGGCCTCTGCCCTGTGGGTCGTGATCTCGAAACGACGTCCGGCGCGCATGAGCCCGATGGTCCCGAATCTCTTGCCTTGGGTCCACAAGGCATCGCTCAAGTCCGAGACCAACGTCTCGATTTCATCGGGGGTCGCGTCCGTCGTCAGGTCGATGTCGACCTCTGGACCGGGTTCGGTGCCGCCTGGTCGCCCGGCGATGCCGTCACGCACGGGCCCGCCGACGAGGAACACCCTCTTGCCGGCGGTCCGGAAACGCTCGGCAATGGGCCGTGTCGCCTCGAGAACCGGCCGAAGTCGCTCGGGAACAACCGTCGGAGAAGCTGGTTCCCTGCTCATCTCGTGAACGCAGCCCGATGGTATCGACTGGCCGTGGTAACAACGTCGCGCACGGTCCTGGACGTCTCGCCCCGTGAAGCGGCCTCAGGCCTGTAGTAGACGCCCCCGAACGCGGCCACGCACGCACCAACACAAAGGCCAAGCGAGCTGAGGTCGTAGCCGCCTTCGAGAAAAGCGACGAGCCGCCCGCGCGGCACGAAATGCATGGTCCGGGAAGTCAGGTCCGAAAAATCGCCGGCCGTGAGCCCGAGATCGGTCAAGGGATCCGCACGGTGCGCGTCGAATCCCGCGGAGATGAGCAGCCATTCAGGAGCAAACTCCTCAGCCAGCGGCGCGATCACCTCGTCAAAGGCCAGGCGGTAAGCGTCGCCTGAGGTTCCAGCAGGGAATGGCAGATTCACCGTCGCGCCCCTGCCTGCACCGGTTCCGACCTCGCTCAGCGCCCCTGTCCCGGGATAGAAGGGGAACTGATGGAGCGACACGTAAAGAACGTCGGAACGCTCGTAGAAGATCTCCTGGGTCCCATTGCCATGGTGGGCATCCCAGTCGAGCACCATGACGCGCTCGCCCTGCGCTGCGATGGACGCCGCGGTGACGGCGACATTGTTGAACAAGCAGAAGCCCATTGCTCTGGCCCCGAGCGCGTGATGCCCGGGAGGCCGCACGGCGAGAAAAGCAACGTCGCCCTCGCCGTTACGGAGGCGTTCGACTGCGTCCAAGCCGGCACCGGCGGCACGCAGGGCGGCGTCAAACGAGGCGGGGACCGTGACGGTGTCCTGGTCGAGGTGTCCGCCGCCGCTGATGCAGTGGTCCTCGATGCGCTCGATGTACGAGGGGTCGTGGACGATCTCGAGCTCTCCGCGTGTTGCCCTACGGGGTTCGAACGAAGTGATCACCTCGGCCGCCGGTGAGTCTTCTACACCAGCGAAGACCGCCTCCAGGCGCTCCGCACGCTCAGGGTGCCATTGTCCTGTGGCGTGGGCCGCGAACTCCTCGTGACGTCCGAACAGCACCACCATTCCACGACCGTACCGCCCCCGCGCCTCGCGCGCAGCAGCGATCCGACGGTCATCCCGGCGTCGGAACCTCTTCCGGGCTCTCGTCCATCTGTATGAGCACGTCGCGCGCCGATAGGCTCGCTGCGTCTCGCGTGTCCGATCGGAGGACAAGAACCCCGTTGCCGTCCGCCTCATGGCTCAGCGATGCTCGATCGGCGTTGACGCCGTTTGGGCGGCTCAGCACGCGGGCCGTGCTCGCCCTTCTCGCCCTTGTGGCTCTGGCAGTTGCCAAACTGCCGATCGGCCTCTCGCGTCCTGCTGGGGCCCAGGCGGTCCCTCGCGGCATCATCACGCTGACATCGCAGGACGCCTGGGTGCAGAGCTCGAGTGTGCCTGTTCGGCTCGGCCTCAGCGTGCGCTCGCCGGTCGCGACAGAAGATCTCTCCGTCGACGTGGCGCTCTATACCGAGCCTGACCAGTCAGCTCTCGCCAGCCGTTACGAGTTCGATGCAACGCTCACAGGTCAGCTCGCAGGGCTGAACCAGCTCGCTCTCACAACGTTCCCACTGAGCTCGGTCGGCAAGGCCCACGGGACAGTGGACATCTATGTCGCAGGATCCGAGCTCTCCGGCCGAGCCCCTGAAGGTGTGCCGTCGGATCAGGTGTTCAAACTACCTTGCCCGCCGCGATACGGGGGCTGCAGCGGTGTCTACCCACTCCAGGTGTCCCTCGTCGACATCTTGACCGGCCAACCCGTCACCGTCGACTCCTTCACGACGTACGTGATCGTCGTACCCTCAAGGGTTGCACCACAAGAACGCCTCCGTTTCTCCTTCGTCGTGCCACTGGGGGTGTCGCCGGCCTTCACCGCTACTGGAAAGACCGCGGTGCCTCGCGGGATTGTTTCCGGCATCGAGACAATCGCTCGGGCAGAGGTGAGCTGGCCTCAAGCACCACTGACCGTGGATCTCTTCGGGCAAACACTGCTGGGCCTTTCCCGAAGCCGGGAGCACGCGAAGCTCGTGAAGGCACTTGCCTCCCATGCCGCCGCGCTGATTGACGGCCCCTTCAGTGCCGTCAATCCGACTCGGCTGATCCGGGCGGGTCTCGCAGATGACCTTGCGAGCCAGTTCGACCGCAGTCGTCAAGTGTTCGCGAAAGTGCTCCGCTCATCTGAGAGCCCGCGTATCTACGTCGCAACCACGCCGATCGGCACGCACGGCCTCGAGGCGCTGGCTGCGGACGGCATCGGCCAGATCGTGGTTCCGGAGAACAACCTCGCGTCGCTCCCGAACGCTGCTCCGGCGATGACGCAGTGGCCTTACACCCTTTCGGGCCCGTTTCGCATCGCAGGTTCCACCGTCGAGGGCTTGCAGGCCGACGCGGGCCTGGCGGCACACCTGAGTGGGCCGGCCAGCCCGGCGCTCCGTGCCCAGCAGCTTCTCGCTGATCTAGCCGAGCTCTACTTCGACTCACCTGAGTTCCCGCAACCGCGGGGTGTGGCCCTAGTCGCTCCTGAGTACTGGGTGCCGACGACCGGATTTCTCAGCGCGACGCTACAGGGGCTCGCCTCAAGTCCCATCGTCACGACCCTGCCAATCGGCCAGCTCTTCAAAGCCGTCCCGCCGGGAACCTGCCAAGAGCCACCGAGCCTCGTCACCGGTTGCTCGGCTGCGGTTCGCTCGATCGTGAGCCCGAAACTCAGCGCCAGTGGGTCGATCACGTCCGGCCAAGTGCAAGGAGCACGCAGTCAGCTCGCGCAGCTCTCTTCGATCATTCCGAGCAACACCGCGACGATAGACAGCCTCGATGACATGATCCTGCTGGCCGAGACGGCTGCTCTCGATCCCGGCGCGCGTCGGGCATACCTGTCGGCGCCTCAGGCCATGATGGGCAAGCTCGGCTCGGGTCTCAGCCTGCCTGCGGGCCGCACAGTGACGGTGACCTCGTCATCAGCGAGGTTCCCGATAGCCATAACCTCGACTTCCAGAACGCCACTTCACGTCATCTTGCTAGTGTCCGGTCCGAATCTGACCACACCGACGGACGTTCCGGTCGTGCTCAAACGCGGCACCACCAGCTTTATCGTCCGCGTGGGGACACGGACGTCAGGCGATTCGACCCTCCAATTGCAGCTCGTATCCCCAGCTGGTCGCACCGAGCTTGCGAACGCCCAGATCACGATCCGGTCCACCGCAATCTCGGGCGTCGCGATCGCCCTCACCGTTGCTGCAGCGGCCTTTCTCTTGTTCTGGTGGGTCCGGTCGGCGTCGCGTCGCCGGCGGAGGCACACGGCCAGACGTAGTCGCAACAAGCCTCAGGAACCGACGTCGGGCACCGTTCCCGAACCGGCATCGTGAGACACAGGCGGCGGCGCTTTTACAGCCGCGGCAGTCAAAGGACGATCTACCGGGGACGGCTGCCTCGCACCCTGCCGGGAATACCCGCACCGTCAGGACTTACAGGGGTCCGGGGCGTCGCGTCGGGCAGCGTCGGTCCCGCGCGGCCGACGCCGGGTGGCGGCGCTCGTGACAGTCACCCGCGCCGTGGCCTGGGCACGGCGACCGCCTATGTCGCGGCTGGGACGCTCATCTCGCGAATCACGGGGCTGCTGCGCATCCTCGTCGCTATTTACGCCCTGGGGTACTCGACTCTTTCGGACTCGTTCAACCTCGCCAACAACACTCCGAACATCGTGCACGACCTCGTGCTGGGCGGGATCCTCACGGCCACATTCGTCCCGGTGTTCGTCTCTCGCCTGGCGACGCGCTCGGAACAGGAGGCTGTTGAGTCCATCTCCGCGGTGTTGACCCTGGCGGCTTGTGTGCTGCTCACCGCAACTGTCGTGTTCTTTCTCGCCGCGCCCTTGATCATCGACCTATACACGGTCGGTAGTCACGGTCCCGGGATCGTCGCCGAACGTCAGGTAGCCACCTATCTCCTGCGGCTCTTCTCGCCCCAGCTGCTCGCCTACGGCGCGATCAGTTTGATGACCGCTGTGCTGAACACCGCTCGTCGTTTCTCCGCGCCGGCTTTCACGCCGATCCTCAACAACATCGTCTCAATCGTCATCCTCCTGGCGTTCGTCGCTGCCGGCCACACCCACAGCCTTGCCGCAGTTCAGCACAACCATGGGCTGCTCCTGCTGCTCGGGGTCGGCACAACGCTGGGCGTTGTCATCCAGGCCGCGGCGCTCGTGCCGAGCTTGCTGAGCTGCGGCCTGCAAATACGCCCGCGATGGCGACCGAGTGACCCGGCTGTGCGAGAGATCGTCAAGCTCTCGGGCTGGACCTTTGGCTTCGTCATCGCTAATCAATTGGCGGTCTTTGTCGTGTCGGCAATTGCAGTGAACATCGGTACCGCGTCGCTCACCGCCTACACGTACGCGTCGATCTTCTTCCAGTTGCCTTTCGGGATCGTCGCCGTTTCGGTCATGACCACGATGGCCCCCGTGCTGGCTTCGCGCTTCGTTAGAGCCGACACTGCCGGCTTTGCAGAGCAGT
This sequence comes from uncultured Acidimicrobiaceae bacterium, assembly GCA_963807575.1. Taxonomy (GTDB): domain Bacteria; phylum Actinomycetota; class Acidimicrobiia; order Acidimicrobiales; family Bog-793; genus Fen-455. Next base: position 115,936 of record CAWECD010000008.1, read on the forward strand.
TCGGGCTCGGGCTTCGTCGCACGATGGCAGGTGTGATCCCCGCCGTTGTCGGGTACCTACTTCTGGCCCAGCCTGCCATCTCGCTCATCTCCTTGGGAGCTGGGAGCGCGCACCACCTCAGCGGGGCACACCTCACCGCAACGATGCTGGAGATCCTTGCGTTGGGTCTGCCAGGATTCTGTACATATCTGCTGGCAATCCTCGCTTTCCAGGCGATGCGCGACACGCGTACTCCCTTCTTTCTCTACCTGTTGGAGAACGGACTGAACATTCTGCTTGCGTTCGGATTCCGTAGCGCGCTCGGGGCGAAGGGGCTCGCTCTCTCCCTCACCGTCGCCTACACGCTCGCCGCTGTAGCAGCCCTGATCGTCCTGCGGAACCGGATAGGGGGTCTCGGCGGCTTCAGCGTGGGCCGTTACGTCTCGCGTACGGTGCTCTGCTCGCTCATCATGGCCTTCGTGGTTGCCCTGGTTCTCGCGGGTGTCGGATCGGGACAGGGGCTCGGCCTCTTGGTGCGCGTCTTCGCCAGCGTCCTGGCCGGCATCGTCACCTACGCGCTTGCAGCAGGACTCGCCGGAACTCTTGCAGGCTGGCAGAATTCGAAGCGCAGGCACGTGATTGCCGGAAAGGGGAGTCATGGCCGGGATAAGAATTGTTACTGACAGCGCGTGTGATCTCCCAACGCGACTCGTTGAGGAACATGACATCCGGGTCGTCCCGCTCGACGTTCGGCTGGGTGACTGGGGACCCGACGAGATGAGACTGATCGAGCCCGCAGAGTTCTGGCGCCGATGTGCCACGACAAGTGTCTTACCGGAGACCTCGGCGCCATCGCCCGGCGCATTCGCGGAGAGCTTCAAACAGGCGGCCGATGATGGATGCATCGGCGTCGTGTGCCTTACGCTCGCGTCACGCCTGTCTGCGACCTACCAAGCCGCGTGTGCCGGTGCGGACGAAATGCGCGAACGAGTGAAGGTGCGGGTCGTGGACACTCGTAGCGTGACCTTGGGGCAAGCGATGGTCGTGCTGGAAGCAGCAAAGGTCGCAGCGGCGACGAACGACCTCGACACCACCGAGGCTGCGGCCTTGGCCGTCGTCCCGAGAATTCGTGTCTTTGGCGCCCTGGACACGCTGGACTATGCCCGCAAGGGCGGTCGGATCGGAACCATTAGGGCCCTGATGGGCTCGCTCTTGTCGATCAAGCCCATAGTCGAGATCCGAGAGGGTATCGTCACGGCCGAGTCACGGCAGCGAACACGCGCTGGTTCGCTCGAGTACCTCGTCAAGTTGCTGAAAAAGGCCGGCGAGCTGGAAGGACTCGCGATAGCGCACGCCGCGGCGCCGGATCTCGGTGCGTTCCTCGACATGCTCGCCGGCATATTCCCCTTGGACGACATCCTCGTCAACTACATCGGCCCCGTCATCGGGACCCACGCCGGACCTCGGTGCATGGGCCTGTGCTATCGGCTTGCGGAAACTGCGGGCGGCTAACGTACTGGTCATGTCCTCTGAGCCGCCCCCCAAAGACGACTGGGCTGCACAACTGACCGAGAAGGTCGGACAGCTCGTCGAGCTCGTTCGTGACCACACCGTCCGGCCGGTGCAAAAGTTTGTCCACGCAGCGATCTTCGGCGCTTTGGCCTTTTCCGTCGTGATCTTCGTCATCGTCGCATTCGTCATCGGTGTCGTTCGGCTTCTCAACAACGAGGTCTTCGCCCAGCGTGTGTGGGCGAGCTACCTGTTGGTCGGTGGAATCTTCGTGCTGACAGGGACGTTGATCTCCAGGATGCGCCACAGCCGGAGCTAGCCGGCTAGCACGAAGGGAAGCGACACAAATGGAGTCCGGCGCGACACGCGACGTGGTGATCCTCGGCTCGGGGCCTGCGGGCTTGACTGCAGCGATCTACTCGGCACGCGCCGACCTGCGGCCACTCGTCCTAGAAGGCGAGCCGTCCTCCACGAGCGATCAACCGGGTGGCCAGCTCATGCTGACGACCGAGGTGGAGAACTTTCCTGGCTTCGCGAACGGAGTGCTAGGCCCCGAGCTCATGGTTTCAATGCGAGCCCAAGCCGAACGCTTTGGCGCGGAGATCGTGACGGAAAGGGCGTCGAAAGTCGATCTGGCTTCGGCGCCGTTCAGCATCTGGATCGGTGATCGAGATGCGCCCGAGCCGACATTGAAAGCCAGGACGCTCATCGTCGCGACTGGAGCACGATCGCTCATGCTTGGCCTTGAGAACGAGTCCCGCCTGCTCGGTCATGGGGTTTCGACCTGTGCGACCTGTGATGGTTTCTTCTTCCGGGACAAACGGATCATCGTCGTGGGCGGCGGAGACTCTGCACTCGAGGAGGCCCTGTTCCTCACGAAATTCGGTGATTCAGTGACCGTCGTCCACCGTCGCAAGGAACTGAGAGCGTCCAAGATCATGCAAGATCGGGCGCATCGCAACGAGAAGATCGCCTTCCGCTGGGACTCGGTCGCTGTTGACGTGCTCGGTAACGAACACGTGACCGGACTGCGGATAAAGGACGTCAACACGGGTGAGGAGTCGGATCTCCCCGCCGATGGCATCTTCGTCGCCATCGGGCACGCTCCGAGCACGGAGCTGTTCGCCGGACAGCTCGAGATCGATGAAGCGGGCTATCTCGTCAGCCGTGAAGGCACAAAGACCAATGTCCCGGGCGTGTTCGCCTGCGGCGACGTCCAGGACCATGTCTACCGGCAGGCTGTCACGGCAGCCGGTTCCGGTTGCATGGCCGCAATCGAAGCTGAACGATACCTGTCGTCGTTCGCACAGACCTGACACAAGGAGATTGGAATGAACGACGTCATCACGGTCAGTGACGACACTTTCGAAGAGATGGTTGGCCTTTCAGACATCCCCGTAGTGGTTGACTTCTGGGCCGAATGGTGCGGCCCCTGCAAGATGGTGGCCCCCATTCTCGACGAAATTGCCAGCGCTCACAGTGGCAGGCTGAAGGTGGCGAAGCTGAACGTCGACGACAACCCTCGAACCGCTCAGCGGTTCCAAGTGATGAGCATCCCGACGTTGCTACTCTTCAAGAACGGCGAGACGCAAGCCCGGATAGTGGGAGCGAGGAGCAAGTCACAGATCATGTCGGAGTTCGAGCCCCTTCTCTGACAAAGCCTGTCCTGGCTCGATGGCCCTTCGCTCTACCGAGCGTCGCCCGGCATCTCCTACGATGTCGGAGATGATCGAAGTGCCACAGAGTTCAAGCTTATGAGCCGTCCGCGGACGGTATCTTCACGCGAAGACCTCTTGCCACTTCACGAGGGCGACTCCGCCGAGGCCGTCGTTGACCTGCAGGAGCGGCTCGAGCGGCTCGGACTCGGGCGCGGACACGACGGGCTCGGTGTATATGGCCCCGGGACAGCCGCAGCTGTGCAAGTGTTCCAGTCTCAACGTGGCCTGCGCGTTGACGGCATCTGCGGCCAAGAGACGTGGTCGCATCTTGTTGAGGCGGGATTCCGGCTGGGCGATCGGCTCCTTTACCGCCGTAGCCCGATGCTGCAGGGAGACGATGTCGCCGACGCGCAACGGAGGCTCAGCGAACTAGGTTTCGATCCCGGAGGCGTCGACGGGATCTTTGGTGACAATACCCGCGCCGCGATCACCGAGTTCCAGCGGAACATGGGCCTCGTGACAGACGGTATCTGCGGTCCCGTGACTCTCGCCGAGCTGAGGCGTGTAGCGCCTGTCCGGGGCGGCAGTGACCTTGTGACGACGTTGCGGGAACAGCTCAAGGTGGCCACGGGACCGGCGACGCTGAGCTGCAAGAAGATCGCCGTCGGAGAGGAAGGGGGTTTCGCGACTGGTGTTGCGGCAGTTCACCGGGCGTTGCTCCTCGTCGGGGCACAGTCGCTCGAACTGCACGACCCGGACCCGTTCGCGCAAGCTCTGGCGGCGAACACGGCGCAGGTCGACTGCTACATCGGTCTTCGGCTGGAACCAAGCCACGCGTCAGTCAAGACCTATTTCTACCGGGGCTTCCGCTACGAGTCGGCGGCGAGCCGACACCTCGCTGAACTCCTCGTGAAAGCAGCCGCGAACCGGTTGGACCTGCAAGAAGCCGGAGCATATGGGATGGCTGAGGTGATCCTCAGACGAACAGCCATGCCGGCTGTCGTGCTCGAACTGGGCGCGCCACATCAGGTAGCAATGAAGACGTCAGATCTTGGAAAAGCGGTTCAGGAGTCCCTCGAACGCTGGCTGACCATGAGCGGCGAGTGAGGTGGTCCACAACCTCATGCACAGGTTGTGGATCAACTTGGACCAACAGTAGAGGTCCAGAAGGTAACAGGAAAGTAAACTTTCGATGAGGTCACGAGAAGAAAAGGATCTCTGAACAGGGAATATAGCGGCCGTCGATGTTCTCGGCACCGATCGTGACTCAATTCACAGCCTGGGGATGACGGTGCTCTCTGGCATCACCCGGGACCGAACATCGACCTCAAGTAAAGGTCTCCCCGACAATTATCCGGTAGATCCGCTCCAGGTCGTCCAAAGTGGCGAATTCGATCACAAGTCTGCCCCGTTTCCCGCCCATGTCCACTTTGACTCGCGTGTTCAAACGGTCCTCCAAGAGCTCCTCAAGATCATGCACCCCGGGCGGCCGAAGGGAATGCCCAGGCTTCGGCCCTGGGGTTCCGGACGACGCGGCCTGATCCCCAGTGGGTGCGCCGATTGGGTTCCCCGCATCGTCGGGAACTCCCTCAAGCCCGTCTTCTTCAGCCTGCGCCTCCCGGATCTCCTTGCGAACAAGCTCCTCGAGCGAACGGACCGAAAGGCCGCGATGAACCGCTTCGTTGGCAAGCTTCTCCTGGAGAATACGATCCGGCGTGCCGAGCAGCGTGCGTGCATGGCCCGCGCTCAGCTGACCATCGCGCACGAATCGCTGCACCGACGGGGGGAGCTGGAAGAGTCGAAGCGCATTGGTGACTCCAGCCCTCGATCGGCCCACTTTACGGGCCACTTCCTCGTGCGTGAGGTTGAACTCCTCGATCAATTGTTGATACGCACCGGCCTCGTCAAGAGGGTTGAGGTCCTCACGGTGCAGATTCTCCACCAGAGCCTCTTCGAGACTCCTCGCGTCGTCGGCCTGATGAACGAGCGCCGGCATCGACTGAAGTCCTGCGCGCCGCGCGGCGCGGAAGCGACGTTCGCCCGCGATCAGCTCGTATTCATCCGGCCCGACTTCTCGCACCAGAACCGGCTGAAGAATACCAACCGCCTTGATCGAGTCAACGAGCGCTGACAGACCTTGCTCCCCAAACTGGTTGCGGGGTTGGAACGGGTTAGGGCGGATACGGGCGAGCGGCACCTCACGGAGCATGGAGCCGGTGGCAACACCAGGCGTTGGTGGGATGAGTGCACCCAGTCCCTTGCCCAGACCGCTACGCCGGACCACCGCTTACCTCCTTCGCGAGTTCTCGGTACGCAATGGCACCTCTCGATGATGGCGAATGCACAGTGATCGGCTCACCGAACGAGGGCGATTCCGATATCCGGACGGTGCGAGGAATCACATTCCTGCAGACGGCATCACCGAAGTGCGTGCGGACCTCCTCCACGACATGATCTGCCAACCTCGTTCTCGAGTCATACATGGTCAGGACCATGGCCGAGACCTCAAGCTCGGGGTTCAGGTTGCCTCGTACGAGCTCGACATTCCTGAGCAGCTGGCCGAGGCCTTCCAACGCGTAGTACTCGCATTGAATCGGCACAAGCACCTCGCTCGCCGCGGCAAGTGCATTGACCGTGATGAGCCCAAGAGAGGGTGGGCAGTCAATCAACACGTAGCCGAAGTCCTCCCGAATCGGAGCAAGAACCCGTTTCAGTCGAAGCTCTCTGCTGAAGACCGAAACGAGCTCGATCTCCGCTCCGGCCAGGTCAATTGTCGCTGGTGCCAGGAACAGGTTCTTGATGCTCGTCGGTTCGACGCAATCCTCGAGAGCAACGTCGCGAAGAAGAACGTCGTACATCGAGAAATCGAAGTTCCGGCCCTCGATCCCCAGCCCGGTCGTTGCGTTTCCCTGCGGATCGAGATCGACGATCAGTACTCGGTATCCAAGATCGGCTAGGGCGGCGCCAAGATTCACGGTGGTGGTTGTCTTGCCGACGCCTCCCTTTTGGTTCGCCACTGCGATCACCCTCGGGAGAGACCGCCTCGGAGGCGGGGTGGACGGCTTGGCATCGGCCTGGGCCCGTCTGACCACCCCGGAAGCCTCGAGCCCGGCACTCATGCCTGGCATCGGATTTTCGAGCTGGGCATGATCTCTTCGGTCTTCGTCGTCCTCTTGGTCGTTCATCACACCTTCGGTTCGAGGGGACATGTTCCACGTGAAACATCTGCTAGCCGTACGGCTCGAAAGCAGCCGCTCTGGCGGCAAACCGGGCTCAGCGGGAGCATAACGCGCGGCCCCCACCGGACCTGGTGACTGTTGGCCGAGTCACCGTCTGGCACCATTACAAGATCACGGCCGATCAAGCAGGTGCTCGAGGTGGGCGGCAATCGGACGATAACAAGAGACGGGGATCAGGTGCACGCCCTGGAACGCTCCCGAGTCCCTGATCGCCAGCAGCAGCTCACAAGCAACGTCGATCCCCGCCTTCGGGTCCCGATCGACTCGCTCGACGACCTCGCTTGGAATGACGATGTCGGGAATAGTCTTGGTCAGGTTGTGAGCCATTGTGGAGCTGGCAAGGACTATGACGCCCGCATACACGGCCACTTCCGGCTTCACTCGTTCGTGCCAGCGCAGTAGCGCCTCAAGAGAGAAGCTGACCTGCACGAACAGGAAGTCGGCTTCCCGTTTCCAATCGGGCAGCCCTCCGAGGCCCGTAGCCGCACCGAGACGAAGCCTTCTGGACCCAGCAAATCCCAACGTGCTCTCGAATGCCCGGGCTTCGGTCAGCATCGTGCGAACCGTGAGCTCGCTCGTGCGACCGCCTACTCTCGGTTCGTCACCGCGGACCAAGAGGAACTGATCCACTCCGTAAGCCTCAGCTGTAAGCAAGTCCCGTTGGAGTCCCAACAGGTTGCGATCTCTCGCATTCAGGCAGGCGATCGAGCGGCCACCCATTGCCTCTACTTCATGCGCGACGGCGACACTCGAAACTGTGGCCCGGCCGATGTGGTTGTCCGGGATGAGAAACGTCCCAGCAATCGAGCTCAGGACACCGATCTGGTGCCTGACATGCTTCAGGTCCGGCCGAGTAGCGGGCTCAACCTCGCAAACGAGCTCAAAGCCTGCGGTCACCATCGACTTAACACTACTGAGGCGTAAGCAGTGGCGGCGGCACTTGAGAGAAGAGCGGCCGTTTCGTGGGTATCCCTGGGCGACGAGGATAGCGGTCAGGGCAAGACGATACCTGTCGGAGCACGGCAAATCCGAAGGGCTCCCTCAGACCGAGCTCCGGTGCCAGACCGAGCTTGTCGCAACCCTCAACTGGCCACCGATCCGTTGCCGGAGGTGTGACCTTCGTGGCGCGAGTCGTGTGCGAATCCCTGCACGGAGGTTCGGACACTATCAACCGGCCCCCGACCCTGAGGAGCGGTGCCGCACACTCGGCTGTCACCGCGGGAAGGCCGAAGCTTCTCGCGACAACCGCCGTGAAGCTTCCCCGGTAATACTCCTCTCGGCCCAGCTCCTCGGCTCGAGCATTGACCACCTCCACTCGCGATGACAGCTGGAGCTCCTCGACGGCCCACTTCAGGAAATCGGCGGAACGGCGCGCCGAGTCGAGCAGGACGAGACGGAGGTCCTGATCTTCGACCGCAAGCACCAGGCCTGGTAGTCCGCCACCAGATCCGAGCTCGAGAACCGGGCCGTCGACAGTTTCGAGCAGCAGAACCCGCAGGAATCCCTCCGAATGCGCCCTCTGCAGCGCGAGGGACGGGTTACCGATCAGTGATCGCCGTCGTGCTTCCATGAGCACTGCTTCAAGGCGATTGCGAATTTCGGGTCGTGTCATTAATCAGGTCTCTGCCCCAGAACGGGCGGGCCTGGTCACGATGCTTCGGGCCGTTCAGATCGAATCTGCAGGCTCCTCGGATTGATCGTCACTTTCCCCTATCGAGCTAACGGAGGAGTTCTCGGACGAAGACGCCGAGGCCGGGCGAATGATGACATAGCGGCGCGGTTCCATCCCCTCTGAGGTTGTCTCCAAACCCTCAAGCTCATTAACCGTGTCGTGAACTACTTTGCGGTCTGAGGGCGACATCGGCTCGAGTGCCTCGGACACGCCGGTCTTTAGCACGTCAGCAGCGGCCTCGAGCACGAACTGGCGCAGCGCCGCAGCCCGGCGTTCACGATAACCGCCGACATCCACGACGATTCTGCTCGTGTGCTCCTCGGTGTGCCGTTGGACCACTGTCCTGGTCAGCTCTTGCAAAGCCTCAACCGTCGCACCCTTCGGGCCCACCAACAGCCCGAGATTATCCCCGTCCACGCTGATGTAGATGCCGTCGTCCTCGGTCCGCCGTGCAGTGGTTGTGGCGTCAATCCCAAACCGGGCGACAACCTCCCGGACAAAGTCAGTTGCGAGCTCCTGCTGGGTCTCGATGCTCATTTGCGCCTCCTTGGGCGATCCAGTACCACGACCGGCTCCACTCGAAGATTCGTCGGCGATTCCATCCGAGCTGCTCGCTACTCGTTCGCGGCCCCCACGCCCTCGTGAGCGCGAACGTTGTCGACCACCTGCTGTCGGAGTGCTACCGACGTCAGCACTCACATCCGTCGCATCCGCGGTCTCATGCACAACGCGGGGGCGCGCTTTTCGCGAACCGTTCTGACCTGGCCCTTGATCCTGCCGGGACTGACCACGACCTGTTCCCGAAACAGAGTTCGCGGCAACTTTGCCGCGGCCTTCCCCACGTTCTGTCTTCTCGCCCGGCTTTCGTGGCGAACTTTCGGAAAGAGCGCCCTGTCCGTGGTGACCGCGCACGCCGCCATTGGATGGAGCTCTCGGCCGGCGTGACGGTCTCTTCGCCCTGGGCTGAACCGGGCGCACTCGTGCCCTGATCCGCGCACCACTTCGTCGCAAGCCGAACATCCCCGACTTCGGCTCCTCCACTATCACAATCTCGGCGTCTGTCTCGGCTACACCAAGCTGGTCAAGAGCCGCTTCGACGGCTTCCTCGACCGTTCTTCCCGTCATTTCGACCCATTCCACGGGCTATCGACCCTTTCGCGGTCGCTTGTCCCTCGAGCGAGGCTGCGACTTCGACCCGCCGCCTGAGCCGGCGGACCTGGACGCCGATTGCTGACTCGGCCTCTTCGCGGAGGCGACACCCCTGGAGCCGTTCTGGCCAGCCAAAGGCTTTGCGCCGTTGGTCGCGCCTTGTTTGGTTGCGCGCGCGCCTGTAGGTCTTTGCGTCCCTCCGGTTGCGGGCCGAGTCGAACTCGGGGCTCCGTTCGCTTCACGCATCCGGGTGAGAAAGCCTTTGCCGCTTGCGGCGTCCCGAGACCCGGGGCTCACTTTCCGACCATCCGCGGCATCGCCGGCACTGGGATTCAGTGCGTCCGCGTGCTTGCGCTTCGTGAGCTCCTGAATGGCGTTGACGATCGTCGGGTCATGCTTGTACATCCACTCCTGCTGCCCAACACGGAAAAGGCTCGAAACGATGAAGTAGACGCCGACACCTGCTGGGAGCGCGATGTAGAGAACCAGGAAGATGAGCGGCATGTACTTCTGCATCTGCTGCATCTGCTGGTTCGACGCCGCGGCAGCGGGGTTACGGTTCGTGACCTGCCAGATCGACACGTACTGGAGGCCGACAGCTATAAGAACGAGCGCCGCGTAGGGCAGGACGTCCACCAGATGAGGCTGATGCGTGCGCACTGAGTCCGCGAGGTTGATACCCAAGACGTGCATCTGGCCATGAGCCGCGACAAGGTCCCGGTACATCCGGCTCGTCTTCGGGATGTTCTGCGGTGTCGCGACAACTCGCAGTTTGCCGTGCAAGTAGGTCTTCTGACCCTTTGCATTGAGGACATCAGCGGTCTTGGCGAGACCCCTGACAACGTCGTAGAGGACGATGAGGATCGGGAACTGGAGGAACATCGGCAAGCAGCCACCGGTCGGGTTCACCCCGTTCTCGCGATAGAGCGCCATCACCTCCTCGTTCATCTTCTGACGGAGCTCTTGCCTCTCTACGGCGGGCATCCCGGGTTTGGCCTTGTAGCGCGTCTGGATCTTCTTCATCTCCGGCGCCAGGAGCTGCATTCGCATCATGGAGCGGGCGCTGGCGCGCGTGAGGGGGAAGACGACGATCATCACCGCGATGGTGAGCAGGGCGATCGCGACGGCGTAGTTCGGGACCAGCCCGTAGAAGAAGGCGAGGACGTAGCCGACGAGGACGAAGATCGGGTGCAGGACCGTCCCGATGATGGAAGTGCCCGCTTTAGCCGTGTGTGTGGTAGCAAACAGCATGTCCGGCCTCAGTTCGGGACCGGGTCGAATCCCCGGCTGCCGAATGGGCGGCACCGGGCGACACGCTTGACAGCCAACCATGTTCCACGCAACGAGCCGTGTAGTCCTATCGCCTCTACTGCATAAGCCGAACACGAGGGGACAAGACGGCAAGGGGATGGCCTACCGGCGCGCAAGGCCTGGTAAGCGCGCAGGATCAACAGCAGTGCCCTGGCGGCCGGCGTCGGCTTCACCCTGACAGTGCTCATGGGGCACCCACCTGGCTGGCCCGTTGCATCGCTTCGATCACTCTTGCCCTCAGCTCTTGGAACGAAAGGTCGCGAACTCCCTGGTCAACGGCCACGAGGTACGTCCCCGCGGGGAGCGACGCCGTGATCTCGGCCACGACCGACCGCAATCGACGGCGGCAACGATTCCGCTCAACTGCGGTCCCCACCTTACGGGGTACCGCGAACGCAACTCTCCGGGCTTCTTCGGCCTTGGGTGCCGGTAGGAACTGTACCCTCAGAGGCTCCGAGAAGACCCGACGCTTCGAGCGGCGCAATTCGGTGAAAGCGAGGCGGCTATGAACCGGTCGTGGGCGCGGCACATGAACTACTTCTCTCAGAACTGGCAACTCACTGCCCATTGTCGTCGAAGTTCGAGACTGTGTCGCGTGTTGACTCAAGCCGACAGCCGGACCCGTCCGCGACGGCGCCGCGCTTTGATGACCGCGCGTCCGGCGCGTGTCGCCATCCGGTGGCGAAAACCGTGCCTTCTCGACCTCTTGCGGGTGTTGGGTTGGAACGTCCGCTTCATCTCAGCCTCGTTTCGTCGTTCCGGTGCCGCGCGTCTGTGGTGTCTCCCGACGCGGCGATGGTCCAGTGGAGCAGGTGTAGTCAACCCGCCAGGATCATCTCTGCATCTGGCGCGCGAAAACACAGGTCCACCAGACGGCAGGGACCGGCGCGGGTAATTTAGCGCACGATCCAGCTCAGGACCAAGCGGCAGCCAGGAGGCAAGCACTGCACGGGGGCTGTACGATTCCGAGCACACCCTGCGAGCTCGCCCCGCCGTCCACACCTGTGGATGCTGGTGTGGAGAACTTCTTGACCGGAGGGCCTCGAGCTGGTGACAGAAGCACAGCAACTGTGGAATGACTGTTCGGACTCCTTGCGCTCGCAGGTGTCCGAGGCAACCTGGCGGGCTTGGTTCTCCGCGATCCGCCCAGTGGCCGTCACCAACGGGATCTTGGTGCTCGCTGTGCCGAGCGGCGTTGTTCGTGACCGTTTAGCGGGGCGATTCCACGGTCTCGTCCACGACGCCCTTGTCGACAGTTCAGGCAAAGAGCTCCAGTTCCGCTTCGACGTACAGGTCGACGACCCCGGGCCAGAAGAGTTCGTCGCAAACAAAGAGGTGACCCAGCACAACACCGACACGACGCCGCCTTTGCGTGATGTGCAACGCACCGGGCGGACCCTCCCGGCCCGAGCCAGGGACGCGTCGAGTGCCGATGACGTTCCCCTCAACCCCAAATACACCTTTGACACCTTTGTCACCGGGCCCTCGAATCGGTTCGCCCATGCTGCCGCGCTTTCGGTGGCCGAAGCCCCGGCTCGCTCCTACAACCCGTTGTTCGTGTATGGCTCGGCTGGTCTAGGCAAGACCCATCTGCTCCAAGCAGTAGGGAACTATGTGCGGGAGAATTTCACGAGGATGAGGGTCCGCTACGTGTCAACCGAGACCTTCATGAACGAGTTTGTGGAAACGCTCCGTGCCAAAGACGACATGGGGGCTTTCCGGCGGCGATACCGCGAATGTGACTTGCTGCTTATCGATGACGTCCAGTTCATGGATAAGAAAGAATCACTACAAGAGGAGCTCTTCCACACGTTCAATTCCTTGTACGGTTCTTCCAAGCAAATTGTCCTTACGTCCGATCGCGCGCCAAGAGCCATCGCCACTCTCGAAGACCGTCTTCGTAGCAGGTTGTTGTCGGGCCTCACGACTGATATTCAGCCTCCTGAACTGGAAACTCGTATCGCCATCTTGCGCACCAAAGCTGAGCATGAACACGCTGTAGTTGGTGATGACGTGCTTGACCTCATTGCCACCAAAGTCAAGGACAACATCCGCGAACTCGAAGGCGCTCTTATCCGCGTGACGGCTTACGCCAGTTTGAATCGACAGATGCTTACGAGGGAGCTTGCAGAATCTGTTCTGGCCGACTTCGTCGGATCAAAACAACCACGGCAGATCACCGCTGGTCAGATCATTCAGATCAGCGCCCGACATTTCGGTTTCAGCGTGGAGGAGCTGATCGGCCCAAGCCGGCGACGTCCGCTTGTCATCGCTCGCCAAATCGCCATGTACTTGTTCCGCGAACTTACGGATTTCAGCTATCCGGCTATCGGCCGAGAATTCAGTGACAGGGATCACACCACTGTGATTCACGCAGTTGAGAAGGTTTCGGCCCTCATGAAAGAACGCCGGCAGGTTTATGACCAGGTCAGTGAACTGAGCGTTCAGATCAAGAACGGTTTATGATCTGTGGATAACAGTCTTGTAACAGGGGACGATCTGCCTATCGACCCTCCGGTGCTGATACGCGCGACCGACGGGCTGTGGAATCGGAGGATAACCCTGCTGAACGTACGACCCTCCCGAACAGGACAAGGTTTGGGTTATCCACAATCCCCAGGCCCTACTACTCCTGTTGTCTTTTTTCTTTAATTCGAAAGGAGTAGAGCGTTCCGTGAAGTTTCGTGCCGATCGTGACACCCTTCTTGAGACTCTTGTCACCGCGTCCAGAGCAACCAGTAGTCATTCTGGAGTCAGTTTTGGTGTGGTCGGACTGAAGCTCCACGTGCGTGGGCAGCAGTTGGACGTGTGTGGCTCGGATCCCGATCTCGTGATCGAGGCTCGCTGTGAAGTCACCAGTGATGCCGATGGTTCGGTACTTGTGCCATCGCGCCTGGTGGTTGATATCGTGCGTTCCTTCGAACCGGGCGCGGTGACTGTGGTCGCCAGTGAGGAAGACGTCCGGTTTTCTTCGGGACGAGCCGAGTTTCTCGTGAGGGTGGCCGTTGGCGCGGAAATCACACGTCTTGGAGTTCCGGAGCAAGAGGGGGTCGAGGTCCCGGGAGCGGTTTTTGCTGACGGGCTGAGGCAAGTTGTCCGAGCGGCACTCGTTGACGACTCACGGGCACCACAGCTCACCGGAGTGCTCATGGTCGCGACTGAAGGAGGCCTCCGGCTTATTGCCACGGACTCCTACCGGCTTGCATTTCGTGATTTCGCGGGAATGACTATCGTAGAGCCCGGCGGCCAAGTCCTCGTCCCCGCGAAGGCACTCGTGGAGGTTCAACGGCTGGCTGCAAGTGGGAGGGCAGACGGAGACCGGACGATCATCTTCCGGCACAGTGATCTTGATGCGGTTTTCGATCTCGCTGATGTCCGCATCACCACACGACTTCTCCGTGGCCAATTCCCAGAAGTTGAGCGGCTGATTCCGGCGTCTTACGCCTATCACCTGCATGTTCCGCGTGAAGACTTTGAAGCGGCCCTGCGGAGGGTTCGCCTCGTGGTGCGAGACACGAAGGACGCGACAACGCCGGTACGCCTAGCTCTACATGCCGGCGGTGTCGACCTCACCGTGCTCACGCCTGAAAGTGGCCGGGCCGAAGAAAGCGTCGAAGGAGACTTTGAGGGCGACGATCTGACAGTGGCTTTCAATCCCAGTTACCTATTGGATGGTGTCGAGGCAGTCCGAGCCGACACCCTCATCCTGGAAGTGAACGATCCCGGTAAGCCGGCCTTAGTGCGAGGCGAGGGTGAAGACGAATACCGTTATCTGCTCATGCCAGTAAAGGTGTCCTGAGCCGCGCAGGAAGTCCGCATGAACGAGACGGTGATCCTTCGGCTCGAGTTGAGTGACTTCCGCAACTTCAACGCCATCGAATTTCACCCATCGCAGGATGGTCTGACGGTCATACAAGGCGAGAACGGCGCCGGGAAGTCCAGTCTTCTCGAAGCCATCGTCTACAGTTCGACACTCCAGTCCTTCCGGGGGGCACCGCGTGAGGCTGTCGTGCGCCAGGGCGCGACCGAGGCCAATGTGCGTTGTGATGTCCTGGCAGGCAAGCGAAGAGTTGAGATTGAGGTGGAGATCTTGCCCGGCCGGCGCGACCGCGTTTGGCACAATGGCCAGAGGGTGCCCGGTACACGCGGCCTCCTTGATGTCCTCCGCACGACGTTGTTCACTCCCGATGACCTCGCCCTCGTAAAAGGTGCGCCCAACGGCCGCCGGGACTTCGTCGACGGTGTGCTGGCCAGTTCACATCCACGGCTCGGTGCGGACCGGTCTGGGCTTGACCGTGTGCTGCGTCACCGCAACGCACTCCTGCGTCAACTCGGCGGACGGCTCGATTCCGAAGCGGCGACCACGCTCGACATTTGGGACGATCGGTTGGCCCAGATCGGTGAGCGCCTGGCTCGTTCCCGTGCCGAGCTGGTCGAGGCGCTGTCGCCCTATGCCGCTGAGGCCTTTTCGGTCCTTGCCGCCCAAGCCGGAAGTTTCAAGATGCGCTATATGCGTTCTTGGGACGGAGTGCTAAGTGACGCTCTTGGCGCAGCGCGTCGCGAGGACCTCCGACGGGCAACGACGACTGTCGGCCCGCAGCGCGACGACATTGAGATCGAAGCGGGTGGGCTCGACGCGCGCACCCGGCTCTCCCAGGGTCGTCAGCGATGTGTCGCTCTTTCGCTGCGACTGTCGAGCCACCGCCTGATGACGGCGATCACAGGGGTCGCGCCGGTGCTGCTCTTGGACGATGCTTTCTCCGAACTGGATGAAGCAACGGCCCGGGCGCTCATGGGTGAGCTGCCCAATGGTCAGGCGTTCTTGACCACAGCCGGTGACCTGCCGCCCGGGGCGGTGCCGAAGCTTGTTGCCCGATTGGTGGACGGTAGGCTCGACCGGTGAACCAGCATGGGTCGGGACCTGATCGCCCGGGTCGGCGGTCGAACATGGCGGACCATGGCGAAGAAGACCGAGGGGTGGGCCCAACAGTGCCGATCGGCACGGCACTTGACCGATTGATGCGTCAGCGTGGCATGGAAGACGCTCTCATCCTCGGTCGTGTCGCGAGTTGCTGGGAGGAGATCGTCGGCCCCGCGGTCGCGCGACAAGTGCGTCCGCAACTCGTTCGTGACGGCGAGCTCGTCGTCTCGGTCGACCATCCCGCGTGGGCGACTGAGCTTGAGCTGGTGGGTTCTGCAGTGCTGAGTCGCCTCTCCGAAGCGCTCGGGGATGTGGCTCCGAAGCGCCTCAGCGTGCGTGTGGTGCCGGGTTCACACGGGTAGACTAGAGGCATCGTCGGGAGTCGTACCCGCATCCGCCAAGGGTCTATCTCCGGCCAGGTACGTCCGCCATCGTTGGAAGGTCGCGCCTATGGGCTTGGACAGCAGTGAGAACATCGGTACCGAACGACGCAACGACGTGGATTACGAGAAGGAGCACAACGACGTGGTTCCAAAGCCGGTGGCGCCCGCTTCCTACGAGGCGGAGGACATCACTGTGCTCGAGGGCTTGGAGCCTGTCCGATTGCGACCAGGCATGTTCATCGGCTCCACAGGGCCCACGGGTCTCCACCATTTGATCTGGGAAGTCGTGGACAACGCTGTCGACGAGGCGATGGCCGGGTACTGCACTCGCATCGAAGTGACACTGCTAGCCAACGGCGGCTGCCGCGTTAGCGACAACGGGCGGGGCATCCCTGTAGAACCCATCCCCAACTACCCAGACAAGACTGCAGCGGAGGTCGTGCTCACGGTCCTGCACGCTGGCGGCAAGTTCGGGGGTTCGAGCTACAAAGTGTCCGGTGGTCTTCACGGCGTGGGCGTCTCGGTCGTGAACGCCCTGTCAGCGCGTCTCGTGCTCGAGATCGACCGGGGCGGCAACCGGCACCGGATGGAGTTTGCCGACGGTGGCAAACCGGAAGGCCCACTTGTGGTGATCGGGTCTTCACCGCGAGGCCGGACGGGGACACTGGTCACCTTCTGGCCGGATCCGACTGTCTTCGAAGAGACGGAGTTCAGGGCCCAGACAGTGCTTGAACGCTTGCAAGTTATGGCGTTTCTGAACAGGGGCCTCGAGATCCGGTTCAAGGACGAGCGCCCCGAGCACCAGGCTGAAGAGACCTATCGCTACACGGGTGGGATCGTCGATTACGTGAAGCACCTCAACATGTCCAAAGAGTCTCTGTTCCGAAAGGTGGCTGCCTTTCTCCAGTCAGAGACCGATCAGGAGGTCGAGGTCGCCCTGCAGTGGAACACCGGCTACTACGAGAGCATCTACTCGTACGCGAACGGCATTGCGACCGGTGAGGGTGGCATGCACGAAGAGGGTTTCAAGAAAGGTCTTACTAACGTTATTAACAAGTATGCCCGCCAGCGCAACTTGGTGAAGGAATCGGGTGACAATCTCACAGGTGAGGACATTCGTGAGGGACTCACAGCGATTGTGTCTGTGCGGATGACGAATCCTCAGTTTGAAGGCCAGACGAAAGCGAAGCTGGGCAATGTGTCCATTCGGTCCCTCGTCGAGAAGGCCACGAACGAGAAGCTCGCTGAATGGATGGAGGAGAACCCGAAAGAAGCGGGTCAGATTGTTCAAAAAGCCTTGATGGCTCAACGCGCCCGCGTCGCCGCACGTCAGGCGCGTGACCTCACTCGGCGCAAGAACGCTTTGGATGGCGCTGGTCTTCCAGGTAAGCTCGTCGATTGTTCATCGCACGATCCCCGCGAGTCGGAACTGTTCATAGTCGAGGGTCTTTCCGCGCTCGGGACCGCGCAGGACGCGCGAAACCCGCGTACCCAGGCAATCTTGCCCATAAGAGGCAAGATACTGAACGTCGAGAAGGCCCGGGTCGACAAGATGCTGAAGAACGCGGAGATCCAGGCGTTGATCCTGGCAGTCGGTGCCGGGGTGGCAGAGGACTTCGACCTTGCCAAGATCCGCTATCACAAGGTGATCCTCCTGGCTGATGCGGACGTCGACGGTTCGCACATACGAACCTTGCTCCTGACCTTCTTTATGCGCCAGATGAAGGCCCTCATCGAGGCGGGCCACGTGTACGTGGCTCAGCCGCCCCTTTACTCCACTCTGATGGGCAACTCGAAGGTCTACTTGAAGGACGATATCGAACGGGCCCGATTCCTCACGGACCACCCGAATCACACAAAGGAGTTCCAACGCCTGAAGGGTCTCGGCGAGATGGACTTCACCGAGCTCCGGGACACCACGATCGACCCCAGCCTTCGGTCCCTCCTGCAGGTGACTATGGAGCAGGCCTCGATTGCGGACGACATTTGCTCGATCCTCATGGGCGATGACGTCGACGTACGCCGCGTTTACATTCAGACCCACGCGAAAGACGTTCGTTTTCTGGACATCTGATTCTCGACGCGATCTGGCCGGGCGCGGCCAGGAGGCGCCCCAATTGCAAGACGAGTAGCGGAGGCATTCCGGTTCATGGCACGAGGTAATGGGATCAACCCGGGCAGATCGGAAGCACGCGCGCCGCGAGACGACAGCGGCGGCACGGTCGTTGGCGCGATTGAGCCGATCGAGATCCAAGAGGAGATGGAGCGTTCCTTTCTCGAGTACTCGATGTCGGTCATTGTCTCGAGGGCACTTCCCGATGTCCGTGACGGCCTGAAGCCGGTTCATCGGAGGATCCTCTACGGGATGGCAGACACCGGGCTACGACCGGATCGGCCGCATGCCAAGTGCGCCAAGGTGGTGGGCGACGTCATGGGTCGCTTCCATCCGCATGGCGACATGGCGATCTATGACGCTCTGGCACGCATGGCCCAGGATTTCAGCTTGCGGCATCCGCTCATCGACGGCCACGGGAACTTTGGTGCGCCTGGCCCCGAAGCTGGTCCCGCGGCGATGAGGTACACCGAGTGTCGCCTGGCCCCGCTCGCGCTCGCGCTGCTCGACGGCATCGATGAAGGGACCGTCGACTTCATCCCGAATTACGACGGCAACGAGGTCCAGCCGGTCGTCCTGCCAGCTCGCTTCCCGAACCTTTTGGTCAATGGCTCGCAAGGGATTGCCGTCGGTATGGCGACCAACATCCCACCTCACAACCTTGCCGAGATCATTGATGCGACGTTGCACATACTCGAACACCCAGAGGCAACGCCTGACGAGCTGATGCGCTTTGTCAAGGGTCCCGACTTCCCAACCGGCGGACTCATCCTTGGCCGGGCCGGACTGATTGACGCGTACCGAACTGGGCGCGGCTCGATCAAGATGCGTGCGGTAGCAGAGATCACCGAGTCACGCTCGGGGGCCGACCAGATCATCGTCAGTGAGATCCCGTACCAGACTTCGGTCGCCGGCATCGAGATGAAGATTGCAGACGCCATCGAGTCCGGTGACCTGACCGGTATCAGCAACGTGCAAAACGACTCGGCCGGAAGGGTCTCACGCCTCGTCATCACCTTGAAGCGCGATGCGAACGCCAACGTCGTGTTGAACAATCTCTACAAGCACACGCCGCTGCAGACGACCTTCGGCGTTCACGTGCTGGCCCTCGTCGACGGCGTACCGCGTCTTCTCAATCTTGCCCAAGCTCTCAGGGCCTACGTCGTGCACCAGGTGGAGGTCGTCACGAGGCGGTCGCAGTTCCGCCTTCGCAAAGCGCTCGCACGGGCGCACATAGTCGAGGGTCTGCTCCGTGCCATCGACATGCTCGACGCGGTGATCACGAGGATCCGTGCTTCCGAGGACCGTGCCGATGCGAGGACGAACCTCATGAGCGAGCCGTTCTCCTTCAGCGAAGAGCAGGCGAACCATATCCTGGACATGACCCTCAGCCGGCTGACGCGTCTTGGGCGCAGCGAGCTCGAGACCGAGATGGCGCAACTGAGGGTGACGATCGAGGAGCTCGAGGCAATCCTGGGTGATCCCGCTCGGCTTCGTGCCGTGATCTCGACGGAGCTCGAATCGATCAAGCGGCAACATGCAGAGCCACGGAGGACCCGCGTCATCCACGATCCCGGTGAGCTCTTTGTCGAAGACCTCATCGAAGACGAGGAACTCGTCGTCACACTGACTCGAGCCGGTTACATCAAGGCCGTTCAGGCTGATGCCTTTCGAGCTCAGGCACGCGGCGGGCGAGGAATACAGGGGACGAGACTAAAAGAAGAAGATCTCATCGACCAGGTCCTCCACACCACGGCGCACTCCCACCTCCTGCTGTTCTCCAATCGTGGAAAGGTTTACCGGCTAAGGGCTCATGAGGTCCCCGTGAAGGAGCGCAACGCTCGGGGAACGCCGATTGTCAACCTCCTGCCTCTCGAGCCGACCGAGAGCATCCAGGCCATCGTCGAGACACGGACATTCGATCCCGATCAGTACCTCGTCTTTGCGACCAAGACCGGTCAGGTGAAGAAGACCGCTTTCTCGGAGTACGACAAGTCTCGCCGCGAGGGCTTCATCGCCATCAACTTGAACGAGGGAGACGAGCTTGTACGCGTCGTCAGGACCGGCGGAGATGACGACTTGTTGATGGTGAGCAAACGTGGCATCGCCATTCGTTTTGCAGAGTCCGAGGTCCGGCCGATGGGCCGCGGCGCGGCTGGAGTTCGGGGAATGCGGCTGCGTGCGGGCGACGAGGTCGTGTCGTGCGATGTGGCGCGCCAGGGAGTTGATCTGCTCATCGTCACTGACGCCGGGTACGGTAAGCGTTCGAAGCTCGACCACTTCAACGCCCAGACCCGAGGGGGCCAAGGTGTTCGGGGCATCAAGCTCACCCAGCGCCGAGGGACGGTCGTCTCTGCGCTCATGGCGTCGCTCGAGGACGAGATCATCGTGGTCTCCTCGGCTGGCGTGATGATACGCACTTCGGTGCGACAGATCGCAGCTCAAGGACGCGATGCAACGGGGGTTCGGGTCATGAACCTCGATGACGGCCAGACGGTCGCAGCGGTAGCGAAGGTTCCGCAGGAGACAGAGTCCGCCGGTACTCAGCCCCGGTTGCCGATCGTGTGACCCGTGACGCCGGTGGCCCCCATTGACTCGCGTCACGTTGTCCGGGACGGTCACGCGGACCTTTCGGATAGTCAACGCGGGCCCTACGGTGTGGTGGTGCAGTTGGTGTAGCGTGACCGTTTCGTCCGGGGCTATAGCTCAGTTGGTTAGAGCGCAGCACTGATAATGCTGAGGTCCTCAGTTCGAGTCTGAGTAGCCCCACACTAAAACCGCAGGTCAGCGAGTAGTTATGCTGTGGATAAAGAGCAGCCTCCGTCCGATCTGACACAAATCTGACACAGGAGTAACGGGCACGGGGGTGCGAGGATGGTCTCTCCGGGGTCGTTCGGGTCTGTTCTGGGCGCATTCTGGAAGCGCGACTTTGGTGGTTTGAGGGCTGCGAAGTTGGTCGGTCGTTACTCGCGAGATCGGTGAATAATCGGCCGCGAAATTGGTGAACTGAGCAGTAGCCTGACGAGATGGCTCAGATGCCGGGGTACAAGCGGAGAGTTCATGACCTCGCGCTCGCTCGTCTCGAAGAGGAGCCACTGCTCTTGTTGCAAGGCCCCCGAACGGTTGGGAAGACCTTCCTCCTCCACCAGCTGGCCGAGGCTCGCGGTGGCGAGGTGATCGACCTCGATGATCCTCCGACGCGCGATGCAGTACGGACTGACGCCGCGACGCTCGTGAGCGGAAGCGGGCCGATCTTCATCGACGAGTACCAACATGAGCCCGCAGTTCTCGCTGCCGTCAAGGCGGAGCTGAACAATGATCTTCGACCCGGCCGGTTCGTGTTGGCCGGATCGACCCGCTCAACGGCCGTGCCCGAAGTCGCGGAGTATCTGGCAGGACGGGTCAGCTTCCTCGCGGTCCTTCCGCTGTCCCAGGGTGAGATCGAGGGTGCACGAGAGAACTTCGTCGAGACACTGATGCTGGGCGAACCGCGTTCGCTAGTGACCAACAAGCGGTCTGAGACTTCACGAGTCGAGTACGCGCGGCGGATCACCACAGGTGGCATGCCGATCGCGCTCGCGAGGAACGAGTCCGGCGCGAGGACGGTGGTTCGACGAGTACGTGGAGCTGGTCCTTGAGCGCGGCGTGATGGAGGTGAGCAAGCTCCGCCAACGCCGACAGCTTCCGGCACTCCTCCGGCACCTCGCGTCGCAGACCGGCCAGCTCTTGAACATCACTGCCACGGCGGAGGCCGCAGTCCTCGATCGCCACACGGCGGCCGACTATCTCGAACTGCTCGAATCGGTCTTCCTCGTGCGCCAGCTCCCGGCGTGGGGACGGACGCTCGGAGCCAGGACGACGGGCACGCCAAAGGTTCATCTCGTCGACTCCGGCCTTGCCGCCCGGCTTCTTCGGCTCACACCGGAGCACCTGGCGCGCCGCGATGCAACGGCGCTCTCCGAGTTCGGTCACCTCATGGAGACGTTCGTTGTCGGCGAACTCATAAAGCAGGCGAGTTGGCTGGACGGAATCGCTGGCCTCCACCACTGGCGGACCTATGACGGGGAGGAGGTCGATCTCCTCATCGAACGCGACGACGGCTGTGTCGTCGCGATCGAGGTGAAGAGTGGAACGCGCGTGCCAGGAGAGGACCTTCGGGGACTCGAACGGCTTCGAGACCTTGCTGGCGCTGGATTTATCGGAGGTGTCGCCCTCTACACCGGCGAGCGGTCTTATGCGGTCGGTGACCGTCTCTTCGTTGTGCCAATCGACCGCCTCTGGAAGCCGACACGCTGATTGAAACAATCCAAGAGCTACGAGTACACCTCGCGGATGGGTACGACCTGCGCGCTCCGTGAGATGCCGGCATCCGTGGCAAGCACGTCGAGAGCGGCGTTGACTTTTTGTTCGGAGTCTGGGAAGAGGTGGCCGTATCGATCGAGGACGGTCACAACTGAGGTGTGACCAGCTCGCGTCGCGATCTCCCGCGGCGTCGCGCCTGCCGCGATCCAAAGCGCGACTGCCGTATGACGGAGGTCATGCGGTCGCAGCGGTGACAGCCCGGACGCCTCAACCGCAGGCTTCCAAAACCGCCGCCGCCAACTCGCGAGCCGAACCGGTCCGCCCTCGGGAGCACTGAATACGAGATCGTCTTGCGCTGCCGGATATCGGCGCAAGTGATCATCGAGAGCATCGATGGCGACACGGGGAAGAGGAACGGCTCGGCGTCCGGCTCGCGTCTTCGGAGGGCCGAAGTAGAGCTGGCCGGAAACTTCCACCAGGATTTCCGTGACATTGACGCGACCATGCAGAAGGTCGAGGTGCTTTGCGCGCAGCCCGAGCATCTCGCCGATCCGCAGTCCGCCGAACGCGCCGAGCATGACGAGGCCGCGATAGCGCTCGTTGATGGTATCGGTGAGCGCACCGATCTCAGCGGGAGCGAGGAATCGAGCCTCCTCACGTTCGATTTTCGGGAGGCGTATCCCGTTGCACGGCGAAGCAGGAATCCGCCCGGCGACGACCGCCGTGGCCATGATCTTCCGCATTAGCAATCCGGCAAGAACGACGGTTGACGGTGCGAGGCCGCGAGCGGTAAGACCCGCGACCCAAGCGCGCACCATGGCGTGGTCGATCTCGGCGAGGCGCTTCTCTCCGAAGGTCGGCTGCAGGTACCGCTTGAGATAACCATCGTCCCGAGCGAGCGTCGATGGACGGAGATCAACGATGCCGGCACGCCACTCCTTCGCCCACGTATCAAACGTGATCTTGCCGAGTACCGGGTCGACGTAAGAGCCAGAGGCCTTCGCATGTTCGGTGCTCGTCAGGAACAGCTCAGCGTCGCGACGTCGGGAGAAGTTCCGACTGCGTTGCTTCCCCTCAGGGTCTCGGTACCGAGCTCGCCAAGCCCCGCTCTTGTCTCGCGTGATTGAACTCACTAGGCCTCCCATCCCCGTGGTGGACACAGCACCTGTCGATAGTGCCACCACGATCTCTCACTACTTCGGGTTACGACGCGTCCGGGCGACGTTGCTGCTCGACCCAATTGCGGATGTCGGCGAGGTCGAACCGGACGTAGTGCCCGACCTTCACAATCGGGACTCGTCGCTCTGAAACCATCCTTCGCACATATCGCTCACCAACGCCGAGGAGCCTCGCCACCGTCTCGATGTCGACCAGCTCGGGAAATTGCAGTTGCTCCATGATCCACCTCCCTTTGAGAGCGGAGGTGGCCAGCCGCTATGGGGCTGCGCAGACCTCCGCTCGATGACCTGACTGTCCGAAGAGACCCCGAGGGTCCGAGCCGAGAGCCAGGAACGCGGGAGGACCCACGGGCGCGATCGAGAGGGCAGTGCGGAGCTGACGGAGGACGCCGCCGTCCCGATCGCGCTCGACAGAGGTTGCACGTCGCAGCGCAGCCGATCCGACGATGAGCAGTTCCGCGCGCCGGGTTCCGAGGAGGAGCCGTCTGACGGTAGCGAGCACAGTGGCGACGGCTCCTGGCTCCCGGCGTGCGGACGCATCGCGACAGAGCACGAATGCTTCGAGCGTCACGGCGATGAAGCCGACCGTCACCATGACGATGAGGTGCCGGAGCGAACCGGCCGCACCTCCCACCCCGAGATGGTGGACCCAGAGGTTGGGCGCGACGACGACATGGGCGTGCAGTCCCACCACAGTTACGACCGAGAAGCACACGACGGCGGTCAAAAGCATCAGCCGCGCCAGGAAGGAGGCGACCGTGGTCAACACCTCCGCGTACTGGCGAGCGATGTCGGTCGTTCCGAAGTCCCCTCGATGAGCCATCGCCTCTCATGGTACGGCGCGGTCGTATCAGTCCCGACGCGCCTTGCTCCCAAATCGACGCCGATCCTCATTCGCTCATTGACCCCCATTGACCACTGTTCACCGTTTCGGATTCCGCCATTTACAAGGCTTTTGTCGCCTGTCATAACTGGTTCTCGTGACTCCCAAGCTCGACACCACTGCATCGCCGATGCGGGGAGTCACCGGGGCGTCGCTCCGATGATGAGCCTCACGCCGATGGCGCCCTCGGCCTGGCGCTACTACGCCGAGGAGATCGCGCAGGGACGCGAGGACTATTACGCACGGAGCGCCGAGCGTCCTGGCCGCTTCGTCGGTCGCGGCGCAGAGTCCCTCGGGGTCTCGGGCAGAGAGGCTGACGCCGTCGCGCTGGAGCGTCTCTTCGGCCACGGCACCGATCCCCGCGACGGCACTCCGCTCGGGCGCAGCTTCTCGCCGGAGGACTCGCGCGCCGTCGCGGGCTTCGCCCTCACGTTCTCACCACCAAAGAGTGTCTCGGCGCTGTGGGCGCTCGCGGAGCAACAGACTGCCGATCAAGTTCTGGCCGCGCACGAGGCAGCGGTCTCCACAGCGCTCGCCTTCGTCGACGAGCACGCGTCGTTCACCCGTCGTGGACACAACGGTGTCGTGCAGGTCGACACCGATGGGCTCATCGCCGCGAGCTTCGTCCATCGCACCTCGCGAGCCGCCGACCCACAGCTCCACACTCATCTCCTCGTCGCGAACAAGGTCCGCGCGGCAGACGCCAAGTGGCTCTCGCTCGACGGGCGTGAGCTGTTCGAGACGCAGAAGGCCGCTGGGATGCTGTACAAGGCGGCACTCCGCTCCGAGCTGTCGACGCGCCTCGGCGTCGCATGGACGCCAGTCGACGAGAACGGTGTCGCGGAGGTCGTGGGCGTTCCGCAAGCGCTCATCGAGCAGTGGTCGGCGCGCCGCCACGAGCTAAAGGCGGTTGGCGACGAGCTGATCGCGAACCGCGAGGTGGAGCTTGGACGGACGCTTACTCCGAACGAGCGAACCGAGTGCTTCCAGATCGCCGCCTACCGCACCCGCACGCCGAAGCTCGACGCTGACACCCCGACCGCGGAGCTGCGCGCGCACTGGCGAACCGAGGCAGACGCGTGGAGTCTCGGTCCCGAACGATGGCTCGGGAACATCACCAACCGACCTGCGCGCCCGGCGGACCTCCCCGCGGAGGAGGTCGTGGCGGAGGTCATCGTCCGTCTCGAGGAGCAGAGCGCGACGTGGGGACGCGCGGAAGTCGTCGAGGAGGTGTCACGGTTCGTCAGCGCGACGACCGCAGAGGAGGTCCGCGAGTGCGCGGAGGTTCTCGCACAGCGGGTGCTCGCCTGTGCGGAGGTGGTCTCGCTCGCCGGTCCGCTCCCTGCGGAGGCGCCGGTGTCGCTGCGGAGGCGAGACGGCATGGCGGCGGTCGAGCGGCACGGCGCGCTGCGCTTTTCGACGCGGGCAACGCTTCGGCGTGAAGCAGCGATCCTCGAAGATGTCGACGCTGGTCGTGACGCGCATGCGGCCGTCGTCGACGAGTTGACCGTCGAGCGGGTGCTAGCGGACCCTCCGCTCGGCGGGGACCAGCGCGAGGCAGTGCGCGGGCTGCTCACCGGTGGCGAGCGCGTCGCTCTTCTCGTCGGTCCGGCGGGCACGGGGAAGTCGCGCGCACTCGACGCCGCGCGTCGCGCATGGCAGGCCGCGGGCTATGACCCGATCGGGCTCGCGCCCTCCGCCATGGCGGCGCAGGTGCTCAACCGGGAGGCGGGTGTCCGATCCGAGACACTCGCGAAGTTCCTCTACGAGCGAGAGCGCGGCACCTCGCCGATGATCCTCGACCGCCACAGCGTCGTGATCCTCGACGAGACCGGGATGGCTCGCACCGACGACCTCGCGAAGCTCCTTGCCGCGGTCGAGCAGGCGGATGCGAAGCTCGTGTTGGTCGGGGACCCACACCAGCTCGGCGCGGTCGGACCCGGTGGGATCTTCCGCACGCTTGTCGCCGATCACGGCGCGCACGAGCTGGAAACCGTGCGGCGTTTCCACCACGCGTGGGAGGCCGCGGCTTCGCTCCGCTTGCGCGAGGGGGAACCGTCGATCCTCGCCGCCTACGTCCGCCACGACCGGATCGCGAGCGGGAGCCGCGAACAGATGATCGACCGCGCGTTCCGGGCCTGGACGGACGCTCGCGAGAACGACACATCGCTCCTCCTCATGGCGGGCGACAACGCGACCGCCGATGAGCTCTCGCGGCGCTGTCGTGCGGAGCTCGTCGCACGAGGCTGGGTCGCGCGCGGCGGCGTGCGGATCGCGACCGGTACTGCCAGTCGCGGCGACGAGATCGTGACCCTGGAGAATGACCGCAAGCTCCGCGCCCCGCGAGGCGAGTTCGTCCGCAACGGCGCGCGCTGGCAGGTCGTCGGCACCTCCGACGACGGCTCGATGCGGGTCACTTCCGTAGAGAGCGGCGGCATGGTGACGCTTCCGCCAGAGTACGTGCGCGAGCACGTCGCGCTTGGCTACGCGCTCACGGTCCACAAGTGCCAGGGCAAGACGGTCGATCGCGCTGTCGTCCTCGTCGACGAGAAGATGACTGCGGCACAGCTCTACGTCGCGATGAGCCGCGGGCGCGAGGAGAACTGCGCGTTCGTGACCCTCTCTGACGACTCGCCCGAGGACCACGCGCGCAGACCCTCGCTCGACGCGATCGAACTGCTCACGCGAATCATGCGGCGCGAGGGAAGCGACCGCTCCGCGCACGACGTGGTTCGCCGCAACCTCGCGCGCTCGGAAGACCTCACGCTCCTCACCGATCTCTACGACGACGCGAGGGAGCGCATCGAGCGATCGGTTGGTCCGGACCGACGCAAGGCGATCGCGGCGCTGGAGCCACGAGCGAACGTGGTGGACGCCACCCAACACTTCCGCGCCGCGGGGACGCGATACGTCGCGCCGAGGAACAGCGGAGCAAAGCCGAGTCGCGGCTCGACGAGACCGCGCGCGAGCCGATCCGGACCCACCTTCCCGGCAGGCTCGGCGAAGGCTCCCGGTATCGCGCGGACCATGAGCGGCGAATGGCTGAGGGCGCTCTCTTCACCGCTCGACGAGCCGAGCAGGAATCACTTCGCGCTTATGAAGTGGCCCGCCATCGCCTCGTGGATGCGGAGACCGCGGCAAGCGAGATGGCGGTGCTCCGCGGGGAGCAAGACCAGCGCGAGTCGTGGCTGCGAGAGCACCCGGACGAGGTGCAATGGGCTCGCGACCTCAGGGAGCGGATCGAGGAGCGGAAAGCGGACGCGGCAGGGCTCGGTCGCGATGGCCGCGGTATCGAGCGCGGTGACCGAAACGCGTCTCGCGTTGCCCGAGCGGGACGGAGCGATTCCCGATCAGCGAAACCACAGGAGCAAGCCGAGACGACCACTCATGGCCTCGATCCAGCGACCGTGGCCATCCTCAGGCGGTCGAGCAGGACCTCCCCCTCGTCACTGCCGCCGCGCTCGCCAGAGCGAGAGCAAGAGCGTCCGTCACTGGGTCGGTAGAACGCGGGGGTCCACCGAACTGTAATCGGCATCCGTCATTTCTGCCTAGATGAGCCCGGGTGATGGCCGGCGCAGGTGGATGGCCATCTGCAGGACATCTGTGACTAGCTCGGCCCGCATGTGATCGGCCATGGCAAAGCCGACGACACGGCGGCTCTCGAGCATGACGATCTTGGCGGGAGTGGGGGTTCACGTCGGAGGGCCGACGGCGCGGATCTGCGACTGGGCCCATGGTCTCACCAAACGTCCACGTAGCGCGTCCGTGCTAGAGAGGCCTTCGACGTCGTCAGTGACCGCTCGACGGTGTCCTCAGTCGTGTCGTCAGCGGCTTGAGACATATGGGAACGGCGGCGGCGATGTGGAACCATGGGTCGCCTACGATTTGATCATGAAAGACCGAGGTCCGCCCGCCGAAGCCGAGTCTGCATCTGGCCTTGTCGCGAAGGACCAGCGGGCCTATCGCGAGCTCAGCGTGCAAGGCGACGTGCACATGAAACTTGCTCGTTTGCACGGAACGCTCCGGCGTGCGTCCGAGCAGGACGACTGCGACTTTCTGGTTGAAGGATCGCATGGGCACTTCATTCGGGTCCGCTTAGTCCCGGAGCACCTCGTCGGCCCTCCCGGCGGTCCGGTCGTCCTCGACTCCTGTGGCAAGCCGTTCGCTGACGACGGCGACGAGGTGCTTTGCGTCGGCGGAGGCATCCCGGCATCGAATGTCGAAGGGGGACGGTCGGTGTTCGTCGCTGGCAAACTGCGGGTGTTCGAGTGAGGTCGGCCTGCCCAAGGCTCGGAGGGGCGACATGCACGTTCTCGTGTGTCCCGTCAGCGACCGAGGCGATCCTCAGGCGGTCGAGCAGGACCTCCCCCTCGCCAGGGCCGCCGCGCTCGCCAGAGCGAGAACGACCGTCACTACGTCCGCGCGGATTGCCCTGACCGGGAACTAATTGGGTCCGCGAGAC
The DNA here is from genome assembly GCA_963807575.1 of uncultured Acidimicrobiaceae bacterium. GTDB lineage: Bacteria > Actinomycetota > Acidimicrobiia > Acidimicrobiales > Bog-793 > Fen-455. The sequence goes on from CAWECD010000008.1 coordinate 144,695, forward strand.
AATAAGTATCTGATGGCACAGGTTGACGACTCGGATGAGGCTGTCTTGGCAGCGTCGCTAGCCGAGCCGCCAGGCTTTGCAGCGCTGTTCGAGCGCCACGTTGATGGGGTTTACAGATACCTGTCGTTTCGCGTTGGACAGGACATGGCCGAGGACCTGACGGCCGAGACGTTCGCCCGCGCCTTTGCCGGAAGGCGACGGTATCAGGCGGAGCGTGGCTCGGTGAAGGCGTGGCTCTACGGCATCGCCACGAACCTGGTTCGGGAGAACCGCCGGTACGAGCGACAGCGAGTTAGGGCACTCGCCCTGAGCGACGGGGACGCGCCCGCCATCGACAGTGCCACGCAGGTTGCCGAACGCCTACGCCTCGCCGGCGCTTTGGCGTCCCTCAAGCCGGAATGGCGGAGCGTCGTCCTTGTCATCGGAGTCGGTGGACTGAACTACGAGGAAACCGCCGCTGCCCTACACATTCCCATCGGCACGGTGAGGTCGCGCTATTCGCGGGCGCGGACTCAACTCATCACCAGCCTGGCTGACAGCGGCGAGCACAGCGTCACAGGAGACCCAGTGTCATGACCGATTCCCCGTTGGACCTTTCCGCGCTCACTGACGTGATCCCTGGGCCGACTCCTGAGGTACGCGAGCGGCTCACGGCGAGGCTCCAAACCCTTATCGAGTCTGAGCAGCAGGGACGCGTCGAGCCGCGTGGGAGATGGCAACAGGTGTCCTGGACCCATCGCGCCGTCGTCATCGCTGTCGCAGCGGCCATCGTGGTCGTGTTCTTCGTCCCCCTGCCACACGTCAGCTTGTTCCACAGTCTCGTCGCCCCGGCGAAGGTGACCCCGACGAACACACCGATTGTCGCCTCAGCGCGGGTCACCCCGATCGAGGTCACAGGTGCCGGAGGTTACCTCTGGATGCTCGGGACGTATCCCTGTTCAACCGGGACCTGTTCGGTGATCATGCGAAGCTCCGACAGCGGCAAGTCCTTCGTCAGGACAGGCACGCTCCCCGCAGCCGACTACCGCATTGAATTCGCGAACCGGGAGGACGGCTACGCCTTCGGTTCGGGAGGCCCGCTGAACGAGTCCCGCCTCTATTGGACTGGCGACGGGGGGAAGACCTGGCGGTTTGCACTTGCCGGATTTCGATACTCCCCTCCACAGGTAGTCGTCATTACAGACGGGCGCGCCTACGTGCTCTTGTCCACGAACTGCTCAGCCAAAGGTGCGTGCAAGTCTGTCCAACTCGCGTCGTCCCTGGTGACAAGCGATACGTGGACAACAAGAAGGGTGCCGCTAACGGTGAGCGAAGCCGAGTTGCAGTTTGGCTGGACAGCTTTTGGCTCGAACGTGTGGCTGCTTCTGACCTCGGTCAGCAACGCTCACCTGCTCGTTTCCCACGATGGCGGCCGGACTTTCTCCAAGCTGACACCAGGTGGCTATCTCGGGGCTCTTGGGTGCAATCTCACCGCTACGTCATCCAGCACGTTGTGGGGCTTCTGTGCGACGGGTAACGGCGGCTACGCGATTCGTTCGACCGACGGGGGCAGGAGCTTCGTGAGCGTGAGGACTCCGGGGGGCTTGTCGAACTACGTCCTGATATACCCCACGTCAGATAGCGAAGCCATTTTCTACCCAGACTCCGGGGACATGTGGCTGACACGAGACGGCGGCAGACACTTCACATCCCCGTTGCGGATTCCTCACAGCTCCGAATACAACTGCGAAGTGGCTTTCACCAGCGCGAAAACGTGGCTGGTGTTGGGATTCTCAGGTTATAGACCGAACATTCCCTACTTGATGTGGCGCACAACCAACGCGGGGCGCTCATGGCAGACGGTAAACGCACCGCGAGTTCCGACCACGTCGAGCACCGTCAAGCCCACCGGCGTCGTGACCGGGGTTGTGCAAGCCTGCGAGGGAGTTGCGGTGCCGGCTGGCGAGATTCTCCGTATGAAGGTGAAGGTAAGCCTCTACTCAGGGTCAAAGCGCGTAGCTTCGGAGACGGTGGTCTGGGGTACCAAGTACCGGTTCTCAGTCAGTCCTGGGACGTACCGCGTGACAGGCTGGTGGGGTTCCAAGGGTGTGACGGTGCGGGCTGGTCGTGCGGTCACTGACAACTTTTGGAACGCCTGCGTTTAGGTTTGGGACGTTCGACGGTACGCGGAACACATGACGTCTGAGCTTCGTGGGAGCATGACCGCGGGGAAGCTGCGCGCCCTCGTGCCGGTTACGGCAAGAGCGTGAAGGCCCTGACGTGACGCGAGCGAACGACCGCGAAGTCGCGGTGGTTCAACGTGGCGATCCGTGCAACCCCGAGGCGTTCACCGAGAGCGATGAGCGAAGCGTCTGTACCACCGAGGCGTAAGTCGGAGTATTCCTCAACCAGTTCAGCAATGCGGGTCCAATCGGCAAGTCGCAGCGGCTCAACACGTAAGTCGCCATCAACGATCGAACGAAAGAGCGCTGCGTCGGCAATCGGTCCTAGTTCGCGGTCAAGGAGGTAGCTCGCCTCAGCGATGACCAAGGCACTCGTGACAAGTGGCCCCGCGTCCTTTTCCAGCAGTGCCCGGCAAGCTTGATGGTCGGCGTCGTTCCGATCAGCCGTGGCGAGGAGCGGGCCGGTGTCGACCAGAAGCACTCAGTCGCGCCCGAAGCCGTCTGCGAGTAGTTCGTCGACGTTTGCCGCGCCCCTCGACTGACCCGAGGCGCCAATAGCAGCAAACGCAAGATGGCGGCTCGCTCCGCTGGGCACTGGCTCGTGTTCAGACTCGCTGAGTGCGGCGTCAAGAAGATCGACGGCAGCAGCCTCGACGCTCGTTCCGCGCTCGACCGCCACTGCTTCGACGCGGCGCGCTAGTTCGTCAGGCAGCCTTACGTTGATGCTCATCGCCCTCAAGTGTAGGTGCTCTCCGTTTGAAACCAACCAACGCCGTCCCATCGTCTTGCAGTGGCCCCGTTCGGGTGCCGAACGGAAGTTTTGGGCACGACGTTCAGTGGGGTCACGCGGGATAAGCGCGGGATAGATTCCTCGATACGGACCTCGACCGATGGTCGACACACGTCCTGACATCCGGTGATAGCAGCTCTACGTGAGCGTGCGGGCATGCCCGCCCGGCGTCTGACACAAATCTGACACAGCAGTGTGGCAGATGACGGTTACTCGTGGTCAGTGACGGTTCACAAAAGCGCAGTTCAACAACGGTTTCTAGCCACGGGTCCAGCTGGGGACAACTCCCTGAAAGACACTGATAATGCTGAGGTCCTCAGTTCGAGTCCGAGTAGCCCCACCAATCCAGTTCCCGGTGGACCCCGCGCCGGTGGCGCACCACATCTGCATGGCATGCCTCTGACAACGGCCTGGTCCCTTGGGACTGGCAAGCGACGCCCGGGACACAAGACCGGGCGTCGTGCCCCATGAGCGTGTCAGCCCCCAGGCGGTCGGTACGACGACTGCATCTTGACGCCGGCGTCGACCTCAGCCGGCGTCAAGAGGGCCACGGTACGGACCTTCGCGCCACCGGCGGCGGTCACGGCGAGTACCGCGCCTGCGGCCGTTGCGACGTCCGGGTAGTCGACGATCAAGTAGGCGTCATTGTCGCCGAAGGCGAAGTAGAACGACTCGACCTTGCCTCCGGCCGCCTCGGTCGCGGCGGTCACAGCCGCCACGCGAGCCGAACCGCCCTCGGTCCTGAGCCCCCGTATGCCCTCAAGGGTGTAGCTGACTTCAAGCAGGTACTTCGGCATCTGTTCCCCCCTGTTCGATGAGCGCGTCATGATATTCGACGGCTGCGCCCGCCGCTCAAGGCACGACGGAGTCTCCTTGGACGTTTAGGCGCCAGTTGACGTCGCGTGCTGCTCGCGGCCTGACACATCGCGGTTGTCCGAAGCCCGGTGCAGAGCGCTTCGGACTCCAAACGACAGTGGTTTACCGGGCCGAGAGGCTCCGGTGCTGGGACGAAAACAGCGATCGTGCGTCCCAACAACTCTGCCGACGGTCGTCAACCTGACGAACCACACTTACTGGAACCTCGCCGGTGCTGTCTCGGGCCCCGTCTACAACCAGACTCTGCACATCAACGCCAACTACAGCATGAGTGTCAGCTCTATCCCGGTCCCTACCGAGCTCGACCCGGGCCAGACGTACTCCGAGACCACGATTTTCCAGCTCTAAATAGTCAGAGAGCTATCCGATTAGAAGACCAAACGGCGCCGACAGGACCGGCGGACCGTCGCAGCGAGCCCGGCATTCCCGCTTGGGCGAGTGGGTGCCGGGCTTTGCTGACGTTAGTTGACGACTTTGCGCGGCGACCCAGGGAGACCGAGGACGCGGGTGGGGAGGTCTCGGCTGACCTCGGAGCCGTTGCCGAGTTGGCCGAGCGTGTTGGCACCCCAGGACCACAGGCTTTCATTTCGCTCGAGTGCGAAGGCCATGTCGCCCCCTCCGACCACCTGTACCACGCCCGTCAGACCCTTTGCCTGGACCGGGATGCTTCGGTCCGATGTGCTCCCGTCCCCGAGCTGGCCGGAATCGCCGCGGCCCCATGCCCTCACGGTTCCGTCGCCGAGCAATGCGTAGCCAGAGCACGACCCCGCGGCGATGGCGACCACGTGGCTCAGACCCCTCACCTTGGCCGGGGCGCCCTCGTCAAGGCGCCGAACACCGTCGCCGAGCTCTCCGAACTCGTCGTCACCCCACGCCCATACGCTCCCGTCGCGGCGTAGCGCGTAGACAGAGTCCCCACCGGCCGCGATAGCCACCACCTCGGTGAGGTCTGGTATCCGGTGGGGATGCTCGAACCCAGGCAGGTGTCGGGACGTCCGGCTGGTGCCGGGCCGCACCCGCCACCCCCGAGCTCGCCGAGGCTGTCGTCGCCCCATGCCCACACCGTTCCGTCACCGAGCAGCGCGTAGCCATCAGATGTGCTTGCTGCCATGGCGACGACGTCGGTCAAGCGCGTCAGCTCCTGCGGAGTGGTGGCGACGCCACTGCCCGATCCCGTTCCGAGCTGCCCAAAGCTGTCGTCCCCCCAAGCCCACGCCGTGCCGTTGTCGCGGATCGCGTAAGCGGTGAACGCTCCGGCAGCGATGTCTCTGACCGCACTCAGCTTCCGCACAGGGCCAGGCAGCTGCCGGGCCGTGAAACGTGCGTCGGCGAGCTCACCCTGGCTGTCATCCCCCCAGGCCCACACCTTGCCGTTACCGCGGAGCGTGTAGGCGCTGTTCGCGCCGCCCACGACCAGGATCGCTGACGAAAGACCCTGGACCTCGACCGGGATCGTGCGCGAGGACCAAGGTCCGTTGTCTCCGATCTGACCTTCCAGGTCATCGCCCCATGCCCACACGTGGCCGTCTGAAAGAACCGCGTAGCCCGTGTAGGCGCCCGCGGCAACGCTCACGATCGAGGCGACACGTCCGACCGGGTCGCTCACTGGGCTCACTGCGAGTTGAGGCCTGACGGCGGTGCCGACGCCCGTGAGCACTCCCATCACGAGGAGTCCGCGAAGCGCGGCAAACCGAATCACTCTGGGATAAGCGTACTCGTGCGACCTGACCCCGACGTGCTGTGCAAGATGACCTTTAGGAAACACAATGTGATATTTTTCACGATATCTCGACGTGGCGCGCTATCGCTTGCTCGCCACATCGCGTTGCATTACCGTGACGTTTACAGTTCCGCCAAAGATTAGGTGGCAATGATCTCAGAAGACGGACGGCGAGTCAGCACTCGCCGGGTTCGCGCGACCAGGGGGTGTGCGAGCGCCGGCCTGGCCCTAGGTCTACAGGCACGAGAAAGGAGGCCACGTAGGCGGTTTTGTCCGACCGGCATGTCGTATTCACGCTGCAATCCCTAGGGAGCCTAGCGAGGCCGCATAGGGAATCACCAACGAAAGGGAACTTTCAGATGGCGAAGTTTGAACCCCAAGAAGCAGACCCAAGAAAGTACGAAGTATCGAGGCGCCGGTTCCTGCGTAACGCCGGCATGGTCGCATCTGTGCCCTTCCTCGGCGGTTTGGCTGAGATTCTGGGTGAACGAGGGGCGTCGGCGCAGACCTACCGCGACGAGTCGCACCCGCTGTTCGCGGCTCACCCGGCGTACAAGTTCACATTCGTCAACCACGTGACGACGAACCCGTTCTTCACCGCCACCCAGTATGGGATGCAGGACGCCGCCCGGATCCTGGGGATCCCCAACCCACAGTGGACGGGCTCGCAGGTTTCGGCAGTCTCGGACATGGTCAACGCGATCGACGTCGCGATCGCCGGCAAGGTGAACGGCATTGCGACCACCCTCATCGACCCGACAGCCTTCAATACCCCGGTCGACCGGGCCCTCGACATCGGCATTCCGGTTATCGCGTACAACGCCGACGAGCCAGGGAACAACCGGATGTGCTATGTCGGACAGAGCAACCTCACCGCAGGTGCCGCTGCGGCGGAGCTGATCGTAGCGACCCTGAAGCCGGGAGACCTCATCGGAATGGTGATCGCGACCCCGGGCACGGGCAACATCCAGCCCCGGATAAATGGCGCTCTGCCGATCTTCACCAAGGCAGGCATGAAGACCGAGGTCGTTGCCGGTGGCGCGCTCGTTCCGGCCGAGATCACGGCAGTCCAGGCGTGGTGGGAAGGCCACAAGGACGTGAAGTTCTTGTACTCAGTCGACAACGGTGACTCGGAGGCGGTCGCAGACTGCATCACGAAGAACCACCTGAAGGGGACCGTGGGCGGCTCGGGATGGGACGTCAGCCTCCCTGTGCTCGACGGCGTCAAGAGCGGAGCCCTGATGTTCTCGATCGACCAGCAGGCCTACCTGCAGGGCTTCGTGCCGGTCATCCAGTTGTTCCTGTACAACATCTCGGCTGGTCTGATGAAGCCGTGCGACACCGACTCCGGTCTTGGCTTCATAAACAAGGCGAATGTTGGTCCGTACCTCGCGCACTCGACGCGTTTCGAAGGAGCTACCACGACGGAGACCGTTTACACGCCTCCGAACAAGATCCTCCACTCCTGACAACGACGAGTACAGACTGATCAGTGTCTACGACTCCTAAAGAGGAGATTTCGGCCCCCGCTCCCGCGTTTTGCGGAGCGGGGGCTGGCGCGCCGTGTCTCCGACCTGTTTTTCTTACGACCGGAGGCGACGATCTTCATCGTCGCCGTTGCGCTCATCGCCTACTTCTCAGTCCGAAACTCGGCCTTCTACTCCTACACGAACATTGTCACGATGGCGCAGTACACGGCGCCGATCGCGGTCATCGGCGCGGGCGAGGTCCTGCTGCTCGACCTAGCTGAGATCGACCTGTCCTCGGGCCAGATTTTCCTGACGTCGTCGTGGATCGTCGTGATTCTCGGGTACCACGGCGTGCCGCTCGGCTGGGGGATCGCCATCTCGTTGCTCATCTGCAGTCTCATCGGAGCCTTCAACGGGGCTGTAGTCGTGTGGCTCAAGGTCCCGTCCTTCGTGGCGACGCTCGGAATGAACTACGTGCTTGCGGGATGGGTCCTCGTCGCCTCGAGCGACATCACCACCGAAATGCCCGGTACGACGGGAAAGTTTGGCGCGGTCATGGGCCTTAGCAACTGGGCCGAGGGTCTGTGGGGATTGGGGCTCGTCCTCATTATCTGGGCGTTGCTCAAGGGGACAGTCTTCGGCCTCCACACGACGGCGACGGGTGGCAACGAGCTCGGTGCTGCCGAGGCCGGCGTCCGTGTCCGGATGATCAAGGTGTGGTGCTTCATCATCATCGCCTTCGTCTCCGCCCTCATCGGTCTCTGCGACTCGGTTCGAATCGGGAGCCTTGACCCTGCGGCCCCAGGACTGACCGAGATGCTAGCTGGCGTCACGGCTGCCGTGATCGGGGGGACAGCGCTCACCGGCGGTAAGGCCACCGTGGCCGGGACCTTGATAGGAGCGATTGTGCTAGGCGTGCTCGAGGATGGATTCAACCTCATCGGTATCAGTGCGAACTGGTTCATCCTCGTCGAGGGTGCTGTGATCCTCGTGGCCATGGCGGTGAACGTCCAGCTCGGACGGATGACGGCGAAAAAGATGTGAAGATGAGAGACGAGATGAGCGAAGCCCAGCTTGCAGGAACCTCCGATTCGGACGGTCTCGGGCGAGACACGCCGGCGAGTGGTGCTGGCGCGGAGGCGAGCATCAGCCACCACCGCGTTGAAGGTCAGGACATCATCCTTCGTGCGGAGGGGATCGAGAAGAGCTTCGGGCCCCTCATCGTCTTGAGAGGTATCGATATCCAGCTGAGGCGGGGCGAGGTTCTCGGGCTGGTGGGTGACAACGGAAGCGGCAAGAGCACGCTGGTGAAAATCCTCTGTGGCTTCCAGCGCCAGGACGCGGGGAAGATCTTCGTCGAGGGGAAAGAGGTGGACCTCCACTCGGTGAAGGACGCGCGACGACGCGGCATCGAGACCGTCTACCAGGACCTGGCGCTCGTTCCGGCGCTCACCGTCTACCAGAACCTGTTCCTCAACCGCGAGATCTCCCGCTTTGGCTGGCTTCGGTGGCTGTCGAACAAGAAGATGCGACAGATGGCCCGCGATTACCTCAACGACATCAAAGTCCAAATCCCGAGCGTCGACTCGCTCATCGAGAACATGTCTGGTGGTCAGCGACAGGCCGTGGCGCTGGCGAGAGCAACACATCAGGACTCGAAGATCCTCCTGCTCGACGAGCCACTCGCGGCAATGGGCGCGAAAGAGTCCGCGCTGGTTATCGACCTCGTCAAGGACCTCTCACGCAATCGCGGCGTCTCGATGATCATCATCGACCACAACTACACGCACATGTTCGAGCTCTGCGACCGGCTGAACATATTGCAGGAAGGGCGCATCAGCCTCGACATGAACGTCGAGGACACGACGATTGAGGCCCTCACAGAACTCATGGTCTCGGAGTACCGCCGCCGCATCGCTTTGGGCCAACAGGAGCTCAGGGTCTGACGCGATCGAAACTGCACGAATCGGACAGGGGCCGGAGAGAGCGATCACGGGTCTTCGCTGGACTCGATAGAGCCACCGGTCCCTATGATGGTGGTGCCATGCAGTTGCACGACATGGCAGAACTGACGTTGGGCCATCGAACCCGTCGGCTCGGTGTGACAGTCCCTACTTAGCCTGAATCCACCGATTAACCCCAGCTGCTGACCGGTAGAGCGCAGTCGCCGTTGACGGCCCTCTCGGACGTCGGTCGACCGGTGTCGGGGCGTAGTCAATCAAGCTCTCTTGCTCGGCTTGGTTGTCAGCGCATAGGTAAACGTCTGCGGCTGCGCCGATCCGCGAGGGCCGCTCAGCTAGGAGCGAGATCGAGGAGGCGAAGCTTTCCCAGCGCTTTGATGAAGGTGCCGGCCCAGGGCCATTTGTCCGGCCCACGAAGCCTCAAGATGCCCGAGCGATTGACAAGGCGCGCAGGCACCGAGAAGTAACGGGTGCGAAGAGTGCGGGTGACGGTCAGCTCGTCCTTGTCGACGATGCCGCCCAGGAAGGCACACCAGCGCACGAGGTCGTGGGCGAGCACCGCGCAGCACAACCAGGCGGAGTTGGCGAAGAAGTGCCCGGAGGGGACGTGGTCCATCCCGGCACCTTCTTTCAAGTCCTTGATGGCGAGCTCTACACGGGCGTGGTCCCGGTGGAAGGCGTCGAGCTCGACGGCTCCGCCGTCCAAGTCGGTGAGGAAGCCAAAGTGCCGCCAGTCGGGCCAGAGCTTCTCTTGGATTCCGACAAGCCGGGTGCGGCGCACGATAAGGCGCTTTTGCTTGTAGGTGGTCTCGGCGACCTCGGCGATGCCGTCTTCGGTGTAGTCGATGCCGACCCAGGCGTCCTCTTCGATCTCGGTGATCGCCGTTGCGATTGCCCTGTTTCCCGTTCGCACCGCCATCGTGTAGGAGACACCGAGGCGTGCGAGGGTCTTGATCGTGTCGTTGGACCAGAACCCCGAGTCGACCCTCAGCACGATCTTGCCTGTCGCCCCGGCCCGCCGGCACCGTGCGATCAGTTCTTCGACAAAGCGCCTCGCCCCACGGGCGGTGTTGGCCGACCCCTTGCGCATGCGGGCATGTAGCACCTCGCCGGTATCGGCCCGAGTCGCAAGCAGCGGATGGTAACCGAGGACCTTGGTGTAGCCATAGCTGGCGCCCTGCTTTTGGTTCCCTTCGACCTGACAGATCGTCGAGTCGACGTCGAGGACGAGACGGCCCTTTGGCCCGGCCCCGAGTGCCCACGCTCGCCGCAAGGTCTCTCCGATCACCTGGTCGAGCTGACGGACATGGCCGAAAGTAAAGGACCGAAGGAATGTGCCGAGCGTAGAAGGCGCCATCACCCTGTGGGAAAGCACGGCTTTGGTCGCCCCGGCACGGAGCAGCTCTACATGGTCGATGTGGCTGGCTCCCGCCACGATCGCATGCACGAGGCTGAGCACCTTGCGACCGGGCAGTGCACCACCCACACGGCCGGTTAGCCGCAGCGTCGAGTTGATCAACGCCTCGAGGCCGAGACGCACGACGAGCGTCGAGACGAGCAGAAGTCCGGCATTGGCGACGAGGTTCGGCTCGTCGAATGCCACCTCGATCCGGTCGAGACCGCGCGATACTTGTCTCACTGAAAGTGCCTCCCGAGCTGTGGGGATCTGATGACTTAAGCACCGTCATTCTCCCAGCTCAGGAGCCCTTTTAGGTGGATCCGCGGGCTGCTTCAGCCCTGGTTAATCGGTGGATCCAGGCTTAGAGGCAGTGAGGTCCGTGGTCACTCGAGTCGTCGTCAATGGCGGGTCCTCACCGAGCGGTCATTGCGCCTGCGGAGCGGTCCACCGTGTCCCGACCGATGTGGTCGTCATTGACGAGCACGCCGTCGAGCAGCTTGTCGCCTACGTGAAAGGGCGTCGGTGGTCACGCCCGTTTGTCGTCATGGACGCAAACACCGAGGAAGCCGCCGGATCTCGCGTCATCGACGAGCTGTCGAGAGCGAACATGCGCGTCACGACCTTTTGCTTTTCCGAGCGCAGCGGTCTGCTTGCCAATGAGACGAGTGTGTCACGCCTGCATGAGGCGTTGAAAGATTCGACGGCCGACTCGATCGTCGCAGTCGGGTCAGGCGTGATCACCGACACTACCCGTTACGTCGCGAGCCTCATGGGACGTGAGTTCCTGAGCGTGCCGACTGCCGCCTCCATGGACGGGTACGCGTCGAACCTCGCCGTGATGGAGTTCGGGGGGATGAAGACGAGCTTCCCGGTGGCTCCTCCAGTGGCGATATTCGCAGACCCTCACACGATTGCGGCAGCCCCGCCGGATATGACGCGGGCCGGCCTTGGCGACCTGTTCGGCAAGGCGTCTGCACACGTCGACTGGTTGGCGTCTCATGCGCTGTACGGGGAGCGGTACTGCGCAGAGGTTGAGCGACGGGTGACCGCACCCCTAGTTCATGCTGCCACGCACGTGGGGGACATCATCGGAGGGTCCCCAGAGGCGGTTTCCGGATTCCTGAGCGGGTTGATCGAGTCTGGGATCGCAATGGCGATGATAGGGAATTCCCGACCAGCGAGTGGCTGCGAGCACCTCGCGTCCCATTTCTGGGACCTCCTTGCGGCGAGCGGTCGGCGATCCCATACGCCGCACGGCTTTCAGGTGGGCTACGCGACTCACTTCGCGATGCGCCTCCAGCGGTACGCGTTTGGCGGAGGCATACGCGAACTTGCTTCCCCGCTCCCGATTGCCCTCGATGGTGCCGACACGCGTTCGTGGTTCACCGGCCATGGCACGCAGGTGGACGCCGTCTTGGACGACAAGCGCCGGTTTCTCGGCGAGCACGCTCCTGCATGGCCAGCGACACCGTCGCGGTGGAAAGCCGTACAACAAAAGGTCGGCGCAACGATGGACGTGTTCCCTCTCGTTGCCGAGGCTTTGTTGGCCGCGAGCATCCCCTCTGAGCCCGGTTTCCTGGGCCTTGACGCCGCGACGCTCGAGGCGACTTTCCGGTGGGCGAACCGGATCCGAGCCCGCTACACAGTGCTCGACTTCCTGGAGGGTCAGGGCAGGCTCGATGAGGCGATAGGTGCGATGTTCTCCTCTGGACCCGCGGCCTCTTGACATCGATGCTGAGTCACCGCGAGGACGGCAAAGGCGCCGCCGAAGAGGGAGGTCAGCGTTGGACATCGAGCCCTCTCCGGCGCGGTTTCATGAGGGCCTGGCACGCGAGCACACGGAGCGACCGCGGGCGCCTCAATGGGCGCAAGGGTGCGGCATAATGAGGAAATGCTCCGTCAGGATCTACGGTACTAATTTGACGCGATGTCTGAGATTTTTGTGAGCGCGCCCGGGGCCCCAGCGCACGACGCCGTGGCGGGTGGAGCGTGAGCGCGTCCGTGACGCCGAGCGATCGGCGTGTGACGATCGGCGTCGACTTCGGGACCGAGTCCGGTCGAGTGCTCCTCCTCGATGTGCGCAGCGGTGAAGAGCTCGCAGTCACCGAGGTCCGCTATCCCCATGGGGTCATCGATCAGAGGCTTCCCTCGACGGGGGGCGACCTCCCACCGGACACGGCGCTGCAAGACCCCGGTGACTATCTCGAGGTCCTTTACCGAGGGATTCCCGAGGCACTTGCGGTCGGCAAGGTGGTGGCGGACGAGGTGATCGGCATCGGTGTCGACTTCACCTGCTGCACCGTCTTGCCGGTGACCGGGGATGGCACGCCGCTCTGCCAGCTCGACGGGTGGCGGGATCACCCCCATGCCTGGGTAAAGCTCTGGAAGCACCATTCGGCCCAGCCCGTAGCGGACCGTCTGAACGAGGTGGCGACCGAACGCGGCGAGAGCTTCCTCGCTCGCTACGGAGGGCGGCTCTCTTCCGAGTGGTACTTCCCAAAGCTCATAGAGACCTGGCAGAAGGACCGGCCCGTTTACGACACGATGAGCGCGTTTGTCGAGGCAACCGACTGGATCGTGTGGCACCTCACGGGCGCGCTTGTGCGCGCCAGCTGTTCGGCGGGCTACAAGGCGTGCTGGTCGGCGAACGACGGCCTGCCGTCCCAGGCGTACTTCGAGGCCGCCTATCCTGGTTTTTCGGACCCGAGTGAGAAGCTGGGCACGAGCTTCGTCGCCCCCGGACAGTGTGCGGGGACGCTGCGAGCCGAAGTAGCCGCCCGCCTCGGCCTGAACACGTCCGTCGCAGTGGCAGTTGGCAACGTCGACTCGTTCGTATCAGTCCCCGGAGCCGGGGTACAAAGCCCGGGAGTGTTCCTGATGGTCGTGGGGACGTCCATCTGCGACCTCGTCATCGATCGGCACGAGGCCCGGATGCCAGGGATCACAGGCGTCGTGGAGAACGGCATCTTGCCCGGGTTCTTCGGCTACGAGGCTGGGCAAGCGGCAGTCGGGGACATGTTCGCGTGGTTCGGGGGCCGTCTCCTCGGCCTGGAGAGCGGTGGTGAACCTGGCCGGGGAGGCAGCTGGCACGAGGAGTTCGAGAGAAGTGCGGCCAAACTCGCGCCCGGGGTGAGCGGGCTAGTGGCCCTCGACTGGTGGAATGGCAACCGGACCATCCTCGGTGATGCGGACTTGTCGGGCGTCATCGCCGGCCTCACCCTCGCGACGACGCCGGCCGAGATCTACCGGGCGCTGCTCGAGTCGGTCGCCTGCGGGACGCGTCGGATAGTCGAGAATTTCATCGAACACGATGTCGCGATTGCCGAGATCGTCGCATGCGGTGGAATCGCCGAGCGCAGCGTGCTCATGATGCAGTTGCTCGCGGATGTGACGGGGCTATCGGTCACGATCCCTGCCTCGAGCCAGATCCCCGCGCGTGGCGCGGCGCTGTGCGGTGCTATTGCCGCAGGCTCGGCGCGGGGCGGCTTCGACGACTTCGCAACCGCGGTCAGCGAGCTCAGGCCGGCGATGTCCCGTCGCTACGAGCCGATGCCGCAACACCATGCGACATACGACGAGATCTACTCGGTCTTCGGTTCGCTGCACGACGAGCTGGGCCGAGAACACGTCGAGTGGCTCCACCACCTCAAGCAGATCCGACGTGCTGCATTGACAGCAAGCAGGTGATGGCTCGGTAGGCGCCCGTGTTACGCGGGCTCGAACAGTTGCTGACCGACTTCATCGAAGGCCCCGAGCGCATGAAGACAATCAACCCGGGCGTGAAGGTCGCGTACCACACCGATGGTTGCGTCTACTGAGTCTCGACGAGATGCGACGGGAGGGGCTCGACCGGATTGCCACGCTTGGCGCGGGCGGTGGCCTCATCCTGGCGCCGACAATTGACGGCGGACGGCTAGAACACCGCGGCAGCGGGTGGAGCAGTGCGGCAGACTTACAGCCGGAAGGTGCGCCTCGATTGGTGTGACTTTGCGATGGTCAAATGTAGGCTGGACGAAGAGCGCGCAGCTCGCTTGCGTGGACGCACGGCATTCCGATGATGGTTGCAGACAGGGACCGGCCGAGCACCTGGGGTGGCTAGATGAACTCGATCGAGCGGGTAGGGGCTGCCATTGAGCTGCGCGAGCCGGACCGCGTACCTGTGGATCTGCACAACTTCCAGGTAGCTGCCCGTGTCTCCGGCTTGCCGATGTCGGAGGTCTTTCGTGATGGCGCGCTCCTAGCCGAAGCCATGCTCACGGCCTGGCGCGAGTTTGGGCACGACATGATCCTGCTTGAGAACGGTACCGCATGCAACGCCGAGGCATGCGGTATGGAGGTGCGCTACAGCAACGACACAGCGCCGGTGGTTGGCCGACCCATACTCGGTTCGCTTTCCGGAGTGGCCGATCTGGAGGTGCCGGATCCCTACGTCACGTTCCCGATGTCCGAGATTCTGAAGGCGACCAGCATTCTCGCCCGCGAGATCGGCGACAAAGCCTGGATCTGTGCGCGTGCGGACCAAGGGCCGATGGACTTAGCAGCGGAACTTAGGGGCATAAGCGAGTTCATGATGGACCTGGCGACCAGCGAAGAGGAGGACCTAGTCCACGCGCTACTCGACTATGCCAGGCGCGTCGCGACCCGCTATGCTCACGCGCTGATCGAGTGCGGTGGCCACTCCACTTCTATCGGTGAACCGATAGCTGGACCGGCCATGATCTCGCCGCGACAATACAGGCAGTATCCTTGGATTCATGAGCGCCGCATGGTGACAGAACTCAAGGAGCACGGCGTGATCCTGCACCTGCATATCTGTGGAAATACGGAGCGGATTACCGACGATTTCCTCGCCACGGGTGCTCAGGTACTGGAGATTGACCACAAGACGGATATGACACGCCTCAAAGCTGCAGCGCGCGGTACTACGTGCCTGCTTGGCAACATCGACACTAATCTGCTCGCACTCGGGTCGGTCGAAGAAGTTGATGGGGCCTGCCACGAACTCATCGACGCTTGCAAACCTGGGGGTGGGTTCATCCTAGGCCCGGGGTGTGCGATGGCCCCAACCACCCCTTCGGAGAATATTCACGCCCTCGTTGAGTCGGCAAAGAAGTATGGTTCGTACCGGCGGGCCTGAGCGTGGCCCTGTCACGTTGCCTGTCAGGTCGGGAACCCGGCCACATGGCAAGAGCGCCTGAGCCTTGATATCCGGGCGGTACTCGAATCCACAGGTCGCTACCATGAGGCCATGGATACTCGACGACTTGGAAAGACCGGATTCGACGTCAGCGCGATCGGCTTTGGCGCGTGGGCAATCGGGGCGGACTGGGGCGACGTGGATGACGACACGTCCATGCAGGCCTTACATGCCGCCGTCGATGCTGGCGTTACGTTTTTCGACACTGCCGATGTCTATGGTAATGGCCGCAGCGAGCAGCTGATTGCCCGGCTCCGTCGCGAACGGGATGAGGAACTCATCGTCGCGACGAAAGTGGGGCGTAGGCTCCCGGTCCAGTCGGTCGCGGGCTACTCGCCGGCGAATCTTGAATCCTTTGTCGCACGGTCGCAAACGAACCTCGAAACCGATTGCCTCGATCTCGTCCAGTTGCACTGCCCTCCGACGGACCTTTTTTACCACCAGGAGGTATTCGCTACTCTCGATGACCTTGTCAGCGCAGGAAGGATTGCCCACTATGGAGTCTCTGTCGAGCGGGTGGAGGAGGCGCTAAAGGCGCTCGACTATCCGGGCGTTTCGACGATCCAGATCATCTACAATATCTTTCGCCAACGACCGGAGGAACGACTCTTTCCTGCGGTGCAGATTGCCGATGTAGGTATCATCGCGCGTGTCCCGTTGGCATCGGGGCTGCTCACCGGGAAGATATCGGCCGACACGATCTTTCCGGCCAATGACCACCGTAGCTACAACCGCCACGGGGAGGCATTCGACGTCGGCGAGACCTTCTCGGGCGTCGACCTCGAAGCGGGTCTTGCCGCCGTGGCCGAGATTCACGGCATTCTCCCGGAAGGCGAGACTCTTGCGGGTCTGGCGCTCCGCTTTTGTTGCTCGCATCCCGCTGTTTCCACGGTGATCCCGGGAGCCAAGACGCCAGCCCAGGTGCGCGACAACGCCAAGGCCGGCGACCATGGCAGGCTCAGCGAGGACACGTTGGCCCATCTTCACGAGATCTACCGGACACACATCGCCCCGTCGGTGCACAATCGTTGGTAGCGAGCATCGAGATGCTGGGACCCTCACCCACCTAGCCAGTTTGGGTGGGAGCTGAAACCCTCTGCGCAAACATCCACTGTGGTCCTTGGTCGCATCGCAAGGCGGAATGCGAACCTATCGCGGCTCGTCGCGTCGTAACCCGAGAGGACGTCATGCCGAGGAATATCCGGTGAGTCCTGCCTAGTGGGCCAAGTTGTCAGTTGAGCCACTGGCGTCATTTGAGGTTGCCACGAGCGCTCAGGTCCTTGTCAGGACTTCCGGGAACGAGGCACCGGGATCGTCGATGATTCGCCGTGTCGTGATGCCTGCCGCCCCCCTGACGCAAGCTTCAGCGCCGAGGGACGACACGACGACCTCGATGGGTGACCAAGAATGGTTCACAACGCGGTCGTGTAGTTCGGCGGTCACCGGTTCGATCAGCCACGGCGCAAGCTCCGCGTAGAAACCGCCGAGGACCACGGTCGGAAGATCCAAGACGTTGAGAAATGCAGAAAGCGCGATACCGAGAGCAACTCCCGCCTTCTCCAACGCGAGAAGTGTGGTCGGCTCGTCTGTGAGCGCCCGCCGTACGAGCTCTGCCACCGATCCGACAGGATCACCGGCGGCGGTTCCCGCCTCTACCGGCAGCCCTGCCGCTTGGAGTAACGCCTCCCGACCGGCCACCCGTTCGAGGCAACCTCGGCCACCGCAGCTGCATGGCGGTCCCATCGGATCCACCGTCACGTGACCGAGCTCACCTCCGAGACCCCGGACGCCGCGAAACAGCTCACCACCGATGACGATCCCGGCTCCGACCCCGATCTCACCCGACACGAGCACGAAGTCCTGCAAGTCATCCCTGGGACCGAACCAGCGCTCGCCAAGCGCCGCCAGATTAGCCTCGTTGTCGCAGTACACCGATTGCAATGGCCGACCGAGCATGTCGGCGACGACTTCGGCCGGCAAGATACCTTGCCATTCCAGCAGGTTGGGGGCGCGATGGAGAACGCCGTCGAAGTCCACCAACCCTGGCACGCCGACCCCGAGCCCCAACACGGTGAGCCCGGCCGCGTCTGCCTGACGCCAGACAAGACTTGCGGCCCGGACCGCTCTTTGCAGTACGACCTCGGGTCGGAGCAGGCGATTGTCGCCCACGAACGTCCGCCGGAAACGGACGGCGCCGAAGAGGTCGACGACGCAACACGACACGTAGTCGACGTTTATCTCCACGCCAAGTCCGGCAGGTCCTTGCGGATTAAGGCTGAGCGGGCTGCCAGGTCGCCCGATGAGGCCCCGTTCCGGGGCGCGCTCGACAACAAGTTGAGCATCGATCAATGCATCGACCAGTGTCGAGACTGTCGCCTTCGTGAGGCCAGTGCGTACAGCCAGTTGTGCACGAGACAGTCTCCGCGATACCGCGATCTGTCGAAGCACGAGAGAGAGGTTGTGCCGCTTCAGCTGCTGTTGACGAGCGGGCACGTTGGGATGTGGCCTTACCGTCTGATTCGGCATTCGGGCAAAGTCGCGATTGCCCCTAGGCACGATCTCCGGCTATCTCTTGTCCGTGTGTGCACGAAAGATGTGTCCGTCGCGCACCTCCGCATATCGAGCTCGAACCTGAGGAAACGGTTCAGCATCGAATCGCAGCGACCCGCTTAGAGGCCATGGTTGTGGCTTGTGGTCGGGATCGAGTACCCACATTGCCTGGAATGCGGCGCCGTCTGCAACGTATTCGCCGGGGGGCGGCACGAGTACCGGGCGACCGAAGACCGCCGGCGCGATCCGCCGAAGGGCTTCTGACCGGCTACCACCGCCGATCAGGTGCACACGCTCGATCTCGACGCCATGTGACCCGACGGCATCAAGCGCGTCCGCCAAGCCGCACAACAGGCCTTCAACCGCCGCCCGGGCGAGGTGTTCCGGAGTGGACGTCTTGAGGCTGAGACCGTACAGCTCGCCGGTTGAGTCCGGGAGATTGGGAGTTCGTTCTCCTTCAAAGTAGGGGAGGAGAACTAGTCCATCGGCTCCTGCGGGAGCCGACAGTGCCAGGTCGGAAAGACCTTGTTGATCGACACCAAGGATCCGGGCAATCCCCTCGAGAACGCGGGCAGCGTTGAGGGTACAAACGAGCGGTAAGTAGCGCCCTGTCGCGTCGGCAAAGCCTGCGACCGTCCCGGAACTATCTGGTATCAAGATGCCCGAACTTCCGAATGCGGTACCGGAGGTCCCGACCGAGACAACGACGTCACCGTCCGTTGGGCCCACGACAAGCGCAGCCGAGGCGTTATCACCGGCGCCAGGCCCGAGCCGGGCACAGCCGCTCTGGCCGGGGCTCTCCGATGGCCCGAGGACACGTGGAACCTTGACGACGCGCCCCAACGCTCGCTGTAGTAAGTCGAATCGGTACTCATCGGTGATTGCCGACCAGTAGCCTGTGCCGCTCGCATCGCTCCGATCAGTGGTGAGCGATTCGATCGTCAGGCCATCCTGGTGCTGAGAACACAGGAACCTCCAGGTGAGCCAGTCGTGTGGAAGGCAGACGGCCGCCGTGCGATCGGCATTGTCAGGTTCGTGTTCGGCCAGCCATCGAAGCTTCGAGACGGTGAATGCCGCCAACGGGACGCTTCCGACGGCGCGTGCCCACGCATCGGCACCGAGCTCCGATACGAGTGCTTCGGCTTCAGGCGCCGATCTCGTGTCGTTCCACAAGAGCGCCGGACGTATGACATTAGCGTCCTCGTCGAGGCAGATCATCCCGTGCTGTTGCGCGGCGATCGAGATTGAAGCGATACCGTCGAGGCCTCCCGCGTCTGTGAGTGCAGTCTGCAGAGCCTTCCACCAACTCTCAGGGTCGACCTCGGTCGAGTCGGGATGCTTGGCCCAGCCTTTGCGGACGAGGTCACCCGTGGCAGCGTCGCGGACGACAACTTTGCAAGATTGAGTGGACGAGTCGACTCCGGCGACGAGCGTCATCGGAGGATCCGGCCTACGGGCCGGGTAGGCCCGCATGGCGGAAAGTGGTGTCGCGTCAGGCTGGTCAACGGGCACCGAGCACGTGCTCGACAGCGAGTTGATCGAGATGGGCGAATCCGAACCCGTGCACAGCTGCAGTCTTGAGGTCGAAGTCCTCGAAGGCGGACCGGTCGGCGAGCAGATCGAGATAGGACTCGGCCTCACCTAGCGTCGGAGTGGCGAGCTCTCCGACCTGGCTCGCGCGCAAGGCTTCCTGCACGGCTGGATCAGCGCGGAAGGCTGCAGCCCGCTCCTTCAAGAGCAGGTACGTCTGCATGTTGGATGCGGCCGAAGCCCAGACACCGGCCGCATCTTCTGTTCTCATGGGCTTGTAATCGAAATGCCGGGGGCCGTCGTAGGAAGGCCCACCTCCAGGGCCTCCGTTCTCGAGGAGGTCGACCAGGTAGAACGCACTCAGTAGGTCGCCATGACCGAAGACGAGGTCCTGGTCGAACTTCGCCCCGCGCTGACCGTTGAGGTCGATGTGGAAGAGCTTTCCATGCCAAAGGGCCTGCGAAACACTGTGGACGAAGTTCATCCCAGCCATCTGTTCGTGTCCGACTTCGGGGTTCAGCCCGACCATTTCGTGATGCTCGAGCGTCGAGATGAAGGCGAGCGCGCTTCCTACCGTGGGCAGCAGGATGTCACCTCGCGGTTCATTCGGTTTCGGTTCTATCGCGAACCGGATGTGGTAACCACGATCGATGACGAATTGCGCGAGGAGATCGAACGCCTCTCGAAAGCGATCCAACGCCGCCCGGACGTCCTTTGCCGCATCGGTGTCAGAGCCTTCGCGCCCACCCCAGAAGACATACGTCGTCGCCCCAAGCTCGGCGGCGAGGTTGAGATTCCGCATGACTTTACGGAGGGCGTAGCGGCGGATCTCGCGGTCGTTGCTCGTGAAGGCCCCGTCCTTGAAGATCGGATGGGAGAAAAGATTGGTCGTGACCATCGGCACCACGAGGCCGGTCGCGTCGAGAGCGTCGCGGAATCGCTTGATGCGCCGTGCGCGCTCGGCGTCATCTGACCCGAAGGGAACTAAGTCGTCGTCATGAAGAGTGACACCGTACGCGCCTAACTCGGCAAGGCGAGACACGGCTTCAACGGGGTCTAGTGGGTCTCGTGTCGCATCCCCGAATGTGTCTCGAGCCTGCCAGCCCACCGTCCACAGTCCAAACGAGAAGCGATCATCACGGGTCGGTGCCGGCATCAAGAACCTCCTCTGTACTTCGTTGATGAGTTGAACTTAGTCGTCCCTTGCAGCGGCGTCAACCGACGTAACGGCCGAGCAGGCTGAGATCAGCCGGGCTGAGCCGATCGGCAATGTTGCCGGCCTGGTGCCAGTAGGGGTAGCGCAGCGGCTCGGCGCTGACCGCGTCCAGCCGGGACACCTCCTCGTCGGTGAGAAAGAGCTCAGCCGAGGCGAGATTGTCGGTGAGCTGCTCCTCGGTGCGCGCTCCGACCACCACCGAGGTGACCGCTGGCTTGCCGATGAGGTAGGCCAGTGCGATCTGAGCCGCCGACACACCGCGCGCCGAACCGATCTCGACCAGCAACTCGATCGTGTCGTACAGCTTGTCCCTGTCGGAGATCGGCGGTTCGTCCCAGTCACCGCTCAGGTGCCGGCTGTCCTCTGAAGCGTTGGTTCCCTGTCGCCGGTACTTGCCCGAGAGCAGGCCGCCAGCGAGCGGGCTCCACACCAGGATGCCCAGACCCTGGTCGATCGACACCGGAACCAGTTCGGCCTCGGCGTCGCGCGCTTGTAACGAGTAGTAGATCTGCTGGCTGACAAAGCGCGGCAGACCGGCGCGTTCCGACACCGCCAATGCCTTCATCAGGTGCCACGCGGAGAAGTTCGACGCGCCGACATAGCGAACCTTGCCCGAGCGGACCAGGAAGTCGAGCGCGCTCAGGGTCTCCTCCAGCGGGGTCTGGCCGTCCCATCCGTGCACCTGGTACAGGTCGATGTGATCGGTGCCCAGCCGGCGCAGGCTCGCTTCGGCTGACGAGATGATGTGATGTCGTGACAACCCCGCGTCATTGGGCTCCTCGCTCATCGGGAATCGCACCTTGGTCGCGATGAGGACCTGGTCGCGATCGCTGCCGAGAGCCTGGCCCAAGATCTCCTCCGACAACCCGTACGAGTACACGTCGGCGGTGTCGATCAGGTTGACGCCGGCATCTCTGGCAAGGCTGATCTGCCTGCGAGCTCCCTCGACGTCGATGTGGCCTACAGGACTTGCCCATCCGGTCCCGCCGAAGCCCATCGTGCCGAGCGTGACAGTCGAGACGCGCAGTCCGGAGTTACCTAGCTGGCGATATTTCATTTGATTGAAACTACGGGACTGCCGTGAGCTTGTCGATCGATTTTGGGGCTATTTCGCCTCTGAGAGGTTCGTCGCGGATCGTCGACTCGAGATGAGACTCGGTTACGGCCTGCGGGTTCCGAGGAGCGAACGACGTGGTGCGACTCTCTAGGTGTTCGACAGCTGGTAGACGGACGTCTGGCTGTAGATCTGGTCTGGGGTGAGCACGGTCGAAGGGAAATTCGGCTGGTTCGGAGAGTTCGGGAAGTGCTGGGTTTCCAGCGCGAACCCGTCGCTTTGCCGATGACCGCTCGCATCCACCAGCGTCGCGGTCAAGAGGTTGCCGGAATAGAACTGGAGACCAGGTTGGGTCGTGTAGATGCTGAGCTCGCGACCACTCGAAGGATCCCACGCCCGGGCCGCGAGTATCAGCGACGAAGGGCTTGTCTGATTCAAAGCCCAGTTCAAGTCGTATCCCTTGCAGATGAGCAGCTGCTGGTTGTCCGCTGCGCTGAACTGCGACCCTCCGTTGATGTTCTCGCCGATCGCTGTCGGCTTCGTGAAATCGAATGGCGTTCCCCCTACCGGCTCGATCACACCGGTCGGGACCAGAGTCGAGTCCACCGGCGTGAAGGCGTTGGCATTGATGTACAGCAGCTGGCCGTAGACCGATCCCGAATACTCACCTGCCAGGTTCCAGTAGGTGTGGTTGGTGAGGTTGACCACCGTGTCCGCAGTGGTCGTGGCGCGGAACATGAGAGTCAAACGGTTCTCGTTGTCAAGGGTGTAGGTCGCGATCGTGGTGAGCGTCCCCGGGAAGCCCATCTCGCCGGCGACGCTCACGTATGTGAGCTGGAGCGAGACTCTACCGGGACCCGATGAAGTCGTCGGTGTCCAGATCTTCCGATCGAAACCGATCGTCCCGCCGTGCAACGCGTTCAGGCCGTTGTTGACCGGTACTTGGTACTTGGCGCCATCGATCGTGAGCGCGCCAAGAGCGATCCGATTGGCGTACCGGCCGATCAGCGCTCCGAAATAGACGCCGGCACCAGTTGTGTTCCCGTTGTACGCGGCTGGACTGTAGACCTCGTAGTCAGCCAGTGTCGGGAAGCCCAGCGTGACATCAGCGGAGCGACCCTGGCGATCGGGGAAAGAGATCGACTGGACGATCCCGCCGTAGTTGAAGATCCTGACGACCATCCCGTTGCAGTTGGCGAGCGTGTACAGGTTCACATCAGTCATCTCGGCGGGCGCCGCGTCGATCGTCGGAACCGAGGGCGGGTGATCCATCTGGCGGGTCAACTGGCCGCGCACGGTGGCGCTGGGCGGAGGGCGCAAACGGCGACGAGCCCGACGCTAGGTGCACGCGTAGGTGCGATCATGCGATGTTTCACCTCACCCATGGTCCCATGATTTGACGGTCTATTCGACTCAGGTGTCGGGTTCGCCAGTTGCTTTCCGTGGGGAGCCGAGCGATGCACGCGGCCAGATCAACTATGGGGTCCTTGTCGCAGGTGCCGTCATCGCCATGATCCCGTGCGTCATCATCTATGTTGCTCTGCAGCGGTACTACGTGCGGGGCCTGGTCTCAGGTGCTGTCAAGGGCTGAGTCACGACCATGTGCACTGTGGGCGGGCCACAAAGAAGGGCCACGCTAGGCGGTCCGGCCGACCAAGGACGGACTTGCGGCGATCAGCGCCCGGTAGTTGTCAGTGACCGATCTAGAAGGAAATCACGTGAACGAGACCGATGAGACTCTCGAGTGCTGGTTCTTGACCGGCAGCCAGGCACTCTACGGGGACGAGACGCTGCGCCAGGTGGCCAAGCAGTCTGCCGAGATAGTCGATCTGCTGAACACCGGGCCTGAGATCGGTGTCCGCCTGGTCTGGAAGCCGGTGCTCACCGGGGCAGCAGAGATACGCCGGGCGTGCATCGAGGCGAGCTCCAGCGACCACTGCATCGGCGTCATCGCGTGGATGCACACCTTCTCGCCTGCAAAGGCGTGGATCGCCGGTCTCGACGTCTTGGCTAAGCCGCTCCTGCACCTGCACACCCAGGTCAACCTCTCGCTTCCCTGGGGCGAGATCGACATGGACTTCATGAACTTGAACCAGGCGGCGCACGGCGACCGTGAGTTCGGCTACATCGAGACACGGTTGGCGCTCAGGCGAAAGACGGTGGCCGGCCATGCGAGCGACCCACAGGTCCGCCAGCGGATCGGCTCATGGGCACGCGCCGCGACGGGCTGGCACGCGGCACACCAGCTCCGGCTCGCCCGCTTCGGCGACAACATGCGCGATGTGGCGGTGACCGAAGGCGACAAGGTCGAGGCACAGCTCCGGCTCGGGATCTCGGTGAACACCTACGGCGTGAACGACCTCGTGGACGAGGTGGATGCCGCCTCTCCCGCGACCGTCGACGCGATCGCTGAGGACTACGAGGCGAGCTACTCGGTGGTACCCGAGCTCGCCACCGGCGGTGCCCGTCACGACGCACTGCGTTACGCGGCCCGCATCGAGGCGGGCCTGCGATCTTTTCTCGAGGGTGGCAGCTTCGACGCCTTCACGACGAACTTCGAGGACCTCGGCGGTCTGCGACAGCTCCCCGGCATCGCCGTGCAACGCCTCATGGCCGAGGGCTACGGCTTCGGCGCCGAGGGCGACTGGAAGACCTCTGCGCTCGTCCGGATCTTGAAGGTCATGGGCGCGGGCCAGCCGGGTGGCACCTCTTTCATGGAGGACTACACCTACCATCTCGGTCCCGGCGAGCCGAAGGTCCTCGGCGCCCACATGCTCGAGGTCTGCCCCACCATCGCGGCTGACAAACCGCGCTGCGAGGTCCACCCGCTCGGCATCGGCAACCGCTCCGATCCGGTCCGGCTCGTGTTCGACGCCTTGGCGGGCAAGGGTTTCGTCGTCGGACTCGTCGACCTCGGCGACCGGTTCCGGCTGGTCGCGAACGAGATCGAGATCGTGCCTCCCGACGCGCCGTTGCCGAAGCTCCCCGTGGCCCGGGCGGTCTGGAAGCCCGCCCCGAACTTCTCGACCGCGACCGAGTCGTGGCTCACGGCCGGTGGCCCGCATCACACCGCGCTCAGCACTGCGGTGTCGCTCGAGGCTCTCGAGGACTTCGCGGTGATCGCCGGTGTCGAGCTCGTCCGCATAGACGACACCACGACCACCGAGAGCTTCAGGCGCGAGCTCCGCTGGAATCAGGCGTACTACCGTCTCGCCCAAGGCCTGGCACGCTGAGACTTGACGCGCCTGAGGGTCTCTGCATTCTCCCGACCACCCGTAGCGCGAACGCAGCTGGGAATGACATACACCGCAGGCATGGACCCGGATCACGATCTGGCCGAGGCCCGGGCTCGACTGGGCGTGCTCACGTAACCGGACCGGTGAGCGCTCGAGTGGTTGCCAACGACTCCAGGACCATCGCCTTCATCTCAGCCTCCCGTCGAAAGTACGCGCCGTCGCCGTGCTTTGGTGGTTCTTCTGCCGTCCGGACGGGGGATCCGTGAGAGGGCTTTCAGGCGACTCGCGAGGCTCCGTCACAGGCGACGATCTCGACCGTCTGCGGTGTGGTGTATCCCCTCGCGGCGAAGGCTCTTGCCACGGCCCTCTTGACCGCTTCGACCTTGTCGAGATCGACGAGCACCACAGCCGAGCCTCCAAAGCCGCCCCCCGTCATGCGGGCGCCGAGTGCCCCGCTGGTGACTGCGACGTCGACGACGGTGTCGAGCTCAGCGCAGGAGACCTCGTAGTCGTCGCGCAGCGAGCGATGCCCCGCGCTGAGCACGAGTCCTACTTCAGCGGGCCGCCCGCACTCGAGGAGCCGGACCACTTCGAGCACGCGGCTCTGCTCGCTGATCACATGACGAGCCCGGCGCCGTACCACGTCGTCGGCAATTTGAGCGAGGGCGGAGTCCATATTCTCCGGCGCGACGTCGCGCAGCGCGATGACGCCGAGCTCCTCAGCAGCTCGACGGCAGTCACGGACGCGAGCGGCGTAGGCCGAGTTGCCGAGGGCGTGCCTTACTCCAGTGTTCACCACGAGCAGCGTCAAGCCGACGGGCTTGAGGTCGAGGGGAATCTGTCGCACCTCGAATGTGCGCGTATCGAGGAACAGGGCATGACCGGACCTGCAGCGCAACGAGGCGGTCTGGTCCATTATGCCGGTAGGCACACCGACGTATTCGTTCTCGGCCCGCTGAGCGACAAGTGCCAGATCCTGTCGGGAAAGCGGCAATTCGTAGAGGTCGTGCAGGGCCAACACGACCGAGCACTCGAGTGCCGCGGACGACGAGAGGCCGGCCCCGATCGGCACGTTACTGTCAATGAGGAGCTCGACACCGGCAACTTCCGCGCCGGCTTCGCGCAGCGCCCAGACGACGCCGAGGACGTACGACGCCCACCCACTCGTCGTCCCCGGCTTCAGCAGGTGTAGCGCGACCTCGACGACGGAGGGTCCGCCACTCTCCGAGCGCTGAGCAGAGGCGATTCTCACGAGATCGTCGTCGCGACGGGCGGCGTACGCCCGGGCGGCAAAGGGTAGAGCGAGAGGCAGCACGAAGCCGTCGTTGTAGTCCGTGAACTCGCCGATCAGGTTCACCCGTCCCGGAGCCGACCAGATTCCCTCCGGGCTTCGGCCAAAGACGCGGCGGAAACCGTCGTCGGAGGTGCCGGGTGAGCTCATCTCTGCCACCGCTGAACGAAGTGCCAAGCGTCGTCGACCATTTCGTAGAGCCTCGGCTTCCTCGGGGCCCAGTCGAGCTCTTGGCGAGCGCGTTCGGAGGAGGCGACGAGCACTGCGGGGTCTCCCGTTCGGCGGGCCGTGACGCGTACCCGCACGGCGTGGATACTAGCTACTGCTGTGACTGCGGATCGCAAACTCGTTCTCAAGGGTCGGACCCTTCGATCGCGTGTCCGGATTGTCTGCCCGGCAAAGAGTGCGGGTATGTGGGATGCTGCGCGTTTGCGGCGAGCACGATCGGGGGCGGGGTTGGATCATCCGAGCGCGTCTGCTCGTCTCGCGACAGTTTGCCGCGCCGACCAGTGCTCTCCGGGCGCACGCTTGGCGTCGTCCGAAGAGCTCCCAGGCAGGAGGAGCCACTATGACGCGACGTGGGTTCGGCCATCTTCTCGTTGGGATGGCTGCAGTCGCGGCGACCGCGTGCCCGGCGACCGCCGGGGCTCAGATCGCAGTTGTGGTTGCGTCGGTTCCCAGTGTTGCGGCGGTCTGGTCCTGGGGAGGGACGATTGACCCCGTCACCGGAGCGCCGACTGCCGTCTCTTGTCCCACGGCGAGGTTCTGCGCCGCAGTGGACTCGAATGGCAGCGTCGTTGTCTACAACGACAAGTCGTGGTCGTCGCCCAAGAGCATCGACCCGAGCGGAGGCGGCTTCACCTCCATTTCCTGCCCGACGGAGAGCTTTTGCGCCGCGGTGGACGAGAACGACAACGCTCTCACCTACGACGGCGACTCGTGGTCGAAGCCGGTCAGGATCGATTCGAGGGGATTCGGCCTCGCCGCCGTGTCATGCGCCGCGATCTACGTTCTGCGTCGCGGTGGACCAGGGCGGATTCGCCGTCGGCTACAACGGCACGTCGTGGGCGGGGCTCCGTTACGTCGATACGGGCGGACAGGGCCTGGACACCGTGTCCTGCCCAAGGACGAACTTCTGCGTCGCCGTCGACGCGGACGGCAATGCTCTCACTTACAACGGCAAATCATGGTCGAAGCCGGTCAGCGTCGACTCGAGCGGGTACTACGTGAGCTCCATCTCCTGCTCGGCTTCGAAGTTCTGCGCCGCAGTGGACGAGGGCGGTAGCGCCATCACGTACACGTCGGGCTCATGGTCTGCCCTTTACCCCGTTGACCTGGATGCCGGCATTCTCGTATCTGTCTCCTGCCCCAAGGCGAGCTTTTGCGCCGCGGTGGATGAGAGAGGCGACGAGCTCACCTACAACGGCACCTCGTGGTCGGCGCCGGTCAAGATCGATCCGAGCGGATTCCGCCCGACCTCGGTCTCCTGCCCGGTCGCGCGCTTCTGTGCCACGATGGACCTCCATGGCAACGTCCTCACCTATGACGGGACGAGATGGTCGTCTCCCCTGAGCGTCGACCGCGGCCGAGGTGGCCTCACCTCTGTCACCTGCCCGGGGGCCACCTTCTGCGCCGCGGTGGACGTCCATGGCAACGTCCTCACCTATGACGGGACGAGATGGTCGTCTCCCCTGAGCGTCGACCCCGGCGGCGGCGGCCTCACCTCTGTCACCTGCCCGGGGGCCACCTTCTGCGCCGCGGTGGACGTCCATGGCAACGTCCTCACCTATGACGGGACGAGATGGTCGTCTCCCCTGAGCGTCGACCCCGGCGGCGGCGGCCTCCGCTCTGTCTCGTGCTCGACGGTGAGCTTCTGCGTAGCGGTGGACCATGACTTCCACGCTCTTACCTACGAAGGTAGGACCTGGTCAAAGCCGATCAGCATCGACCCGGGCGGAGGAGGCCTCACCTCTGTCGTCTGCCCGTCGGCGAGTTTCTGTGCAGCGGTGGACAAGGACGGTAACGTTCTCACATACAGAGGGGGTTCCTGGTCGTCGCCTTCGCGTGTCGACCCGAACGGAGGCGGGATCACCTCCGTCTCGTGCCCGACGGCGAGCTTCTGTGCCGCAGTGGACCTCCGCAACAGCGTCGTCACTTACAACGGCAGGACGTGGTCGTCCCCGCTTGGCATCGACCCGGGCGGAGGCGGGATCACCTCTGTCTCGTGCCCGACGGCGAGGTTCTGCATGGCGGTGGATCGCAGCTTCCACGCCGTGACATACGAAGGCAGGACCTGGTCGCAGCCGGTCACGATCGACGCGAACGGCGGCGGGCTAGCCTTCGTGTCTTGCCCGTCGGCGAGTTTCTGTGCCGCTGTGGACTTCAAGGGCAACGCTCTCACCTACGGCACAAGCACGTGGTCGTCCCCCGACAGCATCGACCCAGGCGTCGCTCTCGAATCGGTCTCATGCGCCTCCGCCACCTCGTGCATCGCAGTGGACGGCGCCTCTGCCTTCAGGTGGCTAGCACCCACGGCGACCGCCATCACCACGGTTACTCCCCACCCGGTTGCCGGTCGACGGATAACAGGCGCCTGTTCGATCACCGAGGAGACGCCGGGCAAGTATTCCTGAATAGGAGGCCGATCGTCTCGAGCGCGAAGGCCCTACACTGCGCCTGTGGTGCCTGAGAGGCTGCTGCCACACGCTGTCATGAGCGAGGCTGTGGCCGGATGAAGATCGGTGTCGTGTTCCCCCAGACCGAGATCGGCGCGGATCCTGGCGCCGTTCGCAGCTACGCCGAAGCCGTATCCGAGCTGGGGTATCATCACCTCCTCGCGTACGATCATGTGCTCGGCGCCGACACGAGAGTGCACTCCGGCTGGACAGGCCCCTACAACCTGTGGAGCACGTTTCACGAGCCGTTCGTGCTCTACGGCTACCTGGCGGCTGTCTCGCCTCTCGAGCTCGTGACCGGGATCGTGATCCTTCCCCAGCGGCAGACGGCGCTGGTCGCAAAGCAGGCGGCAGAGGTCGACCTTCTCTCGGGGGGTCGCCTCCGTCTCGGCGTCGGGATCGGGTGGAACGCCGTCGAGTACGAGGCGCTCGGCAAGGACTTTTCGAACCGAGGCCAACGGCTCACCGAGCAGGTAGGGCTTCTGCGACGGCTGTGGACACAAGAGTCGGTGACTTTCGCAGGCAAGTTCGAGAAGGTGACCGGGGCCGGCCTTGCTCCCTTGCCGGTCCAGCGGCCGATCCCGATCTGGTTCGGAGCCACGTCCACTCCGGCGCTGCGTCGCGTCGGTCAGCTGGCGGACGGCTGGTTTCCTCTGGTCGCCCCCGGACCGCAGCTCGACGAGGCGGTCGCTGTCATCGAAAGGGCGGCACTCGAGGCGGGGCGGGACCCTGCAGCAATCGGCATGGAGGGGTTCGTCAAAGTCGGCTCGGGCGATCTAGCGCGCGTCCAGCAGCAAGGCGAGCTTTGGCGAAATGCCCGTGCTACACACCTTTCGCTCGACACCATGGGTGCGGGTCTCATCAATGTGGACGACCACGTAGCGGTTCTCGCCTCGGCCGCCGAAGTCCTCCTCGGCAAGTGAACGCCAGCGACGGGGAGAGCCGCTCAGGGGCGCCGCACGTCCGACGTCCGCCCGCGCCGGACGTGTTCATCCGTGGCGCGAACGTCATGGACGAGACCGGAGGGTTTGCCGGCCCGATGGACGTTCTTGTCGTGCATGGAGTGGTAGTGGCGGTAGGGCGTGATCTCTCGCCTGGCGCCAGCCACGTCACGCTCGACGGCGACGGGCTGTGGTTGCTGCCCGGCGTCTTTGACTGTCATGTTCATACAGGTCTGTCGAGTTTCGACACCCTCGAGCTCCTGCGTACGCCGTTCTCGCGACGCGTTCTTGAAACGGCGGACGTTCTGCGGCGCACGCTGAGCGCCGGCGTCACGTTCGTGCGCGACGCCGGAATTGCCGATGCAGGCGTGCGCGACGCCGTCGCGGCCAGTTACGTGCCCGGGCCCACCATGCAAGTCTCGGTTGTCGCCATCGGCTCGACGGGAGGCCACACGGACGGCTTTTTGACCGGGCCCGGCCTCGAATGCTCCGTGGACTACTCACTGCCGGATTACCCCGGAAGGCCACCGCATCTCGCCGATGGGCCCGAGGAGATGCGAAAGGTCGTCCGCCTCGCCCTCCGCTCGGGAGCCGATTGGATCAAGCTAATTGCCACGAGAGGCGTGCTGGCAGCGTCCGATGGTGGGTTTGACCCTGAGCTCTCCTTTGAGGACCTGGCAGTTGCCGTGCACGAGGCTAGCCGCCGCCACCGCCCCGTCATGGTGCACGCGCTCGGAGGCGACGCCATCCGCTGGGCGATCGAGGCCGGAGCCCGCTCCATCGAGCACGGGATCTTTCTCACCGAGGCCGACGCCACTGCTATGGCCGCGCGCGGGTGCTTTTTCGTCCCGACTCTTGCCGTCTACGAGCGACTGGTGGCGCTCGCGCGCTCTGGTGATCTTGACCCAGGCCGTGCGGCGCGGGCGATCGAGGCCGGAGAACACCTCGGGGAAGCCGTCCAGATCGCCCGGGCTGCAGGTGTGAAGGTCGCGCTCGGCAGCGACTTCGGCCATCGCGACGATCACGGGCGCAACTTCTCGGAGCTTGATCTATTGCATCGAGCCGGCCTGAGCATCGAGGAGACACTATTGGCCGCGACTTCAGCAGGAGCAGAGCTCTGCGGCGTCGAGGACCGGCTCGGACGAATCGCTCCGGGCTACGAGTTCGACGCGATCGTGCTTGATCACGAGCCCACCCATCTGGCGAACCTGAGCGAGCCCGGAGCAGTGACCGGTGTTTTCCAACGCGGTACGCCGGTCGTCGCCCACCCTCGGTTGCACACCGGCAACGTGGCAACTACATTAACCTGAGTAATCTGATCGGATTTATAGGGTTGCCGCGATCAACCCGAATTGGCGAGGCGAGCGCAGCCGCGAACGGAGGCAGAACGTGACAAATCGAGAGGCCGCACCTGATCGGGCGACACTGAACGACAACCGCCGGCGATACAGCCGGCGTGAGATGCTCCGCTTCGGCGTTGTTGGCGCGGGCGTGATCGGCGCGGGTCCTCTGCTGGCCGCGTACGGAAGCTCCGCTTCGGCGGCCTCCAACGCGTCCGCCAAGTCCGACGCGGCCAAGCCCAAGCTGGGCGGTACGTTGAACTTCGGCCGCCAGACCGGACCGACCCAGCTCGACCCGGCGAATTCGATCGTCGAGGGTGACGTTTACACACTCGACAAGATTTTCGAGCCTCTGTACGTCACCAGCCCTCAAGGCACGCTCACCCCGTGGCTCGCGCAGGGCCACACGGTGAGCTCTGACGGGAAGACCTGGACCTTCTCGCTCCGGCCGGGCGTGAAGTTCTCCGACGGCAAGCCCGTGACCGCGGAGGACGTCGTGTTCTCGATCCACCGCGCCGCCACCGACGCCGAGGGTCCGCTCAGCTTCTTGGATTTCGCGATCAAGTCCTACAAGGCAACCGACTCGAGCACAGTCACCTTCCGGCTTTCCCAGCCGTGGGCCCCGTTCTTGTCGGACATCTCGGTCTTCGCCAACGCGATCCTGCCGAGCAATTTCGGCGGTCAGAGCGAGTCGGCTTTCTTTGCCAATCCGATCGGCACCGGACCGTTCGTGCTCAAGTCGTTCGTCAAGGGCGGCAACGCGGTCCTGACTAAGAACAAGAACTACTGGCAGCCCGGCAAGCCTTATCTCGACGAGGTCAATTTCAGCTACATCTCCGACGACAACCAGCGTGTGCTCCAGCTCAAGGCCGGGCAGGTCCAAGTGATCTCGGCGGTCCCGCCGGCCCAGGTGGCCGCCTTGAAGGCGGACCCGGCGCTGGTTCTGGAGGCCTTCGGGTCCTGGGCCGTCGACCTGCTGTTC
Organism: uncultured Acidimicrobiaceae bacterium; assembly: GCA_963807575.1. Taxonomy (GTDB): domain Bacteria; phylum Actinomycetota; class Acidimicrobiia; order Acidimicrobiales; family Bog-793; genus Fen-455. The sequence continues at coordinate 177,084 of CAWECD010000008.1, forward strand.
TTCAACGAGAAGGTGCCGCAGTACAAGGACCGCCACGTCCGTAGGGCGATCAACCATGCAATCAACATCGAACGGCTCGCCAAGGTGACGACCTTCGGGACCGCCGAACCGGGGAACTCGTTCTTCCCGCCGAGCCTGCAGTACCACGCGAAGGTCCCGACGCTTGGTTACAGCCTCGCGGCTGCCAAAGCCGAGCTCGCGCAGTCGGACTACCCGCACGGCTTTTCGACCTCGATCCTCGTGCCGAGCGGCAACACCCAGTACGTCGAAGCGGCAACGATCATCCAACAAGAGCTCAAGCCGCTGAACATCAACGTCTCGATCCAACAGCTCGACGACGCCGCGTACACCGCAGCGTTCGAGGCCTTCAACTACGAGGCGATGATCAACGGCGCGACGAACGACATAAGCGATCCCGACGAGATGGCGTCGTTCCAGGTCGACGTGCAAGACGGCGGCTCGCATTCGTTCTGGACCTACTACGACGACCCGAAGGCGATCGCGCTCGTGCGAGAGGCCGAGACCGAGTTCGACGAGCGCGAAGCGCGCCGCTCTCTACGAGAAGATCCAGGCGTTGGTCGCCCAGGACGCTCCGTACGTCGCGCTCGACTACCCTCCGAACATCTACGCCTGGCAGCCGACGCTGCACGGGTTCGCCGTGAACCCCGGTGGTGCGTACCGGTTGGAGGATGTCTGGCTGGGTTAGGCGGCCGACATGTCGTGGGCGCTTTAGCCTCCTTCATAGAAGCCTTCTTGGCGCCCATCCTTAAGCCCCTCCACTGGACGGATGGCTAACTAGCTAACGCTCCGAAAAGGGCCTCTTCCCCACGTCCACGAGGGCGAAGCCAGGCGGCAGATGCGGCGGGGGTGCTGTCGCTCGCCCGGTTCCCGTGGCCGGCTCACCCGAGCAGGAGTCGAGACAGAGGTGAATTCGGATCGCTGCCGGGTGGCAAAGAGGACCGAGTGCGGTGGGAGGCAGATGAACCGGACGAGACTTTGTGGCGCCGCGGTCATCCTTGCGGCGGCCGCTGCGGTCACGCTCGCGGCTGGGACGGCCGCCAGAAGGACTCATGCCGCCAACCGGGCGCTCTCTATCCCGTCGGACGCGGTCGTCCTCCATCCCGACGTAGTTCACATCGGTATGGCCCTGTCGAGTCCGCCGAGCACGTCCACCTGTGAGAGGAGCCTGGGCATCGCCTGCTACGAGCCCGATCAGATACGGCGAGCCTACGACCTCGGGCCGCTGTTCAGATCGGGTATTGACGGTAAAGGACAGACCATTGTCATCGTCGACTCGTTCGGCTCGCCGACGATAGGCCACGACCTGTCTGTCTTCGACAGAATCTTCGAGCTGCCCGCCCCCCCTTCCCTTACCCTGATCCACCCGGCCGGAGCGGTCCCTCCGTACACGCCGTCCACCGATCGTGAGGGCTGGGCCGGCGAGACGACCCTCGACGTCGAGTACGCACACACCATGGCGCCGGGCGCGAGCATCCTGCTGGTGGAGACCCCGACTTCGGAGGACGAAGGAACCAGTGGGTTCCCCCAGATCGTCGCAGTAGAGCTGTATGTCATTCGCCATCATATGGGTGGGGTCATAAGCCAGAGCTTTGGCGCTACTGAACAGACCTTTCCCACGGCACAAGCGCTGCTGGCGCTGCGGGCTGCGTACGTCGATGCCGCCGAGAGCACCAACAACGTGACTGTGCTCGCTGCTTCGGGTGACTTCGGCGCGGTCGATTTCGGTCCTAACGGTTCAACTTTCTACGACTTCCCGGTCACTTCGTGGCCGGACAGCGACCCGCTCGTCACTGGGGTCGGTGGCACGCAGCTGCATCTCGACGCCGAGGGCGTTCGCAAGTCTCCCGACAGCGTTTGGAACGACACCTACGACGTCGCGGCCGGCGATTACAGCACTGGGAACTCCGACCCGAACCCGCTTGCAAGCGGTGGTGGCAGATCGATCATCTTCGAGCGGCCCAGCTACCAAGACGGCGTGGCTTCAATCGTGGGCCAGCATCGAGGCGTGCCGGATGTCTCTATGAGTGCAGCGTGCAACGGGGCGGTCGACTCCTACCAGAGCTTCCCCGGGCAAGCCCCGGGCTGGTACCCGGCTTGCGGCACGAGCGTCGCCACGCCCCTGTTCGCAGGCATCGTCGCTTTGGCCGACCAAGAGGCTGGCCACCCGCTCGGGCCCATCAACCCCGCCCTCTACGCGTTGTCGGCCTCACGGGCGGCAGGGATCGTGGACGTCACCAAGGGGAACAACACGGTCTCGTTCATTCAGGACGGCAAGTTCCAGGAGGTGAGGGGCTTTCCGGCCTTGCGGGGTTACGACCTCGCGTCGGGAGTCGGCACGATCGACGCGGCCAAGTTCGTCCCCGAGCTGGTCAAATTCCTAGCAAGTTCTTAGCGGCACCATCGTCGCCATGACGACCTTCACGCTCGAGCTTCGGCGACCAGTGCTGTTCATCGTCGGGCACACTCTGACGTTTCGCGAAGCTGTGAGCCATTGCCTGGCGGTTTGGGCTTGGTCCCCCGCACGACCGCCGCTTCGTTTACGACCGGGATGGCCTGGACGTCGATGAGACCCGCCTTGTTGAACATCGCCGCCCATGCGGACATCGAGACCGGCCGCTCCTGGAACCGGATCAGGTAACGGCCGCTGTTCTTGACGATCCGCCACCAACCCCCGGGACCTTGGCGAAGGAGCAGGGTCAGCTTCGAACCGATGATCTCACGGTCCCGGGCGTCGCCTCCGCGTCCGAACATCATGTCCCCGATCACGAGCATGCCACCGGGTCGCAGCCACTTGAACGCCTTGTTGACGGCGGTCTGCTTGTCCCTGTCTCGCAAATGGTGCAGGGCGTAGTTCGAGACCACGAGATCCACGGAGCTCTCCGGCAGTCCGAGGCGCTCGATCGGCACGGCGCGTCCTTCGACGTTCGAGACGCCCTCCCGCTCAGCGTTCTCGCGCAGCAGGGCGATCATTTCCTCGCTCACGTCGACCCCGACCACGGTTCTGCAGCGCTTGGCAAGAGCGAGCGTCACCTGTCCCGATCCGCAGCCGAGATCGACAGCGACGAATTCAGGCGACGGGTCAGCCTCGCCCAGTACGCGCTCTACGACCTTGACCAGACCCGGATTGTCACCGGCACCATGGTCCCAGCTCGCCGCCCGGCGGGTCCAGAAACGTCGCTGGCGCGCGATGTTCCGATCGGCACCCGACGCCGCTTGGCGGCCGGAGCTCACGAGCTAGTCGGATTGAAGTTGTAGGTGACGGCGAAGCGGAGCACCGCGACCGCACCGACTGGCTTGCCCAGGAAGCTGACCGACAGGGATGCTCCTCCGGCAAAAGCCTCCAAAGTGGTCGAACCACTCGTCACGAGAACCGACTGAGTCACGTCGGCACTGATCGTCGAGTTGAACAGGTCCGTCCTGCTCGTGAGTGACTCCACCCTGACATAGCACCGTTGTGTCGTCTTGATCGCAAGAACGTAAGGGCTGCCAGGGACGGAGTAGGTGACCGAGTTCGCCGTCTGCGATGTCTGCTTCATCTCGTTGGAGCTCGACGCCGGGCGGGTCGTCTCGGTGGTGGTGCTGGGAGCGGCTAGCTGGCCTGGCGTGCCCACCACGTGGCGAAGCGGGTCCATCCAGGACGGGTGGTAGTGCTCGACGATGAGCCCGGCGCCACCAATGGCAACGAGGAAGGCGAGCGTCCAGACAGTCACGCGGAGCGGCGTCGGTGCCGGGAGCTTGCGCTTCGAGCCCGGGTACCAGATCGAACCGTCCGGCAGCAGCACGCCATAGGCGGGGGCGACCGGGACGGCAGGAATTTCAGCAGTGATAGCCGTGCCGCCTCGGGCGTCGATCGCGCCATCACCGGACCGCTCGGTACTTGGCTCGAAAGGGGTGACCGCCGTCCGGCTCGTCGCCGGCACAGCGTCTGGGCGCCCTGGCACCACGTGCCTTGTCCTCCAGTCGTTTCTTTCCAAAACGCTACCGCGTCACTCTTCGGTCCACCGACCGGTCAAGTCCTCCTGCCGGCGATCACAAGTGGCATTGGCAACCTGTCGTGGAGGTTCGACTCCGGAGAACAAGGTGAGGGAGCGATCAGGCGAGGCCGAATCGCCTCGGCTTCGGCTTCTTGTTCTTGCCGGTGAAGGCGCCGGGCAGAGCTCCAAGGCGCCCGGCCGACACAAGCGGCGACGCTGCGACGCCGTTGCCGCTGGCGTCTCGCGGCGTCAAGGTCGTCGGTGACGGGGCGTCGAGCGCCTGGCGTACCAGCCAAGCCCGGCAGGCAAGATTCAGGTGAAATCGATGTTCGGGGTCGTTCAAGTCCCAGCCGGTCAGCTCGGCGATGCGCGTGAGGCGGTATCTCAGAGAGTTGCGATGCACATAGAGCTTGGCGGCCGTGGCCTCGAGCGCTCCGAACTCGTTGAGGTACGCAGAGAGAGTCTTCAGCAACTCGCTGTGATGCTCGCGGTCATAGTCGATCAGTGCGCCGATCCAGTGGGTCACAAGGTTCTGTAAGTCATCAGCGTCCGGGCGTGCCAACAGGCGCCAGACACCGAGATCATCGAAACTGATGACCGGCCTGCCTGCCGTGAGGCCTGGGAGCCTCAGAGCGAACTCGGCGTCCGCAAGCGACCTGTTGAGATCCTGCAGGCGGTAGCGACCTCCCACGCCCATTCGGACCTTGCCCCGGCACTCCGAATTGAGGGCAGTGGCAAGCTCGACCCAGTGCGGATCCTCGGCGACGACCAGCACCACGCCGTGGGAGCGAGAAGTCGTGAGGCATTCGATGCCGAGACGTGCTGTCACCCGGCCGACGATGTCCCGTAGCTCCACCGACACAGGTTCGGATGGCAACACGAGCACGGCCCGGTGCATTTGATCGAGGTCGTAACCAAGCCGTTCAGCGTGGGACCGCACGCGATCGGTGTCGGAGTCCTCGAGCAGCTCTTTCGCGAAATCGCCCCATGCCGCGACCTCAGCTTCTGCGACGTTCCGGTCGTGCAGGAGCTCCCAGCCAAGGACCGTCGTCGCCTGCTCGAGCTGAAAGAGCTCTACGCCGGTCGCCTGCTCACCGGGATCAAGAAGGCTGATCGCGCCCAGTATCTCCCCTCTCGGGCAAGCGACGGCTACCCATCTGTCGACGTCGAAAATCGCGGTCGAGTGTGAGGCATCGTCAGGGAGCGGACGCTCGAGCCGAAGCGCGTCGGAGACGCCACGCCGCTCTTCCACGCCGCTGGTCGCGATTACGCGTCCGGCCCGATTTTGGACGATCACCGCCATTCCGGTGTGCTGCTTCAGCACCCTCGCGATTCCGGGTGCGCCAAGACCGTTGCCGGCAGCCGCGATGAACTGGCGGAAGAGTGACGTGACTTCCTGGACCGCTGGCAGGTGCAAGAGCCCCGCGAGCGACTCCTGAGCCCCCGACTCAGAGTTCCCCACTCCGGGTACGGTAGCGACTCTTGTTGCGCTTGTCGTCGCGCGGGCCCGTTCTTGCGTGCGGGACGACGCGCGACGGTCGTCAGTGACGTCTTCGCGGGTCATGCTTGCAGACGGCGAGGTGGCTGCTTGAGGAGGCTGGCCACGTGGTGCTTGACCCCGTGGATGGAGATCCCGAGCTCATCGGCGATGGTCTTGTTCGTCGCGCCGTCCATGGGAGCCGGCATCCATCGGGAATTCCCGGGCGTCGAGGCGGGGCCGGCCGGTCGCCGCCAGCTCTTCGCCAGCAGAAGTGCCGCCGAGGATCGCAATCGCGCTGGTGGCGGAGCTGCCGGCAAGGTATGCCCACGCGGTTGGGAGCGAACTGAACCCCATGAGCTCGGTTGCCCACTTGGTCTTAGTCGTTTGGAGCATCTCCACGAGGCCAAGCCTCATGACGTCCCGGTCGTCGCATACGACCATGGTGCGAATCGTGCCGACTTCCTCCCGACGGAGGGTCGTCGCTGTCGTGCCTGTCATCTTGGGACTCTGATCTCACCGAGCCATCCCCGCCGTCTTGGTCATGAGCGCCGTGTGTCAATAGACCTCACGTGCAGCGGTGTATGGGTCGACGGCTGTGCGACGCGATGCCCCGCCCGGCAGAAGTGGAGAGGGCTCCCGCAGTGCGGGAGCCCTCTCCCTGCTTCCGACGGCCCGAGCTTCGAGCCGTTCAAGGGATGTTGCCAGTGACTAGGAGTTGCCTTAGTCGGCAGACCCGTTGGTGAAGGTCACCATGTTCGTGCCAGTAGCGGCGGCGATCTCGATCGTCGGAGGTGAGTCGGATACCACTGAGCCGTTGCCCGCGTAGTCGATCTCGGTGGCGACTGACGCTGGTGGGGCCGGCGACGGCGAGGTGATGGTCACTCCTGTTTCTGTAATCGACGCCGTGTACGCGTCACCGTCCGGGGTCAGGACGAACTCGGGCTCGAACGGGCCTACGGCGACGCAGTTCAGACCGGTCGGGTTGTCGACAGTCTGGTCGACCGGCACGCTCAAAGAGCCCGTGCTCCCGTCGCTGTGCGTGTACGCGAAGCTGATCGATTCGCTGAGGTAACCAGCAGCGTCAACCGTGGTGTCCTGGGCGCAAATCTTTAGCGTCGTCGGGTCGACCGAGTTCCAGAACTTCACCATCGTCTCGTTCCCGATGCCGCCGTAAGGCACTGAGACGACCGCGGGGTTGACCGTCGAGACACCCTCGGCATTCGCGCCGGCAACCTCACTGGTCTCCACGCCGGCAACTGAAGCCCATGCCGAGACGGCCTCGAAGTTGTAGTCCGCCCCAACGGTTTCGGAGACTACCGCGGTTCCGATTCCTGCCGGGACCTCTATCGGGGTCGAGCAGTCTCCACCGTCCACCGTGAACGGCGAACCACCGTTGACCGTGAAGGTCGCCCAGTTGCCCGGGTTGTCGTAATCCGATGGCTCGAAGTACTTGCAGACCTCGATGAAGCCCATCGGGAGGTTCGTGAAGACCGCGTCCGCGTATCCCTGGGGTGACGGCTGTAGCGGTGCTGGCTCGGTGAGTACGGCCTCATCCGGAGGCGTCGCCGTGGTGATGAGGCTGAATCCAATCGGGACGACGGCGACGTTCGACACTGAGACGTACGGAGCACTCGCTTCGTCGTTGACCTCGCTGACCGTGACGACCGAGCCGGCTGGGATTGACGCCGCAACCACGGAGCACTGCTCCCCGGGCGCAGGCACAGCCACGACACTGGCCTCCGTACTCCCCCTGAAGGACGCTATTGTCCCGCCCGTGGTCGGGGGCGTGAATACCCAGCTAACATCGTAAAGGAAGCTGGTCGGGGGCGTCGAGCTACCCAGGTTGCCCAGGTTGTTCGCGAGAATCTTGCAGACCTTGATCGTGTTCCATTGGGTGGCATCGGTGAAATAGGCAGTCGTCTCAATGCCCGTATTCACGGTGAAGTCGGCTGTCTGTGCCGTCAGGTCAATCGAGTCTGCAATCACGGCGTCTGCAGGCCAAGATGTCACGTTCGAGAGCCAGTAGCCAGGGCCGTATGTAGCTTCAGTGACTGTGACCGTGCCCGCCGGTGCCGAAATGGGGCCGGTGCAGACCGTGTTGGCGTCAGATTCGCCATTGGTTGCCAGTGTCAGTGTGGGTTGTGCGATGGTCGTCCCACCCGCCGTGACCGTGAACGAGAAGGTGCCCTCGACGTCGGCGTCGGCAGCGGTCTTGCAGACCTCGATGTAACCAGGGCCGGCGTCCGTCGAATCCGGGCTCGGGTCACCCACAGGACCTGGGCTGCCACCACCTGGGCTGCCACCACCTGCGCTCGGACTTGGGTTGCTCGGCGGCGGTGTCACAGGCGCGGGGTCGGAAACCACGACCACCAACTTCGAGTTGGTGAACGTGACGGTCGCCGACTTACCAGCAGCAAGCCTCAGGGCGATGCTCTCAGTCTTGAGAGACGAGTTCACCCGGACATGGGCCGGAGTTACCGAGATGGAGGAAAGGCTCTCGTACAACGCCGGCGCCGAGACCTCCGTCACGTGGTTGACCCCGATCTTGGCCGCGAAAACTTCACACTTGCCATTCAACGAGACCACGCTTCCGTTCAGCACGAAGCGGAATGCTCCGGGAGCAGCCTCGCAAATCTTGATCGACGGGCTGATGGCTTTCTTTGCCGTGGCGCCGGCGCTAGCTGCGGTTCCGGCTACCAAGGCGGTGCTGCCGATGACCATGATCGGCGCCATGAGCAGCAATAGAGCGGAATGCTTCCGCGTTTTCTTATACACAATATTCTCCTCGCACCATAAATTCTCCCCACCTTTGCCCGCGTTTCACAGGTTCCGGCTCGGAGTGCCCCCCCACACCGGGGATCCGGTGCAGGATTCATTCGTGTTGCTGGCAGCAGACTGCTAAAAGTGCTGCTCCTGCAGTATTTATGCCTTTCAGCCAGCTGTCTTGGTGCAACTTGCACAAAGACGCGGCTGTGGTTTCCACAATTTGGGCAATGTCCTGACAAGTGACCTTGGCGTCGGGCAAGTGCGCCCTTCTGACCAGCCAAATGGTTAGGCGGCGGTCTTCATGGCAGGAAGAATGGCCTAGCCGTACCTTTGCTAAACAACTTACGGCCCGACCTTGGCCTGCCACTATAGGAGATCAGGAGAACACGCAGAGAGGTCGAACAGAGGGGAGGTGCTGATAGTGGCGGTCCGAATACGGAAAGTGAACAACGATAGGCAAAGATGCTCACTCCGAAACGGAGTGGAAACGGGTTCGTTTCATAGCTACCTCTGGCGCCCGTCTCCACGACGATCGCCCTAGGCGGCCGGCTCTCTGAACCGTCACGTTGAAACTGAGCCAGAGAGCTGCGCACTTGGTCAGGACGCGCTGTGCCGGAAATCGTTCCAGCCGGCGTGCGCGTCGTTCGCGCGCTCCGCGGAGCCATGGGTGCCGGTCGGTGCCGCTCGAGTCGCCTCGGCGTCAAGACGAGCGTCTTCGCGCGCCGTCTTGCGGTCCTCCGAGGCCATCCATTGGAAGTAGATCGGGATCACGGCCACGACGGTGAGGAGTTCCGACAGCACCCAGAGGACACCGGCTCCGGCGTGAGTGCTCGACAGGCTGTACATCGGAGCAATCGTTTGGCGCGAACTGAGGAGGGCGATAGCGAGAAACGACTCGAGGGGCACGCCGATCAAGAGGTTGACCATCCGCAAGGGATAGCTGGCTCCCCATCGCGGGATCGGGTCGAGCCCGATCATCGGCCACCAGAACAACGTCGCCCCGAACAGGAAGCCCAGGTTGATGAGGTCCATGAGCCACATGTGGTTCATCGCGAAGCCGATGAGAGGTGTGAGGAAGAAGGCCAGCATGACGCCGTAGTACAGCACCCAGACCACGAGTGGATGCGACAGGACCGCGAATCCCTTGCTGTGAAAGATGCGGAGCCACGTCGTCTTGGTGCGGCGGCTCGAGGTTTGCAGGATCAGCGTCATGGGCGCGCCCATCGACATCAGCGCCGGGGCGATGATCATGAGGAGAAGGTGTTGGATGACGTGGGCCTCGAAGTAAGAGCCGGTCAGCGTCGCGACCGGCGACTGGAGTGCTAGGTCGACAGTGATCAGGCCCGCGAAGAAGGAGGCGGTCCGTTGCGCCTTCCATTTCCGGCCTCGAGTCGCGAGCGCCCAATCGGCCCGGAGGTACCAGACGCCCGCGGCGATACAGGCTGCGAGGATGAGCAGCGGGAAGGGCCCGAACTGCCAGTCAAGCAGCGCGGTGTGCAGATTGAAATAGACCCGTTCCATGGGCGCTCCGGGCACGCCTCAAGGGTAATGCCGGTTCCCGGTCGGTCGGCAGGGAGGGCGTGGCGTCTCGGCGAGAGGAGCGTTCGCCGTTGGTGGAGCTCTGGTTCTCGCCATGCTCGCCGGTGTCTTCGTCAGCCGTCGCTACAGCTCGTGGGAATACCTCGAGCGCGACGACGACCACCTCCTGGTCCGGCGTGGTGTCTTGATCAAGAGGCTCTCGGTCGTCCCTTACGGGCGCATGCAGTTCGTCGACGTCACCGCTGGGCTTGTCGAGCGCCTGTTCGGGATCGCAACGATTCGGCTCCACACGGCAGCCGCGGCGACAGATGCCCGAATGCCGGGGCTCAGCGTTGCCGAGGCTGCCCGGCTGCGGGAACAGCTAACCTCGCTCGGGGAGGCCCGCGCTGCAGGACTCTGACGCCGTCGTGCCGCCGCTAGACGTCCCCGAGCCGGCAGACCGTGCTTCGTCGTCTCCGCCCTGCCGTTCGCCGGAGAGGCCCACGTCGATGGGGACTTCCTCCGGGCGGGTGTCGAAAAGCGTTGTGCCGTGGCGATCTTCGGGCGCATTCGGCGAGAGACAACAATATGGGTGCCGTTGGCCAAGGCACAGAGGCTTCGCTCTGCGCAGGGTCCGATCCAGGGCTCATTGGGGCTCGCGTCGGTTCACATCGATGCCGCGGGTCGGCACACTCGGGTGACGTTGCGTGACCGCGCCGTGATTGAAGCGGTCCACCTCCTCGAGGAGCTTCCCGGTCGATGTGCGGCGGCCCGTGACACGAAGAGAACACTGCCAGTGCCCGCGGCGACGCCAGGCCAAAGTGGTGTGCGAGCGCTAACCAACCGAGCCCTGCCTGACACGTAGGCTGATACGGCGCGGGGCTGTAGCTCAGCTGGCAGAGCACCTGGTTTGCAACCAGGGGGTCAGGGGTTCAAATCCCCTCAGCTCCACCCGTTGTCAGAAACACAACGCTCTCCCTGTTGGTTGACCGCTTCTCGGTTCGATACGCACATCACGTGGGTTGCCCACGGGTGTGGGCCGAGCCACATGCGAAAGGAGCCGGCCGTGTCCATCAAGAAGTCTGCCTCGGGTGATCTCACTCTTGTAGGCCTCGACGTCCACAAGGACTCGATCACCGCGGCGGTGCTCGAGCCGACGGGCTACGAGCTCGCAAGGCTCCTGCACTATCTCGGCGTGGCGTGCGAGGTGATCGCGCCGAGCCTGATCCCGGTCGCGCCCGGCGCGAAGGTGAAGACCGATTCACGCGACGCTCGGCGCCTCGTGCACCTGTATCGAGCGGCGAGCTCGTCGTAGTCCACATCCCGGCCCCGCAGGAGGAGGCGATCCGCGGCGTGACGGAGATGGGGACGCTGGTGCTGTCCGCGGAGGTCTGCGACTGGCGGAGGTTTCCCCGCGCGACGACGCTCATGGGCTTCTGCGGGCTCGTGCCGAGCGGGGACCGGACAAATAGCGGCCGGATCACCAAGGCCGGCAACACCCATCTTCGCGTTCAGCTCGTCGAGACCGCCTGGGCCTATCAGCACCGGCCTGCGGTCGGACCGCTCATGAAAGAGCGCCAGACACGCTGTTCAGAGGAGACGATCGCACGGGCCTGGCGCGCCCAGCTGCATCTCTGCGGCAAGTTCCGCCGTCTCGCCGCGAGAAAGACCTCAGGCAAGACCGTCGCCACCGCCATCGCCGGCGAGCTCGCCGGGTTCCTCTGGGGCGAGATGGCCGCCTGAGATGAGCCCAACCGACCTGCTCGCCACCTCCCCGGCAGAGAGGAGCGAGCCCTCCACCGTGCGCCGAGACACCGCCGCAGCAGGGAAGATCCCCGTCAGTCCCATGCCAAACCGCGCGTGCGGAGGCGAAGCTAGTGAGGGGCACCATCCTGCGCATCGCCGACCTGCGGTCCGAACCCGCGTACATCAGAGGGGCGATCTGCCGATCCACGCCGTCTCGGCGCATGGTCGAGTGCTCGGCCGTTCGCCACCAGGAGCTTCGGGGCCCCGCCGCCTGCCAGAGATCAACCAGCGCGACAGATCCACGGTCCGTCGCGCCCGAAGAACAGGAACAACTACCTACTTGACAGGCCGTTCCACATCAGGACTCTGTTGAACAAGGCCTTTCCCGCCGTCCAAGACCGGCGTAGCATTGGTTTCGGTCCTCGGGGGTAAGCCCGCACCGAAGAGCCGGGGTAGAGGGTGAGAACCGGCCGCGCTGGTAGGTCTTTCGACCGCAGGTGTCGTTCCCTCCTTGGGACGCTCCCGAGGACCTGTTAGGTGCCGGCGAGCGCACAGGTCGTCGCGGGCGAACCCGCCGGGGATGTGGGGACGTGAGGGAAGAGGTTTGAATGACTAGGCGGTGGTTCTTTCGATGTCGTTCTGAGCGGCATCGGAATCACCAGTTACAGCCACGGTAAGCGTTGTTCGCGGCACCTTAGTACCCCTCTCCATAAATACAAGCACGTAACTACTATCACGTAAGTGGCACCCTGCGGTAACGTACGGTGTCCCCAAGGAGGGGATGCCAATGCCCAGGAAGAGCCCCTACGTGCTGAAGTTGACCGCAGCTCAGCGTAGTGAGCTCGAGGCGAGAGCCCGCAGGTATACGTTGCCGTATCGTGACGTCATGCGAGCCAAGGTTGTGCTCATGGCCGCAGACGGCCTCGACAACGACGAGATCGCTGCCCGCTTGGATACCCGTCGGGAGATCGTCTCGAAGTGGCGCAAACGCTTCTACTTACAGGGCCTTGCCGGCCTTGAAGAACGCCCGAGAGGTGGCCGACCTCCGGTCTTTTCCCCCTGAGGTCGTCGTCTCGGTGAAGGCGCTCGCCTGCGAGCTGCCCAGCCGTCTCGGCGTGCCCTTGTCGCGCCTGCACGTGCCCGACATCTCCGCCGAGGTCGTCTCACGCGGCATAGCGGCCGAGATCTCGGGGACCACCATCTGGCGGTGGCTGTCAGAAGACGCCATCAGACCGTGGCGCAGCCGGTCGTGGATCTTTCCCCGCGATCGTGCCTTTGAGACCAAGGCCGCCCGGGTGCTCGACCTCTACGCAAGAGAGTGGGAGGGAAGGCCCCTTGGCAAAGCGGACTACGTGGTCTCCGCCGATGAGAAGACCTCCATCCAGGCCCGCATCCGCTGCCATCGCAGCCTTGCTCCAGCACCTCGGCGCGAAAGGCGCGTCGAGTTCGAGTACGACCGCGGCGGGGCGCTTCAGTACCTGGCTGCCTGGGACGTGCACCGGGCCAAGGTCTTCGGGCGCTGCGAGGCCAAGACTGGCATCGTGCCGTTCGGCCGGCTCGTCGATCAGGTGATGAGCACCGAGCCTTACGCTTCGGCGCGTCGGGTCTTCTGGGTAGTGGACAACGGCAGCAGCCATCGGGGCAAGAAAGGCCGCCGATCGCCTGCGCGAACGGTGGCCGAAACTCATCCTCGTCCACGTGCCGGTGCACGCGAGTTGGCTCAACCAGGTGGAGATCTACTTCTCGGTGATCCAGCGCAAGGTCCTCACGCCCAACGACTTCGCCGATCTTGGAGAGGTGGAGGAGCGACTGCTCGCCTTCGAGCGCCGCTACGAGCAGAGCGCAGCGCCGTTCGAGTGGAAGTTCACGCGCAGCGACCTGGCCTTGCTCATGAAGAAGCTCGCCGACAAGCCCGACTACCAGGCCGCAGCCTGAGGTCGCATGGATACGTGATCGAAATTACGGTCCAGAGCACTTAGTCATCACTGCCTACGCGATCGTGAACCGGTCCGGCTCGCGCCCTCGCATCGGTCACTCGCCCTGCCCGAGCGGCTGTTCAGCCAGCTGTCGCGGATACGGCCCCCGCGGTACGAGCCTCCTTGCCGCTTGCTACACGTCGACCGATTGAAGCAGTAGGTCCTCGAACGATCCTGGGATGAAGTACTCCCCGGCGATGGCCTCGCCTACCTTGGCCAAGTAGTCAGGATCAGCCAGCAGCAGTGCCATCTTCTTTTGAAAGTCATCCAAACTCTCGATGTCTCTGACTACCCAGTAGATTCGGTTAGCTGCACCGAAGTGCTGGACGTTCAGGGCGACGTTTAGCCCCGAGGCCTTCTTGACGATCCTCGAGATCTCGACCGCGAATAGGTTCGCCTCGAGTTTTTGCCCCTCGCCGCGGCGGACAAATGTGTACATGAATGCCCCCCTTCGTTCAATGCTGCGACCTCACTGGTCGCCGGTCCGGCACGGTACTCCAACTTGTGGTTACGCGCCCACGCGATTTCAGGCCTGCCGGACCTCCTCGGTCTGTGCGACGTCCTCTGTGCCCCTGTAGTAGGAGATCTTTCCGTCCCGGAAGGCGAAGTAATGGTGCAGGTTAGAGCAGGCCGCGCGGCGCTGATCAGCCGAGGGATCACTCCGCAGCGCAAGGTTGTGCGACCACGTCGAAACGGACTTGCGCGGTTCGGACCAGTAGTCGACTGGCCGCCTGTCGCTGAAACTCATCCGGACACCTCGACGGCCGGCCTCATCGTTGGATTCCTTCCTCTGGCCTTCCGCCAGAATCAAGTGTTCACGAGACCGGGGAGGCTGGCAGGGTCGACGACGGAACCCGCCCTAGCCCACCTCTTCGCAGGCGAGCTTGGCCCCCAGCTTGAACGCCTCTTCGTTGAGCGGGATCATGGCGCACTTCTGCCTCAGGGTGGCGCGGATGGCCGTGAGGAACGTTTCCTCCGGAAAGACCTTCGTCGCTCCCTGCAGGGCGCCGAGGGCGACGAGATTCTTCACCAGCACGGCACCGAGGTCATCGGCAACGCTGGTGAAAGGCACTGCCACCATTCTGACCCCTGTGGCGAGGCCGTCTGGCTGGGTGCCGATGACGGAACTGTCGTAGATGACAATTCCGCCGGGCCGGACGGTTGGGCCGAACTTCGCGAGGCTGGGAGCGTTGAACGCGACGAGCACGTGGGGATGAGGCGCGGCCGGGGACATCACCTCCTTCAAGGCCACATGCACGTCGGCATACGACGTTCCGCCGCGAGACTCGGGGCCATAGCTCGGGATGTGCGTCGAGTCATAGCCTTCGTTGATCGCGCCACGGGTGAGGATCATCGCCGCGGTCTGGGCACCATCACCGCCGGAACCCGCCAGCTTGAAGCTGACGTCCTCAGAGTCGATGTGTGTTGGGAATCCTTCGGCGAAGCGAGGTGGACGTTCGGTGGTAGCGCCCAGCGCCGCCAACGTCTCATCCGGATCGAACCTGGCCGTCAGGATGATCGGGAAGGCCGCTCCGTCCGTGGTGTCCTTCTTCACCCCGAGCGGGAAGATCGGCACCATGTTGTCCCTTACCCAGTCTTCGGCGGCTTCGGGTTCGAGGCCGAGATGGACTGGACACTCGGAGAGGACCTCGATGAAGGCAAAGCCGGTGCCGGCGACCTGGAGTTCGAGCGCTTTCTTGATTGACCGCTTGGCGTGGGTCCGCCGTCTGTTGTCGTACAGCGCGACCCGCTCGACGTAGACAGGCCCATCCAGGACAGAGATCAACTCCGCCATCTTCATCGGTTGGCCCGTTAGAAGAGTCCGGCCCTTCGGCGTGGTGGTCGTTCGCTGTCCGATGAGAGTCGTGGGGGCCATCTGCCCGCCGGTCATCCCGTAGATGGCGTTGTTGATGAAGATGACCGTGATCGGGATCCCGAGCTGCGCAGTGCTTACGATCTCCGCCAGGCCTATCGACGCGAGGTCACCGTCTCCCTGATAGCAGATCACGATCGAGTCCGGGTTCGCGGTCTTGTGGCCGATCGCCACCGCCGGAGCGCGCCCGTGCGGGGCCTGCGTGTTCCCCACGTCGAAGTAGTAGTACGAGAAAACCGAGCAGCCGACCGGCGAGACCAGGACGGTACGGTCCTGAACCTCGAGCTCGTCGATGGCTTGGGCCAGGTACTTCTGTGCCAGCCCATGCCCGCAGCCTGGGCAGTAGGTCGTCGAGTGGGCATTGATCCCCTGACCATCGGCGTGGCGTTCGAACTGGCTGTAGAAGACCGAAGTCGACATCAGCGCACCTCCTCCAGGGAAAGCACGTGCTCGACGATCTCGCCCTGCGACGGGAGGATCCCACCCATGCGACGGACATGGCTCATTGGTGGCGGCACATGGACATCCGCGTGGCTCAGTGCCAGCCTCAGCTCGTCCTCCAACTGGCCGCTGCTCGCCTCGACAACGACGAGGCGCTTGACTCGTTCGAGCAGAATGCGCAGGGCCTCGATTGGGAAGGGCCACAGCGTGACGGGGCGGAAGAGGCCCACCTTCAGCCCCTCGTCACGCAGCTCCTTGATGGCGCCTTTCGCGAGTTGGGCCGGTGTGTTGCACGCCACGAGGAGGATCTCGGCGTCGTCACACCGGTACAGGTCGGCCAACTGCTCTCCGGCCGTCATCCGTTCGTACTTCTCGTTCAGGCGCACGTTGTGCTGTTCGAGCCCCACTTCCGAGAGGTCGAGCGAGCAGATCAAGTTGCCCCGATGCGAGCGGTCGCCGAACACCGCCCACTCGGGAATCCCCGGTTTCACCATCTCGCGTGGCAGCTGCACCTTCCCGGTCATCTGGCCGAGATAACCGTCGCCGACGATCACGACGGGATTTCGGTACTTGAAGGCGAGCTCGAACGAGAGCATGGCGATGTCCAGCATCTCTTGCGGGGTTGCGGGAGCCAGCACGATGGCGTGGGTGTTTCCGTGGCCGAGGCCGCGGCAGACCAGCTTGATATCCGCCTGCTCGGGTCCGATGTTGCCCAGCCCTGGCCCGCCGCGCATGATGTTCACGAACACTGCCGGGACCTCTGCCCCGATCATGTAGGAGATCCCCTCCAGCATCAGGCTGAAGCCAGGAGAGCTGGTGAATGTCATGCAGCGCTTCCCGGCGCCGCCGGCGCCGTACATCATGTTGACGGTCGCAACCTCACTGACTGCCTGGACGAAGACTCCGTCGAGCTCGGGTAGCACCCTTGCCATCAGCTCGGCGCCCTCGGTCGACGGGGTGATGGGGTAACCGAAGACGTGGCGGCAGCCGGCCAGGACAGCGCCAACCGCCGCTGCGTACGTCCCCTTGACGATGAGCGGCTCGCGCTCCGGCAACCGGACTGTGGTGTCCGGCCGGGGCTCCGGCTGCGGTGCCTCGAAGGGCCGGGGACCCAGTACCGTGGCGGGATCCAGCAACTCAAAAGCAGCCTCATCGTCCTGGGGCCGGAGACCATAGGGCTCCGGGCAGGCATCAAAGCAAAGACCGCAGCCATTGCACTGCGACAGGTCGAGAACGATCGGGACCAGCCCAGTCTCCGGGTTGATCTCGGTGCCCATCGTGATGCAGGCCTTGCTGCACGAGCTGATGCAGCGTCCACAGCCCTTGCAGTACTCCGGTAAGACGAAGGGCTTGGGTCGTTCGGCCACCCTGGTCATGGCGTTACCTCCTGCAGGGGCTGGCATCCTGCCACGCAAGTGTTTCCGGCACCCACGCTGGCTTGGCTAGAAGGCGCGTCCGCAACCTTGTGGGCGCGGCGCGACTCGAACCGGACGCAACCGTGCTGCGCCCTTCACCAGTGAGAGCCGGGCCCCGGGCATCGTGCGAGGTGCTCCTTGGATCACCCAAACCGGACAAGACCTTCTCACCTTTCCTATCTTCGACCCGCAGACACCAGCGGGGTAGGCCTTTATGTCGTCCTCTGCGGGGCCGAAAGACTCTTTCCACAGGGCAGGATCTCCAACCGCGTCTGCGCAAGCGTACAATTCCGCAGGTCGGCTGCCGCCGATCTCGTCTGCATCCCCCCACCGCGGCCGCGCTCAGGCTTGACCAGGCGCGGAGTGAGCATTCCGAGTGCCCTTCGACCCTACAGCTCCGGTGGCAACTGAAGGAGACTGGAGGAGTGAAAGGCCTGCACGGGGGATCGGGAACGTGAGCGAGACAAACGCCGGGGTCTCGGCGGAGGCCCTGGATATCAGTCGCCGTGTCGAGATCCACGCCTTTGAGGGCGCCGACGCCGAGACCGACCGGTATCTCGAGGCCGCGCTGCGGGACCGGTACAGCAAGGCGCAGGCCGCGCTGGACGCGTTCCTACGCCCTCACTCCATTGCTGTCGTCGGTGCCAGCGCCGATCCGAACACAATCGCGGGCTTGCTCTTCGCCAACCTGGTCGACAGCCACTTTGACGGGGTCGTGCTGCCGGTGAACAAGAAACATAGGACGGTGCAGGGTATCGCCGCCTACCCGGATCTGGCCTCTTGCCCACTCGTTCCTGATCTCGTCATCATCTGTGTGCCGGCCGCCGTCGTTCCCGGAGTGGTCGCACAAGCCGGTGCTCTCGGCGTGACGGCGGCGTGCGTCATCTCAGCCGGATTCGCGGAGACCGGCGCCGACGGCGTTGTTCTCCAGGCCGATCTCATGCGCGAGGCTCAAGCGCGTGGCGTGAGGCTCGTCGGCCCGAACTGCACGGGGATACTCAGCGGCACCGCCGGCTCAAGGTTCAACGCGACCTTCAGCCGGGCCGTCCCGTCGCCAGGGAGGACGTCCCTGCTCAGCCAGTCAGGCGCGATTGGGCTCGCCGTCCTAGAGGCGGCGGAGAGCCGCGGTCTCGGGATCGGCGGGTTCGTGTCGGTGGGCAACAGCACCGACGTTGCCGGCAACGACCTGCTTCTCTACTGGGGCCAGGATCTTGCCACCGACCTGATCCTGCTCTACCTGGAGGAGATCCAGGACCCGCGGTGGTTCACCCGAATCGCCCGATGGGTCGGCAGGCGGGTCCCCATCGTGGCTGTGAAGGCGGGACGGACTGAGGCTGGCTCTCGGGCGGCGGCGTCGCACACAGCGGCGCTCTCCGGCGGCGAGGTGGCAGTGGATGCTCTGCTCCACCAGGCGGGCATCATCCGCGCCGAGTCCATCGAGGAGATGCTCGACCTCGCCACCATATTGAGCTCGCAGCGGAGGTTCCGAGGACGGCGCGTGGCAATTCTGACAAACGGGGGCGGGCCGGGAATTCTCGCTGCAGACGCCTGTGAGACCAACGGGCTCATCGTGCCCGAGCTCGACGAGCTCACCGCCGCGCGTCTGCGGTCCCTGCTCGCGCCGGAGGCGAGCGTGTCCAACCCTGTCGACATGATCGCCAGCGCCACCGCAGACCAATACGGCCGAGCGGTCCGCGTCCTCGCGGCTGCAAGGGAGATCGACGCCCTGATCGTCATGTTCAACACGCCCCTTATCACTCGCGCCGTTGACGTGGCCACCGAGCTCATTGCGGCCCGTGCTGAACTCAGCACCGACGTGCCGTTGCTCACGGTGTTCATGAATCGGGAGGGCCCGCCTTCGGTCCTCCGCGAGGCGGGCATCCCATCGTTCGCGTTCCCTGAGAACGCGGCACGCGCCCTCGGGCGGAGCATCGCGTGGGAAGAACGCCGGGGCCGCCCTGCCGGCAAGGTACTGCGACCCGACGTCGACGCCGACAGGGTCGGCCGGCTTGTGGTCGCGGCCGGTAGTCGCGCCAACGACGGGTGGCTGGCCGCGGTCGACGCTCAGGAACTGCTCAACGCGTACGGCATCGCGCTGGCCCGCGCTGTGCGCGTGCGTACCCCCGACGAGGCCGAGGCAGCCCAGGCCGAGCTCGGGTGCACGGTAGCGGTCAAGGTTGCCTCCGCGATCCACAAGAGCGATGTCGGTGGCCTCCGGCTCGGGGTGGCAACCCCGGCTGCGGCTGCAGATGCGGTGCTAGCGATTCGCGCCGAGCTGGAATCGGCAGGGATCGCCTGGGCGGCAACCGAGTTCCTCGTACAGGAGCAGATCGAATCGGGACAGGAGATGATCGTGGGTGTCAACCACGACCCCTTGCTCGGGTCGCTCGTAATGGTCGGTCTGGGTGGCACCTTGGTCGAGGTTCTGGGGGACATCGCTGTCCGAATCGCGCCGCTCACCGACGAAGACATCGAGGACATGCTGCAGTCGCTGAAGTCGTACCGGCTGTTGACGGGCTATCGGGGGAGGTCCGCTCTCGACGTCGACGCGCTGCGTCAGATGCTCCACAGGGTGTCTGCGCTCGTCGACGATCTGCCGGAGATCGCCGAGATGGACCTCAACCCCGTGTTTGTCCTCCAGAAGGGAGCCCTCGCGGCCGACGTGCGTATTCGCTTTGCCGACCGTGCCTCGTCACCTTCCTGAGCGCGGTCCACACCCCTACTGTTGTTGGGAGAACAGACCGCGATCACTCTCGAAGGGCGGTCGAATAGCACCGTCCCCGCGAAATGAGCCCGTCAGAGAGTCGGACGGCTCAGCCGCTGGCTAGACGATAGTGCTGCACCTTGCCCGCTGAGAGCTCGATGAGGGCGCCATGAAGGACGCCTTCGGAGTAGGCGCTCCCGGGGTTGATGCAGATGGTCTTGCCAAGCTTGGTGGTGCCACGCGACTCATGGATGTGGCCGTGCAAGCCCAGAGCCGGTTGGTACTTCTCGATCACGGCTCTCACCGCCTTCGAGCCGACGGGACCCATCATGATCTGGCCTGCCTTCACGACCGGCTTGAGCGTGTCGTCGAGAACGGGAGCCACGTCCAGGGTCGTCCCGTAGGGCGGGACGTGGAAGTTGAAAATGCCGAGCTTGGGGTCCTTCAGCTGGAGGATCAGGCTCTCTAGGTGTGCTTCGAGGCGCTCTTCGGGCATCTCGCGTGGTGAGGCCCAGGGTGTCGGATTGCTCCAGCCACACGACACCATTTCGAAGGTCTCGCCCACCTCGACCACACCGTCCTCGGAATCGACCGCGGCGCTGGAGGCTGCGATCACGTCTTTGAGACGGGGCTCGTCGTCGTTGCCAAGCATCACGAAGAGACGGATGCCGGTACCCGAGAGCCGCTCCTCCGCTAGCGCCAGCCAGCGCCCGAACTCCTCGACCATCACCGAACGGAACAACTCGGAGACCATCTCCGGGTCGTTCCTCAGGGCATCGAGCTCGTCACGGTCGACCCTGTAGGGATAAAAGCCACGGTTCCTGATCTTGGTCTCGACGTCTTCCAGCTCGTCCTCGCTCAGGAGACGGTCTCCCGTGATCCGTGGAGCAAGGTAACTTCCACCGATTCTCTCGATGGGGAGCACGGCCTTGCCGGCGACATCGCCGCCCATGATGAGAACGTTGGCCTCGAAGAACTTGCCAGCGTTCAGGAACTTGCGCCAGAGGCGCTCGGTGCCGTGGACGTCCGAGGCGTAGTAGACCAGCGTGCTCAACGGACGACCTCCTCCGGGAGTTGGTACCACTTCTTGCGCCGGCCGACCTGGGCACGCAGTCTCCAGCCGACCGTCTTGGGAGCCGCCACGAGTCGGCGTTGCAGATCTTCGATCCGCGAACTCAACTTCGCAGCGACGACCGCATCATTCGCGCACTCGGAAATCATGTCGAACACCTTGGCCAGGTTGTCGTTGATTGTGGTGTATAGACCCCAGTCGGCACCGCAGAGCTCGTCCAGGCGCGCTCCGTTGAGACGAAACGGACCGTCGCCGTCGGCAAGTTCATGGTCGAACAGCAGCATGAGGGTGTCGTTCACGTCTTTGCGATTGAGCTTCGCGATCTGCAGCTTGGTGAGAAGCAGCTCTGCCGCAGGCAGGGTGAAGTCCTCGACGTCCAGGCGCTCCTTCAGATCCAGTCGATGGCACATGTCGAACACGTCGAGGAACACGTCGACCTGGAACCCGTCGTCCGGCGCGTGATACAGGAGTCGTTTAGCACCGTGCATGGCGTTGAACGTGCGTTCCGGCTGGTAACCCTGGGCTTCCAGGAGATCGCGAAGCTGGCGCGACTGTCGCTTGTGCACGACGAAGTCCAGATCGGCATAGTCACGCCCGAACAGGGACCGAGCCTCGTCGCCGGCATGGAGCCAAAGCGCCACGCCTCCGATCAGACGCAAAGGCATGCCGAGGGCCGCCGCCTCGTTGACGAGGTGGCGGCCCTCCTCGATCTTGGTCATGTCGAATGCGGACACGGCATCCTTTACTCGGGCGGAATCTCCTGGAACACCTTGGAGAACGACTGCGCGGCCCCTCCGTGGCGCCGAACGAGCCATACGGCCAAGTACCAGACGATAGCGATGATCGGCGCGGAGAAGGCCTCGATCATCGACTTGGGGCCGACTGTGCCGCTGAACCCGGTGTGGATCGCCGTGTAGATCACGAAGATCCAAGCAACCAGGGAAATGGCGGCGATGTAGGTGATGGCCGGCACTCCGGCGAGCTTCGCGCGTGCCCACCGCGGAGCGTCGGCATGGATCGCCGGGCGACGCCACGGGGCAACTGCCGCTGAGAGGGACACGATTATGAACGCGATGCCCATCACGACGATGATGTTCAGGAGGTAGTTTCCAAGCCCCTGATAGATGTTCAGGTAGTTGAGCAGGATGACCACCAAGGTGATCACCATCGTGGCGATGACCGGCGTGTGGAATCGGTCAGAGACGTCGGTAAGTTTTTGCGGAGCCAGACCGTCAAACGACCACACGAACAGGTTGCGAGTGCCGGCAAGGAACCCCGCCGGAGTCCACCACAGAATCGAGAGCACAAAACAGAAGGCGATGAACACCGCCAAGAAGTGTGGACCCGGCAGGAACTCGGTCAACGACGCCAGCCAAGGCGCGAACGGGAGCGTCCAGTGAGCCGTTCCACCACCGAGTCCCATGTACGTGACGGAACCGAAAAAGTGGAACCCGTAGTAGTTGTAGATGAGCGCCACGCCGCCGACGAATGTAATTGCCGAGATAATCAGGCCACCGATGATCGACGTGTTGGCAGTCCGGCCGACGTCTCTGATTTCACCGGCAACGTACCCGGTGAATTGGAATCCCACGTAGACCTGGAAGCAATACACCATCGCATATATCGTCGCGAGCCATCCGATACCGCCGAGGTTGTTGAAGCCGAGCTTATTTGCCTGGGCGATGATGCCAGAGACCGTGGACCCCGAATGTGCGTCCCAATGGGACACGAATCCGCTGTGACTGCCGACGAGCATGAGCACGAACCAGATGAGCATGCCGATCCAGACGATCCCGAAAGTGACTGCCATGAATCTGGCTGCGGCACGCACCCCGATAATCATCAGACCGCCGAAGAGGATCGTGAGCACAGTCGAGATAAGCATCATCTCGCCTCTCGAAGGATCCGTGAACAAGTGGTTGTGGATGCCTGCCACGTAGGCGGCGCCTGGCCCCACCACTGACAGCATGAACGTGAAGTTGAACGCCACCCAGGTGAGATAGACGAACGTCAAGGTGAAGTTGCTCAAGAAGCCAAGCGGTGGACTGAGCACACGCGAGACCCACACATAGTCACCGCCGGCGCGCGGCATGACGATCGTGAAGTAGAGGTACACGAGCGCGAAGGCCGTGACGAGCGGCGTCGCCAGCAAGAACGAGACGAACATGTTCGCGTGCGGCCAGAAGATCGGCGTGAAACCCATCACTTCGGTGATGCCCACCGGTAGGAGCACCGCGGCCAGGACGATGTTGAGGGCGTCGAACGGGGTGAGCTCGCGGACGAGCCCAGTCGAGTTCCTAACGAACAGGCCACCACCTCCTCCGCCTGGCATCTCGGCCTTGGTTGTCGCCTCCGTTGCCATTTTTCCTCCTTCCGAAACCTTCTCAGGGTCTCTCCCGATCGAGCTACCCACCCACCAGTCGACATCCGAGCCCGGTAGAGCTCCGTTCCCCTGCACGCCAACAGGCGCCCTTTGCGACCTCCTTTGACTCGAAGGATCTCAGTCCATGAAGGCTCCGCCGTTCACTGACAGCGCTTCGCCGGTGATGAACGACGAATCCGGGCCGAGCAGGAAGACGATTGCGCGAGCGACGTCCTCCGCGGTCTCGATACGGCCCAGAGGAGTGTCTTTGATATAGAGCTCGAACACCTCTTCGGGCGTCATTCCGCGTAGTTCCCCCTCCCAGACGAGCTCGCGTAGTTGCATGCTCGTGGCGACGTAGCCCGGGCAGACGCTGTTGACACGAATACCATGGGGCGCGAGCTCAAAGGCCATTGACTGGGTGAGTCCGACAACCGCGAACTTCGAAGCCACGTAGTGGGACAACCATGGAATGCGTCCCTGTTTGGCAGCCATGGAAGCCACGTTGACGATCGAGCCTTGGCGGTTGGCAGCAACCAGGCGCCTGGCAAACTCCTGGCCGCAGTAGAAGACGCCGGTTGTGTTGACGTTCAGCATGAGGTGCCAGTCCGCGTCTGGCATGTCGAGGAACGAAACGAACGACGAGACTCCGGCGTTGGCGACGAGGCAGTCCATTGGCCCGATCTCGGTTTCGATCTCGTCCATGGCTGCACGGATCGACTGTCTGCTCGTCACATCCAACGACGTGCCGAAGCTGCCCAGCTCTGCGGCGACCCGCTGCGCGGCGCCCTCGTCGAGGTCGGTCACAGCGACCTTGAAGTCGCGTTCGGTCAGCAGACGGGCGGTCGCCTCGCCGATGCCACTTCCAGCTCCGGTGACCAGGACGTTCATGACAGGACCTCCTTCAGCGCTGGGTAAAGCGCTCGATACGCGGCGTAGTGACGGTCGTAGACAGGGTAAGGATGGGCCTCGACGAGCTCGGTGACTTCCACGAAGCGTTCGATATCGCGCCAGTTCGCGAAGACGCCGACACCGACGCCTGCCACAAAGGCGGCGGCCACAGCCGAGCCACTGCGCATCGCGACCTTCTCGAGAGGCAGACCGATCACATCGGCTGTGATCTGCGTCCACACCCTCGATTTCGATCCGCCGTCGGTGACACGAACGCGACGCGGAGTGTGCCCTCTTTCGGCCAGGACGTCGAGATGGTGGCGGAATCCGTAGGCGATGCCTTCGAGAACCGCGCGGAAGAGATTGCCGCGATCATGGGTGAGTTGCAGACCTACAAATGCGCCTGTGGCGTCCGGATCGTTGATCGGCGTCTTCTCGCCGAGGAAGTACGGCAGCGCGATGACACCACCAGCGCCTGGTCCGGCGCGGTCCGCCTCCACATCCAGCTGCGTCAGATCGGTTCCAGCGGCGACGACGCGCTGGAACCAGCGAATCAGGCTGCCGCTCGTGGCCATGCAGCCACTCATCACGTAGTGACCGGGCAGAAGGTGAAAATCGAGATAGAGACGTTCGTCGACGAGGGGCTCGTCAACTGCGAGCATGATGTCGCCGGCACCGCCGAGCTTGACGAGCACGTCGCCGTCGTCGAGGATCCCCGCCGCGAACGCCGAACCGATATGGTCCGCCGCGCCGGCCACGACCGGCAGGCCTGCAGGGAGGCCGGTCTCGCGAGCTGCCTCCTCGGTGATGTGACCCACGATCTCCTCGGGTCGGCGGATAGGAGGTAGGAGATCCAGCCGGCCGCCCGAAGCGGCCACGATGTCCTCAGCCCATGAACCGGCGCGGAAGTCGAAGAGGCCTGTCTCGAGCGCCCAGTTGGCCTCGACGGCGCGTTCGCCGGTCAGTCGCATGGCGATGTAGTCGTACGAGCCGAGCACTGTCCGTGTCTGTTGCCAGAGGTCCGGCTCGTGTTCGGCAAACCACAAGAAGCGAGGTCCGGTCGCCTGCTGTGTGATGGCAGAGCCGGTGCGTTCCAGGACTCGGGCACCAGCCAGCCTCCGGTTCAGCTCCGCAACCTCGGTGCCCGACCTCGCATCGTTCTGCTGGACCGACCAACGCAGAGCGCGATTGTGTGCATCAAGCAGGATTGTGCACGGCACCATACCGGTGACACCAACAGCGGCGATATCGGCGCCGTGTGCGAGTTCGCGTGTCAGCGCACAGACGTTGGCCCACCATGCGTCGGGGTCCTCCTCTGCCCACCCGGGCAGGGCGGAGTGCAGGTACGACGGACGTTCGGCCTCTGCGACCGGACCCCGTTGCGGATCCAGCAACAGAGCCTTGGTGCCCGTGGTCCCAATGTCGATGCCGAGTAGGAGGCTCACGGACGGGCCGCCTTAATAAAGCTCTCGACTCGCGCCGGGTCGACAGCGTTCCAGGTATAGCCGTTCGTCTTGAGGTCAGAGCCGACAATGATGCCGTCGGCAACCTCGAGGTACGAGGCCACGTTCGTCGATCTCACGCCGGTGTTGGCTATGACGGGCACTTCGCCATGAACGGCTTCAGTGACCGCGCGCAAAGTGTCCATGTCCAGCTCAGCGCTGGCCATGGGGCCCGATACGAGAATCGCATCCGCAAGACTCGAAACTATGACGGAGCGGGCGGCCTCGCCGACACTGCGACTGCCAAGTCGGCTGGCGAACTCCGGTGTCACGTTCATGAACATGCCGACGCGGTCTGCACTGAGCCGACGTCGTTCGCGCAGGAGATCAGCGGCGTCGGTGCTCCACAAGCCCATGTCCGACTCATAGGTTCCGGTCATCACCTCGCGCACGAAGGAAGCGCCGGTGGCTGCAGCGATGGCGAGAGCCGCGCGCGGGTCCCACAGGAAGTCGATTCCGAAGGGACGGTCGGTAGGAGCGAGCTGAGCCACGACGCGGGTCATGGTCGCCACTCCCTCATACCCGGCATGGAACGAGTACGGCCGATCGCCTTCATTGCAGAACAGGAGAGCGTCGAACCCTGCATCGAGGAGGATCGCCAGATCCGCCCGAACGTGCTCTACGTTTCCTTCCACTCCCGATTCCGCGTCATACAGCGGCGTCCCCAGGGTCGGAAGCAGGTGCACCATCGCGATGAGCGGCTTCCTGTTGGAAAACAGTTCCTGAATGTGCTCCATCACACCACCAGTACCTCCACATGGGTCGATTCCAGCGCAGCCACCTGTTCCGGCTGTGC
Organism: uncultured Acidimicrobiaceae bacterium; assembly: GCA_963807575.1. Taxonomy (GTDB): domain Bacteria; phylum Actinomycetota; class Acidimicrobiia; order Acidimicrobiales; family Bog-793; genus Fen-455. Next base: position 203,621 of record CAWECD010000008.1, read on the forward strand.
CCTGGCATCTGTGACCACGACACTGACCGAATCAAGGGGGCAGATTCGGGCGAAGGTCACTACGCCGAGCTTGGAGCTGTCGGCGACGACGACGCAGCGCCTCACTGTCGCAAGGGCGGCCCTCTTGACGCGGGCGTCGTCAGTGCTGAACTCGGTACAGCCGACTTCGGCGTCCACTCCCGCCACGCCCATGACGAGCGTGTCGAAACGCAGCCGCGAAAAAGCATCTTCGGCGAGATCACCGATGAGCGAGAGATCACCAGGGGTGACCGTGCCACCGGTGACCATCAAGCGGATGCCCCTCTCTTTGGCCAGGACGTTGGCGATGTGCAGGCTCGAGGTGATCACGGTGAGGTTGCGTCGGCCACGAAGCGCTCGAGCTGTCGCGAGCGTCGTGGTACCTACGTCCAAGATGACCGTCTCCCGTTCCCTGATCATCGATGCTGCGGTCTCGCCGATTCGACGCTTGGCCTCTACGTCGCGCTTCTCCCGCACGGAGTAAGGGGGAAGATCGCCCCTCGAAGCGACACTGATCGCGCCGCCGTGCACGCGCCGGAGCACGCCCTCTTGCTCCAGGACCTGCAGGTCGCGCCGGATGGTCATGGGCGAAGCACCGGTCCGTTCGCTCAGTTCCACCACGGACAGTTCGCCTTTCTCCTGGAGCAGCTCCAGAGTCGTCTCGTGGCGCGCTTGACTGTCCATATCTGTGCGAATGTACAATTCGGGCTGTTGAAACGCAAGCAAGAGAGTGTGATCTATGTGTGAATTAACATAGATTGTGTGCAATCGACACAAACCAGTGCCCTACCGCCTTTGCTTGGGAGATGGTTGCGAGGTGCCTGCGTGATGGCTTCCCACTGCTCAGACAACCAAGGCGCGGACGCGCTTCGATACAGACCTGATACCCCTCGGGCCGCCACCGTCCCTCGCCTCGCGGGGCTTGTCGCTCTCGCCGTGGATCTCGTTCGCGATGCCGGGCAGGTGCACAGGCGGGGGCTGGAGAGCACACTTAGTGTCGAGACGAAATCCTCCCCCACCGACCTTGTGAGCGAAGTGGACCGTGAGTCGGAGCGACTGATCGTCGAACGACTGATCGCTGCCCGGCCCGAAGACGCCGTCCTGGCCGAGGAAGGAACGCTAATAGAAGGGACCAGCGGCGTGCGCTGGGTGATCGATCCGCTCGACGGCACTACGAACTACCTCTACGGTTATCCGGCCTTCGCGGCCTCCGTTGCCGTCGAGATCGATGGGAGGCTACAGATAGGCGCTGTTTACGACTCGAGTGCGGGACGTTGTTACAAGGCGGTCAGCGGCTTCGGAGCGTTCTGCGACGATCGGCCGATCCACGTGCGAGAGCAGTCCGACATCGAGCGGTCGCTTGTGGCCACGGGTTTTTCCTACGACGCCGAGCAGCGTGAACGTCAAGGCTCCGTCGTAGCCATGATCCTGGGCCGCGTGAGCGACATTCGTCGCGGCGGGGCAGCGGCCCTGGATCTTTGTCACATCGCGGCAGGGCACCTCGACGCGTACTGGGAGCTAGACGACGCCCCGTGGGACTATGCCGCGGGCAGCGTCATCGCCCGCGAGGCCGGTGCCGAGGTCGTGTTCCCGCGGGCGGCCCATGGGCGTGGCCCTGCCGTCGTAGCGGCGAACAGCTCGCTAATGCCGTCGTTCCTAAGCCTTCTACGGGAGGCGGGAGCATTGGCCTAGCCATCAGGCGCCCGGACCGCTCGAGGGTATTTGCCCGGAGATCTGCTCGGTCATCCGATGGATCTTCTGCGTGAGGTCGTGTACCTGCTGAGTCAGCTCGGTGTTCGACCCGAGCAGCTCGTCGATCTTGTGAGTCTCGTCATAGTGGTGGGCGGCGAGGATCTCGTCACGAGCAGCCGCCCGGTTCTGGCTCATCATGATGATCGGTGCCTGGATGCCGGCAAGGCCGGATAGCACGAGGTTCAGCGCGATATAGGGATAGGGGTCGAAGGGCCGATTGCCGAGCACGTGCTGGATCAGGAAGGTGTTGACCACCATCCAGATCACGATCATTCCGAGAAAGATGAAGATGAACGGCCACGAGCCTCCGAAGCTGGCGATGTGGTCGGCGACACGTTCTCCGAAAGTGCGGGCATCGTGAGCTGCTTGCAAGGCGGGGTGGTCATGTTGAGGATGGCGCCACGGGAACCAGCTGCTGCGCGAGGGACGCGTCATGGTGCCAGGGGTGCTCACGGTGCTCACGGTCATCGGTGGGTACCTTTCTTGATGTCTTGATGTCTTGATGTCTTGAGCGCGGCTCGTCGTCACTGACCCGAAGCATGCACACTCTGCCTCGAACGAGGCAACGACCAATCCAGAAACGTCCCGGTGGGAGCATCCGGAACTCGTGCGACAATTTGCTGACGATGGGCGTCGGCCTCGAACGGCGAGGAGGCTCGAGCAGATGCGCGCAGCGAAGCAGTCACGCCCGACCCGTGGAGCGGTGGTCGTTACGACCGTGAAGGATGCGAGCCCGGGCTTCCTACCCACGACCCCCTGTCTGTCTGCGGCAGCCCGGTCTTCTCGTGCCCTAGCCTGAAGGTCATGGACCATCTCGCCCAGGCTCAGCTCGAGATCGTCGAGCGTTCCGGCGATCATGGATGCCAGCGTGAGTCTCGCCGATCAGGGCAGCAAGCGCCGCTCCCAACCCCAGCCCGAATGGCCACGGAACTCCCTGCCGGGCTCCGCGACCCTTGAAGGGCTCAGCCTCGCCGCTGATACACCGACAAGCCCGTTCCCGTCGTCGCTGGCTTGTGGCCGGGGTCCTGGCCGTTTGGGGTCCCGGCCTCGTGGTGATGCTCGCCGACACCGACGCTGGAAGCCTGATAACGGCCGCCCAGTCCGGATCCGAGTGGGGTTACCGGATGGTCCTCCCCCAGGTCGTGCTGATTCCGATTCTCTATGTCGTCCAGGAGATGACTGTCCGCCTCGGCATCCTCAAGAACAAGGGCCAGGGGGCCCTCATCCGGGACCACTTCGGCCGGGGATGGGCGCTGATCGCAGCGCTACCGCTCTTTGCATCTGGTGTCGGGGCCCTGTTCACCGAGTACGCCGGTATCGCCGGCGTGGGCGAACTCTTCGGCGTCCCCCGTAGCTTGACGGTCCCAGTCGCCGCGGCGTTTCTCATCGGCGTCGCCATGACCGGCAGCTATCGGCGGGCCGAGCGGATCGGGATAGCGCTCGGGCTGGCGGAACTGGTCTTCATACCTGCCGTCGTGATGGCGCATCCAAGCTTGCGGGCGATTGGTCAAGGCTTGGGACACGTACCACTTGGCAACAGCTCGTACGTGCTCCTCCTGGCCGCCAACGTTGGCGCGGTGATCATGCCCTGGATGGTCTTCTATCAACAAGGTGCGGTGCTCGACAAAGGTCTTCAGCCCGTGAACATTCCCAGTGAACGTAGAGACACCGCGGTCGGGGCCGTGCTCACCCAGGCGATCATGATCGTGGTAGTGCTCACCTTCGCGGCCACGGTCGGCCGCGTGCATGTCGGGACAACGCTTCACACCGTTACGGACATGTCCTCGGCACTGCGTCCCTTCCTCGGCGCGATCGGAGCGAAGATCCTGCTTGGAACGGCAGTGCTCGGCGCCGCCTTAGTCGCCGCTCTCGTTGCATCGTTGGCCGGTGCCTGGGGGATCTCCGAGGTCTTCGGATGGACTCACACTCTCAACGAGCGGCCAGATCGCAAGACGGCCAAGTTCTACATCACCTATGGCTTGGCCCACGTGCTCGGGGCGGCGATCGTGCTTCTCAGCATGAACCTCGTCAGGTTGGTGATCGACGTCGAGGTGATGAACGCGCTCCTACTGCCGGTCGTGCTCGGCTTCTTGTTGGTGCTCGAAGCGCGGGCCTTGCCGAGCGAACATCGGATGCACGGTGTTCGCCGAGTCATCGCGACCGGCCTTTGCCTGGTCATCATTGTCTTCGGGCTCTTTATGGTGCCGACAGTGCTCGCACGGGTGTAGCCGACCCAGTCAGCCGACGCGAGCCCGTCAATCCGTCGGAGCGGCCTTGGCGCGGTCCAGGCCCCGTGATCTGAGGGCCGAAAGGCGTTTCGAGACGGCGTTTGCCGTGGCTTGGAGGCTGGGCAGCAAGCTCCTGATCTGATCGTCGGTCATGCGCGACGACGGCCCCTGCACCGCCACCGCAGCCACGGCCCAGCCGTCGGGGGCTCGCACTGGCACGGCGACGGTTCGTACGGACGGCTCGCGCTCCTCGTCGTTGATGGCCCAGCCACGACCGCGTGTTTCCTCGAGGACCCTGTTCAGCACCGACCGGGACGTGATGGTCGATTCCGTGAGCTTGATCAGTCTTGTCACGGACCGGACAGCCTCCGTCGGATCGGGGTCGAAGGCCAGCAGGATCTTCCCCATCGCCGAGGCATACGTGGGCACTCGTGTACCCGCGCGCTGATCGAAGCGCAGGTTCTGAGCCGACGGCACGCAGAGCAGTACCAGCACGTCGCCTCCGTCACGCACACCCAGGTTGACCGACTCGCCAGTTGTGGCGGCGAGCGAATCGAGCAAGGGGCGGACGGCCGCGAGGCCGAGGGCGTCGGCTGCTCTGGAGCCCAGCGGGACAAGAGCGACGCCAAGCCCATACCGCTCGGTCAGCGGGTCGTGGGCGAGCAATTCTGCAGAGCACAGAGCCCTCAAGAGGCGGTGGGCGGTGGCGGGAGTGAGGCCGGTGAGTTCCGCGAGCTCGCTCAACGAGCGGGTGGGTGGTCCGCCCTCGAAAGAGCGCAGCAGCCCGAGCGCCCGCTCGACCGCCTGACTCCCGGTCCGGCGGGTTCCTTCCGTGACCATGGCACCCTCGACGGTAGTCGGCCTCTGTTTGTTCCACAATACAGCAGAGGTTCCACATTGAGATAACTCCGACTTGTATCATCGACTTTCTCCATCTAATGTCGACCCGTCCGACGGGACTCGAGAAAGGCGTGACGAGCATGAAGATCGCGGAAGACATCACCGAGCTCATCGGGAACACACCCTTGGTGCGGCTTCGTCGGCTGAGCGGAGAGGGCGGGGCGAAGGTGGTGGCCAAGCTCGAGTTCTTCAACCCGGCTCACAGCGTGAAGGACCGGATCGGTGTCGCGATGGTCGATGCGGCCGAGAAGGCCGGAATGATCGGGCCCGACACGATCATCCTCGAACCCACCAGCGGCAACACCGGGATCGCGTTGGCGATGGTGTGCGCGGCCCGTGGCTACCGGTGCGCGTTCACGATGCCCGAAACCATGTCCAAGGAGCGGCGGGCGCTGCTTCGGGCCTATGGGGCCGAGCTCATCTTGACCCCGGGGCCCGAGGGCATGCCAGGTGCCATCGCGAAGGCCGAGGAGCTCGCCAAGAGCGATCCGCGGTACTTCGTCCCCCAGCAGTTCGAGAACCCGGCCAACCCGGCGATCCACCGTGCCACTACTGCCGAGGAGATCTGGAACGACACCGACGGCGAAGTCGACATCGTCGTCTCCGGCGTCGGCACCGGGGGGACCATAACCGGCGTCGGCCAGGTGCTCAAAGCGCGCAAGTCGTCCGTGAAGCTCATAGCAGTCGAGCCGGCGGCCTCGCCGGTCCTCTCTGGAGGCCAGAAGGGGCCTCACCCGATCCAGGGCATCGGCGCGGGCTTCGTGCCGGCGATCTTGGACACGGGCGTGATCGACGAGATCATCACCGTCGAGAATGCCGATGCCTTCGACCTCGCCCGCAGGGCGGCCCGCGAGGAGGGCCTGCTCGTGGGCATCTCGTCAGGCGCGGCGATCTGGGCTGCTCTCAAGGTGGCGGCGCGCCCGGAGAACTCTGGCAAGTTGATCGTCGTGATCATTCCGTCGTTCGGCGAGCGCTACCTCTCCACGGCGCTGTTCGAAGGCCTCAGCGACTGACCATGCTCGCGACACTGCGGCGCGATCTGGCCTCGGCCCACGAGCGCGACCCGGCGGCGCGCTCGTCGTTCGAGATCGCGATCTGCTACTCGGGCGTGCATGCAGTTTGGAGCCACCGGATATGCCACTTGCTGTGGCAGAAGGACTTCAAGCTCCTCGCGCGATGGTGCTCGAGCCTGGCACGCTTGTTCACCGGGGTCGATATCCATCCGGCTGCCGTGCTCGGCCAGGGCGTGTTCATCGACCACGCCGTCGGGGTAGTCATCGGCGAGACGGCCGAAGTTGGTGACGACGTGACTATCTATCAGGGTGTCACCTTGGGCGGCACGAGCCTCGACCGGGTCAAGCGTCACCCGACAGTGGGAAACCGGGTCACGATCGGCGCCGGGGCCAAGGTCCTCGGCGCGATCACCATTGGTGACGACAGCCGCATAGGTGCCAACGCCGTGGTCGTGAAGTCGGTGCCCCCCAACTCGGTGGTGGTCGGCGTGCCCGGCCAGATCATCGCCCGCAGCCGGCCACACCTGGCCACGGACCGGCCGGACCTCGAGTCCGCGTTCATGCCAGACCTCCTCGGTCTCAGCCTGCACTCGCTGTTCGCGCGCGTCGACGAGTTGGAGTTGGTGGTCGAGGGTCACGCGCACTACGCCGATGTCCGTCCGTCCGAGGCCGGTGTGTGGTCGGGGGAGGACTTCTCGATCTGACCGGGAGGGCGGCGATGCAGAGGGAGTCGTCGTCCGAACAGTCGGCGACCCCCGCGGCTTGGTAGCGTCTGGTCTGTGCCCATAGCGGTGTCCTCCTTTGTCCTCGACTCGTTCGATGAAGAGCCCCCCTTCGTGGAGGATCCCGGTGTTCAATACGCTCGCATCCGGATTGCCAAGACGTTCCGGGGTGACATTGAGGCGCGGAGCACAGTGGAGATGTTGTCGGTGCGCGCGGAGAACGGTGGCGCGGGCTACGTGGCGGTGGAACGGATATCGGGATCGGTGCACGGCCGGTCGGGAAGCTTCGCGGTCTTGCACATCGGGACGATGGCAGGCGAGAGCCAATGGGCTAGATGGCCTGTCGTCCCGGGCTCAGGGACCGGAGATCTCGCCAGGATATCTGGTGAGGGACGAATCGAAATTGCCCACGACGGCGTGCACCAACTCCACCTCGATTACGAGCTCTCCTGATTGCCGGCGCCTCGTCCGCGCCCAGGAGGGACGACGGGCCAGATTTTCATTTGACGACAAAGTGGGAGGAAGGCACTGACATGACGGACTCGCTGCGGGCGGAGACCGTCCGCCTCACGGGCCACGGTGGCGACGAGATCGAGGCCTACCTGGCGCAGCCGCTCGATGAGGGACGCTTCGGCAACGTTGTGGTGATCCACCACATGCCCGGCTACGACGAGGGGATGAAGGAGATCACACGGAAGTTCGCGGCGCATGGCTACCTGGCCCTCTGCCCGAACCTCTACAGCCGAGAGGCGCCGGGAGCCTCCCCAGACGACGCCGCGGCTGTCGTCCGGGCGTCCGGAGGAGTGCCCGACGATCGGCTCGTCGGCGACGTTCAAGCCGCCGCCCGCTTTCTCACGTCCTTCGAGTCCTCGAACGGTCGTGTCGCCACGATCGGTTACTGCTCAGGCGGCCGCCAGTCGTTCCTGGCAGCCTGCAGCCTTCCGCTCGACGCCGCGGTGGATTGTTATGGCGCCTTCGTCGTCGGGACGCCCCCTGATGGGATGCCGCTGAAGGTCGGCCCGATAGCGCACATGACCAAGGATCTGTCCTGTCCGTTGCTCGGCCTGTTCGGTGCCGAGGACCAGCATCCGTCACCGCAGGAAGTTGCCGAGCTGGAAGAGGCTTTGAAACAGGCCGGCAAGACTTATGAGTTCCACTCCTACGAAGGAGCCGGCCACGCCTTCTTCTCGACCGACCGCCCGAGCTACAGGCCCGAGGCCGCTAAGGACGGCTGGCAACGGATCTGGGGGTTCTTCGGCCGACACCTGGCTTCCCGAGACGAGTGAGAGGAGCCGGCATGTGCACCTACCAGACCGAGAAGCTGACCGTCAGCGGGTCGGGCAAGGGACCCGAGGGCTGGTTCTCGATTTCCAGCACCACTGTCTATTTAGATCATCCGACGCACTATCACGCCGAGCACAGCCTGAATATCGACTTTCTCAATCTCGACGGCCGCGCCCCCTCCAGAGTCGCGGTGGAGCTCGACCCGGCCTCGGCGCGGGAACTGGCACGCGCGATCCTGGACACTCTTCAGGCCGCGCCGCAGCACTGACCCTGAGGTGTGATCGGCCGGCAGGCCCTCGAGCTCTCCGATCCGATGGCGACGTTCGCCACGGCGGATCCTGCCGTGCATCGGCATGGGCCATGAAGACTTAGGACGCGTCGATCACCACGGGCGGTTGGGCTTGCGAGCGAGGAGCTCGACGAGCGCCGTGTCCGGCACGTCGAGGTCACCCGTGCCTGTGCCAACCAGGAGGTCGGGCTTGAAGCTTCCGTGGAAGTCCGAACCTCCGGTCGCTACGAGGTCGTGTCGCCGTGCCATCTCGGCGAGCCCAGCGCGTTCCGCGGGCGAATACCGGCCGTAGTAGCACTCCATCCCCCCGAGCCCGGCGGCGGAGAGCTCCTCGAGGACATGGTCGAGCCCGGACGGCTCGAGGCCGAGCGTAAGCGGATGGGCGAGCACCGCCACCGCTCCTGAGCCCTTTGCCGCATCGATGAGGGTCGTGGCGTCGATGTGTCTCTTTGGGACATGACCCGGAGTCCCCTTGGCGAGCAGACGGTCAAAGGCGTCTTGAATGCTCGCTGCAGCACCGTTGGCCACGAGGACGGATGCGAAGTGGGGTCTACCTATGACCGAGCTTCCGGCGGACGCCTCGACCTCGTCGAAGGTGACCGGCAAGCCGAGATCCTTCAGTCGCTGCAGGAGCAATTCGTTTCGGTTCGACCGGTCCAGCCGGAGCTGTTCGAGCTCGGATTGCAGTGGCCCGTCGCCGGGCTCGACGAAGTAGGCGAGCGCGTGCATCGTCCCGGACGAGACCGCGCACGAAACCTCACAGCCCGCCACGAACCCGATGCCGAGGCTCTCGGCGCGGGCTGCGGCTCGAACCACGCCGCCGAGGCCATCGTGGTCGGTCAGCGCTATCGCGGTGCAACCTGCCGTTACGGCGAGCTCCACGACCTTTTCGGGAGTCTCCGAACCATCGGAGCAGGTCGAGTGCAGGTGCAGGTCGATCACGGCGCCGAGCGTACCGGACCTCGGTTTCGGGCGATCCAGGCCGGCACTGCGGGCCCTGCTCAGGCCGAAGAGCCGGCCATCGGCCAACATCTCCGAGCCTAAGTTGTAGGACTACCAGGAGGTCGCGCCAATGGGAGCGATGGCCATTCGAACTGAGGGGTTGTCCAAGCGCTACGGCAGCGTCCACGCGATCGAGGACCTCGATCTCGAGGTCGCCGAGGGCGAGGTCGTTGGCTATCTCGGTCCAAACGGGGCGGGCAAGACAACCACCATTCGCCTTCTGCTCGGGTTGATCCGGCCGACGGCCGGACGCGCCGAGATCTTCGGGTTGGACTGTCAACGCCAGGTCGTCGAAGCCCATCGTCATCTGGCCTACGTGGCGGGCGAGGCGAGCCTGTGGCCATCGCTCACCGGCGCCGAGTCCCTCGACCTGCTCGGCCGCGTGCAGGGCAGAGTGGACGGCACCTACCGGGACGAGCTGATCGGGCGCTTCGATCTTGACCCGTCCAAGAAGGTCCGGGCCTACTCGAAAGGCAATCGCCAGAAACTGATCCTGGTTGCCGCCCTCATGACCCGACCCGAGCTCCTCGTCCTCGACGAGCCGACGAGCGGCCTCGACCCGCTGATGGAACAGGCGTTTCGTCACTGCGTCCATGAGGCGCGCGAGCGAGGCCAGACGATCTTCTTGTCTTCGCACATCTTGAGCGAGGTCGAGGCGCTGTGCGACCGGATCGGGATCCTGCGCGAAGGCCTGCTGGTCGAGATGGGCACGCTGGCGGAGATGCGTCACCTCTCGGCTCTCACGGTCGAGGCGACATTCGAGGATTATGTCCCTGATCTCTCACGGGTTGCCGGGGTGTCCTCCGTCGAAGTGGCAGGGCATCTTGTCCGGTGCCAGGTGAGAGGAACCATCGAGCCCCTGCTGAAGGTGCTGGCAGCCTCGGGCGTGCAGGAGCTGCTGAGCCGCGAACCATCCCTCGAGGAGCTGTTCCTCGCCCAGTACGGCGGAGGCAGCGAGAACCCGGATACGTCAGGCCATGGGAGCTGAACTGGTTACCGGGCCTCCGGCACCGGAGGGCCGGTGGCCCGCAACGGTGGTCGCGGGACTGACGGCGCGAAAGGCCGTCCGTTCCGGTGTGCTGTGGGGGTACGTCTTCGGCGCCTTCTTGGCAACTCAGGCACTCGCCTATTCATCGAGCTACCGGACCGTCTCCCAACGAGCGAGAATAGCTAAGGAATTTGCGACGAATGCCGGCATGAGCGCCCTTGTTGGTCCCGCGCACGAGCTCCAAACCGTCGCCGGCTTTACCGTGTGGAAGTGCCTCGCCGTGCTGGCCGTCGTCGGCGCTGTGTGGGGATTGCTCACTGGGACCAGGCTCTTGCGTGGCGAGGAGGAAGCTGGGCGCTGGGAGCTGCTGCTCGCCGGCCAGACCACCCGGAGGGCCGCCGCCGCCCAGGCGCTGACGGGCCTGGCGTGTGGTGTCGCGGCGTTGTGGGTTGTCACTGCCGTCATCACGGTCGTGATCGGCCGTTCCTCGAAAGTCGGCTTCAGTGTCAGCGGTGCGCTGTTCCTGGCCGTGGCCGTTGTGGCGGCAGCGGCGATGTTCCTCGCTGTCGGAGCGCTGGCCAGCCAGTTGGCGGCCACTCGCCGTCAAGCGTCCGCGTACGCCGGCGCGGCCCTCGGTGTGAGCTACGCGCTCGAGGATGGTGGCCGACTCCGGCACCGGCCTCGACTGGCTGCGATGGGTCTCACCGCTCGGATGGATTGAGCAACTCCAACCGCTTACGGCGCCCCATCCACTTGCGCTCCTGCCGATCGCGGGTCTCATTGCAGTGCTGAGCTACTTCACGGTTCGCCTGGCAGGAGAGCGCGACCTAGGAGGCAGCACCTTTCCCGATCGTTCGGGCTCGGCTCCCCACACGCGGCTCTGCTTTGGACCGTCGGGTTTGAACATCCGCCTCATGCGCTCGACTCTCGTCGGCTGGGGTGTGGGGATTGCCGCGTACGGGCTGATACTCGGCCTCGTCGCGAAGTCGGGAGGGAGCGCGCTCTCGAGCTCGGCGAGCATGACGCGGGTGCTCTCACGCCTTGGCGCGACCGGCGCTTACGCGTATCTCGGTCTGGCCTTCCTGATGATGGCTGTGATACTCGCGATCGTGGCAGCCGGCCAAGTCGGTACTGCTCGAGGTGAGGAGGCGGGAGGACGGCTCGACCACTTTCTGGTCCGACCGGTTTCCCGCTCGTCGTGGCTTGCCGGGAGGCTCCTGATCGCGACCGCTGTCCTTGTTGTGGGCGGATTGTTGGCCGGAGCGTGCACTTGGCTCGGCGCGGCCAGCCAACACACCGGGGTCGGTTTTGCAAGTGTGCTCGACGCAGGATTGAACGTCGTCCCCCCAGCCGTGTGCCTTCTCGGGATCGGCGCCTTCGTTTTCGGTGTCTGGCCACGGGCCTCGATTGTCGCTACTTATGGCATCCTCGTGTGGTCGTTCCTGGTCGAGCTCATCGGCGGGGTCGTGGGCGTGAACCACTGGCTGCTGGACGCTTCGTTGTTCCATCAGATGGCGGCCGCTCCCGCGGTGGGACCCGACTGGGCAACCGGGGGAGTCCTCGTCGCCATCGGCGCGGTGGCTGCGGTCGCAGGCGGGACCGCCTTCGCTCACCGGGATCTCAAAGGCGAGTGACAGCCCTTCGACCTGCGACTGGGGTTCCGAGTCCGGCGCGCAGGGCACGTGCCCGGCCCCTATGAGTTGAGCGCTTCGCGGATCACATTTCCCATTGCCTGGTGCTCCACCAGGAACGCGTCGTGGCCGACGATCGAGTCGATGACCCGAACATCGTCCACGCATCCGAGCAGCTGCACCAGCTCCCACTGCAGCCGCAGAGGGTAGAGGCGGTCCGAGGAGATCCCGGCGATAGTGACCTGGGCCCGGACCCGTGATAGGGCCTCCCGGGCTCCGCCATAGCCGCGGCCGAGGTCGTAATGGTTCATTGCCTCGCTGAGGACGAGGTAGCTGTTGGCGTCGAAGCGGCCGATCATCTTCTCGCCATGGTGCTCGAGGTACGATTCGACTGCGTAACGCCCTTTGCTGAGGGGCGCTTCGTGATCCTGAGCGTTGTTGGCGAACCGTCGCTGCAGCTCCACCTCACTGCGGTAGCTCAAGTGGCCGATCCCGCGTGCGATCACCAAGCCGGCAACGGGCCCGCCCTCCGCGTCGTAATAGTCGCCGTCTCTGAAATCCGGATCTAGGCGGATCGCCTGGTTCTGCAGCCAGCAGAGGGCGATCTGTTCGGCGCTGGCGGCTGCGCCCGTGGCGACCACGACCGCGCGCTCGACCTTGGCGGGAAAGTCCACGGCCCACTGGATGGCGCGCATCCCACCCATGGAGCCACCGAGCACTGCGTACCAAGTCTCGATTCCGAGCTCGGAAGCGAGGGCGCGCTCCACGGCGACCTGATCCTTCACTGTCACGACCGGAAAACGGGATCCGTACGGCCTCCCGTCTCTCGCCCAGGAGCTCGGACCGGTTGTCCCTTGGCAGCCCCCGAGGACGTTCGGGCAGACGACGAAGTAGCGGCTCGTGTCAATCGGCGCACCCGGGCCGACGAGGGGACCCCACCAGCCCGGACTCGGATGTCCAGGTTCGACCGGTCCGCTCACGTGTGAGTCGCCGCTCAGGGCGTGCAGGACGAGGACAGCGTTCGAAGCGGTCGTGTTCAGCTTGCCCCAGGTCTCGTAGGCGACCGTGACTTCGCTCAAGTGGCCACCGGCTTCCAGGCGGAGGCCGCTCTGCTTATCGCGCCTGGCACGGAACAGTGACGCGAATTTCCGCCGACCGGGAGGGTCTCCCGGCCGCCAGGCCCCCGTGACCGGGGCGCCGATCATGACAGTGTTCAGCTCAGGCGCCTTTGGCAGATCGGAAGCCTGAGTCCAGATCGGCCAGGATGTCGGCGAGGGTCTCGAGCCCGATGCACAGCCGGATCAGGTCGGGAGTGACACCGGTGGTCGCCTGCTCTTCCTCGGTCAGCTGTGAGTGCGTGGTCGTCGCCGGGTGGATAGCCAGGCTGCGGACGTCGCCGACATTCGCGAGATGGCTGAAGAGCTCGAGCCCCTCGATGAAGCGGCTCCCAGCCTCCTTGCCACCTTTGATGCCAAAGGTGAGGATCGCGCCACCACCTCTCGGGAGGTAGCGCGCCTGGCGTGCATGCCAGGCGCTCGAGTCGAGCCCGGGGTAGCTGACCCACTCGACCTCGTCGCGTGCCTCGAGCCACTTGGCAACTGCAAGGGCGTTGGCGACGTGACGTTCCATCCGGACGCTGAGCGTCTCGAGACCCTGGAGGAAAAGGAACGAATTCAGCGGCGCGATGGACGCGCCGACATCGCGCAGGTACTGAAGGCGTGCCTTCAAGATGTACTGAGCCGGGCGTAGCGCTTCGGGCAGCTCCGAGAAGACCACCCCGTGGTAGCTCGGGTCGGGTTCAGTGAAATTGGGGAAACGACCGCTTTTCACGTAGTCGAACTTGCCGCCGTCGACGATGACACCGCCGATCGAGGTGCCATGGCCGCCGATGAACTTCGTCGCCGAGTAAACGGCGATGTCCGCTCCGTGCAGGAACGGCTGGCACAGGTATGGCGTGGCCACGGTGTTGTCGATCACGAGCGGGATGCCGCGCTCGTGGGCGATCGCCGAGACGGCCTCAAAGTCGAGCACGTCTCCCTTCGGGTTGCCGATGGTCTCGGCGTAGAACGCCTTCGTGTTGGGTCGGATCGAGTCGCGCCAGGCGTCCAGGTTGTCGGGATCCTCAACGAAGCTCACCTCGACTCCCAGCTTCGGAAGGGTGTAGTGGAGCAGGTTGTAGGTGCCGCCGTAGAGGGAGGCCGAAGAGACGATGTGGCCGCCGTTCTCGGCCAGGTTGAGCAGCGCGATCGTTTCGGCCGCCTGGCCGCTCGCGACTGCGAGCGCGCCGACGCCACCGTCGAGCGCGGCCATGCGCTCTTCGAAGACCGCCTGGGTCGGGTTCATGATGCGCGTGTAAATGTTGCCGAGCTCGGAGAGCCCGAAGAGCGCGGCGGCGTGCGCGGTGTCCCGGAACACATAGCTCGTCGTTTGGTAGATCGGCACCGCGCGGAGCCCCGGTGGTCGGGTCGGCTACGGCTCCGGCATGGATTTGGCGGGTCTCGAAACCCCAGTCGGCCATGTCCGCGGTCTCCTTCTTCTCTGGGCGCGTCGCAACGGGTCCGGTGGCCGCGCTTTGGCAATGGGAGGGTAGCCGGCGATACTTGACTGGTCAAGTCATGATTTGGCCGGGTCAGCGACGGCCTCCGTGATCAGAAGCCATCAGGTGTGCGATGTCCGGTGGCGCGCGTTGCCGAATGACGGGTGTGGCATCGTGGCGCCATGATGATCCGGCCAGCCGTCGCAGCCGACCGTGACTGGATCGTGCGCACGCTGGTGGAACGGTGGGGCTCGACGACGATCATCACTCGCGACCGCCGATGTGAAGCCGCCGCGCTGGAGGCGCTGGTTGCGGTGGACGCGACCTCTGAGCAGGAGTCTGAGCGAGTCGGGTTGCTGACCTATCGGGTCGACCGGGAGGGGCTCGAGGTGGTCACGATCGACGCGCTCGAGGATTCGCGCCGGCATAGGCGCCGCGCTCCTGTCCCGTGCAACCCAGATCGCACGGGACACCGGCACGACACGCGTCTGGCTGATCACGACGAACGACAATCTGCGTGCGATCAGGTTCTACGAGCGTCGGGGATTTAGGATCATTGCTGTTCACCGGGGCGCCGTCGATCGGGCCAGGATGCTCAAGCCGTCGATCCCGCTGGTGGCCGAGAACGTTATCGAGCTTCACGACGAACTGGAGCTCGAGCTCGTCTTGGCGTCCGACATCCAGGTCTCAGCAGACGTTCAGTCCGGTGACGCCCCGCCAACGGTTCGCTGACACCTGCTGGATGTGACCCGTGGGTCGGCGCGGCGACACGTGGCGGCCCGGAACCGTTTACGATCACATGAACGCGTGCGCACTGGCGTGCGTGTCGGTGAGGGCTGTCAACCGTCCGGAGGGTCTTGTGCGCGCTGGTTCCACATTCGAGAAGCGAACAGAGCGGAGAGAGGTGCCAAGGCCGCGGACCCTGTTTCGAGTCCTGATCCTCGGCGGCATGGTGCTTGCCCCGTTCTTGCTGCCTGCCACCAGTGGCGCCGCAACTTTCGATCACGCCGTGAGCGCCCACACGGCGCAGGCCACTGACCCGTCCCGCCTGCAGGCGGGGGAGATGCTTTATGACGGGTCGGCGCTCGTCTCGCCCAGCGGCCGGTACCGGCTCGCCCTGCAGGGCGATGGGAACCTCGTGCTCTACTGGGAGGGCCACGCCCTTTGGAACTCTGGCACATGGAATGATGCCCCGGACCACCTCATAATGCAGAACGACGGCAACCTCGTCATATATCAGGGTCTCAACGTGCTTTGGGACTCGAAGAGCGGCGGAGCCCTCCGTAGCAGCGCCTATTACCTGAGTCTCCAGAACGACGGCAACGCAATCGTCTACTCCCCGGCCAACCGGCCGATCTGGACGACCAACACCGACGTCCAGCCCGGATTGCAACTCGGCGAGTCCGGTTCCTCGGTCCGAAGGCTCCAAGAGCTCCTCAACGGGCTCGGCTACTGGGTTGGACCGCCGAACGGCGTCTTCGGCGACTCGACCCAACAGGCCGTGTGGGCACTCCAGAAGGCCGCCGGCCTTGCCCGCGACGGTGTCATCGGGGCTCGGACCATCGCCGCGATCGCAAGCGGTGTCGTCCCGGCTCCGCGACCTGCGCCTGGCAACCTGATCGAGGTGGATCTCGAGGACGATCTCCTGATGGTGATCCAGGGGGGCAAGCTCGCCTACACGCTCAACACTTCGACAGGTGGCGGTTACACCTACACCGACAAGGGCGTGACGTCGGTGGCCATCACGCCGACGGGCGTGTTCCATATCTTCGGGGTGATCAACGGCCTGGATGTCGACTCGCTCGGCGCGCTCTGGAGGCCGAGGTTCTTCACCGAAGGCGGGATCGCGATCCACGGTGACTCCTATGTGCCGCCGTTTCCCGTCTCGCACGGTTGTGTCCGCGTGAGTAACGAGGCGATCAACTGGATATGGGCTGACAACATTGCGCCGATCGGCGAAGAGGTATG
This sequence comes from uncultured Acidimicrobiaceae bacterium, assembly GCA_963807575.1. Taxonomy (GTDB): domain Bacteria; phylum Actinomycetota; class Acidimicrobiia; order Acidimicrobiales; family Bog-793; genus Fen-455. The sequence continues at coordinate 219,952 of CAWECD010000008.1, forward strand.
GGTCTTCTGAAGTAGCCATTACTCCGCCAGGACGCCTGCTCCAAGGCGCAGCCAACAGGCCCGCGCTATGTAGTGCTCCTCGAACCGCGCCTCCGCCAGCACCCGTCGCCGGTTGAATTGGTGCTGGCCCGGCCCCAGACAAGCTATTGCCCGGGCGCCCGGGGGGCGTCAGCTCCAGATGGCTGCCCCGTTCTCGTAGTCGAAGAAGTTGAGCCGCTCGGTGTCTACGGCGAAGGTCGCGGGTGAGCCGGCCTTGAGCTCGCTTCGGGGCGAGACCCGGGCGACGCCGGCTGCCCTGACCCCTCCGGTCTGCAGGGTCTGGAGGCCTTCGAGCTCGTGAGTCTCGGCGGCGGCCTGGGCGTCTTCTGAACGGACGCGTGTCGCGTCCAGCAAGAAGTGCACCTGCAGTTCGTTGCCGAGGGCCTCTATCAGCTCCACGTCGGCGTTGAGGGTCGTCCCCGGTGCGGGCACCGGCCCCAGGGCGGCGTCCAAGAGGTGCTCGGGGCGGATGCCGACGACCACTTTGCGGTCCTTGTAGCCCCTGAGCGCCGGGCGGGCTTGAAGGAGCGCCTCGGACAAGTTGAGTGACTGCGAGCCGATCTTGACCTGTGTGGCGTCAGAGGAGATGGTGGCCTCGTAGAGGTTCATGGCCGGCGAGCCTATGAAGGCGGCCACGAAGAGGTTGTCCGGGTGCTCGTAGAGCGACTGGGGCGAGTCGCACTGCTGGAGCCTGCCCATGTGCAGCACCGCCACCCTGTCGCCCATGGTCATCGCCTCGGTCTGGTCGTGGGTGACATACAAGGTCGCCACCCCCACCCGGCGCTGGATGCGGGAGATCTCGGCGCGCATCTGGACCCTCAGCTTGGCGTCGAGGTTCGAGAGCGGCTCGTCCATCAAGAACACAGACGGCTCGCGAACGATGGCGCGTCCCATGGCGACACGCTGGCGCTGGCCGCCAGAGAGCTGTCCCGGCTTGGAGTTCAGGTACTCGGTCAGGCCTAAGAGCTGGGCGGCCTCGCGGACCTTGGTGTTGATCTCGGCCTTGGGGAACTTGCGCAGCTTGAGCGCAAAGCCGATGTTCTGCGCGACTGTCATGTGCGGGTACAGGGCGTAGTTCTGGAACACCATGGCCACGTTGCGGTCCTTGGGGGGCAGGTCGTTGACGGTCTTGCCGCCCATGCGAAGCGTCCCGGAGGTGATGTCCTCCAGGCCCGCCACCATCCTGAGAGCAGTCGTCTTCCCCGAGCCGGACGGCCCCACGAGCACCATCAGCTCTCCTTCTGCCACATCCAGGTCCAGCTCGGACACTGCAGGCAGCCCGTTGGGGTAGACCTTGCTCACCTTCTCCAGGTTCACAGTTGCCATGGCGTCTCCTTGATGGGCACTAAGTATTCCCTGGCGAGGGACCAGTCGCCATTAGGTTCACGTTATTGCGTGCATATTAGGCACCAAAGCGCATGGTTCGACACTGAGCGAGCGTGCGTCCCACGACGCCCGGTGGGTGCCAGGGCGCCTGAACCAGGGGAGGACGTTGCCGATCGAGAAGCCTCACCCGTGCGAATGGCAGCCATGCTCATAGCTGTAACTGTTCAGCTCGCAACTGTTCAGCTGGCCGTTTGACGACCGGCATCTTGGAGGCCGAGCCCGGCTGGTTGTGGGTCAGCTCGCAGATCGCGGCCGTGTAGAAGTTGGCCGCGACGAGGATCGTCTGTGCTGGCGAGGCAACGGGGGCGCCGAGGTTTTGCGCGATCTGCGCCTAAGTGAAGCCCGCTAGGACGAACGGACCCATGAAGGTGCCGGCGGCTCCGAAGCGGGCGGTCTGAGCGGCTTCCTCATCGATGGGCCTACAACCCCGACGGGCCCGAGTCGGCAGGGGTCGGTGCTATCCGGCCTACTACGCCCGTAGCCTCGTTCGGTGCGCCAAAAGGCTTTGTCCGACGTCTGCGTGGTGAATCCAGATTGATCAATCTGCGATGCCGACGGCAACGCAAAGAGTTTCCACCTGAGACTCCAGAGCGGCGGCATTCGGGCGGACCGGGATCCCGCGAAGTGGGAGCTTCTGTTCAAAGGCGAGCAGAGTAGCAAACACCGTCAGGAGACTGATCGCGCCTCGAACGCCATGTGCTCGCCCAGTCCCCAGCTCACAATGCGCTTGGGCGTGATCCTGAACATTTCGGGCGAAAAGCCCGGACCCAGCGCCGTGCCCCCGGATTCGAGAATCTGAACCGCGCCTCGGATCTCGATGCCCCGTACACGCCAGGGATTGACCGAGACGATGTCGTCTACGACGAACGCTGCCTTGGGATGCCCGACCGCGTCACGGTACTTCTTGCGGGCAGCGAATTCGTGACCGCCAACGTCGATGGTGTCAAGCTCGGGGTTGTACCGAAAGCTCGTCGGCACAACGTGCGGCATCCCATCGGGACCAACGGTCGCCAGTCGCCCGAGCGGGACTCCTGATGCCAGGTACTCCCGCTCGTTATCGGTGAAAACGCTCATGTGGGCTCCTTTGCGTTCAGTGACCAACTGCGCGAGACGCCGTAGGCACCGCGAGTGCGCGCCGTGACGGGACAACACGAGCATGCCACCTTGGTCGAGGGTGGACCATCTCCATCATCGGTCAAGGTCTTGGTACCTACGCGGCTGTGGTCTCGGGTGGGTGGTGGTGGCGTCGGCCGGTGAGTGCCTTGCCGGGGACGGTTGCGAGCGCGATCACGGCGGCACAGAGCACGACGATTGCTGCGGCAAGCAGGGCGAGATCCACCAAGGAACTGATGGCGCGGTTTGGTCACTCCAGTCCGCGTGCCTCGATGATCTGCCAGCACGCCGCCGCCGATCGGGACCGACTCATCGCGGAACGCCTGGATGTCATGACGGTCGAAACCGGTCTCGCACCCATCGTGACACGGTCGGTCGTTGGATTCTTGACGGTCAGCCTGTGTTGCGCGTTCGGCGAACGTCCTCGACCCGGAACGCGCGAACTCCGCCAGGGAGCTCGACTGCGATCAGGCGACCTTCCCGGACGGCGTGAATGAATTCGCGGGGCCCAAGACCTGATTCTCGAACCGCGTCAGCTGGCGAGAGCAACCCTGCGGGAACGACTTCTCGACGCGTCACTGCCCGTCGGCGAGCGCGGACGACGTTCGGCTGGCCAATGTCTCCGACCAGGGTGCTGATCTCCCGAGAGGACAGTCCGGCTCGGTCCGCGTCGACGATCGCGGAGTCGCGAACGAGGCGCGTCACATAGTTGTCTGTGCGCGCTCGCTGGTATTCCTCTTCAGCCTCGATGAGGCGCTGACGCACGTTGTCCACCGCTGCCGTCGACTCTTGCTCGCTCACTATGTCAGTGTGACATGGCGGGCAGGACGAGACAAGGCGGGAAGGTTTCCGAAGCACCCCTAATCCGTCGCCACCACCGGCCGCTGGAAGCCGTTATTGACGCGTGCTGACCGTCGTGACTCCTCTAGTTGTGGCCCGCGTGTGGTCGCGGCCGAGACCGGCGACGAAGAGAGGTCAGCGGCAGCGCTCTGACTAGGGAGTTATTGGTGGTCGGGACCGGCATCGATCCGGTGACCTCGCGCTTTTCAGGCGCGCGCTCTACCAACTGAGCTACCCGACCGTTCGCCCTGTTGCCAGGACTGCCTCCATATTGCCGCAAGAGACACCGTCGTACCGCACCGCGGCGCGGGGAGCACCCCGGACGGTACGACGCGACGCTCGCACACGAGAGAGCGGACCTGACGGGATTTGAACCCGCGACCTCCGGCTTGACAGGCCGGCGTGCACTCCAGGCTGCACCACAGGTCCCGGTGGCCGACAAGCAACTGCCGGTTGGGATGAATTACCACTCCTGCCGGATCGACGGCGACAAACCTCAGACCCGACTTCGAGATCCTAGGCGATAACGAAGAGGTCGTCAGGCGCTGGCTGCCCGCCCGCGAAGCAGGCACCGTCTTGATCAACTCCCCGACCAGCCGAAGGCAAAGCCAGTGCAGCACTCCCAGTGAACTACTGTACCTCAGCAGTGACAACCAGCGGCCAAGCGACCACGCGCAATACCCTGCTGTTGAGTCTTCTTACGGTTCCCTGAGGAGTTGACCGGCTTGGCGGGCCGGCGGGACCCGTGCCGCGTCCAGCGCTGGCCAGCGCAACCGCGACGACGACAATGCGGATGAAAACAGGGCCTTCGGCCCTAACCAACGGTCGCCCGAATTGCCTATTGTGAATCTCATGGACCTCAGCGCTTCGTTGGTAGTGGACCGCGCCGGTCTTGATAGGTTGCTCGGAGCGCTCACAGCTCGCGGCTATCGACCCATCGGCCCGGTAGTGCGCGATGGTGCGGTTGTTCAGCGACAGGTTTCTGGCACCGGCGACCTCCCCCAGGGCTGGCATGACGAGCAGGCGCCGGGTCACTACCGGCTTCACCACGACGATGATCCTTCGCTTTTCGCCTGGGCCGTCGGACCGGGATCCCCGAAGTCGGAGTTCTACCCGGCCCGCTCCCTTGTCTGGCGCGCGACCTCGTCCGACGATGTGGTGACACTCGAGCAGCCGGAGGAGGAGAGCACCCCAGTGGCCCTCATCGGGTCGCGTCCATGCGAACTGGCCGGGCTGCGCGTGCTCGATCGTGTATTCGCTGGAGGAGAAGTGCCGGATCCTCGTTACCGCGATCGACGGGCGTCCTCGTTCGTCGTCGTCGCAGAGTGCGGGACGCCCGCAGGCACATGTTTCTGCACCTCAATGGGCACCGGGCCCGGGGTCGCGGACGGCGCCGAAGCCGGCTACGACCTGGCGCTTACCGAGCTCAGGTCGTCTGACGGACCCCAGTATCTGGTCAGGGTCGGATCTGAGCGGGGAGCCGAGGTCATCAAGGAGATGGGCGGTTCGCCGGCTCAGCCGACCGACTTCGCCGCCCGGGATGCCTTGCTCGAGGAGGCCGCCCACCGCATCGAGCGGAAGCTCGAAGCGAGCAATGTTCGGCAACTTCTTGCCAACAACCTGGAGCATCCCCAGTGGGATGACGTTGCCAATCGCTGTCTTGCTTGCGGCAATTGCACGCTGGTCTGCCCCACGTGCTTCTGCGGTGGCGTGACGGACACGACCACGGTCGACGGCGCCGTTGAGCGCCATCGACAGTGGAACAGCTGCTTCGATCTCGCACACTCGCTCGTCCACACGGGCCCGGTGCGGGCTACGACGTGGTCGCGCTATCGACAGTGGCTCACGCACAAGCTCTCGACGTGGCACGACCAGTTCGGTACCTCCGGCTGCGTCGGCTGTGGTCGTTGCATCACGTGGTGTCCGGTGGGTATCGACATCACTGTCGAAGTTGCGGCGATAGCCGCGAGCGACGGGGCTGTGCCCGTCTACATCGAGTCGGGAGGTGACCGGTCATGACCGAGAACATCGGTGAACTAGTGGCAGAGCACCCGCTGTTCAGCGGGTTGCCAGTTGACGTGGCCGAGCTGGTCGGAGGCTGCTCGCAGAACGTGGCGATCGCCACAGGCCAGCTCTTGTTGGAGGAAGGCGAACCAGCACGGTCGCTCTACCTGCTCCGTCGTGGCCACGTAGCGCTCGAGGTGCACGAACCCGGTCGCGTGCCTCTCGTCATCGACCGGATAGGCCCCGGACAAGCAGTCGGATGGTCCTGGATGTTCCCCCCCTACCGGTGGCATTTCGACGCCCGAGCTCTCGAGCCCGTCGGCGCCATCTCGGTCGACGCCGAGTGCCTGCGTTCAAAGGCCGAAGCGGATCCGGCTTTCGGCTATCTGCTCATGAAGCGTCTCGCTGCAGTGATGCTCGACCGGCTTCAAGCGACCCGGATCCGGTTGCTTGATGTTTACGGACGCGATGTCGCTCACTGAGGTGGAACCGTTGTCGAACCCGCTCACGCCGGCGACCTACCGGGTGGTGGCCAAGCACGTCGAGACCGGTGACGTCGTCACTCTGTCGCTCGAGGCGGAGTCGGCCTCCAGCCCATTCTCGTTCCGGCCGGGCCAGTTCAACATGCTGACGTCCTTCGGGGTCGGGGAGGTCGCGATCTCGATCAGTAGTGCGCCGGGAGCACCCGGGCCCGTCGAGCACACCGTTCGCGACGTCGGTGCCATCACCCACGCACTTTGCACTGCTGCAATCGGGTCGGTAATCGGCGTGCGCGGTCCGTTCGGCACCGATTGGGGCGTGGACGGGCTCGACGACAAGGACGTGGTTATCGTCGCCGGAGGCATCGGCCTGGCGCCGCTCCGAGGCGCCATCAGCTATCTCGTGGACAAGCCGGGACGCACCGGACGGGTCTACTTGCTTGTCGGGGCTCGGGAACCAGACCAGATCACCTTCCCCGAGGACCTCGAGAGGTGGGAGCGTGCTGGAGCTGTCGTCAAGGTCACCGTCGACGTCCCGGACTCCCACTGGCAGGGAGCGATAGGTGTCGTAACGACTTTGTTGCCCACCGTTGACTTCGACCCGTCGCGGACCGTTGCCCTCGTGTGCGGTCCTGAGATCATGATGAGGTTCACCGTCCGTGGACTAGTCGACCTCGGCGTTGCCCTTGGGTCGGTTCGTGTGTCGCTCGAACGGAACATGCAGTGCGGCATCGGATGGTGCGGCCACTGCCAGCTCGGGCCGCTGCTGATTTGCCGCGACGGTCCCGTCTTCGACTACAGCGAGGCACTGGAAAGACTGATTTCGGAGCGCGAACGATGAGCATGTCCACAGTCGTATCCCGACCAACTATTGCCGTCTGGAAGTTCTCCTCCTGCGATGGTTGCCAGCTGAGCCTGCTCGACTGCGAAGACGAGCTCTTAGGGGTTGTCGGCGCTGTGCAGATCTCGGAGTTCAAGGAGTTGACGCGCGCCGTTGTGGAAGGACCCTACGACGTGTCCTTCGTCGAGGGGTCGATCACAACTCCGGAGGATGTGGAACGCATCCGGGCGATCCGCCAAGCGTCGTCAGTGCTCGTGACGATCGGCGCCTGTGCGACCTCTGGCGGGATTCAGGCATTGCGCAACTACGCCGATGTCGGTGAATTCACGACGGCGGTCTATGCCCACCCCGAGTACATCAGCACGCTCGCGCAGTCGACGGGGATCGCGGATCACGTGTCGGTCGATTTTGAGCTTCGCGGATGCCCGATCGATCGCCACCAGCTTCTCGAAGTGATCACAGCCACACTCAACGGCCGAAAGCCGGTCATTCCCGGCCATACCGTCTGCCAGCAATGCAAGGGGCGGGGCACAGTATGCGTGCTTGTCGCGCACGGCACGCCATGCCTCGGCCCGGTGACCAAGGCTGGCTGTGGAGCACTCTGCCCGGCGGTCGATCGTGGCTGTTATGGGTGTTTCGGGCCGTCCGACGGAGCGAATACGTCATCGCTCGCCCGGCAGCTCAACGCACTGGGCACGTCGCGGGTCGATGTGTCACGGTTGTTCCGGACCTTCAACGCCGGTGCGCCGGCCTTTCGTGAGGAGAGCCTCAGATATGACTCACCAGAGACCGGCGGATAGCCGTACCGTCCACGTCGAGGGCCTAGCCCGAGTCGAGGGGGAAGGCTCCTTACTCGTCGAGGTGCGTGACGGCACGGTCGAGACGGTAGAGCTCGAGATCTTCGAGCCGCCCCGTTTCTTCGAGGCATTCCTGCAAGGTCGGCGACACACCGAGGCACCGGACATCACGGCGAGGATCTGCGGGATCTGTCCCGTTGCTTACCAGACGAGCGCCTGCCTCGCGATCGAAGAAGCGTGCGGAGTGACGATCACCGATCAGATCGCGGCGCTCCGTCGCCTGCTGTATTGCGGGGAGTGGATCCAGAGCCACGCGCTCCACATTCATTTCCTGCACGCTCCGGACTTCTTCGGTTGCGACGACGCGGTCGAGCTCGCGGGGCTGGACTTGCCGGCCGTGCAGCGAGGCCTCGATATCAAGAAGGTCGGCAACCACCTCATGGAGGTCGTCGGGGGTCGTGCGATCCACCCCGTCAACGTGCGTGTCGGCGGCTTCTACAGGGCGCCGTCGCGTGAGGAGCTCGTCGCTCTCGTCGAGCCATTGCGCCTGGCTCGTGACGCGGCGCTGGTTTCGGTCGAATGGGTCGCTGGCTTCGAGTTCCCCGATATCGAGATCGATTACCGGTTCGTGTCTCTGCGCCACCCTGACTATTACGCGATCGAGTCTGGGCGGATCGTGAGCTCCGATGGCCTCGATGTCGATGCAAGAGGCATTTCCGATCTGGTCGTGGAAGATCATGTCGCTCGGTCAAACGCGCTCCACGCCGCGCCTCGGCGGAAAGGACATGTACCTCACGGGTCCCCTTTCTCGTTACGCGTTGAATCACGGTCAGCTGTCTCCGCTCGCCGCGAGGCAGCCGCTGCAGCCGGTCTGGGCGCGGTTTGCAACAATCCGTTCAAGAGCATCACCGTGCGCGCGGTCGAGCTTGTGTACGCGTGCGAGGAGGCACTGCGGATAATCGAGGCCTATGAGCCGCCTGACCCGCCGGCAGTAGCCGTTCCAGGGGTCGCAGGCATTGGACATGGCGCGTCCGAGGCACCCCGCGGCCTGCTGTTTCACCGCTATGAGCTCGACGGCGACGGTCTGATCCGCGCGGCGTGTATCGTCCCGCCCACCTCACAGAACCTTCTCTGCATGGAGGATGACCTTCGACGGGTGGCGCAGGCCAACCTCTCCCTGCCGGACGAGAAGCTCGGATGGCTGTGCGAGCAGACGGTGCGCAACTACGATCCTTGCATCTCGTGTGCCACGCACTTCCTGGATGTGTCGGTTCAGCGCCGGTGAGCTTGCGTGTGCTCGTCGCCGGACTCGGTAACGAGTACCGCAGTGACGATGGTGCGGGGCCTGCCGTTGCTGCCTACGTGTCCAGCCAGATGTCGAGCGTCGATTCGAAAGTCATCAGCGAGCCGCTTGACCTGATCGGCGTGTGGGATGACTACGATCTTGCCGTAGTGGCGGATGCGACCCGTTCCGGCTCGCCACCAGGAACGGTACAGGTCGTGGATCTTGGCGCGGCTGAGGACGCCGACTCCTCCGCCGGGCCTATGAGTTCGCATGGTATGGATTTGCCGCGCGTGTTCCGGCTCGCGCACGCCATGGGTCACGCTCCGCACCGTGTGGTGGTCGTCGGGATCGAAGGTGAGAACTTTGCTGATGGCGTCGGTCTTAGCCCAGCAATGGCACTCGCAGTTTCCGAAGCCGGCGAACTGGTGCTTCAGGTCATCGACGAGGCGAACTCATGTGCATGAGCAGGCTTCACCAGGCGGTGACGGCGCCGGCCGACGGCTGGATGATGGTCGAGAATGCCGAGGGCCGGCTGCACCGGGTGTCGCTCATCGCGCTTGAAGGCCCGGAACCGCAGGCCGGCGATTGGCTCGTCGTTCACAGCGGCTACGCTCTGCGGCGCGTCGACTCCGAGGAGGCGGCGGCGATCGTGAGCGAGCTCAGGGCCGGACAAGAAGCTCTGTCCTAGTCACGGTGTCGGCCGGTCCGCTGTTCGCACGCTACGCCTATCCACCAAACGCGCTCGGCTACTGTGGGCCACCCGACCCGAAGGTTCTGGTCGACGCCGGTTTGCCCGGCGCTAGAGCCGAGGACCTGATCTCGGCCGCAAGGCGTTTCAGTGGCGCGTGGCCTTATCTCGAGTTGATCGCATCCTCGAACTCCATTGCCGACCCACTGGACTCCCGGGTCGTGGAGGCCTACTGGGTCGGCAGCAAGCTACTGGAAGGAATTCCTGCAACGTCGCTGCTCGACGCCATCGGCAAACTTCCCGATTCAAGCCTCGGAGGCTCGTCGGAGCTCCGGGAGGCGGCCATGGCCGGCGGCGTGGCGCATCACAGCTTTCACGTGTTTGCCGTTTACCCCTGGCTCACTTTGTTGCGATCTGGCAAGCAGGAACCTGCCATGACCGTTCTCGAGCGCTGCCGGATCCGTTGGGGTCGGGTCGAGGCAGTCGACGGCGCGAACGTGATCGTCCGGAGCCGACCGCTCGGCTTTGACGGTCGCGACCTGGTCCTGCTCGATGAGCGTGTAGAGCAGGCTTGCCTCAGTGTCGACGGCATCGGCTTCGTCCAAGACCTAGTGCAGGGCGACCTGGTCTCGTTGCACTGGGACTGGGTTTGTGACCGGCTCGACCCCGACGCGCTCGCGTACCTTCAGCACTTCACGGCCCGGAGCCTGCAAGCTGTGAACACGAGGGCAGTTCCTGGATAGTTGGTCGCGCCCTGCTGGCTGACCCACATTCACATGTGCGGCCCCGCACGGGACACGGACCTTGGCCCGAGCCCTGTCCGGATTCGCACTCGACTTGTGAACAAGGACCGACGATCAGATGAGCGGGCCGCTACCGGAGTCCTCGATTGAGGTACCAAGGTTGGAAAGCTCGCGGATCAGCGTCTCGACCGCATCGGGGTCGTCAGGGGTTATGAAGGGATGTACGTGGCGGCCCACATCGAGAATGAGCCCGACGCTCTTCTTTGGCCGTTGCGGGTCCAGGCTCGCCCAATAGCGCGGGTTCGCTGTACCCCAGATCCTCCCTCTTCCACTGAGGGCACCCATTCTGACTCGCCTGACCGAACGAATCGAGCTGTAAGGGATGCGCTTGGTGCCCCAGGGAAAGTAGTACCCCCGGATCTGGATACGGTCAGGCAAGCATTCGATCCAGCGGTCATGGTATCGGCTGTCCACCATCCCACCTCCGAGCATGGGCTTATTGGTCAGGCCCTGCGCGACCGAGATTACTTCGAGTTCCCGTCAGATCCGGGCCAGTTGGCGGCGCGAGCACCGGGGACCAGTTCGCGTTGTTCCGGATGCCTCCAGCCGCCATTCGATCAGAGCGACTCGGGCCTGACAGTTCCGTCGATTACGTCTTTGGCGACGTCTGCCAGGCGGCGGCCATTGTTGCGGGCATAAGTCCGCAACAACGTGAATGCCTCCGACATCTCGATCCCGGATCTTTCGCCGACGATGCCCTTGGCTTGTTCGATGACGACGCGGCTGTTCAGCGCCGAACTGAGCTGGTCGTTTAGGGCACGGAGGTCGAGGTCTGCGCGGTACTGAAGAATGGCGATACTGGCGATGTCAGCAAGAGACTGAGCGGCGTTCACATCGCTTTCGTCCATTCTGCCTTCGTTGGCTCGGAAAAGGTTGAGCGCCCCGATCGTCTCGCTTCGCACATGCATGGGCAGGGCGTGAACAGAGCGGAACCCGGCTGCAAGGGCGAGTGGCGTGAAGCGAGGCCACCTACGGTGGGCCGTAGCCAGATCGAGGTTGATGATCGGCTGACCGCTGCGATAGCAGTCTGGACACGGTCCTTCATCGGACTGCGCTTCGAAGGTCTCCAGGATTTGCATGGCCTCACTGGATGAAGCAACGATGCCGAGTGTGCCATTTGTTTGGGGGAGCATTAGTCCCGCGGCGGCGACGTCAAGGATTTCGACGCATCTCGCCGCGAGGAACGTGAAGAGGTCGACGACGTCGAAGCCTTCGACCAGGGTGTCGGCCAGCTGAACCAGAGTGCGGGTCAGCACGACCTCTCGGGACGAAAGAGTTTCCATCAACTTGGTCTCCTTCTCACATGAGTGCCAACGAGAATCAGGAAGAGGATTACCGACCCCGGCGAGGCTTCGTTCATTGCTCGTAGACCTCCCCGGCATCGGGACGAAAGCGGAGGCGCCGGGCGACTATGTCTTCGGCGATCTCGGCAATGGGGCGGTCGTTCACGAAAGCAGACGCACGGAGCCGGATCAGGGCCTCGATGAGACTGACGCCGAGCTGGATCGCCACCATCCCGGACGCTTGGTGGACCACAAACCGCAGGTTGGCACCGGTCTCGATCTCAGTGGCGATCTCGCTGGGCGATGCGTTCGCCTGCAGGGCAAGCACAGCCCGTGTGGCGACGTCGGCGACAACGAGCGCGTCCGCATGCTGTTCGTTCGTGAGCATTCCCTCGGTGTCACGGTAAAGCCCCAGCGCGCCCAGGTGGACTGCTCCGATCCGAAGCGGGAAGCCGAAGACGGCGCGGGCTCCGGCGTTAAGCAGAACGGGCGAGAACGCCGGCCAGCGTGCCTTTTCCGGGTTGGCCAGGTCGGGTTCGATGATGGGGCACTCCAGGTTGTGGGCATCGATGCACGGCCCTTCGCCGAGCGTGTATTGCGCCTCCTCCATCAGACCCGATACTTCGTCGGGCGAGCACCACGACCCCGACGGCGCGTCGTCGGACACGAGAATGATCATCGCGCCACTCGTAACCGTGACCAACGCGCACACCTGGCACAGGCGAGCGACTCCGGGATCGGTGTCACCGCCAGCCGACAACAAGGCCAGGATACGGGCCAAGCGTTCAGCCGCCACTGCAAGATTCTAGGCCACAGAGCAGGATCAACGGAGCTGGAGGTTGTTGCTGGAGACGATAAGGGGGCACCTCTGCTTCCTGGCGGGCCCGGCTCTTCAAGGTTCCCACTGCCTCTCGCCGCGAATGAGCGCGCCGTCGTTTCCCAGTGAGCTGACCGTGGCACACGCTCTTGGAGGTTCGAGTATTTGATCTGGTCAGGCATCAGGACCCTTTGACTGCCCGACAGCGTCGACAACACGTCTGCCAATTCAATCGCGTTGACACATATTACGGAGTAATTAAGTCTAAATGAATTCCCTGAACTTCGCAAGATTCAGGCAACAAGGAGCGGCCAGAACCCCGAGGTCGATGAAGACCGGTGAGCACCGACCGAGGCAGCACCGATCGGCGATTGAAGTCACGGCCCAGGGCACCGAGCCCGCAAGCTATGACAGCCCGGTTCGTGTCACCGAGGCCGGGCCCCTGTGTCGGTAACTGTCATCCAGCACCCCCAACGGGATTCGAACCCGTGTTTCCGCCTTGAAAGGGCGATCCGGGGCGCTCTTCTGCCTGCCCGAGTTTGGTGAAAGTCCTGGTAGAGACCACTTATTATTGTCCACTGCTTGCCATGAGAATCCCTAATTGCGCGGCACCGATCGCGCACGGATCGCGGACGGCCCGACTGGGAAGGGCACTGAAGGCGACGCCGGGGTAGTCGCGGTCGATGATGGGCGTTCGCAGTGGTCGCGTATGGCGATGCAATACGCTGACTGTGTTGAGCCGTGGAGGGTGTCGAGGAGCTGTCGTCGACAACGGCTGTGACCTGCCCTTTCGTTGCCAGAGGGGTGTTCGCATAATGACACCCCAAGACCACGATCCCCTTGACGTGCACCTTTGTGGGCTGAGCAGTGTCATGGCGCGAACACCCTGAGCGTCCCCGCCGGAGTGGACGCCTACCTCGAGCGACGACGGATGGGACCTTCAGACCCATCAGCCTTCCGACGCTCGATACGCTTGGCCGGAATGGGGCGCCCGAAGCAGCTCCGAGCGTGTGCCGATGAGTGAACCCGAGCCCGTTGACATGTCCATGGCGTTGAGAGCGTGGCTCGAGCGCGGCTTCGGAGGAGACGTAAGTGATGCGGCGTCGCCTGCCCGTGCTGTAGAGGGCCGGGATTTCGCCACGTACCTCGTCCAGTTCGGCGGGGAGCGGCTCCCGCCATCATGGGCCGCGCCACTCGTTGCCAGACTTGCGAGCATCGTCGGCCGCTATCCCGCTCTTCAGCGCGAGGCGCAGCTGCAGGGCTGGTGCGCCTCGCACGCTTTCCCAGCTCCCAAGGTGCTCGCCGTGCTCTCACCCGGCGAGGTTGCCGAGGGACCAGTTGAAGTCATGGAACGCCTCCCGGGTACGACGGCTGCCGTTGCCATGGAAGAGGGCCGAGCGGACATCGTTGGGCGTCTTGGTGCGCTGCTCGCTGAACTGCACGCCGTGCCGGTGCCGGGCTGGGCGACACCGCAAGACCCCGAGTGGTCAGTCGCCGAGCGCCGCCTGGACCTGGCCCGCTTCGTCGTCCACCGGCACGTCGACGGCGGCCTTGTGTCCGCCCTCGCACGCGTTGAAGCTCTTCTGCCGAGCCTCGAGGTATCCGACCCCGTGATCTGCCACGGGGACTTCCACCCGTACAACGTGCTCGTTGAGGGTGACCGATTCGGGGTGATCGACTGGTCCATCGCCGGAGTTGGCGACCGCCATGCCGACCTGGCGTGGACGGCGCACGTCTTTGAGGTGGCGACCCAGTCTGCTGAGGGCGAAGGAGTTCCGGAGCTGCTTCGAGGCTTCGCCCGATCGTTCATTGCTGCTTATGAAGCCCGACATGACATCGAACCGGAACGACTCGCCCGGTGGCGTCCTGTCAATCTGCTCCACGATCTAGCGATGAGCGTTGCCGAGGGAAACGGGCTGTGGGGAAGGGACGCCTCGACGGGAGGGAGCCCGAGAGATCGACAGGAGGAGGTTCGCCAGGAGTTCGAAGCAGCAATGCGAGCAATTTGACGGCCCGTGGATCCGAAGCCTACGGAGATTCGAACCGCGGTCCGATTGTTCTACCGGTCACGATCCCCCAACCGTAGGACGGCGTTGGGCCTTGGCAGCCTGATCGCCCCGCCGCCGATTATGGGCGTGGCCTGAGCTTCGGGCGTTGGAGGGGTGTTCGTACAATGAAACCCCAAGACCACCTTGTGATGTCACACAGGGAAGCACAGGGGCGGCCGGGACGACGGAAAGCGGGGCGGCCGGACAGCGCGGACCGCCCCGACCAGGATCGAGAGGAGGGAAGCGGCCCAGACCAGCCGGCGGGCGGCACCGCCCCCAGGCGAACCGGACCCGAAAGCTTGCCGGATGCCACCGCTGGCTAGAGGTAGAGCAGGGGCGGCGAGGCCCATGTGTTGCCCGATTCCTCCGTGTCGTAGCCCCAGTGTCTCTTGGGGCTAGTGCTCTACCTAGTGTCTCTTTGGGCTAGTGCTCGACCGATGGAACGAAGCTCTGCGTGCTGGCAAGTCGTTCCTGGAATGGTGGGCAGGGCATTTGCACTTGCCAAAGGCGTTCTTCGTCCAAACCACGGTCGGCTTCCCCATTTGGAGCACGACAAGCGTTCCGCGTCGGCCCCACACTGCGAGTTCACGCACCGGTAGATACTCGGGAAGCCAGGCACGAGCTGTTGCCGGCGGCACTTTGCACAGATCATGTGGTAAGGCGAGCCGACACCGTGAAGCTGCGGCCTACGGGCTCAGCCGCGCTGTAGGTGGCGTTGCCCGCCTGATGGGCCACCACTGTGCACTTGCCTACCCGGAGCAGGGTGAGCGTGACCCCAGCCCTGGTCCGCGCCAAGGTGCACACCGAAGGCGTCGTCGTGGTGAAGCTCACCTTCAACCCCGAGGAGGCACTGGCGCGTACGGTCATCGTCGAGCCGGCCGGGGCCTGGTTGGGCAGCGGCGCGAACTTGATCGTCTGGGCGGCCTTGGACACCTTGAAGCTGCGGCTCACCGGGGATGCCGGGGCATAGGAAGCGTTGCCCGCCTGGCTGGCCACCACTGTGCAGGTCCCTGGCCTGTGCAGGGTCACTACGGCCCCACCTCGGACCTGCCTGGCGGTGCACACCGATGGCGTGGACGTGGAAAAGCTCACGGCCAGGCCTGAAGAAGCCGATGCATGCACGGTCAGCGGCGGCTGGGCCAGAGAACGACGCTTGACCAGGAGCGTGAAGGTGATGGTCTGGTTGGCCTTGCTGACCGTGATCGTGATCGACTGCTCTACCTGGGGAGCCGCGTTCCAGTTGGTATTGCCTGCCTGGTTGGCGTCCACGACACAGGTCCCCGCGCCCGTGAAGCTCACCACTCCGGCCGAGATCGAGCATGCACCAGAAGTGCTCGAGCCGTCGATCGTGAAACTAACGGTCAGGCCGGAGGTGGCAGTGGCCGTCGGGGTGTAGGTGGCGCCGCCTACGGTCACCGGCGACGGGTTCGTAGAAGTGAAGGTGATGGTCTGGTTGGCCTTGCTGACCGTGATCGTGATCGACTGCTCTACCTGGGGAGCCGCGTTCCAGTTGGTATTGCCTGCCTGGTTGGCGTCCACGACACAGGTCCCCGCGCCCGTGAAGCTCACCACTCCGGCCGAGATCGAGCATGCACCAGAAGTGCTCGAGCCGTCGATCGTGAAACTAACGGTCAGGCCGGAGGTGGCAGTGGCCGTCGGGGTGTAGGTGGCGCCGCCTACGGTCACCGGCGACGGGTTCGTAGAAGTGAAGGTGATGGTCTGGTTGGCCTTGCTGACCGTGATCGTGATCGACTGCTCTACCTGGGGAGCCGCGTTCCAGTTGGTATTGCCTGCCTGGTTGGCGTCCACGACACAGGTCCCCGCGCCCGTGAAGCTCACCACTCCGGCCGAGATCGAGCATGCACCAGAAGTGCTCGAGCCGTCGATCGTGAAACTAACGGTCAGGCCGGAGGTGGCAGTGGCCGTCGGGGTGTAGGTGGCGCCGCCTACGGTCACCGGCGACGGGTTCGTAGAAGTGAAGGTGATGGTCTGGTTGGCCTTGCTGACGACGAAGCCGTCGGTGACGCCGGTGTAGGAGATGTAATAGGCCGAGGCGTCCGTGCCGCTCAGGGACAGGCCGCTGCAGCTGGAGCCGTCCAGGGTGTGGGTGCCCGCAGCTAGCGAAGCCTCAATCGACGTCCCGCCGTCCACGGTCGTACAGGTAAGGGTCCCGCTCACGGTCAACCCGCTCGTGGCGTCGTCGGTGTAGCTGAAGATCGGGCTGGACGACCCGTAGGTTTGCGAGCCGGAAACGTCGACTGTCACCGTGGGCGCGCTGTAGAGGTAGGCGGCGCCATTCTCGTCCGCCTCGGCGTACGGGGCGCCCACCAGGGCGGCCTCCCCGCTGGCGGACAGTGCCACCGAATAGCCGAGTTCTTCGCTCGAGCTGCCTGTGAAGGTCGCGGCCGGGGTGGTGGACCAGGTGCCTGCGGCCTCGCTGTAGACGGAGGTGACGCCGTTGCCACTGCTGGCGCCTGGGGCGCCCACCAGGGCGACCTGCCCGTCGGCGGAGAGCGCCACCGAGCCGCCTAAGTGCTCCCCCGAGCTGCTGGTGGTGAAGGTCGCAGCTGGGGTGGTGGACCACGTGCCTCCGGCCTTGCTGTAGACGTAGGCGGCGCCGTGGTCGTCCACGGCGTACGGGGCGCCCACCAGGGTGACCTGGCCTTCAGCGGAGAGCGCCACCGAGCTACCGAAACCCTCCTCAGAGGTGTTAGCGGTGAAGGTCTGTGCCGGGGCCGTAGGCCAGGTACCCCCGGCCTCGCTGTAGAGGTAGGCGGCCCCGCTGCTGCTGCTGGCGCCTGGAGCGCCCACGAGGGCGGTCTGGCCGTCGGCGGAGAGCGCCACCGAGCTACCGAGCCGCTCGTTCGAGCTGCCGGTGAAGGTCGCGGCCGGGGTGTTGGACCAGGTGGCTCCGGCCTCGCTGTAGAGGTAGGCGGCGCCATTGTCGTTCGCCCCGGCATCCCAGGCGCCCACCAAGGCTGCCTGCCCGTCGGCGGAGAGCGCCACCGAATAGCCGAGTTCCTCGCTTGAGCTGCCGGTGAAGGTCGCGGCCGGGGTGGTGGACCAGGTACCCCCGGCCTCGCTGTAGAGGTACGCGGCGCCATTGTCACTGCTGGCGCCTGGGGCGCCCACCAGGGCGACCTGCCCGTCGGCGGAGAGCGCCACCGAATTGCCGAGTTCCTCGCTCGAGCTGCCGGTGAAGGTCGCGGCCGGAGTGGTGGACCAAGTGCCTCCGGACTCGCTGTAGAGGTAGGCGGCGCCGTTGCCAGTGCTGGCGTTCGGGGCGCCCATCAGGGCCGTCTGCCCGTCGGTCGAGAGCGCCACCGAGGAGCCGAGATACTCGTATGAGCTGGCGCCGGTGAAGGTGGCTACCGGGGTAGGCAACGGGGCGATGTAGGGGTCGATGGTCACCGGGTAGGTGGCGCCGGCGTCGTCGACGACCATGCGCAGCTGGCCGGGACCAAGGGCAAGACGCGCCGGCAGGGCTCGGCCGGTGGCGTCGGTGGCCCGGAGGGCGCTGTAGGTCATCACCGGCCCCCTCGACCCTGAGATGGTGAGGCCATCAGGGCCTGTTGCGGCGGCGTGCAGCCCGCCGCTGGAAGCGAGCACGATGCTGAAGCTCTGAGCCGCACCTGGCGGGCGGCGTGCAACGCTGAAGCCCTGCTCGAAGCCCGAAGCCGAAACCTTGTACCAGACGCTCAGCCCGTCCCCGAGGGCCTCTGTGGTGCGCGTGGAGCCAAAAACAAAGGCCCCGGGCGAAAGCGCCTCCGAGCTCGACCTCCCGAGCGACACTGGCCTCAGACCGAAACTGGCCGTGGGGCCGCCTTGGCTGGCCCGGAGCCAGACCGTGCCGCGCTTGCCCCAGGTGAGCGACAGCCCAGCCGGTGAGGTGACTGGCTCCCTGGCCAGGCTCTTGTTGATCGCAGCTTGCAGCCCGGCCGGCACAACGGCCGAATGCGTTGCCCTTCGCGCGGTTGCGGCGACGTCACCAGGGCGTTGGGTCACAGCTTGCCCAGTTGAGCTGTCGAACAACCGTGTCGAGGTGGTCGCACCGGCCGGCCCGGTGCCGAAGGCCAACATAATGGCTAGGGCCAGCCCCGCCCCGGCCGCTACGCGACGCAACAGTGTCACGGGCATGACGCCTCCCTCTGTCTTGTTGCTAGTCGGAGAAGGCGTCGGGAGCGACCAAACTTCGGAGGACCGTGGTGCCTCTTCCGAGGCGCATATCTCAACTCTCACGCCGGGATGCTCGGTCGCTAGTCGGGACCTCGGCTGGCGGGAATTTAGTCGTCTGGAGTGTCAATTGCGAGGGGATCGTAAGCTACCGGACAAGAACGCGACCAGCACGTTTCCCGAGGGCCGTTGACGCAAACGCAACCTGGATCGCTCCGCCCATCAAATCAGCGGCGCGCCAGAATGACGCCCGCCTGACGGTTCCAGGTAGCGGGGACCGTGTACGGAGTCGACGTTTCGGGCGCACTCGTAGCCGTCATCGCGACCAACCAGATAGGACGTTCGGTCGCTCCCGCAGTGATCGGCCAAGCATCGCTCACGATGAAGTTTGTGGGTCCTGTGATCCAGGAGACGCATCCCCATTCGCAGAAAGGAACTTGCCTCGCGACCCAGGGCGGTCATGGAGGCCAGCAGCTAGGGCAAGGTCCCTGTTCGACGGCCAGACCGTCTGCAACGCGCACTCCGCTCGCGCCTCGAGGCACCGATCCCTGCGACGGTCCAAGCAGCTTCCTCGAGCGCAAAGCTCGAGCGCTGCCGTCACGCGCCCAGAACTTGCCTCATTCGTGCCGGTAAGGGCCCCCAAGGTTCAGGCCAGTGGTTGCAGGGTCGTGACGAAGATGTAGCTGCCGTAGGACCAGGAGCCGCTGCCGCTGGTGATGCCGTTCTTGGTAGAGCCGGTGTAGGTGCCGATGCCGGGCTTGATCTCGATCGTGACGTAGCCGCCCTTGGCGAGGGTGATCAGCCCTTCTTGGACCGCGGCAGTGCAGACGGGGCTGTCGGTGGTGTAGGTGCCGGTGCCAAAGATCTCTGCGGGGCTGCCCTTGGGGGGGCAGATGTAGAGGTAGCGCTGCCCGTTCTTGGCGGGGAAGCTGCTGGGATAGGCGTCCCAGCCGCGGCCACCGTAGCCGACGTCGGTGTTGTAGATGGGTTGGCCAATGAAGACGAAGCTGCCGGTCGAGTGGCCGGACGACTCGGTGGTCGTGCCGTTGCGGTTCGAGCCGGTGTAGGAGGCGAGCCCGGCCCGCATCTCGATCGTCACTGTCCCCCCGGACTCGAAGGTGATGAGGCCGTGGTTGACCGCGGCCGTGCACACCGAACTGTCATCGGTGTACGTCGTGGTCCCCCACACCGCGTTCTCCGTGCCGTTGGGCGGGCACAGGTAGCTGAAGAGCTTCCCGGCCTGGTGGGCGAACCGGGTGGCGTCGGCGCCCCATCCGCTGCCACCGGGCTTGGGTGTCACGGGGGCAGTCACGACGCTCGGGGGCTGGGTGCTCTTGGACCAGAAGACGGCCTGGACGGAGCTACCCCCAGTACCGGTGGTGGCCGTATACGACACCAGCGCCGGGGCTTCGAGCTGGTAGGCCAGCGTGGTGCCCAGGCCACTGGGAGTGACGAGCGCCGTCCGCCACGTCGAAACTTCAAGGCCGGCGGTCATGAACTGGGTGGTGCTGACCGGGTCGAACCCCATGGTCGCCGTCAGAGGCGAGGTCATGGCGCACTTGCTGAGCGAGGAGCACAGGTTGCCCCCGGTGGTGAAGGAGTACCTGGTGAGCACCTCGTCGGCTGCGGCGCTGGTGCCGGTGAGCGATAACTCAGCTGCACCTCCACCGGTGCCAGCTACCGCGGAGCGGAGCGGTCCCGCCTCGGCCGACGCCGAGGCGCTCGCGCTGGCTGGGGGGCTAGGCAGCGCGGCTCCCTGGGGGTAGACGACCGTCTCGGGCCCCGTCGGTGCGGGCCAACTAAAGGTTGCCCCGATTTTGACGCACTGCTCTTCCAGTTGGACGGACGCGCCCGTACCCTCGGCACCCTGGACCACGTAACCGCCGAGGATGGCCAGGCACAAGCCGAAACGGTAGGTAGCCGGCGGTGGCGAGCCGGCCCCCCCAGAGCCGGCGGGGAAGACGACCACGAAACCGAAGTTGCCGTCCTGCGCGACCAACTGCATGGAGCTGTCCGTGAGGGCAACTGTGGCCGCGAAGGTGATTATCGGCGGGCAGCCCTTGGGGCAGGTGGTGGTCCCCCCCACTGCTCCCGCCTCGCTTATGACCCCGACGGTGAACGAGAAGTCGCTCACCGTGGCCTCGTTGGTACACCCGGGCGCGGCGCAGTCCCCGTTCATCCCCATTGGCCCCCAGAAGATCTTCCCGGTGACCGCTGCAGCCTGCGCGGACGCGGTCGGCGCGACCGGGAGCCCCGACAGGACGCCGGCCGTGAGCACAACGGCAGCGACAAAGAAGCACGAGCGCAGTCGTGCGGCGCGGGTGGTGCGGACACGAACCGGCGGAAGACCCGCTGACGGCTCCCGACGGGACGGACCAGCCGCTGGATGGCGACGGGAACAGAGTGGGAGCGGTAAGGACAGGCGACAAGACTTCATCTTGAGCCCCTTCCTAACTTGTGCCTGCTGACCAGGCTCTTTGTGATCGCGGCCGACCTTAGCACTGTCTATGGGACACGCCCGGATGTCGAAAAAGAGACGCTTTTGCCCGGCATGCTCGGCTCTTTGCCTTCGAGACCCTGCCATCGTCCCGGTCAGGCGACGGCGTTGTTCCGGGGGCGAAATGGGACCAGGAAGTGGGCTACATACGCCCGCTGCTTGAAGCGTTAGGTCGCCCGCGAGGTCTACCGCCACCTCCTCTGGACGCCTGACTGACGCACCCTTCTCGGGGACGGTCTGACCCGCGATTCGGCTGTCGCCAAGAGCTGACCTGCGATCGACCCGTCGGCGGTCCCCGAGCAACACTTGCTGAGCGAGACCTGACCAGAAAATGACAACCGTGGAGTAGACGCGACGGTCTGGCCCGCCAGGCGGGGGGGCGGAGCCCCGCTCGGGTGGTAGCTCGGACTGGTTGGGGGGAGCGTGAGGAGGTTGGCCAGGCGACGGCGGTGAGAGTGACTTGGTGGCCGAGATCTTCGAGTTGTTGGACCAAGCTGCGGGTGCGCCGCTCCTTGTTGCCTCGCTTTTCGTAGTAGTCGGCCCCAAGATCCTCGAAGGTGGCGGTGGGGTCGGCGAGCAGGTGGAAGATGATGACCAGGATGGACCGTTCGACTGCTCCGAGCGCTTTGGCTTTGAGCATGCGCCTGCAGAGGCGCCGGTAGCGTTGGCCGAGGAAGGTGTCGGTCTTGGCCGCCCCGGTGGCCATCTGGCCAAGAGCGGCCCTGAGGTACGGGTTGCCCTTGGGCTGCCGCTTCTGGGGTAGGCACGGAGGCCAGCCGGTCGGCGAGACGGGCGGCGCCAAAGTCGCCCCAAAGCTCCGCCAGCGCCACTCGGCGGTCAAGCATCTCTGACGCCGGGACGCCTAGGAGACTTGGTGCCCTGTCCGGCCGGAACCGCAGACCGGCGAAGGTGCCCCCAGGTCGTGGCGCCACCAGGACAGGCCCCGTGTCCGGCCCCGGCACGAACAGCCACTGGCCATCCCAGATGATGTCGAGGCACGCGTCGGGGAGCACGTTGTTGAGTCACCCATTCGTTGGGTCGCGACACCCACAGGCAGACGACGCTCGCGCGGGGGCTGTGTTGAGCGTCTCCTTGGTTGACCACCGGTAGGTCGTTTGTCGCCATCAAGCGTGAGCACGTGTTGGTGACCGGCGTGGCAGTGCCAAGAAAGATCATTCTGCCCGCCGTCATGACGATCGACCAGCTTGCTTGCGACAGCGCGAAATCGATATGAGCGCGACCTGTCCTGACTCCTCTTATCGGCTCCGGCTCTCCAGGAAAATGTCTCGTTCGTCATTGCCAGCGCGTAGCGGACCGCAAGGCCTCGAGCTTGACACCCGCCTGCTTGTCGACCTCGGGCAACAAGTGCCCGTAAACGTAGGTGAACGCGACTACTCGTTAAGGTGGCCGGTTCTCAAGAATCAACCTGCGAAGGCGGCACGCGGTCGTTCTGGCGCGGAGTGCCGCCGTAGTGGGGGGCGTCATTCAGTGCGCCGTTCTGTTCCACAGCAAGCAGCTAGCCTCACCTGACTCAAGCACCGAGGCCAACAGCTGGCTACTCTCTTGTCAGCGAGGAGGACCAAACATGAAGAAGACCCTCATCACCATTATCAGTGCTCTGTGCATCGTCGCTGCCTCGGTGACCATGGCCGGGGCGACCCCAACGGCACCGAAGTCAGCAGCGAGATCCAACGTGACCGGTGCCTTGTCTGCTTCCTCGGGGTTCGCACCGAAGTGCCCACCTTTTGGCGTGGTAGGCAAAGCGCTCGCCCTGACCCTCTCCGGATCCCACTTCACCAACGAGAACGGAACTGTGGAGTGTTATTACACAAGTAAAGGGACCAGCGTGCCGAAAGCGAACATCCAATGGCTCACCTACAAAGCGCGAGCGACGTTTTCCTCTGACGAGAAGTTCTACAAGTCGCTCGGGAGCGCCGTGGTAGTGACCAGCCTGGGTACGGGGGTCACAGCCTTCGGGGTCCCCGCCACCTTCCTGGAGTTCGTGAAGGGAACGGCGTTATGCACCATCAAAGCGGGGGTCAGCCTCGCCCATCTGAAGGTCTTGGCCAAGGAGCTTCTGAAGTCCTACTGGTAGCCGCTCTTGCCGAGTTCGGGAGGACAGGAGCGCGCGAACAACTTGAAGAGACCCAGACCTGCCGGTAGGTGAGGCGAGCCAAGGTACAAGACACGGCCTTGCGTCAGCCAGCACCGGTCGACGCGAGCCCCAGCATCCGGTTCGGCAGGGATCGCTTGACCGCGCCCGTAGCCGTCGCTATGCCAGGTGCCCGTAAGGGTCCCCAAGGTTCAGGCAAGTGGTTGCAGGGTCGTGACGAAGATGTAGCTGCCGTAGGACCAGGAGCCGCTGCTGCTGGTGATGCCGTTCTTGGTAGAGCCGGTGTAGGTGCCGATGCCGGGCTTGATCTCGATCGTGACGTTGCCACCCCTGGCGAGCGTGATCAGGCCTTCTTGGACTGCGGCAGTGCAGACGGGGCTGTCGGTGGTGTAGGTGCCGGTGCCAAAGATCTCTGCGGGGCTGCCCTTGGGGGGGCAGATGTAGAGGTAGCGCTGCCCGTTCTTGGTGGGGAAGCTGCTGGGATAGGCGTCCCAGCCGCGGCCACCGTAGCCGACGTCGGTGTTGTAGATGGGTTGGCCAATGAAGACGAAGCTGCCGGTCGAGTGGCCGGACGACTCGGTGGTCGTGCCGTTGCGGTTCGAGCCGGTGTAGGACTTGGCGCCGGGCTCGATCTGGATCGCCACCGTGCCCCCCGCCTCGATGGTGATCAGGCCGTAGTTGACAGCGGCGGCGCAGACCGAGCTGTCATCGGTGTATGTGGTCGTCCCCCAGACGTCGTTCCCCGAGACGTCGTCTTTCGGGCCGGGCACCGGACAGTCATAGGCGTAGCGCTGCCCGATCTGGGCCTCGAACTGCGCGGCCGTGGCCGTCCACCCCCTTCCCCCGAACTTGGGTGCGACGACGACCTGGACCGACTTGGCGGCGAGCACGACCTGAACCAGTGTGCTGCTGGCGCCGCTCTGCAAAGTGTGCGCGGTGACCGAGGGTTCCCCGAGCTCATAGGAGACATTGACGGCGAGCTTCTTAGAGCCTCAGCGAATAGGTGAGAGGGTCGGTGACCAGCGGTTCCGCCAGTCGATGAGCTTCGCGGTGAGGAGCAGGGCGACCGCGAGGGCGAGCTGAGCGAGGCGGTGTGCTGTTCTTCTGTCAGTGTTCCGCCTCAACTGGCCATAGTTCGAGAGCCAGGAATTCGTCCGCTCGACCGGCCATCGCAGACCCATCGGGAGCTTCTTTGTCTCCTTGGCGGGGGAGCCTCGCTTGCGCTTCTTCGCGATCACGGCGTCATCGATCCTCGCCTCTGAGAGGCGGACTCGCGTCGCGTCGGAGTCGTAGCCGCGGTCGAGCCAGATGGTTTCGATCTCCTCTGTGAGCCCACGTCGCTCGGCGTCCTCGAGCGTCGGCGCCAGAAGGACCGAGTCGTTGCGGTTGGCGCCGTCTGCGGTCCAACCGAAGGGGATCCCGACCTTGTCGGTGAGGACCGACCACTTCCATCCGAGCTTGGCCCGATCGGTTGGGTTCTTACCCGTTCCCCCGCCGCCACAAGGGCTCTTGTGCAAGCTGGCGTCCAGAGCGACGTCGGAAAGGTCGAGGCCGATGATCCGGTCGTAGCCGGAGATCGCCTCGTTCGCGATTGTCTCGAAGACTCCAGCCGCGATCCACTCGTCGCGTCGCTCGCGGACTGTCGTGTCGGAGACCTTGTTGCCACACAGCCGCTCCGCGTCCTCCCACGAACAGCCGGTCACGAGCCGGACGAGCATCACCTCAAAGCAATCCCTGTCGGATGCCCGCGGCCGATGACAACCGAGAGGATGCTTGTCTACCGGGACCGGCACGAGAGGTTCGATCGCCTGCCAGACGATGTCCTTCACTTCGGGGTCGAAAGCGCGCATGATGGTGGGGACCTCCACTCGGTCGTTGGTGGTTGGGTGCACCCGACATCACAGTCGGGACAACCCCACGACCGGTGGATGGTCTCTTCTTGCGCGAACTACCTGTTCAAAGGCCTATTTCCCTATTCGCGCGGCCTCTTAGGAGTTATGAGGGCGCTCTTGTACACGGTGTTCTGCAGAGTTGCTTCCAAGAGGTCGGCAGCGCTCACCGAGTCGACCTGCATCGTCGCGGTCACCACGACCGCCGGCGCGGCACTTGCTGTGCTCGACGGCGTCGCCGATGCTCCCGAAACCGACAGCGAAAAGCTGGTCAGAACCTCGTTCGTCACCGTCCCGGCACTCGTCGTCAGCGACAGCTCCGCAACTCCTCCGCTGGCGCCAGCACCCAGCGATGCTACCTGAGGCCTCCCGGGTTCCTGGGAGAACGCAGTCGGGCTCGTCACGGTCAGGTACAGGCCCGTCACTAGCAGAACAACTACGAGGCTCGCCGGGACTCGAGCGCGTCCATGGTGCCGACAGTTCACCGACGACGATGTCATGTGCACGCGCATATCGGTTCCAGACCTAGTTGACCTATTGGAACAGCGCTGGCGTTCGACATTCAAGTCGTCGAAGAAGGATACACGACTCCGAATGTGCTGCATGTGAACGTGATCTGCACCGTTAGACCAGTCCCCGCTGCGTCCTGCAACAAGTAACTCGTGATGGGGGGATTCTTGAAGATGTAGTAGAAGACGAGCGGCGTACCGGTGGAGGCAAGCCGCGTGAAGTCAACGAGGAAATACTTGGCGGGGCGTTCACCTGCCAATACGTCAGTAACCAGAAGGATCGACGCCTGATTGACCGACATTGTCGCTGTCGCGGTTGCTCCTGTGGCACCCTTCCCCGACGTGCTGCCACCCGGTACGGCCGACAAGGAAAAGGCGCTCAGCGCCTCTATGGCTGTACTACAAGCACCCGCATTGCCTCCCTCCAGGCACAAGCCCACAGACAAGTTCTGGCTCTCGGCCCCAGCGGCCAATGTCGGTGTCACGACCACCGAGGCCATTGCAAGGATGAAAACGGCCAGGCCAGGCAGTAGTGCCCAGCGCGTGGTACGACCGCACTCCCGTACAAAACCTCTTCGTGTTCTCATGCCGCGGAAATTAGCACTTGACATGTCGAATTGCAGGGGGCGGAGAGTGCCCGAGGGGTCGAGTCGGAGCTCGAGTCGTCACTTGAGCGCTGCGTTTCAAAGGCGCCGCCCACACCCTCGACCCCGACGCCGAGCACGTTCACTCCGCGACGTTGAGTACGCTCCCTGTCGGCAGCTGGCGGAGCGCCCTTGCCTACGGAGTCACGGTTGTCGGCGTCGGTCGCATCGATGTCGTGGCAGGACTGTGACGGGTCACGCCATGGATCGACAAGCTTCTTATCAGGCCAACGCACCGCAATCGCCGTTAGCAATCAAGGCGACCGAACAATCGATCTGCCGCAGCTCGGTTGCTCGCGAGCAACACCGACGCCGCGAGAGATTCGTTACGCGTGGCCTGACTGGCGTAGACGGCGGGAGATAGGAGGCTCCAGCACTACCGCCCAAGGCTCGGTCCCTCCCGTTCCATCGGGCGCAGCGGCGGCATCGGCACCGCCCGATATCCCGGATCGTGTCGCGACGCGCGCGCGAGCACGGCGCGGGTGGCCGCGTCGCCGGCGGGTGAAGCCTCGAGCCTGGCCCGCTTCAAGCGTTCGCGTCCCGGTGTCTGTTCCGCGCGTCCGTCACGAGTCCCCTGACGCTCGCTGGCCTCGGTGCGGGCGAGCTCGTAGTCGCGCACGGCCACGCGCTCTTCGAGCTGTTCGATCCAGCGCCTTGTGTCCGGGTGCTCGCGTAGGAAGGACTGGCGGCGCTCCTGTGCGGTGCGTGCTTCGCTGAGCTGGCGAGCGGCGCGCTCGGCGTCCTCGAGGCGATGGCGCGCTCGTTCGTAGGCGCGAAGCGACTGTTGCTCGATTCGTCGCGCCTCGTCGAAGTCGCGTTTTGCCCTCTGGCGGTGGGCCTCAGTCTCGCGACGGGCCTCGTTGCCTAAGAGACCGGGAAGGAGCGCCCGGGTGGGGCGGGTGTTCGCCGCTACGAGGGCGGTCTCGGCCCTCTTACGGCGCTCCTCGGCGCAGCGCAGGGACGACTGCGCACCCGTCAGCTCCTCATTGGCGCGTTGCACGTCGGCTCGGGGCCGTAGCGCAATGATCTCCGCTTCGCGATCCGGTCCTGCTCGCTCGTCGAGGTCGCGCCGGGCCTCGGTGAGGAGGTGGCCCAAGAGGCCGATGTCCTCCATGTGGGCGAGGTTCTCGCGGGCCACGTCGTGCGCGGAGTGTTCCGCGCCGTCGCGCCGCATCACGTTTGCCAGTAGCTCGACGGGCGTGAGCCGTCGCGATCTCCAGAAGACGTCGAGACCGGGGTCGCAGCGTTGCTCGACGACGAGCGCCGCGTTCATCTCCCGTCCCCGACTCATCGCCACGTAGAGCTGCTGGGCGGTCATCTGCTCGTCGACGAGCACGATCCCCCAGTCGACCGTCGAGCCCTGCGCCTTGTGGACGGTGAGGGCGTAGCCGAGGGCGACGTGCTCGGCTACGTACTGCGGCGGAAGTGTGACGCGCCCGCGTCCCTGGAGGGCCTCGACGGTGAGTGCGCCCTGAAGGTCGCGCTCTACGACGCGCCAGCGCTCGCCGTTGCGGACGAACTCACCGGGAGCCCAGCGGAGCTTGCGGTCGTTCTTCAAGGTCACGATCTCGTCGCCGACACCCGCCCGCCCGTTCGCGATCGGTGCGCCCTCGCGCTCGACCTCGCCCCGCGCGACGAGGTCCTCCCGGCAGCGTCTCGCCAACGCGTCAACGGTGGCGTTGTCGCCGGCCATGAGAAGCACTGCGCGTCCCTCGTCGCGTGCCCGGCGCCAGAGCTCGAACGCCTCGGCGCGCATCTCTTCCTCGCGCCCGCCGACGATCCGGCCCCGCGACACGTACTCGGCGAGCACGCTCACGTCGCGTGCCCGCAGCCGCAGCGAGGCTTGGGCCTCCCATGCCTGCGTGAAGCGGCGCACCGTCTCGAGCTCGCTCGCGCCGTGTGAGCCGACAAGGGTCGCGAACAGCCCACCCGGGCCGACCGCGCCGAGCTGGTGCGGGTCGCCGACGAGGACCAGCTTGCAGCCCACCTGTGCGGTGTGGGTGACGAGGCGCTCCAGGTCGTCGGTGCGCGTCATCGTCGCCTCGTCGAGGACGATCACGTCCCTATGACCGAGGGTGCGACGCCCGTTCTCCACATCGAGGAGGAAGCGGGCCAGGGTGTCGGAACTAAGTCCCGCTTCGTCGGACAGCACGCGCGCCGCGATCGCCGATGGCGCGAGCCCGATCGGACGGTAGCCGGCGGCGTCCCAGGCCTCGCGCGCCGCGCCGAGGGCGCGGGACTTCCCCGCGCCCGCCGGACCGACGAGGAGGGCCACCTGCTCGCCGCCACCGAGCAGCTCGCGCACAGCCCTTTGCTGATCGGCGCCGAGCATCGAAGCGGAGAGCACCATGTCCAGCGTGCGCTCGGGGACGAGGCCGATCCGGGCGTGTCGTCCCTTCGCCACGGCGTCGAGGACGCGTGCCTCGCGGCGCAGCGTGGCCTCGGTCGTGTAGCGCGTCGCCCCGTGGCGCTCGATCGCGCTCATCTGGTCGCGGCGACGAAGCGCCTCGGGCGGCTCGGCCGGCAGTGGCGCAGCAAGCGAGCAGACCCGGTGGTCGCCGAGGACCTCGTCGGCGGCCTGTTCGACGCGGGTGCGAAGCTCGTCTGCGTTCGCCCCGGTGACAAGCGTGGTGAGCACCTCGGTGACGTCCGAGCGTCCCCAGGTGGCGCGCGTCTCCTCGAGGCGGGCGATGGCGAGGTGTACAAGCGCCTTCGCGATCTTCGGGGGTCGATGTCCGCGCTTGGCCGAGCACCCGAGAAAGCCAGCGCTCCGGTGCCTGTCCAAAGGACGCGGCCTCCTCGCGCCAGCGGGCGACCAGGACTTCGGTCGGCGTCTCGACCTCGAGCTTCGGGGCCCGGCTGCGATAGGCGGCGAGCTGGAGACAGCGCGCCCGCTCACCACCCGAGAGCTCGCGACCGAGCTCGGCCTCGCGGCTCGCGACGAGCTGTGCGCCTAAGGGACTCCACTTCGTGGCGACGCGTCGACCAGGTCTCGACGAGCACCTCTGGCACGCCTTGGATCTCGGCGATGCCGTTCTCGTCGACCGGCGTCCAGGAGACTCCGAGCGAGGCGGTGAGCTCGGCCCGAAGCGCCGCGCGATACAGCATGCCGGCGGCCTTCTGGTGCTCGTAGAGCTCGCGACCGTCCAGGCTGAGCCACCTGCCGTCCTCGACGCGCACCTTGTTGGCGAGAAGGACGTGGGTATGCAGCTGCGGCTCCGCGGCACGCGAAGTGCGGTGGAGGAAGCTCGCGGCGACAAAGCCCTCGGTGTCGACCTGGAAGACCCCGCCTGCGCCGCGTCGCGTGAAGGCCGCGTGGTCCTGCAGGAAATCGAGCGTGCTCACAACCGCGCGTTCGTGCGCGGCAACGACGGTTGTGCGGAGCTCTTCGCCGCCGGTTCCCCACAGCACCGAGACGCTCTTGGGCGGACTGAATGTCAGCCCGAAGCCGGCGACGACGTTGTCGTTGTCGGGCGAGAAGCCACGACCCATCGTGGCGCCATCGCGGGGATCGGTGCCGTGACCGATGAGGCGCTCGAGGCCGAGCGCGTCGACCTCCGCGCCGGCGAGCCCGATTGCCTCTGCTCCGCGGCCGAGGTAGCGGCCGGGGTGCTCCGCGGAGCGGGCGAAGTAGTCCTCGCGGCCGGTCGCGATCTCCTCGGCGAAGTAGCGCCAGCCGGAGGGACCGAGCTTCGTCAAGCTCATCACGGCCGCGACGCTCCCAAAAGTGACGCCCGTGCCGAGTGCACTTCGAGTGCAGCAGTGTCTGGCAGAGGAAGCACGAAGACCAGTTATGACAGGCGAGAAAACCCTTGTAAATGGCGGAACGTGAAACGGTGAACAGTGGTCAATGATGGTCGATTGTGAGGTTGCAACTGGGAGGGTGTCCGTAGGTGGGAAGAGCGAATCAAAAGGGTGTGCGCCGGTCACTGAGGGTTCGTAAGAGGAGATTGGGATGCTGAGTAGTGGCGGCGGATCGGAGATCGGCCATCCCGATCTGTATCACGTGTAAGCACAGATGTGATACAGTGCGGATATGCGAAGCCTTCGGCTTGATTCCGAACTGGATGAGAAGGTCCGGCGAGCGGCCGCTGTCAAGGGCGAGTCGGTGTCGGAGTTCCTCCGCCATGCCGCCGCAGAGCGGGCCGAAGAGACGCTGTCCGCGCGTCCAAGCGAGCGTTTCGCCGATGTCGCCGGGGTGGTTCATGGCGGCGGCGGTCGGGCTCGACGGACCGGGGACGCCTTCACCGCATCACTGGCGGAGGACCGCAAGAGGCAGTGACACTCACCGACGCTGGTCCGCTCATCGCGATCATCGACGCCGACGAGCCAGACCACGTCGCGTGCATGGAGGCCCTCGACCAGATCGTCATCCCGCTCGTGACCACATGGCCAGCATTCACCGAAGCGATGTACCTGCTCGCCAGGGCAGGCGGCATTAGAGCTCAACAGGCTCTCTGGCGCCTGGTGCAGACGGACCGACTCGTCATCGCCGATCTCTCGCCGTCCGCTGTGGATCGCAGCGCTCGGCTGATGGATCAGTACGCGGACCGACCTATGGACCTGGCGGACGCCACCCTCGTCGCGCTCGCCGAGGAGCAGGGCGACCGACGGATCTTCACCCTCGACGCCGACTTTCAGATCTATCGGTTCCGGGGACGACAGCGCTTCGAGACGATCCCAGCTCGATGACCCACGGGCACTCCGGTTCGCCCAGCGCACTTGGCATTTCTCCTGCCCCCAGCCGCTACGCCGCCACGTGGGCGAACTTGGCGTGCGTTGACGGCATCGCGGCAGCAGCTCCCGTCGGCCTGCACTTTCCCGACCGGACGTACCGCACTCCGGACGGGAGACCTTGAGAATGCCGGCTGCTCGTGCAGCTCCCTCGCCTCGACGCCGGTGAGGTGGAGGTGACGCTCGCTTCGGAAGTCCGCGTCCGCTCGGGCTTCGTGGAGACCGCGGAGTTGTCAGTGCGCAACTTGGGAGTTCGTGAGTTGTCGATCAGGACGACCGGCAACTTGACCACCCGTGTCGTCGACCCAGCGAGCGGCGAGGTCGTCGGTGGCTGTTGGGGCGGGCAGACGACGCCGCTCGTCGTCTTCCGGGCGACACGGCGTCGGTGCGACTCCTGAGCGTCACGGCCTCCTTCGCCTCGGAGCTCGGCTACGCGATCCCGCCGGGCCAGTGGGTGTTCGATGCAGTTATCGACCTTGGCGACGAGGGCCGGTATGTGACGCCGCGCCTCCCGATCCCGGTGCTGCCGTAGGCGGAAGGGGTCTCGCGCAAAAGAATTCCGACCCCAAAAACATGGCCTGACCTGGGTCTGTGAGTGTTGCTGTGAGTGTTGCTGTGAGTGTTGCTGTGAGTGTTGCTGTGAGGTCGGCTCCGCATAATCCGTGACATGACGGACATTCAGCACGCCGATCGGTCACGGAGACCGCCGCGCGGAGGCGTTGAGGGCACGAGCTTGCCCGGTGATCAGTAAGTGATGGGAAGCGGTGACGAGCATCACGATGCGGTGAGCGGTCCTGTGAGTGATTCGGGAGTGCTCAGCGAGCCGGCGTGGGACGACCGGACACGAAGGAGCAATCGAAATGTCACAACGACGATGGTTGCCAGAACGGTCCGGACGGCAGCGGACGGGCCAACACTCACCGATACGCCAGCGGAGAAAGCAGACGATTTCTCGTCGTAACAAAGGCACTTGTGGCCGATTGGATCCTCTGAATACCCAGTAATACTCATCGGAACTCGAACCAACAAGCGAAAGAAGTGCCGTTTAGCTGGTCAAACAACTGGCACCCCCAACGGGATTCGAACCCGTGTTTCCGCCTTGAAAGGGCGATGTCCTCGGCCGCTGGACGATGGGGGCTCGACCCGAAGGCGGGAGCGACGAAGCGAAGAGGCCAAATTATCAGGCGCCAGCCTCCGTTCTGGCGGTGCCTTCGCCAATAAGTAGCCACTCACTGCCGTCGGGAGTATCGCGCACTTCGATCCCAGACTCGGCGAGGCGTTCGCGCACGAAGTCGGCCTCGGCAAAGCGACGGTCCTGTCTTGCTGCGTTCCGGATCTCCAAGAGCGCCTCGACGAATGGCCCAAGGACGCGTCGCGGGTCGCGAGATGCAGTCTCGGACAATCGGCCGAGATCCAAGATGAGCGAACGCAGGCTGGCGTGCGCGCGGTCGAGTTCATCCCCAGCAGGGATGTCCGTCGACCAGTCTGTGACATCGCGCTCCAGATTGAGCACAATGCTCGTGGCGAGTGCCATGTCTCGAGAGTTGACAGCGGCGGCAAAGTCGGCCTCACGCTCGCGTACGAGATCGACGAGCGGCGACGTGCTTGGCAGTCGGCCAGCACTTGGCGACGACGCGTCGGTGGCGGGCGCCCGGTCCGCGGCTTGCTCGTCCGCCTTTCGATTCGCGCGCCCACGGGCGAGCGCCTCAGCGGTCTCGAGTATCCGGGCGATGGGGAAAGCCTCGCCGCTCGGCAGGGTCGCAGAACGGCCGGCGGCGCGCACAGTGACCACACCTCTTCCCTCCACCGATGCGGTGCTGGCGTCGAGGTCGAAAGTACAGGCGGTGTGTTCGTCGACTCCGAACACGAAGGCCCCCTCGGGGAGGCCCCTCTCCATGATCGAGAGGCGCCGCTCACCCAGATAACAGAAACGGGTGTCGTGCGTCCCACCCTCGTTGTTGTCGTAGTGGGGGATGATTGCCGCCCGAATCCCGGCCGCCGACGTGACGTCGAGGCCCTCGAGCCAGTGCGGGTCTGCGCCGCACTTGTAGATCTCGTACACGGGCACCGTCGCAATGCCGAGCGTCAGCGCTGCGGCGCTCGCGAACACGACACAGCCGCCATGCAGCAGCTTCTCGACGAGCAGGCCCGGGATGACGGTCTCCTGCCACTTCCTTAACGCGTAGCTCGGGCTCCCCGGTCCGGCGAATATGTAAAGCGAGTCTCGAACCGTGGTCACGAGCCGTTCGTCGGCGAACGCGCCTTGCTCGGCGTCGCCGTTCGCGCCAGCCGTGCCCTCCGTCAGCCCGGTGACGGAGATCGTTGCCTGAAGGCTCTCGCGGAAGTAGGTGACCGCACGCCCGGCGATCTCTCTCGCGTTCTCCTGGAAGCCGAACGGGGTGTCGAGCAGGACTGCTGGGACCGGCGGCGGTCCCAACCTCTCGAGCAGCTGGCGGTGGACTTTTACCATCGTCGGTGCTGTCTCGCCGGAGCCCATGATGGCGAGCAGACGGGGTACGGCCGGACGCGTGCTCATGAGTCTCTCGGTTGTGGTGTGCCATCCCAGCGCAGCCCGCCAGGCGGTTCGCCCCAGTGATCCTCTGGGACGAGGTCGTCGGCGCCCGGCACTGGGTCGGGCAGGGTTCGCTCGAGGATGTCGATGAGCTCACTTTGGAGGCCGCCCAGGTAAAGGTATGCGATCCACTCGGCCCTGAGTGCATCGCCCATCGGTGGCTCGCTCTGCTCCTCGGCGACCCCGAGCATCGATCCGAGGGCCAGCCGGAGCTCGTTCAGCGCGGCAAGCCATGCAGCGAGCTGCTCATCGTCGAGCCAGGTGGCTTTCGCCGTGACCGACATGGTCTCGAGTGACTCACGGTGGTGTTCCACGAGATCCTGACGGGTCATCGATACATAGGCTCGCTCGGCGTCGGGGTCGGTCGTGTATGCGGGAGGAAGCAGCCGCCGCAGGGCATCGGGTAGGTCGCCCGAAGGCGTTTCGCCAACGTCTTCGAGCAGGGAGATGAGGTGACCGGGCAGCACCGTGAGCAACGCGCGCTCCTCGGCGGTGAGGCGCACCTCATAACCTCCACCCCTGGACGGCCGGACCCGACGTCGAAAGCTCATCCGCTGTGCTCCATCGTTGCCCAGAGCCCATGTTGGTGTAGCCGGGCGACGTCGAGCTCGGCTCGCTCTTTCGGTCCGCTGGAGACGACGGCGCGGCCCTTGTAGTGGACGTCGAGCATGAGCTTGTGAGCCTTCCCCCGCGAATAGCCGAACAGCTTTTGGAAGACGTAAGTCACGTAGCTCATGAGATTGATCGGATCGTTCCACACGATCACGAGCCATGGCAGCTCCGGTGCCGCCACCTCATGCGTTTCGGGGCGCTCGACTTCCGTCGGAACGGCGGTCGAACCGATAGAGGTCCCGGTCATGTTCGGGTCAGCTGCCGACAGCAACGGCGCCGGTGGACCCACTCGAGGAGCCATCATCGGTCGCTTCGGGAGGGTGCGAATGCAACGAGAGAAGGAAACCGATCCCCGTGATCCAAAGCGTCGTCGCCCCTGCCAGGTGGATCTCCACCACCCATGCCGCGTCGTGCAGGAAGTACTGCAGGTAGCCGAGTGCTCCTTGGATAGCCATTACCTCGATGAACAGACGTCCGCGGCGTAGGACAACTTGTGGCGCGTTCGCGTGGTAGAAGGCGAACTGCGACGCGAGGGTCAGACCGATAAGGAAGAGCGCAACGGTGGAGTGCACTTCGGCGATGTCTCGGAACGCGATTGGGATCCGCTTGGCTCCGGGGCCACCCACGTGAGGACCCGCACCGGTGACCACGGTGCCGAGGACTGTGACCAGCGTGAGGGCACTCAGTTGTAGCCGTGCCAGACGGACAAGGTCCCTTCCGACGACCGGCTGCGCGCGGGTCGGCTCGATGCCGGACAAGTGGTACAGCGCGATCGCGTCCGCGAGGATCACGATCGTCAGCACGAAGTGGAGGGCAACGAGGTAGGGGTTGAGCTTGAAGAGAACGACGAGACCGCCGAGCACGATTTGAGCCGCAATACCGGCAACCAGCCCCGCGCCGAGCAGGGTGAGGTCCCGGCGGGGGGGCGTGCGGAGCACCGCCACGGCGAGAGCGGCGACAGAGACCAATGTGACTGCTGCGCTCACGAGCCGGTTGGCGAACTCGACGATCGGGTGGAAGGAGGACACGGCCGTCAGGTGGTGTTGGAAGCAGGAGGGCCAGTCGGGGCAACCGAGCCCGGAGCCCGTCAACCTCACTGCGCCGCCGCTGACCACCAAAAGCGCGTAACAGATCACCGAGACCAAGGCCACCTTGCGCACGGTGGCGGGTGAGAAACAGGGCAGGCGCACCGCCTTCGGATCGTATGCTCGCACGGCTCAAGCCACCATTCTGTACCGCCTGGTCACCGCGCCGCCGCGGCTTGATCGATTGAGGCCACTTCTATACTTGCGAGATGGCGCAGGTCACGACCGTACTGGTGCCGCGCCGCTCGGCCAGCCTCAAGCTCAGAGCGTATGTGGCGCTCACGAAGCCCCGGATCGTCGAGCTGTTGCTTGTCACGACGCTGCCGACCATGGTCGTGGCCGCGAAGGGCATTCCCGAATGGTGGCTGATCGTCGCGACGCTTGTCGGGGGAGCGCTGTCGGCCGGCGGCGCCAATGCGGCGAACATGTTCGTCGACCGCGACATAGATGCCTTGATGAGCCGCACGCGACATCGGCCGCTCGTCACCGGAGCGGTTACTCCAACGGCCGCGGCTGTCTTCTCGATCGCCCTCGAGGTTGCTGCATTCGTGCTGCTCTGGCGGGTTGTCAATTTGTTTTCGGCTCTGCTCGCGCTCGCGGCGGCGCTCTTCTACGTCTTCGTCTACTCGATCGGACTCAAGCGCCGTTCGACTCAGAACATCGTCATCGGCGGTGCAGCGGGGGCAGTCCCGGTGCTTGTCGGCTGGACCGCTGTCACCGACCACCTGGCCTGGCCTGCCATCGTGCTGTTCGCAATGATCGTGATCTGGACGCCGTCGCACTTCTGGGCGCTGGCGGTGCGCTATCGGGACGACTACGCGGTGGCAAAGGTCCCGATGCTGCCGGTCGTGGCACCCTTCGAACAGGTTGCACGCCAGATCATCTTGTACTCGCTTGCGTTGGTCGCGACCTCGTTCGTGTTTGGTGTCGTAGCCCACTCGGGCTGGATTTATTGGGCGGCAGCTTCCCTGGCCGGCGGTCTGTACCTGGCAGACGCCCTGCGCTTGCGTCGCGAGAATGGAACCCCGAAGAGCGCCATGCGCCTGTTCACGTATTCGATCACATACATAACAGTGGTCTTCATGGCGATGGCGATCGACGTGGTTGTCCGCTACCGCTGACACGGTTGGCACCGGCCGGTGCCGCCTCCGCAGCTCGCGCCGGGTTGCCTGCGCATGGCTTCACTCCCATTTGAAGCTAAAGGCAGCCACCACAGGCGCAGCAATCGCCCAGACGGCGAGCACGAGCCAGCTTTCGGTTCCGCTCCGGCCTGATCCGAGCGTCGTGTGCAGCGCGTCGGACAAGGCTGCTGTCGGGAGCAGGCGAGCGAAGGACGCCAGACCCCCAAGCTCATGCAACGGGAAGATGACGCCACCGATGAGCAGCAGGATCACGTAGACGCCGTTCGCGACCGCGAGCGTCACCTCGGCCCGAAGCGCGCCGGCCATCGCGAGCCCGATTCCGGCGAAGGCGATCGTTGCCATGAGCACGGCGATGACGGCCAGCCCGGCGGAGGGGTGCGGTCGCCAGCCGAGCGCAAGTGCGACGCCGACAAGTAGGACGACTTGGATGATCTCGACCACGATGACCGAGACGATCTTTGCCGTGAGCAGCACAGGCCGCCCGAGCGGCGTAGCGCCGAGCCGCTTCAAGACGCCATAGCTGCGCTCGAACGCGGTCGCGATTCCGAGGCTGACCATCGCCGTGGACATGACGGCGAGCGCGAGGACGCCGGGCGCCAGGAAGTCGACACGATGCCGAGTGCCCGTCGGCAGGACTGGCACCAGTGTGAAAAAGACGAGGAGCATGACGGGAATTCCCAGCGTGACAAGCAACGTCTCCCCACGTTCGAGTGTCATCCGGGTCTCGGCGGCGATTTGTGCCCGAAGCGCCCGAAGGTTCATCTCCGCACCCTCCCCGTTCGACCCCGCCGCTTGGAGCCTCCGCTCGCGGGTTGGGCGACCCCGGAGCCTGTCAGCCGGAGGAAGACGTCTTCGAGCCGCTGGCGCCCCGCCCGAAGATCGCCCAGCTGAAGATCACGCTCAGCCAGCCACGCAGCGAGCTCCGCTACCAGCGCGGGAACAGGCGTCGCCGGTACCAGGTACTCGCCGGGAGGTCCTTCGGTAACGGGAGCACCGAGCCGAGAGGAGAGCTCGCCGACGGCGAGCCCCGGTTCCGCAGCGAAACGAAGCTCTTCCGACCCGCCTCGGATCTCCCCTTGGCGCCCAGCGGCGACGACTCTGCCGCGGTCGACGATGACGACCCGGTCGGCGAGACGCTGCACCTCGTCGAGTTCGTGGCTCGTGAGGATCACGCACACGCCGTCAGCCCGCAAGCCGGCGACGATGTCGCGCACCGAGATGCGACCCGCCGGATCGACGCCGGCGGTTGGCTCGTCCAAGAAGGCCACGCGGGGCTTGCCGACGAGTGCCAGCGCCAGCGCGAGCCGCTGCTGTTCTCCACCCGATAGGCGTTTGTACGGCGTCCTCGCGACAGGGCCAAGTCCGACGAGGTCGATGAGCTCGTGAGGATCCCGGGGGTCCTCGTAATAGGCCGCGAATAGCTGGACGGCCCGCTCGGCGGTCATGATCGGGTATATGCCGCCGCGCTGGAGCAGAACGCCAACTCGAGCCGTGAGCTCGGTGTGATCGGACCACGGGTCGAGGCCGAGGACCCGTGCGGTGCCGGCATCCGCACGGCGGAAGCCCTCGAGCGTCTCGACAGTCGTGGTCTTGCCTGCTCCGTTGGGGCCCAAGAGAGCGACGACCTCGCCGAAATCCGCGTCGAAGCTGACGCCGTCAACTGCGACGAGGCTCCCGTAGCGAACTACCAGGTGATCGACCTCGACGGCAGGCATCGCCGAGAGGCTATCTGGGGTCGGGGCAGATCTCGCAGTTGGGGAGCGGGTGCCGGCCAGCTGCGCGTTGGAGCAGGATCAGCGCCGCGGGGACTCGAACCTGTAGCCGACGCCGCGAATGGTCGTGATGAGAACCGGCCTGGAGGGATCTTGCTCGATCCGCGACCTCAGCCGCTTGATATGCACGTCGAGTGTCTTGGTGTCCCCCACGTAGTCCATCCCCCAGACCCGATCGATCAAAGTGTCGCGCGTCACGACGTGCCCCGGGTTGCTGAGCAGGATCTCGAGCAGCTCGAACTCCTTCAATGGGAGTTTGATCTCCTCATCGCGCACGATACATTCGTGGCGCCCGAGATCCAAGACGACACTGCCGACTTGAAGGATCTCGCCCGGTCGAAGAGCCGCGGCCGAAAGTATCCACCCACCGTCCCGTTCCGTCACTTCTCCGGCCCGGTGTTTCACGAGCCCGGCCTGGCCGGTGCTTTCGGCCGCACCTGTTTCGGCACTCACGCGGCTTGTCACCGCGCCCGTGGGCGGAGTGGCTGAGGCGTTCGGCCCCACGCTGGCGCCCGCCTGCGCAGCTGGAGCTCGGCGAAGAACGGCCCGCATGCGCGACACGAGCTCGTGGACGCGGTACGGCTTCGCGACGTAGTCGTCGGCACCGACTTCGAGGCCGACGACGGTGTCGAGCTCGGTCGACTTGGCGGTCACCATGATGATGGGAACCGTCGAATTGGCCCGGATCGACCGGCAAACGTCGATGCCTGACAGCCGGGGGAGCATAACGTCGAGCAGCACAATGTCGGGCTGGTCGGCTGCGAACCGCTCGAGTGCTTCGACGCCGTCGCGTGCGACGGTGACGAAGAAGCCTTCCCTCTCGAGGTTCACGGTCAAGGCGTCCACGAAGGACTCCTCATCTTCGACGACGAGAACACGCGCGGGAGGAGCGCCGCGGTCATCGTCTCCGGAGGTGCCCATGTCGGCCGAACGGCGCGCAGGACGCTGGACAGGCGGCTGGTTGGCAGGACGTGAGATGTCTCGTGTGGACCATTCCATCTCGAGGCGTTCCCGCTCAGTGGAGAGCCTCGAGGTTCTGTGGCGATGTCGGGTGGTCACAAGTCGGTCCTTGGCTGGCGGGGCAGTCTCAATGTGAAGGTCGACCCTTCCCCCTCCCGAGATTCGACCTGGATGCTGCCTCGATGGTTCGCGGCCACGTGCCAAACGATAGCCAGGCCGAGGCCCGTTCCGCCTGTCGAACGGCTGCGGCCTGCGTCGACGCGGTAGAAGCGTTCGAAGATCCGCTCGAGGTCGCGTGAAGGAATACCTATGCCGTGGTCTTCCACGACCACAACGACGTCCTCCTCTTCGGCTCGGCCGATGCAGCTGACGGTGCTGTTCTGCGGTGAGAACTTCACCGCGTTCTCGAGCAGGTTGTAAACAGCCGAGGTCAGTTGGCGTCGGTCCCCGAGCACGACCACTGGCGGGTCCGGCTCTTCGAGCGTGACTTCGATCTGCAGCTGGTTCGCCGCTTCTCGGACGCGTTCGGCGGCTTCGGCCATCACGAGATTGATCAGCACCGGCTCGCGTGGAGGCGACTCCTCGTTCTCGATCCGCGAAAGATCGAGGAGGTCGTCGATAACTCTGCTGATGCGAAAAGCCTCGTTGTAGATCCGGTGTGCGAGGCGCTGGGCCACTTGCGGCTCGTTCTCGGAAAGCAGAGTCTCGGCCAGGAGCCCGACGGCTCCCATGGGCGTCTTCAGCTCGTGGCTGACATTCGCCACGAAGTCACGCCGGACATCCTCGAGGCGGCGACGTTCGGACACGTCTTCGATGACCGCGATCACCCCTAAGGCGCGCTGACCATTGTCGATGCTCTCCGCGCGAACCACGAGAGTGCGCCTGGGCGGCCCGTACAGTTCGAGCACCCGTTCCTCGTGAGCTCCGGGCGCCGTTTCAACGAGGAGCTCTTCGACGGCCTGGGCCGCGAGAGCGTCCCCGTGACGGCTTCCGATAAGCGCGACGGCCTTGCTGTTGCGGAAAACGGTCTCGCCGCGCTCGTCGGTGACGAGTACCGCTTGGGGAAGAGTATCGAGCGCCCGGCGGAGTCGGATGGCCTCGGAGCTCGCCTCTGCGACGGCTTCGGCTGCGCGGTCGGTTGCACGCTCCAAGTGGATGAGCACTTCTTCGAAGTCGTTTGCATCTCTTTGAAGCGCGTCCGCGCCAAGGCGGGAAGCGAGCGCCTGCAGTCGCTGGCGCAGGCCGGTGCGACCTCGGCGAGCTGTGACCAGTGCCGTCACCGTGATGAGAACGATCACCACGACGACGGTGACGACGAGATCGAGAACCGTCACGTGAAGGACCTTGCCCACTTCCCCCAGCATTGCAGGCCGGAGAGCTGAAAGCGCAACCGTGCTTGTGCCCCGATCTTCTCCTTCATGTTCGTGCGGTAGGTCACACGGTAGGAGGCGCGACCAATCTCAAAGAGCCACGTGGCCCAAGCCGACGCCTATGACTCGCCGATTGTCCGGCCATGAAGACTCCGCCGTCCAAGAAAGGTAGGCCGATGACCGTCTCGCCGCTCGCTCTCCTGCTTGCCGGCATCGTCTCGATGAACCCGAGCTCCTCGGCGCTACCGGGCCAGTCCACGATCCAGCAGCTGACTAACGGCCTTGGTTGGTGGGCGCTCGTCGCGTCGCTCGTCGGTCTTGTGCTCGGTGCTGCGGCTTGGGCGCTCGGAAGTCACACGAACAACTACCAATACGCGAACGCCGGCCGAAAGGCAGTGCTTGCCTCCGGTGTCGCCGCCCTCCTCATCGGAGCTGCACCGACGCTCGTGAACTTCTTGTTCCAGACCGGTCATGGGATCCACTGACCGGTCGCACCGTTTGGCCTTGCTGGGCCATGCCCGTGGTCTCGCTGCGTTGCCGAGCGCCCATGGTGCGAGCGGCACCAATGGTGGCAGCGGCGGGGTTGCCGGGATCCTTCGAACGATCGAGGGCACGGTCGGGGCACTGTCCCACACGATCGGGGGCGTCTTTGCTGGTGTCGGAGGAACCGGACTTGTCAGTTCGCTCACCAAGGCGCTGCTCGGTGGGTTCTTCCATGAGCTTCTGGCCTGGGTCGCGACTGGAGCTGCCTCGCTCGTCGGTGTTCTGGGCAAGGTGCTGTCGGCGAGCACCGAGCCCGTGCTGACCGGAAGTGCGTTTCGCTCGGAGTTTGACGTAATGGCGGTGCTTAGCGCGGGCGTCGCTCTGCCTCTCTTGGCCGTGGGCGCGATCCAGGCGATCATCCGTCAGGAGCCGGGAGGATTGCTTCGCAGCGCGCTTGTGCGCCTGCCGCTCGCCTTGCTGTTCACGGGTGTGAGCGTGCAGCTCGTCGCTCTCGGGCTGGCGGCGACGGACCAGGCGAGCGCGATGGTGCTTGGCGCAGCCGGCGACCCTGCGCATCGGTTGTTGCTGGGCTTGGTCGCGGGACTTGGGCAGACGGGAGGGCTCGGGCTCGCGGCTTTTGGGGCGTTTCTCGTCGTGCTCACTGCTGCAATCGTCGCTTTCGTGCTCTGGCTCGAGCTCGCCGTCCGATCGGCGGCCATCGCGGCCGCTTCGCTATTCCTGCCCCTCGCGCTGGTGGGCCTCGCGTGGCCGGCGACATCGCACTGGGCACGCAGGCTGGGCGAGACCCTCGCTGCTCTTGTGCTTTCGAAGCTCGTAATCGCGTCGGTGCTGGCGCTTGCCGCGGGGTTGTTAGGAAGCTCCAGCGGCGTCGCGGGCGTCGTTGAAGGCGTGGCCCTGCTTGCCGTCGCGGCCTTTGCCCCGTTTGCTTTGCTGAAGCTCGTCCCCGCGGTAGAGGCTGGCGCGGTCGCCCATCTGCAGGGTCTCGGCCAGCGGCCGGTCCGCGCAGGCCAACGACTGGGCACGGAGTTGGCCGGCCTGGAGATCGGCGGAGCCGGGGGTTTCGGTGGCCTTGCAGCACTCGGCTCCAAAGGCGCGGGCAGCTCGGGTGCAGGAGGCTCGAACCTGCGGACCATCGACCACGTCGGCGCGGGGCCGTTCACCGCGGACCGGTCGATGGCGAGAGGAGGGTCCGCCGCCGGTTCTGGCCCCGCCGGTTCCGGCCCCGCCGGTTCCGGCCCCGCCGGTTCTGGCCCCGCCGGTTCTGGCCCCGCCGGTTCCGGCCCCGCCGGTTCCGGCCCCGCCGGTTCCGGCCCCGCCGGTTCGGCCCCCGCCGGTCCCGTCGACTCCTCGGCCTCGGCCAACCTCTCCGGTCGTGCCAGTCGCTCCGGTCCCTCGGCCTCGGCCGATCGAGCCCATCCCGGCGACGAGGCGAGCGATTTCAGCCACGGAGCAGAAGTTGCCCGTTGGACGGTTCTGCTTGCCCAAGGGGAGCAGCAACATGGCTGAGGAGAGCACCCACTACCAACTCGGGCCTCGCAGCCGTCGTGGGCTCGTGGCGGGTTGGCGGGGCGGGCAACTGGCAGCTGTGGGGGGCGGTCTCGTGGCCGGAGTGCTGCTGCTGCGCTGCGTCGGCGGAGCCGCCGGGGCCTTGATAGCGTTCGTCCTGGTCGCGATTTCCGTGGCATTCGCCACCTGGCCGCTTGCTGGCAGGAGTGCCGAGCAGTGGACGCCCGTCGTGGCGTCGCACCTGGCGCGTCAGGTAGGAGTTTCGCGCCGGGGTCGTAGCGCGCTACCCACTCTCGAGCTTGACGAGATACCGATCGGCGTCGCGGGCAGGAGAATCGGCGTCGTCGTCGACAGCGCGGCGGGCACATGGACGGCGTCAGTGAGGGTCGGGGGGTCCGGATTTGCCCTCGGAGATGAGGCAGATCGGACTGGCCGCATCGCGGCCTGGTCCGGCGTCCTGGCCGGGTCGGCGCGCGAAGGCGGAGCCCTTCACCGCTTGCAGTGGGTGGCGCGTTGCCTGCCTGGTGGCATCGACGACCGCGCGGCACCCGGGCCAGTCACCAACCGCGGAGTCGCCACTGATAACTACCGGTCGTTGCTCGAACAAGCCGCGCCGTTGCTGTGGAGGCACGAGGTGCTCGTCTCCTTGTCGATCCGCGCTGCCGGCAGACCTGCACGCCGACGGGGCCATGACACGGCCGACCGAATTGTCGACGAGCTCGAGGCGCTCGAGCGGCGGTGCCTCGCAGCGGGCCTCGAGGTCGACGGCGTTCTGTCGCCGTCAGCGCTCGCTGCCACGATCCGGAGCTCGTTCGCGGTAGGCGGCGCACCCAGAGGCGTTGCCGACGCCTGGCCTTGGCCGCTCGGGGTTGAGGAGAGCTGGTCGAGCATCCGCACGGACGCGACTTGGCATGCCGTCTACTGGATCGCCGAATGGCCGCGCACCGGCGTGGGGAGCGGATTCCTGTTGCCGCTCATGCTCGAAGGTGGCCTGAGGCGGACGATCGCTGTGACGATGGCGCCCATGGCGCCGCGTCGGGCGGTTCGGCGCGCCGAGCACGATCGCACGTCAGGTGCGGCCGATGCCGAACTTCGGCGGCGACACGGATTCGCCGTCACCGCTCGTACGCGCCACGAACACGAGGCGACTACGCGCAGAGAGGTCGAACTTGCAGAGGGGCACGCCGCCTTCCGTTTCACCGGGTATCTGGCGGTGACGGCAGACGACGAGTCGGCGCTCGCCGCTGCCTGCAGCCACCTCGAGCAAGCAGCGCTACAGGCTCAGCTCGAGCTGCACCGCATGTACGGCGCCCAGGAGGAGGGCTATACGTGCACCTTGCCGACAGGTCGGGGCTGCGCATGAGGCTGCCGGCTCATGAGTCGACGACGGCCCAGCTCGGCGCTGCATACCCGTTCGCCGCGTCACCTCCGCTCCCCACAAGCCGGGTGCTCATCGGCCAGGACCTCACCGGTGGCCCCTTTGCCCATGACCCGTTCGAGCTGTACGCAGCGGGCACGGTGACAAATCCGAACGTCACGGTGCTCGGCCAGATCGGACGGGGGAAGAGCGCGCTCGTGAAGACGTACCTGCTTCGGCAGGCAGCTTTTGGTCGACAAGTCGCCGTGCTCGATCCGAAGGGCGAGTACGGAGCGCTCGCCCGGGCGCTCGGCTCGCGCCCGCTCACCTTGGCACCCGGCGGCTCCGTCCGTGTGAACCCGCTGGAA
This sequence comes from uncultured Acidimicrobiaceae bacterium, assembly GCA_963807575.1. Taxonomy (GTDB): domain Bacteria; phylum Actinomycetota; class Acidimicrobiia; order Acidimicrobiales; family Bog-793; genus Fen-455. The sequence goes on from CAWECD010000008.1 coordinate 264,182, forward strand.
GGTCCCTCGGCGCCGCCCGGCATGGCCGTGGCAAGGCACCGCCTCGTTCTGCTCGGGACTCTCGCTACCGCATGCTTGCGACGTCCGCTCTCTCCTCGCGAGCATGCTGCGCTCGAGCTCGCGCTCGCCGCCGCGACCCGGACGCACCTGGATCGCAGCAGCGGTTCTCCGACCCTGCCAGATGTCGTTCGGTCACTTCTCAGGCCTCTGGCCGAATCGGCAAGAGTGGTGGGGACGACGAAGGCCGGGCTCGAACTGGACGGAAGGGATGTTGGTCTCGAGCTGCGCCGACTCGTCGAGGGCGATCTATCCGGAATGTTCGACGGCCCGACGACACCAGGCATCGACCCAGGATCCGGCGTACTCGTCGTCGATCTCTCCGCCGTCTATCACTCCGAAGCGATTGGCGCACTCATGGTGTGCGCCTCGGCCTGGCTGCAAGCCATGACAGCACGTAGTGAGGCTCACACGATCCTGGTGGTCGACGAGGCTTGGGCGGTCCTGACCGAGTTGGCCGTAGCCCGATATCTCCGGTCATCTTGGAAGCTGGCACGTTCGAACGGCCTGGCGAACGTGGCCGTTTGCCACAGGGCGTCAGATCTGAAGGCGAGCGGACCAGCCGGCAGTGAACAGAGTCACCTTGCCGAGGGCCTGCTCGCGGACTCCGAGACGGTGGTGTGCTACGCACAGCCGGCCTCCGAGCTACCGGCGCTGGCCGACCTGCTCGGCTGTTCGCGCGAGGAGCTGGAGGTGCTTCCGCGTCTTCGTAGGGGCGTGGCATTGTGGACGGTCGGAAGACGCCGCTACCTCGTCGAACATCTCCTCGGTCCCGGCGAGCGCGCCCTCGTGGACACCGACGCAAGGTTGGTCGAGCGAGGCCAACAGTGATGCCCGTGCGGCTCCCTAGGGGCGACCGGGCGTGCAAGTGAGCCGGCCAGTTCCTGCTCGTCGTGGTGGCGGCGGTCCCCGGCGCCCGATCGTTACAGCGCGCAAATCGGCCGAGGTCCACGACCGGAATCGGGTGGCTCTAGTCGCAGCGGCCGGCTGCCTGGGCGCGTCGTGGCTCATCTGGCTTGCGGGCGGTCTCCTGGCCCTCATGACCACCGGTCGATGGCAAGAGGTTCCCATGGTCCAAGCGCCCATCCTGCTGGTGCGGTTGATTGCTCATCCGAACATGCCCCGCGAGGCTTGGCCGCCCCTCATGCGGAGGAGTCTTCCCGGATCTGGGGCCACCGACGCTTGGCTCGTCGTCCTCGCGCTGCTCGGCGGAGTATCGATCTCGTGGTTGGCATGGCACCGATCGGGGGACCGGGGGCCCCGAGGCGCTCCTGGTCTCCGCCCGGTTCCGGGAGGCACATCGTCACGATCCCCTGGAGCGCGTCGCTTCTGCCTCTCGGTGCATCTGGACCGCGGGGTGGCGTCGAGGTCGGCGTCCAAGGCTCGGGGGTGGGCGCACCCGCGCGACTTGCGACCGCTGCGAGTGCCCAAGGCGACTGGCGATCGAATCGTGCTCGGAACCCATGCCGGTCACCTGCTGGCGGCTGAGCCTCGGCACTCGGTCATGGTCGTGGGGCCGACGCAGTCTGGCAAGACGTCCGGGCTCGCGATCCCCGCCATCCTCGAGTGGTCCGGCCCGCTGCTGGCCACGAGTGTCAAGGCTGACCTGTTGCACGCGACCCTCGAGTGGCGCAGGTCGCTCGGCGAGGTCCAGTACTACGACCCGACGGGCTCGGTGGGGCTCGTAGCCGACCGATCGCGGGCATCAGGATGGTCTCCTCTCGCAAGGGCTGTGACCTGGCCGGGCGCGAGGCGCATCGCTTCGGCGCTGTGCTCGGTTGCGAGAACGGGGGACGGGGGCATGGAGGATGCCGGTTTCTGGTATGCGAACGCCGAGAAGCTCCTGGCCCCTTTGCTCTTCGCTGCCGCGACCGCCGGTGCCTCGATGGCCGATGTGGTCCGATGGCTGGACGAGGAGGAGACGACCGAGGTTCTCCTGGCGCTGGAGATCGCTGGCGTGCCCGAGGCCCTGCGGGCGGCCCGCGCCAGCCTCGGACGCGAGGAGCGCCAGCGTGCCTCGGTCTACGCGACAGCCGAGACCGTCGTCGCTGGTTTCGCCGACCCCGCCGTCGCGGCATCGGCAGAGAGCTGCGAGATTGACCCGGCTGCCCTCGTCGGTGGCTCTTCCGGCTCTCTCTTCTGCTGCGCGCCTGCAAGAGAGCAGGAGCGGCTGGCTCCTGTCTTCACGGCCATCGTGCGCGAGGTCCTTGACGCGGCATTCGAGCGGGCGGCGGCGACCGGTCGGCCGCTCGATCCGCCGCTCTTGGTCGTGCTCGACGAGGCGGCAAGCGTTGCTCCCCTCGCCGACTTGGACCGCGTCGTGGCGACGGCTGCGGGCCACGGGGTCCAGCTGGTCACGGTCTGGCAGGACCTCGCGCAGGTCGAGTCGCGTTACGGCGGTCGGTGGGCGACCGTTGTGAACAATCACCGCGCCAAGCTCGTGTGCTCGGGGATCGCGGATCCGGTCACCTTGCAGCACGTGAGCGGGTTGCTCGGCGACGAGGAGAGAGCCGAGCATTCTTGGACGGTGGGAAACGACGGCCGGCACAGCCGTACCGAAGCGGTCACGGTGCGGGCACTCGCGCCTCCGGGCTGGCTCCGTCAGCTGCCTCCCGGCGAGGCCGTCCTCGTCTACGGGAGCTTCCCACCGGCGCGGATCGCACTGCGGCCGTTCTTCGATGACCGCGAGTTGGCGAGTCGAGCCGCGAGCAGCTCGGCTCGGTGACGCCGGGCCGCGCGCGCCCACGGGCGGATCATCCTCGAGCGCCGATGGTCTCGGTTACGGCTCGACCGGTCGTATCCGGCTCGGGACTCGTCGCGCCAGATTGACAGCGTGGTCACCCAGACGCTCGTAGAAGCGACCCACCAGAGCCAGTTCGATTGCCACGCCGACGGGTGTGTCGGCGGCGACGAGCTCCGCGATGAAAGTCACATGGAGGTCGTCCATCTCGTCGTCCAGGGCCACGAGGTGTGCGGTCGTGCTCAGCGCGTCGCCCCCGTAGCCATCCGCCGCGATGTGCCACATCGCGCAAGCGACTTCTCCCATGCGCTGGACGTAGCCCCGCAGCCGGGCGGGCATCTCGGCAGCAAGATTGCGCGTGGCGCGCCGGGCGACGTGCTCGGCCAGATCACCGCTTCGCTCCAGCTCTGGGAGCATTCCGAGCACGGCCAACAGGTATTGAGTCTCCGATGGGTTCGAAGGGCGATCGAGCAGGCGCGACTGTACGGAGGCTTCGAGCTCTTGGTAAAGGGCATCGATGTCGGCGTCTGCGGCGACGAGGACGCGGGCAGCCTCGCGGTCGGCGCTGACCAGTGCGTGTGTCGCCCCCGCGACGGCGTTCTCCACGAGAGCAAACAGCTGGATCACGTGACGGTCGATCAGCGCGAGGTCAATCGGCTCGCGAGCCTCGCGTCGCACCGCGCTCAGGATCCGGTCAGACCCTTCCTCCTGCTCACCGGGAAGACCGTCGGGCGAGAACACGGCTTTCGCGGGCGCTAGGACGTGGTTTGGATCGCTCTCTCCCTCAGCGTCGCGCGCCAGGTGCTCGTCAGGAAGCGCGAACTGAGCCATGCGGGTCACCGTACCTCCTCGGGGCTCGCCGCCGGAGCATGATCTCCGTTCGGAACTGGGATCTCGCGAAGCTTTCATGCTCACGCAGTCTTGTGGACACCTGAAATTCGCCGTTAGTTCACACTGGTCGCGTACGGTCGGACGAGTGGAGAAGCGGGACGCGATGACAACTCTCAGCCGTCGTCGCCACGGGCTCGTGCACTCCGCTCGTACCGGCCCTGGCCCAGGGTCGTGCGCTCCCACCCCCCTCGCCCTCGTAGCCACCCTCGACGCGCGACACTCCCTAGCTGTGCGTCTCAGCCCAATGTGTGCGGTGCCGCCGGTATTGTCGGCCGAGCGGGCAGTTACGGCGAGGCACCAGAGGACGCACCTCCGCGGGACGCGGCGTGACGGTGTCGGTGGCCGCACGGACGGACTCTGAGGGATCAGCCCTCCGCTTCTCTCGGAGCGTCCGTCGGCCGCCGCAAGGTCAGTAGGCGAGCAGCGCTCGGGCCGCAGCGACTATGCCTCGGGTTTGTGGCAGGATCGCTTGCTCCAGCGTGGGCTCGTACGCGACGAAAGTGTCGGTCGCGCCGACTCTCGAGATCGGCGCATCGAGGTCGCCGAAACAGGCCTGCCCCGCCCAAGCCGCCACCTCTGCTCCGAAGCCGCTGGTGAGCACGTCCTCGTGTACCACCAAGAGGCGAGAGGTTCGGGCGACCGACGACGATACTGCCTCTTTGTCCCAGGGAATCAGGGAGCGAAGGTCGATTACCTCGACGCTTACGGCGTCATTCGCGAGTTGCTCTGCGGCCTCCAACGACTTCTGCACTGTGGCACCCCAGGTCACGATGGTCAGGTCGATGCCCCGGCGGACCGTTGCCGCCTTGCCGATGGGGATCAGGTAATCGGCCTGCGTGAGAGCGTCCCTGGCGTACTTCTGGCGGAGCAGGTGCTTGTGTTCGAGGAACATCACGGGGTCTTCGCACCGAAACGCGGTCCGGAGCAGCCCGGCCGCGTCGCTTGCGCGGGACGGCATGACGATGATGAGACCCGGAATGTGAGTGAAGATCGACTCGCCACACTGCGAGTGCCAGATCCCACCGCCGGTCAGGTAGCCGCCGATCGCGACCCGGATGACCAACGGCACGGTGAAACGCCCCTCGGAGCGCCACCTCGTCGTGGCCGCCTCAGCTTGGATCTGTTGCATCGCGGGCCAGATGTAGTCGAAGAACTGGATCTCGGCACATGGGCGAAGTCCACGGATTGCCTGGCCGACTCCGCGGCCGATTATGTTGGCTTCGGAAAGTGGCGCGTTGTAGCAGCGCGCGGTCCCGAACTCCCGTTGGATTCCGCGGGTGGTGCCGAAGACTCCTCCCTTTCCTTCCACAACGGCGATGATGTCCTCGCTGGCGTCGGCGACGTCTTGGCCGAACACCCGGATGCGCTCGTCCGAGCGCATCTGCTCGAAGAGCACCAGTCGTATCGCCTCGCCCATGCCGACAAGCTTGGGGTCGTCCTCACCTTTGCTACCCACCGGCGGCATCGGGCTTGGTGGCAGCTTTGGCTCCGGTATCGCAGGCAGCGCCAGCACGTGATCGGTCACCGTCGCGGGATCCGGTCTGCGCGCCTTGAGTACCTCCTTCCCGATTGTGGCGATCAGCGCGCGGACGCTTTCACGGATCTCGGCTGCCTCAGCGCCTGTGAGCACGCCTCCCTCGGTCAACTCGCGTTCGAGGCGGAGTATCGGGTCGCGCGTCGCTTCTTCCGCAAGGTCGTCGGAAGACCGGTACTTCGATTGGGTGTCATGCGACGAGTGTGAGTATGGCCGGGTCACCGTCGCATGGATCAGGCAAGGGCCCTCACCAGCCCGCACTTGGGCCGTAGCCTCAGCAGCGAGCGACCTGCACGCGAAGTAGTCCGTGCCGTCGACTTTGTGGATCGCCAGGCCGCGGAAGCCCTGGACAAGCTCGGAGATGGGGGCTGGCGCCTGGTCGGAGGCCCGTACAGAGATCGCCCATCGGTTGTCCTCGACGAGGTACACGATTGGGAGGTGAAGCTGACAGGCCGTGTTGAGGCTCTCCCAGAACTCGCCCTCCGAGGTTGCTCCTTCACCGAGTGATACGTAGGTGAGCTCGTCACCGCGGGCGACGCAGCCCTGGAGGTTCCGCCTCAGGATGTAGCGGGAGGCCTCCGCACAACCTACGGCGGGAAGGCACTGGCTGCCGGTGCAACTCGACTGCGACACGATGTTGAGTGCCTTGTTACCCCAGTGGGCTGGCATTTGCCTACCGCCAGAGCTCGTGTCCTCGCACGAGCCAACCGCTTGGAGCAGGATGTCGCGGGGTGTGACCCCGAGCCCTAGGACAAGCGCCTGGTCCCTGTAGTACGGGAACAGCCAGTCATAGCCGGGACGAAGAGATCGAGCCATGGCGAGTCCCAGCGCCTCGTGGCCGGCACCGGCTATCTCGAAGTAGGCACGGCTCTGGCGTTGGAGTGTGATCCCCCTGTCGTCCAGGGCGCGCGAGGTACAGGCGAGCCGGAAGTCGTCAATGAGCTCGGAGCGGTCGACGCCCCGGTACTGCAACGGCGTCACTTCCCGCATAGCAGCGCCTGGCGTCGCCCGATCCTCGTGGGCGCGGTTCCAAAGTTTCACGGCCGGAGCAGGATGAGCATGAGAAGGGGGGCAGGCGTGCGTGTCGACTTCGTCAACTTGGAGTCACCTCGCTGCTGTCGGTGCCTCCACCATAAGGTGAGCTGACCCTTCCGCGTCGTATTGGTGAGCCGGACGGGTCAACCGGCCTTCCCACGGGCGCTCGGCGCGGAGCCACTCCCGATCGGGTCCGTTGAAGCGTGCCGGCGGACACCGTTCGGTTCCTGCTTGGGTTTGCCGCCTGTAGCCTTGGCAATCCGTGACCATGCCGACGCAACCAGCGCGGGTGCCGCACAGGGGCCAACGTGGCATACGTCTGACCACTTTGGTGGTGGTTTGTGTCTCGGCCCTGGTCGTCAACGTGGACAACACCATCCTCAACGTGGCGCTGCCCACCCTCGTACGAGAGCTGCACGCCACCTCGAGCGAGCTGCAGTGGATCGTCGACTCCTACGCGATGGTCTTCGCAGGGCTGTTGCTCGTCGGTGGCAGCCTGGCCGACCGATTCGGTCGGAAGCGCTTCTTCCTCATCGGTCTGACGGTCTTTGCCGGAGCATCGACCGGCGCCGGCTTCTCGGGCTCGGTGAGCTTGTTGATCGCGTGGCGAGCCGTCATGGGGATTGGTGCAGCTCTGACGATCCCGGCGTCGCTGTCGATCATCAACGACGTCTTCCGCGACCCGACGGAGCGCGCCCGTGCGATCGGCGCCTGGGCCGGGACCATCGGGCTCGGCATCGCAATCGGACCGATTGCGGGGGGCTTGCTGCTCGCGAGGTTCTGGTGGGGTTCGGTGTTCCTCGTGAACGTCCCGATCGCGGTCGCTGGCTTCGTGGGGGCTGTGACGACGGTGCCCGACTCGAAGAACCCGGCCGCTGAGCAGCCCGATCCTACGGGAGCACTTCTGTCGATCGCCGGTTTGGGTCTGCTTCTCTGGGCGATCATCGAAGCTCCGACCGAGGGCTGGGCTTCGGGAGAGGTGATCGGCGTCGGAATGGCCAGCCTTGCGGTTCTCGGCGCTTTCGTCGTCTGGGAGGCCCGCAGCCGCCACCCGATGCTCAGGCTGGGGCTCTTCTCCGACCGACGGTTCTCCGTAGCCGCGGCAGGCGAGAGCTTCGGGACCTTCGGTCTGTTGGGGGCGTTGTTCGTGCAGACGCAGTTCCTGCAGTTTGACCTCGGCTACTCACCGCTGCAGGCCGGGCTGCGTATCCTGCCGGTCGCGGCTGTGCTCGTTGTGAGCGCGCCGCTGTCTCCAGTCATAGCTCGGTTCGTCGGGATCAAGTGCACCGCCGCCGCCGGCCTAGCATCGATCGCGGGCGGACTGTGGCAGGTCTCGGCCGTGTCCAGCGCTGCCACGACCTATGGGGCGGTGGTGCCGGGCATGCTGCTGATCGGTCTCGGGGCGGGTCTCTTGTTGCCGACTGCGACGAACTCCGTGGTGGGCTCGGTCCCGCAAGGGGACTCCGGGATCGGTTCTGCCTCCAATGCCGTGGCACTCCAGGTCGGCGGCGCGCTCGGCGTCGCCGTGTTCGGAAGCGTGTTGTCGACCCGATACCAGGACCGCATGACAGCCGCGCTCGCCGGTCGGCACGTACCGGCCGCCGCCATGCAAACCGTCCTCGGGTCTCTTGGCGGCGCCCTTGCCGTGGCAGACCGAGCCGGTGGCTCTGCGGGCGTCCTGTTGACCGCGCGCTGCGCGTGCAGCGTTCATGAGCGGGAACAAGGTGTCGCTGGCTGTCGGCGGAATCGCCGCCCTCGCCGGTGCATTCCTCGTGCTTACCGGCCTACCGTCGTGGACCTCGCGATCTTCGCCGGAACACGGTCCGGTGACCGTCGATCCGTGTCGCCTACCAGGTACGTAGAGGATCGGGGACCCCGCCTGCACGGAGCGGTCCTTATGCGTCTAACCTGATGGCAGTCCTCGGAAAGGAAGGCAGGTGATCACCGGGATGCTTGCCGATCTCATTGGTCCCGACAGCTTGATCGTGATTGCAGTCGTCGTCGTCGTGCTCCTCTTTGGAGGGACACGGCTTCCCAAGCTCGCGCGTGGGCTCGGCAGCGCGTCCCACGAGTTCAAGAAGGGCATGGAGGAGGGTGACCCGAACAAAGACAAGGGTGACCCGTCCGCCTCCAAGGGCGACGACAAGACGTCCGGCCCGGTTCAATCCAACTGAGCCACTCTTCGGCTCGTCCCTAGGCGATGGCGTCGGCCGGGTCACCGCGTCGGCAGGTTCCTTTTGGGGGGCACCAGCTTGCCGAGTATGCCCTTGCCGCTGCTCTAGTCGTCGTCGGCGTGCACCTAGGTGGTCGCCCGGCAGTCGTCCTGGCGGTTGCCGGTGCGGTCATCGGCGCGTTCGCCCTTGTGACCAAGGGGCCGCTCGCGGCCCTGAGGATCATCCCGAGACGGATACACGTCTATCTCGACCTGGTTCTTGCTGCCGGGTTCGCCGCCTCGCCGCTGTTGTACTTGCACGACCTCCAGATAATCCCGATTGTCCTCAGCGAAGCCGTCGCGGTACTACTCGTTCGTATGTCGCTCACGACCGAGATCGTCCCGCGCCCTCGCCCCAGCCGGCGGTCCCCGTCCGCGGATGTGACGGTTGCTTCGGGTCCCGCCGGCACTCCTGACGCCGTTTCGACCATGGCCGCGACGGCAGGGCGCGTCGTAGGAATTGCAGTCGCCAAGGTTCGCGGCTCGGATGCTCCGCTGGTCGCGGCACGGGGTCTGGGTCGTGTGACTGGCCACGCCCGCCGCCTAGGGCGTGCCGCTCGCGCGCGGCGAAAGTGTCGCGGGACGCGTCTCAGCCTGTTCGCGTGCCTCCCGGGTCGTCCACGCCGCCTAGTTGACGCCGGAGGCAGGCTTCGAAGTCCTGCCCATCCAGGAGGCCGGACCGGCTGCTTAGACCTCGACAGGACAGCGCCCAAGTCCGGGGCTGGGTCGCATCCGGCCGGGCTTGGACGGGTGCTTGACTGGCGCCGAGATTATTTGGCTAGAGTCTTCGGCCAGTGGGGATTCCGGGGGTCGTCAAACTGAGACGAATCGCGCGTTTTTTGCTGCTCAGCACACTCGCGCTCGGCCTTGGTGGCTGCACCCTGCCTAGCTTCGGAGCCTTCCGAGGCGCGACGAGCCAAGGCCAAGCGGAGTTCAAGCTGTGGTCGTGGATGACGATCGCAGGTCTCGTCGTCGCCGTGATCGTCTGGGGTCTGATCCTATGGGCAGTGATCGCCTACCGCCGCCGTGACCCGGACAAGATGCCCAGGCAATTCCACAGCAACGTGCCCGTCGAGATCCTCTACACCGCGATACCGCTCATCATCGTCGGCGTCATCTTCTTCTACACCGTGAGGACAGAGAACAAGATCGACGCCCTCGCTCCCCATCCGGCCGTCAAGATCAAGGTCACGGGATTCCAATGGGGGTGGAGCTTCAGTTACCTCAACTCGGCCGGCAAGCAGATCGCGTTGGTGGAGACCGCGCAGACCAAGCCTCCTGTGCTGGCAGGTAACCCGACCTCCCCGGAGTACCCTCAGTTCGTCCTGCCTGTTGGCGAGACCACCCAGATCGTGCTCGCATCAGCTGACGTCGTGCACGGTTTCTACATCCCGGCGTTCAACTTCAGCCGCTATGCCCTGCCCGGCGTGACGAACTACTTCGACTTCACCCCGGTCAGCACAGGCGTCTTCGCCGGCCATTGCGCGCAGTACTGCGGTCTTTACCATGCCGAGATGCTCTTCAGCGTGCGCGTCGTCACGCCGAGCGCCTTCCAGGCTTGGTTGGGCTCCGAGTCCGCCTCGGGAGTGGCAGCATGACCCTTGTTGCCGAGCGGCCCCCGGTCCTCGTCGAGAGCCCGGCGCACGAACACGAGGCGGGCCCGTCGGGGTTCCTCAAGTGGGTCACCTCGACCGATCACAAGGTGATCGGCAAGAACTACACGGTCACCGCGCTCATCTTCTTCCTCATGGCCGGCGCCATGGCGTTGCTGATCCGAGCACAGCTCGCGAACCCCGACAGCACGTTGTTGTCACAGCACACGTACAACGAGATGTTCACCATGCACGGCAGCTTGATGATCTACCTGTTTGTCGGGCCCGTCTCGTTCGGCGGCCTCGCGAACTACATCGTCCCGCTGCAGATCGGCGCACCGGACATGGCCTTCCCGAGGCTGAATGCCTTGTCGTATTGGCTGTACCTCGGCGGTGGCTCGTTGATGATGATGGGCTTTTTGACGACCGGATCAGCGGCCGACTTCGGCTGGGTGGCCTACGCGCCGCTGTCCAACTCGATCAACACCCCGGGCGCGGGGCCGGATCTTTGGATCGTGGCCCTCATTCTCACCGGGTTCTCGGCCATCTTCACCGGCGTCAACCTCGTCACCACGATCTACTACTTGCGAGCCCCGGGGATGACGATGTTCAGGATGCCCATCTTCACGTGGAACATGCTCGTTACGGGCATCCTGATCCTGATCGCCTTCCCGGTGTTCACGAGTGCTCTTGTGCTGCTCTGGTGCGATCGGCACCTCGGCGCGCACATCTTCGAGGTCTCCGGCGGCGGGGTCCCGGTTCTCTGGCAGGACCTCTTCTGGTTCTTCGGTCACCCCGAGGTCTACATCCTCGCTCTGCCGTTCTTCGGGATCGTGACCGACGTGATAGCAGTGTTTTCCCGCAAGCCGATCTTCGGCTACCGAGGCATGGTGTTCGCGACGATGTCCATCGCAGCCCTGTCGACCAGCGTCTGGGCGCACCACATGTTCACCACCGGTGTGGTGTTACTGCCCTTCTTCAGTTTGATGTCCTATCTGATCGCCGTTCCGACCGGGATCAAGTTCTTCAATTGGATAGGGACGATGTGGCGTGGTTCGGTGAAGTTCGACACCCCCATGCTGTTCTGCATCGGGTTCCTCGTGACCTTCTTGATCGGCGGAGTGAGTGGGATCTTGTTGGCCTCGCCACCTGTAGATTTCGCCACTCACGACACATACTTCGTAGTCGCCCACTTCCACAGTGTGGTCATGGCACTGGTCATGGGGGCGTTCGCGGGTTTCTTCTACTGGTACCCGAAGATGACGGGCCGAATGCTCCGAGAAGGTCTAGGCAAGGCGACGTTCTGGTTGATGTTCATCGGCACGAACGTCACGTTCGATCCGCAGTACTTGCTCGGGCTCAAGGGGATGCCGAGACGCATCGCGGAGTACGCGGCGAGCGACGGGTTCACGACCCTCAACCGGATCTCCAGCGCAGGTTCGGTTCTGCTCTTCTTGGCGGTGTTGATCTTCCTTGTCAACGTGTTCGTGTCGTGGTGGAAACCGATCCCCGCGGGCGACAACCCCTGGGACGCGTCCAGCCTGGAGTGGGCGACGACCTCACCTCCGCCCCACCACAATTTCTTGAGGATCCCGCCCGTCAGGTCACAGCGCCCGGTCTGGGACTACAACCACCCTGAGAACCGGATTCTCGAGCATGCGAAGCCGAGGCCCGCGGGGTTGGTGGCACCGGCCGGCGGTGGCACGGTGCTGCTCGAAGACGTCCGACTTGACGGCGCGGACTCCCCCGAGACGTGGGAGCCCGACAGATGAGAGTCGAATCGTATGTCCTTCTCTTCGTCGGCTTGTTCTTCGGACTCGTCGGCGCCGTCTATTGGCTGTGGAGCCATGAGGACGCCGGCAGCATCATGCTTCTCGGGACGTTCCTGCTCGGCGGCGTGCCGGGCTCCTACTACCTCTGGTGGTCGCGTCGGATGACCCCGAGGCCCTCGGACAATCCCGACGCCTCCGTCGAGGACGGGGCAGGCGTCGTCGGAGCCTTTCCCGCAAGTAGCGTCTGGCCGTTCGTCCTTGGGTTTGGCGCCACATTCGTGGCCCTGGCTTTCGTGTTCGGAGTCTGGACGCTGGCTGTTGGCCTGTTCTTGGCTATCGCGGCCCTCGTCGGGGTCGTCTACGAGAGCCGGCGCGGCGGCTTGGTCTAACTCGATCCCGGACCAGGCCCTGGACCAGGGCCGCCTTCCGAGTCAGGACCGATGTCCGGACCGGTAGCCGGCGGACGTCGCCGACCCTCTCGAATCGCAAAGCGCAGCACGAACACGACCAGCGCGGCCATCAACACGAGGAAGATCCCGAAACCGAACGCAAAGGCCACGGTCATCCCCGCCTCGGTCAGGGTTCTCTCGGCTGTGGGGCCCGTGTTCTCACGCGGACCAGACCTTCTTGCACGAGGCTTACGGCAAGGTGGCCGTCTTCGTCGAAGACGAGCCCTCTTGCCAGGCCTCGCGCTCCGTAGGCATTGGGAGACTCCTGATCCAGGAGCAACCACTGATCGGCCCGGAACGGGCGGTGGAACCACATGCAGTGGTCCAAGCTGACGATCATGCTTCTCCCGTCTTCCCATCGGACCTCGTGGGGCTTGAGAACCGAATCGATGATCGACATATCCGAGGCGTAAGCGATCACGGCTGCGTGAAGCAGTGGGTCGTCGGCCAGCTCCCCGTCCGCGCGCACCCACAATCGCTGGCGGGTCTGCCGACTTGCCGTCGGCAACCACGGGAGATCACCGATGTAACGCTGATCGATCGGCCGTGGCCGGTCCACCACGAACCAGTCGGGCAGCTGGTCGAGATAGGGCTCAAGGCGCTCGCGAACTGTCGGCAGGTCGTTTGCTCGGGGCACCTGCGGCATCTCCGTCTGGTGGACGAGACCCGGGCCCTCGTCGATGTGGAACGAGCACTGGAGATTGAAGATGGCCCGGCCGTGCTGGATCGCAACCACGCGCCGGGTCGTGAACGACCTTCCGTCGCGGATGCGGTCGACCTCGTAGAGGATCGGTGCCGTGGGATCCCCGGGGCGCAAGAAGTACGAATGCAGGGAATGGACCCGACCCGAGTCAACCGTCCGACCGGCGGCGACGAGAGACTGCGCCGCCACCTGGCCTCCGAAGACACGCAGACGAGCCTCATCGAGGTTCCTTCCGCGGAAGACATTCACCTCGATGGCCTCGAGGTCGAGCAGCTCGACAAGCTGGCGTAGGGCCTCTGTCACGGATGAGACGATAGACTTCCTTCATGGCCTCGCTAGTGCGCCGGGTTGAGGCGTTTCGGCGCACAGATCACTTCAGGCGCCTTTGGAAGTACGCCTCGGTCTCGATCGTCTCGACGATTGTGTCCCAGGTCGTGCTCTTTTCGACCTACCACATCTGGAAGGTCGGATCGGCGATGGAGTGCAACGTCATCGCCACGGCCGTCGCTTCCCTTCCGGCGTACTACCTCAACCGCACGTGGACCTGGGGCAAGACGGGCCGTTCGAGGGTCTGGCGAGAGGTCGTGCCGTTCTGGGCGATCTCCTTCACCGCCATGGTGATGTCGACAGCGGCGGTCGGGGTGGCCGCGCACAACGCGGACCGGATCGCGAGCGGATCGCTAGCTCGTGCGTTGATAGTCAACGGCGCGAACTTGCTCACCTACGCGTGTATCTGGTCGGCCCGGTACTTCATCTTCAACCGCTACCTCTTCGGAGCCAGGACCCAGGTTCATGCACAAGAGAAGTCTGGTGACTTGAATCTTGAGATCTCGGTCCCGGCCTCAAGCCATTCCGGCTCGCTCGAGCACGGGCATTCCACACTGGCGGCCGGCGAGACCGTCGACCCGGTCGCTGACGTTCTCTGAGTCGATCCCTGCTTGGCCGTGAGGCGAGGTTGCCTCGCCTCATCGCTCGGGCGAGGGGACTAATGAGCTCTGTTGAGGCCTTCTCGTCTCTCACGTCGGCGCTCCACGAGGGCGACCGCCCAGCCTGCCAACACAACGAACAGCGCCAATGAGACCGTCGGCACGTCGCCGACCCGTGTGTACAGCGTGGCCCCGTCGCGAAGCGCAACGGTGCCGCGGAACACCGCCGAGACCGAAAGACGTGTCTGTTGGAGCACGTCGCCCCGGTTGTCGACGACTGCCGAGTAGCCGGTCGGCGCAGCCTGCAACAGGTCGCGGCCCTCCTCGATCGCCTGCAGGCGAGAAGCCGCGATCTCCTGGGCGGGAGCCTGCTCGCTCGAATAGGACGAGGTGTTGGTCGGTACGAGGATGAGCTGCCCCCCGGCTCTCACGCCCGAGCGTCCGCGGTCGGGGAAGAACACCTCGTAGGACACGAGCACGGCGACGCGTCCCACTGGTGTCGCCATCATTCCGCTCCCGTGGCCCGGGATGGCGTCCCGGGGGATCGCCTCGAGGTTCGCCAGGCGAGAGAAGAACGACCGCCACGGGACGTACTCACCGAAGGGGACCCGGTGAACCTTCTCGAACACGGCGACCAGGGCACCCGACGGGGAGTAGGCGACGATCTCGTTTCGAAACCGGGTGGTGCCGACGGGCTCGGTGATTCCGGCGACGAGCGTGGTGCGAAGACCCCGGGCGAACTCGGAGAGCTGAGCGGCTTCCGGCGAGCCTTTGAGCGGCTGACCGAGCGCCACGACGTCCTCGGGCCAGAGCACGAGATCGACCGGCGGCCGGATCATCATGGTTGCTCGCAGCGCAGCGGCGTACACGACCGACGCCGGGACCTGCAGGTCGGACAGGCCTCGCCGGCCGCCACCCTGCACGATGGCCACGCGCAAAGTGCGTACCGGTGATCCGCCATCAGCAGCGAAAGCGCCCCAAATGGCGAGCGTGACGACGACTGCCAAGCTCAGGCAGCAACCGATCAGCCCCTGATCGCGGACACCGCTGTGTGACCGGCGCCGTCGGAGCCAAGTGACGGCGAGGTCGCCGAGCGCGGCGCCGGCGAGGTAGGTCACACCCACCAAGAGGACCGTGCCGCCGATGCGTGCGGTGCTGACCAGTGGGCCGCTCACCTGCCCGAGAGCGATCCCACCCGGTGGCACGCCGCCGAACGGCCAACGCTCACGCAGCCACTCCGCGAGCGTCAGCAGTGCCGCGAGGACGGGCACCCGGGCCGGTCCACGTGGGACGAACACGCAAGCGATGGCGAACATCGCCGAATGGAGGACGATGAGCAGGCCGTAGCCGAGAAACGTGAACTTGTCGGCCCAGGCGAGGCCGATCACGAACTGCCCGACGCCCGCGAGAAAGCCGGCTGCTGCCCGGCCGCCGACGGACCGGTCCCTCACGGCCCAAGCGAGAAATGCCACTCCGAGAAAGGCCAGGGGCCACAGGCCGAACGGCGGAAGAGAGAACGCCACGAGAACGCCCCCGCCGAGTGGGGCAAGCCCTGGTGCGACCCTGGCCGCGCGTTTCATTGGCTCAGGCGATCGCGAACCTCCAACGCAGCTCGCTCGCCAGTTGTCAAGCATGCCGGGATCCCGATCCCGCCCAACGATGGGCCAGCGAGCTCGAGCGCAGGCAGCTCGCCGAGCGCGACTCGCGCTCGTTCGATCTTTCGCAGGTGCCCAGGCAGGTACTGCGGGAACGCCCGGGGCCAGCGCTGGACGAGGCTGGCAAGCGGTGGGACCGAAGCACCGATCAGTTCTCGCAGTTCGCCGAGCACCGCTTCGACGAGCCCCTCGTCGGACATCGACGCGGAACGTTCATCGCCGTAGCGCCCGGTCGAGGCACGGACGACGACTTCTCCGGCGGCAGCGACGTGAGGCCACTTGGCCGACAAGAAGGTGCAGCCGGTGATTATCCCGCCCTCGCGGCGGGGCACGAGGAAACCGCTTCCCTGCGGAAGCCCGGGCAACGCATCCGAAGGCCAGGCGAGCGCAACGAGAGCGACGCTCGAGTGCGGGATCGAGCCGAGTTCGGCGGCTGCCGCCGGAACGTTGTCTACGAGCAGCCGCGCGACGACATAGCCGGGTGCCGCGAGCACGATGCCGTCCGCAACGATCGTCCCGTTCGCCGTCTTGATCTCGTAGCGGTCCTTGGCACGCCGCAGGGCCGTGACCGCAGCGCTTGTTTGGAGTTGCACGCCTCGGCCGTGCAGGTCCGCCACGAGCGCTTCGACCATGCGGCCGAGTCCGCCCCGCATGCCGAGGAAGAACGGCCTAGCCTTTGCGCTCGCGTTCACCGACGGCCTTGGCGTGCTCCGGGCCAGCAGCCTCAGCGCCCGAGTCACGCTGCGATGGCCGACCAGAGCCCGTGCCACCTGGGGGGCAACGACGACAAGCGAGAGCTGGTCGAGGCCACCGGCATTGATGCCGCCGAGCAAGGGATCGACGAGGCGCTCGACCAGCTCTCGGCCGAGCCGGCTCTCGAGGATCGAGGCGGCGCTCCACTCGGGGCCGCCCGGGTTGCCTGCGCCGGCGACGTTCTCACCGGCGCGACCGGTCGCAGTCTCCTCCGGCGAAAGGCCCAGGCTCGAGGCCGAGATGGGTGCTCCGAGCGCCAGCAGGTCGACCGCCGCTCTGGCGAGGCCGCGGCTGCTCACGATCCGCGACCGGGCGAGAGCCACGAGGTCGGGGGGCAGGCCGAGGACGAGCCCGGTCGGCAGTGGGCGAAGCCGTCCCCGCGACACGACCGATGCCGAGCTCGTCGCTGGTGCCACGAGGTCGTCGCCGATCCCGAGCTGGTCGCAGAGCTCCGCAGCACTCGTGTTCCGGGTCAGGAAGTTGTCGGGACCGAAATCGACCGAACGTCCCCGGAACTTACCGGAAAGGATCTTGCCGCCGAAGCGGTCATCGGATTCCAACAGGACGGTCTCGATATCGGGCCCGCGGTCCTGGCGACTCGAGCCGTCCTGGAGCTCGAGGCTTACAGGGCGAGCGCCGGCGAGAACACGGGCGGCGGCGAGCCCGCTGATCCCTCCACCCACGACGGCAACGACACGGCTCATCGGCTAGAGATCCTCCGCGCAACCGATGACAAGATCGGCCAGCCCGGCACACATCCTCGGATCGGCGTTCAACGAAGCCGTCCGTGCGAAAGCCACACCCGTCTCGGCGGCGACGCGGCTCGCCTCGATGTCGAGGTCGTAGAGGATCTCGAGGTGATCGGAGGTGAAGCCCGCCGGGCAAACCACAACGGCGCTCACTCCCTCGCTCGGCAGTGCCCGCAATCTGTCGAGGACGTCCGGGCCCAGCCAGGGTTCGGCTGTCCGGCCGGCGCTTTGCCAGCCGACGTCCCAGCGCCCCAGGCCCGAGGCCGACGACACAAGCTCACCGCTGCGCCGGAGCTGGTCGGTGTACGGGTCGCCGTCGGCGACGACGCGGACCGGGAGACTGTGCGCGGTGACCAACAGGAGAAGCCCGTCGTTCGCCCGAGCGTCGGTACCGGCGTCGCCGAGCGACTCGAGCGCGTGGATCACCCGTTCGGCGAGAAGCTCGACAAGCACGGCGTGATCGTGCCAGTGCTCGACGAACACGGCGGACATGCCGAGGTCGGTTGCCCGCTCGCTCGCGCGAGACACGTACTCCCCGATGCTGCCTCGCGAATAGTGGGGCGCAAGGACGAGACCGACGAGGTCGCGCACTCCTTGCCCGGCGAGGTTCTCGATGGCGTTCTCGATGCGTGGGTCGGAGTGCTTGTTGCCGAGGGCGCACAGATAGCCGCCAGGAAAACGGAGTTCCAATTGCTGCTGGATCCCCGCCACCTGCTCGGCGGTGTGCCGCGCAAGGGGCGACGTTCCGCCGATCGCTTCGTAGCGCCCGATCAGATTGGCCAACTGCTCGGCGCTTGGTGGACGGCCGTGGCGTATCTCGGTGTAGAAAGCCTCGATCTGCACGGGTGAGGACGGGGTTCCATACGCCATTACTAGGACCCCGATTGGTCTCGAAGCGGGTGCCATCAGCGGGCCATCCCACCCGACGGCGCGCCCGGTCGCCAGTCGTGGACCGTCTCGACCACCTGGGTGAGCACGCCGGGGTCTGTCTCGGGCAGCACGCCATGCCCGAGGTTGAAGACGTGGCCTGGCTTGCCGCCCGCGTCCAGAAGGACCTTGGTTGTCTCCTTGATCACCACGCCGCTCGGCGCAAGGCAGACAGCCGGGTCCAAGTTGCCCTGGACGGCTTTTCCGGCACCGATGCGGCGTCGGGCTACGGAGAGCGGCACACGCCAGTCGACACCTACGACGTCGGCTCCTGCCTCGGACATGAGCCCGAGGAGCTCACCGGTGCCGACGCCGAAATGGATCCTTGGCACGCCGAGACCGCCCAAGCCCTCGAGCACCTTACGCGAGGCGGGCAGAGCGAAGGTCGCGTAGTCCGCGGGAGAGAGCGCTCCGACCCAGCTGTCGAAGAGCTGGATCGCCGAGGCCCCGGCTTCAACCTCGGCTCTCAGTGTCGCCAGTGCGATGTCAGCAAGACGGTCGACGATCTGATGCCAGAGCTCGGGTTCGCCGTGCATCAGGGCCTTGGTGCGGCCGAACGTCCGGGAGGGACCACCTTCGACGAGGTAGCTCGCGAGGGTGAACGGAGCACCGGCAAAGCCGATCAACGGGACGTCCAACTCGCCAACGACGATTCGGACGGTCTCGAGCACGTGCGCGAGATCAACCTCGGGCTCGAGAGGCCGAAGACGCCTCAGGTCCTCGCGGCTGCGAAAAGGCCTGTCGATCATCGGCCCTCGTCCTGCCACGATCTCGACTCCGACGCCTATAGCAGCGAGCGGCACGACTATGTCGGAGAAAAGTATGGCGGCGTCGACGCCATACCGGCGCACCGGCTGGAGTGTCAGCTCGGCCGCAAGTTCGGGTTTGGCCATCGCGTCGAGGATGTCGCCTTCTCCACGCAAGTGGCGGTATTCGGGGAGGGATCTCCCAGCCTGGCGCATGAACCACACCGGTGTCCGCTCGACGGGCACGCACCGACACGCCTGGAGGAAGGGCGAATCGAGCGGTCGCACGGCACGACAGTATCCCGGCCTTCGGACAAGTCCGATTCGCCGCGCCAGCGGCTGGATTCGGACGCGTCTTTGGACTAAGAAGTACGCCGTGAGCGAAGCAGTAGTACTGCCGCGCCCGCACAGCCGACAGCAGCCGGGGGGGCCCCAGTTGCTCGCCGTTGGCGTAGTCGTCTGGCTTGGCTCGGAATTCATGTTCTTCAGCGGCCTGTTCGCCGCCTTCTTCACTATCCGCGCCCACAACATGCCGCTGTGGCCTCCGCCGGGGACGTTTCCTCCGGGAACGCATCTCGACACGATCCAGGCGCTGATCTTCACGGTTGTACTTCTGGCGTCCAGCCCGACCTTCCAGCTCGGAGTGTGGGCCCAAGAGCGTGGGGAGTACAGGAAGGCCCGCAACTGGATCATCACGAGCTTCGTCCTTGGGGCAGCTTTCCTCGCGAACCAAGCCTACGAGTGGAAGACCCTTCCCTTCCGGCCGCGCACCAACGCCTATGGCTCGCTCTTCTACATAATGAGTGGCCTTCACGGGCTTCACGTCCTTCTCGGGCTCGTGGCCATGATCGCTCTCCTCGGGCGGCTTGCCGGCTCGATCAAGGGGGGCGACCCCGGTGAGACCGCCGTGTTCCAGGCCGTCAGCTACTACTGGCATTTTGTCGATTTCGTCTGGATCGGGCTGTTCAGCGCCCTCTTCTTGCTCTCGTGACCCCTTCCCACGCCCTTTGGCGGCGCATCCTTTTGAGCTTCGCACTTCTCGTGTCGGCGAGTTTCGTCGGCGTGTTCCTGCTCGGTGGAGGGCGTGCCGAGGTCTCCGGTGGTTTGAGCTCGACCGGCGTCAACGCCGCCAGCCTTACGAGTCAGGACAGCCCGACAGCCGTGAGCCAGCTGGCTGCCGGGCGCACCCTTTTCGTGCAGAACTGCTCCAGCTGCCACGGGATCGACGCCTCGGGCGGCAACCGGGCGCCACCACTTCTCGGTGTGGGTGGTGCGACCGTGGATCTTTGGCTTTCCAGTGGGTGGATGCCGCTCGCCGAGCCGACGGCGGAGCCAGAACGGAAGCCGGCGAAGTTCGACCGCGCCGGTGTCCTCGACATCGTGCGATACGTGACCTCGCTGACGCCGTCATTCGGCAATCCTGGAATCCCCTTCGGCCTTGACATTTCGCATGCGAATGTTGCCGAAGGCTTCAGCTTGTTCGCGCTCAACTGCGCGCCCTGCCACACCATCACAGGTGCCGGCGACGCGCTTGCGGGCGGGATCCAGGCGCCCCCTCTCCACGGCGTGACCAAGACGATGGTCTGGGAAGCGATCAGGACCGGTCCCGGCAACATGCCGCGCTTCGGGCCCGGGACGCTCTCGCCTGCACAGGTCCTCGACATCGTCGGTTATGTCGTGAAGAACATCCAACGTCCCGTCAGCCCCGGTGGGCTCTCTCTCGGAGGTGTGGGCCCGGTGGCGGAAGGCTTTGTCGGACTGTTCGTCGGCGTGGGCGCCTGCCTCCTGGCGGCTCTCTGGGTTGGCGATCGCACGGAGACCGAAGAGGACGGGGGACAAGACGACCATGGCGGCCGTGGCGGTCCTGAGAGCCCAGATGGTCCCGAAGACGGCCCTGGCGGCGACGATCATCGCGAGCTCGTGCATGCCTGACGAACCTGACTCCACCGCCGGGTCCTCGGGACAAGACGACCCGACTCGCCGGGTAAGGATCCCCGTCACCTCGGTGCGCGCCGACGCGCCGCAGTTCCAGATAGCCGCGAAGAACCCGCGTCGGGCAGAGATCGTCGCCAGCTCGGGATTCCTCTTGGCAGCCGCGGGCTTTGCCGGCTTCGGCGCGGCCTACTGGCAGAACTACTCCAACTTCTGGCTCGCGGTCACATTTTCCGTGGGTTTCGCGGGCCTCGGATACGGAATGGTGGTGTGGGGCAAGTATCTGATGCCAAGGGGCCCATTCTCGGAGTCGCGGCACAGCCTCGTGCCGACCAGCGCTCAGCGCGAGGTGTTCGTCCAGGACTTCGCGAGTCGCGGGAAGGTGGCAGTCGAACGCCGGGGCTTTCTTGTCAAGACCCTCGGCCTCGCCTCGGGGATTCTCGGTGTCGTGCTTGCGTTCCCTTTCATACGGTCGCTCGGCCCGCTCCCGGGCAAGACCCTTCGCCAGACCGCGTGGCGGCGTGGCTCCTACCTCGTCGACATCACTGGTCGCAAGATCAAGACAGGCGACCTCGAGGTCGGGGGCTTCACCACGGTGTTCCCGGAGACCGACATCGGAGGCCCATACTCGCAGACCATGCTGATCCGGGTCGACCCCCCGCCTGCCAGCGGCTACCTGACGCCTCCGCCGCAGTTCGCCAAGCAGCGGGCGACTTGGGCGCCACAGGGCTACATCGCCTTCTCCAAGGTCTGCACGCACGCCGGCTGCCCTGTGGGCCTATACGAGGAGCTCACCAAGCAGATGCTGTGCCCCTGTCACCAGTCCCTGTTCAACGTCACCGATGCTGCCATTCCCATCTTCGGTCCGGCGCCGCGACCGCTGCCACAGCTCCCGCTCTACATCGACGACGAGGGCTACTTCCGTGCCCAGGACGGCTACGACGAGCCTGTTGGACCGGGATATTGGGAGCGGGGCAATGATTGACGCCCTTTTCAACTGGTTCGACGAGAGGCTCGGGATCTCGGGTTCGGGCCGCAAGATGCTCAACAAGATCTTCCCGGACCACTGGTCGTTCCTGATAGGCGAAATCGCCCTCTACTCGTTCGTCGTGCTTCTCGGAACCGGAGTCTTCCTCACCCTCTACTTCATCCCGTCGAGCAAGGACGTCATCTACGAGGGCTCATACGTGCCGCTTCGTGGACAGCCGGTCTCCGAGGCCTTCGCATCGACGCTGAACTTGAGCTTTGCCGTGCGCGGCGGCCTGCTCATGCGCCAAATGCACCACTGGGCGGCGAACATCTTCGTAGGGTCGATCGTCGTGCACATGCTCCGCATCTTCTTCACCGGGGCATTCCGCAAGCCGCGAGAGCTCAATTGGATCGTGGGCTCGACTCTTCTCATTCTCGCGATCTTCAACGGCTTCCTCGGCTATTCGCTTCCCGACGACCTCGTTTCGGGAACGGGCATCCGGATCTCTTTCTCGATCGTCGAGTCGATCCCGCTCATCGGCAGCTACGCGGCCTTCTTCCTCTTCGGCGGCAACTTCCCAGGCAACACGATCATCCCGAGGTTCTTCATCCTCCACGTGCTGATCCTGCCCGCGGTGATCGTCGCGCTCCTCGGAGCGCACCTCGGAATGCTCGTCCGCCAGAAACACACGCAGTTCCCCGGACGTGGCAACACTCCCCGCAACGTTGTCGGGGCGCCATTGTGGCCGACCTTCGTTGCGAAAACGACCGGTTTCATGTTCCTGACGGTCGCGGTCACGGGCATCCTCAGCGCGTTCTTCCAGATCAACCCCGTTTGGCTCTACGGCCCGTACGTGCCGTACAAGGTGAGCTACGCCGTGCAACCGGACTGGTACATGGGCTGGCTCGACGGTGCGCTTCGTATCATGCCGAGCTGGGAGATCGTGGGCTTCGGCCACATGATCCCCAACGTGTTCTTTCCTGCGATCTTGCTCCCGGGGATCACGTTCGGTGTCTTGCAGATGTGGCCGTTCATCGAGGCGAGGCTGACCCATGATCACGCAGAGCACCAGATCCTGGATCGTCCGAGGGACCGACCGAAACGCACCGCGTTCGGTGCTGCCGTGTTCTCCTTCTACTTCGTGCTGTTCGGGGCGAGCGCCACCGACGTCCTGGCGAACTACCTGTCGATCTCGCTGAATGTCGTACTGACGTCCTTCCGCTTCCTGGCGATCGCGGTGCCTTTGATCGTGTTCCCGGTCACGTACCGCATATGCAAGGAGATGCAGAGCGTTCCGACGGCGGGGAAGCGCAAGCGCGCCAACGTCGTCCTGCGTTCCGCAGAGGGCGGGTACTCGACTGTCCGTGCCGAAGAACGCCCTGGCGATGCCATCCCCCGAGTGGACCCGCTGCCCCTCGACGAAGACCTCCAGTTCGTTTCCGTGATGGCCGGCGTCCTAGCTACGGGCGACGGCTTTGCGGAGGAACCGCAGCCGGAATCACCGGGTGAGGGTCGAGACGGCCGTTCCCGGAGCGGGATCTTCAGGATCCCTCGTAATTACCGCTGAGGTCTGCGAGCGAGCCGGTGGTGGGACTCGAACCCACGACCTGACGATTACAAGTCGCCTGCGCTTCCTCTGCGCCACACCGGCCTTGTCGCGAGCTTCGCGCCGAGAGGCGTCGATGACCAGCCTAAGTTGAGTTCTGTGCCGTGCCGGCACCGGATCCGGTACCGGTTTGGTCGGGCGGCAAGAGCCGAACGGCGCTGTGCTCCTCAGTCGGCAGGAGGCGGACAGCGCTGGCCTCGTCAGGTCGCAGGATCCGAACGGTTCGCGTCTGGTCTGGCGGCGGGATACGGACGCTGCGGGCTTCGTCCCGCGGCAGGATGCGGACAGTACCGCTTTCGCCCACCTGCTCGGGGCGCGCAGCAGGTCCTGGACCTACCGGCCCTCTGTTGTGGCCGACGCCGATGAGGACCTTCAGGGGCGATCGCGCAATCACATGCACCAGAGTTTGCAGCGACCCGATCACGAAGGGATAGACCACAAGGCTTACGAGAGTCCCGAGCAGGAGGCCGCCGGCTGCGTCTCCGGGGTACGACGTACCGGCGTAGACGACCGCCAAGGCGATGACGACGGCGATCAGAGTCGCGGCCGCAGCCATCAGCCGGGCTCGGCTCAACCAGAGCCCGACCGCAAAGGCGCTCGCGATCACCGCGTGCTCGTTTGGGAAACTGAACCCGGTTGGTCTTGTGACAAGCACTATCGCCTGTGGCATTACCGCGAAGGGTCGGGCTCGTCCGACCAGATGCACGACCGGCAGTGACACCGCGTAGGCCATCCCGGCGCCGACGGCCGCCCACACAAGGCACGCGATCTTGTCAAGATCGGTTCCGCCGAAGCCGGCCACCCGAGCGCGGGCCAGCGCGACGAGGAGCAGGACAGCGAGGATCACGAGTGCTGATGGGCGTGCGAAGAACGCGATCACGGCATGCGCCCACTCCGTTCCGCGGCGAAGCGGTTGACATCTAGGTACCAACGTCTGTCCACTGCGAAGGCTCCCGAGGACCGACCTGAACGCCCGCCCCGGTGGCGAGACGCCCAAGAGCCCTAGGGTATCCACGAAACTCGCATTGCGGTGGTTGGCTCCGGTAAACTCTCGCCCGGGCTTCCTTAGGGGGCCGTGTCCCGGTATCTCAAGAGTTTGGCTTGGGTTTTTTCAGGTTTGTCATGTGCCGCGGGCGAATGCGAGAAGTCCCCAAGCCACT
Source organism: uncultured Acidimicrobiaceae bacterium (assembly GCA_963807575.1). Classification (GTDB taxonomy): domain Bacteria; phylum Actinomycetota; class Acidimicrobiia; order Acidimicrobiales; family Bog-793; genus Fen-455. The sequence continues at coordinate 288,591 of CAWECD010000008.1, forward strand.
ACGCCGACTGGGCAGCGTAGCGACCCGCGATCTACAAGGAGAAGAAAGACCGATGAGGATCCTCGTACTCGGTGGCGACGGTTACCTTGGTTGGCCGACCGCACTACACCTATCCACGCGAAGCCACGACGTCGGTGTTGTGGACAACTTCGCTCGGCGCCTGTACGACGCCGAGATGGGCGTCGACAGCCTCGTGCCCATCCGGCAACTGCAGAGGAGGGTCACGACCTGGAAGGAAGTCTCGGGCCACACGGTGCAGCCTTTCATCGGAGACCTCACCGACGACGTGTTCGTCGAGGAGACCATCCGTGAATTCGCCCCCGAGGCGATCGTCCACTTCGCCGAGCAGCGATCCGCTCCCTACTCGATGATCGACCGCAAGCACGCCGTCTACACCCAGGTGAACAACGTCGTCGGCACCTTGAACCTGCTCTATGCAATCGCCGATATCGATCCCTCGATCCATCTCGTCAAGCTCGGCACGATGGGCGAGTACGGGACGCCGAACATCGACATCGAAGAGGGCTTCATCGAGATCACCCACAAGGGCCGTACCGACTTGCTTCCCTACCCGAAGCAGCCCGGCTCCTTCTACCACTTGTCGAAAGTCCACGACAGCCACAACATTCACTTTGCTTGCCGCATCTGGGGCCTCCGTTCGACAGATCTCAACCAGGGGATCGTGTACGGCCAGGAGACTCCCGAAACGACGCTTCACCGTGACCTGCTGACTCGCTTCGACTACGACGGGGTGTTCGGGACCGTCCTGAACCGCTTTGCAGTTCAAGCGGCGGTTCGTTACCCGCTCACCGTCTACGGCAAGGGTGGCCAAACGCGCGGCATGCTGGATATCCGCGACACGCTCGCTTGTGTCGAATTGGCCTGTGCCAATCCGCCAGAAGCAGGCGAGTACAGAGTATTCAACCAGTTCACGGAGTCCTTCTCGGTGATCGAGCTTGCAGAGTGGACTGCAAAACTTGCCGGAGGCGAGGTCACGATAGACAAGGTTCCCGACCCTCGCGTGGAGAAGGAAGAGCACTACTACAACGCCGTGGCGACCCAGTTGCCGGCGCTCGGCCTCAAGCCCCACTTGCTCGAAGACGCCACGATCGAGGTGCTCATAGAGACCGCCAAGCGGCACAAGGACCGTGTGGAGTTCGATGCCATCCGGCCAACGGTCAACTGGCGGTCGACCAAGAGCGAAGTGAGCGTCGCCAGAGGCGCGGCAGGCGACTGATCCCGTCCGGCGGTGAGGTCCACCGCCGGTCCTAGGTTTGCGACAGCACCACCGTCGACGCGGGCAGACTTCCGGTCGAGCGCCGTCGGCTGAAGGTTCGGGATTACGGCCGGTACAAGGGCTAGCTTCTTCGGCGATGACTGCAGGCTGGCGACGTGGGAGCTTCCCGTCCGCGCGCCGACCGACCAGACGCGTCGTGTTCGTGATCGCCGCCGTGGTTGTGTTCGCGATCGTCGTCGCCGAGGTTGCGGCCGACGTGGTGAATTCCGGGAGCCTTGCGAGCCGTGTTGCGGCTCAGACCTACGTCGCCGAGGTCATTCCCGTTATCGATGAATCGACGACACTTGCTTCGACGATGCATCTGGTTCGCAACAGCACTGCTTCGCTTGACCGGACGGGCCTGGAACGAGACCTGAGCGGCCTCGTCACCGGAACCTCGGAGAATCTGGCCCAATTGGGAGCACTGGACGTTCCGGCGCCAACTCCTCGGTCACAGCAGTTGCTCCAGGCCACGCTCGCGATCCGGGCCGGGGCTGCAAGAACGCTCCTCGAGGCCATCGCGCTGGCGATCGGGCCTTCGGCCTTTGCTCCGGGCTCGAGCAGTTCGCCCGGCGCCGGATCTGGCGGCTCGGACCTCCCGATTTCGGCTGAGCAGGCTCGCGCCAGGGCTGAGACCCTTATCACCCAAGCGGGGAGGGAACTCGCAACCAGCGATCGGGACTACCGCAGCTTCGTGTCCTCGTTGCCGGGCTTCAGTGGTCGAAGCCGTCTCCCGGCCTCGAGATGGGTGACCCACCCGGAGTCATGGAACAAAGCGTCAGTGACGACTTGGGTCGCGCGGCTGTCCAGCGCGCCGAAGCTGCAGGCCCGCGAGGACCTATCGATCGTCGCGGTCACCGTGCAGCCTCCGGTCGTGCGGATCACAGGGCTACCGACAACGACCTCCACCTTCGCGGCGACGACCTCCACCTCGACTCCGACCTCGATTCCGGGCACGGCGACTTCCTCGACCACGACGTCCACGTCTACCACGACATCGACATCATCGACGTCGACGACCTCGCAGCTCCCGCCGCTGAGCTCGACCTCGGTCCTCCCGCCGACCCGTCAGATCTCGGTCGTACTAGTGGTCGCGAACGCAGGCAACGTTCAGATCTCGCGCATCTGGGCCGCAGCGTCGGTCGTTCCCCAGCCATCGGCCGGGCGGTATCCGATACCTAGGGCACCGACTCGCTCGACGGCTGTGCGCGTCGGTCGCCTGGCATCAGGGGCGTCGGTCGAAGTGACCTTGCCACCGCTCGCCGTCGTCGCGGGCGACGCCTACGAGCTCTGGGCGTCGATCGGCACTGGCAGCCTCCCGGCAGGGCCGGTCACGAGCCCGCCAAGAGGCGTAGGTCAGACCGATGAGGTGAAGATCAAGGTCGCATCGGGGTGATCGGTCCCCCTGGCCCGAGGTCACGACGTGGTGGGAGCCCAGGCACGTCGGCCTGCTGACGCCAAGCGGCCTCGGCGCGGTCGGCAACTTCGCGCAGCGGCCGACCCGTCTGCACGGCGACACGAGCGGCGTCGGCATGCTCGACTTTGACTCGGCCGGGGCTGACCTTCACCCGCACGCGATAGCCATCGACCTCGACTTCGACCAGCTCGCGCGGCGCGGCCCAACGTTCGACTGCGTGCGCGCGCACTCCGAGGCTGCCCGTTTCGGCCGCTAGCCGATGGCGGAGATCACCAACGAGGACAGGGTCGCAAAGGACGTTCAGGACATGGCCCGGTCTGCCCTTTTTCATCAGCACCGGCGTGACCCACGCATCGAGCGCGCCGTCATCGAGCAGCGCGGCGACGGCGTGGGCGAGGGTCTCGCCGGTCACGTCATCGAGATTTGTCTCGAGCTGGATGAGTTGCTGACCCTCGCCGAACGATGAGGTTCGGACTGACTCCGCCGGGAGGCCGATCACGACCTGGGTACAGTTCGGGAGGTCGTCCAGCTCTCGCGACCCGGCCCCGAACCCGGTCGCCTCAATCGTCATCGCCGGCATCGGTCCGAACGTCGAGCCCCAAGCGGCCAGCATGGCCGCACCCGTCGGAGTCGTCAGCTCGACGCTGACGTCGCGGCCCTCGGTGGGGATTCCTTCAAGCAGCGCGACGACGGCCGGAGCGGGGTTGGGCAGCAGGCCATGGGCGCTTCGGACCATCCCGAGCCCGGTGGCAACCGGGCTCGCCGAAACCGTGCTCACCCCGAGCAACTCGAGGGCCGATGCAGTCCCGACGATGTCCACGATTGTGTCGTGCCCACCGATCTCGTGGAAGTGCACCTGTGAGGGTGGGCGTCGGTGCAGGCGTCCCTCGACAGCCGCGAGGAGGGAGAACGCTGCAACGGCTCGCTCCCGTACCCGTTCGGGCATCCGGGCCTCTTCGAGGATGCCCATCACGTGTGGGAACGTCCTGACGACAGCGTCTTCGCGAATCTTGACGACCGCTCGCGTGGCAGCGATGCCGTTGCGCAGCACGGGCTCGAATCCGAGTGACCATCCGTCAATTGGAAGGCGGTCGAGCATGTGGACGAGCTCCTCGGGATCGGCTCCGGCATCGACGAGGCTGCCGAGTGCCATGTCCCCCGCAATGCCCGAGAAGCAGTGAAACCAGGCGACGCGGCCGCCAGCCCTGCTCACCGTTCCGGTTGCCGTTCCGCTCTGGCTTACCTCTCCGTCGCGTTTGTCGTCTTTGCCGGTCATCGGAGCAACCTCGCCACCGCACATGCCGCACCGAAACCGTTGTCGATCCCCACGACCGTAATCCCGGCCGCGCACGAGGCGTGCATGGCTAGCAATGCGGTCACACCCTCCAGAGAAGCCCCGTAACCGACGCTCGTTGGCACAGCGATCACGGGCGCCGGCGTGAGGCCGGCTACAAGACTCGGCAAAGCCCCTTCCATTCCGGCCACCACGATGACGGCATCCGCGTTGGTGACGTCTTCGATCGACGCGAACAGGCGATGCACACCCGCCACCCCACAGTCGCAGAGGATTGCCGGGTGGAAGCCGAAAGCACGAAGGACTGCGGTGCACTCCTCGGCCACCGGCAGATCGCCTGTCCCGGCCGTGCAGACGAGCACGCTCCCTGGTCGGTCCGCTTGCTGTCGCCAAACGACCGTGGAGAGACGGCCCGCATCTGGCTCCAGGGGCGTTTGGAGGCCGCCCGGCGAAGCTTCGAGTGACTCAGCCACCTGCGCCTGGTCAGCCCGAGTCAGAAGAACGGGGCCGCCGCCACCGGCCGCGAGCAGTTCGGCGACGATCGCCGCACACTGCGCCGGCGTCTTGCCTGGTCCGTATACGGCCTCAGGCAGCCCCTGGCGGAAGGCTCGGTGATGATCGACCTTCGCAAAACCCAGTTCCGTGAAGGGCAGTCTCCTCAGCCTCCTCACGGCGTCATCCGGCGAGCACGCGCCCGATCGCAGGTCGTCGATCAGTCTTCGGATTGCGAGCTCGTCCATGGGTATTACTATCCTGCCCTCATGTACAAACCGGTGCAGGCTTGGAAGCGGATCGCATATCTGGGTCCTGAGGGCACTTTCAGCCAAGAGGCCCTCCTGTCGATCCCGTTCCTGGTCGAAGCCGAGCTGGTCGCGATGTCGACGATTGCCGATGCGCTCGACGCCGCGAACCGGCGCGAGGTCGACGCGGCTTTTGTCCCGATCGAGAACTCGATCGATGGCACGGTCAGTGCGACCCTTGATCACCTTGTTTTCGACGCGGAGCTGTTCATTCAGCTGGAGCACGTGCTCGACATCCATCTTGATCTTCTTGCTCCTGCGGGCACCGATCTTGCCGGCATCCGTCGCGTCGTCTCGATCCCGGTTGCTCTTGCCCAATGTCGTCGGTTCCTGCACGAGCGTCTGAACGGCGCGGAGTTGCTGCACGCGACTTCGACAGCGGAGGCGGCCCGGCTTGTCGGCGAGGCCGAGCCGGACGGGACTGGCGCGATCGCCCCCGCGATAGCCGGGCGCCTCTACAGCCTCGAGACCGTTGCGCAGCGGGTGGAGGACCATCCGGGCAACCAGACCCGTTTCGTGCTTGTGGCGCGCGGGATGTTGTCGCCGCCCACCGGCCACGACCGCACGAGCCTGGTCTGCTTTCAGCAGGCCGACCGTCCTGGCAACCTGCATCAAATCCTCGGGCAGTTCGCCGCCCGGAACCTGAACCTCACCAAGATCGAGTCGCGGCCGACAAAGCTCGGTCTCGGTGACTACTGCTTTGTCATTGAGCTCGAAGGTCACCTGAGCGATGAAGTCCTCGGCGATTGCTTGAAGCAACTGCACAGCGAGCTCGCCTCGGTGAAGCTCCTGGGCTCCTACCCTGCGTTCGGGGAGCGTGGGCCCGAGCGACGCGAGCAGGTAGCAGCTGCGCGGGCAGAAGCGGACGCCTGGCTGAGAACCCTTCGGTCACGCGTACGGCCGGACTAGTCGACGATCGGCTACGGGCGCACGCTTTGAGCCTCGAGCAGGCTTGCTTGCCTGAGCGCCGCGGCCGAGCGAGAGCTCCCGTCGGTGATCACGGGGATCCCCCCGAACACCCGGAACGTACTCACGTAACCTGAGGACGACCTGACAGACAAGATGCCGGTTTTGTCCGGCTCGTTAGTCCCAGTCGGTTCCTGTGATCCTGAGTTTGTGGGTCGTTGTCGCCGGCGTGCGCTCGTGGCAGTATCCGCAGATCAGGACCTGTGTAGCCTTTCTGTGGCCATATCGAACTCCTTGGTGGTTCCAGTAACGAGTTCGGAGGAGCTGAGCAACCGAAGGGCAAGACCCCCGGCGAGCTCCCATCAGCGCGCCCCTGAGTTCTCGAGGACGGGGGAGGTCAGTCAAGGGCGGCCCGCAGGGCGTCCATTAGGGACCGGGCGAAGCGAGGGCCCGTGACGTACCGGTCACTGGAATCCGAGACGATTGGAGCAGGAAGCCTGCGAGGGTGAGCGGCCCCGATTGAGCCGTTTACTGGGTTCGCAGCAGCTGCCCGGCGGTCGTTGATCGCGCCGCCGCCAGTGCCGGCGCGATGGCCAAGAGGTTGGCTAACACGAGGATGGCCGCACCCAGCACCGCGATCAGCGACACCGGCACGGTGGCCACGGGCACCGCGCCCAGGTTGGTCGCAAAGGCACGCCATACCAGCTGGCCCGCGGCCACCCCCAGCGGGAGGCCGACGACGATCCCGACCAAGGCAACCGTCGTCGCCTGCCAGCACACTGCGGCCCTGACCTGGCCACTCACGAACCCGAGCGCCTTCAAGAGGCCGATCTCGTTCCGACGACGGGCCACGCTCACGACTAGGAGGTGGAGGAGCGTGGCCATGCCGAACAGCGCCAGCATGAGTCCCAGGATCAGCGGGAAGTTCACCGCTTGCCCGAAGTTGACCAACGAGATGGGGGTCGTTGGCTGTCCGGCGACGTCCGGAAAGAGTTTGAGGAAGTGGGCGACGGCGGCCCTCCCCTTCGGACCGGGGATCGCGCTGGCAAAAACGGCGTGGCCCTGTACATTCGCACGGAACGTGCTCACGCACGTGGCACACGTCGGGCCGGGTGGGCAGGCCGCGTCGAGCAGTCCGGAGAACGTGAACGCCGCCCCCGTGCCCAGTCCCCCGAGGCCGAACTGGCCGGGGAATGACACCGACCCGACGACCGTAAACGGTGCCGTGCGTGTGCCGCCGGTCGGCACTTGCACGGTTACCTGGACGACCGAGCCGACGCGAGTACCGACCTGGTGCATGGTCGTCGTGCCGAGGGCGACTTCGCCGTCACCGGCCGGTAGGCGACCGTCGACCGTTGACAAGAGTAGTGGCCCACGGACAGCTGTTCCAAGCACCGCGAAGACGCTGACGCCGTCGACCGCGACCTCTTCTCGTGTGCCAGTCATGATCCCGGCAATGGCAGGGTTGCGCTCCAGGGCGGTCAGTTCGGCTGCGGGGTTCCCTCCGTCGGAGGCGTTGTTGGCGAACAGCAGCTGGTAGTCCTGGCCGTAGAGCGCGGGGGTGGCCGTGAGGTGCGACAAGCTGGCCCCGAAGACGGCCGTGGTGCACAGGGCCAGGACGGCCAAGGCGGTGCCGAACAGCGCTGTGCTCACCGGTACCGATGCGGCACCGCGACCGCGCTCAAGCGCGTGGCGGACCCCGATCACCGCACTCGCTGGAGCACCGATGGCTGCCACCTGGGCCACGATCGCCGACGGACGCGCGTCGAGAGCCCGGTCGTCGCCAGTGCGTACCCGCGAGGCTCGCACCGACGGCCAAAGACCCAGGACCAGCACCACGACGACGATGACGAGCGCCCCCGGCAGGAGGATCAGGGGGTCGAAGGCGAGGCCGGTGGAAGGCTCGGCCAGCCGCGCCTCGCCGACGGGGGTGAGCGGAGACAGGGCGAAGGCGACGACGACGGCACCGGCGGCACCGGTGAGCCCGACCAGGAGGTTGCGGGCCGTGCCGAGTGCCACCAGCCGGCGCCTTGGCAGGCCCAAGGCGGCCAGGGTGGGGTACTCCTCGCTCTCAACGGCACTCTGGCGACCGAGCGCCTGACCCACCACAGCCAAGGCGGCCAGCCCGGCCAAAACCGCTAACACCCACCACCCCACGGCCTGGGGGTGGATCGACGTCGCCACTGCCGTGGCGATGGTGTCCTGATTCTCCACGTAGAAGAAGTGCTTTGTGTCGATCTCGGCATAGAACCGGGGGAGATCGGCAGCGCCGTGGCGCAGTCGCACAAAGTACTGCTCGGCGAACGCTACCCGTTGTCCCGCGGTGCGGGTGAACGTGTACGTTGTGTAGAAGTCGTAGGTGGGGTTTTGACCCTCGGGGAACTCGTCTTCGGCCGTCTCGATCCCCACTACGTGGAAGGCAACCGTCGGCCCCGTCGGTTTCACGTTCGCTCCGGCCAGGGCTGCCCTCTCCTGCCTTGGTGCAAAGAACTGCGTGCGGACGACCGTTCCGATGTGCACCCCGAAATCCTGTTCGAGGTTGACCGAGGCCAGAACCTGGTCCGGGGAGGACTGGTCAGGCAGCCGACCGGCGACCAGCTTCGTCACCCGGTCCAGGCCGGCGGGCGACAGGCCGACGAATGAGACGTTGGCGTTATTGATACCGGAGCCGCAGGCGCAGATCAGGTCGCCGTTGAAAGGGTCCTCAGACGTTGTGACCGAAGAGACGTCGGCCATCATGGCCAGTCCGCGAACCGGCGTCAGGTTGAAGACCATGAAGTCATAGCCGTGGGCGGCTACGAAGCGGGGAAAGGCGGTGGCCGTCCTGCGTCCGGCAGTGGCGGCGCCCAGCACCAAGCCCCCGACCACGGCAATTAGGGCGGCGAGGATCAGCCACGATTGCCATCGGCGGCGGAACTCCGCACGCAACACCAACCAGACAGCGCCCAAGCCGACCTCCCAGACCCAGTGTTGTCCATCCGGTGCCAGCGCCCAAGAAGGCCAGCAGGTCGAAGAAGCACGTGGTAGCACCCCGACGTGAGGTTCTACTCAGCGGGTATCGGGGAAACCTGGCGACAACCTATGGTTTCAAGGACCTATCCATCCGACACGTACCGCTGCCGCGCGATCGACCGTCGTGCCCCCGAACGCCGGGTCGAAGATTGAATCTCCAGTTGACCCGACTTCCAGTCGGATTGAGACCTGCCAAGACCACCCTGCGCGAAGCACAACACCGTTACGTAGGAGCTCGGTGGCGCGCACACAATGACGCTCGGGCCAAGGGCGGGCAGCAAGCGCCGAATCCTCACAGTCGATCGGCGCTGATCGGCCAACCGCGCCCGTAGCCTGTCTGATCGGTGTCAGCGACCTATGGGGACCGATCAATGTTCTGTGCGCACGCTCCGTTCGGAAGCATCCCAAGCAGCTCGGGGACGACGACTTGGGGTCTTCCCGAGCACGTGTTCTGGGCTGGCCGTCATTGACGCTGATCACCAGCGGGTACAAAGATGCTTGATTTAGTTTGGCGTCCGACCGAACGAGTGACGGGGGGAGCAGGTATGCCGGGACAGCGCAGCTCCGGTCCGGGTGCGACATCCAGGTTTCCCTCTGCCCCCGTCAACCGCCCGAGGTCACCGACACAAGTTCCGATTTCGAACCGCTGGGAGACAACAGGACGACGCTGCCGACGGCTAGCCCGTGGTGAAGCGATCAAGCCCTATTCGGCGCTGAACTCGGCGACCGCTCGGTTCGCCGCCCGTTTCGAGCCCGAAGCGTCCTGCTGATCTGGCCGTAGCGGCCGGTGCGAGGGTCACGGCCGGCGGCGGCAGTGACCTCCCAAACGCCTGGGGCGCGCTCGCGTATCCTGGGCACGCCCGGACGCCATCAGCATCTCTGGGATGGATTTTGGGATGGGGTTAGCACCAGATAGGAGAGCCCCAGTTTGGAGGGATGGCAGAGCGGACGAATGCGACGGTCTTGAAAACCGTTGGGTCACAAGCCCCGGGGGTTCGAATCCCTCTCCCTCCGCCGTTGTCATTACCACAACATTCTGGCTTTTCAGGCGCTAATTCCGGTGTCCGCTCGCTCGGGCAGCGAATGAACGCCATTCAAAGAGTGATCGTGGCGGACGTCCTGGCTTGGGCGATCGTGTTTTCGTCTAACCCGGGCACGTCGAGAACGGCTGCTCCTAGGAGCGGATCGAGTTCGGCACACGTCGGCGAGAGCTTGCCGCTTCACGCCTCAGCAGCAAACTTGCTCATTGTGAGCAGTATTGATCAGGAAGGCTCCGCTTCAGCATCGTTGCTCGAGCGAAAGCTAACCCCCACACGCGGTGCAGGACGACGTTCCTCGGCCATGTGGTCTCAACCTAACTGGGGCTGTAAGAGCAAATAGGAGCAAAATTGGCTCCTTGCGCTGTAGTCGAGAGTTACGTAGGGTAGCTCAGGTCCGTTTCAGTTACCGGGAAGGATCGCTCATCATGAGCAACTTCGAGCATGAGTTCATGACGCAACCGGACATGTGGCGGCGCGCCGCTGAGCTCGCGTCCACTGAGAGGCTGTTCACGCCAGGCGCCCGGGTCGCCTTTGTCGGTTGCGGTACTTCGCTCTACGTCGCCCAAGCGGCCGCCGCATACAGGAACGAGCAGAGGCTCGGCGAGAGCGACGCGTTCCCGGCCTCGGAGATGCCCCCCGGCCGCAGCTATGACGCCGTCGTCATAATCTCTCGATCGGGAACGACCACTGAGGTTCTCGACGTGACGGCGACGCTTGTTCCGAACACGCGAACCCTGGCGATCACTGCGGCAGACGACAGTCCTCTTGCCCGCCTTGTCGACGAGCGGATTGTGCTCTCGTTCGCTGACGAAGAGTCGATCGTGCAGACGCGCTTCGCGACGAGCACTCTCTCACTTCTGCTCGCCAGCTTCGGGTGGGACGTCGGAGCCTCTGCGACCAGGGCCGAGGTATTCCTCCGCGAACCGCCCGAAGAGGTCGGCGCCGCCGACCACTTCGTCTTCCTCGGCCGGGGTGTCGCAGCCGCGCTGGCAAACGAAGCTGCGCTCAAGTTGCGCGAGGTGCTAGGCGCCTGGACAGAGTCCTATCCCACGATGGAGTACCGCCACGGTCCGATCTCCGTCGCTAGCGATAGATCGATCGTGTGGATCCTCGACGACGCCGAACCAAGTATCGACGATGAGATAGCGATCACCGGCGCACGCGTCGTGCGTAGTGGGAGCGACCCGCTCGCCAGCCTTGTCCGGGTCCACCGCGCCGTTCAGCAACTCGCGACGAGGCGGGGTATCGATCCCGATCACCCCCGCTTCCTCGCCCGCTCGATCGTGCTCGACCGACACTGAGATGACGAGTAGTGCAGCAACTGCCGTTGTCGCACTGGACATCGGCGGCACGAAGATCGCTTCGGCGATCGGCGGCGCCGGCGCGGAGCTGCGACGTTCGCGAACGCTGCCGACCGAAGCCGAGCGCGGCGCCGAACGGGTGCTCGAGTCGGCCATTGCCCTCGCGAACGAGGTGCTCTGCGAGGAGCAGGAGAGCGGTGGTGACGTCCGTGCCATCGGCGTGTCCACGATGGGGTTGACCCGCGTCGATCACGTCGATCTCGCACCCAATGTCCCGGGCTGGGGTGACCTCGCGATTCCCACCGCCATCGAGAGAGCTTTTCCTGCGTTGCCGGCGGCGTTCGGAAACGACGTAAAGCTGGCAGCGCTCGCCGAGCTTACGTGGGGTGCACTCGCCGGCGTGGCGTCTGGCGTCTACCTCAACCTTGGAACGGGCGTCGCCGCCACGCTCGTCGTCGGCGGACAGGTTGTCGAGGGGGCTCACGGGGCGGCCGGCGAGATCGGCTACTGGCTCACGGACGGCGCCGCGACGTCACGGATGGCCGCGGACGGTGCGGTCCCCACTGAGGAGGCCCTCGGCGGCAGGGGCGTCGCTCGTCAGGCCACTGAGCTTTTCGGGCGGGAGGTTGAGGTTGCCGAGCTCGTCGTACGGGCCGAGCACGACCCGCGTGCACACGCGCTGCTCCAGCGCGTGTGGGACGAAATCGGGACTCTCGTTGCGAATCTGGCGATTGTCTGCGACCCGGAGATCCTCGTCCTCGGTGGTGGTTACGTTCGATCCGACCGCTTCCCAATCGATGCCATAGCTCGTCTCGTCGCGCGGTCGGTGCCCTACCCACCCGAGGTAGTGCGCGCCCGCTTCGCGGGCGACGCGTCACTCCACGGGGCCGTGGCGGTGGCACTTCGGGACTGCCTCGGCATCACGAGCCCGGTTACGGGCGACAGCGAGGGAAGTAACAGTCGTCGAGGATCCTCGCAGTGACCCTGAACGCGGCTCTCGACAGGACCTGTCACGGAAGCGAGTACGCGGCCGCAAGATCGGTGGCGAGCAGTTCGGCACCGGCGCTGCTGAGGGCGCGGGCGACCTCGAGGCCCTTCCTGGTCACCCGGATGTGCGCTTTCTCGGCGCGATGGGTTGCGTCGAACAGATCGACAGGCCAGCAGATCGAGAAGTCGCGGCGCCGCCCCACTCCGTTCGCCGAGGCGCATGGGAAGGCTTCCGAACGCGTTCTACCGCAAGCATGCAATCAGCAAATGGGCAGCTAAGCACACAAGGAAGGGGAACCATGAGCAAGAGGACATGGATACATAGCACGGCGTTCAAAGCAACTGCAGCGGCAGCGGCCGCATCGTTGGTGCTTTTCGGGAGCGCCGCGGCTGCTTCGCCGGCCTCGCGCCACGCCAGCACAAGTGGCGTGACGATCAACGTGGCCATTGCATACCCGGCTCCGCCGAAGGCAATGCTCGCCAAGTTCACGAGCCAGACAGGCATCAAGGTCAACTGGTCGTACCTGCAGTGGGACGACCTGCAGACCAAGATCGCAGCTGCGGCGGAGGCCGACACGTACTTCGCCGACGTGACGGACGTGGACTGGTCCAAGGTGGGCGAGTATTACGTGACGAAGTGGTTCCTACCGCTCAACGAGTACTTCAAGATCAGCTCTCTCGCGTCCCAGTACCCGCAGCTCAGCTCGTTCGTGCGCAACGGGACGCTCGTCGGGATGCCGATGGACGTGTCGCTGCTGGTCACGACGATCAACGAGAAGCTCTTCAAGAAGGCTGACATCACCACGATGCCTACGACACTCAAGCAGTACACGACGGACCTGCAGACCTTGAAGTCGAAGGGCGTCGCCAAATACCCCCTGGACATCCCCTTTGCCGCCGCCGAAGGTCTCTCGACGTACTGGTACGAGCTCACCGCGGCGATGGGCGGCCAGGTGCTGAGTACGTTCTACAAGCCCTTGTTCACTAGCCCATCCTCTGCCGGTTACAAGGCGATGGCCTGGATGGTGAACGCTTACAAGAGTGGGCTCGTGGCGAAGGCGAACCTCGATTACGAGGACTACCAGGGATTCGCGACCGAGATGGCGCATGGTCTTGCTGCGAGCGTCTTCTCAGACTATTCGGGTGACATCGGCACGATCTATGACGTCCCCAGCCAGTCGAGCGTCGTCGGTGACGTGACCTATGTGCCAACACCAGGGATCTCCGGTGTAGCTTCCAATCTCGGCAACCCGGACGGGATCGGCATCCCAAGGTCGGCCGAGCACGTCCAGGCAGCGGTCGAGTTCATCAAGTGGATGGAGGAGCCCGCAAATCAGGCGGCGTTCGCTGGTGCCGCCGGGCCGAAGAACGTCATCAGCACCTTCCCGTTGCCGTCCAACCGCGGCGGGCTCAGCCTCCTCGCGTCATCCGGCAAGGTTCCGGGCGCGGCCGCGCTCGTCAACCTTGTAGAGAACCACGGGCGTGCGGTCTTTCCCGCCGGTGCTCCGCCTTGGTACCCGAACTTCAGCAACGCCGTTTACACCAACCTGCACTCAGCCGCTGCAGGCCAGGAGAGCGTCGCCAGCGCTATCTCGGCGATCGCCTCCGAGGTGAACAGCCTCAACGGCTAGAACCAGTTGGAAGTTGATCCCGGCCGGGCCGTCGACGAGACGCTCGGCCGGGACAGCGACCTCGGGAGGAGGGAGGAGCGTGTCGCAGCCCGCGATCTCGAGTCGGCGCCGATCGATGCCAGGGCTCGCCCACCGACGTTCGCGCCGGTCCGAGGCGATGGGCTACGCCATGGTTGCGCCGCTGCTTGTCTTCATCTTGGCCCTGGCGCTGTACCCAACAGTTCTCACGACGATCGACGCCTTCATGCACATCGACGCGCTCACCCCGCCGAACCACTTCGCAGGGTTCGGCAATTTCGCGGCCATCTTCTCCAACCCTGAGATTCGCCAGAGCTTCGAGAACACCGGCTGGTACGTCGTTTTCGGCGTCGGGCTCACGCTCGTGTTAGGCACGGCCTTCGGGCTCTTGCTCCAGCGGCGCTTCCGCGGCCGGGGTGTCGTCCTGGCGATCGTGATCCTCCCCTGGGCGCTGCCCGGAGTCGTCGAGGGTGTGATCTGGTCCTGGATCTACGACCCGACGTTCGGCGTGCTGAACTCGGTGCTGAAGAGCCTGCATCTCCTCTCCCAATACCAGCTCTTCATAGGTACCCGTCAGATCGAGAGCATCCTGCTCATCTCGCTCGTCCAAGTCTGGCAGATCACTCCGCTCGCGACGCTGCTAGTGCTCGCGTCGTTGCAGAGCATCCCTGGCGAGATCTACGAGGCGGCCCGTGTCGACGGTGCTGGTTGGTGGCAGGTGATCCACCGGATCACGTTGCCGCTCATCCGGCCCGGGCTCGCGATCGCGGCCGTTGAGGCACTCGTCTTGTCGCTGAACATCTTCGATCAGGTTTACGTGTTGAACGCGGGCGCAACGACGGCGTCGTCGGTGATGAACATGACCTACTTCGTCACTTTCCAAGGGCTCAACTTCGGGCAGGGATACGCCCTCTCGTTGCTGGCGACCGTCGTCACGGTCGTGCTGTCACTGGGCGCTTTGAAGCTCCTCTACCGGAAGGTCACCTTCTAAGTGAGACGGCGGATCGGCGTCTGGGCCCGACGGGTCGGAATCGCCCTCGTGATCGCGTGGTCGCTGTTCCCTGTCTACTGGGCGCTCAACACGAGCCTCATGACGAATGCCGAGACCCAGAGCACCCCCACGCACTTCCTTGTCACCCGGCCAATCTTCACGAACTATCAGGCCATTTTCGGAGCCGGTCCGCAGTCCGCCGAAGCGGCCGGGGGCATCGGCCGTTCCCTCGTGAATATCGTGGTGGAGAGCGGTGGGGCGACGCTGCTGACGCTTACTATCGCGATCCTCGGCGCCTACGCATTCGCGCGTCTACGATTCCGGCTGAAGAACCTGTTTTTCTACACCGTGCTCGGGACCCTCACCCTCCCGGTATACGCGACGCTCATTCCGCTCTACCGGATCATGACCGAAGTCGGCCTTGTCAACACCTACCTCGGCATCATTCTCGTCTATGCATCGGGGTTCATGCCTCTTGCCATGTGGATCATGTATAACGTCTTTCTGGCGCTCCCTCCGAGCATCGAGGAGGCGGCCGTCATCGACGGGGCCTCGATGCTCCAGAGGTTCTACAGGGTCGCCCTTCCCATCGCGAGGCCGGGGATCGCTGCCACAGCGATCATCACTTTCCTGCTGGGATGGGGTCAGTTCATCTTCCCTCTCGTGCTCAGTAGTACCGGGTCGACCCAGCCGCTCACCGTCGTCCTGGCTGCGCTCGAAGGCCGCCACGTCGTCCCCTACACGATCATCAATGCGGCGGCAATCGTTGCTGTAGCCATTCCTGCAGTTCTGGTCTTCCTGTTGAATCGGTGGATCGTGGAAGGCATCATCGCGGGAAGTGTTAAGTAGTTGTGAACCGCCCCGTAGGTCGGCCCGTGAGAGTCCCTGAAATGACCCCGTCTCCTGCTGCGAGCAACCCTGACGAGACGGTGCGCGTGGACCCAGGAGGTGGCAGCCCGAAGAGTCAAAGAGATGCTCGTACGCCGGGTTTTGACCGCTCGTTGCCGCCCCCCAACCGCGCGCGGAACCTCCACCCGCGGATACGCGACAGCCGTCTGCGGTCGATCATCGAAGTCATCGACGACAACGGCGCCGTCGGCGTCGAGGACCTCGCCGAGTCGCTCGGAGTGTCGACGGCGACGATCCGCCGGGACCTCGCCCGGCTAGCTGACCAGGGCGTGATCACGCGATCACATGGCGGCGCCATGCGGCCCGATGTTGGGCTCGAGGTGCCGATCAGCTATCGCCGCGGAACAGCTGTTGCCCAGAAGCGTCGCATCGCCGCCGCTGCCGCGTCGTTGATCGGCGAAGGCGCCATCGTAGGCATCACCGGCGGTACGACGACGATGGAGGTTGCGCGTGCGCTGACGCCGGTGCGCAAGCTCACAGTCGTCACCAACGCGCTCAACGTAGGCATGCAGCTCGCGCGCCACCGGAACATCCGTCTCGTCCTCACCGGCGGCGTCTGCCGCACGGCGTCGTTCGAGCTGTCGGGGCCGATCGCAGAGAGCACCCTCTTCGGTTACAACCTCGACGTAGCCTTCGTCGGTGTCGACGGAATCGACGTCGACGCGGGCTGCACGACGCATGACGATGCCGAGGCAAGGGCGAATGCGGCCCTCGTCAAAATTCGCGCGGCACACCATCATCGTCGCCGACAGCTCGAAGATCGGCCGTATCACCTTCGCGAGCATCTGCCCGCTCGACCTTGTCGACCAGCTCATCACCGACAACGAGGCAGATCCGCAAGCCGTGTCGCGACTCGAGGCCGCCGGGCTTCGGGTCGTGCTCGCGTGACTCGGCTGAAACGAGCGTGCTGCTCAGAACAGCTCGATCCCAGACCAGAGGCTGGTGCCCCTCCCGTCAGCCGACCATGACCGCGCCTATCGTCCCTGCGAGAACGAGTGGCCGTGATCGGGCAGGGGATGCCGAGGAGCGGGTTTGACAGAAGCCTCACACACTCCGCTCGACCACAGACCTGCGGTTCCGCGTGATTCACTTGCTCCGAGGCTCCCGTTGTAGTTGTGCCCGGAGTCCAACAAGAATGACAGACCCAGAGGAGGGGGCCAGGTGAGCAAAGTGGCGCTGACGCTTATGGCGGTCCATGCGCATCCCGATGACGAGGCGTCGAGCACGGGTGGCGTCCTGGCCCGATACTCGGCAGAGGGGATTCGGACCGTCGTGGTCACCTGCACCGACGGCGCGCTCGGCGACGGCCATGAGACCAGCAAGCCCGGTGACGCCGGCCACGACGAGGCGTGGGTCATCGCCACCCGCCGGCGCGAACTCGAAACAAGCTGCCAAATCCTTGGTGTCACCTCGCTCGAGCTGCTCGGCTATCGAGACTCGGGGATGATGGGCTGGCCACAGAACGACGCTGAGGGCTCGTTCTGGACGACACCAGTGGCGACAGCGGCCGGCCGCCTCTCGAAGCTCATCGAGCACTACCGCCCGCAAGTCGTCGTCACCTACGACTCCAACGGGTTCTACGGCCATCCCGACCACATCCAGGCGCACCGGATAACGGTCGCAGCCATGGAAGCGACGCAGATACCCGACAAGCTCTATTACCCTGCGATACCGGTGTCGGCGATGGCACAGTTTCGTGAGACACTTCGTGCCGCGGGCGTCCAAGAGCCCGACGGAGCGGAAGAGGACTGGGATTTCGGCGTCGCTGACGAGCTCATTTCCACCACGGTCGACTGCAGCGACTATGCGGCGCGGCAGTACGCGGCTCTCGAAGCGCACACGAGTCAGAGCGACGGCAACTTCTTCACACGGCTCGGGGTCGATCTCTTCTCGAAGCTGATGAGCCGCGAGATGTTCGTGCGCGCCTTCGACCGGACTGGCGCGGCAACACCCGAGGATGACCTCTTCGCCGGCCTGCGCCACTAGCGACAGCCTGGCGGCAGCCGATCGGCGCGAGTTCCTTCAAACTCCGCGTGAGGCCGCCGAGCAGCACGGGCATGCGGGGAACTACGTTGTCGGGGCGAACATCGCCGGTTCCCGCAAGGTCGGCGGCGGCCTGCTCGACGCGTCAACCGTCTGACCGTTCGGTCCGGCACGCGGAGCCGGTCTCTCGGAGAAGGAGGGTTCAGTCGTGCTGATACGAGGTGGAGTCGTGGTCGACGCCGACGGCGAGCGATCTGCCGACGTGCGCACTGCAGCCGACGGACGGGTTGCAGCGGTCGCGATCGGCCTCGATCCGCTGCCCGGAGAACAGGTGCACGAGGCGAGCGGGAAGCTCGTGATCCCAGGAGGGATCGACGCCCATACCCACCTTCACATGCCCGTGGGTGCGGTACGGGTGTCGGACGATTTCGTGAGCGGGACACGGGCAGCCGCCATCGGCGGCACCACGACCATCATCGATTACGTGACAGTCGCCCGCGGTGACGACCCGATGGCCACGGTCGCCACGTGGCGCTCTTGGGCCGAGCCTTCGGTCATCGACTGGGGTCTCCATCTCACATTCACCGAGGCTGTGCCGGAGTCGGTAGTCGCGGCGGGGGTCGAGATGGGGATCACGTCCTTCAAGCTCTATCTCGCCTATCCCGACCGCCTGCAGGTCGACGACGGCACCATCGTGCGCCTTATGCGTGCTGCGCGCCGGCATGGGGCCCTCGTCACACTGCACTGTGAGAACGGGGGCGCCATCGAGGAGCTGCGACGAGAGGCGCTTGCTGCAGGACGCACAGGCGTGATCGAACACGCGCGGACTCGGCCGGCTGTCCTCGAGGGTGAGGCTGTCGGGCGGGCAGCCGCTCTGGCAGAGATCACGGGCGCTTCCATCTATATCGTCCACGTTTCGTCGGCGCCAGCGCTGGCGGCGGTGCGCTCTGCTCGCGAACGCGGTGTGGATATCAAAGCCGAGACCTGCCCGCAGTACCTCTACCTCGACTCCAGCCGCCTTGAGGGTCCCGACGCGATCGATTTCGTCTGCACGCCGCCGCTACGCGACCCATGGCATGCCGAGGAGCTGTGGGAGGGATTGGCACACGGTCACATCCACACGGTCGCGACCGACCACTGCCCGTTCTGGCGCGCCGACCGGCGCGCGGGCGTGACCGGCCGGCGCGGTGGCGTGACAGATTTCACCGACATTCCGGGGGGCCTTCCCGGCATTGAGACGCGGCTCGCCCTCGTTTGGCAAGGAGTGCGTTCGGGTCGCATCACCGCTGCCGACTGGGTGCGCCTGTGCGCGGAGGCCCCCGCCCGCACGTTCGGCCTCTGGCCCGGCAAGGGCTCGCTGGCAGTCGGTTCTGACGCAGACGTGGTCGTCTGGGACCCGCAACGGCGTCAGCCGCTCGGAGCGGCCGACCTCGACATGGAAGTAGACCAATCGCCCTACGAGGGGATTGTCTCCATAGGCTGGCCCGAGCTCGTCCTCAGCCGGGGAGAGCCGGTGGCCGTAGACGGTCGCTTCATAGGAGAATTGGGGTGGGGACGTTACACAGCCAGGGCAGCGCTCCAGCGCGAATACGAGTGAGGCTGACGCACCGGCATGCCATTTCCGACGATAGCGGGCACCTGTGGTTCGGCGCGACGAGACAGATTCTGACGGTCCGCGAACGGACTCTTGGCAGAGCGCCTATCTTGTGCCAGGGGTGGTGCTTATGGACCTGACGACCTACGCATTCGGAGGACAGCACAAAGTCTCTTCTGACATCATGCGGCAGTTCAGCGGACCCTGATTTACACGGCTGGCCGGATCTATTCGATCGTGCAGTCTCACCACGCGGGCCAGTCCTCGGGTGCACTTGGCAGGGTGGTCATTCTCCTGTCGTCTAGGTCGACTCTGGTCAGGCAGTGAACTTCATCCCAGCTGGCTCGGTTCAGAGCGCGCTCAAGGGCAGGTTCCTGTCGCAACCGTGGGCGTCGGAGATAGGGGCCAAAGACCCTACCGGGCGCGCGGACCTCGCCCTAACGTCTAGATCAAAATCGAGATCGTAAATGGAGAGGCTCGACATAGCATCGAGGCCAAAGCTTCTATTTTGGTTCATGCATGCGAGCTTGACTGTCCGGGCAGGCTCGGAATCATCAAAGAGGAGATGGAGACACCATGTTGCTTGAACCACCCACCGTGGTTTCACAGAATGAGATCACTCTGAACGTGCGCGAGATCGAGCCGTTGCTGCAGGCGCCGCCGATGGACGTTCCGCACTGGCCTGGCGCGACCATCATCCTCAAGGACGGTCGCACGATGTACATCCGCGAGGCGATCCTCGAGGAAGCCCCCGCAATGATGGGCTACATGAAGCGCGTCATGGAGCAGGATCACGACTTCTACGACGTTGTCGGAGCCCGAGTCCATGCAGAGATTGCCGGGTGGTACCGCAAACGCCTGAAGGATCCCTACACGCTCCTCGGGCTCATCGACGGCGAATGGGTGGGATTCGCGAATGGGCGGCTGATGAACGAGGACATCAACATCAGCTTGCACACGATGGCACTGGCGCGTGGCGGACGTATCGGCGCAATCATGTACTACGTCAAGACCTATTACGCCTTCGAGATCCTGGGTAGCAAGGAGTTCTGGGCGACCTACGAGAGCTACAACGGGTGGCACCGTTGGGGGCTCGGGATGGCGCAGCCCTCCTACCCTTGGCCCGAGTACCAGCACGAGCTGGGAGGGGCACGGGTGTACTACGTCACCAAGAAGTACTGGGACGCCGTCGTTAAGGACTACGTCCGTCAGATGGTCGGCGCCGACCTCGTGTTCGACGTCCCGGCGGACGTCGTCAAGGCGAACGAGCAGCTCAAGATCCCTCAAGACGTGACCGTGTAGTCATGGTTGTGGGGCAGCCGTCTGGGGGCGAACCCAAGGACGCGACCGAACCGGACGTGACGATCGAACGTGAGATCGCGGAGGTGGTCCGCGGTAGTTACGCACGAGCCACCGGCCAGCCGGTCAAGAGGCGGATCGGCGCCCGCGAGCTCTTCTCTGAGGTCCTCGATCCGGACAGCTTCCGAAGCTGGGACACCGTCCTTGTGGCCGTGCCCGCCCTGTCGGAGTACTTGGATCAGCTGACCGAAGCCCGGGAAGCCTCCGGTGAGGACGAGGCCGTGATCACAGGCGAAGGCAAGATCCTCGGTCGTCGTGTCTGCGTAGTCGCCTGCGAGTTCGCCTTCTTGGGAGGCACAATCGGGGTCGCGGCCGCCGAACGGCTCACCTTGGCGATCGAGCGTGCCACCGCGGAACGACTTCCGCTGGTGGCCTCGCCGGTGTCGGGCGGCACGCGTATGCAGGAGGGGACCGTCGCCTTCCTGCAGATGGTCAAGATTGTCCAGGCACTCATGCAGCATCGCCGCGCTGGCCTGCCCTATCTCGTGTACCTCCGCCATCCGACAACCGGTGGGGTGTTCGCCTCGTGGGGATCTCTCGGGCAGCTGACCGGAGCACAGCCGGGGGCGCTGATCGGTTTCCTCGGGCCGCGGGTCTACGAAGCGCTCTACGGAGACTCCTTCCCCGAAGGAGTCCAAGTGGCCGAGAACCTGTATCGCTTGGGTCTCGTCGATGCCGTGCTCGCGCCGGCGGACCTCGCGGAGATAGTGGGCAGGGCGCTTGACGTGATGTGCACTCTGCCCAGCGAGGTTCCCGCCGCCGAGGCGCCGCCCGACGAGCCGATCGCGGACGTACCTGCATGGGAGTCGATCGAGCACACCCGCCGGCCCGAGCGCCCCGGAGTGGAGGAACTTCTGCGCGCCGCTTCGCATTCGGTCACGATCCTGAGTGGGACCCAGGAGGGCGAACGCAGCGGCGGTCTCATCTTGGCCATGGCCAAGTTCGGGGCGGCGCCGTGCGTAGTCGTGGGACAGGATCGCCTCTTCCCCCGAGAGGGTCGACCGCTCGGGCCCGACAGCCTTCGCGAGGCGCGGCGGGGCATGAGCCTGGCCGCGGAGATGGGGCTCCCGCTGCTCACGATCATCGACACTCCTGGCGCTGCCCTGTCCAAGGAGGCCGAGGAAGGTGGGCTCGCCGGTGAGATCGCCCGATGCCTGGCCGACATGGTGACGCTCCCGGTGCCCACGGTGTGCCTGCTGCTAGGAGAGGGGGCGGGTGGGGGTGCACTTGCCCTCCTGCCTGCCGACCGAGTCGTGGCTGCCCAGCACGGATGGGTGGCACCTCTGCCTCCGGAGGGTGCCTCGGAGATCCTCTACCGGACCGTCGACCGCGCCCCCGAGCTCGCCACGGCACAGGGCGTGCGGTCGGTTGACCTTGCTGAAGCAGGCATCGTCGACCGGATCGTGCCCGAGCGACCTGACGCTGCCGAAGAGCCGCGAGAGTTTCTCGGCCGACTCAGCCAGGCCCTCGAGTACGAGCTGACTTCCCTGATTCGCCGGGACAAGACGGAGCGTCTCGGAGCCAGGTATCGGCGGTACCGCAGTCTGGGCCTACATCCAAAGCCATGAACGAAAAGGAGTCTTGAACAACATGTTGCAGCCCATCGAAGTCCGAAAGGTCCTCCTTCAGAAGGTGACCGACGCCTCCGGGTTGGAGGAGCTGATCGACAAGGGCGTCTTCCGTGCCGACGACGTCGTCGGTGTCGTAGGGAAGACCGAGGGCAATGGGGGTGTCAACGACTACACGCGCCTCCTGGCCGATCGAGCGTTCCGGGAGGTGCTCGTGGCCAAGGGAACCCGGACTTGGGAGCAGGTAAGGCAGATCCCGCTCGCATGGTCGGGCGGCACCGACGGGGTGCTCAGCCCTCACGCCACGATCTTCGCAAAGGTCCCCGCCGCGAGCGCACCGGTCAGCGATGAGCCCCGCCTCTCGGTCGGTGTTGCCATGAGCGACCAGATACTGCCCGAGGAGATCGGCCGAACCGCGATGATCGAGAAGGTCGCCGCCGGAGTGCGCAGGGCCATGGAATCCGCCGGTATCAGCGATCCGGCGGATGTGCACTACGTCCAGACCAAGACGCCGTTGCTCGTCCTCGACACCATCAACGACGCCAAGCGGCGCGGGCACAAAGTGTGGACCGAGGACACCCTGGAGTCGATGGACCTGTCCAATGGAACGGCGGGGCTCGGGATCGCCGTGGCGCTTGGCGAGATCGAGATGCCTACGGACGACCAGGTGATGAACGACCGTTCGCTCTATTCGTCGGTCGCGTCGTGCTCTTCCGGAGTCGAGCTCGACAGGGCACAGATCGTCCTTGCCGGCAATGTCCGGGGGATCGGCGGCCGGTACCGGGTCGGCCACGCGATCATGGAAGACGCCCTTGACATGGACGGGGTCTGGCAGGCCATCCGCAACGCAGGACTCGACGACCTTCCCGCCGACTGCCCCCATCCGCGCCATTTGAAGGGGCGGCTCGTCAACCTGTTCCTCAAGTGTGAAGCCGACCCCTCCGGTCACGTTCGCGGCAAGCGCAACATCATGCTCGACGACTCCGATGTCCACTGGCACCGCCAGATCAAGGCGTGCGTTGGTGGCGTAGCGGCTGCGGTGTGCGGAGACCCTGCCATCTTCGTGTCGGTGTCGGCTGCACACCAGGGCCCGGCTGGTGGTGGCCCTGTGATCGCGATTGTTGACCTGGGATAGACGTAAAACGCGAAGAAAGTCGGGCCCGGTGGGCCCGACTGTCTGTTTCGGAACTGGAGAAATGATGGCGCAGCCGCATGTATCGCCAGCGTGGGCGAGCACCGCTGTCGGCGAATTGGTCTGCGGTCGGAACCAGGACGCCGTCGTCCTCGCTGCTACCAGGGTGGCGTCCTATCTCAGCGTGCCGGAACCTGGATCGAGCACGCCAGTGATCGCGCTCTTGACCGAAGAAGCGGTCCGCCTGCCTATAGGTGTCAGCGTGGCAGCGGGGAAGCTGCCGGAAGCCGGGAGCTCAGTTCGGATAGGCGACGGCTCGATCGTCGCCGGAGACCACATCTGGCGGCCGGCACGGTGGTGGGACCCGCGCCCTCATCTAGCAGCCGACGACCTGTTCCGGCATGGATCGGAGCTCCTCGAAGTGCTCGGGGAGCAGCCAGATTCCTCGTTCGGGCTCCCACCCGCCGACGCGCTGGGCGTGGCTGTTGCCCTGGCAGCCGGGGACTTCGGGGCGGCGCTCGAGGTGATCGGGCTGGGCCCGGGCCTCACACCTGCTGGCGACGATGTCGTGGCTGGGGCGCTGGCGGTGCTCGCGCTCGGTGGTCGGTTCGACGAGCGGGCAAGAGACGCCATCGACGCACGCGCTTGCACTCACACCACCGCCCTGTCGGCCGCCCTGCTGGCCGCGGCGGGCAAAGGACAAGTGATACCGCAGGCAGCGACCGTGCTCACCGTGCTCGCGACCGGCGGGCCACTAGTACGGCTCAGGTCGGCCACCGCAGAGCTGTTCAGCGTCGGAGCGACGTCAGGCCACGACCTGTGCGCCGGAATGGCGGGTATCCTCGCTGGATCCGCGCTGGAGGGAATGTTCCGTTCGACCGGCGAGGCCACCATGAGCGCGAGGAGCCCGCGATGAGCACCCGGGTCGAGCTGAGACGTGGCACCTATCGCGACTCGGTCGTCCTGATGCAGGTGAGCCAGGCCGTCGCCGCATGTCGCGGCGTCGTCGCCGCGATCGTGGCCATGGCCACGCCGCTCAATATCGAGATCTACGAGCGATTGGGATTTGATCCGGCTGCGGTGGAGGGAGCCTCCCCCAATGACCTGCTCGTCGCGGTCCGGGCCGAGGAAGACGCGCTCGACGCGGCGACAGCCGAGCTGGAGCGACAACTGGCGCCATCCGCGACGTCGCAGACCGGCGGCTTCGGGTCACCCCCTGCCCCTCGGACCCTTGCGTCCGCGCTTCGCCATGGCGGCTCTTTGGCGCTGGTCTCGGTACCGGGTCAGCACGCCTTCGTGGAGGCGATGGATGCCATTCAGGCGGGCGTCTCGGTGATGCTGTTTTCCGACAACGTGCCCGTCGAGCAGGAGATTGCGCTCAAGGACGAGGCAGCGAGTCACGGTGTGCTGGTCATGGGCCCCGACTGCGGGACTGCGGTGGTGGGCGGGCTCGGCCTTGGTTTCGCCAATGCGCTGCGTCCTGGCCCGGTCGGCATCGTGGCCGCCTCGGGAACCGGTGCACAGGAAGTCGCCTGCCTGCTCGACGCGGACGGCATCGGCGTCACAGCCGTGCTCGGCGTGGGTGGACGCGATCTGTCTGCCGCCGTCGGCGGCCGTTCGACGCTCGCCGCCATGAAGGCGCTCGACGAGCACCCAGCCACGGAGTTCGTCGTCGTGTTGTCGAAGCCGCCCGACCCCGAGGTCGCCGAACGGGTACGCGCCGCCGCTGAACAGCTGACCACCCCGTCGTTGGTCGCGTTCGTCGGCATGGGACAGGGCGACCTCACCGCCGCCACATCGCAGATCCTTGTAGCGCTCGGCAGGACTCCGACGGCACCGCCGGAGTGGTCGGCACCCTATGAGCGGATCCCCCGGCCCGGCTTCATCCGGGGCTTGTTCTCTGGAGGGACGCTTTGCGATGAGGCCATGGCCATCGCCGCGGAGCGATTGGGGCCGGTCGCGTCCAACACCCCTCTTCAAGCGGCTTGGGCGCTCGGTACGGACTTGCAGGCGTCCGGCCATCTCATGATCGACTTCGGTGACGACCGGCTGACCGCGGGGAGGCCACACCCGATGATCGACCAGTCGCTGCGCCTCGAACGGATATCGCGTGAGGGTTCCGATCCTGCTTGTGCGGTGCTCCTGCTCGACGTGGTCCTCGGTTATGGAGCCCATCCGGACCCGGCGGCGGAGCTCGCTCCGGCGATTGCCGCCGCCCGCGACAGCGCACAGCGCGACGGCCGCGACCTTGCCGTCGTCGTCTCCCTTGTCGGCTCGCGCTCGGATCCGCAGGGTCGCGACGCCACCGCCAAGACATTGGCCGCAGCTGGCGCAAGTGTTCACCTGTCCAACGCCGCGGCTGCGCGGACTGCGGTGGATCTCGTTGAGGGAGCAGGCCGATGATCCAGCTCGACGAATCGCCTGCGATGGTCACAGTCGGCGCGATCCTGTTCGCCGATGCGCTCACGGCGCAGGTCGCCGCGCCGCTTCAGGTGCAGTGGGCTCCGCCCGTGCCGGGCAGTGAGGCCGGACTGGCGGCCATCGCGGCCGACGTGCGGACGCACGCGGCGACGGCCGAGTCGGTTCGGCGGCTGACCGCCGCCAGTCCACGGTGGGTCGACGTGCTCCCTGCCCGCGAAGCACTGGGCCTCGGCCACCGTGAGTTCCTGCATGCCGGACCCCCGGTCGACTGGGCGAACGCCTCTGGTCCGATCCGTGGGGCGCTAGCGGGCGCCATGATCTACGAGGGGCTGGCGGAGAACTTCGAGGAGGCCGGGCGTATCGCGGCTCAAGGCGGCATAGCGCTGGAGCCTTGCCACTCGCGCTCAGCGGTTGGTCCCATGGCCGGTGTGGTGAGCGCGTCGATGCCTGTGTCTGTACTCGAGGACGAGGAGAGCGGTCGGCGGGCATACTGCACCTTGAACGAGGGTCTCGGGAAGGTCCTGCGGTACGGGGCGTACTCGGACGAGGTCATCGACCGTCTTCGCTGGTTGGAGCGGGTGCTCGGCCCCTTGCTTGGTGAAACCCTCCGCCAACGGGGGCCCGTCGACGTGCGCAGCCTCATCGCCCAAGCCCTCCAGATGGGTGACGAGTGCCACAATCGCAACCGCGCCGCCACCTCGTTGTTGTTGCGGGAGATCACGCCCGACATGCTCGAGAGCGGCGCACGCAGCGAGGACATCGTGGCGGCGTTCCGGTTCATCAACGGCAACGACCACTTCTTCCTCAACCTCTCCATGCCGGCCGGCAAGGTTGCCGCCGACGCCGGCCGCGACATTCCGGGATCCACCATGGTCGTGGCGATGGCCCGCAACGGGACCGAGTTCGGCATCCAGGTCTCCGGAACCGGGGACGAGTGGTTCACTGCCCCCGCACCGCCGGTGAAAGGGCTGTATTTCGCAGGGTTCGGGCCCGAGGACGCCGGCCTCGACATCGGTGACTCGACGATCACCGAGACGACCGGTACAGGTGGGTTTGCGATGGCCGCGGCGCCGGCCATCGTTCTCTTCGTGGGCGGCGAGGTGTCCGACGCGCTGGAGAACACCCTGCGGATGTACGAGATCACGTTGGCCGAGCATCCCTTCTACAAGGTGCCCATACTTGGTTTCCGCGGCACACCGACAGGTATTGACGCGACGCTTGTTGTGCGAAGCGGCGTGCTGCCCGCCGTCAACACCGGGATCGCCGGCCGTGAGCCGGGAGTGGGCCAGGTAGGAGCTGGCCTTGTCGTCCCGCCGATGTCCGTGTTCGTCGATGCCGTGCGGGCGCTTGCCCGGCGATCCGAGCCGCGAGGAGCGCCTGTGGCGCTAGGAATGAAAGAGCCGTCATGAATGACATTTTCAAGTACCGTGCCCCTACCTCACGGGCGGAGCTGTTCGGCCTGCTGGCGGCCCACGGCGACGGCGCGAAGATCCTTGCGGGCGGCACCGACCTGCTCGTCGACATCCGCAGTGGGCTCGTCCGACCTGAGCTGGTGATCAACCTCAAGAAGGTCGAAGATTTCTCGGGTCTCATGTGGAGCCAGTCCGAGGGGTTGATCATCGGGCCCGCGACGACCGTCAACGATATTCTCCACGACTCCAAGGTCCGCGACTGCTACCCGTTGCTCGCCGACTGCGCCCTGACGATCGCCTCCCATCAGCTTCGCAATCGGGCGACGGTGATAGGCAACATCGTCCACGCCTCTCCCGGCGCGGACATGGCCCCCGGGCTCCTCTGCCTGGGCGCCAGAGTCCAGATCGCTTCCCAGCGGGGCCGGCGCGAGGTGCCCCTCAAAGACTTCTTCACAGGGGTGAAGCGGACGGTGCTGAGCCATGACGAGATCGTCGAGGCCATTACCGTGCCTCCAGGCACGGCCGGGTCCCGCGGCTCTTACCGCAAACTGAAGCGGATCGACGGCCATGACCTCGCCCTGGTCGGCGTCGCCCTCACGAACAAAGACGGCGCCGTGCGGGTGGGGATCGGCTCGGCGGCCCCCACGCCGCTGCTCGTAGAGGGGCTCACTGACGAAGACCCGGCAGATGCGGTCGTCGCAGCGACCCGCGAGGCGATCCGTCCCATCAGCGACCTGCGGTGCAGCAAGGAATACCGGGAGTACATGATCGAGGTCTTCGTCCGCAGGTTGCTCGAGGAGGTGCGGTGATGTGGATGTCGGTTGAGGTCAACGGTCACATCTACGAGCGCGAGGTAACCGAGCACTGGACCCTGTTGCGCTTTCTCCGGGAGGACCTGGAGTTGACCGGGACGAAGGACGGCTGCTCGGCCGGCGAGTGCGGCGCGTGCACGGTGATGCTCAATGGGGAGGCCGTGAACGCGTGCATGGTCCTGGCAGCGGAGGCCGACGGCGCGACGGTCGAGACGATCGAGGCGGAAGCTGCGGACGGCCAGCTGTCCGAGATCCAGGCGGCTTTCGCCCGTAACTACGCGGTGCAGTGTGGTTACTGCACCGCAGGTATGGTCATGTCAGTCCGGGAGCTCCTGCGACACAACCCCAAGCCGACTGTGGCCGAGATCAAAGAAGGCATCGAAGGCAACCTCTGCCGGTGCACCGGTTACCAACAGATCATCGAAGCTGTGCTCGACGTGTCGGGCCAGATCACCAACGAAACCAGGGGGGGATTGAAATATGTCTGAGAGCACCATCTCATCGGTGGCCACCCACGTGGGTGACGACGTCCAGCGGGCTGACGATGCCGCGAAGTTGACGGGCGGGGCCATGTACGCGAGCGACCTCGTGTTCGCCGGCATGCTCTATGCCCAGGTGAAAAGGAGCCCGCACGCCCGGGCGAAGATTCTGGCGATCAACACCTCCAAGGCCGAGAACCTGCCGGGAGTCCACGCGGTCCTCACCGGCAAGGAGCTCGACTACCGGATAGGCCTGTATGTCGTCGACAAGGACATCCTGGCCAGGGATGCCGTGCGCCACTTCGGCGAGGCCGTCGCCGCCGTGGCGGCGGAGAGCCTCGACATCGCCAGCCGGGCCGTCGACCTGATCGACGTGGAGTACGAGGTCCTGCCGCCCGTGCTCAGCCAGCTGGACGCGCTCGACAAGAACTCTCCTCTGGTCCATCCTGACCTCGGCAGCTACGACTACGTCAAGGCGTCCTTCAGCCCGCAACCGGGTACCAACATCCCCAACCTCACCAAGATCCGCAAGGGCGACGTCGACGCAGGCTTCGCCGAGGCGAAGTGGATCGTCGAGCGCGAGTACACCAACCCCTCCGTCCAGCACGTGCCGTTGGAGACTCATGTCGCCATCGTCGAGTGGAAGACGGGGGACGACGTGACCATCTGGTCGAGCGCTCAATCCCCATTCACCCTCAGGGACCTCTTCTGTCGCGCGCTCAGGCTGCCGCACAACAAGGTGAGGGTGGTCATACCCCACGTCGGCGGTGCTTTCGGCGGCAAGGCAGGGATCCACCTCGAGCCCTTGCTGGCCTGCCTTTCCCGCAAGGCCGGGGGAAGGCCGGTGAAGTTCCAGGCCACTCGTGAGGAGGAGTTCAGCCTCCTGCCCTGCCGGAGCGCCCTCACCTATCGGATCAAGACCGGCGTCGGTGCTGACGGCCGCATCACCGCGCAGAAGTTGCTCATGTACTGGGACGCCGGTGCATACGCCGACTACGCCGTCAACGTCACGCGCGCATCGGCGTACTCGGCAGCGGGCCCCTATGACATTCCCAACGCCTGGGTGGACGCTTACACGATCTACACCAACAAGCCATGGGGCACGGCCTACCGCGGATTCGGCCACGTGGAGTTCTTCTGGGGCCTCGAGCGGCACATGGAGCTCGTCGCCCAGGTCATCGGGATGGACCCTCTGGAGTTCCGCAAGAAGAACCTTCTGAAGCCAGGCTCGACCACGCTGACGGGCGAGAGGATCAACGAGCACACCGGCAATCCCCTCAAGTGCCTCGAGGCGGCGGCCGAGGCCATCAACTACGGCCGGCTCACCCCTGAGGAGGAAGAGCGCCAGGCGCGCACAGGCCGCAGGATCGGCAAGGGGATAGCGACGCTCCACAAGGCTCCGGCGATGCCCAGTTTCACGTCGACCGCGGCGGTCATCAAGATGAATTCGGATGGGTCGGTGGTGATCAACATCGCGCTCACCGAGATCGGCCAAGGCACTTCGACTGTCGTCGCACAGATGGCGGCGGAACGTCTGCGCTTTCCCGTCAGCCGGGTGAAGGTCGCTGTCGAGAGGGACACGGACAAGGACCCCTTCGACTGGCAGACGGTGGCGTCCAAGGGGCTCCTTCTCACCGGTAACGCAGTTATCGCCGCCTGTGACGATCTCCTGAGACAGGCCTACGCGGACGCCGCACAGGTGTTGCGCGCCCAAACGGCAGACCTTGACCACGACCATGAGAAGATCTTCGTCAAACAGCGCCCGGAGGAGTCGGTGAGCTTCGCCGCCTTGTCGATCGGGTACGTCTATCCCAACGGCAACGGCATCGGTGGCCCGCTGATCGGTCTGGGTCGTTACATCGCGCAAGGCTTGACCAGCCTCGACAAGGAAACGGGGCAAGGGCTCCCCGCCTTGGACTGGACCTACGGCGCTCACGGCGTGATCGCGGAGGTCGACCCGGACACCGGTGAGTACACGGTGATCAAGATCGCGTCGGCGTTCGACGTAGGAAAGGTGATCAATCCCGGCACCATGCGCGGCCAGTGCATCGGCGGCATGATCCAGGGCCTGGGAACAGCCGAATGTGAGAGCTACATCTACGATGACCAGGGTCACTTGCTCAATCCGTCTCTCACCGACAACAAGATCCTCACCTCGAAGGACCTTCCCGAGGAGATCGAGTGCATAGCCGTGGAGACCCCCCAGCTCGACGGACCTTTCGGAGCGCGGGGGGTTGGTGAGCACCCGATGATCTCAGTGGCACCGGCGCTCGCCAACGCCATCCACGACGCGACGGGTGCCGATTTGACGCACATGCCCGTCCGCTTCGAGGACGTGTGGCGGGCGATCCACAACAAACTGCCGGTCGACACCTGGGTCGAGAAAGCGCCAGCCGTCTAAGGCGCAGCATCTGGTCAGCGCCGCGATGGTGGTGCACACCGCTTGTGAAGTGTTTCCTGACAAGAAAGGAAGGGATCATGCCAGCAAGTGAAGGCGCCTGCGGAGGAATGGGAGGCTCATCGTGAGCACCACTCCTGCCATCGACGAACAGGTCGTCGAGCAAGTCGAGACGATCCTTCTGCCAGTTCCGGACAATGCGCGCACCTCGACCGCGGGTCACCAGTTCTGGATCTGGTCCGGAGCGAACATCGCGCCGATCAACTGGGTGCTCGGCTCGTTGGGCATCGAGATCGGTCTGAGCCTTTCCCAGACGATCCTGGTGCTTGTCATCGGCAACATCATCGGTATGGCCGCCTTCGGCTTCTTCGTCCTCATGGGCCAGCGCACCGGAGTCAGTCAGATGGTGATGGCGCGCAGCGCTTTCGGTCGCCGCGGCGCATACCTGCCGGCTGCGATCCAGGGGCTCATCTCCGCTGGATGGTGTGCGGTTAACACGTGGATCGTGCTCGACCTGGTCCTTGCTCTGATCGGCAAGCTCGGCTACCACGGCGGCACAAACCTGAAGATCGTCATCGTGCTGCTCGTGATGGGTCTGCAGATCTGGCTGGCGGCGAGGGGCTTCAAGTCGATCGCGAAGTTCGAGCGCTACACCGTCCCGGTCACCTTCTGCGTCCTGATAGTGATGACGATTGTCGCATGGTCGAAGAACAGCGTGCACTGGGGCTACGCAGGTGCTCACCTGCACGGTTGGGCGTTGCTCTCGGCCGAGAGCACGATCATGACAGCGATCGGGATCGGCTGGGGCTGCACCTGGTTCGCCTACGCGTCTGACTACTCCCGGTTCCTGCCCAGGGCGATGTCGCGGTCCAAGGTCTTCTTCGCCAGTGTCTTTGGGCAGTTCCTCCCCGTGGTCTGGCTCGGGATCTTCGGCGCGACTCTCGCGACGGTCACCCAGAAGGTCGACCCGGGTGCGCTGGTCGTGTCCAACTTCGGGATCCTGGCCATTCCGGTATTGCTGCTCGTGCTGCACGGCCCGATCGCTACCAACATCTTGAACATCTACAGCTGCTCGTTGTGCGCGCAGACCCTGGACTGGAAGCTCAACCGACGCAAGATCGCGCTGCTCGTCGGCGCCATCGCTCTCGCGTTCACCATCGTCCTCGTCTTCCAGAACAACTTCGCCAGCACCTTGGACAGCTGGCTGTCGGGACTGGTGATGTGGATCGCCCCGTGGGCGGCCGTGACATTGATCCACTTCTATTACTTCGCGCGCCAAGAAGTCGATGTGGACTTGTTGTACGACCCGCCTGGGCATTCCCGGATCGCCGATGTGCGTTGGTCAGCGGTCTTCTCCTTTGTCGTGGGTGCCGTCGCCGCTTGGTGCTTCGAGTACGGCGAGGTCGGTTGGCTGATGGGCCCGGCCTCGACAGCTCTTCACGACGTGGACCTGACTTGGCTGGTCGGTTCCGTGGTCGCCGGTGCGGTATACCTCGTAGTCGGCCGTCCGAGCAGGTCGTCGCTTTACTCAAAGACTTACGAGCCGGCTGTGAAGGAAGTCGGTGTGTGATGCAACTTGTGATCCGCAATGGACGACTGGCCTTCCCCGGTGCTTCTCCTGAGGGCCTGGTCGACGTGCTCATCGACGACGGACGCTTCGCTGCGGTGGAGCGCGCTGGAGTCCAGGTCGACGACGCGGCCCAGGAGATCGACGCGAGGGGGGCCATGCTCAGCCCGCCTTACGTAGAGCCACACGTGCACATGGACACCTGCCTGACCGCCGGCGAGCCTAGGTGGAACGAGAGCGGTACCTTGTGGGAGGGCATCGCGTGCTGGTCTGAACGCAAGGCGATGCTCACCCACGACGACGTCGTCGCACGGGTCAACGAAGTGCTGCGCTGGCAGGTCGCCAATGGCGTCCTGCACGTGCGCAGTCACGTCGACACCACCGATCCGGCGCTCGTCGCGCTCGATGCGCTGATCGAGGTCCGCGAGCGCGTGCGTAACGTCGTCAACCTCCAACTCGTGGCGTTTCCTCAGGAGGGCATCGTCTCGTTCCCCGACGGCGACAAGTTGATCGCGGAGGCCGCCCGCCGTGGAGTCGACGCGATCGGGGCGATCCCGCATTTCGAGGACACTCGTGACGACGGGGTCCGTTCCCTCGAGATCGCGGTCTCGACCGCGCTCGATGCAGGACTGCTCATCGACGTGCATTGCGACGAGATCGACGACGAGCAGTCGCGCTTTGTCGAGGTGCTCGCCACGCACGCGATGCGCACCGGGCTTCGGGGACGGGTCACGGCCAGCCACACCACTGCGATGGGCAGTTACAACGCCGCTTACAGCTACAAGCTGCAGCGGATCCTGTCCCGGGCCGGGATCAACCTGGTCTGCAACCCGATGGTGAACCTCCACCTCCAGGGCCGCTTCGACGCCTATCCCAAGCGGCGGGGGTTGACCCAGGTGAAGGAGATGCTCGGGGCCGGCGTCAATGTGGCCTTCGGCCATGACGACGTGATGGACCCGTGGTTCCCGATGGGCACCGCCAATCCGCTCCAGGTTGCGCACGTCGGCGCGCTGGCCACGCAGATGACCTCGCCGGCACAGATTGCCGAGTGCTTTGCCATGGTCACCACGCGAGGGGCCGAGGCTCTCTCGCTGGGCGCCTCCTACGGGATAGAGGTCGGTCGGCCTGCAAGCCTCATCGTCCTGCCGGCGACTGATCCGTTCGACGCCGTTCGCCGCCAGGTGCGGCCGTGGTACGTCATTGCTCATGGCCGCATCGTCGCCGAGACTCCTCCCGTGGCCGCCACCCTCACATGGCCGGGAGAAGCCGCAGCGAAGATCGACTTCGT
Source organism: uncultured Acidimicrobiaceae bacterium (assembly GCA_963807575.1). Lineage (GTDB taxonomy): Bacteria > Actinomycetota > Acidimicrobiia > Acidimicrobiales > Bog-793 > Fen-455. The sequence continues at coordinate 322,186 of CAWECD010000008.1, forward strand.
GCGTGAACGCGACGTCAGCCAGGCGACCTGGCCGCGCTGACCGGCACGGCACCCTGCAGGAGGTTTAGGCCTGCTCCTCGGGCAAGAATTGACAGAGCGGAGGCAGAGGGCCTCCGCTCTGTCGGCATCTTCGTCAAGGTGCGCGCAAGGTCTCGATGCCCCTTGTCGGCCCACGATCGAGCGAGTCCGGAGCCTCTTCGCGCTCTGAGCCGCGCCCTGGCTCGCCGTTGCACACCTCGGGTATCAGTCGGTGTTGGCGATTGCGATCCATCCGGCCCAACGGTTCGCTTCGGCCGCAAGGCTCACGTTGTCCATGCCCATGCCTGTGAGCCACAGGTCCGGCGCTTCGAAGCCGTACATGGCGAGGTTGCACTCGACGGGCGGCTTCTTGAGCTTTTTCACCAGCACTATGCGCTCGACGTCTGCTGCGCCGTAGCCGTACAGGTGCCGCTCAGTGAAGTCGGTGGTGCCGCCTCCGTCGACGAGATCGTCGAGCAGGACGACGTGACGTCTGGTCAGCACCCTGTAGTCGGGGGGCAGGTCCGTGACTAGGTGTGGCCTTCCCGGCTCGCGGCTCGATCCGTAGCGGCTGACGATCATGGACTGGACGTTCGGGTGAAAGTGCGGGTCGTGGTGCTGTATCGCCCGCATCAGCTTGGCGGTGAAGGGCAGGGCGCCGTTCAGCAAGGCGACAAAGAGCGTGTCGGTGCCCTTGTAGTTACGCGTGATGTCCACGGCCATCGCCGCGATGCGAGACTCGACCTCGGCCTCGGTGTAGAGGATCTCTTTGTACAAGGGCGCTTGCGTCACAGCTGGCGCTTGGATTGCGGGCACATTGCTCCTTAGGTACCTTGCGTCGTCCCAGAGGCAGCTCTCGATCTGAGCTTGTCCCGCTGACGTCCTCGGCCGGGCGCACGAACAGCCTGCTCAAGCGATCTTACGCGGGGATCACCAGCTCGCAAAGCGATCTGGCGTTCGGGTTCAGTAACGATATTGTAACTGTGGTAACAAGTTCGTAATATATCGTTATGAGACGCGTCTTCGGTGAGGCTTCGACCGGGTCGCTCGTATTCTCCGCCGATCTCCTCGCGGCCGTTACACAAGAGGTCACGGGTTGACCACCCTGCCGACGGGTTCCGGTGCACCGCGCGCGACGGCTCGACGAGTTGGCGCTGTGGCCGGAACGTTGTCCGCCCTTGCCGGGTTTGCCCTGATCCTCTACGACATCTCGACGCACGTGTATCTAGGTGGTTCGGACAGGGCGACCGCGATCCTCGAAGGTCAGGCGATGGGCAGCGGCAACGTGCTGCTGCGCGGCTGGATCCTGACCCACGACTCGTTCTGGACGATCGACGCTTTCTTCTACGCGCTGGCAGTGCGCATCGGTGGCCTCAGGCCCGGCCTTCTCAACTTGGAGCCGGCTCTTGCAGTCGCGATCGCCGTCGTGGTGGGTGCGTTTGTCGCCAGCCGGGGGCACCGGGGAGGTGCAGCGATTGCCGGAGCCGCCACTGTCGTCGCGTTGCTCGCGCTTCCCACCCGTGCAATGGCGTCCTTCCTGCTCGGTGGCCCTGACCACGTCAGCACGGCCGTCTTGGCTCTTGTTGCATTCACCGGACTGAGGCGGGGACGCTTCGACTGGAGATGGGCAGTGGCGGTCGCTGCTCTCGCCTTCGGAATGCTCGGTGACCTCTTGATGGTCGCCTACGGCATTGTGCCGATACTCGGAGCGGGCGTCGTCTCCATGTTGCGAAAGCGAGAGTGGCGGTCGGGCATCGCAGCGGTGACTGCGTCCGCCGCGGCAAGCGTTGCCAGCGAGTTCGTTAGTTGGCTCGCCGGGGCGATGGGCGCGTTCAAGTCCGTTGACGGGGTGTCCGTCGCGACTTCTGCCCAGATGCTGGTGAACCTGAGACACCTGCTGAGCTACGGAGCGGGTCTCGTCGGCTTCACATACGGCTTCGACGCCGGGCGGCTCCCAGCCGTCTTGCAGGACGTTCACGTCGTCGGTGCTCTTGTGATCGTCGCCTGCTCGGCGGTGGCATTGGTGAGCCTGTCAAGAGGCGTTGTTCGCGGCCGCCGAGAGACGTCCGGGCTCTGGATCGAGGCCGAGCGTTGGTGGCTCGACGACGTGCTGGTCATCGCGATATTCGGTTCGGCGGTGACTTTCGTCGCGCTGGCCGTCAACGGAGTAGCGGGTGCCCGTTATCTCGTCGCGACGGTCGTATTCGCCAGCGTGCTCTCTGGTCGGCTCGTGGCCCACGCCTGGCAGCGGCTGCGACCTGGTCGGGCGGCCCGGGCGGTCTGCCTCATCGGTGCCGGTGTCTCGTTGTGCTTTGCCGCGGGCCTTGGCTGCACCCTGGCCCAGCCCGTTCCGGCCCAGGGTGCGACAACGCTCGCCACCTGGCTCGAAGTGCATCATCTCCGAAACGGTGTCGGCGGCTATTGGGCATCGAGCATCACTACCGTCGAGAGCAGGGGTGCGGTCACGGTACGACCGGTGTGGGTGGACCCGGACGGCACGCTCGGCCGGTACATGAAGCTGTCCTCCGCCAACTGGTACGCCGGTCAGCACTTCCAGTTCCTCGTCTACCAGACGCCTGTCTACCAGGGCGTCGACACTGTCTCGGCGACCAAGACCTGGGGGCGTCCGGCCCGGATCTATGGCGTAGGTGACTACCACGTGCTCGTGTGGTCCGGCGGCTTCAGCGTCGCACCTTTCCCGCTTTCGCGCGATCAGGTTCCTGGTCACCATGCCACAAACCACCCACTGGCACCTGCTCGGCACCAGCCGGGCGGCTGAACACCGATGTGCTACTTGTGCCCCCTGGATCCGCGCCGCTGTTGCCTGCCACGGTTGGGGACCCTCCACCTCCAGTGTTCTCAGAAACGGTGGCCAGTGACGGCCCGGTCAGAAGAGCTCATATTGCCTTGACCCCGGAAACCGCTGCACAGATTGTCTCCGTTCCTGAGAATTCCGGACCAGGAGGACTACTGGAGGTACGACCGCCTTGGTTGTGTCCAGCGCAGGAGCTTTGCTTCGTTCGGTCAGTTGCGCCCAGCTCCGAATGGCCTACGGTCTGCCCAAATCTCGTCAAACGTGGCGAGTTGGCCTCCTTTGGACTTGCTCACCCAGTCTCACTACAATCCAGCTACTCGCGGAATCGGTGCACCAATGGGAGATGCGGCGATCGCCTGACCTTCCTGGCCGAGGACGCGGGATCGGCGCTCAGGCCCGTGGCCGGACGGGATTGCTAGGACGGCATCGGGACAGGCGAAACCGCTAGCAGAAGGGGGCTTCATGCACCGAGACCGAGGTCTCAGAAGGTCCGCTATCGGATGGTTGGTCGGAG
>CAWECD010000009.1:0-101394 GCA_963807575.1 uncultured Acidimicrobiaceae bacterium
GGTGTAGGAGCTCCCTCCAGGTGATAAACACCGTGGGCTACCCGCTCAAGCGTCGACTCCGGAGCGGTCAGCCGTTCGACCGTGGTCTGCGGCACGCCTGCAAGTGCCAGCTGCCTTCGAGTGACGAGACCCCACTGCTCTTCGGCGATCTCTGCAATCCGCGTCATAGTTGTCCTGCGTTCCACTACTGCAATATACCCCAGTATCGGTGGGTATTGAAGTAGTCATCCAGACTGAATACTGCTATAACCCCTGGAAACGGGGTATATAGCAGTATCAAATGACTAACTCGGAGGTCGGCCGGCACTGGCGACCCACCTTGGCTGCCTTGCTGGCCATCGGCGTGCGGCCCTGTTGCCTGTGACAGCCCTCCTCTACCATCGCTTCGTGGCCGAAGCGAAGTCGGGGCGCGCCTCGCTCCTAGAGCGGGCTCTCTCCCCATTGCAGTCGATCTGGTTGCAGAACCGAGTGACACGAAGTCATCGGGGTCGGACCCAATGGTAGTTCGGGTGTCTCGCTCGTCTCGTGGAGTGCGGTTGGCTGCTCTCAGCTCGCGAGCAGCAGGGTGGTTTCAAGTGTCAGCGCAGGTAGATCGGTAGTAGCTAACGGGGATATCAGGCCCCCGACACGCTCTAGCTCCACGCCTCTCGTAGCTGTGACGAGGGAGGTTAGGAGTACAAGGCAGAGTCTGTAAACATCAACCCTGCACTTGTCGGTGCATTCGCCGAGGTCGATCGCCCCCGCAAAGGTGGCTCGGGGTCGCAGGTCCTCCCGCCAGCAACAGGATTCCTTCGAGCTGATATGACCCGTGGCGCTGTGATCTGCCGGCTTGCGGTCGTCGTCATCACGTCTCGGACATCAAGTGCTTGAGTTGCGCTCTCACCGTCGCACGAACGTCATCTGGGAGCCCATCGGTCTCCGCCACTGCAGCCTCAATTGCTTCGGGTGCCCGCGCTAAGAGGTGGTTGACCACTTCTGCAGCATGGTTCCTTGACATGCCCCAACGTTCGGCTTCGTTGAGGATCCGGGCAACCGTGACCTTGTTGATGCGGCGCACGTTGTCGATGTACATCGCCATGCGATCGATGCCGTAGTGGAGTGTGCAGAGCACATCGTATAGAGGGCTCAAGGTCAGGGCACCTGAGTCGTGGTGAAGCAGAGAAAAGTTCTTCCCGTGGGCATCCCCATTGGCCACAAGAGCATTGACGGTCACTGCGCGCAACAGGGCATCGAGGGAATCGGGTGCCGCCGCGGCCTGCAGGATGTCTGCGATCTCCTTCAGTGACGGCCCACCATCCTCTTCGTATTTGTTGTCTGGAAGGACCCCGGTCGCTTGGCAGAAGTCCTCCTGGTGGATCCGAGCGACCGCCCCTGTCTTGTCGACGACGCGGTCAAAGCGCTCGACCACGAGTAACTTCCTGCCACCGATCATGGTTGTTTCGACGTGAGCCACGGACAGGCCGAGGTGTTTGGCAACGCGCATGCAGAAGGCTTCGTTCTCCACGGTTGAGGGAAACCGTTCGATCTGCGGTTTGACGATGTGTGTGGTGGGGGTGCCGTCCACCGGTCGTCCCCACCTCCCGTCAGGCAGGCGCGTGAGGAGAAGCTTCTCTTGAACACCGCCTAATGACAGCCGCACCCGCTCGTCGATGCCAAGGGGGGCGGTGCGGAGGTTGGCGATCAACTCCGAGATTTCCTGCTCCGTCAATGGCTCTGCCGTCAGCGTCGATGCTGGTGGGGGAGGAGGCTCCTCAGCCGGCTGGATCACCAATGCCCCTGCACAATCCCGACCAATCGCACGGATCAGGCCGAAGGTGTCGCTGGCCCGCAGGTTGAAGTCCCGTGCGACGGTGAGGCGGGACTCCCCTTCCGGGAGCAGTCCGTCCAGGAACGGTCGGACCACGCCTTGGGTGTGACGCTCCGGCCGGAGCGGGAGGCTGAGCGACAGCAATGGTGTACCCAAGGCGTAGCGGCTGAGCGCTTCTGACGTGTAAGTGAGCCTCAGCCGCCGCCGTTCCTCCTCGACGATCGCGACCGGTTGGCCGTAGAGCCAGACCGCCAGGCCGTCCGCCATTACCACTCCGCCTTGTCCAGGGTCATCCGCACTCCGAGCTGCTTCAAGACGCGGAGGATCCGCCGGACCTGCTCGGTCTCTTTCCCCCGCTCGAGGTCCGACAGGTATGTCCGGTTCAGCCCTGCACGCTCGGCCAGCTCTTCCTGGGTAAGGCCGGCTTCCTGCCGGTAGTGGCGGATCGCAGAGCCGAGAGCCTCCGGGGTGTAGATGCGATATGGTTGCGATGTCTCCATATCCGGATATTGTAGCATGATGGCGTTATATCTGAATATCAGGATATGGCGTCCTAGAGTCCTGATGTCCGAAAATCAAGATACCGGTTGGAGACGCCGGAACGTCCGGAAAACCAGACATCCGTGTCCCTTTCCCCGAGGCTCGGACACTGGCTGACGGCCGCTCGCACGTACGCCGCGGTCGTCAGGCGGCCGCCGGCATATGAGCATCGCCATCACCACCATGCAAGTCATCACCACCGCTACGACGAGCGTCGCCACCATCAGGATCACCAGGACGCCAAAGAAGATGAGGATGAGGAAGATGATGATGAAGACGAAGGCCAACTAGCCAAGGCGACGCGCAAGCGAACGAGCTCGCCGTCGCCAACGGTAGAGACGGAATCTCTACCCAGGTCCTGGCGAGACATGACAGGCGGGCCTACGAGGTGCACCCCGAGGTGTCGTTCGTGCACGCGAATGGTGGAGCCCGTCTGCCGAGGTCCAAGTCGTCGTGGAACGGCATCCATTTGCGCAGGAGGACCCTCGTATCGCCAGGGATCTGCTTGCCAGAAGATCTCGGCGTCCCCAGAGCGGCCAGCTTTGGGGATGTGCGTGACGCTGCAATCGCCGCCTGGTTTGCGGATCGGATTGCTGGCGGAAAGGCGGTGTAGGGAAAAAGTAGGGATGGAAATCCATCCCTACTTTTGCCCTACTTTTGCCTCGCGAGCCGCTAATTGGTCGTGCCTGCCCTGTCGGGGTGCCGCTAAAAAAGCCCAGGTAGAGCTAGTATTCAGGCCTACTCGAGCCAACTCGAACAGACCCCAGAGAAGCCTCGGGGATGACTCATAACCCGAAGGTCCGGCGATCTCGGGTGCCCGATCGAGTTTCTCGGGTGCGTATTCGGCATCAACGGCGGACTGAGTAGGCGCGCCATAGCGGGTGCCCTATGCAGGCTTGTCTAGCTGGGCTTTTGCGGTTGTGTAGGCGCGAACCGTGGCAAGGATCTATAACCCCCGCCACCAAGGAGGTCTTCGTGTCAGTCGCTCTGGGGCGCTATCCAACCCCGGCCTCCGGTCTTGGAGAACCGCGGAACGGGCCGTCTGCTCGTGCGTGGTGCCGGACCTCGGTGACGACCATGATCGCAGCGATCCTGAGGCGAGGGCACACAGACTGGCCGAGCGACTGGCCCACTGACCGACTGTCGACTCGGCCTCGTCGAGCGTTCTTCGGCGACTCAGGTGACCTCGTCGATCCAATCGAGGTAAGCCGGTAGGCCCTGGCTTGTCGGCAGAAGAAGGATCTCCGGGGTCTCGTAGCTGTGTACTGAGACGATGGCCTTCTCGAGCTCGGAGTAAAGCTCCTGGCGAGTCTTCAATAGCAACAGCACCTCGCTCTCTTCGACCACCTCGCCCTTCCAGGTATAGAGACTGCTAATTGGCAGCAATTGGGCGCAAGCGACCAACTGCTCGCTCAGAACCTTCTGCGCGATCTGGCGGGCGTCCTCGAGCGATTTCGCGGTCGTCAGCACGACGGCGTATGAGTTCGTCACGAGCACCTCCTCGAGAGGCCTTCATCCTATTCCAAGCGTCTCGAACGTCTTCGGCCAGTTGCTGCTGTTTGAGCGCCGCCGGAATGGCTGGTTGCCTCATACGGACTGGTAGGGCTCCTCGGCGGTGTGGTCCCGTGTTGGCACTCGGACGGTCACTCGAACGCCCGGGCGTGTCGTCTGCGACGTCCGGTCCGTGCCCTGGGTGATCGCGGCGGCCTGGGCCCGAGGCTGTGGGACAACTCCGCCTAGGTCTTGTGGAGTGTCCACACGTTCGGCTCCCAGTAGGCGCCGGTACCAGCTTGAACATCGAGCGGCGCGAGTCCCGATGGAAAGACGTACATGCCATCTTTCGGAAAGGCCATTCCCGTCCACAGCTCCCATTCGGCCACTGGAGCTTCGATCTGGAGCGACTGCGGTTCGGTTCGCAAGATGGTCGCGCCCAACCGGGCGTGCACGCGCAACCATGGGTCGAACGGCAATCCGTCGGATCGCTTCCACGTGGCGTACCATTCAATCGGCGTCAGCGGATAGCGGTCCTTCCAGCTCGGGCGGACGGGTGCGACCAGTGAAGCGAGACCGGCCCTGCGGGCGGCAGTCGCTATCGCCTGGACCACCAGGCGGCTCAGGCCGCGACCTTGGTGGTCGGCGACCACTTCGGCTGCAAGGGCCGAGAGCGCGGTCGGTGGGCGTGGGTCATCGACCGCACGTAGCCCTAATGCGTCGATTCCCCGAGGAAGGTCTTCGAGCGACCCGTCCCAGCAGAACGGGATCGTCCTTCCTCGGGCGACCGTGCGCTCCGTGCTCTTGTCGTAAAGGAGCAACTGGAGACACGCGTGTTGAGGAAACAGTGCGCCGAAGTACCCTCCGGCGTGGTTCCCGTGGATGTTGTACTCCGGCCACAGGCTCCGGAAGAGAGAGTTCGTCTGCTCCCAGAGGTCGGGTCGCTCCTCGGCCGTGAACACCTCGATCGAGGACTCGGCTGGAACAGGAACCCGTTGCATTGGTCTCATCTTGCCCCGGCAGGCGAAGTTTGACGATCCCGGATCGACCGGGCAGACAGCCGCCCGAGCAGCACGGTGTCGCATCGGCGCGTGAGCGAGGGACCGCACCTCACTGGGCGGAGCTCGAGGACGAGATGCATAATGCACCGTGAGAGCGCCTTGCCACGGAAGGCGACCGCGTGGGGTGGTCCCACGTACTGGTCGCTGCCGACCGTGCCAATCGGGCCACTCGCGCCACGACCTTCGAGAGAGGAGTACCTCAGTGATCAAGGGATTCAAGAACTTCCTACTGCGAGGTGACGTCATCGTCATCGCGATCGGCCTGATCGTCGCCTTGGCATTCAGCACGCTGATCAAGGCATTCACAGACTCTGTGATCGATCCGCTCATCTCTCGCGCGCAGGGCGGCGGGGCGGTCGGACTGGGTGTCCAGCTCGGCCAGGCGGGCAACACCAACACGTTCCTGAATTTCGGGGCTTTCATCTCCGCCATCGTCTACTTCATCATCTTCATGGCCGTCGTTTACTTCGTCATCGTGGTTCCGTACAAGAAGATCTCGGCAAAGCGCGGCCAGGTCGTCTTCGGCGACCCGGCGCCGACCCAGACGTGCCCGGCTTGCCTTTCCGCCGACCTTCCCCTAGGCGCCACGAAGTGCAAGTACTGCGGCACTGATCAGCCGATTGAGCCGGTGGACGGTTCTACCGGGTAATCCTCGATCCCAGCCACGCCTTTCGAGGAACAGAAGGCCAAGCCGTCTTCGGGCCGAAGTGACCTGAACATGAGGAATCTCGAGTCCGCTGAAGGCCTCGACCCTCCGAACAGGCCACTGGAGCAACGCAGCGAAGTACAAGAGGGGGCTTTCACGGCTCCTGTCGTCTCGACTCGTGTGATCGCCCTGCCTCCGGGACTGAGCAATCACAACGAACACGGCTAGCGTATGTGGCTGACCTGCGGTTCTTCTTTGCCGAGATGTCTGAATTCCTTCACGTGAAAGGCCGCTTCAATGAGCACCGACGCCAGGGTCATCCCAACCAGGCTGACGGTGCGCGAGATTGCCGCCCTGATCGATCACTCTCTTCTGCGTCCCGAGTTAACCGAAGATGACGTCTGCAGCGGCTGCGCGCTCGCCGACCGGTACGGCACGTGGTCGGTCTGCGTCAAGCCGGCCGATGTCGCATTGGCCACGCTCCAGCTCAGGGGCAGCAGCGTGGTCATCGGGACTGTCGTTGGCTTTCCCCACGGGAGCTCCACGACCGAGAGCAAGCTCTTCGAGACCCGCCGAGCGCTCGATGGCGGTGCACGGGAGATCGACATGGTCATCAACATCGCAAGACTGCGCGGTGAGAGGCACGACTACGTCGAGGACGAGATTGCCCAGATCGTCCAGACCACCCACGCAGCGCACGGGCTGGTCAAAGTGATCCTCGAGAACGCATATCTCAACGACGAGCAGATCGTCGAGGGCAGCCGGCTCGGCGAACGTGCCGGCGCCGACTTCATCAAGACCTCGACCGGCTTCGCCCCCGGAGGCGCGACGGTTCACGACCTACTGCTCATGGCCGGAGCCACGTCGCCGAAGGTAAAGATCAAGGCAGCAGGTGGGGTCCGCACGCTGGACCGGTTGCTCGAGCTCGTCGCCGTCGGAGTCACGAGATTTGGCGCAACGGCGACAGCAGCCATCCTGGACGAGGCCATCGCGCGCGTCGGCGACGGCAAAGCCCTCCCCGTTCCCGCTGCACCCAGCGACGAGGCCGTCACCAGTGCTGTGACCTACTGAACCCACGAGCACGTCAGGATCCCGGCGGCAGGGAGACGGGGAACAGTCGACTGTCGAGGGAGAACAAGCCGACGCGGTTCGGAGACAGCACCTTGGGCCCCTTCCTGCTTCACGGCCGTGCTGCGGGAGCGAGGTTTGTCGTGTCGAGGGCCGGCATGTTCGCAGTCTGATCGCCCGGGTGGTCGGTGAGAGCCTTGCCGGACGGAGCGGCCGACGACCGCGCCAAGGCACTCGTGTAGCCAAGACGTCAGCTGTAGGCACGGACCTATCGCCATGAGCCGATCCGACTAGTAGTGTCCTGGCACACGACAAGAGCGGTCGAGTACATCGGCGTGCTCAAGGCGGTCTGGTCATGTTGTGGTCCTCGGCCCGGACCTGCTTCGCCTCAGGCGAACGAAGGGGAGCGATGGCTACCGACGGGCGTCGTTGGGGTCGTTCTTGTTGGTCGAAGAACTGGCCAGTAACAGCACTCTCGCCGCCAGCTTCGGCTGTACGTCGACGACACGCTCGTTGGCGGCGACGAGCTGCCGAGCGGGCAGATAACCGAGTCCGCCTGCACCCTCGATCGCCCAGGTCCGCTCCGGCCACTGTGCCGCCCATGCCAAGAGATGTTCCAGCTGTGCTGCCTGAGCGAACACGCAGTTCGCCCAGCACGGCCTCGGCTTCGTTGAGGGCTGCTGCGGTGTGCGAGCCCTTTTGTGTGGGTCGATACCGATAACCACTGTCGCCCGTTATCTCCTTCGCGTCGTTGGAATGAAACGACCGCGGCAGGCATATCTGATTTCAGATCGTTGGCGCCCGCGCCTCTTTCGAGCCACACCACGGCGAGATCATGACGGGTTGGCGCCTCGTTGATAAGCCAGACCAAGGCCGGCAGACGGTTCGCGAGCCAGCCCGTCAAGGTCTTTCGACGCTACGAGCAAGCCGCAACGTCTTGGTGGATTCTCAATCAGACGGTGCTGAGCGCGGCGGTCGATGAGCGCCGAGCGCCGACTCGGCGCGCGATATCTTTTCGCTCAACGCCCGGCGCGAACGCCATTCTCTTGCGACGCTGGTCCTGTGTCATGGGGCATTGCGAATGCCCGGATCTTCTGGGCAGCGTACTGAGCTATCGCTTTGTCTTCACGCGTTCTTGAATGGCGGGAACAACACGAGGAGCCACGGCGATGAACGCGGCGATGAGGCCGATGTACGCGCCGTACTGCCACGACGTGCCGCTCGGTTTGGTCAGGAACGAAATGAGCGTGAGAACAAAGTTGAGGCCCGTGGCCACAAGGAGCAGTTGCGCATGTGACGCTGGCAGCTTGAACGGCAAGGTCTCCATGCCGGCGACCAATGCCAGATAGCCCATGATCGCCAGGCTTACGATGAGCGTGATGTACATGTAGCCGTGCCACAACCCGTCAACGGTCACGTTGTACACGTAGATTCCTGCCCCAAACCACGAGAGAAACAGTGAAACGAAGAGCACGAGCGTCGCAATCGCAACGATGCGATCAGTTTGCGACCACCGCTTCACGTCGAACTTAAACGACGACCCCGTTTGAGCCGGAGTGTTCCTGGACTCATCAGCCATGGGCTCTCCTCGTGTTCTCGTTGTGCTCTCGGCTTCAGCTTTGTCGGCTACAAGCTCGCGTGTCAACGTTCTGTGACCCAATTAGGATTCCCGGATCCGGCTGGAGCCGCCCCTCCTCATCGCGCGCCGGCACAGTCGAGCCTCGTAAAGCTTCACCATGGACCGATACGGGCACCTGATCGACGGCGCCGGCTCGGCGACGGCGTGTCGCCGTCGCAGCGATGGTCGACGGCTAACGGCGTTCCTTCTAAGGAGGTTGGTCGGGCACGTTTCACCAGCGAGTTCGGTTCCCGTCGTCGAATTCGAGCGTGGCTGTCCGAGAACACGAAGCAACTGGCCACTGAGCTTCCCCTCTTTGACGGACACCTACCCTGAGGAGGGTTGATGCTCTCCTCGATAAGGAGTCCGAATGCCACCTCCCCACCCGCTGGAGTTCCGTCGCCGGGCCGCCGAGCTTGCTCGTGAGGGAGTAAAGCCGATCTCGCAGATCGCGGCCGATCTCGGGATTGCCGACAGTTGTCTTCGGAAATGGCTCCGCCAGGCCGACATCGACGAAGGAAGACGCGAAGGCCTGACCAGCGAGGAACGCGCTGAGCTCGTCCGGCTGCGTCGCGAGAACCGCGTGCTCAAGATGGAAAAGGAGATCCTGGGAAAAGCCGCGGCCTTCTTCGCCAACGAGAGCAACTACCGCTCTCGCTGAGCTTCGCCTTCATCGAGGCGGAGGTGGCCAACTACCCGGTCATCGTCTTGTGCCACACGCTCGCAGTCTCGACGAGCGGCTACTACGACTGGCGGGAGCGCCTCGAGCGCCCCGCCCGGCGCAGGATGTTCGTCGAGTTCTTGACCGAGCAGATCCGTGAGGTCCACACCCAGTCACGCGGCACCTATGGCAGCCCGCGTGTGCACGCCGAGCTCGTCTTGGGTGAGGGCATCCACGTGGGCCAAAAGCGCGTCGAGCGCCTGATGCGACAAGGCGGGCTCGAGGGTATCTATCGACGCAAGAAGCACTTCACCACCAGGCGAGATCCCAAAGCGGCTCTCTCAGATGACCTCGTGAACCGCCAGTTCACAGTCGACAGACCTGATGTCCTCTGGGTCGGCGATGTCACCGAGCACCCGACCACAGAAGGCAAGGTCTACCTGGCGACTGTGATCGACGCCTTCTCGCGCCGCGTCGTCGGCTGGCCGATCGCGGACCATCTCCGCGCCGAGATCGTCGTCGACGCCCTGCAGATGGTCATCTGGCGACGCAACGGGCGCGAGGCCGCCACGGTGATTCACACCGACCACGGGTCGCTGCCGAGCGGCGGCATAGGTGTCGCCGGCTTCAGCTATGGCCCGCGTGTTGGCATCTACCTGACCATTGTCGCCGGCGTGGTGCAAGTGGTTGCGGCAGTCGCTCTTTTCCGCAGCTCTGGCGAGAAGCTTCCCTGGGCGAAGTAGACCTGTCGGCTCGAGTCCGGCCATGGGGTAAGTCCTGAACGGACCGGCACGACAGCTCAGGGCTCCCGGCGCCGGAGATCGGACGGCGCTGGTGGCCTGTGCGGGAGCGCTGGCTCTCGGACTAGCTGCTGGTGGGCATCTGGAAGGCTCAGCCGCGCTCGATATCCAGCGTCCGCCAGGCAGGTGAGCCGGCCTCGTCGGAAGCCGAGAGGTCCACTTCGGCGACGATTGCGGTGTCGTGCCATCCCTCCGGGTCGTCGAGGATTTGGCGTACCTGCCACCGGCCCGGCTGCTCGGTGAGGTCGAACCACGCCGCAGCGCGGGCGTCAGGGCCTGTGCCGATGCTCGAATGGGCCGCGAAGTACTGTTCGAGCGCCTCCGACCAGGCAGATTCGTCCAACCCTCCGGCTATCTCCCCCCCGGCAAGGCCGGCGAGATCTCGCCGGGCGGCGAGTTCGACGCGGCGGAAGGCGGCGTTGCGCACCATCACCTTGAACGCCCGAGCATTCGCCGTGACGGGCGGCGGGGCAGCCGTGTCGGCCCTCAGTTCAATGCCGATCTCGGCGACGGCTTCCTCGAGTGACACGCTCGCGGCGGCGTCGGCGAGGTGCTGCCACTCGTCGATGAGGCTCGAGTCGACTTGGCGGACGAGCTCGCCCAGCCATTCTGTGATGTCGGCCAGCTCCTCGGTCTTCAAGTCCTCCGGAACGTTGCGGATGAGACCTTTGAAGACATCGGACAGGTAGCGCAGCACGAGGCCTTCCGAACGCGTCAGGCCATAGTGGGCGACATACTCCGAGAATGTCATCGCCCGCTCGAAGATATCGCGAGCGACCGATTTCGGCTGGATGTTGAAGTCAGCGGCCCAGGGATGGACGAGTCGGTAGTCGTCGAACAGGTCGTAGGTCCACTCACGCAGCGGTTTGGGGTACTCGAGCTTGTCGAGGGCTTCGATGCGCTCCTCGTACTCGACCCCCGCGGCCTTCAGTGCTGCGAGGGCTTCGGTCTTCACACGGTCGAGCTGAGCCAGAAGCACTGGGCCAGGGTTGGACAGGGTGGCCTCGACGACGCTGATGACGTCGAGCGGCCAGGCCGGCGACGAGCGGTCGAGGTGGGGAACAGCCTCGAGCACGAAGGGACTGAGCGGGCTGTCGAGGGCGAAGTCCGGTTGCAGCTCGGCGGTGACGCGGACCCGACGGCCCTGTTCGTCGGGTGTCTCGAGTCGTTCGAGCGCGCCAGCGGCAACAAGGGAGCGGTAGATGGCGATCGACTGGCGTATGAGACGGCGCTGAACGGCGCGCGGTTCGTCATTGTCCGTCACGAGCCTCGCCAGGGCGCCACAGCCGTCGCCAGGACGGTTGAGGACGTTGAGCAGGGTCGCGTGGCTGACCCGGAGCTGGGACACGAGCGGCTCGGGCGGGGAGGCGACGAGCTTTTCGAACACAGCCTCATCCCACGGGACGTAGCCCTTGGGTGGCTTGGACCTTACGAGCTTGCGCGTCCGGCGCACGTCGCCAGCGACCTTCTTGGCAGCCTGTTCGTTCTCTATGACGTGGTCGGGCGCCTGCACGACGACAAGGCCCGAGGAGTCATAGCCGGCCCGTCCGGCGCGTCCTGCGATCTGGTGCAACTCCCTCGCGTTGAGCAGCCGGGAGATCGAACCGTCGTACTTGGCGAGCCCTGACAGCACGACCGTGCGTAACGGCATGTTGATCCCGACTCCGAGCGTGTCGGTCCCGACGACGACTCGGAGCAGGCCGGCCTTGGTGAGCCGTTCAACCAGGCGGCGGTACTTGGGCAACATCCCACCGTGATGGACCCCGATCCCGTGGTGCAGCAGGCGCGCCAGTGTGCGTCCGAAGCCCGGGGCGAAACGGAAGCCCACAATGGCGGCGGCGATCGCCTCCCGTTCGGCTCTTGTGGTCACCTGCGCTGACGTGAGTGCCTGGGCCGCTGTGAGCACCTGCGCCTGGGTGAAATAGACCACGTACAGCGGTGCCTGGTCGGCCGCGAGAAGCGACTCGATGGTCTCGTGCAGCGGTGTGCGGCGGTACTCGAAGCGCAGCGGGACTGGTCGCGTGGCGGAGCGCACGACAGACACCGGCCGGCCGGTGCGACGCGCGAGGCCCTGTTCGATCTTGCGCGTGTCCCCGAGCGTTGCCGACATGAGGACGAACTGTGCCCGGGTCAGCTCGAGGAGCGGCACCTGCCACGCCCAGCCCCGGTCTGGGTCGCCGTAGAAGTGGAACTCGTCCATGACCACCTGGTCGATCCCGGCGTCGGCGCCACTGCGAAGGGCCATGTTCGCCACGATCTCGGCCGTGGCGCACACCACGGGGGCGGTGGGATTGATCGAGGCGTCGCCGGTGAGCATGCCGACGTTGTCGGCTCCGAGATCCCCGCACAGCGCGAAGAACTTCTCCGAGACGAGCGCCTTGACGGGAGCGGTGTAGAACGAGCGCATCCCGCCGGCAAGGGCCGCGACGTGGGCACCGAGAGCGACCAGGCTCTTGCCCGAGCCGGTCGGGGTGTTCACGATCACATGGGCACCGGAGAAGACCTCCAGTAGTGCCTCCTCCTGGGCGGGGTAGAGCGTGAAGCCCTGATCGGCGGTCCAGGCGAGGAAGGTCTCGAGGGCATCGTCCCGGCCCCCAGTGATAGCGGAGAAGTCGAGGCGCGGCGACATGGTCCCCCTACTGTGCCGCGCTTGCGGCTCGTTCGTGGGACGCTTTCGTTGTGGAGGTCGCAAGAGTCGACCGATGGCTCTGGGCGGTGCGCGCCGCGCCCACGCGTGCGTTCTCGACAGCGCTGTGCCGGGCTGGGCACGTCAAGGTGAACGGGACGGCGGCAAAGGCGTCGACCACGGTGCATTCCGGGGACACGGTCACGGCCCGTGTCGGTGATCGGGAGCGTGTGCTCGAGGTGGTCCGAGCGATCGACAAACGCGTCGGCGCCCCTGTCGCCGCAGGGTGCATCGTCGACCACAGCCCGCCACCGCCGCCTCGCGAAATAGTGCCCCGAGTGTTGGTCCGCGACCCCTCATCGGGACGTCCCACGAAAAGGGACCGCCGCCAGATCGATCGGTTACGCGGACGTTGAACCTGGTGCCGCCACGCGCGGCATGTCGGCGGGGCCTCCAGGCCGACGCTCTGTGCAGCGGATCGTTGACGACTTAATTCAACGGACGTAGAGTTCAACGTTCATTGAATTGGGAGCGTGAGCCAGTGTTGGCGATGATCGTCAAGGAGTTCCGGCAGCTGAAACGGGGCCGGCGAACGTTGGCGATGCTGATCTTTCTGCCCGTGCTGCTGCTCGTGGTCTTCGGTTACGCAGCCAGGTTCGAGGTGTCGCACATCCCGACCGAGGTGGTCGGACCGCAGGCTGAGCAGATCGCTGGTTTGCTCCAGGCCCCGTTCCAGGTCGTCGAGGTCGACCCCAGTGCCGGCAAGTCGGTCGTCGAGTCACGCCTGCGCGACGGAAAGGCGGCGATCGGCGTCGTCACCGGACAAGGCCAGATCCTGGTCCTTATGGACGGGACTCAGGTCTTCTCCGTGCAGACCGCAGAGGCGGCTCTCGCCCGCATGACCGAGGTTCGCACTGCCGGTGGCGTGACCCTGCCGGTGGTGAGCGTGCGGGTCCTCTTCAACCCGAAGCTCAAGACGTCGTGGGTCATGATCCCGGGGTTGACCGGCCTGATCCTCGTGTTCATCGGGGCCATGGTCACGAGCCTCGGCATCGTGAGGGAGCGGCAGTCGGGGACCATCGAGCAGCTCGCAGTCATGCCTTTTCGGCCCTCGGACGTCATTTTCGGAAAGCTCGTCCCCTATCTTGCTCTCGCCTGCTTGGACCTCACGATGATCGTCGCCGTGGGCGTTGCGCTGTTCGGAGTGCCCTTTGCGGGCAACGGCGCCACTTTCGCCTTTGGCGCGTTCTTGTTCCTTCTGGTCACGCTCGGCGTGGGTGTCTTGATCTCCACCGTGTCGCAGAACCAGGGCCAGGCCATCCAGCTGGGCATCATGTTCGTGGTGCCCCAGGTCTTGCTGTCCGGTCTGATCTTCCCGATCTCATCGATGGCCCTCGGCGTCAGGTGGATCGCGTACGTGCTTCCGCTCTCGTGGTACATCGACATCAGCCGTGGCGTGATGCTGAAGGACACGCCGATCACCGCGCTCGGCGAGCCGCTCGTCGTGCTGGCCGGGATGGCCATCGTTGTTCTCGGGCTCGCGATGCTCCGCTTCCGGCGTGATCTGGCACCGAGCGCCCGGCATGGTCGGGCCAAGGAAACCGTGCCGGCGTGACCTGGGGACTCGAGTCCGCGTGCGTCCGATTCGGGTCGCAGACAGCGCTCGACAACGTGACCCAGTCAGCAGAGCCCTCAACTGTGAGCATCATCGTCGGCGGCGACGGCGCCGGAAAGTCCACGCTCCTGAGGGCGCTTGTCGGGTTGGTCCGGCTGAGCAGTGGCATCAGCCGACGGCCCGCGAAAAGAGAGATCGGCTACGTCCCGGCCACGGCCGGCCTTTACACCGACCTCACTGTTGACGAGAACCTGGCATTTTCGGGCGGGGCCTACGGCGTGATCGGATCAGAGCTCGCCAGGAGATCGGCCGAGCTGCTCGAGCGGATCGGCCTCTTAGATGCTCGGAGCCGGCTCGGTGCGCAGCTCTCGGGAGGCATGCAGCGCAAGCTGGCGCTCGCGATGGCGCTTCTCCATCGACCGGCCCTGCTGGTTCTGGACGAGCCGACGACCGGGGTGGACCCGGTAAGTCGGTCCGAGCTGTGGCGCCTCGTCTCCGCAGCGGTGGCCGGGGGGACCGCCGTTGTCGCGGCGACGACATATGTGGACGAGGCCCATCGCGCGTCAACAGTCACGTTGCTGGAACAGGGCCGGTCGATCGCAGCCGGTACCCCTTCCGAAATTATTGCTGCCGTTGGCGGCGAGCTGGGCGTTGTTCGATCGGCGGCACAGCCCCCAGGGTTCTCGTGGCGCTGGGGCAGGACGTGGCGAGTGTGGTCGCCGTCGAATGTCCTTCCGGAGGGGGCCGAGCCGCTCAAGCCTGGTTTCGAGGACGCCGTGATCATTGCCTCCCTGCGCGACGAGCAAGCGGTCTAGCGCGTGGCCGTGCTCGCCGAGGTCCGTGCTGTGACGATGCGGTTCGGCCCTTTCACCGCAGTCGAGTCGGTGGACCTGGCCGTAAACGACGGTGAGGTGGTCGGGCTCCTCGGGTCGAACGGTGCCGGGAAGACCACGGTCATCCGGCTGCTGCTCGGGCTCTTGCGCCCTTCGAACGGCACGGCGCTGCTCTTCGACGCGCCGCCTTCGATGAGCACCCGTCGGCGGGTGGGATATGTGCCGCAGACGCTGGGGCTCTACGACGACTTGACCGTTCAGGAGAACTGGGCCTTCACCACGGCGGCGTTCGGCTCGGGTCGCCCCTCGTTGCCGGCGAGCATCGCCGGCTCCAGAGACGAGCTCGTCGGGAGCCTGTCTCTCGGTTTGCAGCGACGCGTGGCCTTCGCCGTGGCGTTCTCCCACAGCCCCGAGCTTCTCGTGCTCGACGAGCCAACCTCCGGGGTCGGGCCATTGAGCCGGGCCAGGCTCTGGCAGGACATCCGCGAGAGCGCCGAGCGCGGCGCCGGAGTCCTGGTCACGACGCACAACATGGAAGAGGCCGAGCAGTGCGACCGACTCGTCGTGATGGTCGACGGGCGCGTGGCGGCAGAGGGCACGGCGGCCGGTGTGATCGGAAGCCGCACAGTGGTCCAGGTCGCCTGTGATGACTGGCCAAGGGCGTTCGCGGTGCTTGACGCGGAGGGCCTCATGGTGCAGGTGCAGGGAGATGTGCTCCGAGTCACCGGTTCACCGGGACGAGTCGAGGACCTTCTGGCCCGGCATGACCTCCCCGCGGCAGTGGCGACCGTGCCGGCCAAGCTCGAGGAGGCGTTCGTCAGCGTCGTCTTGGGGGCATCGCGACGATGAGCCGCACCGGGAGACGTCCCGGGGCGCCGGAGACACGCGAAGACATCCTGGCTGCGGCCCGACGGGAATTTGGCGATCGTGGCTACGAGGCGACGTCGCTGCGGAGCATCGCTGACCGGGTCCATGTCGACCCTGCTCTCCTCGTCCACTACTTCGGCTCGAAAGAGGGGCTGTTTCTCGCTGCGCTCGAGGTGACCGTCGGGCCGTCCGCACTGTTCAGTGGGCTGAGCGCCCTCGATGTTCGCGAGGCGGCCGAGTTGATCGTCGGTCGGTACCTGACAGTGCTCGACCAGGAGAAGACTCGAGACGTCGTCCTCGCTCTCGTGCGTTCGGCGGTGTCAAGTGAACGAGCGGCGACGATGCTGCGCGAGTTCCTGGTCGGGGAGATGCTCGCATGTCTCAGTACGCTGATCGATCAGCCCGACGGCCGGCTTCGGGCGTCACTTGTCGTGGCGCAGCTGATCGGTATCGCCGTGCTTCGTCACGTGGTGAAGCTCGACGCGGTGGTCCGTGCAAGCGACGACGAGCTCGTCTCGCTCGTCGCGCCCGTGATAGAGGGATACCTTCGCTAGGCGTTGATGTTGCTGGAGCGGGCACCCTGAATCCCAGCTTCCTGACGCGCCCGCGAGATCAGGAAGATGTTGTAGTCAACGCCGAACGCGACAAGGAAAAGGAAGCCGAGCAGCGGCAGGCTGGGGTCGATACCCGCAAAGTCGAAGAGGTGAAGGAAGGCGAAGCGTGTAGCCCCGAGGGTCGCGAGGTAGCTGGCGACCACGGTGATCACGAGGATCCCCGGACCGAGCAGCGAACGCAACAACAGGATCAGGATCGGCAGCATCACAGCCAGCACGGTCGGGATGACCACCTTGATGTCATGTCTGGCGGCGTTGTCGGTGTCGAGATCGGTAGCCACCGAGCCTCCGACCAGCGCTCTTGAGCCGGGCACTGCGGCCAACTGTTCGCGAAGGCCGTCAATCGTGTTGTAGCTGGCTCCGGAGTCCGGTGCTGCGATCCGGTTGGTGAGTCTCGGGTGCCACCGACCTGCTATGTCACGCGTACCGAAAGTCCGGCCCGCGCTCCGGGGTCGCCTCGGCCAGAGCGCGACGGACTCCTTCGGCGTCGTAGTCCCGCCCGTAGACAGGGCTGCCAGGATGCTGGCGCCACGACTCGTCCAGGCTGCCGGCGTCAACGGGGTCGAAGCCCAGTTCGTCTACGAGTCGCAGCACGACCGATTTCGCAGTCTCGTCGTCACCGGCCACGGGCAGGGCGATGCGCCCGGCCGTGCCTCGCGGCCGGCCGAGTTCGAGCAGGTGGTGGGCTTGGATGTTGTTGAAGGCCTTGATCACGGGATGCCCGATCTGCCGGGAGACCCAACGGCTCTCGGTCATGCCGTCTTCGATCGCCTCGATCCGCCCATCCCGCTGCGGGTAGTAGTTGCCGGTGTCGATCACCACGACACCCTCGACCGCACCATCCAAGAACCCGCCCGGGAGATCAGGGATTCTCTTCTCCGGGATGGTGATCACTACCACCTCGGCGTCCTTGGCTGCGTTGCGAGCTGTCACCGCGATGGCACCTGTCGCGGCTGCCAGGTCCGCCAGGGTCTCGGGATCACGCGAGTTGGCCACCGACACCTCGTGGCCGAGCGCGGTGAACCGCCGGGTGAGCGTGCTTCCGATATTGCCGGCGCCAATGATGCCGATCTTCATGGTTGCCTCCGAGGGCAGTGGCGGCACTGGTGCAATGCCCCTTCGCGGTTAGTTCTTCCCACGAGTCGACAACACCACAGGCCAGCAAATTCGTCCCGCCTGTGGCGAGCTTGGGGTGTCATGACAGTGCCCAGGACATTAGGTATCAGGCTAGACATGCGCGGCCGTATGCACACGGGCCCGCAGGCGGAGCAGCGCCAAGCTCCGGCGACGGCGAGGGCCTACCTCGAGTGCTGCCTCCGGTTGCCCAACTACCGGATGAACCTCGAGCACCTCGGTTACGACGAAGAGGACTTGGCTGGCAAGGTAGCGGCCGACTCGTTGATGCTCTGGTCGTTCACGGGACACCCGATGAAGTCAGGGCCCGGGCTCGCCTCCACCTCGACGCCGGGGCGGACTGCGCCTGCGTGCAGCCGCTCGCCCACGGCGGAGGGATCGATGCCGGGGCGCTCGAGATCCTCACCCCGCTTTTGCTCGCCCCGTGAGCCGAGACGGGGCAAGCTGGTGGCCGGTCACGAAAGGCACCCCATGGCTTGCTTGCTGATCACCGGTTCTTCCGATGGGCTCGGACTCCAAGCCGCGCGGCTTGTGGCACATCAGCATCACGATGTCGTGCTGCACGCTCGCAACCAAGCTCGGGCCGCCGACGCGGGCGCAGCGTTGCCCGAAGCGGCCGGTGTCGTCGTGGGAGACCTCGCCACTATCGCCGGCATGCGTCAGGTCGCGGATGCGGCCAACGAGATGGGCCATTTCGACGCCGTCATCCACAATGCCGCCGTAGGTTCCAGCGAACCTCGCCGGATCGTGACCCCGGACGGCCTGAGTCACGTCTTTGCCGTCAACGTTCTCGCCCCCTACCTCCTCACTGTCGAAATCGAGATGCCGCGCCGGCTGGTCTATCTCAGCTCCGGTATGCACCGCGGCGGGAACCCGCACCTCGGCGACCTGCAGTGGGAGCATCGCCGCTGGAACGGCGCGCAGGCGTACTCCGACAGCAAGCTCTTCATCGCCGTGCTCGCCGCGGCGGTCGCGCGCCAGCGACCCGATGTCCTGTCGAACGCCGTTGATCCCGGCTGGGTGGCCACGAAAATGGGAGGCCCGGGTGCACCAGATGACCTGTCCCTGGGTTCGGTCACCCAGGCGTGGTTGGCCGTTTCCGACGACGCCGATGCCCTTGTGTCCGGCGCCATCTTCTACCACCAACGCCCTTGCGAGCCGTCCGTCTCCATGCACGACCGCCGCCTCCAGGACGAGCTGCTCGCGCTTTGCGCGGGAATCTGTGGCGCAGCTCTGCCCAGCTCCCCTTGAGAGGACTGAACCACCTGCGGCGCCCCGACACCGGTCCCGGCTCAGGTCCGCACGACCTCGATCGTTGACAGAGTGGGGTCGGCTGCGTATGCGACGCGGACGCCGTGCGCCGCGACCGCGCGCAGGTCGGCGAGGAGCCTTTCGGTGACGAGCTCGCCGGGGGCCAGCACAGGGATGCCTGGCGGGTAGGGAGCGATGAGCTCGGCGGAGATGCGCCCAATGGCTAGGTCTGCTGCGACCGGCTCGTGGGACGCGAAGAAAGCCGCCCGCGGGCTCATCAGCTTCACCGGCTGGACGTGCCAGCTCACTGCGACCGTGGGCGAGCGTGGGGGGCCCGATGTCGCGTGAATCGCGACAATGAGGGCTTCGACGAGCTTGTCCAGCGTGCCCTCGTCGTCGGCGATGGTCACGAGCGCGACGATCGTGTCGCGGTCCACCAGCTCCAAGGGGAGTCCCTGGCCCACGAGCATGTGCTCGATCGCGACGCCGTTTACCCCCACTTGCGAGAGAAGCAGCACGAGTCGCATCGGATCGAAACGACCCTCCGAGAAGGACTGCTCATCGGGGACTTCGAGCCCCGGGACCTCTTCACGGAGGCGTTGCCGGGCGGCCTTGAGGGCCTGGAGAACGGGCTCCACGAGCTCGGGCCCGCGAGCCTCCATCAGTGCACGGCAGGCGTCGATGCTCGCGAGCACAGATCCGGCAGAGCTCGTCGTGCGACTGGCCTCGAATCCCCGCTCGAGACGGTCACGGTCGAAGTGCTGGGTGCGGGCGCACACCAGGCTTGCCTGGGTGTAGCCGGGGAGGAGCTTGTGGATGCTCGTGACGATCGCGTCCGCTCCAAGAGACATGGCATCCGCGGGCAGTTGTGGGTGGTGGCCGAAATGTGCTCCCCAGGCCTGGTCCACTATCACGGGCACGTCGCGGTGGTGGGCGACTTCGATGATGCCTCTTACATCGGAGAGCGTGCCGAGGTAATCAGGCGCGGTGATGAGCACGGCGCGGGCCTCGGGGTTCGCCGCGAGCGTGGCTTCCACGTCTTCGACAGCCACTCCCAGTGGCATGCCCGTGGCGGCGTCGATGGTCGTCGGCAGCCAGCAGGGCTCCAAGTCCGCCAGCACCAAGCCCAGCAGAAGGGACCGGTGCAGCGAGCGCGTCACGACGACCTTGTCGCCCGGCCGTCCGATCGCGAGGCAGAGCGCCTGGTTGCAATGTGTGGAGCCTCCCGTCGAGTAACGGCACCAGTCGGCGCCGTACCACTGGGCAGAGCGTCTCTCGGCTTCGGCGAGCAGACCGCCGCCTAACTTGACTGTGTCGATACCGCCGTAGAGGGGAACATCGCCTGCGACCACCCTGCCGAGGTCCGCGTCGAGCTTGGAGGCACGGCCTTTGTGACCCGGCGTTATGAACGGAGTCGAGTTCGACTCGAGATAACTCAGGTAGCCATCGAGGAGTGGAGCGTTATCGCGAAGTCTCACTGGGGCATTCGATTCGGGCGCGGCTTCATTGGCGGCCTCTCAAGTTGTCGTTCCCATGCGCTCACGCCCGGTCGAGGCTAGCCGCGCCCCTGGTGCCGGGAAAATTGCGGTTTGTCGCGCAAGAACCCAGGCGTTGACCTCCTGGGGGCCCGTCTTGGGACCTGTCTGCCAACGTCGAACGGCCAGCCAAGGAGGCTGTTGCCCAGTTCCCCGGTAGGCTCCGCTGGTGCCAATCATCCAGGTGATCGTAGGCAGCAGCAGGCCGGGTCGCTTCGCGGACAAGCCCGTTGCGTGGCTGGCAGACCGTCTCGGGCACCGCGGCGACTTCGATCTCGAGATCTTGGACCTCCGGGACCATCCGCTTCCCTTTTACGACAAGGCGGTTCCGCCCGCCCGCTCGCTACGGGACTACCCCGACCAGGACGTGGCCCGTCTTGGTCGAGCCATCGAACACGCTGACGGTTACATCGTCGTCACCAGCGAGTACAACCACGGTTACCCGGCGCCGCTCAAGAACGCGATGGACCACGTGTTCCCGGAATTCAACCGCAAGCCGGTCATGTTCGTCGGCTATGGCAATGTCGGCGGGGCTCGGGCAATAGAGCAGTTGCGCCTGGTGGTCGTCGAATTCGAAATGGCTCCACTCCGCCACGCCATCCACATCCTTCCCGAGCTGATGATCGCCGCCAGGCGGGCCGATCCGTTCTCTCCCGAAGTGTTCAGCTCACTGGACCAACGTCTCGACACGGCTGTCAGGGATCTCCTGTGGTGGACTGCGGCGCTGGGCACTGCACGGGCAGTCCCCGCTCGCACCTGAAGCTCGGTTCTCCGGTTGGGTCAAAGGCGGTCGATCACCGGGTCCCAGTACGTCTCGGGCGGCAGTCCCTTCAGCGCACGTGCCCGTGTCAGCAGCTCGGCAACGAGGCTTGCTTTGGCCGCGACGTAAAGGTCGATGTCGCCCTTGGCGAGCTCCGCGTTCTGTCTCTTCAACGCCGCGTAGCGTTCCCGCGCGTCGACATCGTCTCGCAAGAAGTCGCGTAGTAGCCAGTGGTCGACGTGCGCCCTGTTGTTCTCCACCACGAGATACAGGTGGTGCGCCGGCAGGCTCTTCGCCGGCACCATCTCGAACGCCTCGCGGCCCACAACGCCAAGGTCGCCGCGCCAGCGGTAGCCGATCGACGCGAGACGTCCGATAACCAGGCGGACGCGGTCGCAGGACTCCACAACAATGTCCATGTCGATGATCGGCTTCGCGGCCAGGCCAGGTACTGCCGTGGACCCGACGTGGTCGATGCGCACAGCGATGTCCTCGATCACCGGCCATATGCTCCGGCGGACCGTCTCGAACCAGTCGGGCCAGTTCGAGTCGTAATCGTTGACAACGATCTCGCTGGTCACGTTCTTGCGTGACGGTTCGTCCGGCCAAGCCGATGAGCTCGCATGAGGCCGTGTATACACGGTTTCGGCCCTTTGACTACGACCCTCAACTGGCAGACTGACACCGTGACCGATACCGCCTTCCATCTCACCGCCGCAGTCAGCTCGGACAGCCCGAACGCGATCGGGCTCGTGCTCGAGCAGCTCGTCGATGGCAGCGTCACCGCAACGCCCGACGGTTTTCAGGTCGACGGTTGGATGAGGGGAGCGGACGCCCGCGAGCTCAACCGTGTCTTGCTGTCTGCGCTACGTCGGGTCGAACGCCGGACTCGCCTGCGCGTGGAGTGGACGGCCAACGGCGAAACACACCGCTTCTTCGATTACGTGCCCAAAGGCACCCGCCCGGCTTCGCCAAACCAGCCGGGAGCTTGACGCGACAGTGCCCGCCCCGGGTTGGGGAGCGGGCACTCATCTGTTCAGTTGTCTGCAACCCGAGGTAGCCGTTGAGTCTCCGGGAACTTGAGGCCTCAGGCGAGCTTCGTGCGCTCTGGCCGCTGCGTAATGCCCGCAGGGGCGCACTGCCGTCAACGTTCCTGAGAACCAACCTCAGTAGGGGCGACTCTCCTACGAGGCGCCTCCGGGCTTCTGGTCAGCCCCGGGGATGCGATGGAATTCGTCTCGCACGCTTAAGTTCGAGCCCCCCTTCCTGGTCCCACTTCGGGAACCTCAAGTAACAACACCGAGGACAGCTGTTTAGTCCCGGTTCGCGCCGATCTTGTAGCGGGCCCTAACGTAGCGACCATGATCACCGCGGTCCACACATTGGTTTACGCCGAGGACGCCGAGGCGGCGCGAACCTTCTTCCGGGACGTCCTCGAATGGCCGCACGTCGACGTACACGGGGGCTGGCTCATTTTCAGGACCGGGCCTTCAGAGCTCGGTGTGCACCCGGCCTCGGGTGATCACGGTGGCGAACCGTGGTCGACCCAGCAGCACCATGAGGTCACCCTCATGTGCGACGACATCGCGCAGACCGTGGCGGAGCTGAGGGCCAAGGGCGCCACGTTCACACGCGAGATAAGGGACGACGGATACGGGATGACGACCACCCTGGTGGTACCCGGTGCGGGCGAGATGATGCTCTACGAGCCGAGGCACCCGACCGCCTACGGCCTCGACGAGACGCTGATCTGATGTCTGACAGCGGGCCCGTCCTGCCTGCGGTCGGGATGACCGCCGTCGGCGTTGCCGCCCTCCGCGCCGCTGAGACGCAACGAACGGAGCGGCTGTTCGCAGACCCGCTCGCGGCCAGGTTCGTTCGCGCGGCTGGACCACGCCATCACCGGCCGGAGACCACCGAGAACCGTCACCGTCGTGCTTCCCTGGCCGCCTGGGTTGCCGTCAGGACTCGCTTCCTCGACGATCTTGCTCTCGACGCCTGCGAACGAGGATGCCGCCAGGTGGTCATCCTCGGTGCAGGCCTCGACGCGCGCGCGTTTCGGTTGGCCTGGCCGGCCAAGCTCCGGATCTTCGAGATCGACCTGCCTCGGGTGCTGGAGTTCAAGGATCAGGTGATCCGGGCCGAAGGGTGGCGGCCCTCCTGCGAACGCATCACCGTGCCGGTCGATCTTTCCGAGGACTGGACCCGGCCACTCGGCGTCGCGGGGTTCGACGCGGGCACACAGGTCACCTGGCTGGCCGAGGGCCTGCTCGCTTACTTGTCCCCGCAAGCCAGCGACTCTCTGGTTGTCCGCGCCGCCGAGCTGTCGGTTCCGGGAAGTCGGCTGGGCCTCACCTTGGCCAGTCCCCGGCGCCTGCAAGCGTGGCGCGAGGCCCACCGGGACGGTACGGGTGTCGAGGGCGATTACGTCGCACTCTGGCAGTCTGCGGGTCCCGAGCAGGCGATCGTGTGGCTCGCGTCCCATGGCTGGCGCGCTGAGGTCTTCGACATCGCTGAGCGCGCGGCCAGCTACGGGAGGCCGCTCGAACCAGGTGCGTGCCACCCGGACGGTGCTCGCCTCGTCGACTCGGAACGCTGCTGACGCCGCGGCGCATTGGGGCCGGCACGGGGTCGCTCGCCTTGCGATGTCGGCCCGGCCGGGTTCAAGTAGGGGAGCGGGCTTCCTCGGCTGACCAGGCTTGTTCCGCGGCTTGGAGGGCCGCCGGGATCGAACCGTTCAGCTCAGATGAGCTCTTCAGGGCTTCTCCCAGGGTTTGGAGCGCGTCGAGAACGACGGTGAGTCGGGCGCGTTGGCCTGTGTGGTCAATCCGCAGGACCGTGCCGGCTAGCGAGCCGAAACCAGACGAGAGCGCCACACGGTGATCGGCCCGAGCGCGTTCGACAAGAGCGCGCGCGTCGGTACCGGACGGCGCGACGAGCGTCGTCGCGACTACTGCTGCGTCCGCGTCGCTCGTGTACGGGGTGAGCCCGAGGGCGCGCGCTCCGGAGCGACTCGCAGCCGCGGACGCGCGATGGCGCTGCTGTACGCGCTCTAGGCCCTCGACCAGGACGCGCTCGACCGCGGCTTCGAGCGCGAGGATCTCGAGTGGCGACGGCGTTCCGGGAATGATGCTCTTGTCCGAGTCGACCCATTGCTCTTTCCAGTCGAGCAGTGAGAGCGCCGAGTGTCGGGGCGCGCCGGGATTGTCGGACATCGCACGCCAGGCGCGGCCGCTCACCGCGGCGATCGAGATGCCGGCCGGCCCTGCCAAGGCCTTCTGTGGCCCGATCACGGCGACATCGGCACCCCAGTCGTCGAGCCGCACCTCGTGCGCGCCGGTCGAGGCCACGACATCGATCAGCACCATGGCACCGTGCTCGCGGGCGAGAGCTGTGATGGCCGGGGCGTCGTTGCGGACTCCACTCGCCGCCTCGACGTGGACAAAGCTGACCATCGAGATCTCGGGGTTTGTCCGCAGCGCCCTTTCGACGATTTCCGGCGCGACGGCCTTGCGAGGCTCGGCGCCTATCCCGATCACCGTTGCTCCCGCTTGGCCAAGCCAGTGCCCGATCGTGGCACCGTAAGGGACCGTGTTGAGGTTGAGCGCGGTGACGCCGGCCTGGCCAAGCCCGCGCGCTGCTGCTTCGAGCGGAAGGAGCGCCTCGGCCTGGGGCAGCACGACGTCGAGACGAGTCTGGAGCAGGGAAGCGACGGCCCGCTCGAGACGTTCGAAGCGAGCGGGCGGGATGGGCAGCGGGTCCAGCAACGGGTTGGTCACGGTGGCTCCAGAGCGCCGGGAGATGTCTCGTCGCGGAAGTGGCAGGCAGCGGAGTGCTGCGCGTCTGCGCCAACCGGCTCGAGACGCGGTCTGTCGTAGGTGCACGTTTCCTCGCAGCGCGGGCAACGGGGATGGAACGAGCAGCCCGTCGGGATGTCGATCGGGCTCGGTGGTTCGCCTTTGACCATGGGCCGGACCAGGTCGATCTGTTGCAGGTGTGGCGCGGCTGCCAGCAACGCGCGGGTGTAGGGATGACGCGGATCGCTGAAGACTGATTCGCGATTGCCCTGCTCCACGATCCGCCCCAGGTACATGACTGCGACGGAGTCGCTCAGGTGCCGCACGACGGCCAGGTTGTGCGAGATGAACACGACGGTGAGGCCAAGGCGGCTGCGCAGGTCTTCGAAGAGCCGCAGGATCGTGGCTTGCACTGAGACGTCCAGAGCGGAGACAGGCTCGTCCGCGATGATGACGCGCGGCTCGACCGTGAGCGCCCGGGCGATCGCGATCCGCTGTCGCTGGCCCCCGGAGAATTGGCTCGGCAGGCCGTCCAGCGCTCCGCGTGGGAGGCCGACGAGCGCCATGAGCTCCCGGCAGCGTGCCTCGATGTCCGAGCGCGGGACGAGCCGGTGCACCCTCAGCAGTTCGCTGAGCACGTGACGGACGGTCATGCGCGGGTTGAGCGATGAGTACGGGTCCTGGAACACCATCTGTATCGCCCGTCGGTCGTCTGCGGCCCGCCTCACGCCGAGCTCGCGACCCTCGAAGCGCACGACCCCCGAGGTCGGGGTGACCTGACCCGCGACGCACCTCGCGATTGTCGTCTTGCCACACCCGGACTCGCCGACGAGACCCAGGACCTCGCCTTCGGCGATCTGAAGCGTGACATCGTCGACGGCCCGGAGCGCGTGCCCGTGCTCGGAGCGGAACGTCACCGAGATGTCGTCGACCTCGATGAGAGCCTCAGCCATGGCGGCTGGCCGCCTGCGGGGCCGCGACCACCTCGGAGTGCAAGCACGCCGCCTCGTGATCAGGCCCGGCGTGCCTGAGGAGGACGTCGGTCATCACGCACTCCGGCGTTGCGTACTGACAACGGGGCGCAAAGCTGCAACCACTCGTGAGTCGCAGCGGGTCCGGGAGCGAGCCTGGGATGGCGATCGGCTCGCGGTCCGGGCTGTCCACGTCGAGCGCTGCCGCGAGGAGGCCGAGGGTGTAGGGGTGCCTGGGCGCGGCCAGAACCTCGGCAGTAGGACCGGTCTCGACGAGGCGTCCGCTGTACATGACCGCGACGCGCTCGGCGACCTGGCTGACGACGCCGAGGTCGTGGGTGACGAAGACCAGCGACAGTCCGCGTTCGGCGCGAAGGTCTGCTAGCAACGCAAGGATCTGAGTCTGGATCGTGACGTCTAGGGCGGTCGTGGGCTCGTCGCACAACAGGATGGCCGGGTCCGACGACAGTGCGATCGCGATCATGACCCGCTGGCGGGTGCCGCCCGACAGCTCGTGCGGATAAGCGTGGTAGCGGCGCTCCGGATCGGGGATCCCGACCAGCCGCAGGAGCTCGACGGCTCTCGCTCTCGAAGCGCTGCGCCCGAGGCCGAGCACGTGTCTGGGCGCTTCGGCGATCTGGTTGCCGACAGTCGCGACCGGGTTGAGGGCGCTGAGGGGGTCCTGGAAGACGATGGACATGCGGCGGTGCTGGCTGTGTCCGCGTCCGCGTCCTCGGGCATCAGAGGGGAGGGCCACGCCGTCGACGATCACCCGGCCGGATATGAGGTGCCCTCTGTTCGGCAACAGGCCGATGATCGCCCGCAGCGTGAGGCTCTTGCCACATCCTGACTCGCCGACGATCGCGAGCGCGCCACCGCGTTCGAGCGCGAAGGAGACGCCGTCCACCGCGCGAAACGCCACCCGATGCCGTCGCATCTCGACGACAAGGCCTTCGACTTCCAGTAGAGGAGTCACTCGGGCCGCAGTATGTCCGCGAGCCCGTCGCCGAGCAGCGACAGGCCGACTCCTGTGAGAACGACTGCCATTCCAGGGATGGCGGCCATCCACTGGTTGGTCTGGATGAAGTTCTGACCATCGCTGATCATGGAGCCCCAGTCAGGGGCGGGTGGCTGGATCCCGAGCCCGAGGTAGCCGAGAGTTACCACGGCCAGGATAACGAGCACGATGTCGGACATCGAGTACACGATCGCCTGGGTGATCGTGTTGGGCAGGATGTGCCGCCACAGCACGCGCGTCCTCGACAGGCCGCCGCCTTCCGCGGCGGCAACCCAGTCAAGGTTGCGCGCGACCATCGTCCCGCTTCGCGTGGTCCGGGCGTAGATGACCCAATCGGTCAGTCCGAACGCGATGTAGATCCCGTGCGTGCCCACACCGACGACGAAGACGAGGGCGATGATCAAGACGTAGAAGGGGAAGGCCAGCACGACGTCCACGACCCGCATGACGACCGTGTCGATGCGGCCGCCGAGGTAGCCGCACACGGTGCCGATGAACACGCCGAAGGTGAAGGGGAAGAGCACCGCGAGCACGCCGACCTGCAGGTCGGTGCGTCCCGCGTACAGCAGGCGGGACCAGATGTCACGCCCGAGCTCGTCCGTCCCGAGCCAATGGGCCCCGCTCGGGCCGGCGAGCGGGTGCAGGAGGTCCTGTGCCACCGGGCTGTACCGCCCGATGACAGGGGCCAGGAGCGCCAGAGCGACGATCGTGGTGGTCAAGATGGCGCCTGCCATGAAAGTCTGGCTGTGGGTCGCTCGTGATCTGGCCGAGGGCCGACGAGTGACCTCGTGCTCCGGCTCGATCAGTGACGCCGACGCTGTCATCGCCGCAGTCACTTCAGCCTTATCCTCGGGTCGAGTCGCGCCGTGGCGAGGTCGGTCAGAAAGATCACGGCGATCACGCCGAGCGCGTAGATCAGCGTGACGCCCTGCACGACCGGGAAGTCGCGGTTGTCGATTGCCGTCAACATCGCGCTGCCGAGCCCGTTCAACGCGAAGACTCGCTCGATCACGACCGTGCCCCCGATCAGGTACGCGATGTTGATCCCGAGCAGGGTGACCGTCGGGATGAGCGCGTTGCGGGCGACGTGCACGAAGGTGACGCGGGACGGGCGCAATCCTTTCGCGCGCGGTTGCGACGTAGTCGGCCGACAGCACCTCGAGCATGCCGACCCGCAGGCTCCGGATGAGCACGGGCACGATGCCGATCGCGGCGCACAGCCCGGGTAGCAGGAGGGAGTGCAGATGGCTCCAGAAACTGGTGCCGTAGCCACCGACCGGGAACCAGTGCAGGTCGACCGCGAACAGGACGATCAGGATGATGCCGAACCAGAACGATGGCATCCCGAGGCCCATCAGAGAGAACAGCCTGACGGCGTGATCGCTGGCCCGGTCCTGGTGAGTCGCGGCGAGCGCCGCCAACGGCACCGTGATCACGATCGCGAAGAACGTCGCGACGAGCACGAGCGATCCGGTCAGCGGGAGGCCGGGGGCGATGACCGAGGCGACCGGGGCCTGGTAGTAGATCGACGTGCCGAGGTTGCCGTGGACGAGGTTGTAGAAGTAGGCCCAGAACTGGCGCCAGATCGGCTCGTCCAGGCCGAGCTGGTGACGAAGCGCGGCAACGGCCGCCGGCGGTGCATGCAGGCCGAGCAGGGTACGGACCGGGTCGCCGGGGATAAGCCGCAGGAGCAGGAACGTGACGACCACGACACCGAGCACCACGGGAACCGAGAGGAGGATCCGACGCACGACATAGCGCAGACCGGGGCTCGTGAGAAGTCGACGCGCGAGCGGTGCTCCGCGCCCGGGAGTACGGAGGCCGGCTGCCAGGTCACCTCCAAGGGCAGTCGTGGGCTCCTTGTCGCCGATCTCCGCTCGGCCGCTTAACTCAGCCAGACATCCTCCAACCGGTACGCGTCACTTGGGCTCACGGCAGGTCCGTGCAAGGTCGGTTGCCAAGCGTAGCGGCGGTACTGCGCCGCGGCTCAGTCGTGCGATGGCACCTGCAGCTCCGCCGATACCCGGTTGTGCGCGTGCATCGTGAAGGCAGCGACGATCGCGCACACGAGCATCATCGCCCCGGCGGCCGAGAGCGCCGCGTCCAGGCCGTGGCCGAACGCGACGTAGGCAGCCTGGGTCACCTCGTTCACGATCTTCGTGATCGCCGGCGTTCCCTTGAACTGCGCGGCCTGGGAGTTGAACGTGCCGGTCGTGACCGCTGCGATGACCGTGTTCTGGAACGACTTCGGGATCCCGATCAGGTTGAGCTGACGGACCAGGCTGGAGATCAGTTGGCCGTTCACCATCGATCCGAGGACCGCGACCCCGGCGACGGCACCGAGCTCGCGGCTGGTGTTGGTGGCAGACGCCGCCATGCCCGAGTGCCGGGCGGGGAGAGAAGACAGTGCCGTGGAGGTCACCGGCACGATCGCGATGCCGAACCCGGCACCGGCGATGGGAAGCGTCCAGCCGATGGTCGCCAGCCCCGAGCTCGGAGTCAGGACGACTTCGGTGAAGATGATGCCGATTCCCGCGAGCGCACACCCGACCGTCATCGGCAGCCTCGGGCCCGATCGCGCCACCCAACGTCCGGTGAGCAGCGAGGCGATGATCATCGCCGCCGCCATCGGAGCAAAGTCGAGAGCAGTCCCGTAGCCCGAGCTCGTCCCCACGTCCTGGAGATAAAGAGCCACGAAGAAGAAGATCGAGAAGGTACCGAAGTACGTGCAGAACGCGACGACATTGCAGCCCGCAAAGGCGGAGCGCTTGAAGAACGAGACGTCGAGTATCGGGTGCGGCACTGTGCGCTCGTAGAGCACGAAGAAGATCGCGAGAAGGAACGCGGCGGCGAACAGCAGGTCGATCCGGAAGTTCTTGTAGCCCGCCGTCTCGCCCTGGATGATGGCAAAGGAGACCGCTGCGAGGGCACCAGCTCCGAGAAGGAAGCCCGCGAAGTCCAGGCGGAAGCGAACCGTGTTGGCGCTCTCGGGCAGGATCAGTGCCGCGCCTATGAGTGCGACCAAGCCGAAGAAAAGGTTGAACCAGAAGACGGCCCGGAACGAGTACACCCCTACGAGAACGCCACCGATCAAGGGCCCCATCGCGAGCGCGAGGCCTGACACACCGGCCCATATCCCGAGCGCCTTGGCACGGGCTCGACGCTCGGGGTAGAGATGGCGGATCATCGACAGCGTGCCCGGCTCGGACGCGGCTGCGCCGAGTCCCATGATGACCCGGCCGGCGATCAGCGTGTCGGCGTTCTGCGCCACTGCGGCGACGACCGAGCCACAGCAGAACAAGATGACGCCCGAGAGCATCACCTTCTTACGGCCCAGCTGGTCACCCAGCGTGCCGAACAGGAGCATGAGGCTCGCAAAGACCAGGGCGTATCCGTTGATCACCCACTGCAGCTGACTGATGCCGGTGTGAAGGGTCGACTGCACGTTCGCCAGGGTGACGCTGATCACCGTGTTGTCCATGAAGGTCAGGAACAGAACGAGCAGCAGAGTCGCCAGGCCGAGCCGCCGGCGTATCCGGCTCAAGTGGAGACCCACCTCGTCTGGGCTGACCAGGGGAGACGGGGTCTCAGCGGTGTCGTCGAGGACGGGCTCGGTCACTCCGCGGGCCCGCGAGCCAACACGGGCGAACGGACCGTGACCGCCCGCCGAGGTGGGAGACATCAATACGACCAGTCCGGCGCGCCCGCGACTGACCGAGATCCCGAGGCCGCGACCCTGTAACTGGTCGGTTGCATGCAGCCGATGGGCACGAACTCCTTTCGAGAGTCAGGCTTCACAGGAGATTGTATGGCCCGACCGCTCATTTCGCTCATGGCGGGAACGGATTTGTCGCCTTATTGTCTGAATGTTGCGCCACCATTACGACTGAAGGTCGGATCGTAATGATGGAACCGTTTTGAGTGTTCGGTCGAGACGTCGTGTACTTGTGCCCCGAGGCAGCCTCCGGCCCGATCAGTTACCACTCGCAAGCGGCGACGCCATCCGCGGCCGCCCCTCCGGAAGCGTCGTCCTCCTCGGTGCTGACCGGGAACCCTGCCGTGGTGAGACCGTGGCCGAAGCCGTCGAGATAAGTGTGCGCCTCGCACTGGCGCGGGTACCGGTTGGCGATCTCGTGGAAGCGAGCCGTATGGCCGGCCTCGAGGAGATGTGTGAGTTCGTGGACGATCACCCCGTCGAGCACCCACTCCGGGACGGTTTGGAGCCGGGATGCGATCCGGATTTCCCGTGAGTGGAGCGAGCATGATCCCCAACGCCTCTGCTGGCGCGAGGACCAGCGGATCGAGGATGGCCGGACGCCACCGAGGTACTGGTCCGCCAGCGCGGCTGCACGCGCGGCGAGCCCGGCATCGGAAGCGTGGCGGCGGCCAGTGCGCTGGAGCAACTGCTTGACCAGCTGATCGACGAAGCTGTCCCGCGTGGAGCGCGACATGCGCTCCGGCACGACGACAACGACATGGCCTCCCTCCCAGAAGGCAACACCGGTCTTGCGGCGCCGAGCGCTCGCACGGATCTCGATTTCAGGTGTGACGTTCGGGTCCATTGGACTTCCCTTTTCCATAAGGCTCGTCCCGATCGTAACGACGGGGTGTTCGCGCCCGGGGGATGACACCGGGGTGGCCGGACCGGGACACCTGTGTCAGTGGTGGAAGCTCGCCTTCTCCTGTGTCGGTCCCGGGTTCGGCCCCGCGGAGGTCGCCAGCCTGTTCAGCACCGCCTGCAGGTTGTCCAGGAGCATCTTCGCGAGGTCCCGGCTGAAGCCGTTGCGCACCACGACCCGCAGCACCGCCACGTCGTCGAGCGCCGGAGGCAAGGTGTACGCGGGAACGAGCCAACCGAACGAGCGCAGAGCTTCGGAGATGTCGTAAACGCTGTAGGGCAAGGTGTCCGCCAGGCGAAAGGCGAACACGGGGATCCCTTCGGCTCTGGAGACGAGCTTGAACGGGCCGAGCCGCTCGATCTCACCAGCGAGCCACTGTGCCGTGTCCCGGCAGGCCGCCTGGACATCGCGGTAGCCATTGGCACCGAGGCGCAGGAAGTTGTAGTACTGCGCCACCACCTGGGCTCCTGGCCGGGAGAAGTTCAGGGCGAAGGTCGGCATCTCGCCACCGAGGTAGTTGACCTTGAACACGAGGTCTTCGGGCAGCGCCTCGGCGTCACGCCACAGGATCCAGCCGACGCCGGGATAGACGAGCCCGAACTTATGGCCGGAGACGTTTATCGACTGGACCCGCGGCAGGCGGAAGTCCCACTTCAGTGTCTTGTCGAGAAACGGAGCCACCAGCCCCCCAGAAGCCCCGTCCACGTGCATCGGCACGTCAGGGCCGCCGCCGGCCGCGAGGGCGTCGAGCGCGGCGGCTATCTCGGCCACCGGTTCGTAGGCCCCGTCGTAGGTCGATCCGAGGACGGCCACGACCCCGATCGTGTCGTCGTCGCACGCCTTGGCGGCGGTTTCCGGCGTGAGGTGGGCGGTCTCGGGCCCCACAGGGACCAGGCGGGCCTCGACGTCGAAGTAGCGACAGAACTTCTCCCAGCAGACTTGCACGTTCGCGCCCATCACGAGGTTCGGTCTGTCTACCGGGAGCCTGGCCGGAATGCGTGGCTGCCGCCAGCGCCACTTGAGAGCGAGGCCGCCGAGCATGCACGCCTCGCTCGACCCGGTCGTGGAACAGCCTGTGGCGCCGGAACCTTCAGCGTGCCAGAGGCGTGCGAGGATGTTGACGCACCTCCTCTCGATCTCGGCGGTCTGCGGGTACTCGTCCTTGTCGATCATGTTCTTCGAGGCACATTCGGCCATGAGCAGCTCGCCTTCTGGTTCCATCCAGGTCGTCACGAAGGTCGCGAGATTGAGCCGAGCATTGCCGTCCAGCATCAGCTCGTCGTGGACGATCTGGAAGGCGGTCCGCGGAGGCATGCCCTTGTCAGCAAGGCGCAGGCGCGGCACTTCACCGACCTCCCCGTGCTGGGAGAACTGGGGTCGAAAGCCAAGCTCGTCATCGTTGTCGGCAATCGGTGTGTGAGAGTGCAATGGCACGATCGGACCTCCTCGTCGCGACCAACAGTAGGGGTCGGATCCAGCCTGGTTCTGGCGCCCGGCCCGATGAGGTGACCCGGGCGTTCGTCCAGGCGTGAGCTACAAGCGATGCGTCAGCTCCAGCGTTCGACGCGGTCGAGCCACTCCGAGACGAGGGCCGAGCACACCGCCGGCTGCTCTCCCCACATCAGGTGGCCCGCGGCGTCCAAGACGGCGAAGGTTGCCCTCGGGAACTGCTCGAGGAGTCTCCATGCGCCGCTGTACCCACACGCGCTGTCCTGCCTGCCCGTGAGGAACAACGTCGGGGCGGGGAAAGGCTTAGGTAGGGCGCTGGCATCGAATGAGAACCAACGTTTCGTGAACAGCCTCTGGAGATAGGTCTCGTCGGCTGGGGTGATGGCATGCAGTACCCGGGCGTAGTCCAGCACCGAGTTGCTCTGGCTGACTACCATCTCTTCCAGCCAGTTCATGCCTTCGGACCGAGCCGCCTCCAAGACGTCCTGGTTCTGATGGATCCTGGCGAAGGCCGGCAGGCCCTCGTCCTGGAGCAGGCCAGGCGCGCACATGAGCACGCCGTCGATCTGGTCTGCCCGCCGGTGTACGAGGCCCAGAGCCAGATAGCCCCCATACGAAGTGCCGGCCACGACGAAGTGGTCGCCGGCGATGATGCTGTCGACGAACTCCTCGAGCAGGTCCAGCACCTGGTCCTCGCAGGTTACCCAGTCCGGTCCTGCCGTCTTGCCCATGCCGGGCAGGTCAAGGTAGATGCGCTTCCAAGCATCACGCCCGATGAAGTGGCGCTCCATTTCGAAGACCATCTCGGTGTGATCGAGCGGCCACCCATGCAGCATCAGGATCGGTCGACCTTCGCCGACGATCTCGCAGTTGAAAGTGATGCGGCCTAGATCGCACTCCACGAAAGGCGGATTGTAGCCATGCCGGTCCTGCCGAAGATCAAAGCGAGAAGCTGAAACGGTTCTCTGTGAACAACAGGCAGCAGGCGTCGACCACGTCAGGGTCGAACAGGCTGTCGCGGCCGTCGCTGATCGCCTTGATCGCCACCTCGAGCCCGAGTGCGGGACGGTAAGGCCGATGGGAAGTGATCGCCTCCACGGTGTCCGCGACGGCGATGATACGGGCGCCGGTGGCGATCTTCCCGCCGTGAAGCCCATTGGGGTACCCGGAGCCGTCGAGGCGCTCGTGGTGCTGGAGCACCATCTCGGGGACGGGCCACGGAAACTCGATCCCGGCGACGATGTCGTAGCCGGCTTGAGGGTGTTGCTTTATCAGCGCGAATTCGGCTTCCTTGAGGCGACCAGGGCTGCTGAGGATCTCGGCGGGCACGATCAGCTTCCCGACGTCGTGGATCGTCGCCGCGACCTGGATCCCGGCGATCAGCTCGGGGTCGACGCCCATCTCGGTGGCGATGGCGCGCGCGAGCTCGCCGACCCGGCGTTGGTGTCCGGCGGTGTAGGGGTCACGCATCTCGGACGCGGTGGCGATGGCCGTCACGGCCGCCTCGAGGCTTCCTTGGAAGCGCAGCTGGAGAGCGCTCTGATCGGCCTTGTTCCGAAGACTCTTGATGCCGTAGGAGAGGTCTCCGGAAACCTCGCTCAAGACCGCGATCGCGTCGGGGGTGAA
This sequence comes from uncultured Acidimicrobiaceae bacterium, assembly GCA_963807575.1. GTDB lineage: Bacteria > Actinomycetota > Acidimicrobiia > Acidimicrobiales > Bog-793 > Fen-455. Next base: position 34,408 of record CAWECD010000009.1, read on the forward strand.
GACATTGGTCCACTCGGAGTAGATGGCCAGGACTCCGAAGTCGTCCTCATCCAAGAAAAGCGGCAGCGCGATGACCGAGCGGTAACCGTGCGACAGAGCCAGGCGCTGCCACGCCGAGGGCTCGGGCATCGCGGCCACGTCCTGCACGACCTGGAGCTCGCGCGTCTCGAAAGCGAGGGCGATCGGGCCTCGATAGGTCTCGGTTCCCGCGAGGGCTTCGAGTGCCTCGACGTAAGCCGCGGAGTGGTCGGCGAAGGCGACCATGCGAACCCCGAGAAATCTACTGGGGTCAGCGAGGCCTATCCAGGCGAGGTGGTAGGTGACATCGTCGATCACGAGCCTGCACAGCCGGTCGAACAGGTCAGCCTCGGTGCTTGCGTGCACGAGCGCGGAGTTGGCGGCGCTCACCGAGACCCGGGCGCGTTCGAAGTTCACACGATCGGTGACGTCGCGGGCGGTAACGAGGATCCCACGAACCGCCGGGTCGTCGAGGAGATTGTTGAGGACAAGGTTCAGGCACAGCCAGGTGCCGTCCCGGCGCTCGACCCAGAAGTCTGCCGCCGGCATCGCCTCCTTCGTCGACACGCGCTGGGCCCACAACCTGCCGGCGCGTTCGAAGTCGCTGTGCTGCAGCAGGTCGAAGACGTTCGAGCCGACCAGGAAGCCTGGTTCCGAGCCGAGGCGGATTTCCCTGGATCCGTCGATGAACTTGATCACTCCTTCGGTGTCGAGGACCGCGAACAGCTCGCCGGAGGATCGGATCAGTGCTTCGAGGAGATGTGGGTGGGCCACGGGTGGTTCTGGCTCCGGGGGGCCCTCGGCCGAGGGCAGTTCGTCACTGGCCCTCACCTTGACCATGGGAGACTCCTTCCCGTTCAGGCGGTCTCGCCGGGAAAAAAAGTTTAGCTCTTGGCACATAGAGCTTGGCGTCGATGCATCTTCGTTGACATGTCTTGATGGTTGGCTGTGTGCCAGCCGTGTGCCGGACGTGTGCCGGATGCTTCTGTCCGATTTCCGCCAGACTCCGGCCGAGCCACCTGACAGACTTGAGGCGTGGGCGACAAGACGATGGGCGCCGTGCCGGCCAGGACCGCGGCCTCGATACCGCTCGACGACGCCGCCCGGTACCTGGCGGTGCGGAGTCGCGACGCCCGTTTTGACGGGTGGTTCTTCGTTGCCGTCACTTCGACGGGGATCTACTGCCGGCCGAGCTGCCCGTCGCCTCCTGCTCGGTCGACGCGGGTGCGGTTCTTCCCGAGTGCGGCAGCGGCACAGCGGGCGGGCTTTCGCGCCTGCAAGAAATGTGTGCCGGACGCGACGCCCGGTTCACCCGAATGGGACCGCCGCGCAGATGCCGTTGGGCGCGCGATGCGCCTGATCGCAGACGGTGTCGTCGACCGGGACGGTGTGCCGGGACTGGCTCGTCGGCTCGGTTACAGCGAGCGGCATCTGAACAGGTTGCTTATTGCCGAAGTGGGGGCGGGCCCGTTGGCGCTCGCCCGGGCCCAGCGGGCTCAGGCGGCGAGGATCCTGCTCGAGACGACAGAGCTCCGAGCAGCCGAGATCGCTTTCGCGGCGGGCTTTTCGAGCGTGCGCCAGTTCAACGATACGGTCCGAGAGGTCTTCGCCCTCGCGCCGATGGCGCTCAGGTCACGCTCGATGGCCCGGCGTGGGGTCCATGGTGTCTTGCGGTCCTCGCCCGGGTCGGTCGTCCTGAGGCTTGCGTACCGGTCCCCGATCCAGCCGGCGCAGCTTTTCGGGTTCCTTGCCGCGCGGGCTGTCTCCGGGGTCGAGGAAGGTGACGCTGAGCATTATCGCCGGACCCTCTCGTTGCCGAACGGGTCCGGTGTGGCACAGGTCAGTGTCGATGCCGGCGCTCATGGCTACCTGCAGTGCCTGCTGTCCCTCGAGGATGTTCGTGACCTCACGGCGGCCGTTCGCCGGCTGCGCCGGCTGTTCGATCTCGACGCCGATCCGGTCTCGATCCTGGAGGCGCTCGGTGCCGACCCGGTCCTCGGCCCGTCGGTCAGTGCCATGCCGGGCCTGAGGACCCCAGGGCACGTGGATGGCGATGAGCTGGCGTTGCGGGCGGTCCTCGGCCAACAGGTGAGCGTGGCCGGGGCCCGTGCACTCGCAGGCCGTCTGGTGGCTGCGCACGGACGCAAGCTGGTGGATGCGTCCGGCTCGCTCACGCGCTTGTTCCCCAGCGCGGCCGTGATCGCAGGGCTCGCGCCGGGACAACTGCCGATGCCGGCCGGCCGGGCGAAAGCTGTTGTCGGGCTCGCGTCGGCCCTCGCTTCAGGAGACGTGGTGCTCGACGCCGGTGCAGACCGGGACGCCATGGCCGCGCGGCTGCTCACCATCGACGGCATCGGGCCATGGACCGTGGCCTACATCCGCCTGCGAGCGCTCGGTGATCCCGACGCGTTCCTGCCGAGCGATCTTGGGGTCAGGCGAGCTCTCGAGGCGCGTGGGCTCCCAGGTGACCCACGCAACGCCGCAGCGCTGGCCGAGGCTTGGCGGCCCTGGCGCTCGTATGCCTTGCAGTACCTGTGGTCCGGTCTGGCGGGCTCCGGGCACGACACGACCTACCGCCGCCGGACGGCGAGAAAGGAGCAAGCGGCATGACCTTCAGTGCCGAGCAGGCCACTGTCGCCGGTGCCGGAGGCACCGGAGGTCCCATCTACCGGGCCACCTACAAGGCCCCGATCGGCGGGATACTTCTCGTCGCCGACGGCTCAGGCCTTCGCGAGCTGCACCTCCCCGGGTCGTTCACCGCTCGCGACGCCACATCGGCGCCGACATCGGCGTGCGAACCGCTTGCCAGGGCCGTTGCCCAGCTCGAGGCATATTTCGCTGGTGACCTGACGCGGTTCGACCTCCCGCTCGTCTTGACTGGGACGGCCTTTCAGCTCCAGGTCTGGCGGGCCCTGGCGGACATCGCCTATGCGAAGACCGAGAGCTACGGGTCCGTGGCGGCCCGGATCGGCAACCCGAAGGCAAGCCGAGCCGTCGGGATGGCGAACAACAAGAACCCGCTGGCAATAGTGATCCCTTGCCATCGCGTCATCGGCTCCGATGGCAGCCTTGTCGGCTACGGTGGCGGCCTTTGGATGAAGGAATGGCTGTTGAGGCACGAGGCGGCGGTGTTCGAGCGCAACGGAGCAACACCGCTGTGAAGGCCACGTCCCCGGATGTCCTGCCACAGTCACAGAGCGCAGCTTCGCAAGGAGGCCACATGCCCGGATCCCATATCGTCCGCCTGGAGAGGGCCCGTCTCTGTGATGTACTGACCGAGGCCGGCCAGGAAGCGCCGACGCTTTGTGAGGGCTGGCTGACGCGCGATCTTGCGGCTCACCTGTTCGTGCGTGAGCGTCGCCCGCTTGCAATGCCCGGCATCTTGCTCGGCGGAAGCTTTGCCAAGCTCACCGCCGGATCGATGGCGTCTGCGCTGCGGCGCCACGGCTATGCGGGCCTTGTGGCCAGGGTGCGGTCCGGGCCTCCGCCGCTCTGGCGCCCGCTCGACGATCTGGTCAACATCACCGAGCTCTTTGTGCACACCGAAGACGTACGCCGAGCGGCGCCCACCTCCGATCCGAGGAACGACCCGCAACTCGACTCAGTCCTCTGGGCCGCTCTCGGTCGGATGTCCCGGTTGCTCACTCGTAAGGTCCGGGGCGTGGGACTCGAGCTCGAGCGGCCCGACGGAGCGCGGATCGTCGCTCGTCGGGGGCAGCCTCGTGCCGTTCTCAGCGGCGGTGCCCAGGAGCTCGTGCTGTTCCTGCACGGACGGGGACAAGTTGCCAGAGTCTCATTGAGTGGTGCGGATGAAGCGCAAGAGGTGGTGCGCGAAGCCCACTTCGGGATCTGAGGCTCCTGCTCGTGTGACTGCTGCTCCGGCAGCGGGGCGCCACAGGTGGTGGTCGCTATGAAGGAGACCCGAAGCCTCCTCCATCGGCTCGCCTCGCTGCTTCCCTGGCACTCTGGCGTTCCGACAGCCGGGCGGCGTAGGCGGCAGCTTCGCTGCGCCGGTCCATCCCCAGCTTGGAGAGCATGCTCGAGACGTAGTTCTTGACCGTCTTCTCCGCGAGGTAGAGGCGGTCGGCTATCTGCCGGTTCGTCAAGCCCTCGGCGACGAGGTCGAGAACGCGCCGTTCCTGATCCGAGAGCCGGTCGAGGCGTTCGTCGCGGGTGGGCCCATCCCGGAGGCGGTCGAAGACACGTTTTGTCATCGACGGGTCGATGAGGGACTCACCGCGCCCGACTCGACGCACGGCGTCCAACAGGTCGTTGCCGCGGATCTGCTTGAGTACGTAGCCGGAAGCTCCCGCCATGATGGCGGCGAAGAGGGCCTCGTCGTCGGCAAAGGAGGTCAGCATCAGGCACTGGACTTTGGGCAAGCGTGAGCGCAATTCCCGGCAAACCTCGATTCCGTCGCCATCAGGAAGCCGTACGTCGAGCACCGCCACGTCGGGGCCGAGCGCGATGCCCCGGGCGGTTGCTTCTGCAGCGGTCCCGGCCTCGCCGACGACTTCGATGTCGCCGTCGGCTTCGAGCATGCTCCGCAAGCCACTTCGGACGATCTCGTGATCGTCCACCAAGAACACTCGTAAAGCCATCTGCGACCTCCGCTGGTCCTCTTCGACCTTAACGGCGCTAGGTCTGACGACCGGGAGGCATCTGTGAGACGATGTCGGGACCGAGCGAATGGTAGTGATCGCGCCAGATGAGGCGATAGACGCCGAGCCACCGCGGTATCGACCTCAGTACCGGGATGAACGGCAGCAGGGCCAGAATCAGCGTGAGCACCATCATGATCGCCCACACCTCGACATCTCCGTTGGACGAGGTGTTCATCGGCGGGATCTGGTACCACAAGGTGTAGAGCCAGAGCCAGGCCTGCCCGGGGAAGTTCCCGGTTTCGTTCATCATTCCCCACTGGTCCCCTTGGAGATGACGCAGACCCGCCTGGTCCGCCAGATATGTGCCATCAGCGATGAACAGCAGCGGATTGGTGTAGTTGGTCGCGTACAGCTGGGGTGAGGCGAGGAGAGCTCCGTCAAGGGCTCCGCTTCTTGCCATCGACTCGAGGCCGTTGATGAGAAGACCAACCGGGCCGTAGGGGCCGGCTTTCACGACGAGCTGGCCGTTGGAGAAGGTCGCGTCGGCGACGACTTTCTCGTAGGCGTTGTCCCAGTTCGCCTTTTGCGCGGAGGAAGCGCCTCGGTACTCGGCAAGAGCGGCATCGAGAGCCGGGCGGTCCGGCAGTGTCGCAAGCGGCTTCAGAACGAAGTCCTGGGCGGTGTTGATCGGGATCCTGACTCCAACAGCGCGCTCAATCGAGACCGGCCCGAGCATCTGGCCCGCACCCGGCACGTTCGTATATGGAGGGCCGTAAGTCGCGACCCCGCTTGTTCCGTCGAGCTCGGCCGTAGCGGTCTGCGCGAAGTCCACTGGAGCAGCGTTCGACCACGACTTCACGGTCACCGGATGTTCATCGGGCGAGGAGAACACGATGGCACAGACGACCACGAGGAGCAGGACGACGAGGAAGGAGACGAACACCTCCTTCGCCAGGTCGTAGCGCCGGTAGGCCCCTTGCCACTCGACGACATCACGGTCCGGCCTGAAGCGGCGAGAACTGCGGGTACGAGGCTCGCCGGAAACATTCGTCGCGTTCATGACGGGTCCTCCGGCAGATTCCCCGACAGCTCCTGTGGCAGCCCGTGAGGTGGCTCCTGCAAAGTCGGTGCTTGCGTCGTCGGTTCTTGCGGAGCGGTCGCAGGCGACGTCATGGTCGCGACGGTGGTGACCGGGATGAGCCCGGCCCTTGCGAGTTGAGCTTCGGTCGGGGCGAAAGGTGGAACGACGCCGCGGCGCCTCACCAACAGGACGTGAATCCCGATGACGAACGCCACCAGCAGCGGGAGCAGCACGATGTGCCACATCAGCATCTGGCCGAAGTTGAGAACGTTCCAGAACGCACCGGCGCCGGTGGAGTTGATGCCGTCTTTTGCCTGGGTGCCGATCCATTCCGAGTCGAAGTTCTGCTGGGAGAGATAACCGGTGAAAGCCGTCCCGATCGAGACTGCGAACGCGATCACGCCGGTGATCCAGGTCGCCTTGCGCCGGCCGCGCCATGCTGCCATGAAGAACTTCACCCAGAGGTGCACGACCATGAACATGAAGAAGAGCTCGGTGCCCCACAGGTGCAGCGAGTTCACGAACAGCCCGACGTTGGACTTGTGCCACCATGCCGGGCCCTCGATGGCGAGCACCGCACCCGACAGCAGTACGACCATGAACGCACCGATCGACAAGGCACCGAAAACGTAGGCCCACGAGGCGACGTAGGCGGGCTGGTGGTCTGGCAGCAGTCGGTCCGGAGGGAGCTCCCTGACCGCTCTCTCGCGGATCTTCCCGGTCCAGGTGTCCTTCTCAGCGAGGACTGCAGAGGTCTCGGCGGAAGATGTGGTCACTTCCGCCTCGTCTCATGCTTGGGGAACGGCAACATGATCGCGGCCACGAGCATGACGATCATCACCGCGATGATGATCAGGTTCGCGAGCGAGATCTGAAGCGCTCCCCAGCTGATGTACTTGCCTGTTCCTCCTAGGTGTACGAGCGCTGCGAGCAAGTTTGTTCTCCCCCTCAACCGACGGGCGACTCGGTAGTCACCTTCCCACCGCATCTTGGCTGCGGCTCGCCGTGAACCCTAGGGCCGAAAGTCCCTACTGTGCTCACAGATAACATGCCAGGGTGAACTCGGCCTGCCTCGCGGTCGGTGTGGCGGCGCTGGTGCTGTCGCTAACCTCCCTTCTGCCGCTTCGCGGACCAGTGGGGTCGAGCTTCTCCTTCGTGCCGAGCTGGATCGTCGGCGAGGCACCGCTGCACTTTGTCGTCGTCGTGGTTGCCGCGACCGTCACCTGTGGGCTGGAGGGTGGCTGGGGGAGCTGGCCGGGCTGGGCTGGCCTCGCGCTGGCAGCAATGGCGTGCGCCAGCCTCGTGGCACAGTTCGCTTCAGGGCTGCGTTCGCGCAGGTATTTCGAGTCGGCACTTGCCGAGGCGGGCCAGGTCGTACCGCGATGGAGCTGGAGCCCGCAGGACTACCGCCGAGTCATAGCAGCCCTGCCGATCCGGCCACGAGGCGTCGAACGGCTCCGCAACATCGCGTATGCCGACGACTCGGCTCACGCCCATCGCCTCGACCTGTATCGTAGGGCTGGACTTGAAAGGCCTGCCGCAGCGCCGGTGGTCTTGTACTTCCACGGCGGCGCCTGGGTGATGGGGGACAAGCGCGAGCAGGGCATCCCGATGCTGGAGCATCTTGCCGAAAGGGGCTTCGTGTGCGTGACGGCCAACTACGCACTGAGCCCGAAGGCTAGGTGGCCGCGCCATGTCCTCGACTGCAAGCTGGCGCTTGCGTGGGTGAAGAGGCATATCGCCGAGTACGGGGGCAATCCCGATTTCGTGTTCCTGTCGGGTGGCTCGGCCGGCGGGCATCTCGCAGCGCTCGTGGCGCTGACCGCCAACGACCCGGCGTGGCAGCCCGGCTTCGAAGACGAGGACACGACGGTCGCGGCGTGCATCCCGCTCTACGGCGTCTACGACTTCGTGGATCCCGAGAAGATCGGGAACGCCAATCTCACGCCGATCTTGGAACGGCGGGTGTTCGAGCAGGGTGCTGCCGAGGCGTTCGCGGCGGCGTCGCCGATCTCGAGGGTGAGTGAGTCCGCCCCTCCCTTTCTCGTCGTCCACGGCCGCAACGACGTCCTGGTCCCCGTGCAGAGCGCCCGGGCGTTCGTCGCTGCGCTGCGGGCTCGCAGCACTCACCCCGTGGCCTATGCCGAGCTGCCGCTCACCCAGCACGCCTTCGACAACTTCTGGTCGCCGAGGACCGTGCATTTCGTACACGCCCTCGAGTGGTTCACTGCCGGAATTGTCGCGACCCGGGCCACCGAGCGGGAGGTAGGGAGGTAGGTCCTTCGGCTGTCTCGGCCTACCATGCAACAGGTGGCGACCTCCCCGAGAGCAGACCGGCTCGAACGGATGACGAACCTGGTCCTGGTTCTCCTGGAGGCGTCACGCCCACTCTCCTTGCGAGAGATCGCCTCGACGGTGGTGGGTTACCCGCAAGGCAAGGAGGCAAGCCGCCAGGCCTTCGAGCGGGACAAGCGGGCACTGCGTGAGCTGGGGATTCCGATCAGTGTCGAGCCCCTGGCAGGTGACGAACAGCTCGGCTATCGGATTCACCCGGAGGATTACTACCTGCCCGAGCTCCTGCTCAGCCCCGGCGAGGAGCAGGCACTCAGCTTCGCGGTAGCCGCGGTGCAACTCGGTGGCGCAGCAGGTCGCGATGCGGTGGCCAAGCTCGGAGCAACAGGCGAGGTCCCCGAGCCGGGCTTCCCGCCGATCGCCGTCCTGCCGTCGCTGCCCGCCCTGGGTCCTCTTCACCAGGCGGTGCGTGACCAGACGCTCGTGAGCTTCTGCTACCGGGGACGACGCCGCGAAGTGGAGCCGTATGGGCTCACGTTCAAGTTCGCGGCCTGGTACCTAGTAGGTCGAGACAGGACAGCGCCTGATGCAGGACTGCGCAGGTTCCGGGTCGACCGTCTCGAGGACGCGCCGGTCTTCGGGGAGTCCGGAGCCTTCGAGCTGCCTGCGGGATTCGACCTGGCCGAAGCGGTTCGTTTTCTTCCCTGGCAACTAGGAGCCGGAGCAGCGGGTTCGCGAGACGAGGAGACCGGGCGCTGTGAGCCCGCCGAGGTGGAGGTGACGCTCGTCGTCGACGCGCGGCTCGCCCGGAGCGTGGTCGCCACTCTCGGCGACCGGTCGGTGGAGGCCTGGGAGCCGTCCGGGGCCGTACGCCTGCGGATCGTCGTCCCCGAGCAGCGTGCGTTCGTCGACTGGGTCATCGGGCTCGGTGACACGGCCGAGGTGCTCGGCCCCCCGGACCTACGTGGGGCCGTCGTCCGGCGACTGGAAGATCTGGTGGCACGCCCGCGTCGAGCGAAGGACCCGGCGAGCGCTCCCCGTTCCTCCCCGGGCACATCTGCGGCCTGGACCGCTGCGGCGGTCTCGAGCGAGGCCGGCATGCCGGATGCTCACGTTCCGGCACCCAAGCGACCGCTGCCCGCGCCGCAGGCCACTGCCGGTGACCGGCTGAACCGGCTGCTCGCGATCCTGGCGTACCTGGCGAGAGTGGGCGAGGCGCGCCTGGTGGACCTGGCGGATCGTTTCTCGGTCAGTGCGGCCGAGCTCCTTCACGACCTCGAACTGGCCGCTTGTTGCGGCGTGCCGCCGTATACGCCCGACCAGCTGATCGACCTCTTGATCGATGACGACCGTGTTGTCGCCGAGGGCCTTCGGGAGCTCGCCCATCCCCGCCGGTTCACACCTGAGGAGGGCTTCGCCCTCGCCGTGGCCGCCCGAGCGCTGCTCGCGGTGCCGGGAGCTGACGCGGAAGGCGACCTTGCCGGCGCGCTCAGCAAGCTCGAGGTGGTGCTCGGATCGTCACATCTCGCCTTGGAAGTCGACTCGTCGCCGGCGCTCGGCCCGCTTCGGGCGGCGGTCGCTTCAGGCGAGCAGGTCGAGATCGATTATTTTGGTGCCTCCGCGACGAAGCCTTCGACTCGCCTCGTCGACGCCTACCAGGTCGTTGTCCGAGAAGGAAAGTGGTATCTGGACGCTTGGTGCCATCAGGCAGGTGGGCTGCGGCGCTTCCAGATCGACCGCGTGCAGGCTGTGCGCCCGACCGGGCGAAGCGTAGAGAATGTCGACTCGCTCTCGACACCGGAGCGAGAGGCGCTTTCACGGCCCGAAGCCTTCCTGGGCGCGTCCGAGTCAGTGATGGCGACGGTTGTCTTGCCGTCCGAGGCGCGTTTTGCTGTGGAGGGACTTGTCACCCAGGGCCTCGAGGAGGTCGGGGACGGCCGTCTCGTGGCAACAGTCCCGGTCAGTGATGCAGAGGGCTGGTTCGGACGGCTGCTCCTGCTGCTGGGACCCGAGGCCGAGGTGATCGGGCCGCCCGAGCTTGTCGACGCTGGAGCGAAGGCTGCCCGGCGGGCCCTGGATCGCTACGGCCGGTAGTCGTCGCGACCCGAACCGGTAGGTGGTGCGGTCGGCCCGGCGCGTAACCAGGGTGGGTGCTCAGTGTGGCCAAACTTGCCAGGGGCAGGGAGGCGTACTACCTGGCAACCGTTGCCTCCGGCCGGGAGGAGGCCGGCGTCTTCGTCGAGCCGGAAGGACGTTGGCTCGGGCAGGCGGCAGCCGCCCTCGGCCTGGTCGGGACGGTGGACGGCGCTGGGTTGCGTGCGCTGCTCGCCGGCGTCGACCCTGTCACGGGCGAGGTGCTCTCGGCGCACCACGACAGGGTTCGCGTCGTGGCCTATGACTGCACCTACTCCGCCCCGAAGTCGGTGAGCATCCTGCATGCGCTCGGTTCCCAGGAGGTCCGAGCGCACGTGTGCGCCGGCCACGAGGAGGCGGCGACAGCCGCACTCGGGTACCTGGAGCGCCGCGGCGCCCGCGTCCGGCGCAGCTTGTCACGCGGTCAATCACCATCGTCGGTCACGGCGGGTGGCTTTGCGGCCGCGGCATTTCTCCACCGAACCAGCCGCGCTCCCGATCCCCATCTTCACAGTCACGTGCTCGTCGCGAACCTGGCACCAGGGCCGGAGGGTCGATGGTCGGCACTTGACGCACGTGGGCTGTTCCTGGAGCTGGCCACGGCCCGGGACCTGTACGAGACACAGTTGCGCTCCGAGCTCACAAGCCGCTTGGGTGTCTCCTGGCGTCACCTCCAAGGTGCTTGGGCCGACCTCGCCGGTATCGACCCGGCCGTGGGGCGAGCCTTCTCCCGTCGCTCCGGCGACATCGCCAAAGCCCTCGCGCAGGCGGGTCGGTCCGGTCCGCGAGCTGCGCGCATTGCTTCGGTGAGGACGAGGCCGGACAAGGACCTGGCGACACCGTACGAAGAGCTCGTGACCGACTGGCGCGAGCGTTCCTACCGGCTCGGCGTCTCCGACGCCCGACTTGCCGCGGTCACCGGGCGGTCACATGCGGCCCCGCCCGCGCCGGTAACCGGGCATGAGACCAAGGCCCTTCTCGCAGGCCGGTGGGCTGAACAAGCGCTCGGCGAGGACGGCGTCACCGCCCGGGACGGCACGTGTCGGCGAGGCGACCTCGTCCGGGCGCGTTGTGAGTCGCTACCGTCCGGCGCCCCGATCTGTGAGGTCGAGCGTGATGTGGAAGGGCTCCTGGCCGGCGGCCGTGTCGTCGCGGTTCCGATGACATCGCGCCCGTCCCACCGGGTCCTCAAGACCACGTCCGGGTGGGGGATCCCGGGAGGTGTCGCCGAACCGCTGTACACAACACCTGAGATCTTGGAGATACACGAAAGGCTCAGCAAGCTCGTACACGGTCAACCGGGGGCAGTGGAGCTCCTTGCCTATCGTCCCGGCGGACGGCTAGCGGCGCTCGACGAGCTCTGCAGGGTCTCGCCCAACCCGGGCGCGCCTGTCGTTGCCGTCGCGCCCGGCCGTTCGGCCGCGGCCTCGTTCGAGGTGGTCACCGGCATCGAGACCACGGCGGTCGGGGACGTAGCGCCGGGGCATGCCCGGACCGGCCTCGTCGTGGTGGCTGAGGCGCAACGTATGGGCCCGTGGGAGCTCTCCTCCGTCGTCGAGTCATCGCTGGCCGGCGGCGGCCGAGTGGTCCTGTTCGCGCCGGTGGCGGGTCTCGAGGCCCGGTTCAGCACGGCCGCCATCCTTGCGCCCGACCTTGCCGCGTTCGCGCCCGGCAGCGGCTGTGAGGAGCCGAGCGTTCCGGGGAGCGGCGTGAGCGCTCCGGAAAGGCACTGCTTTGCTGGGCGCGAGGTCCTTGTCGTCGCTGATGGTCCTGCAGCGCGCGAGGCACTGCTGGCGACTTGGCGGCGGGGCCGAGATTCGGGGCAGCGGCCGCTCGTGGTGGCCAGCGACGACGCCGTTGTCACTTGGCTGCGTACCTCGGTCCGGGACGCCGCCGGTCCCTCCGAAGACGTCGTCGAGGCACGCCGGCTGGCTGGCAGGTTGGCAGGCTGGCGCGCCGGGTCGGGCCCCTGTCGCCAACTGGTCGTTCTCGGCGCGCTTCCGAACGGTGCCATGGGCGTGGCGCCCGGCGAATGTGTCCATGTGGCGATCGTTTCGCACCAGTGCTCGGCGGACGAACGGCTTGGGCGGGCAGCTGAGGTTGCCCGGCCGCGGTACCTGGTTTCCGAGCTCGGGGCGGTCCGGTCAGACGGTGCCGATCGCTCGGCGTGGCGAGCAGGCGCGACGAAGATCGAGGCCTTCCGCCAACGCTGGTCGATCGACGACCAGGAGCATGCCTTTGGCGACCGGAGCACGCTGCGATCGCTGGGGCGCGCCGCCGCGGTAGAGGCCGCAGAGACGAGGCTCAAGTTTCGGGACGCGCTCGGGTTGACCGAGCGGGCGGTGCCGTTGGCGGTTCGCCGGACCCCGGAGGCACCCGGCCGATCCCGGTGAGGGGCACACGGCCGCTCTCGGTCAGGAGCGCAGCTCCGGTTGCCTGGGGCGGAGGGCCCGCTCCGGTCTTGGGGTGCGCGGGAACGAAACGGGACCGTTCAGCGCAAGCCGACTGTGCGGTCGCGACCTGTTGTGATCGCCCGAACCGGCATAGCAGGCAGCACCATCCCGTGTCGCAACGAGGCGCGTGCTCGGCCTTCCATGACGGCTTCGCGCCACGGTGAGCTCGCATACCACGGCGTCATTCGCAGGAACCCAGGTTCCGCGCCCTCGATGCCGAGCACACAGCCCCGGTACCCACGGGCAATGGCGTCGACGGGAAGAATGCGGTCCTTGCGCGTCGACACGGTCCGGGTCGTGCCCCGCCCAAAGGCGCCGAGCCCGCTCCGGCGTGGCCCACGGGTGACGGAAGTCGTGGGCACTTCGTGCTCGCCGGCGAGGACCGAGACTGCCTCAAGGGTCCGGGTGTCGCCGATGCCGGGGAATACGAGCTTGGTCCCGAACAGCGACAGGAACCCGTCCGCCTCACGATCCCAGCGTGCCCTGGCCTGCGCAAGGTCCTGCAGGCAGGCCAACGTCACGACACCCTGGCTGCCACCTTCGGCGACGAGCGTCGGGAGGTCGTGCAGGGGCGCGATGTTCGCTAGTTCATCAAGCACAAGAAGGAGTGGCGGTCCTGAAGATGCCCGAGACGCTCCCGTCCAGGCGGCGCCGCCACTGCCGCCATTGCCGACACCGCCGGATTCCTCCACGGTCGCGGTCAGCGAGCGTTGATAAGTGGCCGACCGTACCTCACGTAGCAACCCTGCGACGAGAGGAGCGGCATGTCGCTGACGCTCGCTGCCGGCGCAGACGTACAGTGTCGCCCGGCCGCCGACGAGCTCGGATGCGTCGAGTATCCGACCTTGTGCAGACGCGAGAGCGGCGTCGGTCCGATAACCGGCGAGCACACCGGACGCCGTGGACCATATCCCACTTTGTTCACGCCCTTCGGTGGCGACGATGCCCTCCAGGAGATCGAGTGCCCGATCGGCCCCGTGACGCGCCAGCGAGGCCCGCACCTCGTCGGGATCGTGCCTGTCGACGGCCGCAAGCACGTCAAGGACCGGCCGTCGCTCGAGCGCTCCCGCATGGAACACCGCAGCAAGCAGCGCTGCGGCTCGTTCGCTCCAGTGCGAGGCTTCGCCACGGTCGCTACCCGGGCGTGCAGCTCGGACCATCGAATCGGCCACGAGGACCGCTCCATCCCAGGTTTGCGCAAGGGCAAGTGGTGACCAGCCCACCGGTTGCACTCCTGGCGGACACGGCACCGAGCCGCTGGGGTCGAAGAGCAGGACCGGACCGACACGGGATCGGGCCGCCCAGGTCGAGGCCAGGACATCGGCCTTGGTGGAAGCTGCGATCACCGGGCCGCAAGCCGCGAGAACATTCGGAACTACGACGGCCGCCGTCTTGCCCGAACGTGGTGGTCCCAACAAGAGCACACCGTCCTCCGGACGCGCGAACACAGGGGTGTCGCGCGCTGTGAGCGAGGACCCGAGATAGATGCCGTGGCCGTAAAGCTCCGACGTCGCGAGCACCAGAGCTTGGGGATCGACTGGCGACCCGGTCATCTCTGAGTCGTAGCAGTATCGCCTACCAACCGACATCACGGTGGTTGCTCCTGCCGCGCAAGGCGAGAGGACCGTTACGGTGGGCCCATCTTGTTCTGGCAGCGAGCAGGCATAACAAGACCGCGCGCGGTCCCACAGGGCCGACCTCACGCGTTTGGGTCTCAGCGGCGACTCCGGTCGCACGAATGCTCGGGGCTGACGGTGACGGTCAGGGTGACGGTGAAGTCGCGGGACTTCAGGTCTTGCCCCGTTGCCAGGACGAAGGAGAGCGCCGCCCAGCCCGCGGGCCCACAACGGCATCCGATCACCTAGCAGGACGGAAACCCGTTGTATTTCCTGGCATAAGTCGATATCTACAACGCCAGGGAGTCCGGTCTCCGGTCCGGAACACGCCGTAGAATAAAGGCGTCGCGCGCCCGCGTTCGGAGAATGCTTGATTTCCACGGGAAAATCACCTTGTATTGCGGGAGGTCGGACAATATGCCAGGAGGCGAAATTGAACAGGACAGAACTCGTCGGCGAGGTCAGCGAACTCGTAGGGCTGACGAAAAATCAGGCGGAAAAGGGGTTGGAGGCATTCGAGTACGTGATCAAGTCGGCACTGCGCCGTAACGAGACGGTTCGGATCACTGGCTTCGGAACCTTCAAGGTCCGTGACCGTGCCGCACGACGTGGCCGCAATCCTCAGACTGGAGCTCCCGTGAAGATCAAGGCATCGAAAGGTATTGGTTTTGCTGCTGGTGCTGGGCTGAAGGCAGACCTGAACTCGCGCGGCGCGTTGAAGAAGCCGGTGCCCGTTGCACCGCCAGCCGCGGCTCCCGCTCGCAAGGCCGCTCCGGCCAAGGCGGCTGCACCGGCGAAGAAGGCCGTGCCGGCCAAGAAGGCCGTGCCGGCCAAGAAGGCTCCCGTCGTGAAGGCCCCGGTGAAGAAGGCTCCTGCCGTGAAGGCCCCGGCGAAGAAAGCCCCGGCGAAGAAGGCTTCTCGTTAAGAAGCTCCAAGGCAGGTAGCAAGGTAGTTATCGGCGAGGCCTCGCGGTACGTTCGTGCCGCGGGGCCTCGGTGCGCCCGGAGAGGCTACGGGCGCACCCTCAGATGTTGTCGATGCGCTTGAAGGCCTCAGCAGCGGCAAAGCCGGCCGTGCGCCCGTTTTCGGCGAGCCGGTCGGTGATCCGGCGCTTGAACTCCAGCACTTCGGCGTGTTCGCGGTGTTCGACGGCGTTCGGCTCGGCTATGCCCATTGTCGAGCGCAACTGGCTGCGGTGCTCCAAGAGCGCCGCGAGCTTCGCGTCGACAAACCGCGTCACGTCCTCGAGATGATCAGGCTCGTCCGCCTCGAACAACAGCAGAGTCTTGGGTCTGTGGGGCAAGGCGTCGAGCTCCGGGAAGAAAAGAGGGTCGCGAGCCGCGACGATCCCGTCGGTCACGAGGAAGCCGGCATTACGGTGGTCCGGGTGCAGGCGATAGCGCTTCCACGGGTCATGACCGAGGATCACCTCGGGCCTGATCTTGCGGATACAGGCTGCGACTTCGAAACGCTGTCGGAGGCCGCACTCGAGCTCGCCGTCGGGCCAGCCGAGGAAGATCACCTCCCCCTTGCCTCCCAGCGCTATAGACGCAGCTCGCTGTTCGTTGCGCCGCGTGACGACGAGTTCGGCCGGGTCGTGCGCAGGGTCCCAAGTCCCCTTGGACCCGTCAGTGCATACGAGGTGATAGATCTCGCAGCCGTTGGCAGCCCACTTGGCAAGGGTGCCGCCGCAGCCGAATTCGACGTCGTCAGGGTGCGCGGCGATAGCGAGCGCCCGGTTGGGGACAGGCAAGTTCGATTCCATGGGGTCAGGTTGTCACGTTGAGCAGTGCCAAGTCCTCGGGCAGGTCGATATCGAGCGCGAGCCGGCGGTCGTAGACGATCTGGCAAGGCAGGCCGAGGCGGGCCGCTTCCTTGCGATGACGCTCGAAGCTGCCCGCCCCATACGCAAAGCAGAACCCGGCGCCGGTGGGCACCACGGCGACATTGGTCCCGTCACGGCGGCGATCAGGCACGAGCGTCACTCTGCCGGTCTCGCCGAGCGTCGCCAGTCCCGCGGCGAAAGGAAGATCCGCATGAACAACGCATGCGAGCTCGACGCCCTCGCCGGCGAGCTGGCCAATACCTGCCATGATCGCCGCCGACAAGCCAAGGCCCGGTGTCCACGCCACACGGGCACCATGCTCGCCCGCCCATCTTGCGACCTCCTCGTCGTCGCACACCACAAGGACGGGAAGAGGCGCGGCAGCAGCGATCACGCGCGCAGCCAGGTCGCGGGCGAGCGACTCACGAGCGTGGGCATCAAGCACTGTCGCGAGTCGCAGCTTCGCGGCACGAAACGACTTCACGGGGACGAGCACGGCTTGTGCCCGGGGCGGTCTAGGGCCCGTCGGACAACCTCACCGTGGCGATCCGGTAGGGCCCGAGCTCAAAGGACCCTTCGAAACTGGCGACGTGGCGACCACGTAAGTCGACAAGCTGCCCGCGAGACGATGTCCTCGGTGCCTCGGTATCGTCGGCACCTGCAGCGCCTCGGCTCACAGCGACCTCGGTTGGGATGCCGCTGGGGTTGAACAGCCTGACCTCGAGTGCACCGCCGGCGACCCGCCGGACAGCGCTCACCTCCGCACCAGTCACCGAGAGCATCGAGGCTTCGAGCCGGAGTCGACCGCCACCCAGGCTTGCCACGACCGGCAGGTCGGCGAAAGCGTCGGCGAGCGCGTAGCCGTCCTCGACGCCGACGGCGACGGCGTATCGCATCGTTCGAGGCCCCTGCAGCTGTGGGCCCTCGAGATGGTCGACGGGCCCGGCCGGCAGAGGCCGGTTGAGCATCGTGAGGCGGGAAAGCATGCCCGTCGCCCTGAGCAACGTCAGCGTCAAGCCGTGCGCCAGCAAAGTACAGCTTTCACCGGCCTCGGCGAGGTCGACGAGCTCGTACTCGCTCAGGCCCTCGTGGCACACGGTCAGTCCGCCGGCGCGCACGAAGCGACGGGAGGGATAGGTGGCAAGGGCCCGCTCACTCGGTCCGCCTTCGGAGACGAGGCCGCGCTCGACCACCGCGAAGGCGCACTCGGCGCTCGAGTGGTCGGCCGGCTCGGGCAACGGGAACCATGCCCGGAGCCGGTGGTCCCGGCAGACGTTGTCGAAGCTCGTCGTGACGCGGACCATCGCCTCGGCGGCCCGGACGTCGATCAACGAGCTGACGACGACCTCTTGCTCACCGGTCCGTGCCCGCCGTGCCTCGTCGATCCTCTCGGGCCAGCGGTACATCCGTTCGACCACGGCCACGGCCCGGACAGGACCGGATTCGATCAGCGACAAAGTGACCCACACCGGTGTGTCCACGACGATGTCGTGCTCTGGAGGCGAGTAGTTGTAGGTGTCCCCGAAGTCTCCGGAGTCGACGAGGCGGTTGAAGCCGGTCACGCCGTTGAGATCAAAGGTGCCGTCGGTCGGTGAGACCGTCACGGCCACGAGCGAGTTGGCAAGCACGAGCCGGCCGTCGGCCTCTTCGGTGGCGACGACCGGGTCGCGCAGCGGCAGTGGCTGCCAGGCCTTCCAACCGAAGCTGGGGATGTCCTCCACGCGGGCGAGCACTCGCCGGGACGACGCCTGATCGAGCTTTACCCTGACCTGGGCATCAGGTCGTAGAGCGAACCGGGCGAGCAGGTCGCTCTTGATCTGTTCGACTTGTACGTCGTTGGTGCGCTCCGGCCGGACGCGCACGGTGACGGCGATACCCGTGTCGTCCTCCTCGACCTCGACCCCGGCGAGGTAGGCACCCTCGCTCAGCTGATCCTGTCCACCGAACTGGGACAGGACACCGCGCACCTCGGTCGTGGTCAGCACGAGGTCGGCCGCGATCCCGAAACGCTCCTCGAGGATCTGTGTGCCTTCGATGGGCCCCTGCCCGCCGATGACCAGCTCGACGACTCCGGAACGACACCGGGATGAAGGGTTCACGGCGACGTGGCAGGGCTGCGACAACGACAAGGCGAGGCGGGCGAGGGCGCGTTCGGTCACCCCCTCGGCGATTCGCGTCGCCTCGGCATAGCGGTGGAGCACGGCGGCGTCGACCTCGTCGTGCGAACAGGCGCAGATCGAGTCGTGAGCGGAGTTGCGCACGAGCTCACGCCATGCGATGCCGAGTATCACCCCGGGGTACCGGTCGGGTGCCAGCAGCAGCGCTGCCAGTGGTTCTGCGAGCCGCTCGAGGGCTCTTTCGGCGCGGGCGGCAGCCTGCTTGACGTCCACACGATTCGACGCGACGCCCATCAACAGGTTTGCCCGGGCGCCCGAGCGGAGCTCGCCCCGCCAGCTCGGCAGCCCGGAGCGGGGGGCCCCGGCGAGCGCCTCGGGCAGTGAGGAGATCACGATCTCGAAACGGTCCTGGATCGAGTTTGCCTCCGCCACGACCCGGCCCAGCCACGGCTGGGGCTCTTGATGATCCCCTCCGTTCGGGAACAGGAGCGGCGCGTCAGGTCCGATCGAAAAGCCAGAGCTCTCCTCCTCGAAAGCTTCGAGTCGCCTAAGGAATGCCTTGGCGTCGTTGGCTAGGCAAGCGCCGGTCGAGTAACCACCGGGAAGGTATTCGGCCCTCACCGTCGAGCCATCGGGCGAAGCCCACCAAAATGCGGTCTTGTCAACTGCCGACGGGACGCCACGCCACACGACGGCGTCGGCCATTCCGGCTCCGCTCAGCAGCTGGGGCATCTGGCCCACATGGCCGAACATGTCGGGGAGGTAGCCGATCTCCATGGCGCCCCCGAACGCGGCTGCGCGCTCGAGCCCGAGCTGCAGGTTGCGCACGATCGTCTCGCCGGAGGCGAGAAACTCGTCCATGAGGACGTACCAGGGGCCGAAGGTGATCCGACCTGAGGCCGTGAGGCGCCGCAGACGGCCCTCGTTCTCGGGGCGAACCTCGAGGTAGTCGTCCACGGCCGCCATCTGGCCGTCGAAGAGATAACGCGTGCAGGACGCGTCGGACTCCATCAGCTGGAGCAGCTTGTCCACGAGGTCGACGAGACGGAGCTGGAAAGTCCGGAACGGTGAATACCACTCGCGGTCCCAGTGCGTGTGAGGGACGACGTTGACACGGCGGCGAGCGGAGCCAGGGCGATCGCCCTTGGGCGACGCCCCGCGATCGGTGGTCTCTTGAGCCATGTCTTGCAGGCTACGCCTCGGAAACCTTGCCGCACGGGCCGGTGTCGTAGCCGGCGATCGCTGCCAGCTGGGCGGGGAGCTCGCTGCCCGCGAGCACGTCCAAGAGGGCGTGGATCTCTCGGGTGCCGAGCAGCGAGCGCGGAATGTGGAGCTCGCAGATCTCCTCCTGCCATGGCAGGAAGCCAAGTCCGTACGCCAACGCGGCTGGCTCACTCCCGACTCCGATGTCGCCCAAGCCGGCTGCAATCGAGGACGCCACGAGCAGGTGGGCGCTGCAGGCGGTGCCATAACCGGGCAGCGCCGTCGGCTGCGCGCCGAGCTCGCCGAGCGCCCCGTCGAGCAGCCTGCGAGCCTCCGAGCCCGGCTCGCGGTTGACCAGACGGAGGCCCAGTTCGAGAGCATCTGAAAGTGAGTGCACCGAACCGGCGTGCTCGGAAGAGACGATGAGGCCTTCGCGCCAGGAGGCGAAGCCGACGACCTCGTGTTCCTCCTCGGGCCGGGGCTGTTCGCCGACACGCCGGTGGACGGCTGCCGCGTGCACGGTGCCGGACTCGAGCAGTCGATGCCCGGCTGCGTTGTTGCAAGCCCACCATACGAGACTCGTCGGCGGGCGGTGGCGCTCGAGCGGCCCGGCCAAGAGGGCCAGTGCAGGGTCGCAGCCGGCGATCGCGACGCTCGGGCGCAAAGCGGCGATCGGCTGGGTCGCGATGGCGGAACCGGCCGGCTCGGCCCGCGTGCTGGTGCCGTAGGCGTCGGCAGGCCGAAACCCCGGGACAAAGCCGTAGTCGCCCACGAGAGGAAACGCGACCGGAGCACCGTCGATCTCCGACAGCAACAAGCGCGCCGACGCGAGCGCCGTCGCCGCGAGCCGTGCGTCGAGGGTCGCCAGCTCGGGCGTCGCGCCGAAGAGGGCCTCGACACTGGTGCCGAGCGCCGCTGCCAGCGCGAGGGCGACTTCGAGTGAGGGCGACCAGCGCCCCGACTCGATCCCTGAGATCGACTGACGCGTCACGCCCGCCATGTCGGCGAGCGCGCCCTGGGACAGGCCCCGCGCGAGACGTGCAAGTCGGAAGCGGCCGTTGATCCTGTGGTCGCCGTTGGTCATCAGTCCATATTCGTATCAGGGCGCCACGACGGGTGGGTCGAGCGCCGTGAGCGTGCACTCGGAGCCGGAGTGCGGTGGCTGGTCGACGTGAACGGTGAATCGCTGTCCGGAGCGCTCTGCCACAGTGCATTCGTAGCGCGGACCGAATGGGCGCGTTGACAGGATGGTTCCGGTGAGGACGACACCACGTCCTGGAACAGCGCCGAGCACGACCCGGTCGGGATGGACCGCGAACCACCTGTTCGCCGCCGAGGGCGTTGGGACGAAGCCTCCGTAGCCGACGAGCTCCGCCACGCGGCGGCTGAGGGGGGAGAGCACGACTTCGTGTGCGCCGCCCAGTTGCAGCAGCCTGCCGTCGTCGATGATCCCGAGCTGTTCCCCGAAGGCCTGCGCTTCGGAGAGGTCATGGGTCACGAGGATCCCGGCCGCGTCGCGCTCGTGGGAGGTCTCGATCGCGAGCAGGCGTAGCGCTTCACGTGCCCCCAAGTCGACAGCCGAGAGCGGCTCGTCGAGCAGCAGCACGCGAAATGGGCTCGCGAGCGCCCTCCCAAGGGCCACGCGTTGACGTTGGCCCCCAGACAAGGCGGCGCCACGCGCTCGCGCAAGTGGGGTGAGACCGAGGCGTTCGAGCAGCTCCGCTACACGGCCTCGGGCGGGGGAGCGACGGATCCCATAGGCCACGTTCTGTTCGACTGTGAGGTGCGGGAACAAAGTCGTGGGTTGGCGCACGAGGGCGACCTGCCTGTGGCGAGGCTCGAGTGGCGCCTCGCCCTTGGCCTTGCCGGCGACGAGCTTGCCGTCGATGCGGACGTCGCCGCGACTCAGGCGGGTAAGACCTGCGATCGATTCGAGGATTGTCGTCTTTCCCGCTCCCGAAGTGCCGAAGATCGCGAGGCGTTCGCCGGCTTGGAGCGCGAAGCCGGCGCGAACTGTGACCTGTCTGCGCTCCACCTCCAGGTCGACCTCGAGGAGGGATGCGGACGTGGTGTTCACGGTGCCTCGGTCCCGGCGACACGCGAACGCGTCCGTGCGCTCCAGAGATAAGCGAGGACCGGGAGGGGGAGCGCCGCCACGACGAGCAGCAACGCGAAGGGAAGCGCACCGGGGAGGCCGAACTCCTGGAAGGCGATGAAGATCTGATTCGGAAGGCCGCGAGGGTAATACGCGATGATGACGACGGCCCCGAAAGCGCCCATGGCGCGCGCCCAAGCGGTCGCGAGCCCGGTCGCCAGGCCGGGAGCCGCGAGGGGAAGGGTGATGCGGCGGAAGGCTTGCAACGGCCGGTCACCCAGCAAGGTGGCGTCCTGTTCGATGCGGGGGTCAACCGACGCGAAGGCGGCGTGAGCGCCGAGCACATAGAACGGAGCAGCTTCGTAGAACTCGGCGACGATGAGCGCGAAGAACGTGTTCACGCCGGTCAGGTGGATATCGGCCAGGAGATTGCCGAGCGTTCCTTCAGGGCCGATCAGGAAGATGAGCAGCAGCCCGATCACGAGTGGAGGCATCATGAGCGGGAGGAGGATGCCTAGCTCGACGATGCGCGCGAGCGGCAGGCGACCGCGGGCAAGCAGGTAAGCGAGCGGCGTGCCCAGAAGCACCATGGTGCCGAGGGCGATCGCGCTCGCTCCGAGCGACACCCAGAGCGGGTCGAGGGCTCCGGGCGGCCCTAGTGCCGCCCGGATGGAATGAAACGAGAGGTGCTGGATTAGCACCGCAAAGGGCCCTAGCAGCGCCAGCCAGATGACGAGCGCGCCCAGGAGCGCCAGCACCGTTGACCCGCGGGCGACCAGGCGCCCGGCGGCGGGGAACCCCGGCACCACCCCGGCCGCGGCCAGATTGCCTGCCGGGATGGTGGTCCTCATATCAGGACGAGGTTGTACCACCTGAGGCGGTGAACGCGCTCAGGACATCGGGAGGCAACGTGGTCGCCGCGGTGTCCGCGCTCGTGGCACCGATGTAGACCGGAGGGGTGAGCGGATAGCCGCCCTTCTTCAGCTGAGAGCGCCCAGCCGAAGAGACTATCCATGCGACAAAGGCATCGTCTGCAGCCTGGTTGGCCGCCGAGGGAGCGCTCTTGGCGTTCGCGGGCTCCACGAGGGTGATGTTCAAGGTGATCAGGTCACCCTGGTCGACGGTTCCGCCGGTGAGCGTGATGCTGACCTTCCCGTAGTTGGCGCTTTCGGCGGGGACAGCGAAGTTCAGGCTTTGCGGCAGGGTGATGTAGTGCAAGTGGTACTGGATCGCCTGGGTCAGATAGGCACTCGTGGCGTCGAACTCACCGGCCTGGAGGTAGGTAATGAGCGAATCTTCGTCGACCATCTGCGCCGGCAACCCGAAGGGAGTGGACTTGCTGACGCCGAGCACCGTGGTTGCGGGATCGTACGACAGGTGAAGCGTGGACTGGGCAAGCTCCATCATCAAGATGAAGTAGACACCTTGCGGATCGGCGTTCGGGTCGGTGCGCCCGACGCGGATCCCAGGTGAGCTAAGCAGCGAGAACAGCGACGAGAACGCTGCCTTGTGATCAGCGATGGCATTGAACTCCGGCGTGAACTTGCTGTGCGGGTCGTATGCCACCACGAGCGGGTCGGTTGCGAGCTGGATGACGAACTTCGACCTGTTCGCCGGCCAGAGCCGCTTGATGTTCTTCTTGCCGACCGACATGAACACTCCGGGCGAGATCTCGTTCGCGAGGATCTCTGAGGCGAGCGTGCCCGAGCCTGCCGCGCGGCCTTGGAAGCTGTCGCCGGTCGCGGCTTCGAACTTCGGGCCGAGGTCGGTGACGGCCCACAACTCGAGAGAGCCGGCGTAGGCAACGTTGGCGGTTCCATGTGTAGTTGACCTGGCCGTGCTGGGCGTCGCCGAAGCGCCGCCAATGGAGACGGCCAGGCCGAGAACGGCCACCAGGGCGCCGGCCGCCATACGGAGCCGTGATAGGGATGAAGTGTTCATGAAGCAAGCATAACTGACTAATTGCAAGTGTCACTCGTCTGTGACGAGAAGGTCACGTTGGCCGTGCCCCGGGAACTACCGTCGTTCGCGTGCGTGCTCCGATCGGGTCGGGCAAAGAGCCGGCGTGACCGTGGGACGCGCTCCGAGCCTCAAGGTCGAGCGCGACCTGTTCGCTGCGGGCCATGGCCTCGTCGCTGGGTGTGACGAAGTGGGTCGGGGCTCGCTGGGAGGCCCGGTCTCGGTCGGCATCGTTGTCGTCGATGCCACGACCCGCCGGCCTCCCGCCGGTCTGCGAGACAGCAAGCTTCTTGCGCCTGCAGCGCGCGAAGCCCTCGTCCCAAGGATCGAGTCCTGGTCGTGCTTCTGGGCGATCGGACATGCGAGCGCGGCCGAGATCGACGAGGTCGGGATCCTGCGAGCACTCCGCCTGGCGGGCGAACGGGCGCTGGCCGGTCTTCGAGTCCGACCGGACCTCGTCCTGCTCGACGGCAGCTACGACTGGCTCACGCGTCCGGAGCCCTCAGCATCCTCGCCCACCACAATCGAGCCGGGGCAGGTCACTCTCAAGGTGAAGGCCGATCTGACGTGTGCTTCGGTCGCGGCCGCGAGCGTGATCGCAAAGGTGGAGCGCGACCGGCGCATGGTCGAGCTCGCGCGCCAGTACCCGTGGTACGGCTGGCACGCGAACAAGGGATACGCGGCCCCCGAGCACCGCGCCGCGTTGGCCGAGATCGGTCCGTGCAAGGAGCATCGCAAGTCGTGGCACCTGATCGGAACCGACGAGCCGGATGCCCATCTTCTGTGGCAGGGTGGTTCCCGTCAGCAGCTCGAAGTCGAGTGACCAGTTTTGGAGGCTGAGAGATGTCCGATTCCGACCCATGGAAGGCAATCCTCGAGCGCATCGAGGACGGGGCATCGCTGATCGGGCTCGACCCGGACACGCTGAGCATGCTTTCCCTTCCTGAGCGAGTCCTGGAAGTGGCGGTCCCGATCCGCCGCGACAACGGCAAGATCGAGGTGTTCCGGGGGTGGAGGGTGCACCACAGCAGTGCTCGAGGCCCTGGCAAAGGTGGGATCCGATTTCACCAATCCGTGACTGCGCACGAGATCATGGCACTCGCGGCGGACATGACCCTCAAGTGTGCCGTGGTCGACGTGCCCTTCGGAGGCGCCAAGGGTGGTGTGCAGGTCGACCCGACGACGCTCTCGGTGATCGAGCTCGAGCACTTGACGCGTCGCTACGCGATGGGCATCGCTTCGATGATCGGCCCAGACCGTGACATCCCGGCACCGGACGTCAACACCGACGCGAACGTGATGGCGTGGCTGATGGACACGATCTCGATGGTCAGCGGGGAGGCCATGACCGGGGTCGTGACGGGAAAGCCCTTGGCGATCGGCGGTAGCCGTGGTCATGTGGGAGCCACGTCTCAGGGCGTGCTCGTTTGCACACGGGCCGCCTTCCACGAGCTCGGCCTCTCGATGACCGGGGCACGGGCAGTGATCCAGGGTCACGGCAAGGTCGGCGGCCCGCTCGTGTACATGCTGTCCTCGGCCGGCATGCGCGTAATTGCCGTGACCGACGCTGGAGGCGGCGTGTACAACCAGGCAGGTCTGGACGCGGCCCTGCTGGCTCGTCATGTCGATCGGACGGGCAGCGTCGCCGGGTTCGAGCTTGCGGACCCGCTCGCGCCCGATCGGATCTGGGAGCTCGAGTGTGAGCTGGCCATCCCGGCGGCGCTCGCCGGAGTCATCACCGCCCAGGTGGCCGAGAAGATGGGAGCGCGGCTGATCGTGGAGGCGGCCAACGGACCGACGTTGCCCGAGGCGGACGCGGTCCTCGAAAGGCGCGACATCGCTGTGGTTCCCGACATCCTGGCGAATGCCGGTGGGGTCACGGCCTCCTACTTCGAGTGGGCTCAGAGCCGCCAGGGCTTCGCGTGGGAAGGGGACCTCATCGCTGAGCGTCTCCGGCGTGTCATGTCGACCGCCTTCGACACGGTCTGGCGCCGGTCGCGTGACCTGAAGGTGACACCGAGGCGCGGTGCGGTGGCGGTGGCGCTCGAGAGAGTGGGGGAAGCGATCGAAGTGAGGGGCTTGTTTCCTTGAGTTTTCTCGCAACGCGTGCCGTGCCGGAACGCCAGCGGGTTCCGCGACACTGAGGACACGTCCTTTCAGGCGGTCGTCACGGAGGCCCGGCCTGTAGTCGTCCTCGAAGGTCGCCGGTGAATGGCTCCGACGGACAGACTGGGCAGCGTGGACCACTCCCATCCGGCGCCGGAGGGTTCGCGTGCCGGGCCTTTGCCTGAACTGCCGGAATCGGTGGCGGTTCCCGCGCTGGTGGCGGAGGCCGCCGAGAGGGCCAGTCGCGGCGGCGGTCCCGTTGCGATGCTGCGGATCGACGTCGCGCCGCTGCGTCGCTCGAGGGAGTTCCGGCTGCTCTTCATCGGTCAGGGGGTGTCCTTCTTCGGGAGCATGGTGACCTACGTCGCCCGTCCCTACCAGGCCTACCGGATAAGCCACTCGTCCCTGATCGTGGGAACTGCTCAGCCTGGCGGAGCTCATACCACTGCTCATCACGGCATTCGTCGGGGGAGCGCTCGCAGACGCAGTCGACCGACGGCGGATGGTTCGTCTTACAGAGGGTGTGATGTGCCTGGTGACCGGTGCCCTGGTCGTGAATTCCCCCTCACCCCACCCGCGCCTTTGGGTGCTCTTCGTGGTTGCTTTCGCCGCCGCCGACATCAATCGCTTGCAGCGGCCCTCGCTTGGCGCAATGGTGCCCAGGTTGGTCTCGTCCGAGGAGCTCCCGCCGGCCGCCGCTATCTCGTCGCTCAGGGACACTCTCGGGACGGTGGGGGCCCGCCGGTGGCCGGCGTCCTCATCGTCGCCGTCGGGCTGCGGTATGCGAGGAGCCGCCAGGACTTGATCGGCTCGTATCTCATCGACATGAAGGCCAGGCTCTTTGGCATTCCCACAGCGTTGTTCCCCCAGGTTGCAAGTCACTTCGGGGGTGCGGCCGTGCTCGGCGTGCTGTACGCGACGCCGTCAGCCGGCTCGTTGCTGGTGACTCTCACGAGCGGGTGGGCTCGCCGCGTGCGCCGCCATGGCCGCATGGTCGCGCTCTCCGCGGCGACTTGGGGATTTGGAATCATCGGCTTCGGATTTGCGAGATCGCTCCCATTGGCGATCGCCGGGTTTGCTGCGGCGGGAGGAGCCGACATGGTCACCGGGCTGTGCCGAACGACCATGTGGAACGAGTCGATCCCTGACTTACTACGCGGACGCCTCGCGGGGATCGAGATACTCACCTGCTCGTCCGGGACGACGCTCGGCGATGTCGAGGCCGGAGTTGTCGAGTCTCTTGCCGGCTTGCGCGCGTCCATCGTCTCAGGCGGCGTGCTCTGCGTCGTGGGGACTGTCGCGCTGGCAACCGTGCTGCCCCGGTTCTGGAACTACGACTCGACCAAAGGAGCTCGCCTGAGAAGTGGGCAGGCCGATTGACCCCGATGGCGTCCGGCTTGCAGTCATACTTAGGCGTCGGTGTCGGTTCGGATGGTTCTTCGCGGGTTTGCGAGCGCGAGGCGGTTTCCACAGCCACCAGGAGGCTCATGCGCCGTTCCAGATTCTCAGTAGCCAGTCGGTCCGTGATGATCCTCGGCTTGGCCGTTCTGGTTGCCGGCTGCTCCCACAGTGCGACTCCGGTCACGACCACGACAGCCACGACATCGATTTCGACGACTCTTGCTCCGACTACCTCGACGACGAGCGCCTCTTCGACGACGACCTCCACCCAGCCCAGCCCACCTCCCAGGTGTACCGCTGGTCAGTTGAAGCTTGCGGCGTTGGCAGGGACCGGAGCCGCAGGTTCGATCTTCAGCCCCGTCAACGTGTTGAACACTTCGACCTCCGCCTGCTCGCTCGACGGCCGGCCCGGAATCACGTTGATCGGAGCAATCCAGGGCGCTCAGGCGGCGCCGCTGCAGACAACGATCCGCGCCACGGGTCAGGGACCGGTCTTCGCGATCACGCCGACGATGTTGACGCTGTCCCCGGGAAGCGTGGCTTCCGCGGGCTTCATGGTGCAATCGAGTGACGTTCCCTCCGACGGAGAGCAGACGTGCCCGGTTGTCAGCTCGATGGAAGTGACCTTGCCTGGGGTCGCGTCGAGCTTCACGATCGCCGAGACGCTCACCGCTTGTGGAGGGCCAACGATCTCGGTGTCGGCGATCGTTGCGGAGAGTGCGCTGCAGTCGAGCTGACGCGTGACTGGTCACGCTCCCTCGTTTCTACGACGTGGGAGGATGGCGGAGGAGAGGACCTGTTGTCGCCGCGGGTACCGTAGGTCGCTCTCAAGGCGACGGGCGCTTAGCTCAGGTGGTTAGAGCAGCTCGCTTACAACGAGCAGGTCGGCGGTTCAAGTCCGTCAGCGCCCACAAAGTGCCATCTACCTGGAGGTATAGCGAAGTCCAGATCGATGAGCACAGCGCACAGCGCACCCAAACCTGCTAATAATGCTAGGGTGAAAACTGGCTCGGCCCGAATCTCGGTGCCGGTAGCCGCTAGGGGACCGAGTGGCGACAAAGCTCGCTGATGCAGAGGGTGGCGAGGTCGACGAATATCTCGAAAGCTGGGGCCGCCGCCTTCGAGCGCGCAACCGCTCGGAGAAGACAATCCGTGGCTATGGCGAGACAGTTCAACTGTTTCTTCAGTTCCTGCGCGGTCACGACATGCCGACTGCTGTTGGTGAGGTCAAGCGCGAGCACGTGGAGGCGTTCATCGCCGACCAGTTGGCTCGATGGAAGCCGACAACCGCACTCACGCGTCACCAGGCGCTACGGCAGTTCTTCCTTTACCTGGTGGACGAAGGGGAGTTGACCGATTCGCCGATGGCCCGCATGAAGCCGCCGAGCATCCCCGACGTGCCCGTGCCGATCGTGAGTGACAGTGACCTCAGGAGATTGCTCAAGGCATGTGAAGGTACAGACTTCGAGAGCCGACGCGACATGGCGATTCTGCGTCTCTTTATCGACACGGGGTGCCGCCTCGCCGAGATAACGGACCTCGCGGTGGAGGATGTCACCTTGGAGGCCGAGGTCATCAACGTCGTTGGCAAGGGAAAGCGTCCGCGGTCGGCACCGTACGGACCGAAGACCAGTTCCGTTCTTGACCGGTATCTTCGTCTGCGGAAGCGCCATCCTCAGTCGCATTGCACAGCCCTGTGGCTCGGTCCGAAAGGTGGCCTAACCACCAGCGGCGTGGCTCAGATACTCAGGCGGCGCTGCGCGGCGGCGGGTGTTCCCCAGCTGCATCCCCACCAATTCCGACACACTGCCGCCCATGCGTGGCTCGCTTCTGGCGGAAGCGAGACCGACGCAATGAGACTTTTCGGATGGAAAAGTCGTGTCATGTTGAACAGGTACGGAGCTTCCAACGCCGACGAGCGCGCCCGCGACAGCTATCGACGAATCCTGCCCGGCGACCGCATCTAGTGACAATGGAACGGCCGGCCCGGTACGCATATCACGTGGGTTGCCCACGGGTGTGGGCCGAGCCACATACGGAAGGAGCCGGCCGTGTCCACCAAGAAGTCTGCCTCGCCTGATCTCAGTTTTGTAGGCCTCGATGTCCATAAGGACTCGATCACCTCGGCGGTGCTCGAGCCCGGACGCGAGGTGCCGATCGTCGATCGGTTCTTCCACGATGAGGCGAGCATCCGCCGCTTCGTTGCAAGTTTCGAGAACAGGGCCCAGCTGCGCACCTGTTACGAGGCCGGGCCGACGGGCTATGAGCTCGCAAGGCTCCTGCAACGCCTCGGTGTGGCGTGCGAGGTGATCGCGCCGAGCCTGATCCCAGTCGCGCCCGGGGCGAAGGTGAAGACCGATTCGCGCGACGCCCGGCGCATCGTGCACCTGTATCGAGCGGGCGAGCTCGTCGCGGTTCACATCCCGACGCCGCAGGAGGAGGCCATCCGCGACCTTGCCCGCCAACGCGCCGATCTCGTCTTGGACCGCACGAGGGCGCGGCATCGCCTCTCGAAGTTCCTTCTCCGCCACGGCGAGGTCTTCCGCTCCGGCAACCAGTGGACGGTGACGCACGACAGCTGGCTCAGGCAACGCTCGTTCTCAGACCTCGCACTGACTTTGACCTTCTCGCATTACCGCGCCGTGCTCGACTCCATCGAGGCTCACCTTCGTGCTGTCGAGGACGATCTCGTCCCTTACTTCTGCGACGGCCCCTTCGCCGAGGCGGTCGGGCGCCTCAGCGCCTATCGCGGTGTAACCGAGATGGGGGCGCTCGTGCTCTCCGCCGAGGTGTGCGATTGGCGGAGGTTCCCCCGGGCGACGACGCTCATGGGCTTTTGCGGTCTCGTGCCGAGCGAGTACTCGAGCGGAGAGCGGACAACTAGGGGCCGGATCACCAAGGCCGGCAACACACACCTTCGCGTTCAGCTCGTCGAGTCCGCCTGGGCTTATCAGCACCGCCCGGCTGTCGGACCAGTCATGAAAAAGCGCCAGGCGCGTTGTTCAGAAGAGACTGTCGCACGGGCCTGGCGCGCACAGCTGCATCTTTGTGGCAAGTTCCGCCGTCTCGCCGCGAGAAAGACCTCGACCAAGACCGTCGCCACCGCCATCGCCCGCGAGCTCGTCGGGTTCCTCTGGGGCGAGATGGCCGCCTGAGATGAGCCCGACCGACTTGCTCGCCACCTCCCCGGCAGAGAGCTGAGCGAGCCCTCCACCATGTGCCGAGACACCGCCGCAGCAGGGAAAATCCCCGTGTGTTCTATGCCAAACCGCTTATGCGGAGGCGAATCTAGTGAGGGGCACCATCCTGCGCATCGCCGACCTGCGGTCCCAATCCGCGTACATCAGAGTGGCGGCCTGCCGATCCACGCCGTCTCGGCGCATGGTCGAGTGCTCGGCCGTTCACCGCCCGGAGACCCGGGGAGGACGTAGCAGCCGTCTCCCCGTCGTCAAGGTCCGCATCGCCCAGCCTTGACGATGGCGCCTCGCCGCCTGCCAGAGATCAACCAGCGCGACAAATCCACGGTTGGTCGCGCCCGAATAACAGGAGAAACTACCTACTTGACAGGCCGTTCCACATCAGAACACAACCGTTGTGCCCCGGAGAGTTTCGCGGTGTGCGCGTGGCGGTTGGTCGTACCTGCCCTCGCGCCACCGGCGAAAGACCCCAGTACCAGTTGCGTTCTCATGTTCTCGACCTCGCCCGCGACGACGCCAAGGCCAATCGAGTCATGTGCGCCCGGAGCGCTGCCTGCGCGCGCCGGGCACGCTCGGCGGGCGGCAGGGAGCCGTCGGGGTCTACTTCACGCTCGAAACGGTTCAGGAACGCGGCGCGGGCCGCTTGGGTCGTTTCTTTGGGGTCATGCTTGGCGTGGAGGCTGTAGGCAGCCAAGCGGGAGCGAAGGGATCGTTGGGCAGGGGTCAACCCCCCTCGATCATGCACAGCAATCCCTCATCGCTAGTTGCGACACCGCCGGTTGCCTTCCGGCCACCGCGGGCTGCCACGAGGACGCAGATTCGGGGAGCAGGGGAGACCTACCGGTGGACACGCGACGGGCGGAACGGAGCCGAGCCATTGCGCAATGGTGCGCCGATCGACTCACAGCACCTCTCACAGCACCTCTCACAGCAACACTCACAGCAGTGCTCACAGACGAGATCGCGGGGCGATTTTTTCGGTCAACAATCACGCAGGGGAGGGTCTGCGCGCACCGGCAACTCACAGCAACACTCACAGCAACACTCACAGCAACACTCACAGGAACACTCACAGCCCCAGGTCAGAGCCCTGTGAGTAGAAGGGCTCGGGTCGGAGCGACGCCCGGGGGCGGTGCCGCTCCCGTCGTCGTTGACGGCCAGGCGCACGCCACGATCCCGGTCCGGCGTGCTATGGGTGAAAGCCCATAATGATCTGAGGAGGCGACATGACTCGCAGCTACGAAGAGGCTTCGACGACCCGCCGTGCGCGCCTGCCGGCCGAAACGCGAAGTGACGGGGCGGTCTTCGAACAGACCTACCGGCTCGCGGTTCAGGTGATGGAGCGCCGGGAGCTCCTCGGCCTCACTCAGATCGAGCTAGCCGAGAAGACCGGCATCGACCAGGGCGACATCAGCAGGATCGAGCGTGGTTCGATCTTCCCGAACGAGAAGACGCTTCTTCGGCTCGCCGACGCCCTCGGCGCGGAGTGGCGGATGGTTGACAAGGCGACGGCCTGAATCCGGCTCTAAGGTCGGCGTCGCGCGAGGTAAAGTCCTGGTAGGTGATTACACTCTGAGAACACGGCGCGATCGCGAGTGCCGAGACGCTCGAACGCCCGCGCCGGGCGTCGCCGCCGGCCTGGCACCTTGTGCATCAGGCGTGATGCCCGGACGCCCCTTGTTGTGACGCCGATGCAAGCCGTCAGCGCAGGTCCTAGACATGCCCCGAGGTCGATCCCGCCGCTCACCCTTCCTCGTGCCTCATCGCGCGAATGGCCACGATGACATGGTGCCACGGCGACGAGCCTTCGAGGTCAGGAAATGACTGTCGTCTCCGTGACGCTCCACGCCTCCGGGATCCGGATGCTTGGTGTGTTCAACGCCCGGGCACGGACGAGCATCGCGAGGTCTCCGGTGACCAACATCGTCGGCACGTCGGCGGCTTCACTCACGCGCCGGGCGACTTCGACGATCTGGTCGTCCTCGACCGGTGCTCTCAGGTGGCTAGGTTCGTCGGCGATGATCTCGATAGTGCCGCGTCCGGGAAGTGACGTGGGCACGCCGTCCGCCATGCCGAGCTCCTCGAAGGCCCGAAGTACCGAATGGGCGCGGTGTCCCGTGCGTTTATTCGTGGCGTACTTGTTTCTGTCCAGCTGCTCAACGACTAGGAGAGGAACGACAATCCGAGCGTCCTCCCCATCTGTCAGCTCCTGCCAGGGCGCGTTCGCGGAAAAACGTGAACTGCAAGAACACGTTCGCATCCGGGACGAGAATCCGACCGGTCAGTCCGCCAAACCGACTTTGGAGCGCTCGCAGCCGTTCGAGGAGGTCGCCCAACTCCCCGTACCGTGCCTCGACCTCGGGAAAGAAGAGCCGGGGGAAATCCTTTGGCGCGTCGCCCGTCCTCCATATTTCCCAATAGCGGGGAGTGTAGAGAAGCTGCTCCACGTCGCGTCTGAGGAAGTAGTGAACCAGAGCGTCCTCCGACTCCGCGGCCCAACGTACGTAGTCGGCTCTCCAGCCGGAGCTCCCTGGGGCGCCTCCACGCAGGTTGCCAAGCAGGCGCTGTACCTCTGCCAGCTTCTCGACGGCCGCTTTCAGTGGCTGACCGGAGAGACGTTCCATTTGGCGTGATGGTACCGGGTGCGGATCGCGCGTCTTCAGTGAGCCGTCATCCCCTGCAGGGTGCCGATCGTTGAGGAGTGAGGAACATCTGCCGTGACAACCGGTCGCGGCGACGTTGATGTCGTCTTGGCCGAGGTGAGGCACGCATAGCTGGACGATCCGTATCGCTCTAAGCTCAGCGGGATGTCGAAAAAGACACGGCGGCACGGCACGGGGGGCAGAGTAGGTCAGCACTTTCGTGCGACTCCCAATCTCCGCTCGTTCGACGTGCCGCCAGCGGGAGATGTCACGGTCAAGCATCCTGACGGCACCATTGAGGTCCAGCCGGCTCAGCCAGCAATCATGAGTCGGTCGAGACGCCGGCGCACACTGTAGGTCGGACAGCACGTCCCTGAAGTCGCGGCGTCGTCACGATCGGATTTCCTCCTCCCGTGGCAGGCGGGGATGGCATCGTTCGTTGTTCACGGGCAGGCCAACAGTACCGGTGCCTTTTCGACCACCGGAGCGTCGAGCGTCTCGAGGTGCCAGTCCGCTGAGGAAAGCGCTTTGCGCGACGTCGCCTCGCGAACCGCGCGAAGCAGCAGCGCGCGACCCGTGGTGAAGTGCATACCGACGACGGTCTCACTAGCCCATTCCTTTCTGTGGAGCTGCCAAGCGTCGGTATCGCCACCCCGTATGAGGCCTACGACCTCGGGCGGCAACAAGTCGAGCGGGTCATCGGTCGTCGGTGTTTTGCGGGCGGCTTCGCCGGCGCCCGACGCATCGAACCGCCACACAGACCGTTCGGGGCCGCCGACCGGCCCAAGACGGCTCAGACTGCCGTTGACGCTCCATGTGCTCGCTGGGCGAAACTGTTTCCCACCCACCCGTTCCATCTCACGCTCGTAAGTGAACACGAGGAGCCGCTTCTCGTCTCCCCACCATGCCGCAGCGGACTGGTAAAAGGTCCCGTCCGCACGCTTCATGACGGCCGGAGGATCACTGCTCGCGCTCAGAGAGTCGGTCCCAATCAGGGCACTCGACTGCAGGTGTTGGCGCACGCGCGACGGCACCAATTCGAAGCCGAAAGCGTCAGCCAACTCGTACCCAAGGCTGGTAGGACCGCGCACATCTAGTAGCCGTCCCGATCGTGAGACGGGGGAGCCACTGCCTCCGGGTGCCACTGATCGGCTCATCGCTTCGTGACTACTAACCTCGATTATTCGCGCGATAGCGGCATGAGACTGCCAGTATCCGCGTAAAAGGCCTCCTCAACTGGGAGAATGACTGTGTCTTAAGGCAGCCAGACTACCCAGGAGGAGGCCTCCTTGAAGGTGCATAATAGCCGCTCGGTCCGTCGATTCAAGGTGACCACCGACGGCAAGAATCTCGTCTCTCACGCCGGCACCTCCCTGCTGGGCGAGCTGGCCGATCGCGCCGGGCTGACACAGGCGATGTCGGAGGCGATGGCCGACTGCGGCATCTCGTGGAACACCCACGACCCGGGCGTCGTGCTCACCCATCTCGCCGTCGCCATCGCCGATGGGGCCGATTGCCTCACCGACTTCGAAGCGCTCCGGGAGCAGTCCGAGCTGTTCGGAGACGTTGCCTCGGTCAGCACCGCCTGGAGGGCGGTGAAGGCGACGGCCTCTCTGGAGTTGCGCTGCATCCGCAAAGCAGTGGCGGCTGCACGGGAGATCGTTTGGGCGGCGGCACCGCCGGGCGGCATCACGATCGACATCGACGCCACGCTCTTAAACGCCTTCTCGGAAAAGCAGGACGCTCGCGCCACGTACAAGCACGGCTATGGCTTTCATCCGATCGGAGCCTGGTGTGACACGACCTCAGAGCCGCTCGCAGCCATCCTCCGGCCGGGAAACGCCGGCTCGAACGACACCGATGATCACCTGGAGCTCTTGGACCAGGCGATCGCAGCGCTTCCGTCTGAGTACCAGGTGGGCCACGAGCCGGGTGACGATGCGAGCCTCGTCCGCCACCACATCGTGGTGCGGGCCGACTCGGCCGGGGCGAGCCACGGCTTTGTCTGTGGGCTCACCGAGGCGAACATCGAGTACTCGATCGGCCACCAGATCAACTCCAAGGTGAGAGAAGCCTTGTTGTTGTTCCAGGAGGAGGATTGGGAACAAGCCATCGAAGCCGACGGCACCGTCCGCGAAGGCGCCTGGGTTGGTGAGCTCACCCCGTTCATGGATCTGTCGTCGTGGGGGGAGGGAGCACGGCTCGTCATCCGCCGGGAGCGGCCGCATCCGGGCGCCCAGCTCTCGATGTTCGACATGTCCGAGGGCTACCGCCACACCTGCTTCATCACGAACGCTGTGAAGCTCGACGACGACGTCCCGGCTCTCGAGCTGCGCCACCGCGGCCATGCGCGGGTCGAGGACCGCGTGCGCAACTGGAAGGACTGTGGCCTACAGAACCTGCCCTTCGCTAGCTTCACCCAGAACCTCGCCTGGGTGGCCGCCAGCCTCATCGCCGGCTCGCTGCTCGCCTGGGCGCAGATGACCTGCCTGGACGGCGAGTTGAAAAAGGCCGAGCCGAAGACGCTCCGCTACCGGATCCTGCACGTCGCCGCCGTCCTCGTGCGTCGTGGGCGACAGCTCATCTTGCGCCTGGATGAGACCTGGCCGTGGGCATCCGCGCTGAAGCGAGCCTTCCTCAGATTACGGACGACCTTCCCATAAGAGGCGGGGTTCCGGCGCCCGACCCGACAACGGTGACATCTACCGGGGGCGTGACATCCGACGAGTGCACGAACCTTTGACCCGTCACGCCCGCGCACCGGCTGGACACCCTGACGTCACCCGATTGCCAGCAGATGAACGCTCGGCGTCAGCTTCCCAGAGCCAGATGAATTTTCGAGGCTAACGACGTCGCGAGTGGCGCCGTGAAGTACCAGCAGCCGAAAACATTGCAAACAGGCCCAAGAAGAAGAGTCCAATGCTTCGCAGCACGACAGGGCACCCTGCTTCCAACTCGGCCCCGAACAGAGCGATGCCACTGTGACGCGGAGCCTGAAGCTGTGCTGAGATGAACTGGCCTAGGAGGAACCGATCCCACAGCTCGACGGCGTTGCTTGCTGCTAGTGCCCTGGCGCTCTCGGTGAAGACCGAGTTGGTGACCACCATCGCGCGCTGGGCCCCGTAATGAGCCCTCGCTGCGGCTGCCTCCCGGACCGCGGGCTGTCCCACCGAGCCGCTTCGCCGCTTCGCCTGAACAACGGTACGAACCCCGTTTTGCTCGAGCAACAGGTCCGTACCGAAGTCACCGCTTCCGCCGACGTGCTTCACGCGATACCCGGCGTGCTGAAATGCCTCTGCGAGTCGAAGCTCAAACTGCTGGCCAGACATGACGTCAATGTCGTACATGCCGGCTCGGCGTAACTTCTCGAGCCCAACTGCTCGACGATGGCCGATTACTCCCGCAAGCCCGAGCACCACGACCATGAAACCGACGAAAGCAATCCCGTGCCCTGCGTTGCCGGTGTTCAGCCCAATCATGACAAAAACGAATCCGACCGCCAGGACAACCGCTGACGGATATCGTGCAAGTCCGGTCGCGGGCGACGACTCAGTCGTTGGTGAGTAATCGGAGGATGCGCCGGGCCCAGGTGGTGGGCTCCCACGGTCGGTGCGCGGAGAGGACGGCGCCCCTTGGCTATTGCCGTCAGTGCTGTCGTCCACTCGCCGCCAACCAGGCGCACTGTCGCCATCGGCTCCCGTGTTTGTGGCATTTCCATTGAGTTGACGGTCATACTCAGCCCGAGCCTGCGGATCGGAGAGAACTGTATAAGCAGCGTTCACTATGCGAAAGAGAGCGTCGGTCCCCCCTGTGTCCGTGTGGACTTGCTTAGAAAGTCGAAGGTACTTGGATAGCGGGTCCCTACTCAGCCCATCTCGATGAATGACGAGCGGAGGAGGAGTCGTTCTACGCGAAAAGCGGCGGTACGTCCTCCGGCGTGGGTGCCCGGGCGAGGCGTGTGAGGAACTCGATCACGTCGAGGTTCTGCTGGGCGGCGGTGCGGATGAGGCTCATCATCCTTGCTTGGGTGGCGGCTCCCCGCCAGGTCCTGTTCCCGCCCCAGACCTTGCGGTTCACGACCGCCGGGCGGATCGCCTGCTCCGCCCGCCAGTTCGTGGCATCGACGCCGTCGTGTGTGAGGAAGGTGAACAGGGCCTCTTTCTCGGCGTAGAGGTGCTTTGCGAGCTTGCGGTTCTCGTCGTGGGGCTGAGCGTCGTCGGCGAGCATCGCGACGCGCTCTGTGAGGTCGGCCACGACGGCTTGTCGCTCCTTTTCGCCGAGATCCCGGGCATCGAGGGCCTCGATGAGGATCTCCCGGACCCTGCGCGGAGTGGATCGTGCCCAGGCGGGCAGGTCGGCGATCAGCTCGTCACATCGCCTGAGCAGGTGGGCACAACATGTCTGGTGAGTGGCCTTGGTGAAGCTGCGGTAGGGCGCCCAGCCGTCACGCACCATGACGCCGGAGTACTCGGGCGAGATCACCTCGCAGGCCTCGTCATAGCCGCGCCCGTCGGCGACCCAGTAGGCCGTCGCCGCTGGCGTCGCGGCCGTCCACAGCCAGGCGCCCTCGCCCCCCACTCGCCAGCCCGACTCGTCGGGGACGATCATCGGCGAGTCGTTCACCGCTTTGACGATCGAGTCCTGCACCGGGACGAGGTCGGTCGAGGTCGACTGCGCTGCCTGGCAGAGCGCCCCGGGACTTACGTTGATCCCGAGGCGGGCAAGCAGCCTCGAGGACTTCACGAAACTCAGCCCGAGGCCGTAATGGAGCCAGGCAGCCCAGCTTTTGGCCACTGGGCCGACCCCCGAGCAGGCTGCCCCAAGGGCAGCGGAGGTCTGCTCGCGATGGCGAGCCTGCACCCGCTTGTTGCAGTTCTTGCAGCGGCCGATCGGAACCGAAAAGCGCGTCGTCACCGGACGCATCTCCCCCAGGTCGACCTGGAACTGCTCGGCCAGGGACTCGAACTCGAGCTCGCCGCCGCAGTCCGGGCAGCACGACGGGAGGGGCGCTTCGAGCTCCCGGTCGACAAGCCCGGTCGGTGCCATGCGGTGGCCGTGGCGACCGTGGGCCTCGCCGCTGCGCCTGCCCGGCTTTGCCGGTTCCTCCTTCGGGTCGCCTTTGGAGAACGGGGCGGCCTGGCGCTTTCCCGAACGGCGGGACTCGGCGAGCAGCCGCTCCAGCTCTGCGACACGGGCATCACGCTCGGCAAGGCGCGCCTCACGCTCGGCCAAGCGGTCGTTCAGCTCCCGGAGCTCGGCGGTGTTGGCCTCGAGAAGCCGGCGAAGCTGAGCGATCTCAGCGACCAACTCCTTGTAGGAGTTGGGTTCTCCGCCCGAAGATGTGATGCGCGCCGGAATTCCCAACAATACGTTCAGGGTCTGCTCAGGTGGTGGACCCCGCTATCCAAGTACAGTCGGAGATAAGCAGTACGAATCTCTTCCTGTGTTGCATCCCTGGAAAGCCGCAGTAGCTCATAGTGGTTCGGCAACTCCATCGACACCATCATCGCGCCACGAAAGCATGCCTTCGTCCCGCGGCTCGGACAGAACTCGAGGGCTAGGCACGTGTCGGCTTCGAGAACCCATCGCAGTTGGGCACAAGAACATAAGGCTTCGCACGGAGTGCCGCCGCCGTGATGCTCCTCATCAGCTGACCTTCCTATCTGAGAGGGCAAAGGACCCGGCTCGGCAAGAGTTGGCCAGCAGTGGCTTGAGGGAGCAGAATTGCCTTGGTGACTGAGGAGGTAGCCGTGGAGTCCGAGGCGGCCATGTGCGTGGTGCGGCTTCGACGAACGGAGCTGAAGTGCCTGATAGACCTCTAC
Organism: uncultured Acidimicrobiaceae bacterium; assembly: GCA_963807575.1. Classification (GTDB taxonomy): domain Bacteria; phylum Actinomycetota; class Acidimicrobiia; order Acidimicrobiales; family Bog-793; genus Fen-455. Next base: position 72,972 of record CAWECD010000009.1, read on the forward strand.
TACCGCGGGCGGACTGTGTGAAGGCAACGAAGGGTCGGTCCGAACGGATCAACCACCCGTCTGAGTCACTGCGCGAGCCTTGGGTCGTGCCCGACGACGCTCCCCGGTGTGCAGGCTGTGGCACAACGGACCGGTCGTTGCATGAGCTGACGGTGGGCATCTTCGCTTGCGACCGCTGCATCGAGGTCACGCTCGCGGTCCTGGCGCATGACGAGGATGAGGACTAGTGCCTCGACCACCACGCCTTGACGGTTGTCTCTCGTGACCCACGCGTGGACTCGGGCAGTGGCGGCAACGCGCTGGAGACCAGCCAACCACTCCTGAGCTGGACTGTCATAGTTATTGACATAGATGTGACGAACTGTTAACTTCGGGGTCGTGAAGATCATCGCCTACGTGCGTGTCAGCACCACTCAGCAGGCCGAAGAAGGACTGGGTCTAGAAGTCCAAGAACAGGCCATCCGGTCATGGGCACGGGCACATCACCACAAGATCATGGCCGTGATCGCTGACGAAGGCATCTCTGGGGCCAAGGAACTCGACGACCGACCGGGTCTTGCAGAGGCGCTGGCGATGGTGCGCGAGGGTCTGGTCGGGGGCATCTGCGTTTACCGGCTCGACCGGCTCGCGCGCGACCTTGTGCTCCAGGAACAACTCCTTGCCGAAATTCGCCGTCAGGGAGGCGAGCTGTTCACAACCTCGGCAGCCGAGGCGGGGTACTTGACCGACGACCCGGACGACCCGTCCCGCCGTCTCATCCGTCAGGTGCTCGGGGCCGTGAGCGAGTACGAAAGGTCCATGATTTCCTTGCGCCTTCGTGCTGGCCGTCGTCGCAAGGGCGAAAAGGGCGGTTTCGCCTACGGGTCCCCGCCGCTCGGGTGGCGTGCCGAACGGGGTCAGCTCGTGGTCGACGAGGCCGAGGCCGAGGCTGTGGCACGTATGGTCGAGCTGCGGAACGACGGAGCGAGCTTGCGCGAAATCGCCACGGTGCTCACCGACGAGGGTCACCGGACCAAGCGAGGCGCAAGGTGGCACCCGCAGACGGTGGCACGGGCGCTTCAGGACGCGTAGCCCGGTCGTTATGGGAGAGATCACAGAGCAGGTCGCTGCGTACCGAGACGGCCAGATGAGCCTGGAGGCCTAACCTTCCTCGCCGACTTCCCCTACAAGTCGTGCCCTCGATTCGGGATTTGGATGATGTGGGCCGGGCCTCACGCGCTGGACGACACCATGCAGGAGATGCGCATCGCGGCCGCGCAGCTCACCGACGACGAGTTCCTAGCCCTCATGACGGCCATCAAAGACCGATGGCACTCGACACGCAAGCTTCGTGACGCTGACCTGGGCCGTGGCGATGATGAACAGCCCACTGCCGAGTAAAGGTTTCTGACAACCAGGGATGGTCTGCGTCAGTACCGGTCATGACGGTGGCGAATTCAGCAAGGCGACCGGTGCCCTTTCGGTCGTGACGCTCGACTTCGTTACTGCGCGCCTGCGAGATTAGAGGGCCATGAAACCGACTCTGTTCGTAATCGAGCGCGACGGTCCCGGTCGCCTTGCCACCATGGCCTGTCCACGCGGCGGGGACTGGCTCGACGACGAACTGGAAGCGCTTCAAACCGCGGGCGTCGATGTGCTCGTCAGCGCGCTCACCAATTCCGAGCTTGTGGAGCTACAACTCAGCGCCGAGCCGGAACTTGCCAGACAAGCGGGACTGACCTACATCTCGTTTCCGATTCCCGACCGTGGCGCGCCGGAAGTGGTCGCTGCTGTCACCGACCTCGTGGGTCAGCTTGAGGAACGCCTCGCCGGGGGTGAGTTCATCGTCGTCCACTGTCGCGCCGGTATCGGTCGCTCCTCGCTTATCGCCGCCGCGGTGCTGGTACGGGAAGGACTTAGCCCCGCTGAAGCCTGGGAACTGATTTCGGCCGCTCGGGGTCTGTCTGTGCCGGACACGGAAGCACAGAGGGCGTGGCTGCCGGCGTTCGCCAGGACTTGAGCCTCGGGCAGGCGCTAGCGGCGTCGGTCCTCCCCGGTCACGGGTCGGATCACAGTCCCGGTAAACCGTTGTGGACAGCGATAGATGACATCGGCTGGAAGTCGGACTTTGGTGCGCCTCGGCGCGCACTGACAAGGGTCAGATTGAGCCAGGGTGGCACCACTTGGGGATTCCCTCGCTGGTACTCGCTTGCGGGCAAGCCTTGCGCCGTCAGGCACCAGGTCACCGCCGAGATGTCGGTCCGCGCCGTACCCGTTCGCTTCGAGGTAAACCACGTCGTGGTCGTGAGGCAGTCGAGTTTGCCGAACTTGGCGTTGGGTTTCGTTGCGACGGTGAGACGCTGGTGTTCACCGTGCCCCATGGGATAGCTGCGCGTCACCGCTGTCTCGATGCCACCAGCTACGCCGTCGGGAACGTAGGGCAAGATGAACAGTAGGTCAGTGGGGGCCGTGCCCTTCCCACAGCTCCACTTCTTGGACCCGCCTTGTCGCCAACACGCCTCGTAGCGGTTCGCGTGCTCTATCCATTGCAGCTCGTGGGTACCTGCTCTCAGCAGATACGACCACTCGCCCAGCGTCCAGACTTTCGACACCACGTTGGGTCCTCGGTGGGCGACCACCACGGTCCACACCTGCGCGAACATAGCGAGGTTGCCGGAGAGCTTGTAGGTCGTCTCGAAGTTGCCGCTCAGTCCTTTCTCGTCGAGGCGCAGAATCCCCGTAGGCGACAAGGGCGAGGTCGACGCGGTCGGCTTGGCTGTGGGCTTGCTTCCCGTCCCGCCGCTTGAGGCGCTTACAGCGAGTGCGATGCCCCCTGCGATAGTGAGCACGACGACCATGACAGTCAGCCACCGCTTTCGTTGGTGACTACGCGCCTCTTTGATGAGCGCTTCGGCGTCAGGAACGTCTGTCGTAGCCTGCCGGGGTTCCTCGATGACCTTCACGACGCCTCCTACGACACCTGCTCGATTATCCGAACCAGCTCGTCAGGGCGATACCCGAACTTGCGCGCCAGCTTGACCAGTTCCCGCGCCTTGTCCACCACGAGGCTGCGCTGGGGGGCCGCACCGGTGACCGACACGCCGCGGCCACGGGAGAACTCCAGGATTCCCTCGTCGCGGAGTGTGTGCAACGACCGGAAGACCGTGTTCGAGTTGACCCCCAGTACTGCGGCCAGGTCACGCGCCGGAGGCAGCCGCTCGCCCGGTTTCGCCTCCCCGTTCGCGATGGCTCTGCGGATGGCAGCAGCGACCTGTTCGTGCAAGGGCACAGGGCTGGTGGGGTCGATTTCCACCTTCGGATTGGTACTACTCACACTGTGACTATACGCTCGCGCAGTCCGGCGTCAAGTCGTCGTTCAAGGTGACGTTCCGCGACACCGCGGCAACCATCGGCGGTGCCATGATGCCGATGGTGCGCAGAATCGGCGCGGTCGCGGCAGTGGCCATGACGCTGATGCTCGCCGCCAGCCCGAGTCTGGGGCTGTCCGGCGCTACGGCCGCTGCCCGTTTCACGGCGCATACCTCCCTTACAGCAACGCCGACAACAAGCGTGCCTATCGTCCCGGTGAAGGTGCAGGTCGTGGCAAAGGGTCAATTCTCGGGTCTCGTGTCGGGGGGAGGATGGCTGTACTCAGTCGAACTCCCTGAGCGGGGGTCACAGGTGGCGAGAGCCATAGTGGTACGGTTCGACCCCGCCTCAGGCCACATTGTCGCCCGCTCAGCAGTCCTGCCGGGTGCTTCCTCGCCCACGTTCGTCGACAACGCTCTCTGGCTCATAGCCGGGTTGTCGAAGGGCCGGGGACTACCGACCGTGCTGGTGGCGCTCAACCCGTTGACGCTCCGGCGAGAGCGCTCGGTGCCCGTGAACAGTTCTCTGGCTTCCGGTGCCCTGGACTCCTTGACCGGCTCCGGTCGTGGTCCGCTGTGGGCGGCACTCGGTTGCAAGTTGCTCCGGCTCGACCCCGAGTACGGGCAAGTGCTCCAAGCGGTGACAGTGCGCGCGGGCACCCAATGCGAGATTGCCATGGACACCGGGACGAACCGGCTCCTTGTCGAAGTCGGTCCTACAGCGCTTCGAGGACAGCCACCCGCTCCGACGCTGCTACTTCAAGAACGCAACGGGAGTAACGGTCGTCTATTGGGGAGTGCCATCATCCCGAACCCACCAAATGGATGGGACTGGCTTTCTGCCTACGACGGCAACGTTTGGCTTTCGGGAGGGGACCCTGGGACCTGCGGCTCCATCTACGACTACCGGACCTCGCCCCTCAGGCTGTTCGCTTCCTCTCATGGGCAGGAGTGCGCGGACCTGCCCGTAGGAGTCGATGGTGGGCCTGGCGCGTCCCTCCCGCACACAAGTCAATTTCCCCTGGTCGATATCTCCGGTGGCGTCGTCTGGGTGGCGAGCGATGGAGGCGTCGATTGCTTCAACCCTCGCACGGCTCGCTTTGAAGCGTTCCTCAGATCAACCTCCTGGAGCAACGTCTTGAACGGACCGATTGTGGTCACTCGGGACGGCACCTATGGCGTGGCCGCGTCAGTGCAGCCTGGTCTTGGGATCATGCGGCTTACACCGCCCGTCAGTTGCCGACCGTGACGCGCAAGCTCACCATCATCGCGGCAGTGGCCATGACGTTGATTCTCACCGTCAGCCCGAGTGTGGCTTCGTCCACGGTCACGACCACAGGGACCACGACCACACCACCGAGGCCGAGGACCGTCTCGGCCACGTCGCCCTGCCAGTTGGGACCGGTCACCATCCCGGCAACGCACGTCCCGTCGAGCGGGCTAGCCTCGAAAATTCATCTGGCTCTGGGAAGCTGACGCCGAGCGTTCATCTGCTGGCAATCGGGTGACGTCAGGGTGTCCAGCCGGTGCGCGGGCGTGACGGGTCAAAGGTTCGTGCACTCGTCGGATGTCACGCCCCCGGTAGATGTCACCGTTGTCGGGTCGGGCGCCGGAACCCCGCCTCTTATGGGAAGGTCGTCCGTAATCTGAGGAAGGCTCGCTTCAGCGCGGATGCCCACGGCCAGGTCTCATCCAGGCGCAAGATGAGCTGTCGCCCACGACGCACGAGGACGGCGGCGACGTGCAGGATCCGGTAGCGGAGCGTCTTCGGCTCGGCCTTTTTCAACTCGCCGTCCAGGCAGGTCATCTGCGCCCAGGCGAGCAGCGAGCCGGCGATGAGGCTGGCGGCCACCCAGGCGAGGTTCTGGGTGAAGCTAGCGAAGGGCAGGTTCTGTAGGCCACAGTCCTTCCAGTTGCGCACGCGGTCCTCGACCCGCGCATGGCCGCGGTGGCGCAGCTCGAGAGCCGGGACGTCGTCGTCGAGCTTCACAGCGTTCGTGATGAAGCAGGTGTGGCGGTAGCCCTCGGACATGTCGAACATCGAGAGCTGGGCGCCCGGATGCGGCCGCTCCCGGCGGATGACGAGCCGTGCTCCCTCCCCCCACGACGACAGATCCATGAACGGGGTGAGCTCACCAACCCAGGCGCCTTCGCGGACGGTGCCGTCGGCTTCGATGGCTTGTTCCCAATCCTCCTCCTGGAACAACAACAAGGCTTCTCTCACCTTGGAGTTGATCTGGTGGCCGATCGAGTACTCGATGTTCGCCTCGGTGAGCCCACAGACAAAGCCGTGGCTCGCCCCGGCCGAGTCGGCCCGCACCACGATGTGGTGGCGGACGAGGCTCGCATCGTCACCCGGCTCGTGGCCCACCTGGTACTCAGACGGAAGCGCTGCGATCGCCTGGTCCAAGAGCTCCAGGTGATCATCGGTGTCGTTCGAGCCGGCGTTTCCCGGCCGGAGGATGGCTGCGAGCGGCTCTGAGGTCGTGTCACACCAGGCTCCGATCGGATGAAAGCCATAGCCGTGCTTGTACGTGGCGCGAGCGTCCTGCTTTTCCGAGAAGGCGTTTAAGAGCGTGGCGTCGATGTCGATCGTGATGCCGCCCGGCGGTGCCGCCGCCCAAACGATCTCCCGTGCAGCCGCCACTGCTTTGCGGATGCAGCGCAACTCCAGAGAGGCCGTCGCCTTCACCGCCCTCCAGGCGGTGCTGACCGAGGCAACGTCTCCGAACAGCTCGGACTGCTCCCGGAGCGCTTCGAAGTCGGTGAGGCAATCGGCCCCATCGGCGATGGCGACGGCGAGATGGGTGAGCACGACGCCCGGGTCGTGGGTGTTCCACGAGATGCCGCAGTCGGCCATCGCCTCCGACATCGCCTGTGTCAGCCCGGCGCGATCGGCCAGCTCGCCCAGCAGGGAGGTGCCGGCGTGAGAGACGAGATTCTTGCCGTCGGTGGTCACCTTGAATCGACGGACCGAGCGGCTATTATGCACCTTCAAGGAGGCCTCCTCCTGGGTAGTCTGGCTGCCTTAAGACACAGTCATTCTCCCAGTTGAGGAGGCCTTTTACGCGGATACTGGCAGTCTCATGCCGCTATCGCGCGAATAATCGAGGCTAGTTGAGGTCGACCTCGATACCCACCGGCGCTTTGACCCCATTCGGGTACTATCTCTGGACAATCCGCTCGCCACGACCATCGCAGGCGGTTCCGTGTACGTCTCCTACATGCCCCCTGGCCCGAAAGCTGGCTTCCAGGTAGCACGAATCAATCCCAAGACCGGCGCGGTGGTCAGGTCTGCCTGGTTCCCCGGTGACTACTACAACCAGCCTCCGGTCGTGGCGTACGGTTCGGTCTAGGTGGTGACCGGCTTGTGCAGGTTCCAGGTCGTGCGAATGAACCAAGCCACGCTCGCCGTGACCATGAGAACGTCGCTTCCGCAGGACCTCAACAACAGCTACCTGTTTCCAATCGACGGGGCGCTCTGGTTGGCTAGCGATGTCTCGGCGAGCCTTGCACGACTGAATGCCCGCACCGGGCACATCAGCACGGTTCTTTTGCCCGAGATGGTCCCCAAGTCGCGGGTCTTCGGGTTTGCGTCTGACCCAGAGTCGGGCTTGCTCTACATCTCAGTCATCAACCAGAACATCGCTAATTCCCAAGTGACCGAGCGCTTCGACCCCATCAGCGGTTCGTTCCTGGTCGTCCCGCCGCCACCGGGCTGGGTCTACAACCTGTTCGGTGTTGCCGGGGACATCCTGTGGGTCAATGAGGGTCCCGGCAACATGTCGCACTTCGCCCCGTTCTCCGCTACCTCCCTGGCCCCGCTGGCCTGCGCGCGCACTCAGAGCTGCACGCTGTCGGGCTTCAACGGGAATGTCGTCGCCCTCGTCGAAGACGGAATCCTCGCCTTCGAGGAAGCCCATAGTCCCGACAGCGGTACTGGGTATTGGCGGCTCGATTGCATCGCCGGTCCGAGCGTGTCGACGGTGGCGCAGTTGCAACTGCCGAGTGATGCCGCTTCCCTCGGCGCGCCTACAAGCCCTCCACCACTTCTTGCCCTCGGGGATGGCTACCTCGTCACGTTTGCCAGGGTAGGCCCCGGCACCGGGTCCGGGGTGGCCATCTTCCCGCTGGACCCCAGGTGCGCGTCATGATCCCAGCGCGCAATCTCGTGGTGGTCGCGATGGTGGTCATGACTTTGGTGCTGGCCGGTTGCACGAGTTCGGCTGCGCCCCGGCCGGGTATCGCCGTCCAGTCACCCGTCGACACGACCCTCTCGTGGTTCAAGGCCATCAACGAGAACGACATGCCCCTTGCCCAGGCTCATTTCGCGCGCGGGACCGTAGCCAGATGGAATGGTCCGGCCTCGGTTCGTTCTCCTTCTACGACCTCCGTTGCCACCTCATGGCTCAGGCGATGACCACTTCGTGGGTCAGGTGTACGTTCGAGATGCACAACCGGCCAATCGACATGGTCAATGTCACCTATTGGTCTGTCTCCATGCAACGCAAGCCACCCGGTCCATGGTTGATTACCGGCTACGGACAGCCCTGATTAGCAGGTCGTCGGGTCAGGAGGATGACGACCGGCGCGTCGTCGGAGGCAACACCTGGCAGTGCGGTGGGCGTGGCCGCGGCCGCGAACCTGACCCGTCAGGGCTTCGTGGGAGCATGACGACAATGAAGTTGCGCGCTCGCGATGGTGGTCATAGCCGTAGCGCTCACCGTGTTCACTAGCTCGCAGACCTTCGCTACGACAACGGTGCCGACCACGGCCAAGGCGTTCCCCGCGGTTGACCTTTCGGCCACACCGGCCGGATGGGTACCGGTTGCCTTCGGCAACGCGCAGATATCGGTACCGGCTGCCTAGTGGGTGCTCTACAACTCGCCGCCGTGTCCTACTGGCTCGCCGCCTGGGGAGGTATTCGTCAATCCACCCCCTGGTGTCTTCCACTGTCCCGCTGAGACCCCTCCCGGTCCGAGCACGATGGTCTCGTTCGGACCGCCTACGTCTCCACACAGCACCGTCCTCGGTCACCCCGAGGTCATCAACGGCATCTTCGTGTACCCCTACCCCACGGGACCGCAGAGCAGTTACCTGGTTCCATCGCTGAGCGTTGAAATCACAGTCGACGGGCCACTCGGCCAGCGGGTCCTGCACACGCTCACCTGGTCGCCGCGCGCGGTCGTACTCGCACCGGGGTCTTCACCGGCAATCCCGTCGTCATGGCGACAGGTGACATTTGCCGGGCTACGGTTCTCGGTTCCAGCAAACTGGCCGATCACTCGGACCCAGGTGACCCCTGGTCTCGGAGCCATCTGTGAGACGCTCGGCGTGGCATTTGCGGGCGCGACCGTGACCTTGAGCACCGACGTGCGCCCCATGCTCCTTCCCCCTTGCCCCTATATTCCACCGACTCCCCAGCAGCTGGAGAACGGGGTCCAGGTCGATTCGGGGTTACGCACCGAGCCGATGGTGACGCTGTCCTTCTCGGATCACTGCTTGGTCCTGCACGGCCTGACTGCTTGTCCTGCAAGCTCACCGGCGTACTCGATCCTCGTTGTCAGGGTAAACGTGCCTGGGCGTGACAAGCCGGTCTTCGTCTCCATTGGCTTGGCAGGAAACGGCAAGGTCGCCAGGACCATCTTGGATTCCACAGCTCCTGACATGAGCGAGGCAAAGGCCTTGTAATCAAAGGTGAAATCCACCGCCTCTGAGCTGCTCGGTACTAGAATACGTGCATAGTATTCGAGTCAGGGGAGGCAGGGGTGATCCAGGCGGCGCGATCGAAGAGACTTCGGTGGATGCAACCGCTTCCTCTCGTGCCCTCCGGCTCGGTCCGTATCACCGATGGCGTCGCTCTCCTCGAGGACGAGGAAGGAGGAGTCGTCTTCATCTGGGGTCGGGCGAGCTTCAGCTGGTCGCGATCGGACTCAGCCTCGCGCCGGCTTGCAGCCGTCCAGCTGGTGTCGACCGGTGTCGCCAGCCAGCGCCAGACATCTGCTGGGTTCGGGGTGAACGAGACGACGCTCTGGCGTTGGCGCTCGGACTACGAGGCGCATGGCCTCATCGCGCTTTTCGATGAGAAGAAGGGACCAAAGCGCCCCTCGGTGCTGACCGAGGAGAAGGTGGACGAGATCCGCCAGCTGCGGCGGGAGGGAAACAAGCTGCGGGAGATCGCCTCTCTCACCGGCGTCTCGCTCAACAGCGTCCAGAGAGCGATCGTCGGCCTGTTCGAAGACAGCACTCCGCCCCAGACGACGCCAGGGCCGCTCGAGCCACTCGCCAAGCCGCGCGACCGCTCGGCCGAACGGTGGGCGGCACGGGAGGGACTGATCACCGAGGCGAAGCCGGTCGTCTGCGAGGGTTCCCACCTCCCCTTCGCCGGGGCCCTCGTCGTCTTGCCGGCGCTCGCCGCGACGGGTCTTGTCGATGTTGCCGAGACGGTCTACGGGCTCGGACGACACATAGGCGGCACCGCCCGTGCCGCCTTCTACGGCATCAGGGCGCTCATGTTGTCGATCGTCTTCGCCTGCCTGCTCGGCGAGCCACGGGCCGAGGGGATGACCCGCCTCGACCCGGTCGCCATCGGCCGGCTCATCGGCCTCGACCGGGCACCCGAAGTCCGCCGGCTGCGGGCCCGCATGGCCGAGCTCGCCGCCGAGGGACGGGCCGACAAGTTCCAGATGGCCCTTGCCTGCCGCCACATCGAGCACCGTCCCGAGGCAATCGGCCTGCTCTATGTCGACGGCCACGTCCGCGCCTATCACGGCCAGGGTGAGCTGCCGAAGGCTCACCTCGCCCGCATGCGCATCTCCATGCCGGCCGAGGTGGACACCTACGTCTCGGACCGCTTCGGCGACGGCCTCCTTGTCTGGCAGGCGCCGCCAGGGGCAAGCCTGGCGGGCGAGCTGAAACAAGTCGTGCGTTACGTCCGCGAACTGCTCGGCGAGGCGGCCCGCCCGACGATCTGCTTCGACCGGGGCGGCTGGTCGCCCAAGCTGTTCCGCCAGCTCGTCGAGGGCGGCTTCGACATCCTCACCTATCGCAAGGGCCCCTCGGCACTGCTTGCCCGCGCGGCCTTCTTCGAGCACGTCTTTGTTGACGAGGCCGGTCACGAACACCACTATCTGCTCGCCGACCGGCGGGTCCGCATCGCCTATGACTCCCACAAGCGCTACTTTGCCTGCCGGCAGGTGACCCGCCTCGACGAGGAGAGCGGTCACCAGACCCAGATCGTCACGACGCGCGACGATCCCGACCCGAGCCTTGTCGCCCATGCGATGTTCTCCCGCTGGCGCCAAGAGAACTTCTTCAAGTACGGCCGGGCCCGCTTTGGCATCGATGCCCTCGACTCCTACGAGACGACGCCCGACGACCTCGGGCGGCTGGTGGCGAACCCAGCGCGAAGAGACGCCAAACGCGAGGTCATCCGCGCCCGGGCCGAGCTCGCGCGCGCCGAGCAGACAGAAGGCCGGGCCAACCTCGACGGGATGCAGACCGACACCACCGTCAGGGCCGCCTTCGAGGAGGCAAGAGCCGAGGTCGTCCGCCTGGAGGAACGTGCACGGGCACTGCCGGCCAAGGTGCCCCTCGGAGAAGTCCGCCCGCAAGCAGCCCGGGCCGAGGTCGAGCGAAAGCGGATCCACGACGCCGCCCGGATGGCCACCTACAACGCCGAGTCAGCCCTCGCCCGCATGCTCACCCCGCACTACGCCCGGGCCGAGGACGAGGCCCGCAGCCTGCTGCGGGAGACATACCGTGCCTCGGGCGATCTCGAGGTCGTCGGCAACGAACTGCACGTGCGCATCGCACCGCTCTCGGCCGGGCGGCGATCCCGTGCGCTGGCGGCACTCTGTCAGGAGCTGACGGCGACCGAGACGCGCTACCCCGGGACCGATCTGCGCCTCGTCTACTCGGTGAAGACGCCGTGAGCTTGCAGCGATTCTGGCCTCATGTCAGGAGTTGTGGATTCATTGCGGCCAGCATCTCGAAGCCGGACAACCCCTAAGCCCACCGGCATCGTGACCGGGGTTGCCGAAGACTGCGAGGCAGCTCAAGTGCAGATTCTCCATGTGAAGGTGAAGGTAAGCCTCTACTCAGGGTCAAAGCGCGTTGCTTCGGAGACGGTGGTCTGGGGTACCAAGTACCGGTTCTCAGTCAGTCCTGGGACATACCGCCTGACGGGTTGGTGGGGTTCCAAGCGTGTGACAGTACAGGCGGGTCACATCGTCATTGTCAGCTTCTGGAATCCCTGCATTTAGGACGTGCCACGGTGCGCGAACCCGTACCCGTCGGCTTCGTGGGAGCATGACCACGATGAGGTTACGCGCCCTCGTGCTGGTGGTCATGACCGTGACCCTCGCTGCATGTACCAGCTCCCAGACGGTTGCCCCAACCACGGCCACGACGGTGGCCACGACCAAGCCACTCCCTGCCGTAGACCTCTCAGCCACACCAGCCGGGTGGGTGCCCGTCACTTTCGGCGATGCCCAAGTGTCGGTCCCGGCGTCGTTCACGGTCTTCTATCCCGGTTGGAACGCGTGTGAAGTGGCAAGCACTCGCAACGGGGTCGCGTTCTGGAACCTGCCTTTCGCCGGGTTAACTCACTGTCACAGGCCTCCCGGCCTGAACTCGGGCAACACCACGGTTCTGATGGCTCCCCCCGAAACCAACGCGTCTCAAGCGTCGGGAGACACGATACGCCAGCGTGTGAACGGTCTATGGGTATACACCGCCGGTGCCCGTGTTCATGGAGGATGGGAGGTTTATCTAGTACCAGAGTTCGGCAGGTTGACCGTCGCGGCGTACGGTTCGCTGGCAAGGCGCATCCTCGGGACGATTACCTGGTCTCCCCGTCCTGTGGTGCTGGCGTCGGGTCCCGCACCAACGGTCCCGTCGTCGTGGCAATGGGTGTTGTTCGCGGGGTTGCGCTTCTCAGTCCCAGCGGGCTGGCGCACCTATCGCACCCCGATGTGGAGTGGTCTCGAACTCTGCGGAATCAGACCGGTGGTGCCGGTTGCCGACAGCATTACCTTGAGTACGGATGTTTGGCATGGCATGGGTGTATGTCCGACCGACGAAGGTCAACCGCGGGGTGCTCAGCAGCCAAGCAACGGTGTCCTTCTTGATTCGGGCCTCAGTCCCCTTTTGGTAGCCGGGCCTTTCGCCAAGCGCTGTCTTGACCTCCATGGCCTGAAGGTGTGCCCGGCCACCTCACCCGCGTACTCCATCCTGGTACTCAGTGTCACGGTGCCGGGGCACAGGCAGCCCGTGTTCGTCTCCATCGGATTGGCAGGGAACGGCATGGTGGCCAGGACGATTCTGTACTCGTTGCGAGCGGCGTGATGCGCAACCTCAAACATCCCATTGCGGTTTTCGTCGTGGCCGTACTTGTCGTGGTCGGCATCGGGGTCGGTGTGCTTGCCAGAACCGGCATCCCCTCGCACGCTGCGCGGACCCTTCAGACCCCTGCATCCATTCTCGCCCGCGCAAAGTTGGGTACCGAAGGGACCTTTTCCACCGTCTATCAACTCAGCGGCGCGAAAGCACCGTTGCTCGCCGACAACGCCACGCTCACCATCGCGCAGCGGGCACCCGCGGGCACTGCTCCCTCGCCGGGTCGGGGCATAGGCATGTGGTCGTACCGGCTGACATACACAGATGGTTCCGGTGTCGAGTTCGTCGTGCGCCGGGGCTTGTTGGAGGACTGCACGCGGGTGCGAGCGGGCAAGTGGCAATGCACGGGTCCCGGACGCTTCGAGGGGTTCCATTGCACTTACGGCTGCATCGACTACAGCATTGGCTACATGCTCGCGACCATGCCGTATCTCCCTAACAGGGCATTCAACCTACTCGGCTTAGCGGTCGAAAACCTCGACTCGTTGCATTCCCGTTCGGAGCGGTCGCGGTTCGGCCCACTGACTTGTGTCGATGTTGACTCCGACGAGACTCTGTGTCTGCTGAGCAACGGGCTGGTTGACAGTCTCACCGGTCCGGGTCCGGGCGATATCGGATTCCCCTGGACTAAGGCCCGACTCGTCAGTGAGCAATCCACCGCTCCAATGGCCGACTTTGACCTTTCCGGCGTTCCGAAGGAGCCGTACATCCTCCTGATGCCGTGGTCGACGACCTTCTGAGGGCACACGCTCGTCGGGTTAGCCTGACCATGATGCGCACGGTCCGGCACCCCATCGCCATGTTCGTCATCGCCGTCCTGGTGGTTATCGCCATCGGGGTCGGTGTCGTAGCCGTCACCACGAATCAGAAGGTCTACGGGCCGTCTTGGGGCCGGTTCACGGTTGCGTTCCAGGGACGGGTGTACTTGGTTCACGAGGGAACGTCACTGAGCACTTCCACCGGCCCCCTTACCGCGAACATCTTCATCTACTCGAACAAGCCGTACTCGTGGTTTGGGGGTGCTCCGCTGCCCGGCGACTTCCTTGCCGTGAGGGTTGAGACAGCCTCAAGCGTTCTGGACAACCGGTCCACCGTGCAACAGGGGGTCGCTGCCGTCATGTGGGGGTCTATTGGTACTCGCGTGTTCGAGCACGAACAAGATGCGAATGGACTGACCGTCATCACCCTGGGACCACAGTGCGCTCACGGGCTGTGCGCGGGCGCAGACGTTGTCTTCAAGGGTCGCGTGGTTTGGGAGTTGCTGGCGTTTTGGAACGGGCCTCTGAACGCAGTCCAGGGCTTTTTAGACTCGTTCCAGCCCATCGGGTAGCGACGAGACCCGTTCCCTCCAGCAGGACTGTCTCCGGCCGCTGGGTCATGCTCAGCTCGTCGGCGAAGACCATGGTGGTCACACGAGCGCCATCGGCCGCGTCATGCCCAGGGTGACGGGACCGGTCGCTCGCCCGGCTCGCTCCCGCGCGCGTCGCCAACTGTCCATGGCGAGGTTTTCGACAGTTTTCCCATTACCTATGCGGGTACATATAGGAAAAGTGCCGAAAACCCCTCGACAGCTCGGGTAGGGGCACCACGGGTCTCGCCGCCAACGGGATCGTGATCATGGTCCTGGCCACCACACCCCTGACGAAGACACACCTTCTGTGCCGGGCCTCACGTCGCCGAGCACTCCCAGAACGTCCTGTCAACTAGGCGCGCAGAACCCGCAGCTCCAAGGCGGTCCGATCTGGCCAGCCCAGGAGTCGATTTCCTCGAACGTGTCGGCGCAGACTTTCTGGTAGTTCACGGTCCAGTTGCTGCCCGACGCTCTGCTGATGGTCCAGCACGTTGATCTGTGCAGGGTCAGGGTCGGATGATGGCGATCACCTTCCCCAGGACGAGGGAAGCCGCCAGTGTTCCCCAAACTCGGCTGTCAGCGGAGTCTCCCCGGCAGTCGCCTAGCACGTAGTAGTGCGCCGGAGGAATCTCGGTAGAAGGGATGTTCTCGGCGGTTTCGGCGCAGACCCCGGTCAGGGGCCGCAGCCAAGGCTCTTTCAACAGCTTCCCGTCAATGAGCACTGTGTTGCCCCGAGAAGAGATTGTCTCACCAGGCAAGCCGATGACCCGCTTGATGAGGTACTTGTCCGTAGTGCCGATGTCGGCAGGGGGTCGTTTGAAAACGATGATGTCGCCCAGGTGGACAACGCCGGACTTGACCACGACGACATGATCGCCGATCTGCAAGGTCGGCAGCATCGAGCCAGACAGGACAGAGAACACTTGAGCAAATGGTGGCTGTGTTGAAGTGATGATGGTCAGGTTCCTGCCACCTGACGAGGTTGAGCTACATCCAGCCAGCACCAACAGGACTGCGACCAGCAGAATCCGTAAGACCTTCGCCATGCCGCCCCGACGATAGCGCTGCCAGGGCACAGCGGCAGAGAGAGGAAAGGCCACAGACAGCGAGACGCCCACCCGAGGCAGGACTACTGCGAGTTGTCCGAGAACGACCACGAGGTGGCCGATCTGGGCACGCTAAAGGTCGGGGGCATCAACATATTGCGCAGTCGGACTCCTGGTCGTCGGCCGGTGCTATGGGGAGAGGTTCGCCTTAGGATCTCGCGCGTGGTACGTAGGCCGCTTTCCGTATCGCACCCCGAGCTTGCCGCTGAGGCGACAGGTTGGGACCCTGCGACCGTCTCGTTCGGCAGCACGAAGAAGATGCTCTGGCGCTGCGCGGCGGGTCACGAGTGGTGGGCGACCGTGAACAACCGCTCTACCGGTACCGGCTGTCCGTTCTGTGCAGGGTTTCAGGTCATATCTGGAGTGACTGACCTGGAGACCACGCATCCCCACCTCGCGAAAGAGGCATTGGGGTGGGATGCACGGTCGGTGTCTGCTGGAAGTCATAGGAGGGTCTGGTGGCGTTGCGAAGAAGGTCACGAGTGGCAGGCGTTAGTTAGCCAACGTGCGAAGGTGACCGGCTCTGGTTGCCCGATCTGCGCAAATCAGAAGGTTCTAGTCGGTTACAACGACCTCGCAACGTCGAACCCCTACCTCGCAAGTCAAGCCTGTGGGTGGAATCCTGCAACCGTCACGGCAGGAAGCAACAAGAAGGTCCGATGGCGGTGCGAGAAGGGCCACGAGTGGGTCACGACGCCGAACAAGCGCTCTAGCGGTCGCGGGTGCCCCTTCTGCGCAGGAAACCAGGTTCTCGCTGGGTTCAATGACCTCGTGACGATGCATCCAGCCCTTGCTTGCGAGGTGGTAGTTGGGAATCCCGCCGAAGTGTCTGCCGGAAGCAACAAGAAGCTTCGGTGGCGATGCGACAAGGGCCACGAGTGGGACGCATCCGCAAAGGACCGCAGCAACGGACGTGGCTGCCCGATCTGTGCCGGTAAGCAAGTGCTGCAAGGGTTCAACGACTTGATGACCACGAACCCGTTGCTTGCAACCGAGGCTGTGGGATGGGACCCGAGGACGATCTCAGCCGGGAGCGGCAAGAAGCTCCAGTGGCGGTGTGCGGTGGGACACGAGTGGGTCGTTGACGTAGCGAGTCGTGTCAGAGGGAGAGGATGTCCCATCTGCGCTGGCCAGAGGGTCCTCGCGGGTTTCAACGACCTCGCGACACTCCACCCGGATCTCGCTACGCAGGCCGTAGGGTGGGACCCGACGACAGTGAGGCCGGGTAGCGGACAGAAGCTTCCCTGGAGATGTGCCTTGGGGCACGTCTGGTCGGCCACCGTAAATGATCGGGTGGTTGGAACGGACTGCCCGTACTGCACCGGGCGACGAGCGCTGGCTGGGTTCAACGACCTCGCGACGACTCACCCGGAACTTGCGGCAGAGGCCCATGGCTGGGACCCAACGACGAGGAGTGCCGGTTCTGACCGGAGGCTTCGATGGCGGTGCGCAGTATGCCATCACGCGTGGTGGTCCACGGTTGAGAACCGAGTCAAGGGGTCCGGTTGCCCTAGCTGTGCGGACTACGGCTACAACCCGAGCAAGCCTGCCTGGATCTACTTCCTAAGACATCCGCGTTGGGACCTATCGCAGATCGGTATCACGAACGTTCCAGACCTCCGTCTCGGCCAGCACAAGCGTCGTGGCTGGGTAGTTCGGGAACTGATGGGTCCAATGGACGGTTCCCTCGCCAGAGAGCTAGCCTCGAAAATTCATCTGGCTCTGGGAAGCTGACGCCGAGCGTTCATCTGCTGGCAATCGGGTGACGTCAGGGTGTCCAGCCGGTGCGCGGGCGTGACGGGTCAAAGGTTCGTGCACTCGTCGGATGTCACGCCCCCGGTAGATGTCACCGTTGTCGGGTCGGGCGCCGGAACCCCGCCTCTTATGGGAAGGTCGTCCGTAATCTGAGGAAGGCTCGCTTCAGCGCGGATGCCCACGGCCAGGTCTCATCCAGGCGCAAGATGAGCTGTCGCCCACGACGCACGAGGACGGCGGCGACGTGCAGGATCCGGTAGCGGAGCGTCTTCGGCTCGGCCTTTTTCAACTCGCCGTCCAGGCAGGTCATCTGCGCCCAGGCGAGCAGCGAGCCGGCGATGAGGCTGGCGGCCACCCAGGCGAGGTTCTGGGTGAAGCTAGCGAAGGGCAGGTTCTGTAGGCCACAGTCCTTCCAGTTGCGCACGCGGTCCTCGACCCGCGCATGGCCGCGGTGGCGCAGCTCGAGAGCCGGGACGTCGTCGTCGAGCTTCACAGCGTTCGTGATGAAGCAGGTGTGGCGGTAGCCCTCGGACATGTCGAACATCGAGAGCTGGGCGCCCGGATGCGGCCGCTCCCGGCGGATGACGAGCCGTGCTCCCTCCCCCCACGACGACAGATCCATGAACGGGGTGAGCTCACCAACCCAGGCGCCTTCGCGGACGGTGCCGTCGGCTTCGATGGCTTGTTCCCAATCCTCCTCCTGGAACAACAACAAGGCTTCTCTCACCTTGGAGTTGATCTGGTGGCCGATCGAGTACTCGATGTTCGCCTCGGTGAGCCCACAGACAAAGCCGTGGCTCGCCCCGGCCGAGTCGGCCCGCACCACGATGTGGTGGCGGACGAGGCTCGCATCGTCACCCGGCTCGTGGCCCACCTGGTACTCAGACGGAAGCGCTGCGATCGCCTGGTCCAAGAGCTCCAGGTGATCATCGGTGTCGTTCGAGCCGGCGTTTCCCGGCCGGAGGATGGCTGCGAGCGGCTCTGAGGTCGTGTCACACCAGGCTCCGATCGGATGAAAGCCATAGCCGTGCTTGTACGTGGCGCGAGCGTCCTGCTTTTCCGAGAAGGCGTTTAAGAGCGTGGCGTCGATGTCGATCGTGATGCCGCCCGGCGGTGCCGCCGCCCAAACGATCTCCCGTGCAGCCGCCACTGCTTTGCGGATGCAGCGCAACTCCAGAGAGGCCGTCGCCTTCACCGCCCTCCAGGCGGTGCTGACCGAGGCAACGTCTCCGAACAGCTCGGACTGCTCCCGGAGCGCTTCGAAGTCGGTGAGGCAATCGGCCCCATCGGCGATGGCGACGGCGAGATGGGTGAGCACGACGCCCGGGTCGTGGGTGTTCCACGAGATGCCGCAGTCGGCCATCGCCTCCGACATCGCCTGTGTCAGCCCGGCGCGATCGGCCAGCTCGCCCAGCAGGGAGGTGCCGGCGTGAGAGACGAGATTCTTGCCGTCGGTGGTCACCTTGAATCGACGGACCGAGCGGCTATTATGCACCTTCAAGGAGGCCTCCTCCTGGGTAGTCTGGCTGCCTTAAGACACAGTCATTCTCCCAGTTGAGGAGGCCTTTTACGCGGATACTGGCAGTCTCATGCCGCTATCGCGCGAATAATCGAGGCTAGAGAGCGGCATCCTCACGATGCTCAGGATCCGAGGGGCTGAAGTCGCCCCTGGGCACGTCGCCGGGAGATTTGACGGCTACACAGAGTCTTGGATAGAGGAATCGTTCCCGGCCAGCACGCTGAGAGAGCTGCTGGAACTCGTGCCCTTCGCCACGACACCGTAACTTCACCAGCAACCTCTACCGAGCCGCGCGGCTCAGCAACAACGCCCGTGCTGCCGGGTGCGGCCCAAGGCGGTGGGCTTACACGCCAGCCTGTTCCACCTTCGTTGTCACGGCCAGGTAGAGCTTGCCCCCGGCGACGATTTGAAGTGCCGCATTGTTCATCGCCGCCGGGTTGTCCTTCGCTGCCGCAGAGCTGCACGCGGTCGCCCCGACCACTGGTTCTGGTAGCTCGCGGTCGCAATCGCAGGCATCCGTTCCTGGTCTTTCTGAATCGATCACCTCGGAAGGTTTGTGAGCCGTGTCCAAGTGATGCCACCGTCAGTCGTGGTGATTACGGCCCCACTGAAGCTCGCCGACCCAATGCTCGCGGCCATACAGTATTTGCTCGTTGGACAAGATACCGTGTCAAGATATTCTTCGTATCCTGTGCCAAATTCTGTCTTCCCAAAAGGCACCCTAAGCGTCCAAGTTGCGCCACCATCGGTCGTATCAATAACGCTCCCCCCGACGGCTGTGCAATCACTGGAGCTTGAGCACGAGACAGCTTCATAATCTCCGAGTATTGTTCCATCAGGTACCGCGATGTCTCCGTTCCTCCATGTCATGCCGTCGTTATGCGTGAAAGCAATCTCGCCGTGTTCTGGACCCGGCCCGGAGACTACGCAGTCCCGTGAGGTGGAACACGACATCGCTATTGCACCAAACGGACCAAGGCCAAGGGATACATTGTGCCTTGTCCACTTCACCCCGCCGTCAGTTGTAGCCAGATATTGAGGACCTGTGTGGCCATCTGCGTATGTTCCGAAAGCCGTGCAGTCGTTCGCCATCGGACAGGTCACAAGGTCAAGTTCCCGCAGACTCGGAAACGTGAGGGTCTTCCACGTCGCACCTGCATTTCTAGTCGTAGCTAGCATTGCAATCTCTTGAAAGCCAGACTGCCCAACTGCGGTGCAGTCACTGACGTTTGGACAGGAAATTGCAGTTGCATCCAATGCTGAAGAAACGTCTTCTGAGGTGACCCAGTCATTTGTCGTCCTCACGATATCGCCACCGCCTATCGCCATGCAGTCGCGTGCTGTTAGACACACCACTTGGCTGAGCTGATAGACGTAACGCGGCAGAGAGGAGTGCAGAACCCAACGGGACCCTCCATCATTTGTCGTGGCCAGGAAAAATCTTGCCGGAGTTGAGTCAGTGTTGCCCAACACGACGCAGTGGCCCGGAGTACCACAGGAAACATCGCTGAACGAAACGAACACGGCCTTCACACCGGAGGTCGATTTCGTCGCTGCTCCTACTGCGGGCACAACGGTCACAGATGTCAGTGCCAAGAAGACTCCAAGCAGCACGGCCCGATGCAGGCTGCGGGCCTTTCGTCTCTGTCCGCTCCCTAAAGCTCCAGTGCTGACCGTACTAACGCTCGAAGCCCTTCGCCCAAAGCTCACGTCACGCCCCCTGTCAACAAAACGCACTGAACCGAGCATAGCCATTGAGCTGCAAATCCTCCTGGTTCGTCGAAGTCCCGGACGGACTCAGCTCGGCACCGTGGGAATGATCTCTCCTGACGACCGGTATCGTGGCCATTACTTCATCCAGACGGGACGAGAGACCTGGCTCGCTGACCCCCAGCCAACCGACCGACAGGCACGGTGGCACTGCCAGGGACGATGAGGGAGGGCACCATGTCAGATCAATCGCCACGATTCTTCTTGCGCATCCCCGCGGGCTACTTCATGATGACCGAGGACGAACAGAAGGCCGCCGCCGTGGTCATGTGGAGAGAGGTCATGACCCAGCTCGGCGAAAACCCCGACAAGCTCATCGGTGACCGCGCGACCCAGGACGAGAACCCTGACGATGGTTCGTGAACCGGGACAGCCCTTCGTGGAGTTGGTCGGGGGACCGTGGGTCCTCGGTGCCTGTGGTTGGTACGTGACAAGGGTCAAATCCGGCAGCCGGATGGGGGAGCACCAGTACCTGTCAGCACCGTATTGTTAGGGCACGTTGATTAGGTCTCCGTCGATGTCCAGGCGTCCGTCGCGCGGAACCAGCAGTGCCTCTAGCCCCTCGCAGTCGAGCAGCGCCTCGGCCCCGGCGTTCGTGGTCGCGATGATGGTGCTGTCGAAGTCGATTTCGCTGGCGACCACCCAGGCACGGTCCTCCGGCCACCATATTTGCGGCGGCAGCCCCAGCGTTTGCCAGGAGCCAGGGGCAGGGGGTTGACGGTCCAGGTCACAGGCGAGGCCAATCGGTCCGCGGCCAAGCAGATAGCTCCGGTCCGGGTGCTCGAACCTGGGGAGTTCGGCCACCTGGCGTTGCCAAGCCACACGCTGCGCTTCGAGGGTGACAACGTCCTCATCATGGTCATGGTCATGGTCATCGTCATCGTCGTTGGCGAATGCTCGGACCGTGACCGAGCTACCCGCCGTCAGGATGCCACGGCCGTCCCAGATGGCGAAATAGCAAGCGGACGGGGTCTCGGTCAACCTCGCCAGTTGCCGAACGAGCACGTCGCACAGCGCTGGCGTGAGGTTGCCCTGGTCGGGAGCCTGGTCAAATGGAGGGGGTCCCGGATTGGGCTTTACCGCAATCGACATGCGCTCGAACTGGGCCAGCGCGTGGAATGTGCCCGCGCTCCAATCAGCGACCTCTTGCCAGGTGACGAACTCGGCCGGGGCCGGAGCACCGACGGGGTGAAAGACACGAACGTAGGCGTCGTAGCCCACCGGCACGATGCTGGTGACCGGTGTGCCCATCTCGCCCCAGGGCACGAGCCGGGAACGTAGCCACTCCGCAGGGGCGAGGTCGTGGCATGGCTCGAAGTCAGGGGGCCACATGGCAGGCATGGTACGGCGACGCGGAGACCAAGGTTTCGGGGATGGGCTTCGAGCAGCCTGGTGACGGTACAGGCGGCCACTTACATGCCCAAGTCCACCAACCCAGGGGAGCGCGGGCGCTCGTACGTGGCGTGGTGCTTGGGGAAAGAACCAGGCGACGCTTGGTGAGACCGCATAGGCTGAGGGCGCAAGTAGATGAGCGCGACAGGACGGCACCCGCCAAGCCAACGGTGCAGCGCTCGCGAGACCGTCCACACCTGCTAATAGTGGCACTTACGCTCGTCAGCGACCTGCAATTATGCCCTTTAGCAGGGCGTTTAAGCCTGTCTCGCTTACAACGAGCAGGTCGGCGGTTCAAGTCCGTCAGCGCCCACCAAAAGAATTGCCTGCTCAGAGGCTATAAATCCGAGTCTTGAGGGTGCTCGGAGAGCGCCCTAAAGAGCCTCCATCGCGCGTCCATCGCGCGGGACGATTCGCGTGAGCTCTGCTTCGGCGGCGAGATTCGACAAAGCAGAGGCGATGGCCTGGTCGCGATCGGACGTGGCGTGCTGGTAAATGAGGGCTGCCCGCGGGCTTGCGTGACCCATACGTGCCATGAGCTCTCTGGTGCTGGCCCCTGTGGCAGCGGCAAGGGTGTTGCCGGCATGGCGGAGATCATGAAAGTGCAAATGTCTCAAGCCGGTCGCATCCCGCGCCGCGCTCCACGAGCGCAGCCAAGTTGCCGTGGCCACTGGTCCTTCGCCGAGATGACCCGTGAAGAGAAAGGCGTCCGCGTCGGCTCGGACGAACTCCGCCAGGTGTCGGGCGACCTCGTCTCGGATGTGGGGCGGGATCGCGACCCGTCGTCGCCCGGCGTCTGTCTTGGGTGGGCCCGTCACGAATCGCCCTCCTATGTCCACGACTTGCTCACGGACGTCCACCCAGCCGTGCAGCAGATCGATGTCCCGTCTGCGCAGGCCGCGCAGCTCGCCGATGCGAAGGCTGCACCAGTAGGCGAGAAGGACCATTGCCCGCCAGCGCCGGTCGATCGCATCGGAGAGCGCGTCCATCTCGGCCATCGAGGCGACAGGCCGTTCGGCCGAGTGGCCCTGCCCGGCGCCTTTGACCTTGCAGGGGTTGGTGACGAGAACGCCATCGGTCACGGCCGTGTTCAAGCTGGCCCGCAGCACCTGGTATCCCCTCGTCGCTGCGGTCGGAAACCTGGGCAAGAGTGTGGCGTGCCATGACCGGACCGCGGATGGCGTCAGCTTTCCCAGCTCTGTTCTCCCGAGAGTGGGGAGTATGTGATTTTTCAGGAGATAGGCGTACATGCGACGAGTGGTGGGCCGCAGGTCCGTCCGCATGGCCAGCCACGACCGGCACCATTCCTCGACGGTCACCCGTGCGTGTCGGGGATCCACGACGGCTCCTCGCAGCTTGTCCGCCTCCACGGTTGCGGCGTAGGCAACCGCATCCTTGCGTCGCCGGAAGGTGCGGGAGACCACTCGCCCGTCGATCCTCGTGCGTACGTCGTATCGGGTGTCGCCTTCCGCAGTCTTGCGCGTGCTGATCTGCGCCATCGGTAGCTCTCCTCAGCGTTGTCGTCCCGTGCGAGGGCAGTGGACGAAGTCACTCGCTCGTTTCCAGTCATCGCCACCTCGATGGCTCTGGCAGGTCACGGTCCCATGCCTGGCGAGCACCGAGCGCTCGCGATCTGTTCGACGTGGCATCCACTCGGAAGAGCCGAAGGGCGCCCGGCGAAGTCAGGATCCTACTCAAAGGGTGAGCGCTCCCCGCCGTATTCGCGATGATGCCTGTCACTATTCTTGTCGTCGACAAGCCGCGTGACGAACGACGACAGCGAGCTCACCGGCACACGCCTGCAGCGGCCGATGTTGACCGACTGGAGCTCACCACTGGCCATCAGCTCGTAGATGGTCGTTCGTCCGACCGACAGTCGGCGGGCGGCCTCTTCGGGCGTCACGAGCAGCTGGTCGTCGGTGATGAAGGACTCGTTCATGAGGGCCTCCTCCCGGACAGTCACAGCGCTGGCCCGTCAGCGGTCACCAGAAGGGCTGGGTCAGGGGTCATCTCGACAACCGCCGCGTGAGTCGCGAAGCACCTTCCCGCCGGGAGTCGGCTTGAAGAAGAGTCCCTGCGCGAGGGCGACGATTCGTGTGCGGCCCACGCGCGTGCGAGCACGCAGCCCGAGTCGAGGATGCGGATCGCCTGGCGCCATCCCACACCTTCGCTCTGGTACACCCGCTCGACGACGTCACCCGTCTGGCCGCAGCCGAAGCAGTGCCAGATGCCGTCGTCGAGATGCAGTTGCAAAGAGGGGGAGCGGTCGAAGTGGCCATGGGAGGCCAGCCGAGCCACGTCGTCAAGGCTGTGGCGGGCGCGGGCGGCCTCGATGGTGGCGAGGTGCCGGGTCGTTCGCGATGACAACGACGTCAGGCGATCGTTATGGGTGGAGCGGAGTCGAATCATGGCGCAATCGTGCGCCGACCGACTCACAGCACTTCTCACAGGACTACTCACAGCAGTGCTCACAGACGAGATCGCGGCATGCAGTGGAAGGGTCTGCGTGCTCCGGCAACTCACAGCAACACTCACAGCAACACTCACAGGACTACTCACAGCAACACTCACAGGCCCTGGTCACAGCCCTGTGAGTGGAAGGGCTCGATCGAATCGTCGCGGCTCATGATCGGGTTGTCGGGGAGGCCGGGGCTCAGGAAACCCCCGCAGAATTTCTCCTCCTGTGAGTGTTGCTGTGAGTGTTGCTGTGAGAAGTGCTGTGAGTCCCTGGGCGCAACATCATCGTCGTCCCGCAAGAAAGGAGCGACGAAAATGCGCAACGAGGAACCAACCCGCAGCAGTGATCCGCCGCCGGGCTTCACCGGTGATCTCGCAGCTGATGTCGGCACGTCGCTCGGGGGGATGAGGGCCCACCCCGAGCGGCGGTCGAGGCCGGTCGAGGACCGCTCTGGGGCACGGCGCGAGCAGGAGCTTGCCGCGGCGCTCTCGCGTGAGTCCGAGCTCGCGGAGGGCTTCGCCGACGCGCGCCTCGTGCTCCTGGGCGACCAGGGCCACGTCGAGCTCCGTCGCCTCTGCGGCCGGCCGTGCTGAGCGCGCACAAGCTCGGCCCAAAGGGCGTCGAGTACTACGTCTCCTACGCCGGGCGCGGCGCGGAGGGCTACTGGCTCGGAAAGGCCGCCGCGTCGCTCGGGCTTGTCGGTGCGGTCGACCCGGCGGCGTTCCGCGCCCTCGCGAAAGGCGAGCACCCCGACGGGGGTCGGCTCTTGGAACGGGTCGCGACCGACCACACGCCGGGTTGGGACTTCACGCTTTCGGCGCCGAAATCAGTCTCGCTCGCCTGGGCGCTCGCCGACGAACCGCTGCGGGCGGCACTCGCCGAGGCGCACCGCGGGGCGGTCAAGGCGGCCTTCTCGTTCCTCGAGGACGAGGGCGGCCGGGCACGGCGCGGGTTCGGGGGCCGCGACGGGCACGTCTCTGCGGGGCTCGCCATCGCCTGCTTTGTCCACCCCGCCTCGCGTGAGCTCGATCCGCAGCTCCACACGCATGGGATCGTCTGCAATGTTGTAGAAGGAAGCGACGGGCGATGGACCGCTCTCGACTCCCGCATGATCTACCTGCACCGACGCGCGGCGGCTTCGATCTATCGCGCCGAGCTTCGCGAGCGCGTCGCCGAGCTCGGTGGCCAATGGCTCACGCCGGACCGGCGCGGCCTGTCCGAGCTCGAGGGCTTTGACCGCGAGGTGCTGCGCAGCTTCTCGCAGCGGAGGAACGCGATCGAGGCGGAGCTCGAGCGCACCGGGCGATCGGGGCCAAGGGCGAGCGAGGCGGCGTGTCTGAAGACGAGACGCGACAAGCTCGACGTCGAGCTCGTGGAGCTGCGCGACACCTGGGCCCAACGTGCCCGGGCGCTCGGGGTGACCCGTGACAGCGTGACCGCTCTCTTGGACGGGACCGACCGGCGCGTCGCGCCAACTGCCGCCGAGGTGGCCAGCAGCTCGCAGCGAGCTCGTCGGATCGGCGGGGCTCACCCGGGCACAGGCCGCGTTCACCCGCGACGACGTGATCGTCGCGTGGGCTGAGCGGTGCACCCAGGGCGCTCGTCGTGCCGAGCTCGAAGGACTCGCCGACGACACCCTCGCCGATCCCGCCGTCGTTCCCCTCGTCGTCGCGGATGAGACCGGACGGCCGCTCACGACCGACCGTCCCCGTGACAGCCATACGATCGTCCGCCTCGTGCGCGCGCCGGCTTCGGGGATCGCGACGCTCACCTGTGCGCTTCGCTACTCGACCACCGAGATGTTGAACACCGAATCTCGCCTCCTCGCCCTCGGGCGTGCGGGCCTCGGGAGAGCCTGCGGGGTTGCAGACGCGGTGCGCCTCGAGGCGGTGCTCGCGGAGCGGGGAGACCTCTCCTTCGAACAGGCGGCGATGGTGCGGTCGCTCTGCAGCTCGGGAAACGGGGTCGAAGTCGTCATCGGCGTGCCCGGCTCGGGCAAGACCTTCGCCCTCGACGCGGCCCGCCGGGCGTGGCAGTCGTCCGGCTACCGCGTCTACGGCGCCGCGCTCGCGGCGGAGGCCGCCGCCCAGCTCGAAGCGGGATCGCAGATTTCCTCGGTGACCCTCGACCGCCTTCTCTACGAGCTCAGCCGCGCCGCAGCACCTGTCGCACTACAGCCTCGATCCCCGCAGCGTCGTGGTCGTCGACGAGGCCAGCATGGTCGACACCCGCCGTCTCGTGCGGCTGTTGGAGATCGCGGAGCGCGCGGGAGCAAAAGTCGTGCTCACAGGTGATGACCGGCAACTCCCATCGGTCGAGGCGGGCGGCGGCTTTGGCGCGCTCGGCCGCGAGCTCGGTGCGACCCGGCTCGGCTCAAATGCGCGCCAGGTGGCCGAGTGGGAGCGCTCAGCGCTCGATGCGCTCCGCGAGGGCCGTGCCGGCGAGGCGGCCGCGGCCTACTCCCATCACGGACGGGTCCATCGCTCGACCAACCCGTCCGAGCTGATCGGTGACATGGTCGAGCGGTGGTGGGCGGCGCGCGAGTCCGGCGATGACGCCGTCCTCTACGCCTACGCCCGCGACGCGGTCCGAGTGCTGAACGGCCTTGCCCGCCGCCATGTCGAAGAGGCGGGCCGGCTGTCGGGCCCTGAGCTCGTCGTCGAGGAGTTCGCGCCCGCCGACCTTGCGCCCCGTACCTACCGGGTGGGTGACGAGCTGTGCTGCCTGCGGAACAGGACGCGCCTCGGCGCCGGGCGCGACCCGTCCGGCAAGGGCGTGCGCAACGGCACCCGCGGCATCGTCCAGGCGATCGACTGCCATTGTCGCGAGAGGTCACACTTGCGACGAGCGACGGCCGCAGCGTGCGGTTGCCCGCCGACTACGTCAAGCGCTCCACCGACTACGGCTACGCCTGGACGCTGCACAAAGGACAGGGCCAGACGGTCGGCCAAGCCCAGCGGAGCGACGCGGGCGAAGTGGCACGACGCAGGGGTCGCGCGTTCGTCTTCGGCGCGGAGGGCCTCAGCGCCGAGGCGGCGCTCGTGGCGGCGAGTCGTGCGACGGACTCGACGGAGCTGTTCGTGCTCACCGAGCCGGACGAGACGGCGAGCACGGGCGATGGGGACGAAGAGCTGGGCCGGGCGTGGAGCCGCAGCGAGCAGCAGCGACTCGCCCTCGACGAGCTCGAGACCGAAGCTGAGATCGCCCGTCTCGCCGGAACTCCTCGGGAGGCGCTCGGCAACGAGCGCGACACGCTCGTTTCGTTGATCGGCGCCGGTCCCGCCGTGGACCTGACGACACGCCAAGGCGACGCCTCCCGTGAGCTTGGCATCTCCCTCGTGCAGCGCGACGAGGCGCATGAGGAAGCGGGAGTGTTCGCGACGATGAGTGCCACAAGCGAAGGCGTCGAGCGCCGCAACCTGCAAGGTCCCTACACAGCGGCGCGACGCCGCCTTGTACGCGCGGAGCGCGACGTGACCGAAGCGGCCGAGGTGAGCGAGGCGGCTGATGCCGCGCTCTTCGCTCAGCAGTCGGTGCGCGCCGTTTTGGGTGCTGACGTGCGTAGTGCCCTCGACCGCCTCGAGATCGTCGATTCCGCGCTCGCCACGCTGCGCCGCCGCGAGATCGCGACGTGGAGCTCGGAGCCACCCGAGTACGTCGTCGCCTTGCTTGGACCCCGCCCGACCGATCAAGGCCGCGCGCAACGGTGGCAGCAGGGCACCGTCGAGATCGAGGACTGGCGACGCTCGCTTGGCGTAAGCGATGGCTCAGACTCGCCGAACGCCTGGACGCGTGCGCTCGGCCCGCCGAGCGAGGGTTGGGAGGGCCGAAGGCGCCGGCGCGTCGTCGCGAACCTCGTGGCGGTGCGACGCGACCTCGGTCTCGAGGGGACCGATCGTGCTCGGGCCGTGAACGGCGGTCCTTTGCTCGACCCGGCGACGGCCGCGGTGCTCGCGCGAGGTAGAAGCGGCGAGTCACCGTCTGCTCCTCGGTTGCGGGGTGTTGCGCAGCTCGGGCGTGGAAGGTGAGGTTCGCTCGCGTGCCTCGTAGGGGGCTTACCGACCTGGCGCAAGAGAGTGACCCAATCGTCGTGAGAGTGGCACCCGACCGAGCGGTCTCTTGCTGGATGGAACAGGCTACCGGCCGATTCGGGCGAGTTTCTTGCCACGGCGCTGTCTTCCGCGACGATGTTCGCTCAGGGCGCGGAGCTCTGGCTGTTCGGGTCGCGAGTGATCGGAACCAATCGGGAACCTACCTGTGCGAGACCTGCCAGCCGGGCGCGCGCGCGGCGGCGCCCTCAGCCTGTCGCTGCCGCCCGGTAGGGGC
>CAWECD010000010.1:0-112848 GCA_963807575.1 uncultured Acidimicrobiaceae bacterium
CTTGTAGCGGACCTTTAGCTCTTTGCGAATTAGGAAGACAATCAGCTCGCGCGCCTGCCAGATCTCGACGAACCGATTACGGAGGCTCACTTTGGCGGAGACGACTCGCGAAGGGAGTTGGCGCTGGTCGTCAAGGCCCGCGGCAAGCAACGGAGCCGTCGGTGCAACTTTCATCCCTCGCACCCTAGCCAAGAAAGGCACTTCCCGGCAGACGCGACAGGCTTTGGCGCAGCCGGCGTCACCACCTCGTTCGGGCACGACCCGGTAAGCTCCACCAGGAGCGAGCGCACCGGAGGAGGCGATTGACGGTGGCGTCCATCGGCCAACGAGGTTGGCGCCAGGCGAAAACCAGCTTGACGACCAAGTTCGACAAACGTTTCACGCTGCCACTCGCGGAGGCGATCGAACACGTCTCCCAGCTGCAGGACCAGGTTGCCGAACTGACCGACATCGTCAAAGTGCAAGTAGAGATGAGCCTCCAGGCCACCGAGCTCCTCGGGCGCCTTCTCGCCACTGCCTCGAGCCGTCTCGACGAGGTCGAGGACTCGCTTCGCGAGCTCACGACGACCGGGATGACGGCAACCGGGGTGACGCTTCTCTGCTCCAGCGAGAGTACGGAGAACCAGCCCCGTGACAAGCCAGGAGCGTCCTCTTCCTCCGAGGACCCGCCGCAGCACTGAGGCTCGGCGCCCCCCTTCGGCATGACCCCTGGCCCCGTCGTACTCGACCTTCAGGCACTCCAGAGCCCGGGCCTGCAGGACCGGGGAACAGGCCAGTACGCCCTCCAGCTCGCGGTGGCCCTCGAACAAGGGCACCCTCAGCTGGTGGGCCGCTACCTGCTTAATCCCGACCTGCTTCCGCCCGAAGACCTGGGGCCCCTCTTGAGCTCGGGAAGAGTCGACTACGCCGACTTGTCCGACCCAGTTGTCCCGGGAGCTCGCGTGCTACATGTGATCTGGCCTTTCGACCCCGGGGTTCCGATCGGCCGCATATGGCCTCGCTGGGCCCACAAACGGGGCCTGCGCTTGTGTGCGACGGTGTGCCACCCCATCTCCTCCGGTCACGGCGGCTCGTCCCTCGATGATCTCCGCCAGAGGATCAGGCGCTCTGGCGGTCTGGAAGTGCTCCGCGCCGCCGACGCACTGCTCACAACCTCACTGGCAGTAAGTCGGGTGCTTGAGAAGAACCTCGCCATCGACCCGACAAGGTTGCACACCGTCGGCTGGGGCACGGAGCGGCAATTCGTGCCTGTCGGGCCAGGAGAGAACGCCCCCGCATTGGCACGGGCCTCCGTGCCCGGTCTCGAGCCCTCCTTTGTCCTGTACCCGGCCAGAGGCGATGGTCACGACAACATCGAGGCGTTGATCACGGCTTTCGCCCGCCTGCCGGCCCCATTGCGCAGCTCCCGTCAGCTTGTCGTGAGCGGCCACTTTCCAGAACCGGCTGCGAGCCGTCTCAAAGACGTGGCGGACGCCGAGGGCGTCGCAGGACGAGTCCTCTTCACGGGCGCCGTGTCGAAGGCAATCATGCTCCGGCTCTACCAGGCAAGCGAGCTCGTGTGCTTCCCGTCTCTCTCCCACGACTACAGCCCTGCCGTCTCAGAAGCGATGGCGTGCGGCGCTGTCACGGTCGTGTCGGACATTGGCATCCTCAAGGACCTGGTCTCCCCCGGGGCGCGTTTCGATCCGTCAAGCCCGAAGGCAATCAGCGCCTCGATCGAACGGGGGCTGTACAACGCAGCATTCCGCGAGGCGGCGCTTCAGCGAGCCTCGGCCACGCGTTCGACGTGGACAGATGTCGCGGACCGGACGGCCGCGGTTTACGAAGCACTGCTGGCCAGGCCCGTGCGGCCGTGGCGCCGTCGTCGTCGGGTCGCGATAGTCTCGCCGTTCCCTCCCGCGGCTTCCGGGATCGCGAACTACAGCTTCCGCCTCGTCGAGGCATTATCGGCTGTCGGTGATCTCGACATCGACTGTTTCGCCGACGGCCTCGACTTCTCGCCTGGACCACCCAGCGTGCCGTCGGGACTCACGGTCCAGGACGCCCGCTGCCTTCCGAGCGTGGAAGCCGCCACAGGAGGCTACGACGACGTCGTCTACGTCCTGGGCAACAGCGAGTTCCATGCCACGGCGTTGGCGTTGCTCCGTCGCCGACGCGGGACGGTTCTGGCCCACGACGTGAGGTTGAGCGGCCTGTACCGTTTCGCAGCAGCCTCCGCCGCGGCCGTGCCGGAGGGGGTTCCCGCCACGCTACGGAGAATCTATGGACCACTCCTGCCCGCGGGACTGGCCGCCTCGGATGAGGTCTTCGCGATCGAGGCGAAGCGTCACGAGCCGCTGATGGCACGCGAGATCATCGGTCTCGCGGACCTCTTTCTCGTGACCTCACAGGCCGCGGCCCACTTGGCGCGCTTCGAAGCCGGGCCGGTCCTCGCGCCACACGTCGGGGTCGTGGGGTTCGCCACCGATGTTCCCCGAGCCCAGGACAGGTCACCTTCCGGGGTTGCCGGCCTCGAGCCAGGAGCTCGGGTCCTTGCCACCTTCGGCATAGTCGACCCGATCAAGCAGCCTCACAAGGTCCTGCACTGTTTCGCGGCCCTCGCAGCAAGCCACCCGGACCTCGTGGTTGCCCTCGTCGGGCCCATCAGCACCGAGTTGGCCCACGACCTGGGGACACTCGGGGAGGCGCTCGGGCTCGACGGGCGGCTCTTCATCACCGGCCGCGTCGAGACCGAGGTTTACCTGGGCTGGTTGAGACGCGCCGAGCTCGCGGTACAACTACGGGCGACCTTCTCAGGCGAGGCGTCCGCCGCGGTCGGCGATTGCCTCGCTTGCGGGGTGCCCATGATCGTGACCGACATCGGATGGATGGGCGAGCTGCCCGGCGATGTCGCCTGCAAGGTCCCGGTGGACGTCACGGCGGAGGACCTCGCGGAGACTTGCACGAGGCTCCTCGACGACCCAGCTGAGAGAGGAGCGCTCGCCAACACGGCACGCGGCTACGCCGGTGCCCATAGCTTCGAGGTCGCGGCGCGTGCTCTTCTCGAGATTCTGAACAAGACCTCGCTCGTGGCCGGGTGACGACAAGTGTGGTCGCACCCCGCGTACCCGAGAGTCCTCAGTCGGACCGGTCCGGTCCGAACACGGCCTTGGAGCTCCGGTAGGTGGCCCGCACTATCCTCACCAAGGGACGCAGCAACGGTCGCCGGTCGGCGACCGCAAGGGCCGAACGAGCGAGATCGCCGGGCTTACGGATCGCCTGGGGGGATTGCGCCAAGACCGAATCCAGCTCGGCCAGTGCGAATCCGGATGCGGGGAGCCTGTCCCAGCCGGGAAAGTGTGCCGAGCCCGATTCCGCAAGCTCCCGTCGTTCTCGAGCCGCCTTCTCACGAACGAGCTCGAGCACGTTCTCGGCTGAGATGTCGGTTCCAGCACCCCATCCGCCGTCGTCGACGTCGATATCGTGCACACCGTGCTTCCGGGCAGAGCAGATGACCATCTGCTCTGCCGGCAGTCCCACAGCAGCGACAAAGGCAGTCCGCTGATCGTCGCTTCCCACGACGATCCGCTCCGCCCTGCGCCAGAGAAGAAGGGCCGCACGGCCGCCAGGGCCACCGGGAAGATCGTCTGGGCGCTCCAAGCGTATGGCGACCTGACGCCCGCGTCGCAACGCGAACGACAGGGCAACGAGAGACAGCTCTCTCTCCAAGCGCCCGGCTCGCTCCCGCACCGGCAGTCCCGGTTGCAATTGCACAACGACCGAGTCGAAACCTGAAACCAAGGTCGCGAGCCACAGGCACCCCGGTATCCCGCGAGTGGTCATGTAACGGTGGGCGGTTGCGACCGGATCCGGCGCGATGACCTCGACTGTGTGCCCTTCGGCAAGCAACGCGACGACCTCTGCGCGCAAAGCCTCGGCGCGAGCACATTCCGGCGGGGGAAGCGAACCGACGACCAGGACCCTCACGGCTGGCCCCTGTCATGCCCGCGGCCTGGCCGCTCGCTCGATTTCACCCGAAGACCTCGAGCGAGCGCTCCATGGCGTCGAGCACAGACGGCCACCTGTAGTTGGCCAGCACGTACTCGCGCCCCTTGCGGGCCAGCTGCGCGGCTTGTTGCGGTGCTTGCGCGACGAACCGCAAACACTGGCCGAGCTCGAGCTCGTCAGAGTAGACGAGGCCTCCTCCGGACCGTTCACAGTGCCAGGTGACGACGTCACTGGCCCCGCTCGCTATGACGACGGTCTCGGCGAGCCAGGCCTCCATGATCGTGCGCGAGAAGCTCTCGTTCGCGCTCGGCTGCACGAAGGCTTCCGCGGCGGCAAATGCGTCCGGGACCTCGGCAGAGGCAAGGTAGCCGAGATCGATGATCCGATGCTCGAGCGCCGACGGCACCTGGGCCTGGCCGACACCGACGGTGACGAGATCGAAGGGCAGGCCGTGGCGATGTACCGCCAGGGCGAAGCCGGCCATCAGCTCCTGCCAGCCCTTCCCACCCTCACGTCTGCCCGCGTACAAGACGTACGGGCGAATCAAGTCATGCCTTTGGCGAAAGCCATCCGGGTCGTAGGACTCGGGTATCTCGACCGCCGCGCCGATCACCGAATGGTGCGCGGCCACCGGCGCGAGCCGATGGGCGAGCTGGTGCTCGGGCTCGGAGAGGAACCAGACGACTGTGGCTGACGCCAGTGCGGCGGCCACAGATCGGAGGTACGCGTAAGGCTCGTCGTGCAGGCAGGGCATCAGGACTGTCCGCTCGGGCGCGATCGAAGCACAGTAGAGCGTCGTCCAGAACAGGTAGGGCGAGAACACGATCGCCGCGTACTCCTCGGCATGGCCGGAGAGGTAGAGGTAGAGGTCTGGGACGCGAAAGCGCCCGTTGATCCAGGCGAGCTCATCGAGGTCGTCCAGTGGTTCCCCCGACAGGAGCCTGTCCTGCACCCGGTTCCAGCCAACGTAGTCCCGGTTCTGCACGGTTGGGAACCGCCGAACCGTTACCGAGCCGTCTGTGCTCACGCCCGGGGGGAACTCGTTTGCCCATGTGAAATGGTCTTGGGCGCACGTCGTCAGTACGTCGACGTTGTACCCGCGCCCGGCGAGTCCTTGCGCAGCCTCACGCATGACAGCCTCCGAGCCACCCACGACGGCATCGCCGTACCGCGGCGCAACAAAGGCGATCCGGGTCTTGCCGGTTCGGGAAAATCCCACTTTAAGTGCTCGCGTCACCACTAGTAGTGAAAATCCGTTAGCGTGGGTTCATGGACTTTCGCCACACGCGCCATTGTGACATGGGTCGAAGTCGGGTGGCGGCACACCGAGGCCTGCTCCCGTGCGTGATTGCTGCCTGCCTGATCGCTGCCTTCACTGTCCCCGCGTTCTCGGCGGCATCGGCCAGCATGCGAACCTCCGTCTCAACAGGAGCGCCCCGCGGGACGAGCGTCTCACAGATCCAGGACTTCCAAAGCCCGGCGTGGGTGCTCAAGAATCTCGGCTCCGTGTGGATGAGCTCACCGGTCGTCGCGACCATCGACGGCGTCAAGGCCGTTGTCCTCGCAACGCTTTCCGGCGAGATCTACGTGGTCAACGCGAAGTCGGGTCGTGAGCTGCCCGGTTGGCCCCAGTGGGTGCACATCAACAGCCCGACACCGACCGCCATCGACTCGAGCCCCGCCGTCGCGTATCTTGACGGCCCGGACAGGCCACCCTCGATCATCGTGGGTGCCGGCTCCCTGTGGAGGGCTGACCAACAAGGTGGGCTCGAAGCCTTCTACGCAAGCGGAAGGGTGCGGTTCGTCTTCCAGACGCGGCGCACGTTCAACCCCTGGGCACGGACAGCTCCGAACAACTACTCCGATCCCGTCTTTGCGACGCCGGCCGTCGGTGACATCACCGGAACGGGCCAGCTCGACATCGTCTTCGGCTCATACGACCACCACATCTACGCGCTGCAACCAGACGGGCACATCGTGCCCGGCTTCCCGATCCAACGCGCTGACACGATCTGGTCGTCGCCGACCCTGGTCGACACGAGCCACACGGGCCGCGACGACATCATCATGGGCGGGGACGCGAGCGGCCTCGATGGATGCCGCGGGGGATGGATCGTCGACTACCGCTACCTCGCTTCCGGCCCCAAGCTCGTGTGGCAACGATGCACCGCCCAGACGATCTGGTCGAGCCCCACGGTAGGGATTCTCAACAGCACCGGACGACCCGCCGTCGTGGTCGGGACGAGCTTCTATTCGGGCCATCGCGGCACCGCCAGCAACCAGATCATCGCGGTCTACGCCGACAACGGTCAGAACGTTCCGGGTTGGCCGGTCACTGCGAACGGGCCGACGTTCGGGTCACCGGCGATCGGCCGGATCGACGGCCAGCTCGCCGTCGTCTCGACATCTTGTGCGCAGTGCACCAGGGGTCCTGCGGCCGTCAGCGCCTGGAATGGCTCAGGCCATGAGATCTGGTCCCGGATCTTCGATGCTCACAACGAGGCCACCTCGTCCCCTGTGCTCGTGGACCTCACCGGCGGCGCCAATGACGGAGACGACGTGCTCGTCGGGGCCGCTAAGGGGCTGTACGTGCTCGCAGGCAACAACGGAAAGGTCCTCACCATCTCCGGAGGAAAACAGCCGGCCCTCGAATCGGGCTGTGACACGCCTAGCAGCGCAGCCGTCGCCTACGTGCCCGGTGCTCTGGGCAACGGCTGGATGCTCTACTTCGCCTGCGGCGGACCGACCGTGCCGGCAACTCTGGTCGCGTACCCCTTGCCGATGGCTCCGGCTGCGTCTAATCCGCCGTCGTGGCCCGAATGGAGAGCGGACGCGGATCGCAATGGGATAGCCGACCCGCTGCCCCTCCCGCATACACGGTGCACTCCCGCCAGTGGCAATCATGTTGGCTACCGTCTCGCGACCAGTGACGGCAGCGTGTTCGACTTTGGCAATCTCCCCGACTGCGGCGGATTGAACACCGCCGTCCTGCCTTCGAACGTCGTCTCGATGGCCGCTACCCCCGGCGGGACCGGCTACTGGCTCCTTCTCGCAGATGGCTCGGTGTACGCCTTTGGGAACGCCAAGTGGTTCGGGGACCTTCGTGGCAGTGCCTGGAGCGGCGGACCAGTGCCGCCGGGAGCCCCGGTAGTTGGCATTGCCGCAACCCCGACCGGAAAGGGCTACTTCGTCGTGGCCGCCGACGGCTCGGTGTACGCGTTCGGTGATGCGATATACAGGGGATCTCGAGGCGACCTCAGGACAGATGGAGCCGTCGTCGGTATGGCGGTCGACCCCCTCACCGGGGGCTACTGGCTTGTGACTTCCCGAGGCGCCGTCTATGCGGAAGACGCTCCGTACTACGGTTCGGCGGCCGGACTCCAACTGCTGTCGCCGATCGTCGCCATGGCGGCCGCACCCGACGGATCCAGTTACTGGCTCGCCGCACAGAATGGTGACGTCTACTCCTACAGCACGGCAAAGGACGGCTCGAAGTCTCACACGAATGCCTTCTCACCGGTCATCGGCATCGCCGCCAGTTCGACGGGGAGTGGCTACTGGCTGGCATCGGCGGATGGCACGGTCCTCCGGTCCGGGTCCAGCCGTTCATATGCGGTCGTGCCCGCCGAAGCTCACTCGGAACCAATGACCGCCTTCAGCCAGGTGTCGTAGGAGGAACCCTGACACTCGAACCCAGGTAGTCACGGCCGTTGTTGAGCCGTCCGGCCGAGCGGAGCTACACGAGGTCTCCTGAGGAGGTCAGGTGGTCGCCTTCAAGGTGGAGCGGTCGATCACGCGGTCGATGAAGCCGTAGTCCAACGCCTCCTGGGCAGTGAACCACCGGTCACGGTCAGAGTCGGCCTCGATCCGTTCGACCGTCTGGCCCGTGTGCAAAGCGATCCGCTCCGCCATCATCTTCTTCAGGTAGATGATCTGCTCCGCCTGGATGGCGATGTCCGCGGCCTGTCCTTGCATCTGGCCCGACGGCTGGTGCATCAGGATCCGGCTGTGCGGCAGTGCGTACCGCTTCCCTGGAGCACCGGCGCAAAGCAGGAACTGACCCATCGAAGCGGCCAAACCCAGGCAGATCGTCGAAACGTCGCAGCGTACGTACTGCATCGTGTCGTAGATCGCCAGGCCATCGGTGACCGAGCCGCCTGGCGAGTTGATGTAAAGCGAGATGTCGCGTTCGCGGTCCTCGGCTTCGAGGAGGAGCAGCTGGGCGCAGATCAAGTTGGCCGAGGTCTGGTCGACCTGAGTGCCGAGGAACACGATGCGCTCGCGGAGGAGGCGTTGATAGATCTCGCCGGCCCGATCGCCCGCGCTGTACTCCGAACTGATCGTCACCGCTTCGATCCCCTCGGCGATCGGATAGGTGGACATTACGCTCCTCCTCATCGGGCTCAACATCGGTCGAACCGCTATCGCAGATTACCGGACCGGCAGGTCGTCACAGGCCTACCAGGGCACCACCGGAGTGCCCAGCACGCGGGAGTACGCTCGGGCGAACCACGCGGGCGTGGCGGAATTGGCAGACGCGCCGGGTTTAGGTCCCGGTCCCTTCGGGGGTGGGGGTTCGAGTCCCTTCGCCCGCACAAAATAGCCTGTGAACTGGGGTAATGCTTCACCGACAGCGGCTGGCTAGCCGAGCCCTATCAGATGGATCGAGGCTGGCGGATGGGTATGTCGGTCTCCGGAGCGACAGTTCCGGCAGGTGCTGTGGCTACGAACCAAAGGTTCACGCCTCGTCAGAGGCCGAGGCCAGTGTCGTGACTTCGATCGTTGGTGATCCCTCGCGATCGTTGGTGCTCTTGGGCTAGCTCAAGTGCCCGCGCCCGCCACACCTCGACAAGTCGACTCAACTCCTCGTACTGAACATTGTCAAGCTGAAACTCCGCTCTTCCGAGCCGACCGAATCGGTCCATCATCTCGGCAAATACCGTGGGCTCGAACCCTTGATCTTTCTCGCCTGCGAGTTCGAACAGCCGGTCAAGACCGAACCGGTCTTCAAGAGCCTCCAGGTCTACGAAGTCCCTGGCCTCCGCTCGGCCGAACACCGCGAGCAACTTGTCGGCGGCCAGCTCCTCTGCAGACAGGATCTGAAAGCCGGGACCTCGATCCGCTGGAAAAAGTCGGGCGTCGCTGGCCAGATCCAGCTCGGTCCGATCGTCCTCGTCCTCGATAACAAAGCGTGCAAAACCAGGCCCTTCCTGCACCCGCGTGACCTGCAGGCCCGCTTCTCGAAGAGCCAGTTCAGCTACAGGAACGAGGCGGTCGACCGCAGCAGCGCTGAGTCCGAAGAAGTCGAGGTCTCGAGTCTTGCGATCGATGTCGCCACGAACTATCAGCGCTCCACCGCCGGCGAGTGCGAAGTCTTCCGCCTCGCTCAGTCCGGCGATGATTCTGGCTATCCGCTCCTGCAGCGGACTCAGCACGCAAGGACCACCCCTCGGTGCCGTAGAAGCCAGTCTGCCCAGGCTCGCCTCACTGTCGGGGGCAGCACCAGTTCGTCGAAAAGCTCGACGAGCTCACCAACCTCGACGTAGAACCGAACGTCGTCCTCGGTGCCTTCGCGAAGAACCTGCTCATAGACACGGATGCGGTCGGCTCGCTGCCCGAGGTCGTAGGTGATCGACGGATCGCTCCATCGAACATGGAACGGCAGCTCGACCACGCCCGAGGCCTTCACCACCGAAGGGTCGTCGACGTCCTCGGGAATAGCGACGGGGCGGGCGGCAGGTCCGAGCCATGGATTGCGAGTCCGCGCCATGTCTACATTGTACGGCCGAGTTCGTCCAGCTCACGATGCTCGTCGCGCTCGACGTGCGACCGATAGATCACTGTGCGGCGAACCCTGCCGGCGACGCTCAGGAACTGGCCCCTGGCGCGGTCGTGGAAGCGCTTTATCAGGTAGATGTCACCCGCTGGGTCCGCGAAGTCTGCGGAGAA
The DNA here is from genome assembly GCA_963807575.1 of uncultured Acidimicrobiaceae bacterium. GTDB lineage: Bacteria > Actinomycetota > Acidimicrobiia > Acidimicrobiales > Bog-793 > Fen-455. The sequence continues at coordinate 9,937 of CAWECD010000010.1, forward strand.
CAGCCGTCGAGGACGAGAGCCGTGGGAAGCAGAACAGCGATCGGGACGTTACCCAATTGCTAACCAATTGCTAACCAAAATGCACGGACGGATCCGAATGAACGGGGACGGCCACGGACGTGAGCTCACAAATGCCTAGTAAACAAGGACTTTCTAGAACCTAGACGGACCTCCCCGGACGCTCGGCTGCGGGTTTAGGTCCCGGTCCCTTCGGGGGTGGGGGTTCGAGTCCCTTCGCCCGCACAAAATAGCCTGACACAGGGAAGCACAGGGACCCCGGAGGCGGCCGAAACCGGGGCGGCCGGGCGGCACGGACCGCCACGACCAGGACCGGAAGGAAGGAAGGGGCCCCGACCAGCCGGAGCCACGGCGGCGGCCACGGCGGCCCGGACAGGGCCGACCGGGGGCGCCGGCGGGGCGGGGAGGCGAGCAAAGAAGGGCTACGCGGGCGGTTTATCGCCGCTCGCATCCGCCTCTGTGCCACCCCGCGATGCACGTGAGTCGTGCTCGGTTTGATGCCTTACCAAGAGCAGGAGTCCCGGACCCTCGTGGGTCTCAACTGAGGTAACGGTGATCCGCAGGTCATCGAGGGAGACACCAAGTCCTATCGCGAGATTTGCCATCGCCTGGTAGGCCTCAGCGAAAGCAGCCGGTGTTCTCCCGCCTCGCACGACCTGGACTGTCCAGCTGTCGCCGATCGGCACCCTGGCCGACTCGGTTTCCCGCAGCCGCGCGGCCGGGCCGAGGAACCGCGAGCTGGCGGGTTCCTCATGACCCTGGTAACCCGAGATCAGTTGGATGACCTGCTGGCGCACACGGGTCAGGTCAGCGCCGAGGCTGACCAGGACCTGGGCGGCGACACCCTCCCCCTCGCGCACCAGGCCGAGCAGCATGTGCTCGGTGCCGATGTAGTTGTGACCGAGTTGCAGCGCCTCGCGGAGGGACAGCTCAAGAACCTTCTTCGCCCGTGGCGTGAACGGTGGCGAACCTGTCGGGGCCGACCCCGCGGGTCCGATAGTTTCCTCGACTTTCTCGCGCACGGCCTCGAGCGAGATACCAAGGGACTCGAGCGCCTTGGCCGCGACCCCCTCGCCCTCGTGAATGAGGCCTAGCAGAATGTGCTCGGTCCCGATGAAGCTGTGGCTCGAGAGGCGTGCTTCCTCTTGAGCCAGGACCAATACCCTGCGTGCCCGATCGGTGAATCGCTCAAACACGGGTCCATCCTCCCACTGCACGCTGGCTACGTCTCGGCGCTCCGGGAGAGGGGGCTGTAGATGCGGGCACCCGACGAACAGAAGGGCCACACCCGAGGGCAAACCAAGACGTCGCTCTGACTCCGTTTCTGCGCTCGCAGGAGACGGCTATCAGCGTGGCTATACGTACACTTGGTTCGTGACGACCCTCCTCAAGCCTCGTGAGCAGGCCAGGACGGTGCTCGACGGTTGCATTCGCGCTGGCGAGGAACTAGGCAGCCAAGCGGAGATTGCCGAAAAGTGGGGCGGACATGGCGATTGGATCCATCTCTTCGCGAGGTGGAAGGAACGCACGATTGCCGACCTCAGAGAGGTCTACGACGGCGACGACGTACCAAGTGAGTTTGAGTTCACAACGCGCACGATCGAACGCTCTAGCCCGCGTCTCACTTTCCCAGGTGCCAAGTCAGATCTCGATCTGGGGCTTTGGAAACTTCACCAGCTCGTGGAGCGGCTCCCTCTCAGCTGCGAGCCACAAGCTCTTCGTCGCGACATACCATCTGCCCCTTCCCCCGACCGCCAGAGCCCTTACGAAACACGGCCGACCGCCGAACTCGTAACATCCGCCGAGGACCACTTTCTCGAACACAAGCAGACGCTGCGTTATGACGTGCACACCAAGCAGGTCAACCCTAAGCTTGAAGACGCGGTGATGGACAGGATCTGTGGGTTCTGGTACGCCCACGGCGGAACTGTAATTATCGGCGTCGAGGACCGTACCGGCGTCGTAACGGGTTTGGGGTTTGACCTCAAATTGGAACGGGACCTCGACGCCCTCCTCAACCGCCTCAGCCAGAAGCTGCTGAGCGGTGCACCGTCTATCGCTCCGTTCGTACGGATCACCCCCGACCCGGTCGAATCCGAGATGGTGCTTCGCATCGATGTCCCGGCCGGAGACATGCCAGTCTTTTGGAACGATCGTTTAGTGGTGCGCGTCAACAACACGACGCAGGAACTCAAAGGCCACTCACAACTGGACTACATCCGCCTGCGGTTTGATCGCACCTGATCCTTGGAAAGTCGGTCGGCGCGTTCGTACGCGTACGACCTCGGTCCGAGACACTTGACCGGACGCTGGACTTGCTGACGGACAGCCCGAACTAGACCTGGGCCATTCCGGATGTGTCACGGCGGCCGGATGACCTTGGGCATAGCCTCTTCATTAATGCCGGAGAATTCCGAAGATCTACTGACGGTTTGCCAGGCGTCAATGCGGGATGCATTCGGGTTCGTTGCCACGTTTCGCTCGGCTCGCGGTGACGAGCCCGAACCGAGGTCTGACGCGTGGCGCGAGTTCTTCACGTCGTCTGAGAGTGGCCCAGGAGGCGCATGGGGGCCGGAAACAGCTTGGAGTGCGTACTCCGTCGGCGGACTCGCAGTCATGGCGGCAGCTCAGAATCTGATCGCGCTCGGCCAGTTACTCAAACCGCGCCAGGAAGTCGCCGCTTACGGTTTTGAAGTGATCACGCGAGCCGTTCTCGAAGCGTCGGCGCGGGCTTGGTGGATCTATGAGCCGGCGATTGGAGTTCGCACCCGAGTCGCGCGCGCTAAAGCGGTAGAGCTGCACTCCGTCAACGAAGCCCTCAAGGCCGAGGGTTTGGTGGAGCATCAACCTGCTGCGTTTGCAGTGGAGCGCGACCGCGTGCTTAGAGAGGCGGAGCAACTCGGACTGACGTTCACCTACTCGACACCGCCACGAAGCCGACTGCTTGGATTCGAGGGTGAACGGCGTCCAAATGCGACACCCATCATCAGAGACCTTCTCACTTCACTCGGGCTACGCAGTGGAGCGGCGGTCGCCTTTCCTGCCTACTCAGCGGTCGCGCACGCAACGGCGCACGCGCTGCTAAGGAACCTAGAAATCCTCAGGAGAACACCTGCGGTGGCGACAGTGATTCCTCGTCCGACACGTCCTCAAATAGCCAATGCCGTGGTACTTGCGTTGTCGTCCTACTTCGGAGTTGTGGCTCGGCACGCAACGGTCTATGGGTTCGGCGCCGCTGCAGTCGATGCGAAGCGCTTTGCTATTTGTGGGCCGATACTGCAAGCCGCGGCTACGGCAGCACCCTCGGAGCCGTGATCGCCTCTGTTAGGTCACGGCTCTCGACGCGCGTCTCGAATGGCTCCTCGGTCATGGACTCGGCTACGTCGCCAGTCATCGTCGCGATGACGTGGAGGACTTCCTGCCCCTCGGCTTCGCACTCGATGCACGTCCACCGCCGGCAAGGAACCCTCTCTCCTCAAGGTACAAGCGAGAAATGGCCCGCATGACGACCGGAACACCAGAACCTCAAGGCGTGCTTGCTCGTATCCGGAGCGCCCGTGGACTAGCTGGCCAGCCCGGTGGAGACGAGCAAGTCAAAAGCCTCCTGGCCCATGCTCTCGTACTCTGACTCCGACAGCACTCTCAGCACTCGCGTCGGAGCGACGGTGGCGCCAGTGTCCGGGCACTCCCACTCGTACCGCTTGAGAGTGGCGGCAATCGAGCGGCCCGGATGAATGACCACGACAGCGGGATGGCCGCAGTTGAGCTGGACCACGCCGAAGGTGTGCTCTCGCGTGGAGCCGGCATCCCCTTGTGGAGGTGAGGGTTGGAAGCCCGGCTTGTCCGGCGGAGAATGGCACCAATAGCGTCCCCTCTCCGCGGCCAGACAAGTCATATCCGTCAGGATCGCTGAAGTAGCCGAAGTAGCCACCCCATTGCGCGGCCTCGGCGGGTCTCACCAGCTGGCCGCCGGCTCCCGACGCCTGCTCCAGCAGCTGGTCCACCTCGGCACGGGAGTCCACAATGCAATGGAGTGAGCTGCCACGAAAACCCGAGCCCTCGCCGCCGACCAATGGGGTCCCACGCTTCTCACGAGTCTCTGAGCCACAGTGATCGAACCCCTATTCGGTCGGGCGTTGACGCCCTCTGTGCCCCTGGCATAATCCACGGGCATGGACCACCTGGAGCACTGTGACCTTCTCGAGGGCGAGATCGAGCGGTTCGCTGCCCTTGTCGAGGGCTCGTCCCCGTTCCTGCCGGTACCGTCCTGCCCCGGCTGGACCGTCGACGATCTCACCCTCCACCTCGGCACCGTCCATCGGTGGGCGGAATACCTTGTTCGCGTTCGTGCCTCTGCGCGGATCCCGTCGTCGGAGATGGCCCTGGACAAAGGTCCCGTGAACGGCGAGTGGATCCGGCGGGGCGGCGTGGCCCTAGTAGCGACCCTCCGGGCAACCAACCCGGCCACTTCGATGTGGGCCTGGGGCTCGGATCAGCACGTGCGGTTCTGGTCGCGCCGACAACTACATGAGACCCTCGTCCACCGTTTCGACCTCGAGCTTTCCCAAGGCGAGCGCCCGTCGGCGCCTGCGCATCTCGCCGCCGACACGATCGATGAGTTCCTCGACAACCTCGCAGCGGCCGAGTACTTCTCCCCGGCTGTCGCACGCCTGCGGGGCAACGGCGAGAGCATCCTGTTTCGCGCCACAGACACCGCTAACGCGTGGAGGGTCGGACTCCACCCGGACCGGTTCGATGTCCGCGCCGGCGAGAGCTCAACAACGGCGAGCTTGTCCGGTCCAGCTGTCGCGCTGTCACTGGTCCTCTACCGGCGCCTCTCGCTGGCGAATTCGAACCTCGACGTCCAAGGCCGGCACGACCTCGTCGAGTTCTGGATCGCCAACTCGGCCCTCGAGTAGGCCCCCTGGCCGCCGTGATCGATCCAAGCGTGGGGAAGGGTACGCCGCCGAAGTCGATGCTCAACAGCCGCCTGACCAGACTGGTGCTCGGTGGCCTTGTCCCCCTGACGGTGATCTGTATGGCCGTTTAACCCGGCTGCTTGTCTGGGGTCGTCTGCCGGACCCGCTGGCCAGCCACTTTGGGCTTTCGGGAACTCCAGACGGGTTCATGGGCCGATCGACCGCCTTCGCGGCAACGTGGGCCTTGGCCGTACTGCCGTCAGTTCGAGTGACGGTGAACGTGCTCTGTTCCAAGCGTCCCAGCCGGGCCGGCGGTCTCGTAGCCCTCGGTGTGCTCATCGGGGCCGTGGGCGTCGCGGCCTCGATCGGTGCACGGGCTCGCGAGGTCGGGCCGGCGTTGAATAGCGTGCATTGTTCGTTGGTCGCGGCACAGGCTGGGGAAGGAGGGCGATATGGCCGAGCTCATCGTTGATGGGGACGAGCTGGTGGTGCGTCTGAGGGCAGTGGAGAAGATGGAAGCCGTTCACGGCGAGGTCAGGGTGCCGCTCGGATCGGTCAGGACGGTCGAGGTGCTCGACGACGTCATAGGGGCGGTCCACGGGTTTCGTGTCGGTACGGGCATTCCCGGTTCGGTGGCGATAGGGACTCTTACATCCCGGGAAGCCAAGATCTTCGCCGTGGTTCATCACGACACCCCTCGCGGTGTCCGGGTGGATCTGGAAGGCGCTCAATTCGACCAGTTGATTGTGGGCTGTAATGACCCCGAGGCGGCCGCCACCGCCCTGCGCCGACCAGGCTGACGTCGCGTTGTCATCCCGGCGATGGCCGGGTCGCGAAGCGCCGCCGCATCAGTGCCGATGCCGGGGACGCGATCGTGGCCTCCGCCATCCCCGACCGTTCGTGGCATTGGGTGGATAAGTACCCGCGGGCCAGCCAGACTCTGGCATGGACGACACCTTGGCTCCCACCAGCGATCTCGTCGAGGTCGAGGCCCGCTTGGCCCTGCCCCTGGCCGAAGCAATGCTCACCCAACGGGCGGTACGCCGGGTCCAGGCCGGGCCGGTCGACGACCGCGTCGTGTTGCGATGCCTGGAATTGGCACTTCAAGCGCCGACCGCCTCGAACGGCCAGAACTGGGAGTTCGTGGTCGTGAAGGACCGGACGGTAAAGGCATCGCTCGCCGCCCAGTATCGGAAGGCATGGAGGGTGTACGGCGGTCTTGGCCGGATTGTCAAGACCGACGAGCAGGCAGCAAGGATCCTGAAGTCCGTCCAATGGCAAGTCGAGCACTTCGAAGAGATCCCTGTCCTTGTCGTGTGCTGCCTGCGAGGCGGTGCCCGGGTGCCTTTCCTCCCCAAGCCTCCGGTTGCCGCCTCGAGCCACTACGGGTCCGTATACCCCAGCGTCCAGAACCTCCTGCTGGCGGCAAGGTCTGTCGGCCTAGGCGGTGCGCTGATCACGCTTCCGCTGTGGTCCAACACCGTGGCCCGCCACATCCTCGAGCTGCCCTCGAGTGTGGAGCCGTGCTGCATCGTGACCCTCGGCTGGCCGACTGGCCGCTACGGCCGCAAAGCTCGCAAGCCGATCGGCACGGTCGTCCACCTCGACCGGTACGGCCAACAGCCCTGGCGTGACGAAGCGCCGACCATGATCTCAGGATCTACGGCGCGAGGCCGATACACATAGAGGTGAAAGAAAGCCCCTGCGGCGATGTCGACTACGAGGCGTTGTTCGAGCGCACGCGCCTGGCGTCCACCCCAGAGGACTGCCAGGCATGTCTGCCCGAGATCACGGCGGCACTCGAGTCGGCAACCACGCCCGCCGACCGGGCTCGGATGCTCATGTGCCGGGCGCGAGTGTCCTCGTACCAGACGCTCGACCGTGAGGTCTGTGAGGACGCGGCTGCGGCGATGGCCCTGTTCGAGATGGCCGGCGACACTGAGCTGGCCGTCGACGCCGCGAGCCTCGCTGCGGCTCATGCCTCACGACTTGGCAACATCTCGCTCGCCTCAGAACTGGCAACAAGGAGCGTCCTGGGCCTGGACTCGGTCAACGATGACCGTCTCCGGATGGAGATCACCAACCGGCTTGGCGTCCTCTGCTACTACTGCCTCGACTACGACCGGGCCGTTGAGCAGTTCGAGCTCGCGCTCGCCTCTGCCGAACGCATAGCAGAGGGCGGAAAGGTTTGCCGCGAGCTGTACAACATAGCTGAGGCGTTGCTACTTGCCTCCCAACAACGTCGAATGTCCGACGCGGGATCCGACGACAGCCAGCTCGAACGTGCCGAGGCGACGGCACGAAGATTGCTCGTCGAGGAGACAGCGGTAAGGAACCCTCGCATCGGCAGTCGCCGCCTGCTCGCCGAAGTCCTCTGTGAACTGGGTCGCGTGGACGATGCGCTGCAGGTGCTCGACGAGTTCCAGGGCGACGAGAACGCGATCACCGCTGCCGCCCAGGACCCCGAGCTCGCCTGGGTCGAAGCGCGATGTCTCCGCCTGGCAGGCCGGATGGGGGAAGCCCTGGCTGCTGCCCGCGGCGCCGTGCGAGTAGTCGAGGCCAAAGACGACGAGCACGACTTGATGCTCGCGATCGAGGAGCTGGCGGCGTGCGAGGAGGCCGCCGGCGACCTCCAAGGCGCGCTGACGGACAGCCGTGAAGCCAAGAGGCACATGTGGCAGATACACCAGCGCCAGACACGGCGGCTCGTTCAGCAGGTCTGGGCGAGCGCGGACCTCGAGAGGGACCGCAGGAGCCTCCAGACTCGGGCGGCAGAAGCCACACGATCGGCCGAAGAGGATGTTCTCACCGGCATCGGCAACCGGCGGCTGCTCGAACGCTTCCTCTGCGAAGAGGCGGTTCAGCACTCCGAGGTGGCCTGCATCATCGCCGACGTCGACTCGTTCAAGGCGATCAACGACACCTTCGGCCACGACGTCGGCGACGCTGTCCTACGCCAGGTCGGTCTGCTGCTCGCGAGCAAGACACGAAGCGGTCAGCAAGCCATCCGCTATGGCGGCGACAAATTCGTCGTGGCGCTCTCGGGTGTCAACCTGGCAAGTGCTTACGGATTCGCCGAGCGGATACGGCTCGCGGTGTCGAGCCTCGACTGGACGACCGTCGCGCCCGGTCTTCACGTCACCATGAGCCTCGGGGTTGCCTGCGGTCCAGCGGCGGGCTGGCAAGCTGCCCTCACCGTCGCGGACGGCCGACTTCTCGACGCCAAGCGGTGGGGCAGGAACGCGGTCGTCATGGCTTCCATCGACACCCTCGCGGGCTGAAGGCGGTTCCGAACCCCTAACGAGCTTGACGGGGACCTGCGTTGCCGGGAGAGGTCTTCGCGCTCGTACGTTGACGACCACGCACCCAGAGGTGGCGCCGGGCGCGCCGGCCCGGATGGCAAGCCGGTGCAATGATCGCTAGATGCTGAGGATCTCCTCGCCTGGCGAGATTGGCTCAGTTCCTTGACGAGCAACGGCGGGAAGGCCTCCTCCGATAGGGGTGTTCTTTCACCGGTTCCCGGGAGGGCGGCTGGGAGCAATCGCGATGTGCCCGGCACCTTGTACGGAGTCGCTTTCTGGGTTCTGTTGTGCGTGCTCGGGACCCTGGTCTGGCCTTTTCTCCTCGTCCTGCCGAGGCTCTCCTGGCGCTGGAAGTTCACCCGGGCCGCGGTACGGCTGCTGTGTGCCTGCGCCGCCATCCCCTTCGAGACGGCCGGCGTGCGTTTGTCTGGGGAATCGTGCGTGTACGTGGCCAATCACGTGAGCTTCCTGGACTCGTTCGCGATCGGGCTGATGTTCCGGGAACCAGTCGTCTTCGTGGCCGGGGGAGTTCTCTCGCACCAGCGTGTCGTCGGTTCGTTCCTCCGTCGCATCGGAGTCGTCTTCGTCAAGAGCCAAGAGGGGAAAGGTCGCTCGTCGGCTAAGTCGGTCCTGTCGACGCTCGAAGATGTGGTGCGCTCCGGGCACTCAATCGTCCTGTTCCCCGAGGGCGGGCTCACGATCACCGCAGGGCTCCGGCGCTTCCATCTCGGAGCCTTCGTCGTTGCCGCCGAGACGGGCCGTCCTGTTGTCCCCGTGGCAATCCTCGGCACGAAGGAGATTCTCCCGGCGGGCCGACGCCTCCCTCGACGGGGTGCGATACGCCTCGTGACCGGAGAGTCCCTCCTGCCCACGGGCAGTGACTGGAAGGCTGCCCACCGGCTCGCGGACAAGGCTCGCGCGGCGCTCGAGGCGCTCCTTGCCGAGGGCTGACGCCCGCGTATTGCCCACCGATCCGTCAGGACGCGGCCCGGCGGACAGACGGCGGTGTTGGACCGCGCACGGCCCACCAGGCCAGTGCGGTGGCCAGCGACGAGCTCGCGCCTCCGGGTAGGTTCTCGGCATGGCCACCGTCGTGTTTGTCGGGGTCACGACCGGCTCGTCGCTCGTCCATCAGGCGATTAGCGCGTGGCAGTCCATCCTGGGGATTGTCTGCCAGGTTCGCGGGCTTGACATCTCTCTCGAGGCTGACGACGACACTTACGTTCGATTCCTGAACGATCTCCTGAGTGATGACAGCGTCGAAGGGGCAGTGATCACCACTCACAAGGTGAGGGTCTTCCGAGCCGGGCAAAGTCTCTTCAGTGAGCTCGACCCGCTCGCTCTCGCTTGTGAAGAGGTCAACGCGATCAGGCGCACCCCTGCCGGGCTGTGCGGCTGGGCTCGTGACCCGGTCTCGGTCGGACGAGTCGTAGACCGGGTCTGGCCTGTGTCAGAAGGAGGCGTCATCTGCCTTGGCGCGGGCGGCACAGCGCGGGCTCTTGCCCACCACCTGTTCACGACCCGTCCACCGGTGGGTTTCGTCTGCGCCGATCCGATCCGCGCCTCTGTCGAGCACCTCGTTCAGACGGCGGGATGCCCAGTCGCTGGATACGTGGGCAACGGGCCCTGGGACGATCTCATTGACTCGGCGCCGCCTGGGTCACTGGTCGTCAACGCGACCGGGATGGGCAAGGACCGCCCTGGTTCGCCCATCACTGGTCGGACACGATTCCCGCCGCGCGCCGTCGTCTGGGAGCTGAACTACCGGGGGAAGCTCGAGTTCCTCGACCTGGCCCGCAATCAGGAGAAGGGCTCGGGGCTTCAGGTCCACGATGGCTGGCAGCTGTTCTGCCACGGATGGGCGGCTGCGCTCAGCGCTGTGCTCGACCTGCCCGACGACGGAAAGCTTGGTGACCGGTTTGCTGAGGCGACAAAGGCGCTCCGGCCTGGCGCCGTCTGACCAGACTCGTCGGGCCTTGTCATCTCGGTCCGCCGGTCAGGCGCTGTCCTCGGGGCCCTCCACGTGCTCAGGCGAGGGCGGTCGATCTTCGTCCTTCGTTAACATGTCCCCGGGGGGCCCAAGAGGTGATTTCGGAGTTGGCGCGCACTCCAGCTGGGCTGCGCAACCCGAATGAGGTGTGGCGATGGTTTCGAGGACGAGAAGCTCTCATGTGCCATGGTCGCAGGAGCGGACCGTAGCCATTGTCGAGAGGCACCGGGCCGAACGCGGTGCGCTGATGCCGATCCTGCACGAGCTGCAGGACGTTTTCGGTCTGATCGATCCGCGGGCCGTCGATGTCGTAGCTGAGGCGCTGAATCGGTCCAAGGCCGAGGTTTACGGTGTCGCCACCTTCTACAAGGATTTTCGCTCCGAACCACCGGGAGCATCAGTGATCCACGTGTGCCGAGGGGAAGCCTGCCAGTCCATGGGTTCCGAACAGCTCGCGCGGCACGCTCGAGAGCACCTGGCTGTCGACTTCGGCGGCACGACGTCAGACGGCGCTTTGACCCTCGAGCAGGTGTTCTGTCTCGGCAATTGCGCGCTCTCCCCGGCGGTGCTTGTTGACGGCCGGCTGAAGGGCAGGGTCGACGAAGCCGGCTTCGACGAGCTTGTCGCCTCCTGCCGGACGAAGGCACGCTGATGGAACCTGCCGTCGTATTCGTGCCTCTGGACGCCGCCGCTCGTTCGGTCGGCGCCGAGGACGTAGCGACCGCGATCGTGCGGGAGGCGACCGTCCGTCGACATGAAGTCCGCCTCGTGCGCAACGGTTCGCGCGGGATGTTCTGGCTCGAGCCGCTCGTTGAAGTCTCCACTCCGAAAGGGCGTGTCGCCTACGGCCCGGTCCAAGCCGAGAGCGTTGGTGAGCTCCTCGACGCTGGGATGCTCGAAGGCGCGCCGCATCGGCTGTGCCTGGGGCCGACCGAGGAGATCTCCCACCTGAGACGGCAGACGCGTTTCACGTTCGAAAGAGTCGGGGTCACCGATCCCCTCTCGGTGGCTGACTACGAGGCGACCGGGGGCCTCGCGGGACTGCGCCGGGCGCTCGAGATGACGCCTCAGGAGATCGTGACGGTGGTGACCGACTCCGGCCTTCGGGGCCGGGGCGGGGCGGGCTTCCCCACAGGTGTCAAGTGGCAGACGGTTCTGAACATGCCTTCGGAGCTCAAGTTCATCGCCTGCAACGCTGATGAAGGCGACAGCGGGACGTTCGCGGATCGCATGCTCATGGAGGGCGACCCCTTCGTTCTCGTGGAAGGCATGACCATCGCTGGGCTTGCAGTCGGCGCGAACGAGGGTTACCTCTACATCCGCTCGGAATACCCCGATGCCGTGGCCACGATGACAGAGGCGATCGGCATTGCCCATCGCAACGGCTGGGTCGGACCGTCGGTGCTCGGGACGGACCGCTCCTTCGATCTGCACGTGCGAGTCGGGGCCGGCTCGTACATCTGCGGTGAGGAGACCGCCATGCTCGAGAGCCTCGAGGGCCGGCGCGGCATGGTCCGGGCCAAGCCCCCGCTGCCTGCGATCGCCGGGCTCTTCGGGAAGCCAACCGTCGTGAACAACGTCCTTTCGCTTGCCACGATCCCTCCCGTGCTCGCCAAGGGCGCCGAGGCCTTCCGGGAGCTCGGTATGGGGCGTTCGCGCGGGACTCAGGTCTTCCAGCTGGCGGGCAACGTCAAGCACGGTGGCATCGTCGAGACTGCCTTCGGCGTCACCCTCGGCGAGCTCGTCGAGGACTACGGTGGCGGCACTGCGACCGGCCGGCCCGTGCGGGCTGTCCAGGTCGGCGGTCCGCTTGGTGCCTACCTGCCGACCGGCCGTTTCGACCTGCCGATGGACTACGAGGCGTTCGCGGCAGCGGGCGCCATGATCGGGCACGGGGGCATCGTCGTCTTCGACGAAAGCGTCGACATGAGCCGCCAGGCACGTTTCGCGATGGAATTCTGCGCTGAGGAGTCTTGCGGCAAGTGCACGCCCTGCAGGTTGGGAGCAGTGCGCGGAGTCGAGGTCATCGACCGCATCATCGCCGGACACAGCCGCGAGGCCAACCTGGAACTGCTCGCGGACCTGTGCGAGACAATGGTGGACGGATCGCTCTGCGCGATGGGCGGGCTCACCCCCTTGCCCGTGCGGAGCGCTCTGGAGCACTTCCCCGAGGACTTCGGGCTCGTCAGGGCGGCCTCGCTGTGAGGCGCGCGACCAGTTTCTTGGCGCCGGAGTGCCATAATGACGTCTAGCGGGAACCCTGGCGGGTCAGACCGAAAGTCGCCGATCACCCGAGGAGAGCGGTAGTGACGTTGCTCAAGGAGCTCGACCTCGGAACCCCGGCTCGAACTGGAGCGGCGACGATCGACCTGGAGATCGACGGACTGGCCGTGACAGTGCCCGAGGGCACTTCGATCATGCGCGCCGCTGGGCTCGCCGGAATCGACGTGCCGAAGCTGTGTGCGACAGACACGCTGGCGGCTTTCGGATCGTGCCGCCTATGTCTGGTCGAGATCGACGGCCGGCCCGGTACACCGGCGTCGTGCACGACTCCGGTCGAGGCCGGCATGAAGGTGTCGACCCAGACACCGCGCCTCGCCAAGCTCCGCCGCGGCGTGATGGAGCTTTACATCTCGGACCATCCCCTCGATTGCCTCACCTGCGCGGCGAACGGGGACTGCGAGCTCCAGGACATGGCGGGAGCTGTCGGGCTCCGGGAGGTTCGCTACGGCTACGCCGGTGACAACCATCTCGACGCCGAGAAGGACGAGAGCAACCCTTACTTCAGCTTCGATGGCTCCAAGTGCATCGTTTGCTCGCGTTGCGTACGCGCCTGCGAGGAGACCCAGGGCACTTTCGCGCTGACAATTGCAGGCCGTGGCTTCGGCTCGAAGGTCGCGCCGGGTGCCGGCAGCTTCCTCCGTTCCGAGTGCGTCTCCTGCGGCGCATGCGTGCAGGCGTGCCCGACCGCGACGCTCGAAGAGAAGACGGTCATTGCCTTGGGCGTGCCGCTCAGAAGCGTGATCACGACCTGTGCCTACTGCGGCGTCGGCTGCTCGTTCAAGGCCGAGATGCGGGGCGACGAGGTAGTCCGGATGGTGCCCTACAAGGACGGTGGCGCCAACGAAGGTCATTCGTGCGTGAAGGGCCGCTTCGCTTGGGGCTACGCGACCCACAAGGAGCGTGTGCTCACCCCGATGGTCCGCGACGCCATCACAGACCCGTGGCGTGCAGTCAGCTGGCAAGAGGCGATCTCCTACGCGGCGGATCGCCTGAGATCGACCCAGGCTCGTCACGGCGTCGACGCCATCGGAGGGATCACTTCCTCACGTTGCACGAACGAAGAGATCTTCGTCGTGCAGAAGATGGTAAGGGCCGCCTTCGGCAACAACAACGTCGACACGTGCGCCCGCGTCTGCCATTCGCCGACCGGATTCGGCCTGAAACAGACTTTCGGCACCTCGGCCGGCACTCAGGACTTCAAGTCGATCGACAGCTGCGACGTCGTCTTGTTGATAGGGGCGAACCCGACGGAGGCGCACCCGGTATTCGCCTCCCGGATGAAGCACAGGATCAGGGAGGGTGCCAAGCTCATCGTGATCGACCCGCGTCGCACCGACATCGTTCGGTCGCCGCACGTCGAAGCCGACTACCACCTGCGGCTGCACCCGGGGACCAACGTGGCAGTCGTCAACGCCATCGCACACGTAGTCGTCACCGAGGACCTCGTGGATCACCAGTTCGTGGCAGAGCGTTGCGAACCGGACGACTTCGCGAAGTGGGCCGCCTTCATCTCTGCACCCGAGTACAGCCCCGAGGCGACAGAGGAGATAACCGGCGTGCCCGCCACGGACCTGCGGGCTGCGGCGCGCCTGTACGCGTGTGGGGGCAATGGGGCCATCTACTACGGCCTCGGCGTCACCGAGCACAGTCAAGGCTCCACGATGGTGATGGGCATCGCGAACCTCGCCATGGCCACGGGCAACATCGGCCGCAAGGGCGTCGGCGTGAATCCCCTTCGGGGCCAGAACAACGTGCAGGGCTCGTGCGACATGGGCTCATTCCCGCATGAGTTCCCTGGCTACCGCCACGTGTCTGACGACGCTGTCCGCCACCTGTTCGAGGAGACGTGGGGACGCCCGCTCGACTCAGAACCGGGGCTGCGCATCCCCAACATGTTCGACGGCGCTGTCGAGGGGACATTCAAAGCCCTTTATGTGCAAGGCGAAGACATCGCACAGTCCGACCCGAACACCCACCACGTCCAAGCCGCGCTTGCCTCGCTCGAGCTGTGCATCGTGCAGGACCTCTTCTGGAACGAGACCTCGAAGTTCGCGCACGTCTTCTTGCCGGGGACGTCGTTTCTCGAGAAGGACGGGACTTTCACCAACGCCGAGCGGCGCATCAACCGGGTCAGGCCGGTCATGGCGCCGAGAAGCGGCAAGCAGGAGTGGCAGGTCGTCTGCGACCTCGCAACCGCGATGGGCTACCCGATGCGCTACGAGAGCTCGAGCGAGATCATGGACGAGATCGCGAGGACGACGCCCACTTTCGCCGGAGTCTCGTTCGCGAAGCTCGACGAGATCGGGAGCGTCCAGTGGCCGTGCAACGACGACGCCCCCTCGGGCACGCCGATAATGCACATCGGGAAGTTCGTCCGCGGAAAGGGGCGTTTCGTCGAGACCCCGTTCATCCCGACAGATGAACGAACGAACCGCCGCTACCCGCTCATCTTGACCACGGGTCGAATCTTGTCCCAGTACAACGTAGGAGCCCAGACAAGAAGGACCAAGAACGTCGCCTGGCATCCCGAAGACCTACTCGAGATCCACCCCTACGACGCCGAAGAGCGCGGTGTCCTCGAGGGCGGATGGGTGGCCCTCGTGAGCCGCTCGGGCGAGACCGAGCTACGAGCCCATATCACCGACCGAGTGCCTCAGGGGGTGGTGTACACGACCTTCCACCACCCTGTCACCGGCGCCAATGTCGTGACCACGGAGCATTCCGACTGGGCGACCAACTGCCCGGAGTACAAGGTGACCGCTGTCCAGGTGCGTGCACGCTCGCGCCCAAAGGTCAGCCCGGAGGTCCCGGGCACCCCTTCGGACCGAGTGGCCTCCGGCGTCCCAGCGCTGCACTGAGGAGACGGCAAGATGACCCGCAATGACCTGGTGCGCATGGCAAACCAGATTGCGGCAAACTTCCGCCACCACCCTCAGGCGCAGGCGGCGGCTGAAGTGGCCGACCACATCGCGATGTTCTGGCCGCCGCTGATGCGACGCGAGCTGCTCGACAGCGTCCACAGCGGCGCCTTTGACCCGCTGGTGGTCGCTGCTGCCGGCCTGCTGGCGAAGGTGAAGCCGGCTCAGCGCTAGCCCCCCCGACCTGCCCTGAGCGCTGCCGGGCCCGCCGAGGCCGGATCAAGCCCCGAGATCCACCCTTTCGCGGTGGCAATACACGTTGAACTCCTCACTACGTAAGAAGCCGACGACCGTCATGCCGAGTCGCTCACCCGCCTCGACCGCGAGGCTCGAAGGTGCGGAGACCGCACAGGTGATCGGGATGCCGGCGACCGCCGCCTTCTGCACGATCTCGAAGCTCACGCGTCCCGACACCAACAGCAGCCGGTCCCGCAACGGCACCTTGCCGGAGAGAAGAGCATTGCCGATGAGCTTGTCGACCGCGTTGTGACGCCCGATGTCCTCGCGTGACTCGACGAGGTGCCCCGCCGGATCGAACAGCGCTGCAGCATGAAGGCCACCGGTCTGTTCGAAGATGAGCTGGGAGCCGCGCAAGGCACCGGGCAACGAGACAATGGTCGAGCGCGCGACCACCGGCCCGGGCTCGATCACCGGACAGCTGACCTCGACCTGGTCGAGCGAAGCCTTTCCGCAGATCCCGCAACTCGAAGAGGCAAAAAAGTGCCGTCCGGCGAAGTCGGTCGTGAACGGCACGGTGAGATCTACGGTCACGACGTTGTAGTGCTGCTCCGCGGCTGCGACGTCGCAGTAGCGGACGCCTGCAACCTCATGGAGGCCGTGAAGCAGGCCCTCACTTACAAGGAAGCCCACCGCCAGCTCGAAGTCGTTGCCCGGCGTCCGCATCGTCACCGCCACGCTCACGGGTTCCTGGTGCCGGCCCCGTACCTGGATCGCCATCGGCTCCTCGGTGGCGAGGCGGTCGGGACGTTCGAAGCCGGTGCCGGCCGAACTCGTCGCCAGCACGCGAACTGGAGTGGTCGCACGACGGGTGGCGGGACGACTCGACGATGGCTCCTGCATCTGCGCGGACGGCCGGGCGGCCCTCACCCCCAGCTCGGACATGGCCGGGAGTCTAACGAGCAGGATCTTGTCCACTACTTGGCGGGGCCGTCACGGCACATGCCTCAGGACTTGCTGCAAACAGACCGGGGGCGCGCCGGTCGCGCCGGTCGTCAGCGCGCCGCTCGCGGCCGTCCTCACTCCAGGGCGGATTCCAGTGGCTGGCGGTGCCGACCGGCGACAATCGCGATCGCCACGATTCCTGCGAGACCACAACAGACTTGGACAAAGGTCAGGGGCTGGGCGAGGATGATCATCGCCGCCACGGCCGCGACGACCGGGTTGCTCGACCCGATCACCGACGAGACCGAGGCGTCGACGTAACGGTGGGCCCAATTCATCACGAGGTGGGCGCCTCCCGGCACGACCGCCAGCAGTGAGATCCAGAGCCAGTCGCCGGCTTCCACCCGAGCGAGGGACTGTCCCGACACCGCCACGACCAACGTCAAAGTGACCGCGGCCACGACTGTCACGACGGTGGTGTACTCCAACGCATTCTGAGTCGCCCTGGCGTGCTTGGACGCAAGCCAATAGGCCGACCAGGACAACATGGAGCCAACGGCGAGCAGATCTCCCACCAGTTCGTGGTGGCTCGTGACTCCCGGGCCGATCACCGCGCCGGAGACACCGGCGATGGCCACCAGGATCCAAAATACGTCCCATCGTCCCATCCGTTCGCCGAAAAGGGGACGCGCAACTATCAGCACCAGGGCGGGCTGAACAGCACCGATGACGCTCACATCGACAATGCTGGTGAGCTTGACAGCACAGAAGAACATGGCCATGTCCCCGGCGAGGAACACACCGCCGAGCCAGGACGCCCGGAAATTGCTCCAGCTCAACCGGCGGCTCGACGCGTAGACAACGACCGAGAGGAGAGCGGCGGCGAGCCACAGGCGATAGAAGCACAGCACGAGGCCGGATGCGAACGTCAGTTTCGCGAAGATCCCTCCGAACCCCCAGGCGACTGACGCCAGAGCAGAAGCACCAAGCCCAAGGGCCGGACGCCGCGAGCGCGTTATCGGAGCTGCCAAGGGCGCCATCTGGGACGATCGTACCGGGACGCAACCGGTGAGAACTAAGTCGTCCCCAACCGAGACGTACCCCTTGGATGACGCGGCGAGGTTCCGGGTAACCTCGCCGCCATGGGTCTCGAGCGGCGGCGTGTGATCGTCACCGGCCGGGTGCAGAACGTCTGGTACCGCGACAGTTGCCGGATCGAAGCCCTGGCGCGCGGTGTCACGGGCTGGGTGCGCAACTGCTCTGCCGGCAGCGTGGAAGCGGTGTTCGAGGGATCACCTGAGGCTCTGGCCCAGATGATCTCCTGGTGTCGCAAGGGCCCTCCACGCGCCCGCGTCGACGACGTGGAGGTAGTCACCGAGCCGGTGCAGAACGAGGTCGGCTTCCTGGTCCGGTAGACGTGTGGTCAGGGCCCGGCTCGGTCTGGGCGGTCGCGGCCGAGCATGGCCTCCGTTCCTAGCGCCGCGGTCGGCGACGGCCGGGTCGGTCGTGATCTCAGATGAACAGCTGGATGTCCGCCTTGGCCGCCATGTCGATGAAGCTGGCCGCGCCGAGAGTGGGCTGCAGGCCGTCGATGAAGTCCGAAGTGGACAGGCCGTACAAGTCCATCGACATCTGGCAAGGGTGCAGTCGCACGCCGACGTCCATGGCCATCTCCATCAACTCGGTCACGCTTGCGACCTTGTGCTGCTTGGCCAGCAGCTTGATCATGGAGGTGCCCGCCCCGGCGAAGTGGACCTTGCTCAGCTTGAGGTGCTCACTGCCACCGTGGTCGACCAGCGACTCTGCTTTCTGCATCCAGTTCTTGCCAGTGACCCGCTTGTCGTTCTTCTGCAGCACCCGTAGCCCCCAGAACGTGAAGAAGACGTCGACCTCGAGACCGGAGGCGGCACCGGTGGTGGCCAAGATCATCACCGGCCACACCCGGTCGAGGTCGTTGCTCCAGCAGATGATGGCCATTCGCTTCGGCTCGTCCTCGTCTGAAGCGGCCGTGCCAGCCAAGGCTGCGGTGTCGGTGTTCTCCATGTCACTCCTCTCCTGACTCGGCAGCGACGGCCTCAAGGGGCCGGGCACGCCTGGGGTGCTGCGGTTCCGGCGGATGAGCGAGATCAGCGACCGTCTTTATTTTATCTTCCTTCTAGAATACATAGTTAACATGTGGTTTGCTGCGGTCGCCGCAGGGCTCACCCCACCCAATCTCGCGGGCCCCCGCCGGCGCCTACCGCCCTCGCGACTCACCTGCTCGCCCGGGTCAGCTGCCGGGTCAATCGCACGTGATGCCCTCAGCGTCGAGGAACTGGCGGTACGCCTCGATGCCCTCGGGCCCGGTGGCGAGATCGGCGACCTCGCTGCCCCAGTCGGATGGGCGCAATCTGGCAACCCAGCCGGCACCGTAAGGGTCCGAGTTGAGCAGGCTCGGCGATGCGACGAGCGCATCGTTGACCTCCACGATCTCACCGCTTATTGGCGCAGTGACTGGGCCGACCCACTTGCCGCTCTCCACGGTCGCGATGTTGCGGCCCTTCTGAACTGCCTTGCCTGTTGGCTTCGGCGTCACCGCGACGATGGTCTTGGCCAGGCTCTGTGCGACATCGGTCATCCCGACAGTCACAAGCTCGCCATCGCGGCGTGCCCACACGTGCTTGCCCACCACGTAGTACAAGTCCTCGGGAAGGTTGCAGTTGTTGACAGTGGTCATGGTCTCGTCTCCCGTCGGTCACTGACATTGTGCTGCTCGTGGGCGGCCCTTTGCTCCCCCGCCTGATCGTGCTCCGCGCTCAGGTGATGGACCAGCATGTCGAAGGCGACCATGCGGATCTCGGTGCCGAACTCGGCAAGGAACTCGGGGTCGCGCGCGCCCTTGCGCACGAGCTGCTCGTGCCGGGCCCCGCACAAAGGGCAGCTGATCTCATAGAAGACCTTGCCGTCGTGCCCGGTCACGATGACCTCGTCGCCGTGCTGGTCGGCCAAGTGGGCGTGGATCGCTCGCGGCCCGGCTGCCGTGTCACACCAGGGGCAGTTCACCGTCGGCCCTCGCCCGGCGCCATCTGGCGCGACTCGATCAGGCGGCCGGCCATCAGACGGTCAGCTCGTTGACCATGCCCGGCTCGGCAGGCCTGGTCATCGCCTCATCGATCAAGACGGTGATGTCCCGGACAGCCAGTCGATCCTCAGACCGGGTGGTCTTGACCGCATCGGAGAACATGGTCACGTCTTTCGGGCACGCGACAACGAACTGTCTCACGTCCAGCTGGAGCGCCTCGGTGATCCGGCTCTCGCTCGGGCGCTCGGAGAAGACGCTGTCGTCCATCCAGATCCGACCTCCCCCAGCGCCGCAACAGAACGTGTCGGTGCCGTTGCGCGGCATCTCGACAAGCTCGCAGCCGAGCGCCCGCATGATCCGCCGGGGCGCGTCGAGCACGCCGTTGTACCTCGCCAGATAGCACGGGTCGTGGTACGTGACGCGGTGACCCAAGGGCCGGACCGCGAGCTGGCCGCTCTCAAGCAACTGCGCGAGCAGCTCGGTGTAGTGCCAGGCCTTGTAGCTCGCGCCCAGTCGCGGATACTCGTTCCTCAGAGCGTTGAGCGTGTGCGGATCGGTCGTGAAGATCTCCTCAAACTGGGCTGCTGCGAGTGCCTCGACGTTGTGCTCGGCAAGCATCTCGAACAGGCCCTCCTCGCCGACGCGTCGCACGTCGTTGCCGGAGTTGCGCTCCGCCTCGTACAGCAGGCCGAAGTCGACGCCACAGTCGTGCAGGATCCTGGCGAGAATTCGGGAGTTCTCCTGAAGCCGCTCGTCGAAGCTGGCGAAGTCACCGACGAACCACAAGTACTTCACGGGCTGCTTGCGGGCATCGGGGATCTCGAAGTCGAGCTCGCGGGTCCACCGCGCTCGCATCCGGGCCGACTTCCCGAACGAATTCCCCTGAGTTGCCAGGTTCTGCAACGCCTGCTGCAAGGTGGAGTCCATGGTGCCCTCGTCCACAAGGGCGCGCCGCAACTGGACGATGGTGGGCACATGCTCGATGCCCACGGGACAGACCTCCACGCAATGCATGCAAGTGGTACAGGACCACAGCGTGGCAGCGTCGATCACATCGCCTGCGAGAGAGACCCCGTCGCCCTTCGCGAGCGGGCCGGTGCGCTCCGGCCTGCGCTCGCGGTCGAGCAGCGTGATCCCGCCGGCGGAGGTGTCCACCCACTGGCGCAGGTCGAGAACCAAGTCGCGGGGTGACAGCGGCGCCCCGCCGGTGCGCGCCGGGCAGACCTCATGACAGCGACCGCACCTGGTGCACGCGTCGAGGTCGAGCAGCTCCTTCCAAGTGAAGTCAGAGATCTCCTGATAGCCCGCGTGGCCGGCCGCGGGCCCAGGCAGGCTGAGGGTCGCTGAGCGGTCGGCTGCGAGCACGTTCACCGCGTCGACCAGCATGTGCATGGCCTTGGAATACGGGACGTACGCGACAAAGCTCAGCGCGAACGCGGCGTGCACCCACCACACCACGGTGTGCATCCCGACCGCTCGGGCCGGCGACATGCCGAGGCCGGACAGGATCTCGGCGACGGCCCGGCCGAACGGGCTGAGCACCGTGAACCACGGCATGCCCTGACCGAGGATACGCAGGCCGGTCAGCAGGTAGGCGGTGACAAGGATGACGATGAGCAGCCCGAGGAAGAGCCAGTCGCCTTCCACCAGGCGTCTTCGCGAGTAGCCGCCGGTGGGCGTGTCCGCCCGTTGGTAGCCGAGCCGCCACGGCCTGCGCACGCCCCGGCGCACCGCCATGTAGATCAGCGAGACGAGGAACGCAAACCCCATCGTGTCAACGACGAAAGTGAAGATGAGGAAGAACGTGCCGTGGAAGAAGCTGTCCTCGTGACCGACGACCAGGGCGGAGACTTTCCGAACGATGTCGCTATCGATCGTGAGGATGACCGTCGCGATGAAGGCGGCGACAAAGCCCCACAAGATGAAGAAGTGCGCCACGCCGGTCCCGCGGTTGTCTTTGGCTACCGACGCCCCACTTGCGACCTTGTGCAGCCTCGAACCCAGGGCCGCCTTCATGGCCGGCCAGCGCCCCGCCGCCCGGCCCATCCGGTACTTGCGCATCCGGAGCCAGACCCCCCAGCAGAACACGACGGTCGACAGCGCGGCCACGGCATAGAAGACCGCCTTGCCAAGCGGGCCGACGCTCTCGAAGACGGGCCTGGTCACGTCGGTCGCGACCAGGCTGAGCGGGCCTGTCATCGTCAGCTCCGGATCTTGTCCACGAGCTCCGGGACGAGGTCGAACAGGTCTACGGTCGTGCCGTAGTGGGCGACGCCGAAGATCGGCGCGCCCGGATCGGTGTTGCAGGCGATGATCAGCTCGGCGTTTTGCATGCCCTCTAAGTGCTCCGGGGCTCCCGAGATGCCAAAGGCAAGGTAAGCCCTGGGCTTTACCTTGAGGCCGGATTGGCCGACTTGGCGTGTCTTGGGCAGCCATCCGGCGTCCACCACAGGACGTGACGCCGAAAGCGGGACACCGAGCGCTTCGGCGAGCCCCAGCACGATCTCGATGTTGTCCTGCGACTCGATCCCGCGGCCGACCGAGACGAGCATGTCTGCCGCGCTGATGTCGACGTCCCCAGTCTCTGCCTCGACGACCCGGCGAAGCGACATCCGCAGTGAGCCGAGCTCTGCCGGGGGCGCGACTTGGACAACCTCCGGGCTGAACGCGAGCCGGCCGGCGGTGTCAGCGAAGGCACCCCCCAGCACAGTGACGATCCCGCGCTCACCGCGCAGCTCGACGTCGGCGAGCACCTTCCCGCCGAGAAGCTTCGCCGTGGCGATCACGGCATCACCGTCGATCGCCAGCGCGCTGGCGTAGGCAACCAGCGACGCCTCCCAGCGCACCGAGAGGGCTGCGCCGAGGTCAAGGCCGATGGTCGCGTTGGACATCAGCAGCAGCCGCGGGGACCGCTGTGCGAGCACCTCGAGCAGCGCCCGCTCGTAGGCCTCCGGCAGGTACTCCTCCAGCGCCGGATGCTCCACGGAGACCACGATGTCGGCACCGGCGAGTTGGGCAGCCAAGTCGCGCGGACCGAGCAGGGCTACCTCGGTCACGCCACCCAGAGCGGAGGCCAGCTCGCGCGCCTTGCCGATCAGCTCGTAGGTCCCCTCGGAGACCTGCAAGCCGGTGTGCTCGGCGAGCACCATCACGTTGCTGTTCACCGCTCCCCTCACCCTTTCACCAGGCCACGTTCGCGAAGAAGGCCCACGATCCTGTCCGCCACGTCGACGGCGCGGCCCGTCAGCATGTCGGCGTGCCCGGTCGCCTCCGGCAGGTGCATCCGGCGCACAACCACGCCACCGGCGACCGCCGGCGGCGACACCTCCAGCTCGGTCAGTCCTCCGGCCTGCATGGCCTGCCGGATCCGGGTGATCGGGGCGTAGCGCGGCGCCTGGCGCGCCGACTGGACGCCGATCACTGCAGGCAGCTGCACCTGCAGCTCGTGGGACCGGCCCGCGGCGAACTCCTGGCGGACCAAGACCGAATCGCCGGCCGCTTCGACGCCGACGGCCACCGACACGTGCGGCAGGTCGAGCAGGGCGGCAAGCGTGGGCGCCAGCTGCCCTTCCAGGTCGTCAACAGCCTGCACGCCGGTGATGACCAGGTCGGCCGGCTGGGCGGCGAGGTAACCGGCCAGCAGCGCGGCCCGTTGAGCGGTCCGGGTCCCGGCAGATCCGGATGACCCCGCCGCACCCGCGCCGGTGATCTTCACCGCTATGTCCGCGCCCTTGGCGAGCGCCGTGTAGAGGACCTGGTCGATGTCAGGGTCATCTGCCAGGCCAACAGCCACGACCTCAGCCCCGCCGGCGTCCTTTAGGAGCAGGGCCTCTTCCAAAGCCTGCGCGTCCCACTCGCTGAGCACGAACGTCAGGTACTCACGGTCGATGCCTGACTGGTCCGCAGTCAGCTCGACCTCCTCGACCAGATCGGGCACCGCCTTCATCGGCACTACGATTCGCACTTCAGGCCACCTCTCTCAGCCTTCACTTGAGCACGTCTTCCAGCCCGAGCTGCTGGCGAATCTCCTCGAGATCGCCCACCGCCGGGGCGAAGGGATAGTCGCGGAACGGCTCGGCGGGCCGGTACGAACCGTAGGGCCTGGTGCAGCCGGGCTCGCCATTGCCACCCGGGCAGCCGTTGGTCATGAACGCCGTGCCATCCGCCACGGCTGACTCGACGGCAGAACGGCCCCCCCTCAGGTGGGCAAGCCCGCCGGCGTCGTCGAAGCCGAACTGTTCCAGGCCGTAACCTTCGGTCTCGATCAGGTACCTGGCCAGTTGCACTCGGCGCCAGCGCCGCAGCGAGGGTTGCGGTTGGGCGGCCATCCGCGAATCCGGCTCCGGGTTGAAGCAGAACAGGTAGGAGAGGACCTGCCGGTCCCGCAGCGCGACAAACAGGCGAAGCAGGTCCTGGTCGGTCTCGCCGAGCCCCACCAGGGTGTGCACGTTGACCTTCCACGGCCCGAAGATCTCCCGGGCGTCGGTCATGACCTCCCAGTACTTGTCCCACTTGAGGCCACCGGCCGGAACCTTTGTGCGGATGGCGCCGAAGAGCTTCTCGGTCACGGCGTCGAGCCCGACCCCGATCATGTCGACGCCGATCGCCTTCAAGTTCTCCAGGCGCTCGCGCTCGAGCGTCGGCGGAGCGACCAGGACCGAGACCGGAGTCCGGACCCGCTCGGAGATCCTGGCGGTGACATCGCAGGTATCGCGGTAGGCGCGTCCGTGGGTGACCATCGAGATGCAGACCCGGGTCAGGCCCGGCTCGAACCGGGACATTCTCTCCACGAGGTCGTCGGTGCGCACCAACGGCCACTCAACCCTGATGAACGACTTGTCCTCGTAGCTTCCCGGACGGGTGCGGGCCAGGCCGCAGTAGCCACAGTCGGACCGGCATCCTTGGTCGTAGCTGAGCAGCAGGTTGATGCCGCCGAATTCGAAGTCGCGGCTGAACCGGCCCGAGCGCATCCGTAGTGCGATCGCGCTCGCCATCGAGATCCGCACAAACTCAGGGCTGCTCTGGGCCGCGGGGCCGGCTGCAGGCGACAGTGGAACTTGGCGGGCCAGCATGTCGTCTTCTCTCAGCTCGGCTCGGGAAACTGGTGCGTGCCCACGACGCCGACCGGTTCTGCCGTAGTCCACCGGCCTGCGTGGCGGCCTGCCTCGAGCACGGCTGCGACGACCCGTTCGGCTGGGACCCCGAGCGCGTCAGCGACACCCGAACCTGCCACCACGGCGGTGATCGCATCGTCGTCCAGGCGCCGCCAGCGCAGAGCGGACTCCATCGCCACCACGGCGGGCGGCAGCTCGTTGAAATCCCCGGTCACCATTGCGCTCTTGACCAGATCGCCATGGGTCGTGAGGTGGATCCGGGCCAGTCCTGCCGGAGTCTTCAACACGGCCGATCCAGCTGCGTCATCAGCGACGCTCCGCTCGTTCAGCCAGGACTGGGACCGGTACCGGCCGGCTGCCAGCACAGCGGCTCGCGCCATCTCGTCCCGATCAGGCTCGCCGGGCTCCAGGACGACACCGAAAGTCTCTGCGAATCCCCGGGTGATCGCCGGCCGGAGCGTCGTCGCGTCGTGGCGGTTGGCTGTCTCGGCGGAGACCGTCGTCAACCGTTCCGCCACCGCGGCTACCGCGCGATCGCCCAGCTTCGCCGCGGGTATCTGAAGTACCTCGAGCATGAACTCGACGTCCAGATCGGCCAGGACGCTCGCGTGGCAGAGCATCGCTCCGGCCGGATCGACATAAAGACCGAGGCCTGCGATCTTCCGGCCGTCGACCTCGAGGTCGTTCTTGCCGCGGAAGCTCGCAGTGATGCCCAGCTGAGCCAAGCCGGCCGCGAGCGCGGCCGAAAGCCTCCCGATCATCTCCCGGGGACGCTGGCCGGCCGGTGCCCGGTTCACGTAGGCGATTCCCAACTGGCCTGATCCCATGACGATCGCGCCGCCGCCGGTGAGCCGGCGGCTGACCTCCGTGCCGGTGCTACGACACGCGGTCAGGTCGACCTCGGCCGCCAGGTTCTGGTACCGGCCGACCAGGGCACAGTGGCTGCGATAGCTGTAAAGCCGCAGCGTCGGCGGGCAGCGCGGCTCGTCGCGGGCGTAGCGACCCATGAGTGCCTCATCCATCGCGAGTCCCTCGGCGGCTCCGGCGCCGTCATCGGCCAGCAGCCGCCACGCTCGGCTCACCCCGCCACCTGCACCGTGGACAGGCCGTTGCACTGTGCCTCGTCCCAGGTCAGCGAGCAGCAGTACTCGAAAAGCCGTGGCGTCAGGCCACACGACCTCGCGTATTCGATAACACCGTCAGCCGGGTAGGCGATGCCGTTCAGCCCGAGGTCGATGGCGGCCTGGTCGAGCTCGCGCTTCACTGCGCCGAGCGGGCGGGCACAGCCGAGATTGATCGTGGTGGTGGGCGCGGCCAACCGCGCCGTGGCGAAGAAGTCGGCCACCTGATCGGCCCGGGGCGGTGGGACGTGCGCCATCGGGGTACCGGCCAGCGGCACGAGCACTACCAGGATGAGAGTCGAGACGGGGTAACCCGTGAGCATCTCCAAGGCCCGGTTCTCACCAAGAAACCGGCCGTAGTGCAGGCCGAGCACGACGTGCGGGATGATCCTCAGCCCGTGGTCGCAAAGCAGCCGGAGCGAGCGGTCCACATCGGCCACGGTCAGGTTCAGGTGGTAGACGTCGCGCAGCGTCTCGTCGGCCCCGATGATGTCGAGCATCACGCCGTCCGCACCAGATGCCGCCAGAGCGGACGCGAGCTCGGGCGAGACCAGGCCACAGTGCACGATGACCTTCATCCCGAGGTCTTCGCGGATCCGCCGGACGTGGTGCAGGTGTGCCAGCAGCGGCACACCGCCGCTGGGAGTCGAGCCTCCGGACACCAGCAGCCCCTCGCTTCCCTGTTCTCGAAGCCGTGCCGCCAAGCTGAACAGGTCCCGGCCGGCTCGCACCGACACCATGCCGTCGAGCACCTTGGCCTGGCAGTGGTCACAGGAAAGGGCGCAGGCAGAGCCGGTCACCGAGACCGGCAGGAACCGGCGGGGATTGGCCGGGACCCACTCCGAGGTCTGCCAGCGCTTCAGGCCGGGCGCGTAGAAGTCCATCACGTCAGGAAAGTTCGCCCGCCGCACCTCAGCGCAACCCAGGAGCGGTCTGGCGGCGGTCACTGCGCGATCACCCCCATGCGCCGGTAATCGGCGACCTTGGCTGTGAACCAGGCGGTGATCTCGGCCGCGTCAGCGAGCAGCCCGGGCAGCCCGCCGGCCGCGTCGCCCAGCTGGGCCTCGATCAACCAGCCGGTACCGTAAGGGTCGCGCTCGATGAGTCCCGCGTCGGCGGTCACGGCTAGGTTCACGGCCAGCACGGTGCCCGATACCGGGCTCACAAGAGGGCCGACGAACTTGGCCGCCTCGAGCTGGCCGAACGGTCGCCCCGCGGTGAGCTCGGTCCCGACCGGGACGAACGACAGCTCAGCCAGCGTGCCGCTGGTCTCGATCCCGAGCGCGTCCATGCCGATCCGCGCCCGGCCCGGTCCGGTCGCCAGCACCCACATGTGCGTCTCGGCGTGGTAGCACCGGTCGAGCGCGAGCGGGAAGCCGGACACGATCACCTGGCCGGTTTGCTCCATCACAGCCTCCCGGGCTCAACGCGGGCGAAGGCCGCAGCCAATCGGCGTCCGGCGTCGCCGAAGGCGGGCAGCACTTGAGCGACCGAATGCAACGGGATCCCGGTGAGAGCCTGTTCGGCCCGACGGGTCGACCCGTTCAGCCCGCCGACACGGAGCCTCACATGTTCGAGAGTCCCCCGTACCACGCTGCCGACAACCTGTGCCCCGTCGTGTTCGGCTGTGAAGGTCCACACCCCGGCTCGCACCTTGACCTGGCGAGCACGGTCTCGGGCGCCGCGGGCCCTCCCAGGCCGGTCCGGCCCAGCCAGCCAACCATCGCTGCTGAACCTTTCGTCGAGCTCGGCCAACGCCACACGCTCGGTCCCGGTCAGCTCGCCGGCAGCCGCGGCGAGCCCGAGCGCCCTGGCGTACGCGGTGACCATGGCGGCTTGGAAGGCAGCCGGATCGACTGGGGTCGCCGCCACAAAGCGCCTCATCAACACGAGTGTCTGGTCCCGCTGGGCGGGGTCGGTCATCGCGAGCACCCGAGCCGCCCGTTCGTGGTCGAACCGCTTGATCAAGTTGCCGCAGAGCACCACTGCTTCCTCGATCTGGCCGGCCCCATGCCCGCAGATCTTGCGGTCGCCGACGCAGACCTCCAGATCCTCGTCGAGACGGGCCGGCACCCCGACCGCACCGAACGCGGTCACGGCAGGCTCGAGCAGCATGCGCAAAGCTTGCCACCGTGCCGTCGGGACCGCCCGGGCCGGCAGGCAGATCTGGAAGAACAGCTGGTCCGCGTCCAGGTAGACCGGACCGCCGCCGACCATCCGCCGGAAGACGGGCAGCTCGTGCGCCCGGCAGTAGTCCTGGTCCACCTCGTCGATCCCACGGTGGTAGCCGATGCAGACGTACGGGGCAGCCGGCCGAGTGAACGAGAGCGTGGCCGGCGCACCGGCCGATACCCCGTAGCCGATCGCGTGCCACAAGGTCTGCGAGCGCAGCGGTGAGCTACGTCCGAAGTCGATCACACGCAGTGGTTCAGCCACCGACCTTCCCGTCCCGCGTCGCCTCGTCGATCAACTCGATGATGTCGCAGACCCGGAGGTCTCCGTGACCGGTCGACTTGGCAGCATCGCTGAACCTGGACACCTCGTAGGGACAGCAGACCGCCAGTACGTCCGCGCCGGTCCGGACAGCTTCGCGAACCCTGCGCTCGGCCAGCCGCTCGGTGGTGTGATCGCCGGTGAAACCGTCGAGCCACATGCCTCCGCCGCCGCCACCGCAGCAGTAGGCGTTCTCCCGGCAGCGGCCCATCTCGACCAGCTGCACGCCGGGGATCGCCTCGAGCAGGGTCCTCGGTGCGTCGTACTCCCCGTTCTGGCGGCCCAGGTAGCACGGATCGTGAAAGGTAACTCGCAGGTTTAGCTCCCTGACCCAGCCGATCTGACCGATGAGCGGAGCGAGGAGCTGGGTGTAGTGCAGAGCTTCAAAGCTGTGCCCGCGCTGGGGGTACTCCTTGACCAGGGCGTTGTAGGCATGTGGGTCAGGGGTCACGATCCGCCGGAACTCGTAGTTCGCCAAGGTCGCGGCGACGTCCTCGACCAGGGCGTCGAACAGGCCCCTCTCGCCGGCCAGCCGCTGAGAGTCGCCGAGCGTCTTCTCCTCCGGGCCGAGGATCGCCCAGTCGATGCCGAGCGTCGTGGCCACCCTGGCGAATGCACGGGCTGCGTCCTGGCCACGGGGGTGGAAGCTCCAGTAGTCCTCGACGTAGAAGAGCACGTCGACCGGAGCCGGATCGGTGCGGAGGACCCGAACCGGAACCCCGGCGCTGTCTGCCCACTGTGCCCGGCGCCGCTGGTTCTGGCCAAGCGCATTGCCGTACCGGAACGTCTTCTCGAAGACGTCCTGCAGCTCGGCCGGCACCGCGGCAGCGCTCAGAGCCACCTCGCGGACGGCAGGCATGATCGCGAGCATGTCGACCCTCTTCGGGCACACCCGAAGGCAGTTCCCGCAGGCGGTGCAGAGCCATAGGTCGGCGGAACGCAACAGGTCGGTGCCGGTCTGGACCTTGCGATGGATCTTGCGCGGGCCATATTCGCCGACCATGTCGACCGGGCACACCGGCGTGCACTTCCCACAGCCGTAACACCATTCGAGCGACTCGCCCCCGGGCAGCTTCGCGATCGCGGCGAATCCCTCCGGACCGTAATCGGTCAGGACCCGCGGTTCGAACATCCGGTTCCACATCGCAGGCAGGTCGACCTCGCGCCCCGAGATCGTGGAGGCAACCCTCGCCTGCTCCTTCTCAACCGCAACCGGCAGGACCTTCCGGCCCCCGACAGGCATGGCCTAGCCCTCCAAGTGGTAGACGCCGAGCAGGCGGCGGATGAGATGGGGCAGCGGCGGGACGACCTGGTTGAACTCACGGGTCAACCGCATCTGCAAGACCGTGTACATGTAGACCCCGTACACCGCGGCCAGCAGGACATCGGTGCCGAACAGGCCGGGACCCGCCGCGGTGAAGCCGACCGCCTTGGCGTTCTCTTCGACAAAGGCCATCGCCCGCCCGACGCTGAGGTAGACCGCCCCCCTTGTGGCTCCAGAGCACAAGTCGACGTCATCGGTGGTGAGAAGAGCCAGGGCACCGGTTCGGGCGTCCGGATCCCACATCCACCTCGTCCAGAGCCAGTACCGATCGGGCGAGGTGAAGTGCAGGAGCTCGGTGGGAAGGTCGAATCCGGCCCCGGCCAGCGCGCCCGCCGCGGCGGGCCCGGCCAGACATGCATCAAAGCGGTCGATCCGGTCTGTCACCGACTCGCCGCCCGTGAGAAGCCCGGCTATGGCCGCTGCCAGCGGCTGCGCGCCGATCGAGTCCAGGATCCGGTCGGCATGCCGCCGGGTTGCGAACAACCAGCGCAGCACCTGCCACAGAGTTGCCCGGTCCCAGGAAGACGGCTCACCGGACAACAGGTCGCCAAGCGCGGAGGCCTTACGGTCCAGGTCCGCGGCAATGGCCCGGAGCTCGGTCTCGCTGATCCGGTCCATGATCTCGCGCTGGAACTCCAGCGCGCTCGGTGTGTCGACGACGGGACCTGAGATCATCTCGCCTTTGCCTCAGTTCGTCGCGCTGACCGAGCGCGACCGCAGGTAGCCGACAGCCTTGACGGCCGCGCCAGCTGCCGACGAGACCGTGTCCTCGAGATCGGCCGGCCCGAACGCCGCACCACAGGCGAAGATCCCTTCGCGGTCGGTACCGACCGGGTCGAGCGGCACGCCGACGGCATCGATGAAGCCGTACTTGTTCTGCTTGACCCCGAGCAGCCTCGCGACCTCGCGAGTACCCGGGGAGGGTTCCATGCCGACCGACAGCACGACCAGGTCCATCAGCAGCTCCATCGGCCGACCCATGGTCGTATCCTCCCCGCGGACCAGCAGGCGGTCGCCCTTCGGCAGAACTTCGGTGATGAGCCCCTTGACGTACTGGACGTGGTGCTGCTCCTGGGCCGGCCAGTAGATCTCGTTCTCCCAGTAGCCGTACATCCTCATGTCGATGTAGAAGATGAACACCTTCGAGTCCGGCAACAGCTGGCGGATCTCGATGGCCTCCTTCGACGCCACCGCACAGCACACCTTCGAGCAGTACTCATTGCCGATCTGGCGGTCGCGGCTGCCCACGCACTGTATGAAGCAGACCCGCTCCGGCTGCTGGCCGTTGGAGGGGCGCAGCACCCGGTGCTCGGACAGCATCACCTCGAGGTCAGCCTGGGTGATGACATCGGGAAACTCGAAGTATCCGTACATCTGGGTCGACCGACCAGGATCGAAGTGGCCGAACCCCGTGGCGATGATGATGGCGCCGCACTCGACCGTCTCGGACCGGGCCCCTTTGGCGGTACGCAACGCCAGCACGAACGCGCCGGGCTCCCCCGTTACCCCGGCCAGCTCGGTGCCGAGACGCACTTCGATGAGCCGATGGGCGGTGACCGCGTCGATCATCCCCCGGATCTGCGGCTGCGCGGGCTCACCACGCGGAGTCAGCCCGGCGTAGTTCTCCGCGACCGGGGTGCCGCCGAGGAAGTCGCGCTGCTCGATCAGCACAACCTCGCCGCCTATCTCCGCGATGCACACTGCCGCGCGCAGCCCTCCGGGGCCCCCGCCGATAACAGCAACCTTGTCCGAGGACATTGACCACCTCAAGTGTCGTGTTCGTGCCCAACGGGCACCAACTGAGCCCGTTCTTGTCCTGCTTGCCGGAGCATCGGCCGGCTCAGTCGCCGCCGCCACCCGGGCGCCCGGCCACGTCGCAGCTGGGGCTGCCCGTCAGGCATCGACGTCATCCCAGTCGAGGTAACGCTTCTCGCCGCTCTCGAGCCGCTGCAGGTCGCTTTGGAACTCCGCCCATGCCTTCTGCCAGTCGATGCCCATCTTCTCCAGGAGAGGGCGGTAGTCGGCTGAATGCCAGTGCAGCTGGCACACCCGGTAGGGATGCGCCCCCATGGCCAGTGCCGCGAACTGCGCCTCGCTGAGCACAGCGACGCCCACGTTGTGCTCGTGCGCCCTGGCCGCGAACTGGCTCTTGTCCAAAGTGGTGACGCACCCGGTGTCGTGAGTCAGGACGACGTCGGGATTGGCCTCCTCCTTCATGACCTCGATCTTCCGAAGCGTCGCGAACGATCGCGTGAAGTCCCGCTGCACCAAGATGTGCCTGAAGCCGAAGCCGCAGCAGTCGAACCAGGTCGAGTAGTTGCGCACCTCGGCTCCGAGCGCCTGCGCCACGCCTGTCACCACGGCTGTGCGCTGGCCGCCGTAGATGTCCGGGTCGTAGATCGCGTCGCCCTCGACGAGCTTGTAGTAGTGGCACGCCGGGTGGACCGTCGCCACGATCCCCGAGAAGTCACGGACCTGCTTGGCAGCGATCTCGTACCTCAGCGCGTGGAACCACTCGGAGTAGTGCACGATCTCCTCGGGCAGCACGAGCGGCTTGCCCAGCTTGGCCATGATGTCGCGGACCTGTGCCCGAAGCTCCGGGTGCCTGATGAGCTCCTCCCTCACCTCCTTGTAGTGACCATAGGAGGTGCCGCAGTGGATCAGCGGGAAGTAACCGCTCTCGTACGCGGCGGCGAAGTTACGGACGGCGACGGCGGCCTGTGCCGCTGAGTTGGAAGTCGCGCTGGCGTAATAGTTCCAGGCCGTGCATGACGTCTGGTCCGACGGGTCGTGGTAGTCGTAGCCGAGATGGCGCATCACCCAGAAGATCGAGGTGGAGTAGCCCGGGATGTGGCCGCACTGCCCACAGGACTTGTGGTGCCACAGGTGCGCCTTTTGGATCCGCTTGGCGCGCCCGTACTTCGTCGACACGATGATCGCTTCCCGGTCGATCTTCTGCACGACCAGCTCACCCTGGCGCTCGAGCTCGAGCAGCTCGGCGCGGGGATCTTCAAGTGCCCGCCGGTCCACGACCGGCTCGGTGCCCGTCTTTTGGCGCCTCAGCGCCCCGATGGGAATGGTCATGATTGAATGCCTTCTTCCTCGAGGCGTTCCTCCATCAGCTCCAACAAGATCGAGTGCAGGCCGCGGTCGACCTCCCCGATCATGTCGAGAGCACCGGTCTCGAGCCAGATGAGGTACAGCTCAACGAGCGTCTTGTCGGCCACGGACCACCCGGTCGAGGTCGTGTGCATCGTCTCGGCAGGCAGTGCCCGTCGCCAGAGATCCAGGTTGTCGGCCACGTCGGCGGTCTCCGGGCCCCAGTCGGGGAACGCGTCCGACCGCAACATGTCGGGCGAGACCTGGGTGCCACTGGACATGATCTTGTAGATGATCCGGGAGTAGCCGACCAGTGCTTGCTTGGCCGAGGCCAGCCCGTTGTTGACGGCAACCTCGCGCATGATCGTGATGATCCCGCCCGGGTTGTTGCCGCGAGGGCAGCGCAGGCACGAGAAGCACTGGGAGCACTCCCAGATGTCCTCCTGCATCTGCTGGTAGATCAGGTCCACGTCCTGGCGCGCGGCCGCCTGCGCGATTCGGCGCGGGCTGAAGTCGTAGAACTTGGCGGAGGGGCACGCAGCGACACAGATGCCGCACTCATAGCAGCCGTACAGGTAGTCGCCAAACCGGAAGTCGCCCTTGACCTGCTCGAACAGCCTTTCCTTTTCCTCGCGGGCCACTTCGGTGTAGCCAGCGACATCCAGGGCCTTGTAGTGGGCGTCCGCCGCGGTGAGCTGGGCAACTGTCTCAGTCATCGCGGGACCTAGAAGCTGATCACCGCGTCGGCGGAAGCCGCGAGACTGTTGAACGCGGCACCGCCTATCATCTCGACCCCGTCGATCAGGTCATCAAGGCTCAGATCGTTGAGATCGAGAGACGGCTGACAGACCAG
Organism: uncultured Acidimicrobiaceae bacterium; assembly: GCA_963807575.1. Classification (GTDB taxonomy): domain Bacteria; phylum Actinomycetota; class Acidimicrobiia; order Acidimicrobiales; family Bog-793; genus Fen-455. The sequence goes on from CAWECD010000010.1 coordinate 43,554, forward strand.
CAGACGGACACCGAGCTCGGTGGCCTGCGCGATGAAGTAGCGCAGGGGCTGACCCTGGTCACCCTTCGGCCCGATCTTGTCCACGACGTCCTTGCGCAAGAGCGTGGGGCCGTACATCGTGAAGTAGATCATGACCTCGAAATCCATCGCAGCCGCAGCGGCCGCCAAGAAGAACGGCGTCGCGCTGCGGCCCGGGTCTGTTATCCCGTGCGTCTGTACATAGAGGATCTTCGTCTCAGAGTCGTCGGCCCACATAGCCGGACTTGGTCACTTCGCCCGACGGAACAGGATACGGAAGATGTCACCCTGCTTGTCGATGCCGAGCAATTCGTTGCCGGTGCGCCTGCTCCATGCCCGCATGTCCGGCTCGACCCCTGGGTCCGTGGCGAGCAGTTCGAGAACTTGACCCTGAGCGAGATTCTTGATCGCCTGTGCGGTCTTGACGACTGGCAGCGGACAGGCCAGCCCCGTGCAGTCGAGAACCATGTCTGCGACGGCAGCTGAGAATTCGGGCACGACGTCCCCCTTCGGAATTGTTCGGGCTCATGCCAGCTTAGCGGGCATCGTGCCACTGACAGATTACTTCTATATTAAACATCGCATCAGGAGATGATGCCACAGGTGAGGGAGGAGGCCCCAAGCCGACGCCGGCCCGCTACCTCGTGAGCTTCTCGACCGCGGCGACAAACGCCGGCTCGTCCTGCATGATCGCGCCGTAGCCGGCACCTGCGAAGGTGACCGACGTCGCGTGCGGCAACTCGACAGCCAGCAGATTCGCGTTTGTGGGGGGGAAGACGACGTCGTCGGCTCCCGAGACCACGAGCACGGGAATCGTCACCTGTGACAAACCCTGCCCCAGGGTTGACCTCCTCCAGATCGCCGCCTGGAGCGCGGCCTGCGCCCTTGTGGTCGCCGCCGTCAGCCAATCGGTGGTCCCGGCAAACAGGTCGTTCTGCCACAGCACCCGCTCTTGCAGTCCCGCCGTCGTTGGCGGGAACAGCAGCCCCGAGAGCGCCAAGGGTGTAGCACCCGGCGTCGCGAGGAGCCGTACGACCTGCGATGCGGGACCCGACGTGCCGGCACCCCCGACTGAAGTGTCGACGAGGACAAGCGACGACACGATCCCCGGATGACGCTTGGCGAGAGACAGGGCGATCTGCCCTCCGAGACCCCAACCGAGCACGGTCGGATCGGACAGACCAAGGGTGAGAACCAGCCCGGCGGTCATGTCTGCCAGCCACGGGAGCGAGAGGGGACGCGTCGCAGCCCCCGAGTACCCCGCTCCGGGGAGGTCGAACACGGTCACGCTGTAGTGGCTGGAAAGGTCCGTCAGCAACGCCGGGTCCCACCACGACAAGGTCCCGTCCTGTCCCGCGATGAGAAGGAGGTCGGGGCCACTCCCAAAGCTCTGGTAGGCGATCGGGACCATCTCGGACCAGGCGGCGCTGCCTTCCGGGACGACAGGAAGCGCTACGTCGCCAGGTGGCAGCGCAGCTACCCGAGCCCGGAAGATCGTGGTCCCGGCGACCGGCACCGGAAGTGTCGTGGTCGTAGTCGTGTTCACCGTCGCGGGCACGGTCGTCGTGGTGGTCGTGACAGTCGAGGTCGTGACAGTCGAGGTCGTGACAGGAAGACCTTCGCTCGAGCTGCAGCTTGCGAGGAGGGCGACAAGAGCTGCGAGCACGGACAGTTCTGTGAGCCGGCCCACCGCGCGCCGGCCCACCACGCGCCGGCGATCGCGCACCGGCCCGACTGGACCGCGCGCGAACCTCGGGAACATCAAGCGGAGCCCTTCGGGGACCAGTCCGTCGCTGTCCCGGTCTTCCCCTTAGGCTTGTGACTGCTCGGCGGGAGCTCGGTCACCTCGGCCCAAGTGATCCGCGCCAGTCGCTTCTCCGACACGTAGCCGTTCTCCGCGTACCAACGCGCGGAACGAAGAATGGCCTCGACGGCAGGCCGGGACCGGTACCCGAGCTCTTTACGGGCCCGGTCATCGCTGAAGATCATGCGGGTCGTGGCCATCCGCGCGCCCTCGAGCGGAATGCTCGGCTCCCGGTGCAGAAGGCGGCCTTCGACGAGGTCCGAGGCGTGTGCGGCGATAAGCGCGACTTGGCGGGGGACCTTGATCGTGGCCCGGGGCAACCCTGTTCCCGCAGCAAGGACGTCCAGGATCTGCCGGAGCTCGAGGTTCTCCCCTCCCAACACGTAGCTGCGTCCCTGGGCACCCCTCTCGGCCGCGAGCACGTGCCCGGTGGCGACGTCGTCGACGTCGACAACGTTCAGGGCTGTGTCGAACCAGCCAGGGACGCGCCCGTTCAGAAAGTCGAGCACGGTCTTGCCCGTCGGCGTCGGCGCCCGGTCGAAAGGGCCGAGCGGCAACGTGGGCTGGACCAGGACCACGGGCAGGCCCTGAGCTCCGGCACGCAGGACCTCGTGTTCGGCCACGTACTTGGACTGCTTGTAGAGCCCGAAGAGGTGGCCGATCCGTGCCCACGCGTTCTCGTCCGCCGGGCAGCCGTCCTCGGTCCCGTCCAGGCCGATCGTGCCGACGGTGCTGGTGTAGACGACTCTCTCGACTCCGGCGGCCCTGGCCGCTTCGATCACGTTCACGCTGCCGCCGACGTTGACGCCGTAGAAGTCCGCCGCGTTGGGTGCCCAGAACCGGTACACCGCGGCGACGTGGAAGATCATGCGACACCCACCCGCGGCGGCGAGAACAGCCGGGGCGTCACGCAGGTCCGCCACGACAGGTTCCACCGCAAGGCCGTCGAGATTCGAGCTCGGCACTCCAGGCTGGAGCAGGGCGACGACCTGCGCGCCGCGCTCCAACAGCGCCCGCGTGACAGCCGAGCCGATGAAGCCGCCCGCCCCCGTGACGAGCATCCTGTCACCCGGCCTGACAGACATCGGCGGCTGCACACCCGAGCCGCTCTGGCCGGGCGCGATCAGGACGGCTCCCGACGGAGCGCGCTCTTCGCAAGAGTCCTGCCGAACTCGAAAAGAAGGGAGGAATTGCGATGGGCGTCGTCGAGCACGTCGTCGAGCGCTTCGACGAAGTAGTCCACCTCCTCCTGGCCCGCGATCAACGGGGGAAGCAGCTTGACGACGTTCATGTTGTCACCGGCGACCTGGGTCAAGATCCTGTGCCGATTGAAGAGGGGCCCGACGATCAACTGCGAGAAGAGCCCCTTGCGGGCACCCTCCATCATCTTCCAGCGCGACTTCAACCCGAAAGAGCTCGGCTCGCCAAAGACCAGGCCGATGATCAGACCCTTCCCACGAACCTCGTGAAAGAGCTCGTACTTCTCGACTAGCGGGGCCAAGCCTTTCATGAAGGCCTCCCCGGTGACCCGGGCCCTGTCGACGATGTCCTCGTCGTCGATCGTCTGCAAGGTTGCGAGCGCCGCCACCATTGCGAGCTGGTTGCGCCCGAAGGTCGAGGAATGGACGACGGCGCGCTCCATCTTCGAGTAGACACGGTCGAAGATCTCTGCCGAGCACATCATCGCCCCGACGGGGATATAGCCTCCCGACAGCGCCTTCGACACGGTGATCATGTCGGGCCGCAAGCCGTAATGCTCATGGGCCCAGAGCTTGCCGGTCCTGCCGAGGCCAGTCTGAACCTCGTCGATGACAAGAAGAGTCCCGTGCTTGCGGCACAGCTCGGCGGCATCCGCCCAGTACTCGTCCGTGGCGAGATTCACGCCTTTGCCCTGGATGATCTCCAGCACCAGCGCCGCGACGTCGTCACGCTGTATCTCGCGCTCGAGCGGGCCGATGTCCCCGAAGGGCACCTCGCAGCAGCCGGGCAAAAGTGCGCCGAATCCCTCGCGGAACTCCTTGCCTCCATTGAGCGACAACGCCCCCATGCTGAGGCCGTGAAACCCATGATCGGCGTGGAGGATGCGGGGCCGCTTGGTCGCGTATCTCGAGAACTTGATGGCCGCCTCGATCGCCTCTGCTCCCGAGTTCGAGAAGAAACACCTCTGGATACCGTCATGTGTTCTCGCCACCAACGCCTCGGCGAGCAATCCTGGCAGCAGCGCCGCGTCGAGCTGAACCAGGTTCGGGAGGTCCATGTCGAGCGCCTCGTGCAACGCCTTTTTCAACACCGGGTGCCCGCGTCCGAGCGCGAAGACGCCGAACCCGGCCAGGAAGTCGAGATAGCGCTCGCCCTTGCGGTCGTACAGGTAAGAGCCTTCCCCCCTGACATAGAAGCGGTCGAAGCCGAGGGTCTTCAGCACCCTCACGAGCTGGGGGTTCAGGTACTCACTGTGGAGGCGGAAGTTCTCACCCTGGCGGGCCTCGATCAACGAGCTGAGCTCGAAGGTCATCGCAAGTCTCCTCAGCGGTTGTGTTTCTGAAAAGCGTAGTAGCGATACGCTCCGGCAATGAAAACGACCCAAGATCAGTGCCATATCGCGCCTGACGAGGTTCACGCCCGGCTCGCCGAGCACATGCTCGTGGACGGCTTTCCCATCGTGCTCGACCTCGTGAAGAGTCGCGGGACACGGCTCGTGGACGCGAGGGACGGCTCCGAATACCTTGACTTCTACACCTTCTTCGGCTCGGCCCCCCTCGGGATGAACCCTCCCGGGCTCTTCGACGATGCGAACACGCGCGACGAGCTCTTCGAGGCCGCTTTGAACAAGCCTGCGAACGCCGAAGTGCCGACGGTCGCCCTCGCCGAGTTCGTCGCCACCTTCGAACGCGTGCTCGGGGACCCGGCACTGCCCCATCTGTTCCTTATCGAGGGCGGCGCGCTCGCTGTCGAGAACACCCTCAAGTGCGCGTTCGACTGGAAGTCACGGCGCAACGAGGCAGCTGGGCGCTCGAGCGAGCTCGGCACCAGAGTCCTGCACCTGAGGCACGCCTTCCACGGCCGCAGCGGCTACACCCTCTCTTTGACCAACACCGACCCGGTCAAGACCGACCGCTACCCGAAGTTCGACTGGCCGAGGATCTCCTCCCCCGCCGTACCGCACCCACTCGAGGCCCACCTGGCCGAGGTCGAAGCCGCCGAGGAGCTGGCTCTTGCCGAAGCCAGGGCCGCGTTCGAGGCGCACCCCCATGACATCGCCTGCTTCATCGCCGAGCCCATTCAATGCGAGGGCGGCGACCGCCACCTGCGGTCGGAGTTCCTGCTCGCCATCCAGGATCTCTGCCATCAATACGACGCCCTGTTCGTGATCGACGAGGTGCAGACCGGAGCCGGGGCGACGGGCTCGCCATGGTGCTACCAGCAGCTAGGGCTCTCTCCGGACCTCGTGGCCTTCGGCAAGAAGGTCCAGCTCGGCGGCGTCATGGCCGGCCGGCGTGTGGACGAGGTGGCCCAGAACGTGTTCTGCACCGCCGGCCGGGTCGACTCGACCTGGGCCGGCAATCTCACCGACATGGTGCGCTCCCGGCGCCTGCTCGAGCTCGTCGAACAGACCGGTGCCATCGCGAACGCCGCCAAGGTCGGCCGGCATCTCCTCGCGAGGTTGGTGGAGCTCGAGCAGGCCTGGCCCAAGGCTGTCTCCAACGCTCGCGGGCGCGGCTTGGTCGCTGCGATCGACCTTGCGACGCGCGAGCTGCGAAGCGCCGTGCTCGCCACCTTATGGCGTGAGGAGCACGTCATAGCTTTCGGCTGTGGCGAGCGCTCGCTCCGGCTCCGGCCGGCATTGTCGATGACCTCCGAGGAGGTCGATGCAGGCTGCGACGCCCTCAACCGTGTCATTGGACGGTTGGGCTAGCTCCGCTTGGGCAGCTTCGAGGTGCCCGTGTAGCTCACCTTCATCGGGCCGATCGCGTCGAGGTCGACCTCCACCAGACAGGGTCTCCGGTCCGCGAGCGCCCGCTTGACCGCCGTCGCGTAGGCGCCGATCGACTTGACGCGCTCGGCCCGGATCCCGAACGCCGCCGCGAGGCCGCAGAAGTCGGGACGCCCCAGATCGACACCGATGAGCCCGTCTCCAGGCCCGTACTGGCTTGCCTGGATGTTGCGGAGTATCCCGTAGCCACCGTCGACGAAGACCAGGACCACGATCGCAAGCTCCTCCTGTGCGACGGTCGCGAGCTCGGTCGCCGAGAGCAGGAAACCGCCGTCACCCACGATAAGAACGACCGGCTGCGGCTGCGAACCGACGGCGGCGCCGATTGCGTGCGGCAGCCCGAGCCCGATCGCGAAACTGTTCGGCATGATCGAAGTGCGGGGTGCCAGCACCGGCAAGAGCCGGTTGCCCCAGGTGTAAGCGGGGATGGTCGAGTCCTTCACGACCACGGTGCCAGGATCGAGGCAGCGGGCCAATGCGTCAAGTAGGCCGACCTGCGGCCCGAGCGTGCCCCGCAGCCGTTCCCGACCCAACTTGGTGGCAACCGCGACACGGTCGGCCCACAGGGGCTCCGCCAGGACCTGCGGTGCGTTGATGCGGTCGAGCTCCTCCAGCACAGCTGCAGTGGACAGCTTCGCGTCTCCCACCACCGCGGCCTGCACCGGGTAGTTCCGACCTGGCACGGCAGGGTCGACGTCCAGTTGCACGAGCCGCGCAGGCAGCTCCATCTGCCAGTTCTCCGTGTTGGGCCCCTGGAAGCGCGTCCCGATTGCAACGAGCAGGTCCGACTCGCGGCACAGGGCTCTCACGTCGGGGTCCCACGGGAGATTGCCGATGCACAAAGGGTTGTCCTCGGGAAGGACCCCACGCCCGTTAGGGCTGGTCAGCAGCCCGGCACCCAGGCGACGCACGAGCAGCCGCACCTCGTCGACGGCGCCGGCGGCGACGACTCCGCCGCCCGCCCACACGAGGGGCCGCCGGGATCCCGCGATGATCTCGGACACGCGGCTGACATCGGCACCGTCGGGCTCGCGCTGCGACGCGGGTAAGGCCGCGAACTGGGCCAGTTCCACCTCCAGCGCACTCGACGCGTACTGGAAGTCGATGGGTATCTCCACCGACACCGGCCCGCGACAACATGTCATCGCCTCCACGACAGCTTGCGCGACAGTGACGCCGATACCGTCTGGCGACGGGGGCCGGTGACAGGCTTTTGACAGCGGCACCATCATGCCCAGCTGGTCAGGAACCTCGTGGATGAAGCCCCGACCCTTGCCCAGGAATCGGCTCTCGATCTGACCTGTCAGGTGCAGGACAGGCGAGGACGACAGGCGGGCCTCGAGCTGGCCCCCCATGGCGTTCGCCGCCCCCGGACCAGTCGAGGTCAGGCACACGCCGAGCCGGCCGGTCGTCCACGCGAACCCGTCGGCGGCGCCGACGGCACCTTGCTCGTGCCGGACGCTGATCGCGCGAATCCGGCCGTCACGCCTGATCGCGTCATAGATCGGGAGGTTGTGAACACTCGGGATACCGAAGACAACATCGACTCCCGACTGCGCGAGCACCTCCACGACAACGTCGCCGCCTGTCCGATCTGTCATGTCGCTCCCGTCCTCACATTCGTGTCGGAAGGGATCACCAGCTGGCGATACACCCTCCAGGTAGCCTCGCTTTGATGGACGACATCTCGCGGACTCCTGACTTCAGTTTCGTCCACGCGGCCGACCTGCATCTTGATACACCGTTCAAAGGGATCGGCTCGACGGCCCCACACGTGGCCGAGCAGCTTCGTGAGGCCTCGCTTCAGGCGTTCGACTCCCTCGTCGAGTTGTGCCTGGAGCGGCACGTGGCCTTCCTCGTGGTCGCCGGCGACATCTATGACGGGCCCGAACGGGGGCTTCGGGCACAGCTGCGGTTCCGCGACGGTCTCGCCCGCCTGTCGGCCGCCGGCATCGCCAGCTTCGTAGTGCACGGCAACCACGACCCGGTCGAGACCGGATGGTCCGCTCTTAGCGGTCCGTGGCCCGACCACGTCACGGTCTTCGGCACCGGAACCGTCAAGGCGGTGCCTGTCGAGATCGACGGGATCGCGCTCGCGACGGTGCAAGGCATCAGCTTCGCCCAGCGCAGCGAACGCGAGAACCTGGCACTGAGGTTCGTTCGTGACGCGGGGCCCGGCGTCCAAGTCGGCGTCCTTCACTGCAACGTGCAAGGTGCGGCCTCCGGCTACGACGACTACAGCCCGTGCACGCTCGAGGACCTGCGAAGCATCGGTCTCGACTACTGGGCCCTCGGCCATGTCCACACTCGAATGGTCCTTTCGGGCCACAAGGGATCCGATGAGCCCTGGGTCGTCTACCCAGGCAACCTCCAGGCTCGCAGCCCCAAGCTGAGCGAGCGAGGACCCAAGGGTGCGGTGGTCGTTCATCTCAGCGCTGGGCGTGTTGCAGAGATCGAACCGGTCGCCTGCGATGTCGTGCGCTTTGAGTTGGTCGAGCTCGACATAGGCGAGGTCGACGATCTCGCCGAGCTGCGCGGCCGACTCGCCAGCGCCTCGCGGGACCGGCTCGCGTCTGGCGACGGGCGCTCACTGGTGCTCCGCGGACAGCTGGTGGGCCAGGGCGAGCTGCACTTCGACCTCCGCCGCCCGGGAACGTTGGAGGACCTGTTGATCGCGTTGCGGGACGACTTCGCCGACGATCAGCCTTTCTGCTGGTGGGCGTCCATCGACGACCGGTCTCGTCCGCCACTCGACCTCGACGCGGCGCGATCCGGATCGGACTTCGCCGCCGATCTGATCGCGCTTGCAGACCAGCTGAGCCTCGGCCTGGCAGCAGATGGCGGCGCAGTGGATGCGCTCGCGGCCGAGCTCTCCGAAGGGCTGCCCGGCCCACTTCGAGCCCGGCGCGCCCTCGAACAACTACTGAGATCACCGAGCTTGTCGCCGGTCGAGCTCGTCGATCGGGCCCTTGTGCTCGCGCTCGGCGAGCTCGAAGGCGACAGGCACTGAGACGGCCCCGTCGCCATGCGCATCACCGGGTTCCACGTCGACGGCTTCGGGGGGTTGGCCGACCTCACGGTCGACGACCTCTCCCCTGGCCTGGTGATAGTGAGCGGACCGAACGAAGCCGGAAAGTCGACGCTGCTCGACTTCCTCACCGCAATGCTGTTCGGCTTTCCCGGCCGCCGCGACAATCCCCGATTCCGCGCGCCCGTGCGGGGCGGGCGCCACGGTGGCCGGCTCACACTGGCCGAGGGCCGCGACAACGAGTGCGGCAATGACCGGCAGTGGCGAGTCGAGCGCTATGCCGCTCCGCACAAGCTCGTCAGCATCCGACGCCCCGATGGAGGTTCGGCGTCCGAAGAGGACCTTCGCAGGGCACTCGGTGGCGCCGACGAGGCGCTTTTTCGCGCAGTGTTCGCCGTTGACCTGACCGAGCTCGCAAGCGCGGAGTCCGTGGCCAGAGACGACGTGAGGGAGCTGCTCTTCTCCGCCAGCATCGTGGGTCAGCGCCGGTCCGCGGCCCGGGCGATGGGCAGTCTTCAGCGCCAGCGCCTCGAGCTGGCTCGCTTGAGGCAAGGCGACGCTCAGGCCAACCGTCTGCTGGCCCAACTCGAGGACGTCCGCCACAACCGCGCCGAAGCAGGCCGCGAAGCCGCCGGTTATCCCGCACGACGCGCTGAGCTGTTGCGACTCGAACGCGAGGTCGCCCAAGCGCGCGAAGAAGTCGATCGGAACGACCGCCGGACGCGGGACCTCGACTTGCTGGTCCGCCTGTGGGACGTGCGCGAACGCAAGACGACCGCCGAGCAGCGCCTTGCTTCCTGGGAGGAGCCCACGCCGCTGGCTGCATGGCTCGAGACTCAAGCCGCCGAGCTGCAGTCACTCAGATCGGCGTGCTCCGGCCACCTCGAGCGTGTCGGTCAGCTTGTTGACCTGTGCAACCAACGGGGCGGGATCGAGCAGTCCATCCAAGCAGCAATGGGCTCGCTCGGGCCCGGCTGGGATCGTGACCGTGTTCGCACCACTGACGGATGGATCGGGCTCATCGACGAGGCGCGGCGGTTCAGAGCTTCGCTCGGGGAGCTCGAGGCGAGCCGGCGCACGGCCGCCGCACTGGCGGAGGAGGCCGACGCCGCCCCAGAGCTCGCTTACCTTCCCGATCCGGACACCGAGGCGGCGACCGTGGCTCCGGCGGCACCAGAGGCGGGGCCCGATCTGCAGGCCAGACTCGTGAGCGAGCTGCGCAAGAACCTCGCCGAGCTCCGCCTTCTGAACGCGCAACAGCAAGCGAGCGGGCGCCGAGCAGGTGCTTCGGCCGGCGCCCTCTGGTCTGCGAGCGGCGTTTCGATGGCGCTGGCCGCCTTCGCAATCGTCGGGCTGTCGACCGCCGCCGCCCTTGCAACAGGTGTGCCGCTGCGCATCGCCTGCGCCGTTCTCGCGGCCGCCGGGTGCCTTCTCTTGGCCGTCGCGATCCAAGCACGTCACCGGCTCGGGGTCACAGCGCCCAAAGACGAGACCGGGGCATGGGCGACCAGCGAACGCGTCGTCGCGCGCGTGGCCGAGCTCGCGACCGCGCTTGGCCTGCCCGACGCGCCGAGTGATTCTGACGTCGAGACGGCGGCAGAAGCCATTGAAGCGGCCCGAGCCCTCGAGCGCTCGCTCGAGGATGACCGGCGCCGGACGACCGCAGCGCGGCAGCGGCACAAGGCGGCCCATGAGTCACTGGAGCGGGCATCGGAAAGGCTCGAAGCCGAACGTGCCGGGTTCGCCGCGTGGAAGGTCGCGCGCGGGCTCGCGCCGGCGCTGTCGCCCGAAGGCGTCCTCGAGAGCCTCACTGCACTCCAGGCGGCTTGGAAGGACCTCGGCGCCCTCGATCGCGTCGATGCCAAGATCGATCAGCTGCGCGCGGAAGTCTCTTTGTTCGACTCCCGTCTCGGCAGGCTGTCAGCCGGGCTTTGCGAGCTCGGCGGTCACGCCAAGTCGCTCGAAGTTGACCCGGAAGGCGCACTCGACGAGCTGTGCACCTCACTGGAGGAAGTGGTCGAGCATCGGGCGACGAGAGCATCTCTGCTGCAAGTGGTCGAGCAAGCCGGCGCCGAACTGGAGCGCGCGTTCGGTCTCGGCCCTCAAGCCCAGCGTCTGAGGGCCGAGCTCGAGACCGGAGAGGTTCTCGCCTGGACCGAGGAGCAAGCGGGGCTCGCGCCTCAGCGCGCAGATGCTCGTCACCGTCTCGAGCAGCTGGTGCGAGCGCACCAGGACGCGTCGAACGCGCTGCGCGATGTCGCCGGCTCGGCCCGGGTGGCAGAGCTCGAGCAGACACGACTCGCGCTCGAGCAGGATCTCGACGAGGTGCTCCGGTCCTGGGCCACCCTCGGATGTGCCCGGCTGCTCCTCGAGAGGACCCTGCACCGACATGAGCAGGAGCACCAGCCCGTCGTGCTCGCTCGTGCAGGTGATCGCTTCGCAAAGGTGACCGAGGGTCGCTACACGCGCTTGCTTCCCTCTGTCGGCGACGAAGGCGCTCGCGAGACCATCAGGGTCCTCTCCTCGTCTGGAGCCGAGATCGATGCCAGCAACTTGAGCCGGGGCAGCGTGGAACAGCTATACCTCTGCCTGCGGCTCGGGCTGGCGGAAACCTTTGCCGAACGCTCAGAGGCCCTGCCGCTCATCCTCGACGATGTGCTGGTGAACTTCGACCCCGGGCGTGCCGTGGCGGTCGCGAAGGCGCTCGCCGAGACCGCCGAGCACCATCAGGTGCTGTTCATGACCTGCCACCCCCACCTCTCCGAGCTCGTTTCCAGCGTGGCGCCACGAGCTCAGATCGTGCAGTTGGAGAGAATCTGAGGACCGGCGGCCGAGTGTTGTTTCGCCGCCCTCGGGTCCCCTGCCGACACGCGCCGTGGGCGGTGCGGTCGCCCGTCTCGGTGGGCCCGCTGTGTGTTCGCGTCAGAAGTTCGTCGTGCAGAACGGCGGGCGCCGAGCACTGAACATCCGGTCGGCGCGTCGCGCTGCGCCCTGGGTGCACTCCGCAATCCGCCCGACTTCTGCCATGCCGACGAACGGGACGCCTCCGAGATACGACGCACCCAACGCCTCCACCGGGAGCACAAGGTCGGGTGCAGCTTCGACGCGCTCTGCGGTCCCAACCCCTTCGCCGTCGACCGAGAGACGGAAGCACCCGTCGTTCCATAGGCAGAACGGGTCCCTCACCTCGATCACGAGGGTATCCTCCTCCTCGTAGCGACGCCGGGCGAGCGAGCCCGCGACGTCCACCAGGCGGACCCAGGTGCGATCGCCCCAGCTTGTGGTGCGAAGGTGGCGTGGGTCCTCGAGGAAGTATCGCAGAGGCTCGTCAACGGGGCGGCCGCGGGTGCGCAGCTCCTCGGTGAGGTCGATGCCGAGCAAGAAACGCCACAAAGCCTGGTAGCTCTCGTCGCTCAGCGAGCACAGCTCCTCTAGGAACACGGCCCGGCGCCAATGGTCCAAAGGGTCCATCGGGGCCACGCGATAGACGGCGTACCCGTCGATGCGGCCTGCTTGCTCGTAGCACGCGTAGAACCGGTGTCTCGCGTCCTCGCCTGCACCGTTCGGGTTCCCCAGCAGGTCCGCCCACTCGCCGTGCGGGCGGTCGAGCTCACCGACCCGCGTCGGCACGTACGCGTCGTGGACCGCGGGGAGCGCTTCGGCCGCCTGAGCCAGCTCGACGAGCCGGATCGAGCCCGAGCCGCCGCTCGGGCTCGATCCGCACGGTGCTGTGAACGGCGCCAGTAGCCGGGCGTGCCGCTTGTCGACCACATAGCGCGCTCCGAAGGTCGCGGGGCCGTATCCGTAGCGTCCGTAGATCCCTCCCTCGCTGGCCACGAGCACCGCCACGGCTTCATTGCTCGACCGTAGGTCGTCGAGCTGCCGCCGCATCATGGAGGTGAGCATCCCACGGCGGCGGTGCGTCGGAGCCACCGAGACGTCTGTGACCGCCGCGACTTCGCAGCGAATGAGGCCCGGCAGCGTCAACCGGACCAGGTATGAGCTGGCCGTGGCGACTAGGCCTCCACCTTCGAACACCGCCAGCGATCGGTCGAGTTGCAGCTCCTCCGCCAGGCTCTCGAGCTTGTCGGGCGTGTACCGACCGCCGAAGGCCGACGCCTGGCAAGAGGCGAAGGCATAGATCTCGTGTTCACCGATTGGTCGAAGCTCGAAGTCGGTCATCTTTGGGATATCCCTCGCCTCGGGCGCGCATCTGGGCGCGGCTGTCAGCCGCTGAGGGGGTGGGGCTCCTGCTCGTGCGCGATCGTCCTGCGGATCATCTCGATCCGCTCGCCAGAATGGTTGACATCGCCACCTTTGGTCTCGAAGAGCGCCTTGCGGTCCTCCTCCGCTTCCCGCTCGGCGCCCGCGTCCGCGGCCGCCAGGCGCGCCTCGATGCCTTCGGCGACCAGCTTCTCCGCTTCGGCGACAAGGGCCTCGACCATCTCATCCTCGGGCACGACTCGCACAATCTTGCCCTTGATGAACAAGTGCCCCTTGTGGCGCCCAGCTGCAATGCCGAGATCGGCCTCGCGGGCCTCTCCTGGCCCGTTGACCACGCAGCCCATCACCGCCACCTGAAGAGGCAGCGAGCGGGACTCCAATGCCTCTTGGACCTTGCGCGCTATCTCGATCACGTCGATCTCGGCACGGCCGCAGGACGGGCACGCTATGAGGTCCAGGCCCTTGCGCTCGCGAAGCCCGAGGGCTTCGAGCAACTGGCGACCGGCCCGTGCTTCCTGAACAGGGTCGGCAGTGAGCGAGTAGCGGATCGTGTCGCCGATGCCCTCGGCGAGGAGGGTCGCGATCCCTGCCGTGCCCTTTATCAAGCCGGCGGGAGGAGGACCTGCCTCTGTGACGCCAAGGTGAAGCGGGTGATCGAAGGTCTCCGACGCCAGCCGGTAGGCCTCGATCATGAGCGGCACGTTGGATGCCTTCACGGAGATCTTCACGTCGTCGAAACCGACCTCGTCGAAGTAGGCGAGCTCCATCTGTGCGGACTCGACGAGCGCCTCCGGCGTGGCGCCGCCGTACTTGTCGTACAGGCGGGGATGCAGAGACCCGGCGTTCACGCCGATGCGGATCGGGACGCCACGGTCACGCGCTTCAGAGGCGACAAGCTTGATCTCCTCGGGCTTGCGGAGATTGCCCGGGTTCAGCCGCAGCCCATGAACTCCGGCCTCGAGAGCCGCGAGCGCCATCTCGTAGTGGAAGTGGACATCGGCCACGATCGGCACCGGCGAACGTGGGACGATGATCGCCAGGCCCTCGGCCGCCTCTTGCTCGTTGCACGTGCATCGCACGATGTCCGCGCCGGCGGCGGCGAGCGCGTACACCTGGGCGAGGGTCGCCTCTGCGTCCGCGGTCTTCGTCACGGTCATCGACTGCACTGACACGGGCGCGCCACCACCAACGGGAACCTTTCCCACCTTTATCTGGCGAGTTCTGCGCCGTTCGGCCAACCTCGCGCCTGTCGTGGCCATCGATCGCCAGCATAGTGGGGTGCCGTCGCGGGCCTCGGTCGTCCCGGGCGGTCAACTGGTCAGTCGACCGCCGCGCCCATTTGGGCGGCGGGTTATCAGCCTCCGGGCAGGTGCGCCGGGTTGACGATGTTCATGTAGAGGGCGCCGAGCCCGACGATCACGACAAAGAGCAGGAAGAGATAGGCGACCGGCATGAGCTTGGCGACGTCCGCGTGGTAGCTGCGACCCTTTCGGGAACGGGCCCGCTCGTAGACGGCGATCGCCACATGACCCCCGTCAAGGGGCAGCATGGGGAAAAGGTTCACGATGCCGACGAACAGGTTGATCGCGGCGAGCAAGTACAAGAGCGCGGCGACGTCTTGCCTGGCGGCTTGGGCGCCGATCTGGACTGCACCGACGATCGACAGGATCGTCCCCCCATTTGACCCGTTTGCGGACGCTCCCGAAGTGGCAGAGGACTGGCTGTTGCCGGCCGTTGCGACCTGATGGGCAAAATTGCTGAGGCCGTGCAGGGAGAAGACCTGGGCCAGCCCGCTGAATGTCTGACCGAACATGGAACCGAGCTGCGAGCCGGCACGGCCCACCGCGCTGAACGGTCCGACCGCCACGTTGCGCACATTGGTGAGCTCGACACCGATGACGCCCTTTGGCGGGCCTGAGGGGCTCGCGGCCTGGACACGTTGGCCGCCGATCTCCTCTACGACGTGGCGACCGTCCACCGGCGTGACCCGCAGGGTCAAGTCGTGACCGTTGCGGCCCACGACAAAGCTGAGCGCGTTGCCGGGGTGCTTGTTCACGAAGGCTATGAGCGAGTCCAGACCTGTGACCCTGTGCCCGTCGACGGCCACGATCACGTCACCGGGCCTCAGCCCGGCGCGTTGTGCCGGGCTGGGGCCCTTGGTGAACCGACCGAGGCTCGCGATCGTCGGCGACGTCGCAGTCGGTGCCCCCGAGATGGCGTAGAGCGAGAACAACAGCACGAACGCGAGGATCACGTGCATGCCCGACCCTGCGAATGCAACCAGGAGACGCCGGGGGAAGGACGCCTGGCGATAGCTGCGCGCCTCGTCGGACGGGTCGACCTCCTCGAGCATCGTCATGCCGACGATCCGGACGTAGCCGCCGGCTGGGATCGCCTTTACGCCGTATTCGGTCTCGCCCCGGCGTATCGACCAAAGCCTCGGCCCGAAGCCCAGGAAGTACTCCGTGACCTTCATGCCGCTCCACTTCGCGGTGGCGAAGTGGCCGAGCTCATGGAGCATGATCATGGCCACGAGCGCGAGCACCACGACCAGGACCGCCAACGAGTTGAACGCGATCGCGAGGACAATGCCGGCGGCCACTACCGCGCCCAGCCTCAACAACGGCCCGAGCCCGGCCGACCTCAGCTGAGGCCCGGGCGGCGCGCCAGCGCCTGAAGCGTCGTCCATCACCGCAAGTCTCTCGCCTCTTGGCCCTATTGGGTCGTCACGCCGTGTGCTCACGGAGGTCAACTGCACGCCTGGCCCGCACCCGCGCGAGCGCGTCGGCCTCCAGAACGTCCTCTACCTTCACAAGGTCCGTGGGCTCGTGGGCCTCGAGCGTCTCGGCCACGACCTCGGCGATCGCTGCCCAGCGAATGCGCCCGCCCAGGAAGGCCGCCACGGCAACTTCGTTGGCGGCATTCAGCCACGCCGGCGCACTGCCACCCGCGCGGCCTGCCTCATAGGCGAGCTGGAGGCAGGGGAAACTGACCAGGTCCGGCGGCTCGAACTCGAGGTGGACCGGGGCGGTGAAATCGAGTGAGCCATACGGCTGAGCGAGACGGTCCGGGTATCCGAGCGCGTAGC
The DNA here is from genome assembly GCA_963807575.1 of uncultured Acidimicrobiaceae bacterium. Lineage (GTDB taxonomy): Bacteria > Actinomycetota > Acidimicrobiia > Acidimicrobiales > Bog-793 > Fen-455. The sequence goes on from CAWECD010000010.1 coordinate 59,707, forward strand.
CGATCGGCAGGCGCATGTCGGGAACCGAGAGCTGGGCGATGGTCGTCCCGTCACAGAACTCCACCATGGAGTGCACGATCGACTGGGGGTGAACCACAACCTCGATGCGGTCATAGTCGATGCCGAAAAGTTCGCGCGCCTCGATTACCTCGAGCCCCTTGTTCATGAGCGTCGAGGAGTCGATGGTGATCTTCGGCCCCATCCGCCACGTCGGATGGGCGAGGGCGTCGGCCACCGTCACCGATGCAAGTTCGGCCGCGGTCCTGCCCCGAAACGGTCCTCCACTTGCGGTGATCACCACTCTGGCGACGGCCTCGGGACGGCCGCAGGCAAGGCACTGGTATATGGCACCGTGCTCGGAGTCGACCGGTACTAGCTCGGCCCCGACACTCGAGCGGGCGCGCTGGACCACGGGCGCCCCGGCCACAAGCGACTCCTTGTTGGCGAGAGCGAGCCGGCGTCCTGCCCGCAGCGCCGCGACGGTAACCCCGAGGCCGGCGAACCCGACGACGGCGTTCAGGACCACGTCGGCGGTCTCCACGAGCGAGGACAGGGCCCCCGGACCAGCGCGCAGCTCGATCCCGGCAGGCAGCAACCCGGCGAGCCTTCGTTCGAACGCGCTTTCGGCGATCGCCACGACCCCAGGGCGGAACTCCTCGGCTTGTGCCGCGAGCAGATCGACCGACCTGGCCGCGCCGAGCGCGCTGACGACGAAACGGTCCGGGGCTGACCGGAGCACGTCGAGGGTCTGGGTACCGATCGAACCGGTCGAACCGACGACGGCAACCCGCCGCCGCGCGTCGCCTCGACGCCCGGCAACGGCGGCCTGGACCGGCGTTGGCTGGTCCCGGATCACCGTCATCACACGTGAGCCAGGCGAACGAAGTAGTAGGCGGCTGGGAGGACGAACAGCAATGCGTCGATCCGGTCCAGCATCCCGCCGTGGCCGGGCAGGAGGGACCCCATGTCCTTCACACCGAGGTCGCGTTTGACCATGGACTCGACGAGGTCGCCACAGGGTGCCACCACCGCGACGATGAGGCCCAGCAGGAAAGCGGTGCCGACGTGCCAGGGGTGGATCTGGCTCGTTATCCCTGTCGAGGCCGCGATCGCGACTACACAACCGCCCACCAGGCCCTCCCAGGTCTTGTTCGGACTGACCAACGGGGCGAGCCTGTGCCTTCCAAAGCGGCTGCCGACCACATAGCCGCCGACGTCGTAACCAGCCGCGGCAATGATCGCTCCCAGCATGAACGCGATCCCGTGACGATTCGGGAAGATCCGCGGGTCGACCAGGAGCCCGGCGAATGAGGCCAGCACTCCCGTCCAGCCGAAGGCGAAAACGGTGACGGAGAGGTTGGTGAGCGGCGAACGGCGCGTGATCCCAGCGAGGTACCAGATCATCGCGACCACGATGAAGATCACGAAGGCAAGCGGGATCGCGTCCGGCCCTTCGAAGTAGGCCGCGATGATCACTCCCGGCACGGCCACTAAGCCCAGCAGGGTCGCCGGTCGATACCCGCCGAGGCGCAACGAGTTGAAGAGCTCAGCAGTCGCGAGCGTCACTGCCACCACTACCAGAGCCAGGACCACAGGGGGCCCGGCAAGGAAGCAGAGCAGCAGCGCCGCGGCGAGCACGATGCCCGTGACGGTGGCGACGACCGGGTTACGTGAAGCCGTGTCGTTCCCGGCCTTCGTGACCAAGCCCGATCGCTGTGCCCGAAGGCGGGCTCGGCGCGCGACGTGGCGCCGGCGCCGGATGGGCGCCGGCGTGGCACTGTCGGAGTCCTCCGCGCGATCTGCCACAGCGCGGTTCGCCTGCGCCGGGCCGGACGAGTCGGGCTCATCAACCAGGGGCACTTCCCCTTCGGCGACCGGTGCGAGCGCGTCCGTGGAACGTGGTGGCTGCGTCGCGGCGTCGGGGACCGCGTTGCGCGCCGTCCCGAAAGCCCCGCCGGCGTCGTCGAGGAAGTCGTAGGCAAAGGGATCGTCTGAAGACGACTCCTCTGAGGCCGTCACACCGAAGCCGGCATTTGCGAGGTCGGCGAGAACAGCGTCGCTGTCGTTCCAGTCCTCCTGACGCTCGCGCCACACCGGCCCCCCAGGCGGTGTGCGCAGCGGGCCTCCCCGCTCCAGCGCTGCCTCCTGCTCAAGGTCCAACAGCACGCGGGGAACCTGCAAGGTGGGCGGGTCTGTCCAGTCAGGCAGCTCGAACGAGGCAAGAACTTCGTCCCCTGACGTCGCGCCGGTGGCTTTCGGTGCTTGGTCTGAGCTCACCGACGCGGACGGGTCCTCGGCCGGCTCGGATTGTGGCCGCGCCACTGCTTGGGTCGGCGACACCAACCCGGCCGCGATCCCGGCCTCGACGCCGGCAATCCGAGCCCGTTCGGTGACCGGCTCGCCGGTCCCTTGAGGCTCCTGTCCGTCCTCCAAAATTCCTCCCTCGCAGGTTCCTCCGGTGTCGCCGGCATCGTTTCGGGTGCGACGCCATCAAAGGACCCCGGCGCGGCGACGGCTAGGTGCCGGACCGCCGATGCTCAGAGCTCGAGCAACTCCCGTTCCTTGTGGCTCAACAGCCTGTCGATCTCCGCGATCTGGTCGTGGGTCAGGCTCTCCAGCTCCTTCTCGGCGCGTTCGAGGTCATCCGAAGAGATGTCGCCCTCCCGCTCCAGCGCTTCCAGGTCGTGCCGAGTTGCACGGCGGACGTTGCGCACGGCGATTCGTCCTTCCTCGGCCCGATGCTTGACGACCTTCACGAACTCCTTGCGCCGCTCCTCGTTGAGCTCCGGGAACACCAGCCTGAACACCTGCCCGTCGTTGGACGGGTTGATGCCGAGGTCGGAGCTGATCAGCGCCCTCTCGACGGCCTTCATCGCACCCTTGTCGTACGGGTTGACAACCAGGACGCGGGGCTCGGGCACACTGAATCCCGCGATCTGCTGCAAGGGGACCTCGCTGCCGTAGTAGTCCACTTTGAGCTTCTCGACCAGTGCCGGTGACGCCCGGCCGGTCCGAACCATCGCAAAGTCGGCCTTGGTGTGTTCGACCACCTTGTGCATACGCTCACCGCTGTCGGCGAGCGCAGCCTCAATGAGCGCGTCGTCAGTCACCTGATCAGCGTACCTATCCGCTCGCCCACCAGAGCAGCTCGAATGTTGCCTTCTTGCATCAGATCGAAGACGAGGATCGGGATCCCGTTGTCCCGGCAGAACGTGACGGCGGTGTGATCCATGACCCGCAGGTCTCTGGACACGACCTCCAGGAACCCGATCTCCTCGTAACGGGTCGCGGTCGCATCGCTGCGGGGATCGGAGCTGTAGACCCCGTCCACCCCGGAGTGGGTGCCTTTCAAGATCGCGTCAGCCTCGATCTCGGCAGCCCGCAACGCGGCAGGAGTATCCGTCGTGAAGTAGGGGTTCCCCATCCCGGCTGCGAAGATGACGACGCGACCCTTCTCCAGGTGCCGGATGGCGCGACGCCGTATGTAGGGCTCGCAGACCTCGGCCATGTGAATGGCCGACAACACCCGGGTCGGGCAGCCAACTCGTTCGAGCGCATCCTGCAACGCGAGGGCGTTGATGACCGTGCCGAGCATGCCCATGATGTCCGATGTCGCACGGTCCATTCCCTGGCCGGCCCCCGTGGTGCCTCGCCAGATGTTGCCGCCACCGACGACGACCGCGATCTGAATGTCCAGCTCGCTCTGGGCGGCGCCGATCTCCTTGGCGAGGCGCCCCACAGTCGACGCGTCAATGGTCTCGTCGGACAACGAGCTTGCCAGGGCTTCCCCGGACAGCTTCAACACAACCCGGTGCCACCGAGGTCGAGCTCCCCGAGCCTGGTCGAGCGCCACTTCGGTCACAAGTGCCGCGCCTCCCCGCTCACGAGCCGACGACGACTTGAGCAAAACGAACCAGCTGCGCACCGCCGAGCAGCTGCCCGATCGTGCACTGCTCGTCGCGCACAAAGGGTTGGTCGAGCAGGACGCGCTCTTTGTACCAGCCCTGGAGCCGACCCTCGACGATCTTGTCCAGAGCAGCGGGCGGTTTGCCCTCGTTGCGTACAATCGCCGCCGCGGTCTGGCGCACGTCGTCGATCTGCTCGGCAGGCACATCCTCACGCCGTATGTACTCCGGACGGGCGAACGCGATGTGGAGAGCGACGTTGTGAGCCAGCGTCTCGTCGGCTCCGATTGTTTCCACGAGAACGGCGTTCACTCCCCGACCGTTCTGCAAGTGCCGGTAGCTGCCGATGATGGCGGACTCAGAGGCCTCAAAGCGGACGGTCTGGCCGAGCGCGATGTTCTCCTTCGAGATGAACTTCAGGTTCTCGATCCGGTCCGCACACTCTGCGAGCCCTTTCTCACCGTTCAGGGCGAGCTCGTTCGCGAGCTCCTCGACGAGCGAGACGAACTCGGCCGACTTCGCGACGAAATCGGTCTCGCACTCAAGCATCACGATCGCCCCGGTCGGCGCGTGACCGCCATGGACGACTACTGCGACTGCTCCCTCTGTGCGCTCGCGGTGCTGACGCTTTGAAGCGCTGATGATGCCCTTCTCGCGCAAGATGCGCTCGGCCTGGTCCATGTCGCCCTCGGCCTCTTCGAGCGCATGGCGGCAGTCCAGGATCCCGGCGCCCGTCTTCTTCCGGAGCGCCTGCACGTCCTTTGCGGTGATCGTTGCCATCTCCTTCAATCCTCCGTGACGGGCTCAGCAGCCGGGGCGGGCAGGTCCTCTCCCGCCGTCTCGTGTGTGATGGCACCGACTGCGCCGCCCTCGCCACCCTCGCCCACCACGGCCAGGTCTGCTCCGGCATCCGCTACCGGTACCTGTTCGGCGACCTCCTCGGTGATCTGCACGGGCTCGCTGGGCAAGGCCGCCTCGGCCACGGTCTCGATGGGCCCTACTTCGATCTCAGCGGCCCTCGAAGGGGCTGCAGGCTCGGTCATCACCTGCGCGGCCGCTTGCACAATGGGCTCCTGGCTCGCGCGGCGGGCCCTGTTGGCCGCATCCGTGGCGCGGCGCGAAGCAATGAACCGGCCTTCGACGACGGCGTCGGCGATCACCCTGCACATGAGCCGACCGGCGCGAATGGCGTCGTCGTTCCCGGGAATCACGTAGTCGATCACGTCCGGGTCACAGTTGGTGTCGACAACCGCCACGACCGGCAGGTGCAGCTTGTTCGCCTCGGTGACGGCGATGTGCTCCTTCTTCGTGTCGATCACGAAGATCGCATCTGGCGGCCGGTCCAGCCGGCGGAGGCCGCCGAGGTTCCGGTCGAGCTTCTCGAGCTCGCGCTCGTGCGAGAGCGCCTCCTTCTTCGGCATCGCGGCAAAGTCGCCCGCCGCCCGCGACGCCTCGAGCTCCACGAGCTTGCGAACGCGGCCTGCAACGGTCTGGAAGTTGGTCAGCATGCCTCCGAGCCAGCGCTGGTTGACATAGGGCATGCCACATTCGACTGCGAACTCCGCCACGGGATCCTGCGTCTGCTTCTTCGTGCCGACAAAGAGGATCACGCCACCTCCGGCAACGAGATCCCTCACGTAGGCGTAAGCAGCGTCTACGCGCTCCAAGGTCTGATTGAGGTCGATGATGTAAATGCCGTTGCGCTCACCGAAGATGAAGCGCTTCATCTTCGGGTTCCAACGACGGGTCTGGTGGCCGAAATGCACCCCGGCCTCCAGCAGTTGCTTCATCGTGACTACAGCCACGCGATTCTCCTCCCGACGGTTGAGTCAATCCCGGCACCGCGCCCCGAAGGACGACCGCGGGCATGCCCGGACGTACTTTGAAAGAGACCCGATCGGGCCTCACCGCAATGGTAGCTGGTCGGCAGAGCCGCTTCATCACCCGCCGCGACACCGAGCGCGAGGCGTCAGGTGAGCTCGTCGCGCAGGCGCTGCCTCAGATGGAGCACGGCCTTGGTGTGGATCTGGCAGGCGCGGCTCTCGGTCACTCCGAGAATCTCGCCTATCTCGGCAAGGTTCAAACCCTCGTAGTAGTACAACGTGAGCACCTTGCGCTCTCGATCGTCCAACCTCTGGATCGCTTTCGCGAGTTGCCGCCGGGTCTCTTCGAGCTCGATGGTCGCACCGGGGCCGTCCCCTTTGTCCTGCAAAGTGTCGCCGAGGGTCTGGCCTCCGCTTCCCCCCTGGCGGAACAGGACGTCGTCGAGCTGCAGCAGCCCCGCCCGTGAAGTCTGGCGGAGGATGTCGTCGAGATCGCTCGTAGTCATGTCCATCTCGTCGGCGAGCTCCCGGTCCGTCGGAGAACGACCGAGCTTTCCTTCCAGCTTGGAGAGTGCCGCGTCGACGGCCCGTGCCTTCGCGCGTACCGAGCGCGGCACCCAGTCGATCGACCGAAGCTCGTCGAGGATGGCACCGCGAACACGGGGCACGCCGTAAGTCTCGAACTTGATGGCTCTGCCAGGGTCGAACTTCTCTATGGCGTCGATCAGCCCGAGGATTCCGTAGCTCACCAGGTCGGAGTAGTCGACGTGACTCGGCATCGCGGCGGCGACACGCCCGGCGACGTACTTCACGAGCGGCGAGTAGTGAAGGATCAGTCGATCGCGCGCCGACTGGTCCGCGGTCGACTTGAAGTCCGCCCACAACTCCTCCACGGACTGGAGGCGGTCCGTCCCAGTCGGGGTCATAACGCCCTCGGGTGCGCGCTTCGGTACGCCCCGACCAGTCGATCGGTGGAAACGTGGGTATAGATCTCTGTCGTCCTCAAGCTCGCGTGACCGAGCAGCTCCTGGACGACACGCAGATCTGCCCCGCCGTCAACGAGATGAGTCGCATATGTGTGGCGGAGCGCGTGCGGATGCGTCGGCACCGGTGAGCGCCGGTCCAGGACCCGGCGCACGTCGCGAGAAGTCATCTGCCGGCCGCGACGGTTGACGAAGAGCGAACCTGGAGGAGTCGACCCGTTCACCAGCGCCCCGCGACCGGACGCGACATAGCCGCCGATCGCCTCGGCGGCCGGACGGCTCAACGGCACGCGACGCTGCTTACCACCCTTTCCCCAGACCGTGACCGACCGAGCTTTCAGGTCGACATCGCCCAATCCGAGCCCGCAGAGCTCGGCGACTCGCAGCCCGCTGCCGTAGAGAAGCTCGAGCAGCGCATCGTCTCTCGCGTTGACCGACGCAGGTACCTTGGCTCGTGCGCCATCGCGCGCCGGTTCGAGAAGAGCATTCAGCTCCGACGGTGTCAGCACGCGCGGCAGGCGCGCCTCTCCTGCAGGGGCGGACAGACGCCGGGAAGGATCGACCGTGACGAGCCCGTGGCGGCGCAACCACGCGAAATAACGCCTGATGGCGGCTGCCTTTCGTGCGATGGTCCTGCGGGAGTACCTGCGCGTCGCCAGGTACGCCAAATAGCGCCGCAGCATGAGACGGTCGACCCTCTCCGGGTCCGATACCTCGGCCCGTGCCGCCCACGCCACGAACGCCTCGACGTCGCTCCGGTACGCCCGGCGGGTGGCTGCCGCGTCCGATGCGAGCGAGCGCACGAAATCTTCGAGCTCAAAGCCCACAGCTCCACCGTACCTGAGTGGCGCGCGAAAAGTGCTTTTCCGTCCTCAATTTGCTCCGGCACGCCAGCGCCTCAAAGTTGAGCGAGAATGGAGCCATGGCCCACAGAGTGCTGCTAGTGGAGGACGACGAGCGGATCCGCGCTTCTATGCGACTTTCGCTCGAGGACGAAGGCTACGAGGTCGAGGAGGCGGGCACCGGCGAAGAGGCTATCGAGCTCCAGACTCAAGCGCTTGTCTCGAATCCGTTCGACTTGCTCGTAGTCGACATCATGCTGCCTGGAATGGACGGGTTCGAGTGCTGCCGCGAGCTGCGAAAGGCGAGTGCAGTACCGATCATCATGGTCACGGCTCGTACCGACACCCATGACGTCGTGGCCGGTCTGGAAGCCGGCGCGGACGACTACGTGACCAAACCGTTCGAGCCCAAGGAGCTCGCCGCGCGCATCAGGGCGTTGCTGCGAAGGGCCCGCTCAGGTGACCCGGGTCTCGTGCAACTCGAGTTCGGTGATCTCGAGATCCTTCCGGAGGCCGGCGTCGTGCGCTGCCGCGGCGAGGAGGTCCACCTGACGCGCACCGAGTTCTTGCTGTTGTGCGAGCTCGCCTCCAACGCGGGCAAGGTCCTGTCGCGCGAACAGCTGCTCGAGCGCGTCTGGAGCTACGACTACTTCGGCGATGGACGGCTCGTCGACGTCCACGTTCGGCGCCTGCGCACCAAGATCGAGAGCGACCCCAGTGAGCCGCGCCACGTGCTCACGGTACGCGGCCTCGGATACAAGCTCGCGCCTTAGCCATGGAGGCCGACGGTGTGCCGACAGGCCCGGCTCCGCCGGAGTCCCCGGTGCTGCCGACCAAAGCCCGTGAGCCTGTCCCCCGGGCCCAGAAGCGGCGCCTCGGGCTGCGCGCCAGGGTCACCACCGCCTTCACCCTCGGAGCCCTGGCCCTTTCCGGTGCCCTGGCATGCATCGGCTACATCGCCGTCCGGACCTCGATAGTCGACCAGCAGCTCGCCTCCATGCGGCACCAGACCCTGGCCAACGCAGTACTGCTGAGGGGAGAGCTCCAAGTTCCGACCGCGTACATCCCGGCGCTGATCACGACTCTCGACTCCGGCCCGAACACCTCCACGCTCATCTACAGCACACGCCAGTGGTATCCGTCGACCGCGACCCTGTCGCCCCGCCAATTGCCTCTGGCACTCAGAGCTCGCGTGCTCGCCGGCTCCGCGGCTTGGCAGGTCGTCGGGTCTTCTGGGACTGCGCAGCTCATCGTCGGGGTGCCAATCCACGCCGAGTCCGCCTCCAACAGCAAGAATGCCGCCTACTTCGAGATATTCGACCTGTCGGACCTCACCAAGACTTTGCACGCCCTTGTGGCCGCCCTCGGGATCGCAGCCCTGATCACCACTGTCGCGGGGGCCGTGCTGGGCCGTTGGGCGGCCGGGCGCACGCTGCGCCCGTTGCAAAAGACCACACAAGCCGCGCTCGCGATCGCCGGAGGCCGCTTGGACACACGGCTCGAGAGCGCCCACTTCGCCGACCTGGCGCCATTCGCTTCAGCTTTCAACCAGATGGTGGACCAACTTCAAGAACGCATCCAACGAGAGGCCCGCTTCAGCTCCGACGTCAACCACGAGCTGCGTTCCCCGCTCACGACCCTTGCCAACTCGCTGTCGGTCCTCGAGGCCAGACGCGACGAGTTGCAGCCACGGGCGCTCCAGGCACTCGATCTTCTCGGGGCCGAGGTCCGGAGGTTCCGACGGCTGGTCGACGAGCTTCTCGAGATCTCGCGCTTTGACGCAGCACCGGGAGACATCTCCCGCGACGAGGTGACCGTGGGATCGCTCGTCGAGCACACCGTTCAGGCAATCGGCACCGATGTGCCAATACGTTTCGCGCCCGGGGTCGCGTCACAGCACATCTTGGTGGACAAGCGTCGTTTCGAGCGGATCTTCGCCAACCTGTTCGAGAACGCGCAGCGCTACGCCGGCGGTGTGACACTGCTGGCCATCGAGGATCACGGCGACTCCGTGCGCTTCCTGGTCGAAGATGCCGGGCCGGGGATCGCTCCCGAGGAGCGAGAGCGGATCTTCGAGCGGTTCTCGCGGGGCTCCACGGGCCGCCGCCGGGGACTCGGCGACGGTACCGGCCTCGGGCTGGCGATCGTCGCGCGGCATGTGAGCCTGCACGGCGGTCGGGTCTGGGTCGAGGACCGTGCGGGAGGAGGCTCACGTTTTGTCGTCGAGCTCCCGGCATGGAGTGAGGTTGTGGCATGAGGCTCCGGCGGCTCGCCGCGCTCGGGTGCCTTGCTGCGGTCATGACAGCCGTTGCCGGTTGTGGGCTGCCAGTCGACAGCTCGCCACAGGCGATCCCGACCGGTGAGATGCCGCTGGCCCTGAGCGTGCCGAGCGCGACCATCCCCAGCGTCTCGAGGCTGCTCGGTTCGATACCGGAGGAGATCTACCTTCTCGGGCCCGACGCCCAGCTGGTGGGACGGGTCCGGTACCTCCGGCCGCCGCCGACTCCCCAGGAGATGCTCGACGCCCTCGAGGCGGGACCGGCGCCAACGGAACTGAACCAGGGGATCCAGAGCGCCATACCCGCATCGGCCAACCTCGTCGCCGGTGCCCTCACCGGGGGCGTGCTGACCGTGGTGCTCGACCCCAGCTTCGGATCACTCCGCCCCGGGCAAGCGACATATGAGTTCGCGCAGATCGTCTACTCGGTGACGTCCCTGCCTCAGGTCCACGGGGTCCTGTTCGAATACGACGGCGCGATCATCGAGCCGGTGGTTGGCAACGGCTCGATCGCGGAAAGCTTCATCGTGTACCGGGCCGACTACACACAGCTGGCCCCGTGACCCGGCCACGGCGCGCCCTACGAGGTCCCCGCGTCTTGTGAGGACCCTAGAGCTCGACGCCGACGCGGCGTACCTTCGGCCCGGGCTTGTCCACCCGGGGCGCATCGGCCCAGAGTCGTTCCAGGTCGTAGTACCGCCGCGCCTCGGCGAGAAACACGTGGACGACGAACTCCCCGTAGTCCAACAACACCCAGCGGCCGTCGTCCAGCCCCTCGATGTTACGGGGCGAGCCGCCTCCCTGCTCCCTGACGCGTAACTCGATCTCCTCGGCGATCGTGCGGACCTGGCGCACGTTGCTCCCGCTCGTGATCACGAAGTGGTCCGTGATTCCCAGCAGGTCCCCGACATCGAGCACGACGGTCGCGTCGACGGTCTTTGACGAGGCGGCATCAGCCGCGACAAACACGCAGTCGGGACTCAACGTGACCCGAGGGCCCTCTGCTCGAGCCGGTCGAAGCGAACTGAGTCCTCACGCCGCACAAGACGGGACGCATCCTGCGGTGCGTTCCGGAGCTTGACGTAGCGGCTCATCTGAACACAGGGTACAGGCCGCGTTCGCGGATGACGCGGACAGCGGGCATAGGAACCAGGAAGTCAAGGGGGCGCCCCGAGGCAACCCGATCGCGCAGGTCGGTGCTCGATATCTCCAGTGCCGGCACCTCGACCATGCGGACGTCCCAGCCCTCGAGCGGGCTGTCCGGGCCGCAAGCGTCGATCGTGGTGCCAGGACGGTTGACCACCACCAGGACGACCTTGGACCGGACCTCGGTCATCCGCTCCCAGCTCCCGAGCCCCGCGGCGGCATCGGCGCCGACGATCAGGTTCAGCTCGACACCGGGCCACCGGGCTTCCAGCTCGGCCACCGTGTCGGCGGTGTAGGAGGGCCCGCCCCGGTCGATCTCGATACCGCTCGACTCGAGCCCCTCGATCCCCTCGACTGCAGCCTTCACCAACGCCAAGCGGTCGGAGGCGGCAGTGACAGGGCGGTTCCCCACCTTCTGCCAGGGCTCGTTCGCCACGACGAGCAGTACCTTGTCGAGACCGAGCTCATGTCGTGCGTTCACGGCGGCTACAAGATGACCGACGTGCACGGGGTCAAAGGTTCCCCCGAGAATGCCCAGTCGCCGAACCCCGATCACGAGCGAAGCGTAGCGACCGCCCGGGCTCGTCCCGGGCCGCCTTGCTTGCTCGGGCCGCCCTCCGCGAGGTCAGGCCCTCACAGCTGCCTACGCTGGTGCAGTGAGGACTACACCGGATTCGGCGCAACCGGGGCTCTTGTGCGACACCGCCTCGGCGCCGCTGGCGCCGGTGCCGCTGGCGCCGGTGCCGACAGCGCCGGTGCCGACAGCGCGCTGGCACCCGGCCTCGTGGCACACGCGCCCCGCTGCCCAGCAGCCGCCATGGCCCGATCCCGCCGCGAACGCCGAGGTTCTCGCCCAGCTCGCGGCGCTCCCACCGCTCGTGTTTGCCGGCGAGGCGCGCCGCCTGACCCGCGCGCTCGGCGAGGTCGCCGCCGGCAGGGCATTTGTGCTCCAGGCCGGCGACTGCGCGGAGTCCTTCGACGACTTCTCCGCCGACTCGATCCGCGACAAGCTGAAGGTCATCTTGCAGATGGCGGTCGTGCTCACCTACGGCTCGGGTGTCCCGGTCGTGAAGGTCGGCCGCATCGCCGGACAGTTCGGCAAGCCCCGGTCTTCGGCGACAGAGCTCGTTGGGGATCTCGAGCTGCCGGTGTTCCGGGGCCACATCATCAACGACGATGCGCCGACTCCGTCGGCGCGGGTACCCGATCCCCGGCGCATGCTGGCTGCCTACCATCAGTCGGCCTCGACGCTGAACCTGCTTCGAGCCTTCACCAAAGGTGGCTTTGCCGACCTGTCGCAGGTCCATCTCTGGAATCTCGAGTTTCTCGCGACCAGCGCCGAAGGCCGGCGCTTCGAGGCGATAGCGGAGGAGATCGACCGCGCTCTCCGCTTCATGAACGCATGCGGGGTCGATCTCTCGGTTGACTCGCCCATACACCAGGTCGACCTGTTCACCAGCCATGAGGCCCTCCTGCTCGAGTACGAGGAAGCGCTCACTCGAAGGGACTCGCTCACCGGTGGTTGGTACGACTGCTCTGCTCACCTCGTCTGGATCGGAGAGCGCACCCGCGAGATCGACGGGGCGCATGTCGAATTCGCCTCGGGGATCGGCAACCCGGTCGAAGTCAAGCTCGGGCCGAGTGCGACCCCCGACGAGGCGATCGCTCTGTGTGAGCGACTGAACCCCGACCGGGTGCCGGGCCGGCTCACTTTCGTGACCCGAATGGGCATCGCCAAAGTCCGAACCGCCCTCCCACCGCTCGTTCGCGCGGTGTCGGCTGCCGGCCACCCGGTGGCCTGGGTCTGTGATCCGATGCACGGCAACACCTTCGCGAGTGAGTCCGGCCACAAGACACGCCACTTCGACGACGTGCTCGGAGAGATCCAGGGCTTCTTCGCCGTTCACAAAGCAGAGGGAAGTTGGCCGGGCGGGGTGCATATCGAGCTGACGGGTGCCGACGTGACCGAGTGCCTCGGCGGGATCGAGGGCATCGGTGAGGCGCAATTGCCGTTGCGCTACACGACCACGTGTGACCCCCGCCTCAACGCCCGCCAGTCCACCGACCTCGCGTTCCGCGTGGCCGAGCTCCTGCGCGAATAGGCCCCGACACCCGGTGGTTCTGTGGTCAACGATGACAAAGTGACCAAAGTTTTGTACTTGTGACGATGAGTGGCCTAGAATCCACTCCTAGCGTTCGCAACCTCCAGTACAGGACCACACCGCGCTCCGGACCGGTCGGCGAGCCGTCTACGCGTCACGGTCTGCCTGCAAGCAACGGGGGCGCCCCGAATCATGAGGTGCCATGGCATCGACATCGATCATGAGTAGCCGGCGCCGGGTGAGCCGTCCTGCCTTGATCCCCGCCTTGGTGATCGCGCTCACACTCGGCCTCGGCACAAGTTCGTCCTTCGGCGCAGGCGTTGCGAGTGCGACCTCGCGGCCCGGCACGGCTGCGGTGGTCAAGTTCTCAACGAGTGCCGCGGGCACGACTTTCGCTGCCCCGATATCGACCGCTAGCACCCAGGCCGGGACCGCCCCCGAGCTCGCCTACGCCCTTGCCGAGGCAGATGGCAGCGTGGAACCCGTCGGGGGAGCCGCCTTCTACGGCTCTGCGTTCGGCACGGCCCTGGTCGCCCCCATCGTCGCCACGGTCTCCACCCCTGACCGCAAGGGCTACTGGCTGTTCGGCGCCGACGGCAGCGTGTACCCGTTTGGCGACGCCCACAACGAGGGTGGTGCCGGGGGCTCGGTGCTGCCGGGTCCGGTCGTGGCCGCCGCGGCGACTCCCGACGGCGCCGGCTACTGGCTCGTGACCTCCTTAGGGCAGGTGATGGCCTTCGGCGACGCGGTGAGCTACGGCTCCATCACGACACCGATCAGGGCCCGTGTCGTCGCGATGGCGGCCACACCCGACGGCAAGGGGTATTGGATCGCTTGCAGCACCGGGGGCGTCTTCAACTTCGGTGACGCGCTCTTCTACGGCTCTGCGAAAGCCGGCACCGCGGGCCTGCCCATCGTCGCCATGGCGGCGACGCCCGACGGCGGCGGGTACTGGCTGGCCGACGCGAACGGGACCCTGTTCGGCTTCGGCGACGCGCAGCACCTGGCGCCGCTGTCTTCGGTGACCGTCACGTCGCCTGTGGTGGGTCTTGCCGTCACAGGAGACGGCACGGGAGCCTGGATGGCCGAGCAGGACGGCACCGTCCTCAGCCTCGGCACGGCCGCCGCCCGCGGTTCGCTCACCGGTGCGCTGGCCACCTCACCGGTCATCGCCATCACTGCGGTGGCAGTGCCGCCTCCCAGCAATCTCGCCTACGACCTCGTCGAGTCCGACGGCAGGGTCGAGGCGCTCGGGGGAGCCGCCTACTACGGCTCTGCGTTCGGCACGGCCCTGGTCGCCCCCATCATTGCCCTGATCTCCACCCCTGACCGCAAGGGTTACTGGCTGATCGGCGCCGACGGCAGCGTGTACCCGTTCGGGGACGCCCGCTACGAGGGCGGCGCCGGGGGCAACGTGCGGCCGGACCCGGTCGTGGCCGCCGCCGCGACTCCCGACGGCGCCGGCTACTGGCTGGTCACCTCGTCCGGCCACGTGATGGCCTTCGGTGACGCCGGGAACTACGGCTCGCTCTCAGCGACGATCGGGGCTCACGTGATCGCGATTGTCCCCACAGCCGACGGCAAGGGGTACTGGGTCGCTCTCAGCACCGGAGGGGTCTTCACCTTCGGCGATGCGGAGGTCTACTGGGGTCCCGGCACCGCGGGCCTGCCCATCGTCGCGATGGCGGCGACGCCCGACGGCGGCGGGTACTGGCTGGCCGACGCGAACGGGACCGTCTTCAGTTTCGGCGACGCGTTGCAACTGGCGCCTGTGTCCCCGGTGCGCGTCACCTCGCCCGTCATGGGTCTCGCCGTCAGCGGGGACGGCACGGGGGCCTGGATGGCCGAGCAGGACGGCACCGTCCTCAGCCTCGGCACCGCCACCGCCCGCGGCTCGCTCACCGCGGTCCCGGCCACCTCCCCGGTCACCGCCATCGCTGTGGTGCTGATGCCGGCCCCCGACACTCTCGCCTACGACCTTGCCGAGGCCGACGGAAGGGTGGCAGCAGTCGGGCAAGCCGCCTACTACGGCTCTGCTTTCGGCAAGCACCTGGTGGCTCGCATCATCGCCCTTGTCTCCACCCCTGACCGCAAGGGCTACTGGCTGATCGGAGCCGACGGCAGCGTCTACCGGTTCGGGGATGCCCGCAACGAAGGTGGTGCCGGGGGCAAGCCCCGGCGGGACTCGGTCGTGGCCGCCGCGGCGACTCCTGACGGCGGCGGGTACTGGCTCGTGACCTCGTCCGGCCGCGTGATGGCCTTCGGCGACGCCAGGAACCACGGGTCGATCAGGTCGCCGATCTCGGGCCACGTCATCGCGATAGTGGACACCACCGACGGGCAGGGTTACTGGATCGCCTGCAGCACCGGAGGGGTCTTCAATTTCGGTGACGCCGCGTTCTACGGCTCGGCGAACACCGCCTCCGCGGGTCTGCCCATCGTCGCGATGGCAGCGACACTTGACGGTGACGGGTACTGGCTCGCCGACGCGAACGGGACCGTCTTCAGCTTCGGCGACGCGGCGCACCTGGCGACATTCGCGCCGGTGAGGGCCACGTCGCCCGTCGTCGGTCTCGCCGTCACGCCCGACGGCTCAGGGGACTGGATGGCCGAGCAGAACGGCACCGTCCTCAACTTCGGCACCGCCGCCGCCCACGGCGCTCTCACCGGCGCACTGGCCACCTCCCCCGTCACCTCCATCGCCGCCATGCCGGTCGCGGCCGTCTCGCCGCTTCAGTACCCGAGTGGCAGCTTCGGCTACGACATCAACTGGCCCCAGTGCGCCGGGCCCGGGTCCTCCCAGACAGTCGCCCTCCCGGGCCCGCCGTCGTTCCCCTCTGGAACCATCGCCTACACGGTCGCCATCGTCGGCGTCGACGGATGGGCAGTCGGCAAGGACAATCCGTGCCTGCAGGCGGAGGTCAGATGGGCGGCGCAGGCCCAGGGGACCGGTGGCGCACCGTACGACCTCTACATGTTCCTCAACTCCCCGTCGTCAGCTGACACGATCGACCAGCAGGGACCGGCGGGGACCTGCGCCGGGCTCTCCGTCTCGAGTCAGCCCGCTTGCCTCGCCTACAACTACGGCTACAACACGGCTCAAAGCGCGGTGGAGTACGCGGCCTCGCAAGGTGCCTCTTCACAGGTGTGGTGGCTCGACATCGAGAACGACCTATGTGGCCAGTACTGGTCGTGCAACCAGATGCTGAACTCACTTACCGTCCAGGGTGCGCTCGACTTCCTGCACTCTCTCAAGCTCACGGCCGGGATCTACTCGACCTCGGTCCAGTGGAAGGGGATCACCGGCGGCTACGTGCCGACCGGCCCACAAGTCCCCATATGGGTCGCAGGCGCCTATTGGACGTCACCGCCGTACCCGTCGAGCTACGGCTATGGCTCTCCGTCGACGCTCGCACCGTACTGCGGTGCCAGGTACGCGTTCGCCGGTGGAGTCACATGGCTCTTGCAGGAGACACCCGGTCCGAACGACTACCCGTTCGACCCCGACTACGCCTGTTGAGCCGAGCGGTACCGGCTGATCTCCCGGCGCAAAGGGCGTAGTCGCCAGCCGCGCCGCAAGGTCACACCAGGTGCTCGACGAAGGCCTCGAGCTGACGGAGGTTGCGGCACTCGTACGCGGCGTCGCAGTACTGGGCATATTGCTCGAGGATCGAGTCGCCGCTCCCCCAGTAAGAGCGCGGCTCCGGGTTCAGCCAGAACACCCTGCGCGCGCGGTGGCGAAGCTCGCGGACAATCCATGCCTGTGAGGCGTGGTAATTGTTCCGCGCGTCGCCGAGCAGCAGGATGCTCGCCTTGGGCCCGATCTCGTGACCCCACCGTTCGTAGAAGACAGTGAGGGCGTGCCCGTAATCGGAGTGCCCGTCCACCCAGACCACGTCTGCCTCGACGTTGACTCGGTGCACCGCCTCGGTCACCGTGTCGGACCGGTCGAAGATGCCCGTCACCTCGTCGATGCCGTCGATGAACACGAAGCTGCGCACCTTGGAGAACTGTGACGCGATCGCGTAGACGAGATGCAGGGTGAAGCGGGCGAACGCCGCCACCGAACCCGAGATGTCGGCGATCACCCAGATCTCGGGCTTTGCCTGTCTGGGATGTTTGAACCGCGGCTCGACGGGCACACCCCCGTAGGAGAGCGAGTGCCTCATGGTCGAGCGGAAATCCAATGGGCCCCGGCGCAGGTGACGACGCTTGCGGGCAAGGCGGGTGGCCAACTTGCGGGTGAGGGGCTGGATGGCCTTGCGCATCGCCTCGATCTCTTCGCGCGTGGCGTGCATGAACTCGACGTCCTCTGGCAGCGGCTTGCGCACGCTGCGCGCGAGTGCCTCGGCTCCCCGGTCAGCGACCAGCCGCCGGCGGATCTCGGCCTCGATCTCCTTCTTCAGCTCTTCGATGCGGGCGCGGTACTCATCCTCGAGCAGTCGCTCCTCCAGAGAGGTCAGCCGGCCTGCCCGTCGACCACGCAGCACCAGTCCGCCCGGGGTCTGGCCCTGTGTCGTCGCGTCGTACGGGCCGGCCCCGTCGTCGCCTGCCAGCGCGCGCGCCTCGCCCACCAGCCGGGCGAGCACGCCCTCGAGGTCGAGATTGCGAAGCGTCCTGTAGAGGTAGTACGTGCCCCCGACCGGGCGCCCCATCTCGATGGCCGAATAACGCACCACCGCGAGGCGTGCGACGGCGCCGAGCAGCAGCTGGTCACCGTCCCGTAGCGCTCTGAACAGCATCGCCGCGATCTCCTCGGCCGTGACAGGCTCCAGGACGCCGGCGCCCGAAGAGGTTCGGCCTTCGCCTTGCGTGGGTGGCAGCCCAGCGCCACTAGCCGGCGAGGCGGCATCCTGGCTCACCGAGAACTGCGGTCCCCGCATCGAGAAGTAGATCTCGAAAGCGGTGTCGAAGGCCCGCCAGTGGTTCGCGGACTTCACGAGCGTCGCTCCCAGGGCGAACTTGATCGCCTGTCGGTCCTCGAGCGGCAGGTGGCCGAGGGCCTCCGCGGCGTCGGCCTCTTCTGCGACCGACACGGGAAGGCCGGCCTGGCGCAGCTCGGCTACGAACCCGGTGAGGACGTCGAGCACGGACGAGGGCTCCCCTCAGTATCCCGGCGGTCAGAACCCGGACGCGACGGCAAGCTCCTTGGCCGCCACTTCGATGTCAGACCGGTGCTTGAGCAGGACGTGCAGCGTGGAGCGGGCGGTGTCGGAGTCCACGGCTTCGATCCCGAGCAGCACCAGCGTCCGGGCCCAGTCGATCGTCTCGGAGATGGAGGGATGCTTCTTGAGGTCAAGCGAGCGCAGCGACCTGACGATCCGTGCGACCTGGTCCGCCAGCTCGTCGGTCACGCCGGGGACCTTGGCGAGCACGATGGCCTTCTCGCGCTCGAGGGATGGGTAGTCGAGGTGGAGGAACAGGCAACGCCGTTTCAAGGCTTCCGAGAGCTCGCGGGTGTTGTTGGACGTGAGGAAGACAAGAGGGATCTGTGTGGCACGGATCGTGCCGAGCTCCGGGATCGAGACCTGGTAGTCGGACAGCACTTCGAGCAGGAGTGCCTCGGTCTCGATCTCGAGACGGTCGATCTCGTCGACGAGCAGCACTACGGGGTCGACGGCACGAATCGCCTCCAAGAGGGGCCGGGTCAGCAGGAACTCCTCGGAGAACAGGTCCTCTTCGAGTGACTTCCAGCCAAGTGGCCGTGCACCTCCACCTTGTTCGGCCCCGCGTTCGACCTGGATGCGCAGCAGCTGCTTTTTGTAGTTCCACTCGTACAACGCCTTGGCCTCGTCGAGACCCTCGTAGCACTGCAGGCGTATGAGCCGGGCGCTGAGGAAATACGCCGTCGACTTCGCGAGCTCGGTCTTGCCGGTGCCTGCGGGACCCTCGACGAGGATGGGCTTGGCAAGCCGGTCGGCGAGGTACACAACACCTGACAGGCCGTCGTCGGCGATGTAGCCCGCCGTGGCCAACCCTTGGCGAACCTCGTCGACCGACACGAAGCGCGGCTCGCCTTTGTCGGGACCGGCAGTCACGTCCTGATCTGGCCTTCCCCGTAGACGACATACTTGATGCAGGTCAGCTCCCGCAGGCCCATCGGCCCCCGGGCATGCAGCTTCTGGGTCGAGATGCCGACCTCTGCGCCCAAGCCGAGCTCCCCGCCGTCGATGAACCTCGTCGAAGCGTTGACGAGCACGGCAGCCGCGTCCACCTGTCGCACGAACCGCGCCGCAGCCTCGAGGTCCGAGGTGATGATCGCCTCGGAGTGCCCCGTGCCGAACCGCGCGATGTGCGAGATCGCCGCATCGAGGTCGTCCACGACGCCGACGGCAAGCTCGAGCGCCAGAAACTCTGTGGCGAAGTCGGCCTCGGTCGCCGGCCGGGATCCCGGCAAGAGCGGCCTGGCGCGGGCGTCCGCGGCGAGCGCGACACCAGACAGAGCGCGGCTCATCTGGGGAAGGAACTCGTCGGCGACCGCCGCGTGCACGAGCAGAGTCTCCGCGGCATTGCAGACGCTCGGTCGCTGGGTCTTCGCATTGACGACGATGCGCTCGGCCATGGCGAGGTCGGCCGCGGCGTCGACGTAGACATGGCAGTTCCCGTCCCCGTCGAGCACGTAGGGGACGGTGGCGTGCTCGAGGATCATCGAGAGCAGCCCAGGGCCTCCTCGGGGGATCAAGCAGTCGATGACACCACGCAACCGGACGAACTCCACCGCCGTCTCGTGCGCGGTGTCCTCGACGAGCACGATGGCGTCGACCGGCAACCCGGCCTTCTCGATTCCCTGTCGCAACGACGAGGCGATGACGCGGTTGGACTCGAGAGCTCCCGCCGACCCCCTGAGCAACGCCGCGTTGCCCGCCTTCAGGCACAGGGCGGCGGCGTCGGCTGTGACGTTCGGGCGGTTCTCGTAGATGATCCCCACGACGCCGAGCGGGACGCGGACCCGCTCGACGCGCAGACCGTTCGGCCGGACGTGGCCTTCGACGACCTCACCTACGGGATCGGGCAGCATCGCCACCGACCGGAGGCCGCCGGCCATGGCCGCGACGCGCGCCTCGGAAAGCCGGAGCCGGTCGACCACCGTAGGCGATGCGCCGGAGCCCAGCGAGCGGGCAACATCGTTCCGGTTCGCGCTCAGGATCTCGTCGGACCTATCGATCAGGCGATCAGCAGCCAGCACGAGAGCTTCGTCCTTCGCGGAGGAGGGGAGCACGGCGAGCAGCCGGGCAGCGGCCTTGGCACGCTGTCCCAGATCGGGCAGTGACGTGGTCGGCATGGCCTCAGGCTACCTGGGCGGCGCGCGGGCCTATTCGGCGCTGAGCCGCTCCACGAGGCGCTCGATCTGCCACGATCGTTCGGACTCCCCCGCCGCCGGGCCGCCCAGGTCGGCCGCAGCCTGGCGTGAGCGCTCAGCGGCGTCACGGGCCGCGACCCACGAAGGTGCGTACTTCGGGCCCGCTCCGCCTACGGCAAAGCGGCCCCAGGGCGTGTCCACCTGGTCGACTTCGGCCACCTTGTGCTCCTCGTGCGCTTCGTACCTGCGAGTCTCACGATCGGCAAGGAACGGGAAGGCGACGTGGCGAACCGCCTCGACCGCCGCCAGCACGGCGTCACGTGCCGCGGCCAGCGTCTCCCAGGCGGGATCGCTCAAGATGTCGACGCCCTGGCCTTCGGCTTGCGTGGCAGCCGTGAACGCGGCATCGCCGATCGCGGTGCTCTCGCGGCGCAGCCGCCGGGCGGCGGCAATCCTCGAGACGAAACCCAGCCTGTGGGTGTCGGTACCGGTGCCGGTCTCGAGGTACTGGCGGGCCGAGGCGATGATCGCCCCCAGCGTCCCACCGTCTGGGAGCTGGGCGTCAGCACTGCCGGGGACAATCTCCAAGATGTGCTCGACGCAGTCGAGCGCGAAGATCGCCGCCGCCTTGTCCGACCAGGCCGTGGCGGCAACGAGTCGCGCGGCACCGGCTTGGCCGACCGGCTCGGCTGCGAAGACGCACTCGCCGAGCTGGTCGAGGAGCTGTCGCGCGTCGAGGACCACCGGCGTGCCGTGCTCATCGGGCTCGACGACATCTCCTGGTCGCCAGCCGTCCGCCTCGCGGGTCGGCAAGGGCCACCGCCTGCGATAGCCCTCGTGGTGCTGCAAGCCATCGGCATCGGTCGCCACGAATCGATCGAACACGGCAACGACCTCCCGGTCAGTTCAACAAGGCTTCACACGCTAGAGCACGACGAGGTCATCTCGGTGAACGACCTCATGGGGAAGATCGTCGGCGAGCTCGCCTGTGTGCAGCCCCACCCATTCCGAGGCCCTCGCCGCGTTGAGGCGGACGATGCCCTTGGCGAACATCACATGGTCGGTGCCGACTATCTCAACGGCGTCGTCGGCCTCGAACGCGCCCTCCACGGCCACGACCCCTGCCGGCAGCAGCGACTTGCCCCGCTCGACGACGGCACGCCGGGCGCCCTCGTCGACGACGATCCGGCCGGCCGGCCGCAGTGCAAAGGCGATCCAGAGCTTGCGCGCCCCGAGAGATCGGCGGTGCGGCAGGAAGATGGTCCCGACACCTTGTTGTCCCGCGACCGCGTCGGTGAGGACCTCGGGCCGCCGGGCCGAGGCGATCACGACCCGGGAGCCGGACCACACGGCCATCTTCGCGGCGGCGAGCTTGGAGGACATGCCGCCCCGGCTCATCAAGCTCGCGGCACCTCCTGCAACCCGCTCGAGCTCGTGGTCGATCTCGGCGACCTCCTCGATCAGGGTTGCCTGCGCGTTGTGGCGCGGGTCTGCGCTGAGCAGACCCGCCGTGTCGGTCAAGAGCACGAGGATGTCCGCCCTCAGCAGATGCGCGACGAGGGCCGCCAGTCGGTCGTTGTCGCCGAAACGGATCTCGTCGTCGGCAATGGCGTCGTTCTCGTTCACGATCGGGACGACGCCGAGCTCGAGCAGGCGCGAGAAGGTATCGCGGGCGTGCAGGTAGCGCTGCCGGTAGGCGAAGTCGAGTGGCGCGAGCAGTACCTGGCCGGCGAGCAGGCCCTCGGCGGCCAGAGCGTCCTCGTAGACGCGCATGAGACGCGGCTGGCCGATCGCCGACAGGGCCTGGAGGGCCATGGGGTCGGTTCGGTACCCGCCGAGGGGCGAAAAGGCCGCCAGGGCCGCGACGCCGGCGGTGACGGCGCCCGAGGTGACGACGACAACCGTATGGCCTTCGCGACGCAAGCCGGCGACCTCCCCGCAGAGCTTGCCGACCGCGGCAGTGTCGACGGAGCCGTCGGTCGCGGTCACTGAGCTCGTGCCGATCTTCGCTACGACGATCACCGTGCTCAGCCTGACGACTCGTAGGTGAAGCTGAGCTCGCCGATGTGAACCGTGTCGCCGTCGTGAGCCCCGGCTCGTTTGAGCGCACGATCGACACCAATGCGCTTCAGGCGGCGATGGACGTGCTCGAGGGCATCCGGATTGGTGAGATCGGAGACCGCCACCGCACGCGCTGCCTCCCGGCCTGCCACGACGAACACGGAGCCCTCCCGGCTCACGGTCACGCCCTCGGGTTCGGGACGGTGAACCACAACTGCGCTGCGGGGTGCCGGCGCCTCGGCGCGGGCGCCCTCGACCAGGACGGCGAGCCGACCGAGCAGAGCTGGTATCCCGGCGCCGGTCACTGCGGAGATCTCGAGCTCGGTCTCGCACCCGGCCTGGCTGGCGCCGGTCCCCCCAGGCACGACAGCAGGCATGGCGCCAGTCTCAGACGGGCGCCTGTCCGCCCTCGAGCCCACGATGACCCGCGGTCTGTCGAGCAGCTCCGGGCGATACCGGCGGAGCTCCTCGAGAAGGACCCTCACCTGCTCGGTGGGTGCTCGGCCCTCGTCTTCTCCGAGGTCGGCGAGAACCAGGAGCACGCGGGCGCGTTCCACATGGCGCAGGAACTTGTGCCCGAGGCCGCGTCCCTCCGAAGCTCCCTCTATCAGGCCGGGGATGTCGGCGATGACGAACTCGACAGCGGCGGCACCTTGGCGGCTCGTGGCTCCGACGCGCACGACGCCGAGATGGGGCTCGAGGGTCGTGAACGGATAGTCGGCAATCTTCGGCTTGGCGGCGGAGACCCGCGACACGAGTGTGGACTTGCCGGCGTTGGGGAACCCGACGAGAGCGACGTCTGCCATCAGCTCGAGCTCCAAGGTCAACCAGAGCTCCTCGCCGAGCTCGGCCTGCTCCGCGAAGGCGGGCGCACGCAGACGATTGCTCAGGAAACGGGCGTTTCCCCGCCCACCCCTCCCGCCCGCTGCGGCCATGTAGCGGTCACCGCTGGCGGTGAGGTCGGCGAGAACATCGCCGTTCGGGTGGCGGACGATCGTGCCGACCGGGACCGGCACGAGGAGGTCCGTGCCGTTGCGGCCGTGCAGCTTCTTGCCGCCTCCGTGGCCGCCGTCGCCGGCGCGCCGGTGCGGATGGTCGACGAAAGAGAGCAGGGAGGCAAGATTCGTGGTGGCTTCCAGGTAGACGTTGCCACCGCGACCGCCGTCGCCCCCGTCAGGCCCCCCTCTGGAGACGTGTGCCTCCCTGCGGAACGAGACTGCGCCGGCACCCCCGTTGCCACCTTTCACGTGGACCTGTGACTCGTCGACGAAGGCCGACGCCATGCTCAGTCGCTCACTTTCGCCCGGCCCGGCAACGACCTTGCCCGTCGGCCGGGCAGGCGGGATGAGAGTGTGGAGAGCCGCACGGGAGGTTCAGTTCGACGCCAGGTCAGCCGGGTACAGCGAGAGCGCCGCGAGCCATCCGCCCTGACGACGCAGGACGCGCGACCACAACCTCTCGGGATCGCCCGAGAGGACGTCCTGGTCGTAGCCCTCGAGCACGTGCCAGGATCCCGATCCGATCTCGCCGGCAAGCTGTCCCGGCCCCCAGCCCGCGTAGCCCGTGAAGACGCGGATCTCGGCCAACCGCACGGGTACATCGGCAGGGTCCTCATGAAGGTCGACCGTGCCCAGGCTGCCGAAAAGCGGCGCGAAGCCGGCCGCGTCCGCAGCATCGGGGAGCTCGGTGCGCCCGATGCAGATCGCCGCGCTCGGCTGAACAGGACCTCCGAAGAAGAGCACTGAAGGTGCCGCCGCGAGGCCCCCCCATTCCGGGACGATCTCCTCGACGGGGATCGGGCTCGGACGGTTGAGCACGACGCCCAGCGTCCCTTCATCGTCGTCGTGGGCGAGAAGGAAAATGACGCTGCGAAAGAAGTTGGGGTCGGCAAGAGTCGGCGAGGCGACGAGCAAGGATCCCTTGCCGGCAGTGTCGACCATCTGCCGTCGGGCGTCAGTCCTCGACAGGCACGACGTCGACGAGCCGGCGCCCGTGACGCGAGCCGAATTTCACCTTGCCGTCGGCCATCGCGAACAACGTGTCATCGCGGCCTCGGCCGACATTGTGGCCAGGGTGGAAGTGCGTGCCACGTTGACGCACGACAATCGTGCCGGCGCTTATCGTCGTGCCGTCGAAGACCTTCACGCCGAGGCGTTGGGCGTTCGAGTCACGGCCGTTGCGGGTGGAACCCCCGCCTTTGGTCTTTGACATGAAACTGCTCCTTCAGTCCCCGACGACCGAGGTGGTCTCTTCTTCCGAGCCTGCGAGCGCCGGTGACGCCGCGCCCTCGGATGGCGCCCCCGGCAGGTCGATCGCTGTGATCTCGACGGTCGTGTACCACTGGCGGTGCCCGTAACGACGCCGTCCTCGTGCCTTGGCCTTGTATGTGAACCCGACGATCTTGGGCCCCTTGGCCAGGCCGATCACGCGACCTTTGACGCTCGAGGCCTCCAGCGGGTCGTGCTCGGTGACGATATGGTCGCCGTCGACCACGAGCTTGGGCACAAAGCTCACCTCGTCACCCGGGCCCGCGCTCAGCAACTCGACATCGAGCTGCTCGCCCACCTGGACTCGTGCTTGCTTGCCACCTGCGTCAATGACCGCGTACATATGCCGGCAACGATAGCGCAGGGAATCACAAGTCCTGATCGGGGAAGACGATCCCCCGCCCGGCACAGGTGGGGCACGTCTCCGACAGGGCCTCGACGAGGCCTTCACCGACGCGCTTTCGCGTCATCTCCACGAGCCCGAGCTCGGAGATCTCATAGACCTGCGTTGGCGTCTTGTCGCGTGCCAACGCGGCTTTGAACGCCGCCAGGACCGCGGCGCGATTCGCCTTGACCTCCATGTCGACGAAGTCGATCACGATGATCCCGCCGATGTCCCGCAGGCGCAGCTGTCGGGCAATCTCCTCTGCAGCCTCCAAGTTGTTCTCGAAAACGGTCTCCTCGAGGCTCGAAGAGCCGACGTTCTTGCCGGTGTTGACGTCGATGACAGTTAGCGCCTCGGTCCTCTCGATTATGAGCGAGCCTCCCGAGGGCAGCCAGACCTTGCGGTCGAGCGCCTTGTGAAGCTGCTCGTGCACGTGGTGCCGCTCGAAGAGCGGGAGCGCTTCGTTCGAGAGGTCGTAAAGCTCGACCCGCTCGGCGAGCTCGGGGTTGAAGTGGGAAACGTAGTTGCGCACGATCGCGAACAGCTCGGGATCGTCGATGAGGACCGACCGGTGCTCATCGGTGAGCTCTTCCCGGATGATCCGCACGGCCATGTGCGGCTCGGAGTACAACAGCGCCGGCGCCGGCAGTTTTCGGGTCCGTTCGTCGATCTCTCGCCAGCGGCCGACGAGCATCTCCACGTCACGGCGAAGATCCTCGGCGCTCGCTCCGGCCGCGGCTGTCCGCACGATGAGGCCGTGGCCCTCGGGACGAACGTCATCGAGGATTCTCCGCAGCCTGCGGCGCTCATTGTCGTCGAGGCGCCGCGAGATCCCATAGGTCGCCGACTCGGGCACGAGCACGACGAACCGGCCCGGGATCGACACTTCCTGGGTCAGGCGGGCCCCCTTC
Organism: uncultured Acidimicrobiaceae bacterium; assembly: GCA_963807575.1. Lineage (GTDB taxonomy): Bacteria > Actinomycetota > Acidimicrobiia > Acidimicrobiales > Bog-793 > Fen-455. Next base: position 85,710 of record CAWECD010000010.1, read on the forward strand.
AGCCCGATCGGGTTCTTCGTGACCTGGCAGACGATCGTCTGTCCCGGCCGGAGCAGGTGCTCTATGCGGTCGGCGCCGGCCTGTCTCTCGACGTCGTCTCGGTCGTAGGAGACATCACCCCAGTACAGGACCGCATTCTTCGGAGTCCCGATGTCGACGAAGGCCGCTTCCATTCCCGGAAGCACGTTCTTGACTCGCCCGCGGTAGATGTTGCCGACGATCTGGTTCGCGTCGTCTTGTGGTCGGGCCACGAAATGCTCGATCAGGGCCCGACCTTCGAGCACGGCGATGTGGGTCGCCTCATGCTCGATGTGCACACACATGAGGTAGCGGCCGACCGGCCGGCCCCGTCGGTCTCGGCCCGGCCGTTGGACCCCGGTGCCGTCCGAGGCGACCGGCCCCGCGGGAACCGCTGGCTGGGCGGACGTGGTGGCTACCGGTGCCGTGGACGCGCGGCGGGGCTGCGTGGCCGCGGAACTCCTGTTCCGGGGCGCCCTAGGGGCGGTCGAGCGCCCTGGGCTCGTGCCGGCGTCCCTCCCGGAATCATCGGTGCCCGCGCCGTTCGCCTCCGTGGATGCCGTGGCCGAACCGGTGCCGCCACCTGGGCCGCGTGATCGCCCCCGACCGCCGCGGCGCCTTCGTGAGGAGCCGCCGCCTTGCGTGCCGGCGCTGGAAGTGGCGCCGTCACCGTCTTCGGCGCGCGGCGGTTCGCCCCGTTGGCTCGAGGAGAGTGACTGCCCTCTGCGCCCGTTACCCGCCGGTCCCGGAACGGCCTCGTCTTTGGGAAGCGGCGGTGCCGGCCGGCTGTCGCCGATCTTCGGCCTGGGTGGCACCAAAGTCGCGCTCACGCCGCTGGCAGCCGGGCCAAGCAGCTCTGGGTTGTGTTGACCGTTCGTCGCCTCGGGCGCATCGGCCGCGCGTTCGGGCGCGTCCGGTACAGACGCCGGGCGGCCGGTCGTCGGGTCCAACATCAGGGAGATCCCTTCTAAAGGTCGCGCCGTCAAACGGCGCGGGTGGCATCCCTCGAGCAGCACCGCTGGGACTTGCCTCTCCGGTGCGATCGGGCAGTTTGCCGAGATTGAATGCGAGAGCAGGTTCTTTGCCGTCTCGTTCGCGGGGCCCCGCGAAAGATTGGGAGACGGTATGTTCGGTGACAGCGAAAAAGACGTAGCAAGTGACGGCCGCTGCAACAGCCGAAACGGCCTTGGCGACCGAGCTCGACCATATGAAGGCGCTTGACGTCGTCATCGTGAGCAGCAGTTTAGTCATCCACTTGGTCCGCTCGAGGCCAACTTGACCAATTGCCCGGCCTTGGCTGGGACGCGCGCGGCGCCCCCAAGGCCTTCATGGGGCCGGTCGTCCCATTCAGGGAGCGTTCGACGGAGGATGCAGGTCCGCTGAACCGATCGGGTGGTTGGTCAGGTAGGTGAAGATCTGCCTCGCCACCGGGGCTGCCGCGGCGGCGCCGTAACCCGCCTGATCGATCACGACGGCGACGACGTAGCGGGGGGCGCTCGTCGGCCCGAATGCAACAAACCATGCGGTCGGCTGCACGTTCGTGTTCGAGCTCTCGGTCGCCGTCCCGGTCTTGCCCGCCAGCGGCATCCCGCCGTAGCCCTGAAACGTGGCGTAGGCCGTCCCGTTCGTGTCGTAGATGGCACCCTCGAGGCCGCCCAGGATCTGCGCGTAAGTGCCAGGGGGCAGGGAGACGTGCCCCATGACTCGCGGCTTGAACTGTTTGACGATCTTGCCGGTCGGCGAGATGACCGCGTTCACCACCTGCGGGGCGTATCGGGTGCCACCGGTCGCGAACGTGCCATAGGCCACGGCCTCCTGCAGCGGGGTGATGAGCGTCTCGCCCTGGCCGAAGGCCATCTCGATGTTGTCGGCGATGCCGTAGTAGGTACTTGGGAACGCCTGCGGGGCTTGCGAGTGCTGGGTCCGGCGCAGGCCCGGGCTGTCAACCTGGCCCGAGTACTCGTTGGGGAGGTCGATCCCGGTGGGCTGCCCGAAGCCGTACTGCTCGGCGACGTCTTGGATCGGCGTCTGGCCGTAAGCGGCCGAGTCGTACCAGTAGTCGGCTCCGAGGGTGTAGAAGAACACGTCGTCGGAGACCGTGAGCGCCGTCGCGACGTTGATCGGGCCCTGGCCCTTCTCGTCCTGGTTGTTGTAGTAAAGGCATTGCCCGCTGCAGGGGGGCTGGATCTGGTAGAAGCCGCGGTCGTCGATGTAGCCCCCGAGGCTGGCCAACAGCCCGTCGTTCAGGGCGGCCGTCGCGGTCGCGAGCTTGAAGGTGGAACCGGGCGCCCAGAGTCCCTGGATCGCCCGGTTGAGCAGAGGGTCGTGGTCGACCTGGCTCGTCAAGAGCTGGTAGTGCTGGTCGGAGATGCCGCCGACCCACCAGGACGGGTTGTAGGTGGGCACCGAGGCCATGGCGAAAACGGCACCGGTGGCCGGGTCGAGCACGACAGCCGCGCCCGAGTCAGCCGGGAGGCCGCTCGCCTGAAGACTTTGGATCTGTCGGGTCAGGGCTGACTCGACGGTCTTCTGCAGATCGAGGTCGATGTTGAGCACGACGTCGTCGCCGCTGACCGGCGCTGTCGTCTTCACGGTTCCAACGGGGTTGCCGGAGGCGTCGACCTTTATGACCTCCGAGCCGGGCCGACCCCGCAGCCACAGCTCGTCGGTCGCCTCGACGCCGGACTGGCCGACCACGTCGTTGGGGGTGTAACCGTACTTTGCCAAGGAGTGGAGCTCGGCGGCGTCAATGTCGCCTGTGTAACCGAGCACTTGCGACGCGATGTCGCCGCGGGGGTAGGTCCGCTCGGCAGTGAAGTTGACCGAGACCCCGGGGAACATGCTCTCGTGCTCGGACAGATAGACGATGGTCGACTGGGAGACCCCGATCGCTATCGGCACGGGCTGGTAGGGGCTCGCCTGCGGGTTCGCGAGCGCCGTGTTGACGTCCGTGATGCTCTCACCGAGCAGCGCCGCCAAGCGTCCGACGACCACCTGAGTCGCCGTCGAGCGGCTGAGCGTGACCACCGGGAGCACCTGATCACCCACGAGGACCTGCCCGCCGCGGGCAATGATCAGGCCGCGCGCCGGTGTGATCGGAACAGTCTGCTGTTGGAAGACGAGAGCGGCGTTGCGATACTGCGAGCTGTGAAGGACCTGGAGCGACCAGAGACGGACCACCACGGCTGAGAAGGCCACCAACACGATCAGGCCCACGATCGTGAGCCGAAGGCCGACGCGGGCGCTCTCCTGCCGGTGCTGCAGCTCGCGCTCCTCCTCCTCGATGCGCTTCAGCGGGCTCGAGCTCACGATCCTGGTTCGGTGCCGATCACCCTCGTCGTCCGCGGGGAAGTACGGCGCCTGCACCGACTTGGACAGCCGGGCGGAGGTGGGATTTCGCCGGTCCTGGGGCAGGAGGGTGTCACCTGGTCGGCGGCGGTCCCGGGATCGCTTGGGTGGCTCGGGACCACCCATGCCCGAGGCGCTCACCTGGCACTACCGCCGGCGAAAGCGCCCGCATCATGGTGGGCTCCCGGCGCGACGCCGACAGTCCACTCCATCAGCCGACAGGCGAGATTGGCGAGCAGCAAACAGCTAGCACCGACGACCGCCGCGACGACCACCAGCTGATGGCGCGGCACGCTCGGTTGGCCGATGAGAGTCCCGAGGCCGGCAAAGAGCAATGCCCCGCCGGCTCCGCCGAGGAGCGCTGCGACGGACTGGAAGCCAAGCGTCGGCCGCGTCGTCATCGTCCCGTCCGCCAAGCCGACGGCAAAGGCCACCAGCACGTAACAGAGGGAGGACAGCCCGTAGGGCGTCTGTACAAGAACATCGGCTACAAGCCCGAGCGTGAACCCGATCATGGCGCCGCGCTGGGGGCCGGCCACAAGGCCGGCCGAGATCGCCAGCAGCAGGAAAATGTCCGGATGGGCGCCGCCGATCACGATCTGGCTCAGAACGCCGACCTGGACGAGCACCGCCGCCACGGCAATGACCCCAAGGCGTCCCCAAGCCCGCGGCGTCATGGTCAGGCCCGTTCCTCTGCCCTTGCGGATCGGCCCGCCGATTCCGCCCGACGCGTCCTCAAGCTGGTGGGAACCATTGGAGCACCGCGACGTACTGGAGCACCAGGAGGTTGACGAGCGGGGTCACGAGAACCTGGGACGTGAGCGAGCCGCCTGTGTGCCGCACCGACGACACGGTACCCACAGGGATGCCCGAGGGGTACGCAGCAACGTCGAGCCCGCTCGTGACCACCGCTGCGCCGCGGGCGGCCACGCTTGTCTCGGACACATCCTGCAGCTGCAGGGGATCGCCTTCGCCCTGGCCAACGGCCACAGCCACGTCCCCGGTCCCGAAACGGACACCGACTTCAGATCTCGGATCGGTCAGCACTTGGACGGTCGAGGTGTGCTGCCCGGCCGAGACCACCGAACCCACCAACCCGACACCGGACACGACCGGCATCCCCACGCCGACCCCGTTCGCGATGCCGCGATCGATCTCGATCGTGAGGTCGAAATTGGACGGCGGCGAAGAGATCACCTCTGCCAGCACCTCGGGGATCCCGTCCGCGAAGGGAAGGTTCTGGTCCGTTCGCAGCTGGTCGAGCTGCTGTTGAGCCTGCCCTGCCTCGATGAGCTGCCGACGGAGCTGGCCGACCTCGAGCTGGAGCCGTTGGTTCTCGCTTAGCGCTCCCCCGTAGCCCGCCATCCCAGCAAAGAGGTTGCCGATCGGGTGGAGCACCGCCGCGATGCCCCGCTGGACCGGTGCGACAACGTCTCCGGCCCCGTTGCGGACCGAGCTGATCACGTGCCGTGCCTCGCCCTTGTAGGCGACGGTGATCACGGTGATCGAGGCGAGCAGCAATATGACCAGCGTGAGACGCTGGCTGGTGTTGCGGCGAGAGGTGGCCACCGCGACCTTGAGGGTCAGCGGTTGGTCGAGGAGATGAGGACCTGCTTGAGGGCCTCGAACTCCTCGAGGCACATGCCACTACCGAGTGCGACGCAGTTGAGGGGGTCAGGAGCCACGACGATCGGCATGTGTGTCTCGGCCTGAAGCCTGCTGGCGAGCCCGTGCAGGAGAGCGCCGCCGCCCGTCAGCACGATGCCCTGCTCCATGATGTCCGCGGCCAGCTCGGGCGGCGTGCGGTCGAGGGTGACCTTGACAGCGTCGACGATGGCCGCGACCGGCTCCTCGATCGCTCTGCGGATCTGCTCGGTTGTCGTGACGACGGTCTTCGGAAGGCCGGTGACGAGGTCGCGGCCGCGGATCTCGGCGTGCAGCTCTTCCTCGAGCTCATAGGCCGACCCGAGCGCGATCTTGATCTCTTCAGCCGTCCGTTCACCGAGAGCGAGGCTGTACTCCTTCTTGACGAACGAGATGATCGCCTCGTCAAGCTCGTCCCCGCCGATCCGGATCGACTGGCTGACGACAATGCCGCCGAGCGATATCACCGCGACTTCTGTCGTGCCGCCGCCGATGTCGACGACCATGTTGCCGGTCGGCTCGTGGATGGGCAGACCTGCACCGATCGCGGCCGCCATCGGCTCCTCGATGATGTAGGCCTTGCGCGCGCCTGCATACTCGGCAGCTTCCTGCACGGCACGCTTCTCGACCCCGGTGATGCCCGAAGGCACGCAGATCACCATGCGTGGCTTGGAGAACCGATGCGGGTGCACACGGCGGATGAAGTAACGCAGCATCATCTCGCAGATCTCGAAGTCCGCTATCACCCCGTCCTTCAGGGGTCGGATCGCCTGGATGTTGCTCGGGGTCCTGCCGATCATCCGTTTGGCCTCGACGCCGACAGCGAGAGGGTGGCCGTCCTTGACGTTGATGGCGACGACGGAGGGCTCGTTGAGCACGATCCCGCGGCCGCGGACATACACGAGCGTGTTCGCAGTACCGAGGTCGACGGCCATGTCACGACCGATGAAGGAGAACCTGCTCTCAGACATACAAGTGCTCCGGGGCTAGACGGCGTTGTGCCACCAGGCTACGGGATGCACGCCCAGGTCACAAGAGCGGCACTGGCTGTGCGGCGCGACAAGCCGGCCTCCACGGCCCCCGATGGTGCCCATCAAGACAGGGCCCGAGCCCGGCCAGTTGAAGCCGTCGTCGCGATGGTGGCGGCAAAGGGACCTTCGGCCCTAACGCCCGATTTGTCCGAAAGCTTTCATCATTGCAATGACGCTTGATCTTTCGCGCTGGCAGTTCGGGATCACGACCGTCTTCCACTTCATGTTCGTCCCGCTCACCATCGGCCTCGCCCTCTTGCTGGCGATAATGCAGACGGCGGCCTACAGGACCCGCAGCGACGCGCAGAGACATGACAAGTGGGACCGCATGACCCGCTTTTGGAGGCGGCTGTTCCTGATCAACTTCGCCATCGGCGTCGTCACGGGCATCGTGCAGGAGTTCCAGTTCGGTATGAACTGGTCGCTCTATTCACGCTATGTGGGCAGCGTCTTCGGCGCCCCGCTCGCCGTCGAGGCCCTGCTGGCCTTCTTCTTGGAGTCGACATTCCTCGGGATCTGGATCTTCGGCAAGGGCCGGGTCTCGACGCGGGTCCACTTGGCGTCCATCTGGCTCGTCAGCATCGGCACGATGCTGTCTGCCCTGTTCATCCTGGCGGCGAACGCCTGGATGCAGCACCCGGTCGGTTACAAGGTCGTCGGCAACCGTGCCGTCATGACCAACTTCTGGGCGGTCATGACCAACAGCACCCTGATCGGCTCTTTCCTGCACGTCCTGTTCTCCGCGCTCGTGACCTCGACGATGCTCATCCTGGGCGTGAGCGGCTGGCACCTCTTGAAGGACCGGCGCGCCGGGCACGCACCCCGACCTGTCTTCGCCACCTCGGCCAAGCTGGCCCTCGTCGTAGGGGTGGTCGCCATTGTCGCCACGATGTTCTTCGGCGACAACCAGGCGAGGGTCATGGAGCGCCAGCAACCCATGAAGATGGCCGCCGCCGAGGCGATCTACAACACCCAGAACGGTGCGAGCTTCTCGCTGCTCACCATCGGAGACCTCTCGGGCAACCCGATCTTCCAGATCCGGCTCCCCCATATGCTCTCGGTACTGGCCGACAACAACTGGGACGGCGCGGTCCAGGGCATCAACCAGATCCAGGCCAAGGAGACCGCGAAGTACGGCCCGGGGAACTACAAGCCCATCTTGTGGGTCACCTACTGGACCTTCCGGATCATGGTGGGCTGCGGGATCCTCATGCTCGTCCTGCTGGCCGCGGGCCTGTGGCTCATGCGCAGGCGGCGGCTGGAACAGTCGGCTTGGTTCCTACGGGTCTCGATCTTCGCTATAGCGCTCCCCTTCATCGCCAACACGACGGGTTGGATCTTCACCGAGATGGGCCGCCAGCCATGGATCGTCTACGGACTGCTCAAGACCTCCCAAGCCGTGTCGCACATCGGCACCGGCTACGTCGTGACGACGCTGGTCGGTTTCACGGCCATCTACAGCCTGCTGGCAGCGATCGACTTCGGGCTCATGGCCCGCTTCGCCCGCGGTGAGGACGAGACCGAAGGCCACGACGACGAGCCTGAGCCCGAGCCCGGTGACGACCGGGTGCCGGCGCTCGTGTACTGAGGAAAGGAGGATCGGTGACCCTCATCCTCGCCGGCGTCCATTCCGCCCACACCGGCTTCGAGGTGTTCTGGTTCATCATCATCGCGATCTTGTGGTCGGGCTACTTCGTGCTGGAGGGGTTCGACTTCGGCGTCGGCATCATGCTCGGTGTCGTGGCCCGGGACGACCTCGACCGCCGGGTGCTGATCAACACCATCGGCCCGGTCTGGGACGGCAACGAGGTCTGGCTGCTCGTGGCCGGTGGCGCCACCTTCGCCGCCTTCCCGAACTGGTATGCGACGCTCTTCAGCGGGTTCTACCTCCCGCTGTTCTTGATCCTGGCGGCGCTCATATTCCGGGGTGTGGCCTTCGAGTTCCACGCGAAGCGCACCCTTCCCGCCTGGCGCGTCGCCTGGGACCACGCGATCTTTTGGGGCAGCCTCCTCTCGGCCCTGTTGTGGGGAGTGGCCTTCGCCAACATCCTCCGCGGTGTGCCCATCGGCGCGAACTTCACCTACCTCGGATCGTTCTTCAACCTTCTGAATCCCTACTCGCTGCTCGGCGGGGTCACGACATTGCTCCTGTTCACCCTCCACGGCGCTGTTTTCACCTCCTTGAAGACCACCGACGATCTCCAAGCGCGGGCGTCCCGTGCGGCCAGAGTCCTCGCGCCGGCGGCCACGGCGGCGATCGTGGCCTTCTTGGCTTGGACCTACGTGAACGCCCACAACGCCCACAACACCGGGCTCGTCCCGCCGATCATCCCGGTTCTTACCATCGCCTCCATCGCTGTCGTCGGGTGGCTCTTGCGGGAGCACCTGGACGGCTGGGCCTTTGTCGCCACCGCGGTAGGGCTGATCTGCCTCGTCGCCACGATCTTCTTGAACCTGTACCCGAGGGTCATGGTCTCGAGCATCTCTCCGGCGTACGACCTCACCATCGGCAACTCCGCCTCCGCGCCCTACACGTTGAAGGTCATGACCATCGTGGCGCTCATCTTCACGCCGATCGTGCTCGTCTACCAGGGATGGTCCTACTGGGTCTTCCGCGGCCGCCTGAGCCGGCCGGCACAGCCCGGTCCCGTGGAACCCGCAGCAGGAGCATTTGGTCCCACACAGCCTGCAGCCGGTCCGGAGGTGCCCGTAACGGGAGCGAGCCTCGACGAGTCCCCGCTCACCGAGAGCGGCACGAGCTGACCACGTCCACGAGACGCCTGGGGGGACTCTTCGATCCTCGTCTGGCCCGCAGAGCCGCTGTCACGCCCCGCTATCTCACGGCGGCCGTTGCCGTCGGGGTCGCGTCGACTCTGTGCCTTGTGGTCCAGGCTGTCCTGCTCGGAGTGGTCGTTCAACGTGCGCTTCTCGCCCACCGGCCCCTCGCTCGGCTCGTCGCCCTGCTCGCCTGCCTGGCCGGCGCGTTCCTCGTACGGGCGGCGCTGGCATGGCTGGGCGAGCTGGCAGCGCACCGCACCTCCGCGAGCGTCACCTCGGCGCTGCGCCGGCAGCTGCTGTCGCGGGCGGTCGCGCTCGGGCCTTCGTGGTTGGCCGGCGAGCGCACGGGTGAGCTCACCTCGGTGGCAACACAGGGTGTCGAAGCCCTCGACGTCTACTTCGCTCGCTACCTGCCCACCGCTGTGGTGGCCTCCATCGCGCCGCTGATCCTGCTGGCGTGGGTGCTGTGGTCCGACTGGCGCTCGTTCCTCATTCTCGGGGTGACCGTATCGGTCATCCCGTTGTTCATGGTCTTGCTGGGCCTCGAGGCAAAGCGCCACGCCGAGCTCCAATGGGACCGACTCTCGGGATTGGCTGCGGCCTTCTACGACCTGCTCCAGGGCCTGCCCACCCTGCGGGCCTTCAACCGCGCTCGCGCCGGACGCCGCACGCTCGAGAAGGCAGGCGAGGACTTCCGGGTGACCACGATGAGCACGCTACGAATCGCCTTCCTCTCGTCACTGGCCCTTGAGGTGCTTTCCGCGGTCGGCACGGCGCTGGTCGCACTGTTCCTGGGGCTGAGATTGCTCGACGGCTCGCTGCACCTCGCGGTCGGTCTTGCAGTCCTGGTGCTGGCGCCAGAGGTGTACCTGCCACTGCGACGGGCCGCCTCCGAATTCCACGCGAGCACCGCGGGCCAGGCGGCAGCCGACCGGGTACTGGACATCCTGGACGAGCCCGTGCCGGCCACGGCCGGTGCGGGCGCGGCCGGTGCGGGCGCAGCCGGCAAGCTGGACCTGGTCACGCTCACGCGGAGCACACTTACGCTGTGCGATCTCCGGGTCTGCTACGAGACCCGGACGGCTCCCGTTCTCGACGGCCTCAGCCTGGACGTCGCCTTCGGCGAGCACGTGGCGGTGACCGGGGAGTCCGGGTCGGGCAAGTCCACGCTGCTCGCCGTAATCCTCGGCTTCGTCGTCCCCTCCGCCGGCAGGCTCACGCTGGGCGGCGTCGAGCTGGGCGAGCTCGATGTTCGCGACTGGCGTCGGCAGATCGCGTGGGTACCGCAACGCCCCTACCTCGTGCGCGGGACCATCGCGGACAACGTGCGCCTGGCCGGCGCCGGAGCCAGTGGGAAGGCTCTTGCCCGAGCCGCGGAGCAGTCCGGCTTGTCAGGGCTTCTCGAACGACTGCCTCACGGTCTCGAGACCCCGGTCGGTGAGGGAGGCCTGACGCTGAGCGCCGGAGAGCGGCAGCGCATCGCCATCGCCCGCGCCGTGCTGCGAGACGCTCCCCTCGTGCTCTTGGACGAGCCCACGGCCCATCTCGACGCCGACCGAGAGCTGTCGCTGGCGCAAACCCTGGGGCCGTGGCTCGAGAGCAGGACCGTCCTCGTCGCCGCTCACCGCCTCGGCCTCGTCGGGCGTGTCGATCGCACCCTCGCCCTGGTCAGTGGCCATCTCGTCCAGGTGGGTGAAGCCGACAGGCTTCGCCTCAAGCCGATCGGAGCGAGACTTTGAGCGCCCCTGACTTACCGCGGCACTCAGCCGTTACCAGCTTGCGGGCGCTGCTCGCGATAGCCGCCCCGCCCAGGGGACGCTTCTTGCTCTCCGTGGCTCTCGGGGCCGGCGCCGCCATGTGCACAGTCGCCCTCATGGCTTGCTCGGGCGCCCTCATCGACAAGGCAGCACTCCGGCCGCCTCTTTACACCTTGACGGTGCTCATGGCCGGGGTGCAGATTCTCGCCCTCGGCCGCGGGCCGCTGCGCTACGGCGAACGAATCTTCGGCCACGACTGCGCACTGCGGGCGACAGGGCGCCTGCGACTGTGGCTCTACGACGAGGTCGAGCCGCGGACTCCCGCGGCCCTCGGACAGTGGCGCAGCGGTGACCTGCTCTCCCGGGCGACCGCTGACGTCGACTGCCTTCAGGACCTGGCTTTGCGAGGCATCTCCCCGGTGCTGGTCGCTGTCATCAGCTCCGTGTTCGCTGTGAGCCTGGTTGCGATCATCCTTCCGACTGCCGGCCTCCTGCTCGCGTGCTGCTTGGCCGGAGCACTCTGTCTCACCTCGGCGGTTGCCTGGGGGCGCCAGCGCGGGCTCGGGGCGAGGGAGGCGGCGCTCAGGGGCGAGCTCTCGGCCGACGTCGTCGAGCTCCTCCGGGGAGCTGCGGACCTGGTGGCTTTCGGGCGTGACGAGGAGTACCTCGAGCGGGCCCTCGCCGACGACGAAGCCCTCGTCCGCCTAGCACGCCGCCGTTCGTGGACAGCGGGCGCCGCTTCCGCCCTTGCCGTGGCGTTCGCGGGCATTGCCGTCATCAGCTTGTTGGCGGTCGCGATCCCGGCAGCCGGCGAGCACCGTCTCCCGGGGTACATGCTGGCCGTACTGCCACTGGTGGCACTCGGCGCCTTCGAGACCGTGCCACCGGTGGCAGACGCCGTGTCGAGGCTTTCGCATCACCTTGCCGCCGCGCGCCGCGTGCTCGCCATCGCCGATCTCCCGACGCCGGTTCACGACCCCGAAGACCCCGTGACCGAGCCCACCGAGACTGAGATCGCCCTGAAAGAAGCCAGGCTCCGCTACGGGGCGGACCACCCCTGGGCCCTCGACGGCCTCACCATGTCGGTCCCGGCCGCAAGACGCGTGGCCCTCGTCGGACCGAGCGGCGCCGGCAAGAGCAGCGTCGTGAACACGCTGCTGCGCTTTTGGGCGCTGGAGAGTGGGGAGGCCACTCTGGGGGGAATCCCACTGGACCGTCTCTGCCAGGAGACGCCCCGCCGCATGATCGCCTGGGTAGCCCAGGACACACACCTGTTCAACACGACGATACGGGGGAACATCGCGCTCGCCCGACCCGAGGCGAGCGAAGCCGAGATCGCCGAAGCGGCCCGGGCGGCACAACTCAGCGATTGGATCAACTCACTGCGGGACGGCCTCGACACCAAGGTCGGAGAACAAGGTGCTCAGCTCTCGGGCGGCCAGCGCCAACGCCTCGCCCTGGCCCGGGCTCTTCTGGCCCGCACTCCGATCCTCATCCTCGACGAGCCCACCTCCGGGCTGGACGAGGCGACAGCCGAACGGCTTTTGAGCGACGTCTTGGCCACCACGACCGGCAAGAGCCTCCTTTATGTCACCCATCGGCTCGACGAACTGGCGGCCTTCGACGAGGTCGATGTCATCGACAACGGTCGGGTGGTCGGCCGGTCCGTGCCGTAGGGCGCCGGCGCACCTCTCGCGATCTCAGGCGAGCCCGGGGAAGAAGATCTCGATCTCCCGGGCGGCCGACTCCGGGCCGTCGGAGCCGTGGATGAGGTTCTCGGTCATCTCGACTGCAAGGTCCCCCCGGATCGTGCCGGGCGGTGCCTCGGCGGGATTGGTGGGCCCCATGAGCGTTCGTACGATCTTCCAGGCCCCGGCCGGACCCGCCACGACCATGACCATTGCCGGGCCGCGACCGATGAACTCGACGAGGTCGCCGTAGAAAGGCTTGCCGACGTGTTCTGCATAGTGGCGGCCCGCTGTGTCGGCGTCGATGGTACGCAGGTCGGCCGCCACGATGCGGAGGCCCTTGCGTTCGAGCCGGCTGATGATCTCCCCGATGAGACCGCGCTCAACGGCGTCAGGCTTGCAGATGACAAGGGTGCGCTCCACGGGCGGCGACCCTAATCGCCCCGAGACCGGGTGGGCAATCTGCGACCGGGGGACAACGCCCGGCCGGTCAGGACAGAGCCGTGCGTGCCGCCCCTACGACGTAGAGAGAGCCGGTCACCAACACGAGATCGTCGCGGCCTGCGAGCACGAGGGCTCGGTCTACTGCCTCGGCAGTCGTCCCAAGCTCTTCGGCTTCGAGCCCGAGGGCGTGCGCTGCTTCAACGACGCTCCCGGGCTCCTGCGCCCGAGGTGAAGGCGGCCGACAGGCCAAGACGACTGCGATACGTCCAGGTCCCAGCGCAGACAACAGCTCGCCGGGATCGCGGGCACGAAGGCAGCCCATCACCACGATCACCCGTCGCGCGGCGAGGAAGTCCTCCTTCAACGCCCAGCCCGCCGAGGCGGCCCCGGCCGGGTTGTGAGCCCCGTCGAGCACGACGAGCGGATGGCGGCGCACGACCTCGAGGCGCCCCGGCACCGTGACTGTGGCGAGCGCGTCACAGACTATGTCCTCTTCGATCGTCGTCCCGAGGAAGGCCTGCGCGGCGGCGACAGCACATGCCGCGTTGTCGGCCTGGTGGGCACCGTGGAGAGGAAGGTGGACTTCGGAGAACCGCCCGATGGGTGTCCACAGGTCGACGAGGCGCCCCCCTACCGCGAGCCGATTGGAGCTGCAACCGAATTCCGTCCCCCGTCGCCAGATCGCCCGCGCCCCGACCGCCTGGGCCTCGGCCTCGAAGATCGCGGCCACGACCGGGTCTTGTTCACCCAGGACGAGAAGCGAGCCACTCTTCACGATCCCGGCCTTCTCGGCCGCGATCGTCTCACGGGTCGTCCCGAGGATCTGTGTGTGGTCGAGCTCGACATTCGTGACCACCGCCACGTCCGCGTGGCCGACGTTCGTCGCGTCGAAGCGACCCCCGAGGCCGACCTCCACCACGGCGGCCTCTGCGGCCACGTCGGCGAACCAGGCGTAGGCGGCCGCTGTTACGAGCTCGAACCAGGTCGCTCGGATGCCTAGAAAGCGCTCGACCTCCGCCACGGTCCCGAGAACGCCCACGAAAGCCTCGTCGGTGATCTCGGCGCCCGCGAACTGGAGCCTCTCGTTGACCCGCTCCAAGTGTGGGCTCATGTAGGTGCCCACCGACAGCCCACAGGCCTGAAGAATCGCCGCGGTCATCCGGCACGTCGAGCCCTTGCCGTTCGTCCCGGTCACATGGACGATGGGGTAAGTCGCCTGCGGATCGCCGAGCGCACCCACGAGCGCGCTCATGCGTTCGAGGCTGGGCAGGCCTAGGCGCCCGGCGCGGCCCGATTCGATCGCCTCGAGGTTGACATGGCGATCGAGCCAGGCCAGCGTCTCGCCGAGAGAGGGATTCCCCGCGCCCGGTAGAGGGAGCAAGGGACGTTCGGCAGGAAGCCCGAACTGGTGCTCAGACTGGGACACGCCTCGTCAAGGCTGGAAAGCGCGGGGCGGCTCAGGAAGCCGCGCGGCGTGAGCGCTCGGACTTCTCCTGGCCCGTGGTTCGAGGAACCAGGCTCGGAGCCACCCGTTGGAGCACGACGGCCTTGTCGACCACGCAACGCCCTATGTCTTCACGGCTCGGCAGGTCGTACATGACCTCGAGAAGGACCTCCTCGAGGATGGCCCGCAGGCCTCTGGCGCCCGTGCCCCGGAGCATTGCCTGTTGGGCGACGGCCTCAAGCGCGTCTTCGGTCAACTCGAGCTCGACGTTGTCCAGCTCGAACACGCGGTGGAATTGCTTTACCAGGGCGTTCTTGGGTTCCACGAGGATGCGGACGAGCGCCTCCTCATCAAGACTACGAACTGCCCCGATGACCGGGAGGCGACCCACGAACTCCGGGATGAGGCCGAATTTGAGCAGGTCCTCGGGGAGGACCTGCATCAGGACCTCGCCCTCTTCGCGGTGCTTGCTGTGGCGCACATCCGCCCGAAAGCCGATGCCGGCACGGCCGATGCGGTTCTCGATGATCTTGTCCAAGCCGGCAAACGCACCGCCACAGACGAACAGGATGTTCGTCGTGTCGATCTGGATGAACTCCTGGTGGGGATGCTTGCGACCACCTTGGGGCGGAACCGAGGCCGTCGTGCCCTCGAGGATCTTGAGCAATGCCTGCTGGACACCTTCGCCCGAAACGTCTCTCGTGATCGAAGGGTTCTCGCTCTTTCGAGCAATCTTGTCGATCTCGTCTATGTAGATGATCCCGGTCTCGGCCTTCTTGACGTCGTAGTCGGCCGCCTGGATCAGCTTGAGCAGGATGTTTTCCACGTCCTCGCCGACATATCCTGCTTCGGTGAGTGCGGTCGCATCGGCGATCGCGAACGGGACGTTCAACATGCGCGCCAATGTCTGGGCCAGGAGTGTCTTGCCGCAACCCGTAGGGCCGAGAAGAAGGATGTTGGACTTCGCGATCTCGATGTCGCCGTCGCGATACACGCCGGCTTGCACACGCTTGTAATGGTTGTAGACCGCCACGGAGAGAATCTTCTTGGCCTGCTCCTGGCCGACCACATAGTCGTTGAGGAAGTCGAAGATCTCCCGGGGCTTGGGAAGGTCCTCGAAACGTACCTCTGTCGGCTCCGACAGCTCCTCTTCGATGATGTCGTTGCACAGCTCGATGCACTCGTCACAGATGTAGACGCCTGGCCCGGCGATCAGCTTCTTTACCTGCTTCTGCGACTTGCCACAGAAGCTGCACTTGACTAGTTCCCCACCGTCCCCGAACTTGGCCACTTCGTCTCCCGTAGCTCAGGCTGCGCCGATGGTCGCCGTGATGCCGACAACCTCACGATTGGTGATGACTTCGTCGATAATGCCGTATTCCTTGGCTTCCTCGGCGTCCATTATGAAGTCCCTGTCTGTGTCCTTTTGGAGCCTCTCAGCCGACTGACCTGTGTCGTTTGCCAGCATCTGGTTCAAGAGATCTCGCATCCTCAAGATCTCCTTGGCCTGCAACTCAATGTCGCTCGCCTGCCCGCCTCCCCCACCGTAGGGCTGATGGAGCAGGATCCGAGCGTGGGGAAGCGCGAATCTCTTGCCCTTGGTACCAGCGGCCAGGAGCACGGCCGCTGCCGACGCGGCCTGTCCGAAACAGAACGTCGACTTGTCGGGTCGCACGTATTTCAGCGTGTCATAGATGGCGAACAAAGCTGTGATATCCCCGCCGGGCGAGTTGATGTAGATGTTGATGTCCTTCTCAGGGTCCTCCGACTCGAGAAACAACATCTGGGCGCACACCAAGTTCGCGATCGTGTCGTCGATCGGCGTGCCTATGAAGATGATCCGTTCGCGAAGCAGCCGAGAAAAGAGGTCGTAGGCACGTTCGCCTCTGGGCGACTGCTCGACCACCGTCGGGACAAGATAGTCATGCGCGGCCAAAGCTCAGCCCTCCTCGCCCGCTGCCGGGTCGGCCGCACTTTCGTCCACGGCTTCGACGTCCCCACGAGCAACGTCCGCAGCCTGCTCTTGTGCGGCCTCGACATCCCCGCCCGTCACCTCTGCGTCCGCGCCGACCGCAGCATCTTCCGCGGAGCTCACCGCCTCCAGCAGCAACGTTCGATCCATCGGGGCCCCTTGCTCATCGACGATGTCGACGGAGTTGACCAGCCATGCGACCGCCTTCTCGTTCCTGACATCCGAGCGTAGCTGCTCGAGACCACCGGACCTGGCGAGGCGGGTTGCGAGGCCTCGGGCGTCCTGGTTGGTCTGGGACGCGAGGCGTTCGACCTGAGCTGCAAGGTCCTGGTCATCGACCACGATCCCCTCAGCGTCCGCCAGCGCCCGCAAAGCAAGGTCGACGCGGACCTGGGAGGCCGCCTGGCGCTCGAACTCGGCCTCGAGATCGTTGGGGTCCTGGCCGGAGGCCTCGAGGTACTGATCGATCGTCAGGTTGCGATCGGCCAGACGGTGCGCGAGGGCCTCGCGCGCCCGCTCTGCCTCGGCGGCAACAAGGGTCGCCGGCATCTCTTCGGCGACGAGCTCGGTCAAAGCCTCGACCGCACGGTCGCGAAGTGTCAGGCGAGCCTCGAGTTTCTTCAAGCTGGTGAGGCCTGCCGCGAGGTGGGTGCGCAGCTCCTCGAAGGTGTCGAACTCGGAGGCATCTGAGGCCCACTCGTCGTTCGCCTCGGGCAACACCTTCTCGCGCACCTGCTTCACGAGAAGCCGCAGCTTGCCTGCTCCTCCCTGAAGATGGGGGGCGTCGACTTCGACGATGTCGCCGGCTTTCTTGCCGCGCAGCTGCTCATCTGCACCGTCCGCAATGCCGCCTGTGCCAACCTCGTAGACGAAATCGTCGGCGCTCAGCCCATCGGCCACCTCACCACCGCGGACACCGTGCACGTCGACGGTCACCAGGTCGCCATCTCGAGCCGGCCGTTCGACTTCGCTGAGCTCGGCGAACTGTTCCCGGAGCCGGTCGACGCGGGCGGCAATCTCGGGTTCAGTCGGCTCAAGAGACGGGATCGTGACGACAAGACCCTCGTACCCCGCGACCGAGACCTTCGGCCGCACCTCTACGACAGCGTCGAAGGCCAGAGCTCCGGCGTCCTCGCCGGATGTGATGTCGATCTCAGGGGCTGCGATCGTGTCGATGTCAGCCTCTTCGACTGCCTGGGCGTAGTAGTCAGGTAGCGCGTGACGGATCACCTCGGCTCTGATGGCCTGAGCACCGAGCCGAACCTCGAGGAGGCGGCGAGGCACTTTTCCGGGACGGAAGCCGGGAACAGCGACCTCCTTCTGGAGCCGGCGCATGGTCTCGTCGACTGCGCCTCGGAGTTCCTCCTCGTCGACCTCGACGGTGAGCTTGACACGGTTGCCCTCGAGGGCCTCAGAAGTAGAACGCATAGGTCGTGCGTACTCTACCGGGCGCAGGCAGTGGCGCCCGCCACCCTCGTTCGGGGGGCGCCCAAGCCCGTGCAACCAGGAGTTGCCCGGTGCCCCGACCACACGGTGCCGGCAGCAGCTTCAGCCGATGGCCGTTGCCCGCGCTGCCCGGCTCGCCTGGACCGTCGCAAGGCCGATCCAGCCAAGGAGCCATCCGGTGGCGATGCGGGACAAGACGGTCTGGACCTCGCGACCCGGATTCTTAGCCCCGACGATGACCGCGATCACAACTGGGCCGGCGCCGGCAACCGTCAGCGCCGAGGCGGCCGCCCGGTGCCCCGCGCGCCAGGCCTCATCGCTGCGCATGGTCGAGGGGATGCGGATACCGGCGAAGATGTTTCTCGGCAAACGCTCCTTCGCGGCCATACGCCCGAGCACGACGACGATCACGCCACCGAACCCGAACCGGATCGCCTTCCACATGCGGCCAGGCTACAGCGATGCGCATCGGTGCGGATCTTCCCGAGATCTCAACCCAGCACCCATCCGTTGCGACCACAGCCTCGGCGCGAGCGCGAGAATGAGATCCAGTGAAACGAATCCTGAAACGAACGCTCCCCGCCTTGACGATCCTTACCGCCTTCGCTGGCATCGGTGTCGGCACGTCTGCGGCGTCCGCGTCCTCGCCCCTTGTCTCTTTCGTCGGGGCCAACTTGACCGCTGTCTCGTGCCCGGCAACTTCGCACTGCTGGGCAGTTGGGACCACTGGCGAGATCCTCGCCACCAACAACGGCGGATCGACGTGGTTCAAACAGCGAACGCCCTCCGGCGTGACGCAACTTGAAGATATTTCGTGCCCATCCACGAATGTCTGCGTCGCGGTGAGCAGCGCTGCGACACATGTCGAAGGGGGCACCATACTTGTCACCAAGAACGGTGGTCGCTCCTGGGCCGTGCACACCAGCGCGACTGCGCTCGCCGGGGTCACATGTCCATCCACCGAGGACTGCGTAGCTGTCGGTAGCTCTACCATCGTCACGACTGCGAACGGTGGGACGACCTGGGTCACCCGCAAGGTTCCCCAACCCGTAACGGAACTTGGCGGCGTTTCGTGCCCGTCAAAGGACGTCTGTCTGGCTGTAGGCGGCGCGACAAGTGGGGAGCAAGGCTCTGTCGACTTCGCCGTGACGACGAACGGGGGCAAGACCTGGAAGGCTCGGGTCGCGGCATACGGGACGGGAGCGGATTTCTCAGGCGTTTCGTGCCCCTCGACGCAGGAGTGCTTCGCGGTTGGTGGCGACATCCTTGCCACCAAGAACGGCGGAGCCACCTGGGCTGATCAGACCGCTGTCCTCCAAGCACTTTTCCTTGCCGTCTCGTGCCCATCCTCGAACGCGTGTTTCGCGGTCGGCACTTCGAGCTTCGCCAACGACGTCATCTACGCGACGACGAAAGGCGGCCGCGCGTGGAAGCAGAGCCTGTCAATGGCTCGCTCTGGCCCCATCGCTCTCAACGGCGTCTCCTGCCATTCCACCAAGGATTGTGTCGCAGTGGGTGGCTCCGTCATCGTCGAAACGACGAACGCCGGCGCCACCTGGGAGAGGTCCGGCCGCTAGCACCGCCGGCCTCAGTGCCAAAGCCGGTCTCCTTGACCGTCGCCGCGACCATGGTCCGGCGGAAGGTGTGCCACTTCTGGAGCTTGCGATCGGGCACACACGACACGGAGCTCGTCCGTGCAGGCGGGTGCATCGGCTGCACCATTCAGGTAGTAGTCGCACGCGAAACGGTAGGCGTGAAGATCGCGCCGAGAACGCTCATCGTGGGAACGGTCCGTCACCCGAACGGCCCGCCCCCACTTGCCGGCATGACGTTCGCCGGCACGCTGATACAGCTTGAGGTCGCCAATGAGCATTGACTATCACTTACCCAGCTAGGTTTGCAGCATCATTGACACCAACATAATACCTTGTAACTGGCACTTTTCTGCCCCCGCCGTCCTGCCTCGGGCTAAACTCGGTGCTCCTGACGGGGAGTAGCGCAGCTTGGCAGCGCGCCTGCTTTGGGAGCAGGAGGTCGCGGGTTCAAATCCCGCCTCCCCGACGTCTGGGGTCATCGCGGGCAGCCCGGGCTGGCCAGCCGGTGATCGCGAGATAGCCTTCGCGTGCTTCGCGGGCGTAGCTCAATGGTAGAGCTCCAGCCTTCCAAGCTGGTCATGCCGGTTCGATCCCGGTCGCCCGCTCCAGCTGTTCTCCCTGGTTAGTGTCCTTTAGGGGTGAGCTACCAGCCGAGTGCCTAGCTTCCATCCCGCGGATATCCCGCGAACCTTCCGCAATGGTGATCACCGGAGCCGCCTGGGCCATCTCCGAGAGCGCCGTCGCGAGCACCGCGTTCCGATCGCTCGTCGCGTGCTGGTAGCGCATCGCCGCGGCCGCTGACTTGTGACCTGCCCGGCGCTTGATCTCCGCGGTAGTCGCCCCCGTCGCTGCCGACCACGTGAGGCCGGAGTGTCGGCAATCGTGGTTAGGCCGATATCGGCTTAAGCATGATTATGCCTACATTCGCGTTATGCCGACCTTTCCGAGAAGCACCTGTTCATCGGGGGTGAAAGTCCCGAAATTGTCGGCATAACAACGACGACTGTCCGGCTGCGATCGTTGTCTCCTTCCATAACAAGGAGACAACGATGCCAAAGCCAACGAGCAGACTGAGCCGAGTTGTAGTGACGGGACCCCTCGTCCCGTTCGCCGAGACCTATCGCCGGGAACTGCGCCGGCGCGGTTACGCGCCGTGATCGGCGGTGAACGAGCTGCGGCAGGTGGCGCGTCTCAGCCGGTGGCTCGACGATCGCGATCTCTCGCCAGGGCGGCTCAACCGTGAACGGATCGAGGAGTTCCTCGCCTTCCAGCGTGCCAATGGGAGGCACCGCTCCGAGTGGTCACGACCCGGGCTGTGCTGCCTGCTCGAGGTGTTGGAGAATCTGGGTGAGCTGGACCATGAAGAGCAGGCGGGCACCTCCCTCGCCGAGGTGGCTGCGAGCGATGTGACTGGAGCGCTCCGGCGCGAAGCCGCCGCCGTCTCGGTTGCCGCGACCCAGAACTTCAGGGCGGGGCTGCGCGCCTTCCTCCGGTTCTGTTTCACCGAAGGGCTCCTCGAGGTTGATCTCTCGGGCGCGGCACTCGCCGTGACCGGCTGGCGATGCCGGTTGATGTGGGCGAGGCGATCGCTTCCTACCTGCGACGAGGACGACCGAGAAGCGACCGGCGGGAAGTGTTCTTGCGGGCGCGAGCGCCGATCGAACCGGTCGCGACCGGCACGGTCGGCTCGACCGTGCGCCGGGCGTGTAGGCGCGCCGGAATCGCCGAGGTCGGCCCGCACCGGCTGCGCCACACTGTCGCCTGCGAGATGGTGAGGGCCCATGTCCCCCTCGTCGAGATCGCCCAGGTGTTCCGGCACAAGAGCCTGCAGTCGACGGCGATCTACGCCCGGGTGGACCTCGAGGCCATGCGAGAGCTTGCTGTGCCGTGGCCGGGAGGTGCGTCGCAATGAGCACCCTCGCCGATCAGGTCGCGGAGTACCTGGCGCTGCGGCGCTCCCTCGGTTTCGTGCTGAAGCGCGAGGAGCAGCTGCTCGGACAGTTCGTCGCCTACTTCGAGGCGGCTGGTGCCGAGAACCTCCGCAGCGAGCTCGCGATCGCCTGGGCGCAGCTGCCGACCGTGTCCCCGAACGAGTGGGCGAAGCGCCTCGGCGTTGTCCGCCGCTTCGCCGTCTACCTGCGCACGATCGACGACACCGTCGAGGTGCCACCGTCCGGGGTCTTTCCCACCACCCGGGCTCGACCTACTCCCTACCTGTTCTCCGAACGTGACGACGAACGACTGCTCGAGGCCGCCCGTGGCGACGTCGACGTCGACACGGGCGTGATCACGATCCACCACGCGAAGTTCGACCGCACCCGGCTCGTTCCCCTGCACGAGAGCACCACCATGGCGCTCTCCTCCTACGCAGCGACGCGCGACAAGCTGTGCCCGAGGCCGCGGGTGGACGTCTTTGTGGCGAGTCGTTTCGTCCTCCCGTTCACGTTGGGAGAGCCATCAGATAGCGGCCCTCAGCGAGACGCGCTGCTGCCAGTAGGGCGGCATTGACTGGCCGGGCCGTGTCGGCGCGCCGGCGACAGCAACGGCGTACACGACAGACGGAAGCGGACGGTCGTCTCGACGAGGCTCTGTCGAGCGCCGCGGACAGCTCCACCAGTCGGCGCCGTGTTGGCGATCTTCTCCTGATGACACCAGTCGCGCGGCCTCACCGGGGTAGGACCCGGTGAAGACCGCGCCCTCAAGAGGAGAAAGTGATCGGGTGGCTAAGCGAGGTCTTGAGCGGCTGAGCTAATAGCCGCCACTGGTAGTAGTGGTAGTACCGCTGCTGGCTACGGTCTTGACGGGAGTTCCGGAGTTGGTCGTTGCCGCCGCGAGCACGAGATACCACGTACCACCGAAGCCGGCTATCTTCTCGCCGCTTGACTTCCCCGGACCTGAGTCGCCCTTGAAGGTGTAGACCGGCCATCCGTTGTAGATGACCTGCCACTTGGATCCTCTTGTGACGTGGGAGATCTTGCCCTTGACGCCCGAGCCGGCAGTGATCACGGCGTTCTTGGCAACGAGCAGCGGCGGCCAGTACTCCAGGCACGAGCTGCTTGTGCAGTGCAGCTTGCCCTTTGACTCGGTGCTGAGGACATACAGCGAGTAACCGGCCGAGTCCGCAAGCACCACGCCGTACTTGGCGACCTCGCGAGCTTGGAGCGTCGATGTCGAGTTCGCCGGTTTGGCGTGCTGCGCCCCGGCCGACAAGGGCAATGCGACGATCCCGCCGATGGTCACGGCCGCGATCACGCCAGCGATCAAGTGGTGCCGGTTCCGTCTCGTTGACGGGCTTGAGCTTGTGTTCATGTGAAGTTCCCCCCAATTGTTTGGTCGCTCACTTATACGAGGGAGGATTCCAGATGGATTGCGCGGGCGGAGAACCCGCAGGTTAGGGCGCCCCGGAGGAAGCCGAGATCCTGCGCCGGTCGATCGCCATGCTCCCCCTCAGGCGCCGGGCGGGCCTTGTGCCGCTATGGTGTGCCGCTCGGATGGCTCAGCGACGAGCCGAGGCGCCTGTTGACCGATAATCTTCGATTCGCCTCTCCGCTGTTCGACTGGAGGACGGATCGACGCAGGAGTGCTATCCCCCCGGCGGCCGGGTCACGAACTTTGCACGGAGGCAGTCACCTCGTGCCACAGGCCGCCGTTCAGGTTGAGCCCGTTGCCGTTGGCCTGGCCCGGAGCGGAGTCGCCGATGTAGGTGTACAGGGGATGGTGATCGTATGTCGCCTGCATGGAGCCATCAGAGCGCTTGAACCTGCCGAGCCTGCCGGTTACGCCAGGCCCGGTCGTCGGCGTCCCGGTAACCGGAGGCCAGTACGCGGCGCAACTGCTATAGCAACGCGACTTGGTCGGACCGTCGGGAGCGAACCAGTAAAGGGTGAAGCCCTTAGCATTGGTGAGCACCGTCTTGCCACCTATTCGCCTCGTCATGAGCGCCGCCCGTCCGCCTGTCGCGGCCGAGCCTGGTTCGCGCGCAGTTGCGACGGCGGAGCTGAGCAGCGCCACGGCAAGAAGCGACGCCCCGGCAACCGCCACCTCGAAGCGCCGGGCGCCGGTGCGCAGCCGGTCAACATACGGGCGGGTTGGGGGTTCTGACCTGGCCCCGGATTCCGCCCGTGGGGACACGGCGACAAGGGCCAGGACGGCGAACGCAGCCACCTCGATCACGCCCACCACGACCCCCGCCGTTGTGCGTACCTCCTTGAAGGCGAAGAGGCCGACCCAGATGGAGAGGAGATAGCCACCGAGAGTCGAGGTGGCGAATCCGGCGCCTGCAGCCAAGGCCAGCCGGCTGTCGGTCGCGGCGATCAGCACCGCGAGGCCAAGAGCAGCAATGACTTGGAATAGGAAGAGCCATCCGATCGTCGGGATCGACCGGTATCCCGTCAGGTACAAGTCGAGGTGGATCGCTCCGGTCGCGAGGAGGAGCCCGGCGCCTGCCATCCGACCGAGAAGCTGCCATCGATGTGTCGCCCGCGGCGCGTTCTTCATCACTGTTACTACTACGTTGCTGCCCAGCGGATGGATCACACGGACCCTGGTCTCGTAGGGGGCCTCGTCCTGCTCGGCGCGGATTCGAGAAACCTCTCACATCAGGGCTGGCCAAGCTTTATGGCCTCGCGTCCGAGGCTGTCGCAACATAGCCAGCAAGTCAATAGCCCACGAACAGCTCGACCGTGGTCGCCATTGCGGCCGCCACCTTCCCCTCCCCTACAGACCAACCGCGCTGGCGGCGTTCTCACGGAACAGGGAACCCTCCAGGCGTTGCCTCTGTGAGGCTGGGCCCTCACGTTCGCGTGGTGCCTGGATAAAGGTTCACTTCCGCTACTGCCCGAGGGCCGACCCGAAGGTCTGTCCTTGGCTGGTCTGAGGGAACGACGCGAACATCACGGCGCCGGTATCAACACTTCAGCAACCGGGCCCGGACGCGCGATGACGAAGCCCTGTACGAGATCCACACCGAGCTGTTTCAAGACCTCGAGCGTGGCGTCGTCCTCCGCACCTTCGGCGACAGTCTGCATTGAGAAGGCCTTGGCCAGACTCACCACCGCTGACACGACATGGCGGCTGGAGGCTTCCTGTGCCAGGTCGCAGACGAACTGCCGGTCGATCTTGAGGAACGAGACGGGGAGCCGTTTCAGATAAGCGAAACCGCCGTAGCCAGCACCAAAGTCGTCGAGGGCAACCTTGCACCCCATCTCGTTGAGACCATGGACAAATGCCTCCGCGGCAGCGGTGTCGCGAAGCAATGCCGTCTCGGTGATCTCGCACACAACAATCTCGGGGCGTGCGCCGTGGGTCTCGAGGGCGGTGCGCACGATCGTGAGCATGTCGGGGTCCACGACCGACTTGGCCGAGAGGTTGAACTCCACGGGATAGCCCTGGGCTGCCAGACGGGCAGTCTCATCCACCACCCACCGGTCGATCTCAGAGACCAGGCCGAATTCTTCGGCAGTTGGGAGGAAGCGATCCGGAAGGATGATCTCTCCCTCTGGGCTGACCATCCTCAGGAGTAGTTCGTGCTGGACGACCGAGCTCGTCGTAAGGTCCAGTATCGGCTGCGCGTAGAGGACGAATCGGTCCTGATCGAGCGCATCGCGGATGCGGCCCACCCAGCTCAGCTTCTCGAGTTCGCGCTCGACCCGGAGCTGCTCGGTTGCTCTCGCGGTAATGTCGTCGAACACGAGCACCGCACCACGGATCCGGTCTGTCTGCAGGGGAGAAGCGCTGTAGGCGACTGGAAGCAGTGTCCCGTCACGGCGGGTGAACGTGTCGTGGTCGATGTGAAACCTCTCGCCGTGCGACCAAACATTGCACAGCGGACACTCGTCGGCAGGGTAGGGGGACCCGTCAGGCCGCTGGAAGTGGTAGCTAGCGTGGGCGGGCTCGCCGACAAGGTCGGCAGCCTCCCAGCCGAGGAGCCGCGCGGCGGCAGCGTTGACGAAAGTGACCACGCCCTTGCTATCGGAGGCGATCATTCCCTCGACCATGTTGTCGGTGATGGCCGACAGGAATTGTCGGGAGTGCTCGATCTCCTGCTCTGCCGCCTTCTGATCGGTGATGTCCTGGCAGGTGCCGACCACGCGCACAGGACTGGCGTCGCGGTCAGAAATGGCTTGCGAGCGTGTACGCACGAAGCGGACCTCACCGTCGGGTCGAACGATACAGTGCTCCACCTCGGTGGTGCCCTTGCCACGAGCCTTGTCGATCGCCTGTTCAACGATGCGACGGTCCTCGGGAGGCACGAAGGAAAGAAACGCCTCGAGGGTGCCTTCAAAATCTGAGTGGGTGATTCCGTAGATCGTGAATATCTCATCTGCCATGAACGTGAAGCGCCCGCTGTCGAGATCCCACTCCCAGTGCCCCACACGGGCGAGGCCCTCTGCTTCGCGCAGGAGTGCCTCGTTACGAGCCAGGCGGGCAGAATCGCGAAGCCGGCCGATGCCGTACGCGAGGTCATCAGCCAGCCTGCTGAGTACTGCGACCTCGTCGGGGCCAAAGGTCCCTGGCTCGCCGGCGTAGATACTGAGCGCCCCAATCACATTGTCACCGAGGACGAGCGGCAACGCACACAATGTACGAAGGCCGTGGTTGTCGGCTGCCGCCCGCCACCTGAACTTCTTCGACCGGTGTATATCTTTCAGCACTTGCACCGTCTGGCTTCGGATGGCCGTGCCGGTCGGGCCACGTCCCAAGTCGTCATTGCCCCAACTGAAGTGGAGACCGTTCAGGTACTCTGTGCGTCCTGCCGACGCGACCGGTTGCAGGGTGCGCCCCTCGTCGTGTTCGACGTAACCGACCCATGCCAGCAGGTATCCACTAGAGGCGACGATGTTCTGGCAGGTGTCGGCGAGCAAGGTGGTCTCATCGGTGGCGTGCACCAGGACCTGATTGCCCAGGCCCAAGGTCCGGAGCGCTCGGGAAAGGTTTGTTCGCTCCGTGACGTCACGGGCGTTCATCACCACGGCTCCGACAGCCGGAACGTTCAAGAGGTTGTTGCTGACTGCCTCCAAGACAGCGAAAGTGCCGTCCGACCGGCGTACCCGGAATTCTGAGGGGCCGTAGAGGCCGGGATGCTCCAAGATTTCCCGAAATCTGGTAGCAGAGGCGTCTCGATCGTCAGGGTGGATAAAATCGAAGCTGTTCGTGCCGATTGCGTCAGCCGGGTCGATCCCGAGGATCCTCTGTGCCGCTGGACTTACGTAGAGGAAGGTCGCGTGCTCGTCGAGTTTGACAAGGATGTCGGCGCTGTTCTGCACAAGGGCACGAAACCGCTCCTCGTTCTCTGGTAGCGCGGCTATCGCGGCCTGCTTTCGGAGGCGTAGTTCGTCGCGATACCTCGACTCCGGCTTGAAGGCTACGAGGTGGGCACTCTTTCGAGCGGCGCCCCGGCCACTGCCATTGCATTGCACGCTCGGCGCGCGTTGCTCCGTGACGAGCTTCGTGAGCTCTGGGTCAACCGCAGGGAGAGTCCCTTGCCTGACCCCTTGTCTAATCGGCCTCTCTAAACCGATTCGGTCAGTCATGCAGGGCCATCCTTCGCGCAGGCTTCAAGAGATAATAAGTATCGACCTGCCCGGCAAGGTAGTAAATAGACGAACCGTCATTTATCGCTAGGCGCTGAGGCTTTCTTTGTTGCGAAAAGGTCGATGAGCTCTTGCTGGGACTGGACGTTCAGCTTCCTGAACATCGAGGAGAGATGGTTGCGTACCGTGCTCTGAGAGACGATGAGATTCCTCGCGATGGCTGGTACCCGACTTCCGGCGAGCAACTTCGTGAGCACCTCGAGCTCGCGTGAGGTCAGCAGGGAAAGCCCCGGGACCTGCTCAGCAGTGAGGAGAGCAAGGTCGCGCGAGGAACCGAGGGCCTCGATGGCCCTGCGTGTCTGCCATAGGAGCGCTTCAACGTCCGAGTCCTGCGATTCGTCGGAACCTTGGACCGGAATTAACGCGAATGCGAAACTCGGAG
>CAWECD010000011.1:0-331157 GCA_963807575.1 uncultured Acidimicrobiaceae bacterium
CCCGACCCTCAACTCGGTCAAGGGCCTCAGCTATGGTGTCGTCGAGATACCGGTCAACACCCCCGGTCAAAACGTAGTCGGCCCGATCGGCGGTGAGGTCTGGACTATCCCCAAGAGCAACCCCACCATCGAGAAGGCTGCGTACGAGCTGCTCAATTACATGGCCAAGCCCTCGGTTGACGCCAGCCTCGCGACGGCCTCCGGCGACATCCCGACCGTCAAGGCAGCTATACCGACCTGGCAGAAGACCGCTAGCCCGCTGTACGCGCCCTTGCTTGCCGAGCTGAAGCATGGCTTCGTGCGTACGAGCACGCTCGGTGTCCTGTACCCCAGGGTCGAGACGGCGGTCGGCAACGGCATCGTGTCGGCTTTAATCGGCAAGCAGACGCCAGCAGCCGCGTTTGCTACTGCCCAAGCAAACGTCAACTCCATCCTCGAAGGCAACTGAAAACTTCGAGGCTAATGAGAGGTGAACAGGAAGTTGCCGCGCGAAGAGCTAACTCCTCCTGAGCGACAGGCAACTTGGTCGGTGCGGGCCAAGGTGGGTGCCAACGAAGCGCTCACCTTGGCCCGCCCAGCCGATTATGGCCACGACACCTCGGGGCGCCCGGCCGGCCCGGCCCGCCGGGCCGGGCTGTGGCACTGGATGCGCTCGCACCGGCGCCAGGTGACGCTGCTCGCTTTCGTCGTCCCCGCACTCACATATGTGATCCTTTTCTTTGTCTACCCGCTCATCTACGGCTTCATGATGAGCGTCGAGAGGATTGGGTTCATTGCCCAGAGCGGGCCTTACATCGGGCTCCACAATTACAGAGTCGAGATAAACGACCCCGTCACCCGTGAAGCTCTGACCAACACCGCGATCTTCCTGGTGGCGTCGCTTTTTTTCCAGTTCACTATCGGCCTCGGCATCGCGTCGTACTTCAGCCGGCGCTTCTTCCTCTCCAGGTTCCTCCGGAGCTTGATAATTATCCCATGGCTGTTCCCACCGATCGCCAGCGGGACGATTTTTGCGATCATGTTCGCCGGCCAGGGTGGCATCATCGACGAAACATTGCAATCGCTCCACTTGATCAGCTCCCCTATTTTTTGGTTCGACTCGTCGTTCAAGGCGATGTTCGTCATCATCTTTGTCAACATTTGGATCGGGATCCCCTTCAACGCGGTGCTGCTGTACTCGGGACTCCAGGACATCCCTAACGAGCTGCGGGAAGCGTCCGCGCTCGACGGTGCCAGCGCCTGGCAGCGGTTCCGCTACATTACGGTCCCGCTCCTTCGCCCGGTTTCACTCATAGTCATCATGCTGGGGATCATTTATACGGTAAAGACGTTTGACCTGGTCATAGTGCTGACCAACGGGGGTCCGGACAACGGCTCTCAGCTCATGTCGACCTGGGCCTATACGCTTGCGTTCCAAAACTTCCAGACCGGCCAGGGCGCGGCCGTAGCGAACATGCTGTTCATCTTTTGCATGATCGTTGCCTTCTTCTACATACGTGCCACGCGGCGTGAGGTGGCGGTGGCATGAACAGGCGCCGCACAATGAGCCTATTTTGGCAGCGGCGCGCCCGTCGCTTTGTGCTCCCTATCGGGGGGCTGGTGATCACCGGGCTCATGTTGCTCCCGATCTATTTCACCATTGAGAGTTCGTTCGCGCCGTCGAGCTCGTTCCAAGCTCTCTCGCAGTCCCTCGTGCCGAGCCACTTTGTCTTTAGCAACTATAGACTGGCCTTCGACCAGGAGCGCGGTAGCATAGTCACAAGCTTGCTTATCGCCTTAGGAGCCGTCGTCCTATCCGTCGGGATCGCACTGCCGGCGGCTTACGGCCTCACAAAATTGGGCTACCTAAAGAGCCGTGCCGTTGTATCGGTCGCGATCATTGTGCTGCTGGTTACCCAGATGGTGCCGGGGATATCGCTGACCCTGGCCTTTTACAAACTGTTCTTCCATCTTCATCTCCTCAACAGCATCCCAGGCCTCATCCTGGCCGACTCCACCAACGGGATGCCATTTGCCGCTCTGGTGCTGCGCGCCTACATGGGCTCGATTCCTGCCGAGCTGTCCGACGCCGCTTATGTCGACGGCGCTTCGGAATGGCGCACCTTCCGCTCTGTGATCGCGCCGCTCGCGGTACCGGGGATCGTAACTGCCGGTCTTTTCGTGTTCCTCTTTGCCTGGGGCGATTTCCTCTACGCCTACACCCTCACTGCCGGCGGCAATGTGACCCCGCTGACCAAGGGCATCCTCAGCTTCTTCACTAACAACACCGTCAACTGGGGCGGCGTCCTGGCTACAGTGGTCCTAGCCGCCATCCCGTCAGGCCTCATCTTGAGTTTCGGGCAGCGTTACGTGATGGGCGGCCTCCGGGCCGGTGCGCTCAAGGGCTGAGGCCCCACGCCAATTTTGAAAGGAAGGCCCACGTGGCGACTTTTGTTGGCAGCAGTTCCGGTTTCTCCGTTCATGACGGCAAGGAGCTACTGGAAGTCCGTGCCTGGGGTGAGAATAGTGCGCGTGTCCGGTCGAGCCTGCACCCCTTCATAAGAGAAACACCCGGGGATGCACTTGAGGAGCCAGGGCCCAGCAACGTCAAGATCGAGGTATCCGACGGCGGAGCGCTCATGCGCAATGGGGATCTCGTAGTCGAAGTGCGCGAGAACGATGACGGGGGCTTCTTGCACTTCCCCCCTCTGGTCCGGTTCCTCCGCCCGGACGGCGAGGAGCTGTTCTCCGAGAGCGTCCCCCACTTCAGTGCGCCCCCCCAGCGGCGTTACCGGCCTGGACGCGGCGACCTTCATGGTTGTGAGGTGTCGTTCCGCTCCTTCCCAGATGAGCGTTTTTACGGGCTCGGGCAGCACCAGCACGGGCTGCTCGACCAGAAGGGGACCGTCGTCGAATTGGTGCAACGGAATACGGAGGTTTGCGTACCTTTCGCCCTCTCAAACCGTGGTTATGGCTTCCTGTGGAACATGCCGGGTATTGGTCGCGTGGAGCTAGGCGCCAGTGGCACCAAGTGGGTCGCTGAGGCAGCAAGGCAGATCGATTATTGGGTCACCGCGGCGCCCACGCCGGCCAAGGTCGTCAGCCAGTACTCGAAAGCGACGGGCCTGCCGCCGATGCTCCCCGAGTGGGCGTCGGGGTTTTGGCAGTCCAAGATGCGATACCGGACTCAGGAAGAGCTGCTAGCGGTGGCCCGGGAGCACAAGAGGCGTGGTTTGCCCCTGTCAGTTATCGTTATCGACTTCTTCCATTGGACCCGCCAGGGCGAGTGGAAGTTCGACCCGGCCGAGTGGCCCGACCCGCAAGCCATGGTGGACGAACTGAAGGAGCTTGGCGTCGAGCTCATGGTCTCGGTCTGGCCAAGCATAAACCCCGATAGTGAAAACTATGGCGAAATGGACCGTCGCGGGCTGCTGGTCGGCAACGTACGCTCCCTGCCGCTGAATATGCCGTTCTGGGACAAGGGCAGCAATAGCCAGGTCTTCGTACGGTTCTACGACTCGACCAACCCCGAAGCACGCAGCTATGTGTGGGAAAAGGTCAGACAGGGGTACGGCCGGTACGGGATCCGCGCGTTTTGGCTCGATGCCTGCGAACCCGAGATGCTCCCGGAGGATCCCGAGAGCGACTTGTTTCACATCGGCCCAGGGGCCGAAGTACATAACGTCTACCCGCGAGAACACGCTCGCGGTTTCGCTGAGGGACTCTGGGCCAGCGGGGAAAAGGAGATCGTGACCCTTTGCCGGTCCGCGTGGGCGGGGAGCCAGAGGTACGGAGCCGCGGTTTGGTCCGGCGACATCGACTCGACCTTCGACGCACTCGCCAAGCAGGTCCCCGCCGGCCTCAACATCGGGATCTCTGGGATCCCGTGGTGGACGACTGACATTGGCGGGTTCAAGGGCGGGGACCCGAGCTCGGCCTACTTCCGGGAGCTGCTAGTGCGGTGGTTCCAGTTCGCTGTGTTCTGTCCGCTCTTCCGGCTCCACGGCGCACGTGAACCGAACCCGCAGGCGGGTCCGCCACAGACAGGAGGGCAAAATGAGGTTTGGTCCTTCGGCGAGGAGGCGTACGGCATTATCCGAGCCCAACTGGCCTTACGCGAGGTGCTGCGCCCGTACGTAATGGACGTGATGGCAACGGCAAGCACGACAGGGCTGCCCCCGATGCGAGCACTGTTCCTGGAGTTCCCGGACGAGCCGGAAGCCTGGCAGGTCAAAGATGAGTACATGTTCGGGCCCGACGTCCTGGTGGCGCCGGTCACTACTTATGGCGCGAGAGAGCGGGAGGTCTACTTACCTCACGGCGCCTGCTGGCTGGACCCGTCGACCGGAGAGCCCGTCAAGGGGAAGGGTTGGACGACGGCATTGGCGCCCTTGGAGCGCATCCCTGTCTACCTGCGCGGCGGGGGAGCTCTGAAAACCTTGTTGGCCAACTAAGGCGGAGGAGCGCTCTGTGCAGGACGGCCTCGTGCCCGGGTACTCTCGTCGCTGCACCGACGGGCTGGCGGTGGTCCGACGAGGAGGGGTGAGCCCTGGCACTGCTGCCAGTGTGTAGCCCGCCTTACGGCGCGCGACGAGGAACTCCTCAGCCCGACCGGGGGTGAGTTCCTCGACGTGGATGACTCGGGCCTCATTCCACCTGCTCAGATGCGCCTTTTCGTTCACGTAATCCCGATTGAACACCCGGAGTGCCTGCCAGACCGGATTACTCGCTTGATTGACGCGTCGTAATTGCCCGGCATCGTTGACGTCGATCTCGAGACCGGAACTCCACGAGGTATCTCCAGCAGCCTCACGGAGCAGAGAAGCGAATGTCGACTTACCGCTGCCATTAATGCCGTAGATCAAGTAGAGGCGGCGTAGCCGCACGGTTCAACGCTGAAGAAGTCGCAGGCGAGCAGGACCTTGGCCTGAGTGCGGCAGAACTCGGCCCAAGTGGGGCCCGAACGCCTCGGGGAAGGCTCGATGTCGTGGCGGCGCAGGATGGCCCAGACGCTCGAGGGCGCGAGTGTGACGCCCATGGTTGCGAGCTCGCCGTGAATTCGCCGGTGACTCCAGGTGGGGTTCTCCTTGGCCAATCGGAGGACGAGGGCGACGGTGCCTGAAGGAACCGACGGCCGACCCGGCGGACGTGACGGGTAGGTCCAGTGCCGGCGGACCAAATCTCGGTGCCAGCGAAGCAAGGTGTCGGGTTGGACAAAGAAGCGCCGGAGACGCCGGCGGGGGAGCAGCCGAGCCAGCCCGGCCAGCAGCGCTCGATCGGCGGGGGCGGCTGACCTGCCGGGTGAGCACGGCTACCTCGCGACGGAGCATGACCACCTCGACGACCAGGTCCTCGCCGCCGAGCCTCGAGAGCCGGATCAGCTGGCTAACGCGGAGGAACAAGAGGTAGAGGAACCGGAGCGCCATGACGCCATGCTCGCAGCGCTGGCGTGGAGAATCAATAAGCGCGGACGGGATTCTCGGCACCGACACGTGGAATAGGGAGACCGCCGCCCATGAGCGGCGCTCTCTCGACGTAAGTCATCCCTACTCCTTCGTCATCTCGACTTCAATGACCGAGAACGACTGAGGCGGTAGCAACACGAGGAGCTCCGAACCCTTCGCGGCCTGGGAACCTTCCGCCATGCTCACCGACTCGACGTCGGGCACGGTCCGCGCCGATGCGTCCCTCTCAGCGGTCACAACCCGGATCCTGGCTTCACGCTGGAATGCCATATTGCGCAGCACGATCTCCACCGGCTCAGGAGCGTCGAGCCGACGGTTCACTAGGGTAAGAGAGAGGTTGCGACGTGGCCGATCTACCGTCGCGGAAGCATCGACGAGATCGAAGGGGGCGAGATCGCCGACTCCGTGGGGCCACCTGCTGGTGTGTTCCTGGTCAGGCCCGTCGATCTTCGGGCCCTCGACGAACACGTCGACGGCGACATCGAGGGCCGACTGGGAGTGAAGCAGGAACGGGTAGTAGGTCGGCTGCACGACCGCGACCTCGGGCGTGGTCACGATCGGTGCGATCGCGTTGACCATCTGCGCGAGATTCGCCATGTGCACCCAGGCACAGTTCCTCACGAAGATGTTCAGGCAGGTGGCCACCGCCAAAGCGTCAGAAAAGTTGTAACGCTCCTCGAGCGCACCGTCTTGGGTCCGGAACCAGACGTTCCATTCGTCATATGCGATGCGCGGAGGAGGCTTGACCTGCTGTAGGTGCGCGGCACGCTCGATGAGCGCGCGAGTGCAACGGATCGCTCGCTCAGCGTGGTGGGGTTGGAGGACATTTGTCCAGTAGTCATGCGAGCCGGTATAGAGGTGGATCGAATGGAGATCGACAACGCTCACCATCTCGTCGATGACCCGGCTGTCCCAGGCGCTCAATCCGTCCCACCCGCAACTGACGAGCTTCGCGTTGGAGTCAAGCATCCGGATCGCCCGGGCCCAGCGAACTGCCTCTCGCGTGTACTCCTCCGCCGAGAGTGCGCCGACCTGCCAGTCCCCGTACATCTCGTTGCCGAGGCCCCAGTAGGGCACCGCATACGGCTCGTCGCGTCCGTTCTGGCGACGCCGCTCCGCCCAGTAGGTACGCCCGGACGAGTTGCAGTACTCAACCCATGCAAGAGCCTCTTTCAAGTCTCCCGTACCCATGTTCAGGCAGATGTAGGGTCGGACACCAAGCTCGGCGCAGTACTTTAGGAACTCGTCGGTACCGAATCGGTTCGAGTCCTCACCTCCCCAAGCCAGCTCAGGGCGGCGAGGCCGGGTGTCTTTCTGTCCTATGCCGTCCACCCAGTGGTAGTTGCTCACGAAGTTGCCACCGGGCCAGCGCAGGACGCTGAGCTTGAGATCGCGCAGGAGGCTGAGCACGTCACTGCGAAAGCCGTCGGCGTCGCTGAGAGCCGAGCCCTCCTCATAGAGCCCTCCGTAGACACAACGACCGAGATGCTCGACAAACCCACCAAAAACGTTGCGATCGAGGACGCCAAGTTGGCGACCGGGATCGACTGTGAGACGGGTCATGACTGAACCTCGCGAAGCGAATAAGTCGATTTCTTCCAAGGCAAATAATATCTGATTGTGCGGAGGCTCCGAGCTGAAGGGCACCAGTATTCCTATCTCGCTTGTCGCAGCGTCAGATGCAGGCCGGCTTCGGGACGATGGTCACGGATTGTCTTTGAAAGTGACGCGTGACTCAGCGGCGATTGCGCTGCCGGCGCCCGGTGGTTCAGTTGCCAATGCGACGTGATCGCGAACTGAGCGGCCAGAGGTGCTGACAATCCGGGCGGCGCGACGCTGGACTTCGCCGCGTTGGGTACTCGTGAGTGATCCCACCCCGCACGACGCGACGGCCAACGTCACTGAACGACGGGGAGCAACTCTTGTTATGTCAGATGTCATGTCAGACGATGTAGCCAAGTTGATAGCCAGACTCGCCACATTTAGCCGGACTGGACATAACCAGGCAGACGTTGAGGGCGGCGGAAATGTGGATTCACCTGGACTTACGCGTATTGGGCACTACCAGCCGGACGGTACAGTTACAGACTGGCAGTCAAGGATGAAAGTCCGTATTTCGGACCCTGTTTCGCTTTACTCTTAAGACCGTTCTGGGTCTTGTGGAGGTTCTCATACAGGCCCGACTCGTCAGTTGCCCATGCGTGCCGATTGTGCCCATCGAATCTGCCACCGGTCAGGATGAGTCGCGCCGGTCGAGGGAAACGAGAGCGTCGGCCTGACAGCCGGTGAACTCGATCGTGGAAGCTGGCGTTGTAGCGGCTCTGGCGTCCGTGGTGTCAGCCTCGCTTGCCGGACTGATCACCTTCAAGGTCACGAATCTAAGGGTCACAGCGTCTAAGGAGCTCGCTCGCGAGGAGCGGCTTCAGCTCGGCAGAGCCGAGCCTGACGTCGCGGCCATTCGCTTCACAGACTGTGCGGCCGCGAGCCGCCGGAGCCTTTCGTCTAGAGAGCAAAACCGCGACTACCGCGGGACCTGAACAGCCGATCAGGCGTCAGACCGGTGACGATGGAAGGATGAACGAGTAACCCGCGGTCTACGGTCTTAGGGTGCCCCAGTTCAGGTCGATGAAGGCCAGGGAGCTGCGCCGAATACTTGAGCGCCCACCGCTCGCGTATAGTCGCGTCCGCCAGGAAGGTTCACATACTCGCCTCAGATCAGCCAACTATCCAGAACTGTTGTTCGCCTTTCATGATAACCAAACGCTTCCGCCGCACCTGGTGAAGAAGATCCTCACCAAGGACGTCGGCTTATCCGTAGATGACGCGCTGGCGCTACTCTGACCATGGAGGCTTCGAATGCTGATTGATCTGATCGTGCACCTCGAGCGTGTTCCCGAGGGTGAACCGCACTTCGTTTGGTGGGCCGAGAGCGTCGACGTTCCGGGCTTCTCTGCGGCAGCAGACCACCTGCCTCAACTGCTCGAGCAAGCGGAATCGGCTCTTCGTGCCGCGTTGCCCGACGATCCGGTCGAGGTGGTTCCGCGTTTCGCCACGCAGGAGCCCGCCTTGGATTTCGCTGCCTCTAGTGGTCGGCCGACCGACGGACTTGGTCTCCGTAACACCGTAAGTCTCGTGCCGATTCCAGCCTGAGCGGCATCGACGGCGCGGGATGGAGATTGCGGCCGCATTGTTATGCGATGCGGCGACCGTTCGTGAAGGCCTGTTGCATGTGCTCGGAGGCGCCATCACCCGCGTTTGGAGTCCCGGCCTCCCGGCCCCGCTAGGGGTAGCACTGGCCGCGGTTATCGAGCTAGCACAAGAGGAAACGGCCGTTCCCCACGAACTCCAGGTAGAAGTTTTCGACCCGGACGCGACGCTGATCGGGATGGTCATGGGCGGGTTTCAGACAGCGCCAAATGAGAGACTCGAGCCCGGCGAGCATGTCTTGGTGCCGGTCGCGCTCGACCTACGAATGGTCGGGACTAACCGTTTTGGCTGTCACGTCCTTCGCCTGCAACTCGACGCGGGCATCGTCAAACGAGAGATGAGCATGTGGTTGCTGCACACGGATGAGCGAGACCTGCCTGGAGTGAGGTGACGGGTGTGGCATCCCTGGCACACCATCTAACTGTGCCCGTTTCGCTGGCTAATTACCTGCGAAATCCCTGTACAGCACAGCGTTCAGGCCCCAATAGCTTCTAAGCAGACGGTCGGAGGTTCGAGTCCTCCCGGGGGCGCCGATGTGATGTCGCGAGACATCCCGGACGGATGTCGCGAGACATAGTAGACACTCGAGCTAACTGCGCGGCTGGTAGTCGCGCTCAGGGTCGATCGTGAGCTCACAGATCAGCACACCGTCGGCATCGACGACGCGAATGTTGCGCCCGGCGACGAGCAACATGACCCGTTCGCCCTTGTGCTCCCTCCCGATCCCGATGTGCAACAGCCGGCTGCGGTAGCGAAGCGAAACCTTGCCGGCCTTGTCGACGCGGTCCTGGCGCACCCGGTAGTTCTCGACGTCGAGCGGCACGAGACGGGGAGTGGCCTTTACCCTGGCCGAAAAGGCCTGAAGCGGGGTGCGCCGGCCGATGGCGCGATGGGGACGGATCTCGTTGTAGTAGGTAACGAAGTCGTCGAGCTGGGCCTGCAGCTCGCGAAGGGTGCGGGCTTTGGGCTGGCGGTCCAGGTACTTCTTCAGCGTCTGGTGGAAGCGCTCGACCTTGCCACAGGTTTGGGGGTGATAGGGCCGTGAGTGCACGAACAAGATCCCAAGTCCCAATAGCGCCGCCTCCATCGCCGCGACCCCGCCCCGGTAAGCCGCGGTGAACACGGCCCCGTTGTCGCTGAGGACTTTCTCTGGATAACCCCAGGCCGACCCTGCGTCAGTAAAGACCTGGACGACTCTTCGCGAGGTGAACACGGCCGAACACCGCGAGGCCACACAAAGGCGCGAGTGGTCGTCGATCACGTTCAAGATCTCAACTTGCTGGCCGCTCGCCAAGCTGTAGTGGGTCACGTCCATCTGCCAGCGCTCGTTCGGCAGCTCGGCGACAAAGCGCACATAGGAGCTCTTCGGGCGCTTGTGAGGCTCGGAGACGACAAAGCCCCGCGCCCTCAGCACCCGCCAGATGGTCGAGACCGAGGGGGCCCTTTTCCGATAACGGCGCGCAAGGTGGACCCGGATCGTCTCAGGCCCGGCGTCGAGGCCCTTTTCGCTGAGCTGCTTGCGCAAAGACACGATCTCGTCCTCGAAGCGGTCAGCAAGCTTGTTCGGGCTTGAGTGCGGACGTCGCGACCTCGGTGCGAGACCCGCTTCGCCTTCTTCGCGATAACGGGCCAACAGCTCATAGAGCCAGGTCTTAGAAACACCGTGCTGGCGGGCGACCTCCCGCACGCTTCGTCCCTCGAGCTCCACCGCCGCGACCAGGTATCGGGCCATGTCCATCGGGCCACCCCCCTCCAAGGTGTCCACGATGTCTCGCGACATGCGTCCGTTATGTCATGAATTCACGCACTCCCGGGGGCGCCGATCCTGACGGTGGTCGAACCTTTCCGTTGTCGGAGGGACTCAATGCCGTCAGGCTTGTGCCGTCGAGCGGTACCCGGAAGTACGGGCGCACGGAGGCCCGGCTTTCGACCTCGATTCGGGCGACGAGCGCTTGAAGGAGGCCCTTTTGGGCACCGGGGTCACCGTGCTCGATGGTATCGGTGACGTGGCGGCGGAGCTGTTCGAGGTGTGCTTCGGTGATAGTGAGCTCTTGCTCCGCATCGAGAAGCGCGGCCAGTTCACCCCGACGGGCTTGCAGGGTGGCGATCTTTGCAGCGAGGGTCTGGACTCGTTGCCCGCAGGTGGTCTCGGAGAGGGTGCCGGCCTCGAAGGCGAGGAAGTACCGTTCGATGGCTTCTTCGGACTTGGCCAGTTCGGCGTCGACCACGCCGAGTTCGTCTTGGTGCTGGCGGCGCTGCGCAGCGGATCGGGCGAGACCGGCCGCGAGCGCAGCCTCGAGGAGGTCGTGGCGGCGGACGGTCCGAAGCAGCGCCCCGCGCACTTCGCTCTCCAGCTGGTCGGCGGGGAGCCGTTCGGCCGAGCAGGTGGCGGTCCCGTAGCGCTGACGCGAGAAGCAGGTGTAGTAGCGGTAGCGGTACTTGTTGCCGTGCGCGGCGGTCCCGATGTAGCCCTTGCCGCACCGCGTGCAGGTGATGAGCCCGGCAAGGAGGTAGTCGCTGGCGTTGGAGGCACGGTGCGCGTAGTCCTCACTCCGGAGGTGGAGGATCTGCTGGGCGAGATCGAAGGTGTCGGGGTCGATGAGCGGCGGGTGGGGTGCGGGGTGGTAGGTGTCGCGGAAGTAGACCTCGCCGAGGTAGGCCCGGTTGCGCAGCACGGTGAGCACCGCCATGTGGTTCCACGGTCTGCCGGCCCTGGTGCGATGACCGTGGCTGTTGAGCCAGGTGGCGATGGTCTTCGCGCCGTGGCGCTTGCGGCCGTAGCGGTCGAAGATGACCGCCACGAGAGGGGCCTCGTCGCAGTTAACGACGAGGTGCCCGCTTGCGGGGTCGACGAGGTAGCCGTAGGGGCGTGACCCGCCGCACCACTCGCCCCGGGCCGCCTTGCGCTCCATGCCGGCGATCACCCGGTCGATGATGGTGGCTCGCTCGAACTCGGCGAACACGCCCAGCATTTGGACCATCATTCGCCCGGCCGGGGTTGCGGTGTCGAACGGCTCGGTGGCCGAGCGGAAGGCGACCCCGGCGGCGTCGAAGGCTTCGAGCAGGCTGGCCAGACCCCGGACCGACCTGGCAAAGCGGTCCACCCGGTAGACGAGGAGCAGGTCGTAGCGCTGCGCTCGGGCCGCGGCGAGGGCTCGCTCCAGTCCGGGGCGTTCGGTGGTCGCCCCGGACGCCTGGTCACTGAAGGTGCGGACCAACTCCCAGCCCTCCTGGCTGTCGACGTAGGAACCGAGCCGGGTGGCCTGGGCTTCGAGGGAGTAGGGCTGGTGGGCCTCGTCGGTCGAGATTCTGGTGTAGGTGGCGATCCTCATTTTGAACGTCCTTTTGGCGGGCTGGTCTCGGTCTCAGAGGAGACCTCCGTCACTGCCGAGTGTCAAGGCCACCCGGCGCCGCCGGCGATTGTGCTGTGGCAACCTTGAGACCTGCCGCAACAGGTTCATCGCTCGATTGCTGCCCGTCCTCGCCGGATCCGTGTGTGTCCGCGTGGCTCGGGTGCTTCGGACGCGAGCCCGTCGGTAGTGAAAAGGGGCGCCAACAGCTCCGCGAGGGCGATGAGCGCCCGCCGTTCATGTTCGGCGTCGAGAGGCACCTCGATCGGCGGGAGCACGACGAGCTCGTCTTGTCGGTATTCGCGCCGACCGGCGCGAATACCGACGTCTCGTCGTTTCAGTGGTCCAGCCACTCAGCGGGACCTCCAGATCAACAGATCCTCATGAGCGGTCATCAGTCGGGGCAGGCCGCGGCTTCGGGCTTTGCGGACCGCTTCGCGGAGCGTCGTGCCGATGCCGGCGAGAGGCTCGACGACGACCTGGCCGGGGGTCGAGTACTCGGTGACGATTCGCCGGGCGAGCTCGGGGAGCATCTTGCCGGGATGGGCCGTGCAGCCGGGTAGGTAGCGGCCGGCCCGTTGGTACTGGGCGGTGGTCTGGGCCACCGGCCAGATGGCCAGCGGCACGGCGGGGGGATCCTGCGGGGTGGTGGGTGTGGTCATGGTCGGCCCACGACCGGGCAAGCGTCATCTATAGAACAGGGGTTCAGACCTTTTTCAACAAACCCTTCCGAACGATCAACCTGCGTCCATTCATGCTCCGGCGACGGTCGAAAAGGATTCGTCTACGCCCTTGAGGTCGACGCCGAGACCGAGGTAGACCTCCGAGGCAGAAGAACTCGACCGACCGAAGGAGCCACCATGGCACGACCTCAGCAGATCTCAACCGAGACGATCACCCAGGCACTGGCAGCCCACCCAGAGCTGACCGTCGCCGAGGTCGCGGAGACGCTCGGGATCGGCCAGTCGACCGCCGCCAAGCACCTCGCCACCCTCGAAGCCGCGGGAGCGGCCCGCCGGGAGCCGGGCGGGCGCGAGGGTGGCAGGCG
Organism: uncultured Acidimicrobiaceae bacterium; assembly: GCA_963807575.1. Classification (GTDB taxonomy): domain Bacteria; phylum Actinomycetota; class Acidimicrobiia; order Acidimicrobiales; family Bog-793; genus Fen-455. The sequence continues at coordinate 13,050 of CAWECD010000011.1, forward strand.
GGTGGCGGACCGATGGAGCGCCACGGTGCCCACGGCCGATGAAGCGGCTCACGACGGTGCCGACCACGCCGCATCCGACGGTCCCGTTCGCTCGACCGACCGGCTCGCCCGTGGCGAGCTGAGAACGCTCGTACGGGCGTACCTCCTCGCCCGGCCGGGCGAGGACCTCGGACCCACCCAGATCGGCAAGGCACTCGGCCGTTCCCAAGGAGCGGTGTCCAACGCCCTGGCCCGACTGGAGGTCGCTGGCGATACGCAGCTCGTGAGCGCCTCGCCTCGCCGCTACCGGATCGCCGAATCCCGGTAGCTCACGGTCGCCGGTCCGTACCCCGCGGCTACCCCGCGGCCCCGAACCCCGCTGAGTACGGACTACCCCACTTGTGGGGTAGTGGCCCCGGGCGCCGACCCCACGCCCGTCGCAAGGGCTCCCGAGAAATTTCTTTCGGCGGCCTGGTCGGGTCTCCCCGCGGAGTACCCCACCTGCGGGGGTCGAGTACCCCGCGGCGCTGACCTGCACGAACGCCTCCGGTCGGTCCGTCGTGGCGGCGACTACCCCGGATCCGGGGTAGTCGCGGGGTGCCGGTGAGTGGGGTCAATTCGGGGGAAAAGCGGGGTAGTCCCCATGGCCTGATGGCGGCTCCGAAGTGAAAGGAGCTCCCCATGGCCCCGCGCCGTGTCCTCACCGACTCGCCGTTCGACACCTTGGAGAAGACCTTCGATCTTCTCGTCACCGGCCCCAACCCGCTCGCCCTCGACGGCACCTCGCTCGACGGTCTGCCGGACCGGGCGATCCCGCTTGGCGAGCTGAAGGCGATGCTGCTGCACCCCGCAATGGCTTTCGACGTGCGCGACTCGGTGGTCGACGAGCTCGTCGCCCGCTCCCGTTCCCATGGCGGCGCCTGGACAGTGGGCCTCGCCGGGGTGCTCCTGCCCGGGCTGCGTCGGGCCGTCTGGCCGCTCGTGCAGTCCTGTCCGGCCAAGGCCGCCGACATCGAGGCCGAGACACTCGTCGCGTTCTTGGCCGCCGTGGCCCGCTGCGAGCCGGGCCGAGCGCGCCTCGCGTCCCGGCTGTGCTGGCTGGCCCGCATCGGCGCCAATCGGCTGCTGCGCGCCGAGGTAGCCGAGCGCGCCCGGCCGGGCACAGATCCGGTCTCCGCCGCGCCGCCCCGACCGTGGGGACACCCCGACCTCGTGCTGGAGCGGGCCGTGCGGGCCGGGGTCATCGGCGCATCCGACGCCGAGCTGATCGGGGCCACCCGGATCGGTGAGGTCGAGCTGGCAGAGGTCGCGAACGCCCTCGGGATCAGCTACAAGGCGTGCCACCAAAGACGCCGTCGGGCTGAATCGGCCCTCGTCGAATGGCTGAGTTCGGACAGATATTCCCCGTTCGAGTTTGTCGAAAAAGGGCCCGAAACTCCTTGTTCTTCTAACGGGGGTCGTCCCCGGCAGGGCCGGTCAATGGGCCGGCGATCGGACAAGTGTCGCTCGACACCAACGCCCAGGAGGTGAGAGTGCCCAACCCGGCCCGAGCGGACCTGGCGGGCCGTGACGCCAACCGGGCTGCGCACAGCCATCCCGAGACCAAGCCGGCACGGCCGGTGCTCGCCGGGCGGACCCTACCCGCCCCATCGCCGGTCAACGCTCTGGGCGCTTCGGGCGATGTCCCCCGCGATGTCCGCAGTGGGCTCCACGAAGGGCTCCACGAAGGGCTCCGTGAAGGGCTCCGTCCTCGGATGGAGCCCTCGCCACCGCCCGAACCGGCACGTCACCGGCCCACAGAGGGCTCCGCCGCGTCGGCGGACTCAAGGGGGTAGGTGGTCGTGAGTCGTTCGAAGATGTCCGGCCAAGGGCCGGTGCGCACTGCGTCAGGCAACAGTGCATCGGTGGGTACGGCGCCGTCAGGCGCAGCAACGACAGTCCGATCCAGATCAAGCACGGTGCCGTCAGGCTCGCTCGGATCGGTGACTGGTCGTCGTGGCTGGCGGGACCTGGATGCTCGGCTGCTGGGCGTGGTCGGCCGTCTCACCGAACGGGACCGTCTTCTCTGTCGTCTCCTCGATGACCATCGGGTTCTCACTACCGCACAGGTGGCCGAGGTCGGCTTCAGCGGCGAACGCCGAGCCCGGATGCGCCTGTCGGAGCTGTACGCCCTCGACATCCTCGACCGCTTCCGACCCAAAGCGTGGGGGAACCCGTCCCCGTTCCACTGGGTCCTCGGGCCGCTCGGTGCCGCCCTCGTAGCGGCTGAGGCCGGGCTCGATGTTGCCGATCTCTCTTGGCGTCGCAGCCTCGTCCACGACCTCGCTGCCAGCCAACGCCTCGCTCATCTCGTCGGCCTGAACGGGTTCTTCTGCTCCTTGCTCGGCTCCGCTCGCACCCGACCCGGTTGCCGGCTCGACGAGTGGTGGTCGGAACGGCGCTGTGCCCGAGAGTGGGGCGAGGTCGTCCGCCCCGACGGCTACGGCATCTGGAGCGAAGCTGACACCAGCCTGCCGTTCCTCCTCGAGTACGACAACGGCACCGAGCGTCTCGAACGCCTCGCCGGCAAGCTCGACGGCTACGCCGGCCTGGCCGCTGCGGCGGGGCATCCCAACTGGGTCCTCTTCAGCTTCCCGAGCCCACGGCGCGAACGCGACGCTCGCCGCGTCCTCGCGAAGCGTTCCGTACCGGTCGCCACCGCGTCGCGCGAGCCCGGCACTGCCCCCGACGCCGCCATCTGGCTGCCGGGCCGATGCTACGGCGTTCGGCTCCGTCTCGCCCAGCTCGCCAACGTCGCGCTCGAGGTGGCGTGAGCCTCGGCCTCGACGGCGCACCGGCCAGCCTCGCCAACAAGCTCGCGGCTGGCGCTGCCGGGCTCGTACTCCTCGTCGCGGCTGGACGACGGTTTGCCAACACGGTTGCGAACTTCGCGCTGGCCGACCTCATCGGCGAGACGGTGCGCTGAGCAAAGGGGTGGCGCGGAAAGTCCTGGTGGCAGCTGTGGATGGCCTTCTCGGCACGCACAAGCTTGGTTGGCTCGCCCAGCTTCACTGTAAGAAGCGGCTTAGTTGATGAGGCCGCCCGAAAGAGAATCGCCAAAGTCTATTGTGGCTGAGTCCAAGAACTGAGATTCAGGTCCCGGGAGTAGTTCCGAAAACGGTGGACTTGATGAACACAAGAATTGCACCAAGGATCTGCATGAGCGGGCTAAACGCGCTCATCAGAGCGATCGTGAGGTCGCTGCTGTTGAATACCACGTCGTGTTGATTGAAGCTGAGAAAGCCCTGCATCGCGAGACCAACCACAGCCAGTACTAGCCCAGCGAGTCCAAACCCAGTGACGGCCTCCTTCGCCCGTTGGCGCTTGAGAGCCCTGACGCTCAGTGGCACTGCTCGGACTTCCGTGGCGCCGGCGGCGCCCAAGCCGAAGGTTCCGGGCGCAACATGTATCTGTCGGCCCTTCGCACCTGCTCGAGGCTGAGCGAGAAGCGTGAGCGGTCGCTTGCCGTCAGTGTCCGTGACTCGAACGTATGTCGTGTCCTCGTGGCCGGCTTCTTCGAACCAGTCCTCGGGCAATGACGCCCTTCCGGGCGCAATCTCCGCCTTGGCGTTCAATGTCCATGAGTTGGGCATAAACCCTCCTTCGGGTTCTCCATTTAACCGGAGTGGCGCAGGTCAGCAATCCTCCACGGTAGGTCCAATGGTGGACGATCCAAGCTCGGCGGGTGCCCTCTTGTCCGTGGCGGTGTGGGTAGTACCGTCCGTGGTTTCGTACCGGCGGTGATGTCGCTGTACCGCACGGGATCATGTCCGACCGCGAGTTCGAGCACCCTGTAGAAGAGCAGCCCTCGACTGCGGGACTTGCGGCGGTTGAAGCGGAACACGAACTCATCCAGGTAGTTCTGGAGGTGCGCCTCGTCGAACCTGCCCTGGTGGGTTCCGAGCAGCCATCTCTTGGTTAGCGATGCGACCCGATGCACACCTGGCTGCAGCGCTGCCGAGTCCTCCCCGCTGCACACGCAGCGCGCTGGCTACGTCGGTCGTGCTCATAGCCGAGACCTGTGATCCCGTCGTAGCGATGCCACGCATCGGTGATGACCGTCGCGCCCTGCTCGACGTGGCCAGTCACGAATGGGCCCAGCGAGGCGGCGGACGCATCAGTGAGGATCGCCATCCGGCACCGGCCGAATCCTTTCGGCTCCTTGACCTCGACCGCAATACCCACCAGGGCTTTCTTCCCCTTCGCTCGCCCACCCCGAAGCCCCGGTTCCTCGCCGCCGATGAAGGTCTCGTCGACCTCCACGGTGCCAGCAAGTCGGTCCCGGCCTGGACGCACGAGCACGGATCGCAGCCGGTGCAGCATGGCCCACGCGGTCTGGTACGAGCCGATGTCGAGGCTCCTCTGGAGACTGAGAGCCGAGATGCCGTCCTTTGCGGTGGCAAACAGCCAGCAGGCGGTGAACCAGACCGTCAGCGGCATCCGGGTCCGGTCGAAGATCGTGCCAGCGGTTACCGAGGTGCGGTGGCTGCAGCCGGCGCACATGATCCGACCGTCGCTCAACGACCATCCCCCAGGATTGCCGCACTCAGGACAGACGAACCCCTGGGGCCAGCGCAGCCACTGGAGGTAGTCCTGGCACGCGGCATCAGTCCCGAACCAGGCCTGGAACTCACCGAGTGTCCTCGGGTAGTGCACGCCGCCACGGGGATGTTCCACCTCCAGAGAATACTCCGGTTAAATGGAGAACCCGAACCCTCCTTAACAGTCGCGTCACCTCGTCCAGGAGCGTGTCGAGCACGTCCATCGCTTGAATAAGAACAGCTGATACCAAGAGAAGTTCGCGCTGTTCTTCGAAGCATTGGACCCAGATTTCGACTGTGTCCGAGCTTCGAATCTAGGTGGCAATGTCAGCTCGCTGGTTGTAAAGGTGGTGTGAATGCTGATCGAAAAGGGGCGCGCGCGCCGGTCGAAAACGGGAGCACTTTGAGCTTGAAGTTACTTGGTGATTTGCGCTTGGTCCACAGGTTGGCTGCCTGCGGAATCGGTTGTTGGCTTGGCGCGCCGGGTTCGAGCCTTGGCGTCTTGGAGCCGGTAGCTCTCGCCCTTGGTCTCGATGATGTTGCAGCGGTGAGTGAGCCGGTCGAGGGTCGCCCCGGTGAGGCGCTCGGAGCCGAGGACTTCTGTCCAGGACTCGAAGGGCAGATTGCTCGTGACGATCAGGCTCGTGCGCTCATAGGCGGTCGAGATGACGTCGAAGAGCAGTTCGGCGCCGACCTTGGAGGCAGGGACGTATCCGAGTTCGTCAAGCACGAGCAGGTCCAGTCTCGCGAGCTGTCCCTTCAGTTTCAGGAATGTCCGCTCGTCTCTTGCCTCGATGAGCGCGGTCACGAGCTCGGTGGTGCGAAAGAACCGGACCTTGTAGCCCTTGTGGCACGCCTGGGCGGCGAGTGCCGTGGCCAGGTGGGACTTGCCCGTGCCGGGGTTGCCGATCATCAAAATGTTCTCCCGTTTGTCGATGTACTCACAACGCGCCAGCTCGGCGATCAGCACCTTGTTGACAGACGGGCGGGCCGCGAAGTCGAAGCTCTCGAGGGTCTTGATGGTCGGGAACCTTGCCGCCTTCAACCTTCGTTCGGCCGAGCGTTTCTCCCTGTCCAACAACTCGAGTTCCAAGAGCTGCAACAGGTAGGAGAGGTGGTCGATGTTGTCGGCCCCCGCCTGTTTGGCGACCTTCTCGCACTCGGCGCCGATGGTCGGCAATCGCAGGGCCTTCAAGTGATGGTGCAATAACACGACGGACTTGGTCTCCAATGTCTTCAAGGTGGTGTTCCTTTCTCTAACTGCGCGATCTACGCCGAAAAGGTGTGGGGGGCCTCAAGCCCCGATCTCGGTGAGCGCCCTGTAGGCCCAAAGGTCGGGGGCCTCGACGGCGACGGCCTTCAGGTGCGGGAGCCCGTCCAGGCTGAACAACCCGACCGGTCGCTCCTTCGAGTGGGAGAGGATGAGCCCGATGGCGTCCGAACCGGTCGCCCCGATCAAAAGCGCCTGTTCGACAGCTCCGGTCAGTTCCTTGAGCGTCGCTGATTCCATGAGACGCAGGACCTTTATGTACTCACGAGTCCCCGCCGAGGCGAGGTCGGCCTCGAGGCGCCGGCGCAGCACCGAGAAGCACTCGGGGAGATCCCAGTCCTCGAGCGGGCGGGCGACGTCCAAGGCACCGGGCTTTCTCTCCAAGAGGGCCAGGTAGTGGCGGGGGTCGAAGCTGACCTGTTCTTTCGACCAGCACCGCGGGTGGGTGGCCACGACGTCTGTGCCGACGAGCAAGCGGACTTCTTCGATCCCGCCGAGGGCGGTGACCTCGTGATGGGCGAAGGCAGTGGGCACCGAGTAGTCGTTGCGGTCGAATCTCACGAGCGACAGTGAGTTCGCCCCGCGCTGTTCGACTCTTCGCGCCTCGAAGGACTCGGACGGCAACGCCAACATGGCAGCCTGGTCGACAACGAGACGCTCTGCTTTTGTCTCGGGCTTTCCCCGGACCCGGCGGAACAGATCGGCATAACAGCACGCTGCGAGGTACTCGTTCATCTCGGCGAAAGAGGAGAAGCGCGGCACCGGGACGAGCAGGTTCCGCCTCGCGTAGCCCACATGGGTCTCCACGTGGCCCTTCTCGTTGCCACGGCCCACCCGGCAGAAGTGGTGGCCGAAGAGAAAGTGGCTCTCGAGCCGGAGGAACTCGGTAGTGAGCTCGCGCTCGCGGCCCACCACCTTCTTCACCGCGATCGAGGTGTTGTCATAACTCGTGCGCACGGGCACGCCGCCGAAGAACTCGAAGGCGGCCACATGGCCGGCCTGGAAGGTCTCGGTGCACTCGCGGGGATAGGCAGAGACGAAGTAGGCGTCCGAGTAGGGAAGCGTCATCACCGCCAACGCGGCCTTTGTCTCGACGCCCGCGATCAGCACCGTCGCCTCGCCGAAGTCGAACTGGGCATGTCCCGGCGGGTGCGAGAGCGGGACGAAGACCTCCTTCGAGTAGTGCTTGGACCTGGACACGGCCCTTCTCACCTGCGATGAGCACCCCGTGTAGCCGTATTCGTCTCTGAGCCGCTCATAGATGCGCTTGGCCGTGTGGCGCTGCTTTGGCGGTGCGGTCTTGTCGGCTTCCAAGATCTCGTCGATCACGGGAAGGAACTGACCGAGCATCGGCTTCGGGCGAGTGGTCCTTTGGCGATAGCCGGGCGGTTCGGCATTGGCCAGGATCTTCTCGAGTGTCCGAGCGCTGACCCTGTAGTCCCTTCGGATCGAGCGCTTCGACGCGCCGTCCACGAGCACCTTGCGCCGGATCTCTGTCCACATCTCCATGTCGGTGTGCACCCTTCTCCCGTCCACTCGCTCGATTCCCAGGCGAAGCCTGTGGGCGTGTTCGAGCAAGCACGGGGATGGTCAGGTGCTCCCCTTTTCGATCAGCGCGTTCTGGGTCTCAGGTGCGCCCCTTTTCGATCAGCGTTTACAGGTAGGCCGAGCTGAGGCTGAAGTGCAAGGTGAGGGCACGGTTCATGGCCTCGTCCCAGGGAAAGGCGACGTTGCGCCCGTCCCCCATGCCCAAGCAGGCCATTCTCCCGCCCTTGCGCAGCAGCCGTACCCCGGTGGCGATTGTCGCTGCCGCACCGGCCGCCTCCACCACGACGTTGAAGCCGTCGGTGAACGAAGCGCCCAACGCCTCGACCGGGTCGCAGCTTGAGCTGTCGAGTGTCTCCAGCCCGAGCTCGGAAGCTAGCTGCAGGCGGGAAAGGCTGGTGCTCGCACGCCCGATCACGAGAAGACGACCGGCGCCGAGGTAGCGGGCGGCCAGCGCCGCCAGCAACCCCACCGGTCCCGGGCCGATGACCGCCACCGATTCGCCTGGTTGCAGAGAAATCGACTCGAGCCCGGTGAGGGCGATGGCCAGCGGCTCGCACATCGCCGCAGCCCGGTCCGTGACGTCGTCAGGTACCCGATGGGCAAGCCAGGCCGGCACCACCACCCGCCGGGCGAGAGCGCCGTCGATGCCCGAACCGGGAGGCCGCTTGTGGGTGCAGAGGTGGATGTTCCCCCGCCGGCAGAGGTCACACGTGCCGCAGGCGCCAGCGTGCTGCTCGACCACGACCCGGTCGCTCAGGTGCCAACCCTCCACACCCTCGCCGATCTCCACGACACGACCGGTGTACTCGTGCCCCAGCGTGACGGGGGGGTAGGTCTTGTACTGGTCGTGGAGGATGTGCAGGTCCGTCCCGCACACACCGCAGGCCGCCACCTCGACCACTATCCAGCCCGGCTTTGCCCTGGGCTCTGGCACATCCTTCAACTCGACGTTGCCCTCCCCGGGGGCGGTCTTCACCACAGCCAACAAGTTCGTTCCTCCTTTGCCCCTCCGACGGGCACCGGCTCGAGCGCTAACGCTGAACCCGCGCGCCGCCACCTTTCATGAGATTCTCGACTTCGGCTTTGTTGGCAAAGCTGGTGTCGCCCGGGGTCGTCATCGCCAGGGCCCCGTGAGCGGCTCCGTAGTCGACGGCAGTTTGCAGATCGCCTTTTTCCATCAGGCCGTAGATCAACCCCGAGGCAAAGCTGTCGCCGCCCCCGACCCGGTCGAACACCTCCAAGCCCGGCCGGTTGATCGGCTCGGCGAATCCTCCGGAGGACCAGGCGACCGCTGTCCAGTCGTTCAAGGTCGCCGAGCGAACTGTCCGAAGGCTGGTCGCCACCACTTTCAAGTTGGCGAACTCCTTTGTCACCTGCTCGATCATCGCCTTGAACTTGTCCACCTCGACCGAGGCGAAGTTGGGGTCACCCCCCGGCACCTCGATGCCGAGGCAAGCGGTGAAGTCCTCCTCGTTGCCGAGCATCACGTCGACGAGTGGAGCCAGGCTCCGGTTGACCTCCCTGGCCCTGGCCTGCCCTCCGAAGTCCTTCCACAGGCTGGGCCGGTAGTTGAGGTCGAAGGAGACAACGGTGCCGTGCCTCCTCGCCGCTTGCATGGCCTCGGCGATGACCTCCGGGGTCGTCTCCGACAGGGCGGCGAAAATGCCGCCGGTGTGGAACCAGCGCACCTTGAGCTCGCCGAAAAGGTGCTCCCAGTCCACCTCCCCGGGCCGCATCTGGCTGGCCGCGCTGTAGGCGCGGTCCGACACGCCCACGGCTCCACGCACTCCGAAGCCGCGCTCGGTGAAGTTCAAGCCGTTGCGGACGCGGCGCCCGATGCCGTCATAGGGGACCCAGCGCAAGAAGGTGAGGTCCACGCCGCCCTGGAGCATGAGGTCCTCGATGAGCCGGCCGACCTCGTTGTCGGCCAAAGCGGTGACCACCGCTGTGCGCAGGCCGAAGCAGCGCCGCAGGCCCCTGGCTACGTTGTACTCCCCGCCGCCCTCCCAGACCCGGAACTGCCGGGTGGTGCGGATGCGAACGTCTCCAGGGTCCAGGCGGAGCATGACCTCACCGAGGGAGACCTCGTCGAAGCGGCAGTCCTGCGCCGGCCGGACCTCTACCGGAGGCGTCGGCTGGCCGGTGGCGGTCATCGTCCCGCCTCCGGGCCGTCGGGGGCCGTCTGGCAGATGGCGACCGCCTGAGAAGCGAGCTCTGTGATCTTGTCGAAGCTCTGGCTCTTGATCAGCGCTGAGGGCGCGATCCAGCTTCCTCCCACCGCCAGCACAGGGGGGAAGGCGAGGTAGTCGGCCAGCTGAGAGACGCCGATGCCACCGGTCGGGATGAAGCGCATCATGGTGAAGGGCGCCGCCAGGGCCTTGAGCATCGACAGGCCGCCGATGGCCTCCGCAGGGAAGACCTTGACCACTTCGATGCCGGCTTCCAGGGCCATCTGCATCTCGGTGGCGGTCGCCACGCCGGGGAAGACCGGGACCGAGTTGGCCTGGCAAGCCCGCACCACCTCGGCGCTGAATCCCGGAGTGACGATGTAGCGCGCACCCGCCTCCAGGGCCTGCTCGACCTGCTCAGGGCGGAGAACCGTCCCCGCTCCGAGAATGATTTCAGGGTCACTGGCCATGGCTCGGATGGCCTTCGCTGCCGCCGCTGTTCGGAAGGTGACCTCGGCGCAGGGAAGACCGCCCGCCTTGAGCGCCTGCGCGAGAGGATACGCGTTCTCCTCCTCGTTAATAACGATCACCGGCACCAGGCGCACGGAGCCGATGGCCTTGAGAATATCAGTCGTGCTGGATCATCTCCTTGCGTGTTGCAGTAGACGGGCAGTCAGTTCTGCGGTGGGTCGCCGCAATCGAAGCGTTCATTGGATCTGGGGCTGGTGGTTGACCACGCCTCTCCGGGTCAAGGCCTCGACGATGTTCTCGGCTACCCGGCGGTTGAGCTCGACCAGGGAGTCCTCGCTGTAGAAGCCGACGTGTGGAGTGATGATCACCCGCTCGTCGCTGAGCAAGGGATCGGCCGGATCCGGGGGTTCGACCTCTAAGACGTCTAGGCCTGCCCCGCCAAGGCGCCCCTCGGCGATCGCCTGAGCGAGGGCGGTCTGGTCGACCAGGCCGCCCCTGGAGGTGTTGACCAGCACCGCCGTCGGGCGCATGAGGGCCAACCGAGAGGCGTCGATCAGGTGGTGGGTCTCGGTCGAGAGAGGGACGTGGAGGGTGACGACGTCGCTGGTGGCGAGCAACTCTTCCAGGCTGAGCAGGGGCACTGTGGGTTCGGCGGGGGGAACCACGTCGTTGCCCACCACATCGAAGTTGAGAGCGTCCGCCTTGGCGGCCACCAACCGCCCTATCCGTCCCAGCCCGATCACACCCAGGCGCAGGGTGGAGAGCCGGCGCACGACGCCTCCCACCGCGAATGTCCCAGCGGCCGGAACGCACGGCGTCGGCATAGGTCATGGTCCGTCGACAGAGGCAGAGCACCAGGGCGATGGTGTGGTCCGAGACTTCCTCTACGCAGTAGTCAGGGACGCTGACCACATCCACTCCTTGGGTCCGCGCCGCCGACAGGTCGATCGTGTCCAACCCCGCTCCGTAGCGACCTACCACCTGGCATCGGTCCAGCCCGGCCAGGACCTTGGCGCTGATCGGGGCGTACTGGACCAAGAGAGCCACCGCGTCGACACCGGTGGCCAAGACGTCGTCCTCGGTCCGGCAGTTGGCCAAGCGCACGTCCAGCCCGACAGCGGCGAAGATGGCCCGCTCGACGTCGGTATCGGGGTGGTCGCAATCGGTGATCAGGACCAGCGGTCTGGGGGGGCGGACGGGGTCCATCAGCTCACTCAAATTCGACCTCTAATTTCCCAAGATCGGTCCAGGAAGGCCGACAACCCGGGTAATTCAGTCACTACCAGGTCGGGGTGGTGCTGGCTCTGCCTGTTTCGGAACGAGAGTCCCTCGAAGTCGGCGGCCAGCCATCCCTGCCGGATCAATGCCTGTGCCACGTCTCGTGCCTGTCGCAGAACGGGATTCGGTCGGGCTTGAGTCCTTGGATCACCACTAACACCCGGTCATGCACTGACAGCCTTGTCTCGATCTCGCCCATCAAGTCCTCCCTAGCACCTGTAGTGCGTTGGGCAGCACGCTCAGTTCTGCCACGCAGGCCCGCTCGGGAAGGCTGAGCGCGAAGATGATTGTCGCTGCGACGTCCTCCGGTTGCAGGCACTGCTCGCGTATCTCCGGTGGTGGCGGCTCCGGGCGCTTGTCCAATAGCTCGGTAGCCACCATTGCGGGCAGGATCGAGGTGAAACGGATGCCTCGCTCGTGTTCCTCGAGCGCCACAGCACGCACCAAGGCGAGGACGCCGGCTTTCGATGCCTGGTAGGCAGGACCCGAGGCGTCAGGCCACAGAGCGGAGACACTTGATACGACAACGACGTGCCCGTGAGTTCGACGCAGTTGGGGCATCGCCGCGCGGAGGCAGGAGAAGACGCCGGTGAGGTTTGTCTCCAGCAGACGACGCCAGCCCGCGTCGCTGAGCTGGTCCATGTGCCGGTCCGCAATGTTCGTGCCTGCACAGCAGACGAGCGCGTCGAGCGGAGATTCCTCGCCGATCCGGTCCAAGACCGCCTCGACCGCAGCCGAGTCGGTGACGTCGAGTTGATGGACGATGAGCCTGCCCGTGTCAAGCCTCTCGCGCGCCGAGACGCTCCTTTGCGAGGGGAGCACGGAAGTCTGCCGCGTGGACACGCGAGCCGGCATCGACAAGTGCCGCGGCGGTGGCGAGCCCTATCCCGCTGGCTGCGCCCGTGACCAGTATCACGCGATCGTGAAGACGCTCAATCCCGGTGCTCATTGCGACGCTCCTTTGGTTGGTGCAAGGACCACTTTCATCAAACCGGGGTCTGAGCGCAGCCGCTCGAAACCAAGCAACACCCTCCGACAGCGGCGCCACGGCACTGATCACCGGCTCGACGTCCACCTTGCCGGAGCTCAGCAGTTCGATGCATTCCGGGTACTCGCCAGCAGAGGCACATGAGCCATAAAGTGTCAGCTCCCGCGTGACAGTTGCTTGCAGCGGCAAGTCGATCCGAGGCGAGAAGTTGCCAACGAGGCCGACCCGTCCCCCTTTGCGAACAGAGGCGATAGCCGTCTCGATTGCTGCCGAGATCCCGACGACCTCGATCGCGAGGTCGGCCCCGAGACCGCCGGTTCGCTCGCGGACGGCTGCGGTGACAGTCTCCGCATCGCCGGAAATCGTCTCGGCGCCGAGCTTCTCGGCCAGCGCGAGACGGCCTGGGTCGATGTCGACGCCGATGACACGCCCACAGCCGTAGGAGCGGAGGGCCTGGACAACGAGAAGCCCAACCATCCCCGTACCGACCACAACAGCTGTATCGTTCGGCGAGACGCCCGTGCGCCGGACGGCATGGACAGCAACCGAAAGCGGCTCGAGCAGCGTGGCCCGCTCGAAGCTCAACCCGTCAGGGAGCCGGTAGAGGATGCGAGCAGGTACCACGACGTACTCGGCGAATGCGCCATCTTGGCGATACTCCTCGCAAGAAACTCCAAGCACGCGCCGCTCGTCGCAGAGGTTGACCTGACCCTGACGGCAGAAGCGACACCTACCGCAGGAGACGGTCGAGTCGAACGTGACGCGCTCGCCTTCGGCCCAACCGCTCACGCCGGCGCCGACCTTAGCGATCACGCCGGCAGCCTCGTGTCCCATCACAAGCGGCGGCCGTCGACGCCCGGTGCTCCCGTCCATGCCATGGACATCGCTGCCGCAAATCCCACACGCTCGTACCTCGACAAGTACCTCATCGTCGGACAGATCGGCAATCGGCACGTCACCGTATTCAAGGTGACCTGGCTCAGTAAGGATTAAGGCTTTCATGCTGGCAAGTCTCCCAACCCCGAGGCCCGCGGGCATCCGTAATTGTTCCCATTCCGCATACGTACACGCACATTTGCGCCACGCCGTCAGCTCAGCGAACCGTGCTTCTCCCGGGCCGATCGAGTAGCTCGAGCTCGTTCCATGTCGGCAGGCCTTCCCAGTCACCGTCAGCAGCCACCGCGAAACCCGCTACACGCACCGCTCGCTCGAGCGAATCCGCCATCGAGAGCTGGTCGAGGCGGCCGAAGAGATGGCCAGCTCAGAGCGCAGTGCGACCTTGGCCGGATCGGCGAACGAAATCTGGGATACGCGCGCCACCGGCGTGAGCGCGCGGACTGCCGCGGCCTCGTCGGGCCACAGGCGCATCCGATAGTTGACATCGAACGAGACGGGATCCTGGCCGCCTGGGCGCCGGCGAGGAGCGCCGACACAGCGCGGCGCGAGCCTTCTCCAAGAGCGACGATGACTCCGGTGATGTGCGCTATCGCCACACCTTCCAGGTCGCGGAGGTGTACATCGTGAGCGTCGAGGCGGGTCCCCGCCGAGGCGACTCGGTAGTAGCGCACCCGTATGATCGTGTTGAGCCGGCGCTCCTTGACCATCAGGCCGGTCTGTGCATCAGAGTCACGGATGACCCGGTCACGGATGCAGGAGCGGTGCCTTCCGTCCCCGATCGTCGGTACGAAGTGCTCGAGGCGGGCGTCGAGGTCGTCGAGGTCGTCGAAACCGGGGCCGCCGGCGACGCGTGCCTTGTGCCCGAGCCGTGCAACGCCGATCGCGACGTTCGACTCTGCGCCCGCTGCGCGCAGGATCATGGTCTGACCTGTCGAGAGCGGTCCGACGCCGGAGATGCACGCCATCGTCTCGCCCATGGTGACCAGGCCACGTTTCATTCGGCGATCGCTGACGCGACGGGCGAGCGCATCGAGATCGCCGCCCGTCGCTGTATCACCGATCAACGGCTATCCGCAGCCGACGGCTATCGCCGCGCAGGGCCGTCATATAGTCAGGACCTTCGAGCTGCCACGCGGGGAACAACTTCACGGCGGCGACTCCCGCGCTCCCCAGGCAGCGATGACCTCGCTCGGTGTCGTCGCCCCTGGAGGGGCGATAATCTGGCCGCGAGCGCCTCCTCGGCGATGTAAGCCGTAGCCCCGGGTCACCAGGAATGAGGGGACCGCGATTCTTGAGCAGCGAGACCTGCTCCACGTCGAGAACTCTGCCCGCCCCGAGGACGATGCGTTCGCTGACACTCCCCGCCGCACCTGCGAGCGTCACCGAGTGCCCGAGAGGGCGATCTCGGCAACCGTGATTCCCTCGTTTGCGAGTGTCTCAAGCACCGCCGGCACCCCGGCCGGGTCGTCACCACGAACAATCGCGAGCAGGCTCTGCGCAAGATCTTGAGTAGCTCCGTGACTACCAATCGGCCAGACTCCCGTCACCGTGCCGCCACAGCGGCGTCCGCCATCTGTGACCCGTCTCGGCCGCCTTTCTGACGGCGACCTCATCGATCTCGATACCCAGCCCGGGCTTTGTGAGCCGGGCAACGTGCCCGTCGATGACCCGGAACACGCTCGCGTCGAGTAGGTAGTCGACCAAGCCCGTTGCGCCGTATTGCATGCCGAGGCTCTGCTCTTGAATAAGGAAGTTCGGTGTTGCGAGGTCGAGCTGCATGCTGGCGGCAAGCGCAATCGGCCCGAGTGGGCAGTGCGGAGCAGTCAGTGCACCGTACAACTCGGCCTGAGCGCCGATCCGTCGCACCTCTGAGATGCCGCCGGCATGCGAGACGTCTGGCTGGACGACGGCGATTCCGGCGACCAGAACAGGGTCGAAGTCCCAGCGGGAGTACAGGCGCTCCCCGCAGGCAAGTGGGATCCGAGTACCGGCTACCAACCGGGAGAGGGCGCGGGTCTGTTCGGGCGGAACCGGCTCTTCGACGAAGAGCAGATCGAGATCCTCCAGCTCAGCGAGGAGCCGGCGAGCCATCGGAGCCGATGCCCGCCCGTGGAAATCGACGGCAAGGTCGTGCTCAGCACCGATCGCATCTCGCACTGCCCGCACCCGTGCCACGGTGCGTCGCAGCTCTGCCTGGGTGGCGATGGCGGCGAGACGTCCGGCGACGTTCATCTTCAGGGCCGTGAAGCCCTCCTCGATCCGGGCGATCGCGTGCTCGGCCACCTCCGATGGCTCGTCGCCGCCGATCCAGGCGTAGACGCGGACGTGCTCGCGGACAGGGCCACCCATCAACTCGTGCACAGGAGCTCCCCGAGCCTTGCCTGCGATGTCCCAAAGCGCTTGGTCTATCCCGGCGACAGCGCTCGAGAGAATCGGACCACTTCGATAGAAGCCACTCTTGGTTAAAACTTGCCAGTGATCCTCGATCGGGAGCGGGTCGGTCCCGATCAGATGCTCGCCAAGCGCGTGGACAGCGGTCTGGACCACCTCTGCGTGACCCTCGAGCACCGGTTCTCCCCACCCGACCACACCTTCGTCCGTCTCGATCCGCAGGAAGAGCCAGCGCGGCGGTGTAAGGAAGGTCTCGACCCCGACGATCTTCATCGGTTCCTCGCCTGTACCGAGGCAGGCACCGCTGGTGCCGGGCCAAAGTCAACGATCTCGCCGTAATACCTCGGCCGTGTGCAGAGATGCACATTCGATGCGCCGCGTACGGGTGCCTGCCGGCAACGTCTGATGTCCGAGCGCAGTGCGATCCGAACCGTCGAAGCGTGGTAACTCGTACCCCGAAGTCTCCATGTCTTGTAACCCAGCCGAATCCGTAAAAAATACCAGGCTATATCGGGACTTCCCCTGATGCCTCGGCGCTTATCACTCTGCTTACCTCGGTCTCGGACGATCTCGACGGTAGGATCACCGACTTTGAGCTTGCCCCATTCGTATGCCGCGATTCGTTCGAGGAAGAGTGACACTGTTCCGGCGTCGACGTCATACGCAAGGAACTGCAGGCCGGATGCAAGGCACGTGATCGCGGTCATGCCCGAGCCGAGGAATGGATCGAAGACTAGTTCGGCGGGCTGCGTTGCCATCTCGAGGAGGCGTACGAAGCGACCGACCGTCTACTGTCACCGATGATCGCTCGGCTACTTTTCGTCGGGCGCAACCATCTCGAACACTGAGCCCTAGCTGTCGCATGATCTGCTCCGAACGCAGAGCATTCGTGTCGCTCACACTATCAGCGTTGCCGTCTGGCACCACGGCAGACGCCTCAGGGTCGAGCATTCGGACTAGCGGAGAGACCGGACATGTCCGGGCCATGTCCGCGAGAATCCGCAAAACAGCGCGAACTACCACTATGTAGTGCGTGGTATTTCCCCTGCTCAGGCGGCATCTCCGCAGGTAGCATAGATGTCTGGATCACCTTTTTTTGCCAAGGTGATGGTCGCGGGTTCGAATCCCGTCGTCCGCTCCAAAGAAAGTCCAGCTAGATGCGTTGCGAGGGGCTAGAAATGGCCTCTCGGGGCGTATTCAGGGGTGGTGTGCACCACATCCGCACCACATGCGAACGGGGTGACCTCACATTCGCTCGCTGGGCGGGTGAATGATCGGCCGGCGAGCTGCGCAACTTCGGGAGAGCGGAAGCTGGCCTGCCGCAGACTCGCTGACCGCCCTGCGGGCGCCGAGAATCCCATCCGTCCCCTCTTGGACGCTACTCACCGTCCACGACGACGGACGGTTCCCGAACGTAGGCGAGCGGTTCGCGGCTTATGCCCGGGCGCTGGAGGCCCTACACCACGCCGACTTCACGACACCCAAGCTCGCAGCCTCCGAGAGGGACGAGCGGATCACTCGGGCGCTGGAGGCAATCCCGGAGGACCTCAAGGAGTGGGCCGAGCCCCTCCTCCAAGCCGCCTACGCCCCGTACTTTCGGGTGCGAATCGAAGAGGTCCTGCGCGCCATGGGCTCGGTCGCGATTCGGCTATGTGGTGGTGACATCGAAGCGTTCGCCCGAGCAGTGACGAAGATGAGGAACGCCATCATCCATCCGCCGACCACCGGTTCCGGAACGGTCCTCGACTCCCACGATCAGTCTTGGGTGGGATCCTCTCTGTACTGGCTCGCTCACTGCTACCTGGTCCTCAAGCTGGGCATGTCGGAGGGCGATCTCGACAAACGCCTCGACACACTGCCGGGTGCTCACGAGGTGGAGGCGAGCATGAGGGAAAGGTTCTCCCCGTAGCGGGAGAACGTGGTCATCGTGGCCGGACCGCCCTGGGCGACCTGAGCCCCACATCCCTGGATCACTGGTGATCGGCGCGGTAGCCGTCCCGTCGTATCTTGGCGTGGGCGCCTGGCAGGGCGATCACATCGCCCGGTAGCTCGGGCGAAAGGTTCGACTTGTGTAAGGCTGGGTGCGCCACCAGGGCGAGCGGTTCTAACTTGAGGGCCGCTGGACTCGCATAGCGTATCGAGGCCCTTCCGGGGGCGCTTCGGTCCGGGCCAGGGGCGTCGGCCCATCAGTCGTTGGCCTACTATTAGATAGGCAGCTATACTTTGGGATAGTGGATTTAGCAGACCCGACCCGAGCCATCACTCCGACTCTAGACGGTCCCATTCTGGCCGTTCTCGCTAGCGCCGGTCGACCGCTAACGGTGGGAGAGATTGCGGCCCAGGTGCCTCGGGGCTCGGAAATTGGTGTCCGCAAGGCTGTCGCCCGCCTAGTCGATCAAGGAATAGTTACCGCCATCCAGATGGGTCGGAACCTCGTCCACGAACTCAACCGAGAACACATCGCAGCACCGGCGGCCCAGGCATTGGCTGGTCTTCGTGGTGAACTTTGGAAACGGATTCGAGAAGCCCTCGCCGGCTGGACACTGAAACCGGTGTATGCCTCAGTATTTGGGTCAGCCGCCCGTCGCGATGGTGGACCGGAGAGTGACATCGACCTTCTGCTGGTACATCCGAACCTCCCCGGCGACAAGCATCCACCTAAACGCGAGCGGGGGATTTGGGGGCTGCTCAACGAGGTTGCCTTGGGCATGGCTTCGCAGGCTCCATCGGCTATCAGCGGGACTCAGTGGCATGGTCAGGTTGATCAGCTACGAGTGAAGGTGCAGGGCTGGACGGGCAACCCGTTGCAGGTCGTTGACGTCTCGTTTTGGCAATGGGCAGAAATGCGCAGCACTGATCCCGCGTTGTTCGAACAGATCGCCCGCGATGGGGTGACAGTGGCGGGGCAACCGATCGACTTCCTAGTTGCGGTTAGACAGGCTTAGGTGATGTCGGCGTCCGGCGATCGAACTATTGCTGGCGGTGCGAAAGAGGCGAGAGCCCGCCTGCGCACGGCCGAGGCGTACCTCCACACTGCCGAACTCGTCCTCGAAGAAGCGAGTACACAGGAGTTCTCGAATGTGGCGGCCGGAACGGCAGTGTTGGCTGGGATAGCCGCATCCGATTCGATCTGCTGTTCGAGGCTCCGAAAGTTGCATCGGGGACAGGATCACAGAGGAGCCGCACGGCTGCTAGAGGAGGCGACGCCCGACGGCAAGGCACTGGCGGCGACCCTTAGCCGACTGCTCGACGTCAAGGGCGCTTCCCATTACGGCACCGCCCTCGTAGCGAGCGGACGTGCCGCTGAGTCGGTGAAGTGGGCTCGCAAGCTGGTTGACCGCGCCCGAGAAGAACTTGAACGGTGAGCTGCTAAGCAATCCCGTCGGCCACGACCCCCCACGGCACCTCTAGCAACTCCTGGGCGCGGCCATATTTGCTGTCAACGAACCCGCAAGGTGTTCCTCTTGCGACGGTCTAGTGTGTGCGCCGCCGCCGCTACGAGCTATGAGCGAGGATCGCGAGCACTGACTCAGGCTCAACCCCTCGGCGACCTCAGCAATAGCGTCACGGACACCATCTAACTGGGCCAGTTTCGTTCGTCGACAACCTGCGAAAGCCACGCTTAGCACAGCGTTCGGCCCTCAATAGCTTCTAAGCAGACGGTCGGAGGTTCGAGTCCTCCCGGGGGCGCTGAATTACCCTAGGTAAATTGTGGCCATCCAGGACGAAATGCCGGCGGCAGTCCCCGAGGAGCCAGTCCGCTGGGGCCCGACGACGACGGTCAACGATGCGGTCATCGCATGGCGGGAGAACGGGTGGGAGGACCTGTCACCGAAGACCCGGCGTGACTACGAGTCAACGTGGGAGCGCTACATAAAGCCGTCGATCGGAACCACGCGGATCGCATCGTTGTCAACCTACGAGGTCGAGCGTTACCTCCGAACGCTGAAGAACAAGGGACTCGGCTATGACACGGTTTGGCACGTCCGGAACATGCTGAACCGCGCTTGCCGGTTGGCGAGGAAGTGGAGCGGGGAGTGTTGCCGAACGCGGCTGTCGACTCAGAGCTCCCATCGTGGTCGATCTACGAGCGAGGCGAGGTTCGCGCTCCCAGCCCGGCGGAGGTCACGCAGCTGCTGCGGACCGCGGCCGAAGGTTACGTCGATATCCGCATCGCGGTCTTCGTCCGCCTGCTCGCGGCAACAGGGATGCGACGTGGCGAAGCCTGTGCTCTGCGCTGGTCGGATGTCGACGAGGAACACGGTGCGGTGCGCATCAACGAGAGCATCGTCGTTGCTGCCGGGGGCGCCGAGGTAAAGGGCCCAAAGACGAGAGTGAGCATCCGTCGCACGGCGATCGACTCGGCGACGACCGAGGAGCTCCGACAGCTGCGATCGATGCAGGAAGACCTGGCTCGTGTTTGCGACGTGGCCCTCGACCCAGCAGGCTTCGTCTTCTCCTTCGTCCCCGGCGGAACGACTCCGCCACACCCCGACGCGATGAGCAAGGCGTTCACTCGCTTGCGCAGGAAAGCCGGCGTGACTCAAGACGTGCACCTGCACTCGTTGAGGCACTTCCATGCCACGGCTCTTGACACCGTGATCTCCGAGCGACAGAAGCAAGCCCGGCTCGGGTGGTCGACGGTTCGGATGGCCCGGCACTACACCGACGCGATCAGCATCGAAGATCAGCGGGCTGCTGACCATGTAGGTCGGCTTTTGGAAGACGCAGTCTGACGTAGGAGTCTTGATTACGCGCGGGCGCAGCTTCGCCTGGTGCGCCTGTGACTAGCGCTTCGATAGCCCTTCTCGGTACCCGCATGCGCCCGTTGATCGTCACGACAGGTAATGGGAAGTCGCCCCGTTTGATTGATCGGTAGAGCGTTGAGCGGTCTTCTCCGAGCATTAGAGCGGCCTCGTCGATACCGACGAGCGCTCGTATCGGTCGTGACGAGCGTGCACACGCTGACCCCGGTGTCGTCGTCGGCCAATACCCCGAACTGCCGGCTCGGCGAGCTGGGCCGCCGCGTCGCGCACTGAGCGGAGACGCTCCGCTGGTGCTGTCCTGACCGTCATTTTCGCCTCTTCTCCTCTGGCGGCCATCGCGGGACGCCTCGACAAAAGAGGCACTGGGACCTCCAGGCTATGAGGACGGGAGTTCGCTAGCGACTGTCACAAACTCGATCTGTGGTTGTTTTCCCTCCTCTCCTGCCCAGGTCAACGCCCTTCTTCCTCCAGACGTCCACCCGCATTTCTTTCTCTGTCCCGACTCTCCTTCACGCCCTTCGCCTGTACGTCACACGGTCGGTGTCCGTCGCCCGGTGGACAGCCAGTAGACCTGTGTGCGTGACCGCCTCTCTGGATGATCTCGAATCCAAGTAGTTTGTACCTTCAGCACTAAGCGGCGACGTCGATGCCATCCGTCGCTACGGCGAAGCGAACCCGGAGAGCTGGGCCGGCGTGCGTTTTGAGAACGATGACCCGCCCATCTCCTTGTTTCGATGCCACGACCGCACCGCCGGCGGTGTTGGAGGCGCTCGGGATATTGGCACGCCCGAGTCCAGACGACGTCGGCTACGACGTCTGGGTGTCTCGCTACGGCAAGACGACGGGCAGCTCTTGGGTCGAACCGCCGCCATACCTCGTGACTGGTATCACCTCCCTACACGACCCACGTCCGCTACGGATCAAGCGCCAAAGGCACGACGGGAGGGACTGACAGCCTTGCCTCTTCGTGTACGGCCTCACGGCTACTTCTCACGTTGTCGCTCAGCCTGGCGGAGGCAGCTCGAAGGGCCCTTTCGGAACTCCGGAGAGAACGAAGTCCTTCGCAGGGGCGGTCGACTGCTCGCTGATGAGCCTGGCTTCGGTCCAGGCAGTGCCCGCTCAGGCCCGCACTCGTGAAGAAGTTGGCAAAGTGGTCGGCGCGCCTATGCCAGGGAGGGCTTCCGACCGTCAGGCCCGCCGCGCCGCCAGCGCCAATGTCGGCGTGAAGCGAACCCAGATCCGACCGCCGTCTGAGGTCCGGTAGGTGGGAGACAGTCCCAGGACGTCACCCGCTTGGATCCAGATGATCCCCGCTTTCGGGCTGACGAAGTCGAAGGTCTCGTATTGGTTGAATCCGATGTCGGAGTGAACGGGCGTCCAAGTCGCGCCTCCATCGGACGTGGCGTACAGGACATGACCGGTGGCCCCGTCCTCAAGACTCCCGGGCACGACGAATCCGTGGCGTGCGTCCACGAACTGGACAATCCAGGACCTGCTCCGGTTGATCGCCAGGGACACCCGGGCCCATGTCGCGCCGGTGTCATGGGTTACAAAGAGCATTGATGCGCCACCGACGGTTAGGAACCCGGTCGAGCCGAAGAACGTCGGCGGCGACACGCCACAACCGTCAGAGCACGCAGACGGGACCGGGAGATGCTGCTGCGTCCAGGTCGACCCTCCGTCATGGGTTGCGAAGAATCCGGGGCCGCCTCCGTTGCAGTACTCCGTTAGCCAGCCGTCGCTCGGAGTGGCGAACACGAGGCCGTTCTTGTCGCAATCTGTGGTCAATCCCCCAATGCTCGCGCCAGAGCCCATAAGGCTCGGAGTACGAGCAACTAGGGACCATCTCCTGCCCCCGTCGGTGGTGCGGTAGATCACCACGGCGTCCTGACCCATGGCGGCCCCAAGGTTCTCCATGTCCCAACCGTCCTGGGCGTTGATGAAATCGAGCGACCCGAGGTGGTCAAAGGTCGCGGCCAGGCGCGTCCAGCTCGCTCCGCCGTCGGAGGTCGAGAACAGCGTCGTCCCGACGCCCAGCCACGCCCTCTCGGCATCAAGGACGAACAGGTCACTAGCTGAGCTGGGAGTAACCCGCGCCGTCGACGGTGTGACGTCGGTCCATGTGCGCCCTCCGTCGGTGGTGCGCGCCGGCACCAGTGACGAGGGCGCAAGTGACGAGGGGTTCGAAGTCCAGCGAAGGGCCCATCCGATCCGGATGGAAACCATCTGCAGCGAGTCGAGCCACAGCGGCGTCGCCGTCGGGGGTTGGGAGGCGGGCGGTGCCGGCGGGCGGCAGACGTCCTGCCGGCAGGCCACCAGATCCATCCTTGTCAAGGAGTCCTGCCCGTTCGCCAGCCAGACCGTACGCCCCGCGGCCGCGATCGCGCCCGGCTCCGAGCCGACGGCGATGGGCCGACCCACGACACTGTCGGTGACCGTGTCGATCCGCACGAGGTGGACGTTGGTCCCGTTGAGAGTCGTCGTCACCCAGAGCGTCCCAGGAGCCGCCGCCATCAGGCCCGACCCGTAGATGATGGGCAGCTCTCCCGAACCGGGGAACGAAAGCAGTTTGATCGTCTTGACGACCCGGTTGGTGCGGGGGTTGATGCTTACGACGGCGTACCCGTTGGAGACCCACACGGCCCCGTCGCCAGTCGCGACCAGCCCGAACAAACCGGCGCCCCGAACGCGAGCCATGACGCGTCCGCTCGACAGCGAGAGCCGCAACAGGCAACCGGAAAGGCATTGCTCGTTCACGACCGACATCCAGGCGGCGCCCTCGCCCACAGCGAACCCGGGCCTCTTTTCTAACGGCAGCGGCAGGGTCCGGACGGCCAAGGTGCGGGGGTCGATGCGGACCATCCCTGCACGATCGAGCGTCCAGAGGGCCCCGTCGCCAAAGGAGAGGGTCGACGAGACGATCGGAATCGTGCCGGTCACCTTGCCCGTCGCTGGGTCGACCCGGAGAATCCCAGAGTCGCCCGTGACCCACAGGCTGCCGGCTCCGTAGGCAAGGGTCGAGAGCGAGGCGGTGGCAATTGACAGGACCGATTCGCTCCTATCGGTGGCGGGGTCGATGCGGTAGAGGGATCCTCCTGAGGTTGCCCAGGCGGACCCGTCACCGGTGGTGACGCCATAGACGCCACCTGCCGGGCGGAACGTGGCCGTGAAGACGGGACGGAGTGCCGCTGCCACCCGCGACGGGCTGCCTTTGCCTATCGAGCCGCCTGTCGACGTGCAGGCTGTCAACAGCGCCGCGGCGCCGACGAGCGCCACCCTGTTGAGCCGCGAACTGCGCATCAGTTGGAGTTGTACTCTTCGTGGATGTCGTGGGTACCGCGCCCCGAGTGTTCTTCCGACGGAGGGGTTGGACTGGTCTCCTAAGCGGTCGGGCCGAAGTCCTCTTCCTCCCCCCGCTGTCCGTTCGCCCGTGCGGTCGCGCCTTGGCGGGCGCCGTCCAGCGAGGCACCGAACCAGGACGGTCTTGGAAGGAGTGGGAGTTCAAATCGGTGGGCCGAAGTTGCGGGTCTGCGACTGATCTTCCGCGCGGGTCAGGACGCCACGCAGGTCGCGGACGCGAGAGACGGTGACGCGACAGCCTTCACGACAACGACGACCCACTCAGTCTCACCACCGCGTTCGACATGATGTGACAACCGCCCGTCGATCTCACGTTCGGACCCTTCTTCGCTCACTGCGGCCAGGGCACCGGTCAAAACCAATCAAAGTACGGATGCCCGAAACGCCACACCATGACGACGACCTTGCCCACGATGTACGACGCCGGCAAGGTGCCCCACATTCGGCTGTCACCGGAGTCTCCACGGCAATCACCCATCATGAAGTAGCGACCAGGAGGAATCTGCGTCGTCGGAATGTTCTCGGCAGCCTCCGCGCATATCCCCGTCAGATGCGGTAGCCACGGCTCTTTGATTGGCGTTCCGTTGATGAGAACCGTGGTGTCGCGAGACGAGATGGTCTCTCCTGGCAGCCCGATGACCCTCTTCACAAGGTCCGCGTCTGTCGTACTGGTGTCGGCTGGGGGACGACGGAACACGATGATGTCGCCGCGATGGATCGTGTAGCCGAACTTCACGACGATGATGCGGTCGCCGACTTGCAGCGTCGGTTGCATGGAGCGGGAGGGCACGTAGAACGCCTGAACCACAAACGTCCGCAGCCCGGCGGCGACGAGTACCGCGAGCACGACGACGCCCACCCATTCGAGAAGCTGCCGCGAGTGGGCCGCAGAGACGCCCGTGGCGGCCTGTCCTGTTGTCTCGAGCATGGCCTCATCGAGCAATTTGCTGTCCGGGGACTCAGTTTCCGACGATGGCGTCTGCACCCACGGCCGCGCCCCGAGGAGCTGTTCCGCGCTCGTCGGCGCGATTGGCGGGTCGGTCACGGCCGGCCACTCCTCAGCAGTCTTGTGACCGAAGGTCGTGAACTGGCGCCACCGCGGTCTTTCGAGGATTCCCACCGTGGCGCATCGTCTCTCCAGGACAGAGGATGCTCGCCGAGGCGAAGTACGCTTCGCCAGGCTTCACTCGACGCCCAACGAAGACCTGCGCCGTCCCTGTGTAGTGGAGCGGCACAGCGATCGCGTCGATGCACCCTGTGGCTCCGCCGACACAAGGGCCTGCTATTTCGCGTAGGACAGCATGCCCGCCGGCCTTCTCCGGACCGGCTTTGACGGCCAAGATCGAACCAACTCGGGTTGGCGAGGACGGTTCCTCTTCGACTTCGATGCTGAAATGGTGCGACCTGAACACTGACTCCAACTGCCCTACGGCATCGCTGCGGTTCGAGATCGCCGCGACGACCTCGCCGCTTGAGGCGGCATTGGCTGGCGTCGAAGAGTCCAAGAGCACGAGCGGGACTCCTATCAGGGTCGCGCCGACCACCAACGCGGCCAATGCAGGGCGTAGACGGCGACTTGGCCGCGTAACCAGCTGTTCGCGGGCCGCGCCCCTCAAATAGCTCCAAGCAACCAAGACGGGCGACCCACTGTCGCGGACGAGCAGCTCGGCGAGTTCTATCGCTTCGTCGCCATGGCGATCCCGCCACTCTTGGGGATAGCACCGTACAGCGATCTCGGTAATTCGGGCATGTCGGTAACTCGACATCAGACTCCGCCAAGTCCGAGTCGCAACCGACCCACCGTGCTCACGCGCTCCAGTGAGTCGAGGTGGTCACGCAGCGCGATCTCCCCCGCGGAGGTGATCCGATACGGCTGTCGCCTCTCCTCGGCAGGAAGGGCTTGGATCAGCCCGAGACTCTCCAACCGATCGAGCGCTCCGTAGAGGGTTCCGGGTCCGAGCCTCAGTCCAGAGAACTCCTTGATGTCCAAGATCAACGCGTAGCCGTGCTTTGGGCCATCGGCAAGGCTGGTGAGGATCAGGACCGATGCCTCGCCGGCTCGTCGCAGAACATCTCGTTCCCTCTCGCCATCGTGCCCGCTCCTGGTGACCGCCACATCCACCTCCTAGTACGACAACCAATATATCAGTCACCGTACTAGTCGGTGGCCTGGAAAGACCGTCAGGCAGTCGCCAAAGGCGCTTCTTGGTCAAACCGAACGGCGTTGGATGCCGCAAACGGGTCATTAGGTGCCGAACCGTTGCCAAAATGCCTGGCAGCAAGCTCTGGCAGGAGCGAAGCTGGAAATCTGCGCACAGCAAGGGTTCTAAGCGCGAGGCGGCTGCAAACCCACGAGACCTACTGACTCGGCACCTCGGCCATGCGAAGCTACGATCCAAGAACGTGCCGTCCAGCGCCGATCGCAAAGACCGGTCGGCTCGGTGTTGCCACTATCTGCCGGTGCCGCTTCCGCACAATGGACGATCTGACCGGTTCCTGCGATTAAGTGATCGGCGGCCGCCACTCGATCGGAGACGCCCGTGATCGGTTCCGACGACACTGGGCCCGACGGGGCACTCCGAAAAGGGTTTGACCGGCGACGTTTCCTTGCCTATGGGTTGGGCGGGATCGCCGCGGTCGCGGCCGCCGGCGTCACTGGCGTGGAGCTCGTGTCACACGGAGTCCTCCCTGGACAACAGGAGCTGGACCAGCTCGAGGGGAAGTGTTCGGTGCCGAGCCCGCCGCTGAGCTTCTCCTCGTTGGGGCCATCGATCTCGAGCTTCTTCTACTCGCACGCTCGCAATCGAACAGTTGGGTACACGATCGCCTATCCGCCCGAGCACGGCCGTGGAAGCGTGCTGCCGCTCGTGGTGATGCTCCACGGATTCGGGGCGAACCACACAAATGCCGTGGTCGGCATGACGCCGGCCCAGGCGGTGGCCCTTCACGTCGGTCACGAACCGCTCGCCCCGATGGCGATGGTGACCATAGACGGCGGTGACGGTTACTGGAACCCGCATCCCGGCGACAACCCCACGGCGATGGTGATCGAAGAGTTGATCCCGCTTTGCCAGCGCCTCGGCTTGGGACGACCTCCGCAGCGGATTGGAACCATGGGCATCTCGATGGGCGGCTACGGCGCCATCCTGTTCGCGGAGAAGTACCCGCTCCTCATCACCGCGGTAGCCGCGATCAGCCCAGCGATCTGGACCAGCTACGCCCAAGCTCGGGGAGCCAATGCCGGCGCCTACGCCTCCGCCGCGGACTTCGCCGCTGATGATGCAGTCACTCACACGGACGCGTTGACTGGCATACCTGTTCGAGTCGCGTCGGGAGACCTGGACCCTTTTCATCCAGGAGTGGAGGCGTTGGCCAAAGCCCTGCCTTCCGGAGCGGTCGTGGAGTTCTCCGAGGGCTGCCACACGAGCCCGTTTTTCCTCGCCCAGGAGCCGCCCTCGCTGTCGTTCCTCGCGCAGCACCTCACCCGTTAGTGCTTGCCACATCGCGCGTGCATCGCGCGGACGCTGACATTCTGGGTAGTTCGCCAACGTGTGGACAACTCTCTGAGCTGCTATAACACAAAGCTGTAGTTCGCCGAAATACGGCCAAGAGTGGTTTGCAACCAGCCGCAGAACGTCGGTGTCGGAGAGGACTGACGTCACGGATCTCCGACTGGTAACGGGGACGCACTCAGTGGGTGAGCACCCTGCCGATCTTGCGTCCGGTCGTCGAGGCGCCCGTAGTGAGAGGCGCGCTTGTTCGGTGCCCTGCGTTATCTGTTTGGCGACAGTAAGGCTGTCGTATCGTTGGTGAGTATGGGGTCGCTCGACGATACTGTTGTCCGCCATTACGAAGCGATCCAGGAGGAGGACCGAATCGCGCGCGGCTCACTCGAGCTCTTGCGGGTCCAAGAGATCCTGCGGCGGCACCTGCCCGGCCCGCCAGCGAGAGTGCTGGACGTGGGGGGCGCTACCGGGGTCCACGCGCGATGGCTGGCCGAGGACGGCTACCGGGTGCGGATCATCGACATCACGCCGCGCCATGTGGACAAAGCCAACGCCGAGTTGTCCGGCTTGGGCGTCGTGGCGGAGGCGGGCGACGCCCGTCGCCTGAACGGCACGGACAACAGTTTCGACGTGGTGTTGATGTTCGGCCCGCTGTATCACCTCCCCGAGCATGACGACCGGATCACTGCGCTCCGGGAGGCCGTTCGGGTGGTCCGACCCGGCGGAGTTGTCGCTGTGGCCGCGATCAGCCGGTTCGCCTCCCTTCTTGATGGCCTCATGCACAAGTTCCTCTTCGACCCCGACTTCGTTGAGATCGTGGTGCAGGATCTCGCCACGGGGCAGCACCGCAACCCACAAGAGCGACCGCACTGGTGGACGACGGCCTTCTTCCACCATCCTCACCAGCTGCAGGAAGAAATCGCGGAGGCCGGCTTGATCACCCAGGAGCTGGTCGGCATCGAGGGCTTGACCGCCTACCTGCCCGAACTGGCCGACAACTGGGAGAACGAAGCTGACCGAGACACAATCCTCTGGGCGGCTCGGGCCGTTGAGTCCGAGCCCACGTTGCTCGGATGGAGCCCCCATCTACTGCTCGTGGCCGCAGTCCCGAACTAGGAGCCAGACCGGTGGGGTGGCACCTCGGCGGCCGGCTACCGCAGTACTCGGCCGGCCTTCCGGGCGCTGTGAGGCGATCGACCAGTGCGCGCCCGAGCGAGTCGTCGACGTCGGCCGGAGCTTCGGGCTTACTCGAGCTTCGCGGCGATCGACCGGTGGGCGCCGTAGGCACGACGGCGAAGGGCTAGTTCGTCCGAGCACCGCCGGTTCGGCTCAGACGAGGCGACGGCGGATGAAAGACCAGAGCAGTCGTCCGCCGAACAGGACTAACAGCCCGAGCTCGAAGAACTTCCCAGGTAGGACAGGCCGCCGCTGGCGCAACCGGGCCATGACGGAAGCGAACGTGACCTGGTTCGTTTTCGTTGAGTGGGGGGTTCAAACGACCGGCCCTGGGCAGACTGACTTCGGGGATCTGCGCGAGGGGCTGCTCGCTAGGTCCTGCAGCCCACTGACGAGCGCGTCCCGTTGGCCTGGTGCGCAGGGAGGACGTCTACGACGGCGAAGGGGCTGATCCCTCCGAGCACCGCCGGTTCGGCTCAAACGAGGCGACGGCGGACGAAAGACCAGAGCAGTCGTCCGCCGAACAGGAGGATCAGTCCGATCACGACGAGCAACACGACCGAGAAGAGCACGATCCCGGAGTCGGCGAGCAGCGTCGACATGCCGCCTTCGACGTGCGAGACCGCCTGGTGCCACGCCTTGGAAAAACGGCCAGGCGCCGAGGCGTGTGTCGCGCTCGGCATAGCGAGTGCAACGGTGAGGCTCGAGAAGCTGATCTCGTTCGCGAGAACGCGTTGTCGTGCCTGGAGCTGTTGGATCTGGCTTTGCACCGACGTGATCTCGTTTTGGACCGAGAGCAGCGCTTGAATGGTACCGGCCCTGGCGAACAGCGCTTCAAGCTGTGTTCGAGCGGCCTCGAGAGCGCTGACCTGGGCACCGAGGTCCGCGACCTGACCGGTCACGTCGGTCGCGGTCGTGCTCAGGTGCTTCAAGGTGCCGAGTGACTCGGCCTCGCTAACCGCTTTTTGGAATTCTCCAGCGGGAACACCGAGCACCACGGTGCCACCACGACTCGAGCCGGCGAGGGCCACATTGGAGGTCGAGACGTACCCGCCCAGCGACGTCGCGATCACCTGCAGCTTGGCGACGACGTGACCGAGCACACTCTTCTCGACGACGAGCGAGAGCGTGCCGGTGGTGATGATCTTTTGCGAGCCTGCCGACGCGGTGCTGCTGGCCGAAGTCGTGGCGTTCGAGTTTGTGACACCCGCCATGGTCTGTGTCTCGCCGAAAGCGCGGACGGCGCCCAGCTCGGGTACCGATGGCGAGCTTGCACGATGCGCGCTTCTCGAGGGCGCAGAGGACGAGGACACTGCGACGGCGATCACGATGGCGAGCACCGCCGCGGCGCCGAGCGCCGAGATCGCGAAGCCGCGTGGGTGCCTGCGGGCCTTGACGATCGGTGAAGCGACCGATGGAAGGTCGATCTCGACTCGGGCCGCCGCCAAAATGGCATTTGCGCCCGTCGGTTCGGGAATTGTCTCGGCCGCCTCGGCGATCAGCGCGGAGAACTCCCCGTCGGTGATCATTTCGCCTCCCCTTGGCTACTGCTTAAAACTCCGAGCCTGAGGTGGGCGAGCCGTGGGTCCTTCGCAAGCAGCCGCCGTGCCTCATGAAGCCGCGATTTCACGGTGCCCGGGCGTCTGCGGATCGCCGTCGCGATCTCCTTCTCGCTCAGTCCGGCGTAGTAGCGAAGCACTAGTGGCGCTCGGAGCCCAGCGGGAAGCGACAGGATCGCTTGGCGCACGAGCGAGGCGCGGTCGCGTTGGTCAGCGAGCTCGTCAGGTGTGGGATCGCTCGAGACGACCGCGTCGAGCGCGTCTTGAGGGGCCCGCCTGCCCGCGTGTCGGGTCTCGGTTCGTGCCGAGGAATAGCAGGCGTTCACAACGACCCGGTAGATCCATGGCCGCAGTCCGTCTCCTTTTGGGAGGGCGTCTCGAAATCTCCAGAGGCGCAGGAACGCCTCCTGAACGGCATCGTCGACTTTCGCGGTGTCACCGAGGAGGAGCGTGGCTGTGCGGTACGCAGGCGCGTACCATTGCTGCAGGAGTTCCGCGAGCTCGCTCGGATTGGTGTCGGTGACCACGTCTCTAAGACGCTACGGCACCGCAGAAGGTTCGCTTTCCCACCTGAGCAGGCACAACATCGCTCGACAGCTTGGGTTCCAGATGCGGGCGGCACGAAGTTCCCGTCCGGAGCTCGACCAAGCAGCTTGCCGTGTCAGGTAGCTCCAGATTCTTGCACGGATTAGTCGTCGCCATGGACGCCACGGGCTGGGTCAACTGATCTGCGTCGCCGTTCAGGCGCGGTGTGATCATCCAGCTTTCTTGGGAGACCCCACTGGTTTCACGGCACGATCAGGAGGGCACCTCAACCCACTCTCCAGAGAGGTACTGCCTGACGAGACCGAGACGACCGCAAGAGGGACACGGAGCCGTGGTAACGGTGACGTCAGGATCCAATGGGCGTGACAGGGTCGCCTCGTGCCCGCAAGACCACCGGGTCATCGCTCCCATCGTGAGCTCGTAACCAGGTTCCGACGGAGTCTTGTTGCGTCGTAGCCAGATGACCCCCGCCACCACGAGGACCACGACGAAGCCGATCACGACGAGAACAGTGGCTCCCGAGAATGGGCTGGCGTCTTCTTCGTCGCTCCAGGCTTCCCGGCTGAAGGGCTCATCGCCGTCACTGGTGGCTCTGTTACGCACGTGTGCCGGCACGTAGACGACACTGCGGCAGGCTCCACAGCGACTACGTGACGAGCTGGCGATAAGTCAGCAGCTATCCAGCGACGGCTGGGCATGTGCACAACGGTTGACGCGCACGGCGCCCTTCGATCGGAATAACTGATCGAGGGTCAGGTCGGGCTGTCAGGCCCAAATATCCTTTGTGTACTCGCCGACTCTCTCCGCGGAAAGTCTGCTGGCCATCGCGAGGTAGTAGATGGCCAAGCTGAAGATTGTGATCACGAGGACGTCCCAGTAGAGCGGAAGATCGGCGTTGCCCCCGACGAGGACGTTCTTGAGGCTGCTGACGCCTCCGATGATCCCGCCTTCACCGAAGCCGCCGAAGTACGAGATCACGCCTAGTCCGATCAGATAGGGAAAGAGCCACTTGGCAGATGCCCACTCGATCTTCGGGGCCTTCTCATTGAGCCGGAAGATACGGGAGACCAGCATCAACACATAGCCGATGACGACGGCGACCATGAGCGTGCTGTAGGTCTGCCAGCCCGCCCAGTAAACGATGAGCGTGGAGAATACAAAGGCCACCGGAGCGAGGAAACCCGCAGCGGGGAGCCGGTAGGAGCGGCGGAGATCGGCGCTGTTCTTGCGCAAGGCCCCGAGTGCGAGCGGTGCGCCTACGTACATGAGGACAGTCGCCGAGGTGACGACGCTCACTAGCTTCCCCCAGCTCGGGAACGGCAGGAGAAAGAGGCAGCCCAGGATGAACGCCACTATGACCGAGAAGACCGGGATCTTCGTCCGTTCGGAGGTCTGCTCGAATGCCTTGGGGAGGTAGCCGTCCAGGCTCATGCCGTAGGAGATCCGCGATGTCGTGGTGATGTAGATGAGGCCGCAACTGCCAGGCGACACGACAGCACTGAAGCGAAGGATCCAGGCCAACCAGGCCAGACCGGCGACCGAGGCCAACGTGTAGTAGGGCGAAGCCTCGAGTGGACCATCTTTCACGAGGTTGGCCCAAGTGTGGAAGTGGGCAATCGTCGCCGGGTTCAGCGCGCCGATGAATGCGAGCTGGACGAGGATGTAGATGATCACGGCGATGAGTACCGAGCCGATGACGGCCCACGGGAGGTCACGCTGGGGGTTGCGGCTCTCGCCGCCGATCTGCGTTGCCTGTTCGAAGCCCGTGAACGCGAACACGATGCCCCCTTCGGGGATCACCGTCATGAGCGTCTTCGGAATGCTCAGGCCTTTCGGGAAGAAGCCTCCGCCCGCGGTGAAGTTTCCCGGGTGGAAGTGGGTGCTAACGAGCACGACAACGGCAAGGAGGGGGAGCACCACCTTCAAGATCGTGAGCCCTGTGTTCGCTCGGTCGACCCAACGGATCCCGACGAGGTTGATGATCGTGAAGACGGCCATCAGCCCGATCGCGACGGCGAACCCTTTACCTGGGAGGGTGCCGTTGCTCGGGTTGTAGAAGCCTTTCGCCCACTCGGCCGTCGACATGTACTCGAGTGCTGCCAGCACCTCGATCGGGGCGTATGCGGCTGCCTGGATGTAAGCGAACCACCCGAACGACGCCCCGGCAAGGTTCCCGAAGGCGTATTGGGGGAACAGGCCCCCTCCGCCTGACACCGGGAACATGCCGCCGAGCTCCGCGTAGACGAGTGCGATCACGATGACGATGACTGAGGCGATGACCCAGGCGACCAGCGCCCCGGGCCCGGCGATTGTAAGTGCGAGCAGGGCCGCGAAAAGCCACCCCGAACCGATGATCGAGCCCTCCGAGGCCCATAGGAGCCCAAGGAATCCGACCTCATGTTTGAGATCTTCGCCGCTCATGAGCTGCTGGGGCTGATCGGGTATCACTGCGGCCATCTCTTGCACCTCCGATTTGGGGCCTGTTCATGAAACGGCCGACCAGGGCCCGCATTCCGTTCAGTCCCCTCACATCAGCCGTCACGACACGGCTGGGACCAGTAAGAATTCTTGTCGCTCGGTGGCTTGTCTCCCAGGGCCTAAAGACTCTTCGTGAGGGAGTTCGAGTTACTGGGTGTGTCATCTTGGGGGGGACACGAGTACCTGGGAGACGTTGGGACCAAGGCCATCAGCCTGGCAGTCATCGAAGAGAACTGTGAGTGTGTCGAATGCGAGTAGTGGTTATTGGAGCAACTGGCCACATCGGTGGCTATCTCGTCCCTCGGTTGGTGAGTGCGGGCCATGATGTCGTAACCCTGAGTCGGCAAGGGCGCCCTCATTACCGCGAGGATACGAGCTGGGCGCAGGTGACCAATGTGATAGTGGACCGAGACGCTGAGGACGCGGCGGGCACGTTCGGCCAACGGGTGGCTGATTTGGAGGCCGACGCGGTCGTCGACCTCATCTGCTTTGAGCCCGATTCAGCCTTGCAACTTGTCGAGGCGCTCAGGCCGAAGGGGACCTACCTCGTCCATTGCGGAACAATCTGGGTGCACGGCCCGAGCACCGTTGTGCCGACAACCGAGGATGCTCCTCGCCGTCCGTTCGGCCATTACGGGGAGGCGAAAGCGGCGATCGAGGAGCTCCTGTTGGACGAAAGTCGAGGAGGAGGTCTGCCGGTAGCCCTGCTCCACCCGGGTCACATCGTCGGACCGGGGTGGGTGCCGGTGAACCCGGCCGGGAACCTCGAGTTGTCGGTGTTCGAACGCTTGATGACCGGCCAGGAGCTCGCTCTCCCGAACCTCGGAATGGAGACGTTGCACCACGTGCACGCAGACGACGTGGCCCAGGCGTTCGCCTTGGCAATCGAGCGCCCGACGACGGCGGCGGGCGAATCGTTCCATGTCACATCCGAGCGTGCGATCACGCTCCGGGGTTACGCCGAGGCTGTTGCTGAGCTCTTCGGCCAACCGAGCCACCTTTCCCTGCTTGCCTGGGACCTCTGGCGGGACACGGTGAGCGAAGCCGCCGCCGAGATCACTTGGGACCACATCGCACACAGCCCGTCCATGAGCATCGACAAGGCCAGACGAGTACTCGGATACGACCCTGTCTACACATCGCTCGAGGCGATCTTGGACTCGTTGACGTGGCTGGTCGCCAGGGGCCGACTGAATGCGAAAGTCAAGAGGAGTAAAGGCTCTGTCACCGCTCCGTCAAGCCGCTGACCGTTTGCCTGAGCGAGCCGTTGGGGATCTGACCTAGTAGCCAGGCGTGGTGGTAGTGGTACTGCCGGGGGCTGTGGTCGTGGTGGTCGCGGTGCCGCTGGCCACCTTCCTCACCGGGGTCCCGGAGTTGGCCGTTGCCGCCGCGTGCACGAGATACCACGTGCCGCCAAAGGCGACGATGTTCTCGCCGTTCGACTTCCCTGGGCCGGAGTCGCCGGCGAAGGTGTAGACCGGCCACCCGTTGTAGGTGACCTGCCACCTGGATCCCCTCGTGACGTGGGAGATCTTGCCTTTGACACCAGAGCTGGAAGTGATCATGGCGTTCTTGGCAACGAGAAGGGGCTGCCAGCCCGCGAGGCACGAGCTGCTCGTGCAGTGCAACTTGCCTTTCGACTCGGTGCTGAGGACATACAGCGAGTAACCGGCGAAGTTTGTCAGCACCTCGCCGTACTTGCCGACCTTGCTCTCTTGGAGCGTCGACCTCGAACTCAATGGCCTGGATTGCTGCGCCCCGGCGAGCAAGGGTATGGTGACGGCCCCGCCAATCGCAGTCGCCGCGATCACACTTGCGACCGCCAGGCGCCGGCGCGATCTGTTTGTTGGACTCGACGAGCTCTTTTCCACGCGAATTCCTCCCCCATGGCTGTGCCTTGTCGCGAGGTGATACGGGAGAAACGTCCCGATGGATTGCGCGAACCGAGAACCAGGGACCGGTGGGCTCGGCTTGGTGAGTCCCTAGCAGCGGTCGGCGTCGCCTGCCTGCTTGTCTTGCCGTTCGAGCAGGCGGGCTCGGCGGTACTCGGCGAGCGTGCGCCAGTGTTCCACCTGTTCGAGGGCCTCGGCGAGATCGGCGCGAAGCTTGTTCCACTCGGCTTGCGTGTGGCAGGACTGCGTCCCGTGGCGGTCCCGTTCTAGCTGGGCGACGCTCGGCCCGCCGTTCGTGTGCGCGCCAAGCACGGGTTTGACGGGTTCCGTGGCCGGCACCTCCCGGACTTGGGCGTCGGGGATCTCGTCGCGCGTGCTGCAGATGCTCAAGGACAGGTGAGCCATGGTCGGCGAGGTAAGTGTTTCACCGGTCTTCGGGCGTGGCGGCCCACTTTGGGGTCTCACGACTGTTTGCACTCCGTCCCGGTGCTTGCGATCGTGATCTCAACGGTGGGGGTCGAGTACGCGCTCTGCCAGTTGGAGCCGAGGCAATCCATCACCTCGAACCAGTAGTTGGCCACCGCCAGAGTCCCGGTTGTCCACGAGGTGGCGGTCAGGTTCTGTTTGGCGGCGGTGTACGGGCCCGACAACGACGTCGCCTCCCCGACGGTGTAGCTCGTCGCGTGCGCAACGGCGCCCCACGAGATTGTCACGGTCTTCCCGCTCGACGACACGCAGGTGGCCGATACCCCGCCGGGCGCCGCCGGCGCCGCCTGGGCCCGGGCCTCCCCGCTGCTGCCGGTCCTCAACGCGGGCACCCAGTTGGACGCGGAAGCGGGGACCGCCGAGATCAGCAGCGCCGCCGCGACGATGGCGGCAGACAGCGGCGCGAGTGGCGTCGGGGCCATCGTTCGTGGTCCTCTCGCGCCGCTGCCTGCTCGAACGGTCAGCTCGTCCAGCTGTCGGCGGCCGGGCTGGTCGTGGCCACCGCGGCGCCACCGGTGGCGGTGACACCTGTCAGGGACGGCATCGAGAAGAAGGTGTTCTCACACGCGGCCGGGGCGGCAGCGGTCATGCTGGCGTCGTTGGTGAGCGTGACTGTCAGCGGGTTGTTGGGTTGGCCGGAAGCCGCGACGGTGACCGCGCTCGTCAGTGTGTGCGAGCTGCCGCTGGTGGTGCTCGAGTAGTTCCAGATGACATAGCTGGGAGTCGTGGCGATGCACCCCGTCTGCTGGGACGTCAGTGCGTTGGTCGTGTAGCCGTTGGCATAGGTCGTGTTAGTCGGAAGGTTCACCGCGGTGACGGTGACCGGATACGGGTTCGGGTTGGTGATCGTGAGCACGACGTCACCTGTCCCACCGGGGTAGAGCACATTGGTGGCGGCGGGAGAGGCGACCGCGGAGATGGTCAGGTTGGACACCGTCGCCGACTGGGCCAAGCTGCTGGAGCCACCGGCGAGCCCGACGGTCCAGTTCGTTGCCGCGTAGGCGCCGCCTCCTGCGAGCAGGGCGCCGACTATGGCCCCGGCTACCTTCGTCTTGCGAGTCCACCGGAGTCGGGACCCGCTGCGCTTCGAGCTCGCATGAAGCGGGCCATGCGAATCTCCCGAACCTGTCACCGCCATGACGGACCTCCCGTTCCAAGTCTTGAAGCACTCCTTTTCGAAGCGCTGGCTTTGGAAGTGTCGGCAGGATTCCTAGGTCCTTGAGGCCCCCAGGTACGGGAATTTCACCAGTAATGTACTGATTTATTCTCCGTACGCTTCAGCGGGAGGAGTTCCCTGGAAGCCTTCGGTTGAGGTCGGTGACGGCCAGGGTAAGCCGCGTGAACTCGGCGACAGCGTCCTCTCTAGTGCGGACTCCGAGCTTTCGGTAGCCGTTGGCGAGGTGCGATTCCACGGTCCGGACAGAGAGCGACAGGCGTTGGGCCATCCTCGAGGCCGTGTAGCCATCGCACAGGAGTGCCAGGATCTCGGTCTCCCTTGGCGTGAGGCTCGCGAGGAGCTTGCCCGCAGTGGTCGCGTGTGCCACGAGCTCGCGTTCGAGGCGCTTGCGCTTTGAGATGTCCTCCACGATGCGCAGGCCATAGATCGGCGCGCCATGCTCGCCCCGAATAACCGATGCGGTCACGCTTCCGAAGACCACATCACCGTCCTCTGCGACAAAACGCGTCTCGGTTTGATAGCCGGGGATCATGTCCGCAGACATCTGCCGGGCGAGCTCGGACTCCTTGGCCGCATCTTCGACGTGGGCGAGGGAAGCAAATGTGGCACCCACAAGGTCCTTGCGCGTACGTGCCACGAAGCGGCACAGTGCGCGATTCGCGTTCGTGATCCGCGAATCGAGGTCGACGAGGGCAATCCCGAGCGGTCCCTGATTGAAGACCTGGCGGAACTGCTGCTCGCTCTCGCGGAGCTCCTCCTCAGTGCGCTTGCGTTCTGTCACGTCACGAAAGCTCCGCACGCGCCCGACAGCCACGCTATCCACGTGTTGCGGCTTTGAGTAACGTTCGAACACTCGACCGTCCTTGAACTCCAACGTGTCGCTGACCTCAGCCTCCGGGTCGGCGTACACCCGCAGCACCTTTGTTTTGAATTCCTCCGGTCTAGCCAACTGGTCCATGACAAATGCGATCGCTGCAGCGTCGTCCCGCTCTGCAAGAACTGAGTCAGGTAGTCGCCACATTTTCGCGAATTGACGGTTGAAGCTCGAAATCCGGCCGTCGGAATCGACGACAAGAATGCCGTCGGCGGTGGAGTCAAGAGTTGCGGTGAGCAGCGACAGGGTCTTGCGCAGCTCCAGCTCGGCCGCGACTCGGGCCGAGATGTCGTGAGCAGAGACCACGAACCCGCCGACAGTGGGATCATCGAGCAAGTTCACCAGCGAGAGCTCAAACGGCACGGTCTCATTACCCGCATAGCGGAGGAGCCGCACGGTAACCGTCACCGGGTTCGAAGCAGACGCCCCGAGTGAAGCACGTTCGAACGCGTCCAGGAGGTCGGGACGGTCGGCCTCGCGCACGAGCTCGGCGAGCGGCCGCTGTTCTATGAGCTCAGGGTCGTGTCCCAGCACCCGGCTCAGCGCACCGGAGACGGAGTCCACCAACCCCTTGGGCGAAACCAGGAATGTTACCGCGGCTGCGTTCTGTACCAGGGATCGGAGGCGTGCCTCTTCGTTGCGAGCGACTTCAAAGCGTCGTCGTTCTGTCAAGTCCCGAAGGCTGAAGAGCACCGCGTCGTCTCCGTACCAGGGGACGGGTGACCCAATTACCTCCAGGAGTCGCCATCCGGTGCCGGTCTTGGCTCGGACCTCGATGAGCGTGCCCGTCTCCTTGTCCTGCACGCTCACCAGGGACCGTAGGACGAGCTCCAAGTCCTCTGGATGGACGAGATCGAGTGCCGGCAGTCCGATCGAGTCGTGGAGGGACCGTTCGAACAGGCGCTCCGGCGAGTGGTTTCCCCATAGCAGCTGGCCCTGGGTGTCGAGGACGATCACCGCATCGGGAAGATGGCCCATCAGTCCGGCCAAGACCTGGTTTTCAAAGCGCGTACTATCCCGATTCAGCTGCGCTAAAGCCATCCTAAGCACCCGCCGGTTGCCGACCTCACGATAAATGGAATCTAGTTCACGCCCGGCGGACTTCGGTGGTACGCCGGCTTCAGCGGGGCGACTCGGGCCGGAATTCCCAAGACGAGTGGTCACGGCCCCACCAACGCACGAAAGTCGAGGGGGCATCGCGCAAGGTAGGCTCGGATACAAGTGTCGAACACGCCATCCACGTGCTCGAGGCTGCGTGCTATGCCACCAGTAGTGGGCAAACCGTGGCCGGTCGGAGCCGGGCGTTCAGTCGACAGAGCTGAGAGGCGAGAGCGCCGGACGGACACCGGTGCCGCCCGAACGGAGAGATAGCAATGGCAGTCCAGTTGCCCAAGTCCACGCGGACGACCAGCAAGGAGGTCGACAGGCGGTTGGACGCCGTCGTCGCAGAACAGGAGCAGATTTTCGTCGACCG
Source organism: uncultured Acidimicrobiaceae bacterium (assembly GCA_963807575.1). Lineage (GTDB taxonomy): Bacteria > Actinomycetota > Acidimicrobiia > Acidimicrobiales > Bog-793 > Fen-455. The sequence goes on from CAWECD010000011.1 coordinate 51,914, forward strand.
CCAGCCCCAGTCGAGACTGCTGAGCGAACGTGCAGTCGCCGTCCTCGCCGGGGGGGTGACCTCGAGCTGGCAGATCACCCGCCCCCAAACCGTGTGGATCAGCCACGGCGTCGGCTCGAAGATCTACGACGTCGACGGTACCGAATACGTTGACATGCATGGCGGCTACGGTGCAGGCCTGGCCGGGCATGCTCACCCGGCGATCGTGGAGGCTGTGCGCCGCCGGGTCGTCCGGGGTACCCACTTCGCCCAGCCGACCGAGGACGCGATCATCGTGGCGGAGGAGCTAGGGGCTCGTTTTGGCCTGCCGGTGTGGCGCTTCACCAACTCGGGCACGGAGGCGACGATGGATGCCGTGCATCTCATGAGGGCGATTACTGGTCGGGACCTGATCATCAAGGTGGAGGGCTGTTACCACGGCCACCACGACTCGGTGCAAGTCTCGGTCACACCCGAAGCCGACGACATCGGCCCCGCCGAACGGCCTGTCGGGGTCCCCGCGAGCACGGGCATCCCCGAGGCCATCTTGTCGCTGACGAAGATCGCTTCGTTTAACAGCGTCGACAGCGTCCGGCGTTTGCTCGAGGAGAACCCCGGCCAAATAGCCGGCATGATCATCGAGCCGATCATGATGAATGCCGGCATAATCCCGCCGGTCGACGGCTACCTGGCCGCCTTGAAGGCGGTGCTCCACGAGCACGGCGCACTGCTCGTCTTTGACGAGGTGAAGACGGGTCTCACTGTCGGCCCCGGCGGGGTCACCGCCGCCTTTGGGACTACACCGGACATCGTCTGCCTGGCCAAGGCGATTGGTGGCGGCCTGTGCTTTGGCGCGCTGGGAGGCACGGAGGAAGTCATGAGCTACGTCGCCAACCGCATCTACAACATGGTCGGGACGTTCAACGGGAACCCGCTCTCGGTGGCGGCGAGCCGCGCCATGCTGGAGGAGGTCGCGACCGAAGAGGCCTACGAGAAGATCGGAGCTCTTCGCGCGCGAATCGACCGAGCGCTCAGCGATGTGATCGCCGAGGCCGGCCTGCCGGCCCACGTCGTGTCGATTGGGGGGAAGGGCTGTGTCACCTTCTCGACCGAGCCGATACGCGACTACCGGGACTTCCTCGAGATTGACGACAGGTACAACCACGCCCACTGGTTGTTCCAGCACAACGGTGGGGTGTTCCTCCCTCCCTGGGGCAAGACCGAACAGTGGCTCATCTCGGTCCAGCACGACAGCTCCGACGTCGATCGTCTTCTCGGCAACTTCGAGCGTTTTGCCCGAGCAGTAGCGAGCTAGGGCTCCGCGAGCTTCGGAAAGGCGCTGGTCAGCGAGAACCGGCAAGGCAGGAGAGCCGGAACGGCGTTCTCTGCCTCCACGACTGCCCGCACATTGCCTCAGCCAGTTTGGCTGTGGCGCCGACAGTTGGATCGCGACTGGTTCGCCGAACCCGTCTGCATGTAATGGCGCCGGCGCGGCCATGTTTCTTCAACGGAGCCGCTGATACCGCGCCGCGGTTGCCTGTCTGGGGTGATGGCCTCACACAAGGCCGCCCCGTGAGGACCTCAGCAGGGCAAGGAATCGGGTAAGGATGGTCGTACAATTAGGTGCGTCGTCAAGTGACACCAGTGCGTGGGAGTGATCACGCTTCTCAGTCCTGGCAGGATCCGGAGATCGACATGAGCGAATCTCAGCGTGCTGTTGAGGCTTTGCAAGAGAGCGAGGCCCGACTTCAGGCCCTTCTTTCCTCGCTCGACGACGTTGTGTTCGAGCTCGACGAGAACGGCACCTACCTCGAGATCTGGACTGCCAACGACGCCCTGCTTGCTGTGCCTCGCAGCGAACTGCTCGGCCGGACACATTCTGAGGCCATCAGCGAGGAGGTCGGCCTCAGTTTGGCCAAGGTTATTCGTCAGGTTCTCGAAACGGGCCTCCCGCAGCTCTGGGAGTACCCCCTCGAGGTCCCTCTGGGCAAGCGGTGGTTCCAAGGCAGGCTCGCTCAGATCACCGGCCCAGAAGGCTCCTCGAGGAGGTTCTGCCTCCTGGTTCGTGACATCACAGAGCGGAAGGTCGCTGAGAAGGAGATATCGAGACTCCTATCTCGCGAGCAGTTGCTGAGCCGGCTGTCCGAAGCGCTGCCAATTGGTCTTTTCGAGATCGACATGGCCGGCCACGTCGCCTTCACCAATGATCGTATGTACACGATCGTCGCCGACTTGTCCGCGGACACCGTGGAAGCTCTGATGTCGTCTGTCGTTGCCGAGGACAGACCATTGTTCGAGGCAGCGATCGCCGCGGTGCTCGCCAATCAATCAGTCGACGACGTCGAAATACGTCTCCGCTCCCCAGCAACGCAGGCCGCGCCAGATGCAGGAAGCGAGCGAGTATGCGCGCTGAGCATGCGTACGCTCTCTGACGCGAGCGGCGTTGTAAGTGGCGCCGTCGGTTGTCTCAGTGATGTGACCGACCGTGCTCAGCTTCATCGCGAGCTCGAGGTGAAGGCGTCGGTCGACGCGCTCACCTCATGTCTGAACCGAGATGCGTCGCTCGAGCTGATCGAGCAGATGACCTCTGCGCCGAGACCCCCCGGAGAGGGGAACGCTGTCATATTCGTCGACCTTGATCACTTCAAGGTCGTGAACGACCGGTTCGGTCACGCGGCCGGTGACCGCCTTCTGGTCGCGGTTGGTGACCGTCTTCGTGGCGCGGCGCGCAGGGGTGACGCCGTCGGCCGCGTCGGTGGCGACGAGTTCCTTGTTATCTGTCCACGAGTCGTAAGCTCCTCCCAGGCGGTCAGGATCGCCGAGCGTGTCGCGGCGGCGACTACGACTGCCGTCGACGTCGGGCCCGGTGTTGTTGAGCTGCGGACCAGTGTCGGGGTTGCGTGGACCGCCGGAGCGCTCAGCGCTGACGCCTTCCTTGCTCAGGCCGACAGCGCGATGTACGAATCAAAACGAAAGTGCCACGAAGGCGTAACTTTGTTCACGGCCGCTGACTGAGGGCCAGTTCGGTAGTCGGGATGGCGAATTCCTCAAGCCAGCCAGCTCAGGGCATGCCTCCGGAACTCGAGGTCCGATCACCAGGCGTAGACCTGCTCGAGGCAGGTAATTCGTGCAAGCGCCCTCTCACGCCACCACGGTTCAGGTATCCGGGCCGAAAAGGCCACGCTGCCCCCGCGGACAAAAGCCTAGGGCACCCGATGCTCGGGACCCGTCCTGTCGTCGTCCGGCTCCTCGTTGGGGTCGGGTGTGTGTGTGACCTGATCCTCGAGCGTGTCTGGGAGTTGGCCGACGCCGGCGGCGAGAATGGCCGAGTTGGGTATCTTGAGCTCGCCGTCATCGGTGCGCACCGTCACGTAGGTCAGGCTGACTTCGAGCACCCAGGCATCGAGTATCCCACCGAGCGCTCCTGAACGGATCCGAACGTGGTCGCCGACCTTGAAAGGTCTCGCGAGCAGGAGCACTAACGCGGCAAAGACGTTTCCAAGGCTTTGCTGCGCCGCGATGCCGAGCACGATCCCGGCGAGGCCTGCACCGACGAGAAGATGATCGATGGACACTTCGAGCACAGCGAACACGGCAAAGACGACCACGATGTACCCGATACCGGTTGCAATCAGCCGCACGGCGGCGCCGGCGGCCGCGATCGACCTCAGCGTGACGAGACGGCCGAGGACCGAGGCGATGTGCCGCGTGGCGATGACTCCCGAGACGAGAAGTACGGCTGCGCTGATCCACGCGACGAGCTTCGGGTGCAGCGCCGAGGAGTGGACATTCCCGAACTCGGAGCCACCCACGAGCGCCGCAGCAGCGACGACTCCAGCAAGGACCCCGATTGTCCAGTTGTGCGCACGAGTGCCGGTCATCTCGCCGACCGCCTGATTGCCACCACCTGTCCACGGTAGCGATCTCTGGTCACCGGGGCCCGCGTCCCGACATCACGACCTCGGACAGCGAGCCCGAGGGCGTGACCTGGACATCGTGAGGGAACAATTCGAGGAGAAGCGGCGATACACATTGGGTGACCGCAGAATGGACCTGATCGCGGAGACGACGAAAGCTCACCGCACCCCCGACTGGCTGGTGCTCACCTTGGCGTGCGTTGCCCAGTTCATGGTGCTGCTCGACGTGTCGATCGTGAATGTGGCACTTCCGTCGATCAAGCACAGTCTGGGTTTCTCGCAGGTTGAGCTCCAATGGGTGCTGAACGCGTACACGCTCACCTTCGCCGGCTTCCTCCTGCTAGGTGGGCGCACCGCAGACCTTTTCGGGAGACGTCGTATCTTTCTCCTCGGGTTGACGGTGTTCACCCTCGCCAGCCTGCTCGGGGGACTCGCACAGGACCAGGCGATGCTTATCGGTGCGCGGGCAGTTCAAGGCCTTGGAGGGGCGATCCTCTCTCCCGCCACGTTGACGATCCTCACGACGACCTTCCGGGAACCGAAGGCGCGCGCCCGGGCAATGGGCACGTGGAGCGCGGTGGCAGGAGCCGGTGGCGCCGCGGGTGCCCTCCTCGGCGGCGTTCTCACCGAGGAGCTGTCCTGGCGCTGGATCCTGTTCATCAACATCCCGATCGGGATCGTGACCTTCATCGCCGGGCGGGCATTCTTGCAAGAGAGCCGAGCCCAAGGCGAGCGGAAGCCGCTCGACGTGACCGGTGCCATGCTCGTGACCGCAGGCCTGACGGCGCTCGTGTTCGGTGTCGTCCGCACAACGAGCACCGGCTGGGGCTCTTGGCAGACGATCGTCACCCTTGGGCTTGCCGCGGCCCTGATCGCCTGGTTCGTGCTCCACGAGGGTGTCGTGGCCAAGTCCCCGCTCATGCGGCTCGCGCTGTTCGAGCGACGATCCATCTGGACCGCCAACATGGTGATGTTCCTACTTTCGGGAGCGCTGTTCGCGATGTGGTTCTTCGTCTCGCTGTACCTGCAGGAGGTCCACGGGTACACAGCGCTCGGGACAGGTTGCGCGTTCGTCCCTCAAACCATGGCGATTGTGATCGGCGCGCAGTTATCGTCCCGGCTCGTGCTGCGCACCGGGCCGAGGCCTCTTCTCGTCGTGGGTTGTCTGCTCTCGGCTACGGGGCTCTTCCTCTTTTCAGGCTTGGGCGTCGACACTGAGTACTGGTCGGGCTTCTTGCTTCCGAGCGTGCTGGTCACGCTCGGGCTCGGGCTCTGTTTCACGCCGTTGGCCTATGCAGCCACGGCCGGGATCCCGCCGCACGAGGCGGGTCTCGCTTCGGGCCTGGTCAACACGTCGCGCCAGATAGGCGGAGCAGTCGGCTTGGCGGTGCTCGCGACAGTGGCGACGATGAGGACGCACAATGTGGCCCGGGTGGCGAACCAACTCGTAGCTCTGACCGACGGCTACACCCTGGCGTTCCGGATCAGTGCGGCGATCGCGGTCTCGGCGGCTGTCGCCGCGCTCATGGTGCCGGCCAAGCAGGCTGCATTGCCCGATCAGGCCGTGTCCCGGGAGCCCGGCAGTGTTCGCGCAACGGAGTAGGCCCTTCCGGGGTGCTGCGCCGCAGTCATTCCCAGAGTCGTCAGGATCCCGGTGGGCATTCGGAATGTTCGGCACGGAAGGCGTCGATCATGTACGCAGTGAACCGCTTCCACGTGTCAGGCGCACTGTCGCGTGTCGCGGTCACAACCCCGGCGTTGGCGAACAGGAGCATGGGAACGTCCGTGGCGACGAAGTCAGGGCGCAGCTTTCCTTGTCGCTGCGCTCGTCCGATGAGCTGTTCCAGATCCTGCAGAGCTCGGTCCCTGAGCTCCTCGGCCGGGGAAGAGGCCGGGAACCGCATCGTTATGAGGTCCTTGAGCCCGGCGTCAGTGGCCTGCATCGCACAGATCCTGTGGATGAGCCAGCAAAAGCCTGCCCACGGGTCCGGATTGTCGAGCGCGCGTTCGGCAGCAGCAGCGTAGTCGGCCATCTTTCGCTCGAAGCTGGCTGCGATGAGGTTGGCCCTGGTGGGGAATCGTCGGTAGAGGGTGCCGATACCCACGCCGGCTCGCCGCGCGATCTTCTCCAGGGCGGCGTTCAGGCCCCACTCGGCAAATACCTCCTGGGCTGCAGCAACTATCCGCTCCCGATTGCGTTCGGCGTCAGCCCGCAAGCTCGGAGAGCCCGCAGCGCTGGCCGCGACGGCCGAAGCTGGGCTTCGGGCCGAACGGCCTCGCTTCGGCGTCTTGATCACTACTCCAGTGTAATGACAACCGGAGGATAGCCTCCAGTTACGTGTTAGCCTTGGCATCCAAATGGAGGACTACCTCCGGTTAATGGCAGTATCGTGTCGAGCGCGCAGAACGGAGCTTGAGGCATGCCGGAAGAAGTCCCAGCTGATGGTCGGGCTCAAAGCGTCGACGAAGGTGACGTTCAACCGAAAGGGGGAACGACCAAGGCTCGGGTCCGGGTCGTCACCGACAGCGGCGCCGATCTCGACAGGGCAGTGGCTGCCCAGCACGGCGTGAGCATCGTGCACCTTGACGTCCGGCTCGGTGAGTTCGGACCGGAGACCACCTCGACCTGGTCGCCGGAGCAGTTCTGGGAGAGGTCAGCTGACATCGCGGAACTGCCCGAGACCTCGGCACCCTCGCCCGGGGAGTTCAAACAGGCGTTTTTGGCCCTGGCGGACGAGGGCGCCGAAGGGGTCGTGTGCATCACGCTGTCGTCGAAGCTTTCTGCGACCTACCAGGCTGCCGTGATCGGAGCCGAGAGCGTGACCGATCGGATCCGGGTCGAAGTCGTCGACTCGCTGTTCGCGACCATGGCCGAGGGGCTCATCGTGCTTGATGCTGTGGCCGCGGCCGAAACAGATGGGGACATCGAGGCCGTCGCGGCAGCAGCGATCGCGAGCACGGCGAGCATGCAGCTGTTCGGAGCGCTCGACTCCCTCGACAACCTGCGCAAGGGAGGACGCCTCGGATCGGCCCAAGCACTGCTGGGCGGTCTCCTCGACATAAAGCCGGTCCTCCAGATCCGAGACGGTGTCCTGGAGCTCGAGTCCCGTCCCCGGACCCGTTCTCGTTCCTTCGAGCGCCTGGCCTCGAAGGTACGCGAAGCGGGGGACGTTGAGCGTCTCGCCGTCGTGCACGCGGCTGCCTCCGACATCGATTCGTTCGTCGAGCTTCTTTCCGCCTCGTTCCCGAGGGACCGCATCAGCATCGGCTGGCTCGGCCCCGTCATCGGGACCCACGTCGGCCGCGGCACGGTCGCTGTAGCTGCGCAGTGTCGCCTCGGTTAGCGCCTACTTGTAGATCCCGCTCCAGTTTGGTGCAGAAGGCTGGAAACGCCCGGCTGGGCCCTTGCCGAACAGGGCGAGAAGGTTGCCGGTGATCTCGCCCACGACGGGGCCGGGACAGGACCGAGCCACAGGTGAGCAGGGTGCCATAGCGGGGATCCAGTTGGTGGTCCCGCTATCGAAGATGCCCGCGTGGCTGGTCGGGTCGCTCCAGTAGGTCATGTCGGAGTAGAGGAAACCTTGCGAATCGCCCTGATCACTCATGGCAATGCTCAAAGGGACTCGCGAGTGGCCGAGGATCTCGACGTTGGTGGGATAGTCGTAGGGATCGAACTCGTCGAGGTCGGTGGCGATCACGCCAGGCACGCTCGAGCCGTCAGTTAGGCCGGTTCCCTTGAAGATCCACACGCTCGCGTCTGCGACAACGAAAGGAACCGGTGCGTTGCCGGGCTCGACGAAGCCGACGTAGTTCTCCCCTACGAAGCCGACCTCGGACCAGTCGGCCGGCGGGCTGGCCCAGATGTTCCCTGTCACCTGAAGGGGGTTTCCCTTGCCGTTGAGGGGGTCCTCGCTGGCATCGCGATAGTCGACTACCTCGCGGTCGGGACCCAGGGGGGAGCTTTGGAGGCGGACATGACGCAAGATGGCGCTCGCACCGAAGAACACCATGTTGACCCCGGCCTTTTCAGCCGCTACTGCGGCCTGTCGCTCTGTGAGCGACCAGCACTCGTCGTGACCGAGGGAGAGCATGGTCTTGTGGTGCAGCAGGATGCCCGGGTGCTGTTCGACGGTGACGTCGGTGACGTAGGCGACGTCCAGCCCGTGCTGCTCGACAAAACGCACGAAGGGGTACTCGCTTCCGAGAAAGTCGCCGGCGCCCTCCCCGTAGCCATAGGGCCGGTCATAGGAGACGATCCGTGCCCGTGAGCACAGTGGGTACACGTCTGCGGGACAGGGGCCCACACCGGCATAGAAGTCGTAGCCTCCGTAGGGATTCCAAGCCTGCCAGGTGAAGACGTCGTTCTTCACCAGGTACGTGGCCGCGGAAGTCGGGTCCCAAACCGTAAGCGGGATGTAGCTCTCCTGGCCGCCGGCACCCACGAGCTTGAACAGGTAGTCACCCTGGACGAAATCTGACGTCACACGAATCACGAGAGTTGGCGTCCAGTTGTCACATGCAACCATGTTGACCCCTGTAGTCAGCGGGCACTTTGGTTGCTCATGTCCAGGGATCTCGTTGGATTGCCAGACGAGGCGCGCACCGTTGCCCTGGTAATAGCCCATGCGGTAGGCCTCGATGTGGAATCGGGTTGCCGCGGTTGACACGTACAACTTCACTTCGGCCCCTGGCGCGGCATATGTCGTAGAGGCGAACCCTGCGATGCCCGAGACCGCGCCGGGCTTGATCTTCCAGGCCGTGGTCCCTGGTCGCCGGTTCTCCGCGACGACCCAGCTTGCCTCGACACCATCTGGTCCCGAGAACGTGACACTGACAGCAGATGGCTTGGGCTTGGTCTGTTCGTGGTGGTGTACCGCGCGGACCTGTGCAGCCGGCGAGCCACAAGCCGTCGCGACGAACGTCAGGACGCCGAGGAGCACCACACCGCGATGTGCGTGCCGGTTCATCGAGGCCACGGTCACAGTCTGGTCGCCACCTTTCCGCCGCGGTGGGTGCTCATCGGATTTGGATGTCTTCATCCTCGCCAGTCGATACACCCGCTCACCGTCTCTGCGGATCGTAGTGATCTTCTGCCGGCCCCGGCGGGCGCCACTTCGGTGTCGTGTGAGAGCGCCGAGTCGTCAGGGCAAAGCCTCTGCCAAGGCCGCGCCGGCACTCGCTCGGATCTGGCGCACCGACGGGATGAGCACGATGGCGGCCACTCCTGCGACCATGCAGGCGCTGCCGATGATGAACACGGCGTGGATCCCCAGGACGGACGCAACTGGTCCGACGACCGCGTAGCCGAGCGGGAGGAACACGAGCGAGCCGAACCAGTCATAGGCGCTCACGCGCGACAGCACCTCGGCAGGGATCTCCCGTTGCATCGTCGTTTGCCACAGCGTGTCGAAGATCGCGAAGGCTGTTCCGCCCAGGAAAGCACCGCCAGCAATGACCGCGACAGGCGCTCGATAGGCGAGGCAGAGCAGGGGACACGGCCAAACGAGCAGAAAGAGCACCGCCGAGACGAGTGGCCGCCCGAAGCGAAGGCGCAGCATCGCGACACCACCGAGCACGGCACCGGCGCCTTCTGCGCCGAGGATCGTCCCCCAGGCGGTCGCGCCGCCGAGCGACTCCTTCGAGATCACGGCACCAAGGACCAGGAAGGGCGCCATCGTGGTCATGTTGGACACTGACGCCACCATGACGGTCGCCCAGAGCCAGGTTCGCGCCCAGAACTCGCGCCACCCGCGTCGAAGCTGGGCATAGAAGGAGTCCGGGGTTGCCTCCGCTACTGGCCCGAGGCGAAGAGCTGCGAGCGAGCAAACGCTCACGGCATACGAAAGTGCATCTGCGAGGATCGCCCAACCTGGGCTGGTCGTGGCCACGATGACGCCTGCGACCGATGGCCCGATGATCGCACCGATCGAGAACGTCAGCCCATTGAGCGCGTTGGCCTGGGTCAGGCGATCGCTGGAGACGATCTGGGGGATCAGTCCCGTGAGCGATGGCATGAAGAACGCAGAGCCCGTTCCGACGAGCGCGGGGAGAAGCAAGAAGCCCCAGAGAGGCGGGTGCCCGAGGAGGATCCAGGCGCCGAGAGCTGTCTCTGCCGAGGCTCGCAGGACGTCGGCAGCGAGCATCACGTGACGCCGGCCGAGTCTGTCGCCCGCGACGCCACCGACGAGCAGGAACAGCACGAGGGGAACCGTTTGAGCTGCCAGCACTACGCCGACTTCGGACGCAGACGCATGGCGCAGTGCCAGTACTGCGAACGAGAGCGCCACCGGCGTCATGCTGGTGCCAACCGCGGAGGTCAACTGGCCGAGGAAGTAGAGCCGGAAATTGCGCTCGTGAAGAGCGCCCATCCATTTATCCAGGCTCACGTTCCTGATGCTAAGACGGGTCGGACCACCACGCAGTGGTCCCGCTGCGGCTGGCTGATCTGTGCGGTGGTTCTTCGTTGCCGGTGCGAGACAGGGTCGACGCGGACCTCGACGACCGTGTGCGACCGGCACCTCGTCACGCACCTCGCCTCCTATCGTCGCCATGGCGACCGAGGCGCTGAAACGGCGATCGCCTTGTCCGACGAGTGTGGCTGGGCTCGAGCCGGTAAGGTCACCTCTCGATTCGGAGGTGACGTCGGGGTTGAGGAGCTCGTCTACCTCGGGCCGCGACTACCGCTTGACTGAGCTGCGGCGCTTGGCGCGTGTTCAGATCGGGTCTTGACGCCGGACTTCCGTCAAGAGCTCGCCCTGACCGGCCTTCAAACCGGACGGATACTGAGCCCTTGGAACGAACACTGTGTATAGCTATGAAAACACTGAGAGTGGCTGTTTGACGAGAAGCGCACCTCGAATTGCATCACGTCACCTTCAGGCAAACCCACCATTGGTCGCAGATTGCGGACCTGGCGACCAGCAATGTTGTGGTTCGCCTTGACATTTAGTCCCGCTCGTGTCAATGTCATGGACTGCGAGGGAAGCGTTGATTCCCAGCCTGGATGTGGTCGCTTGGGCTGGGCGGAGCGAGTAGCGAACCCGTCCTTGCTCGTATACAAGGTGACTTCAGACCTTCGAGCAAAGTGAATGGTGATGGCGAGTCTTCTCCAATCTCAACACAAGGCAGCCGTTCTGCAGTCGTCGTCGGCTGCTGCTGCTGAGGGCCCGAATGTCCGCAAGTCCGTATTGGCTCTCGTGACAGTGGGAACGACGTGATGGCCGGTCGGCCAGGTGGGGGAGAAGCGATGTCGACGAGCGAGCTTGATCATTTCAAGGCCCGGGTCATGGGGCCCCGGCGCGAGGATCTGATCGTCAAGGCTGTCAGTGTGCAGGGGGGCGAAGCGGAAATTGGCGGCGAGAAGACGGCATTCGCCCGGATCGTCATGACAGGTTTCGGCCTCCAGCACGTGAGTGCGGAAGATCCGGTGCCAAGGCGACAAGAGATCGCAGTGCTCAAGCTCGACGACGCGGCAGCGCTCGCGGCCGGTCTTCACGATGTGGTGGATCGCATCGTAAGATCCACGCCGACACCGGCCGTGCCAGCTTCGGGGTCCTGGTCATGGACGTCCGAGCCTCCCCTTGACGAGGACCTGTTGGTTGCTCAGGCGAGCGCCAACAGCGCAGCCATTCCGGCACCTACCGGTATCGCGTCGACTGTGAGGGTGGACTTCACCGGGTCGTTGGTGCATGGGCTCACGTCGGCCAACCCGGCAGTCCACGTGCAGGGGGCCATCTTCTCCGGTCCTCGACAGGTGCAGGCTCTTGTCAGCAGTCTCCGGAAGGTTGTGCGATCAGCCCTTGAACAACGATGCGTCGAGATCTACGTGTCGGCAGAGAGATCGCTGTCCGCCTTTCGCATCTGACTGCTCGCTCGGGCTGGTAGATCTCCGAATCGTCAGGCAAGCCGAGCAGTCGCACCGAAAGGTCCGTTTGGGGCCCGGTTCAGCCGCCGATCATCGACATCGACCGGACGGGGCGCAGGAAGGATGGGTCGTTGATACCGTGCCCGGCCCGTTTCGCCCATACCGCCTGGCGAAGCAGCAACGCGAGCTCGGCGTCACTACCCTCCGACCGCAAAATGTCCCGCACCGGGTGCTCCTCGTTGGCGAACAGGCAGTTGCGGATGGCCCCGTCGGCAGTGAGGCGAAGGCGGTTGCACGAACCACAGAAAGCTCTGGTCACACTCGTGATGACACCGATCTCGCCGCAGCCGTCCACGAAACGGTAGCGATCCGCCGGCGCCGAGTCGACGGCCCGTTCACTTACGGGCTCGAGGGGCCAGACCTGGCCGATGCGCGCCAGGATCTCCTCGCCGGGTACGACCTTCGACCGTTCCCAGGTCTCGCCGCCGTCCAGGGGCATGAACTCGATGAAGCGCACGACACGGCCGGTGTTGCGCGCGAAGCCAGCTAGATCGACGATCTCGTCGTCGTTGACCCCGGCCATCACGACGACGTTGATCTTCACCGGTGCAAGACCGGCCTGCTCGGCGGCGTCCATCGCCTCGAGCACCGTTGCCAGCACACCCCGACGGCGGATCCCGGCGAAGCGTTCCGGTTTGAGCGAGTCACAGCTGATGTTGACGCGCATGAGACCAGCTGCGGCGAGCTCGGGCGCCATGCGGGCAAGACCGGACCCGTTCGTGGTCATGGACAGGTCGGAGAACCCTATTCGACCGAGCCGAACGACCAGCTCGGTGACACTGGCACGCACGAGCGGCTCTCCGCCAGTGAGACGCACCGAGTCGACTCCGAGCCCGTGCGCGACCAAGGCAACGCGCTCGATCTCCTCGAAGGTGAGGATCTCGGATCGCGGCACCCAGGCGACTCCCTCTTCGGGCATGCAGTAGACGCAGCGCAGGTTGCATCGGTCGGTCACCGAGATCCGGAGGTCTGTGTGGACGCGGCCTAGAGAGTCGATCAGTGGGCCGGTCGTCGGCATCGAGAGCGCCGTCGGGCGCCGAGCTGAGATCGCGATCGGAGTGGCCTTCATCGTCAGCAGCCTCTCTGCCGTCTGATGTTCGATCGCTGCCCTCCCCACATCGCCGACCTTACTGGTGAGCTTTGCATGCCTGTTGTGTCACGAAGCCTATCGGGCGGCATGCCTCGATGGGCTCGGCACGCCGTGCGGCGAGGACGCAGTGGCGAGGTGCGGGAGGCAGGTCGTCTCGGCGCCCGGCTTGAGTCGCCGGCCGGGACTGGCCAGCGCCTACGGACGTGTCGCGAAGGTCGCTGACCCCTCACCAGCGAGGTCCGCGTACACCTGTCGGCGGCCGGTCATGGCCAGGATCAACGAGAGCAAGGTCCCGGTCACCACGAGGCCGTTCCCGCTGGCCCAGGCGGCGTCGGTGGCCTCGAGACGAAGTCCGGAAATGCGTCGTCTTGCGCCGATGAGCAGACTCGAGCTCTTGTAGAAGTCCGCAACCATGATGAGCGTCTCGCTTGGGTACTCGCGTTTGACACCAAGTGGCCGGCGCACGTCCTCACCGTGGACCACAGCTTTCCCGAGCATGGCGGTCGCCGGTCCCGGAGGATGGCTCCGCCGCAGCGCCCCGGATGGCATCTGGGCAGCGAAGCTGGATGGTCCGTTCGAGCTGCACTGCTTGACATCGGCCTCGATCATCCGGTTGAGGATGAAGCCCGTTCTGGCAAGGTGGTTGCAGAACGAGAGCCGAGACAGCTGGGTCGAAACGAGGAGGTGTCCCGCTACGTCACGCACTCGCCAGCCCTCGCATCAGGAAGCCGCCGCCCACTGCTCAGGCGTGAGCGACTCGAACAGATCGCCAAGTGCCTCACGTTCGACCTGGATCTTCGGCCAGTCATCGCTCATTGCCCTCTCCCGTTGTCTGTCTGGGTCTTGGAACTTGCATCGCACGCGATGCGGTCAAGCTTTGCGTCCGGTGAAGGCCACGAGGCGGCTGAGATTGTCGGCATCCGGTCCGGCTTCGAGCTCGGCTGCGAAGTTGTCGGCATCGCGCATGTGTGGCGCGATCAACGAACGTCCGCGTTTGAGGACGTATCCGCTCAGGGCGTCGTCGACCGTGATCGCCTGCCCCGTGGCCTGGGCGAAGTCCCAGGCATGCACGAGGAACTCCATAGAGAGGATGTCGGTCACGACCGTGGCCGGGACATCGGGCCGGCCGAGGTTGACAGTCCCGTCCAGGCCGCGCTTGCGCCACGTCTCGAGCGTCACTTGGGCGGCATCCGCGACCCGGACCTCGGCAGGCCCGCTTCCCGAGTCCGGCACGGTCCCGCCGCCGGCTGAGCAGAGCGAACGCAGCGACCCGAGCAGATGTTCCACGAGATTATCGACGGTGAACTTGGTGCACGGCGTCCGGGCACTGCCGTCCTCGGGCCTGAGCCCGCGGAGAACGGCCTGGCAGACTGCCAGCGACGCCTCCGCTGCCGTGAGGGGGTCACTGGGTTCCGACGCGGTCCATTCGTCGGCACCGGCGTCGCCGTGCTCTGCCGCCGAGACGAGCCGTTCGCCATAGTGGTTCCAGCCTTCGAGGTGACCCGCAACCTGTTCGGGCGTCAGGCCACTGTGGACCAGCAGGACCTTTGTTGCACTCTGTGCCGGCTCGAGCGTGATCGTCACCGTGGAGGTTCCAGGTGGCAGGTCCTCGGAATCCTCCCAGCCCCAGGTGAATGCGATCCGCTTGCCGGGCTCGACCTCGGTGATCGTGCCGGACGCCGTGTGCCCGGGATTGATCGTCCACCGGTATTGGCCACCCGCCCGCAGCTCGACGCGAGCTGTGACCGCCTGCCACCGCCGCAAGCGTTCCGGTTCGGTCAAGAGCGCGAAGGTCTCCGCGGGGCCGAGTGGCACCAGCACGGCCTGCTCTACTGTCATATTGTGATCTCCCTTTTCAGGTAGGCGGGCAGTGGCAAGCTGGTCGAGCTCGTGGGTCCAGTACACATCGAGTGCGTCGCGCAACGCCGCCATGCCCTCAGGCTTGAGCCGGTAGTAACGGAACCGGCCCTGTTGGCGGGCTTGCACGAGCCCTGCATCGGACAACACCCCCAGATGCTGCGAGATTGCCGACCGCGTGACCCCGAACTGGGCAGCGAGCTCGTTTACCGGCCGCTCGCCTGCCAACAGCAGCTCGAGGAGCCGCCGCCGGTTGGGTTCGGAAAAGACGGCCACCAGATCGGGCATGACCTTACGTTAGTCGGGACTAACACGTTCCGTGGTCATTCGCGCAAGGCGCAATTCCGAGACGCAGGCGTTGGGCCACGGCATCCGAGTAACTTCTGCCAACAAGTTCACGAGGAGGCGGTTGTGGCGCGGATGTCGAGGCTGTTCGGTGAGACGTTGCGGGAGGCACCAGCTGGGATCGAATCGCCCGGTCACCAGTTCCTCCTGCGAGCGGGGTACCTCCGCCAGATCGGGCAGGGCATCTTCGCCTACCTCCCGCTCGCCTGGCAGGCGATGATGCACATCGAGGAGATCCTGCGTGAGGAGCTGACGGCCATCGGTGGCGTGGAGGTGTCGTTGCCGGTCGTGCATCCTGCAGAGCTCTGGCAGCAGAGCGGCAGATATCAGAAGATCGGCGCCGAGCTCACGCGCTTTCAGGACCGACGGGACAGGGACATGGTGCTTGCCATGACCCACGAGGAAGTAGTCGCCAGTCTCGCCGCAGGTGAGATCAGCTCCTACCGTCAGCTCCCGAGGCTCGTTTACCAGATCCAGATCAAGTGGCGCGACGACCCGCGTCCACGAGCCGGGATGATTCGGGCCCGCGAGTTCACGATGAAGGACTCCTACAGCCTTGATCTCGACGAGGCGGGCCTCGACGCCCAGTACCGGGCGCACTACGACGCGTACTTCAAGATATTCAACAGATGCGGCTTGCCAGTGGTCGCTGTCGGCGCTGACGTCGGCATCATGGGTGGCAGCGGGGCACACGAGTTCATGTACTTGACGCCTCTCGGCGAGGACACGCTCGTTCTGTGCGACAGGTGCGGGTACGCGCAGAACCGTCAGGTGGCGACCTCTCGTAAGCCGGCAGCAGAGGCGGAGGCGCTCCGCGATGTCCGACGGGTCGAGACGCCGCACGCGACGACGATCGAGGAGCTCGCGGCGCTCTTGGGCGTCATGAAGGCTCGGACGGCGAAGGTCGTGTTTCTCGCGGCGGAGCACCGCAGCGGGGAAGGCCGTCCTGTTGAGCGCCTGATCGCGGCGGTTGTCCGGGGCGACACCGACCTGAACGAAGCGAAGCTCGCCAACCTCCTCGGGGGAGCCGAGCTGCGTCCCATGACTCTCGAAGAGATCGAAGCCATTGGCGCCGTCGCCGGGTTCGCTTCGCCGATAGGGCTGACTGGCGGCGAAGTCATCGCCGACGAGCTCGTGATGTCGTCGCCAAACCTGGTCGCCGGAGCGAACGAGGAGGGCTGGCACCTACTCGACACCAACGCGGGACGCGACTGGCAGCCCGACGCCGTGGCCGACATCGTTGCTGCCGACGACGGCGACGGGTGCTCGGTGTGTGGTAATCCACTGCGCACCGTGCGTGGCGTCGAGGTCGGCAACATCTTCAAGCTCGGCACCCGTTTCTCGGATGCCTTCGGGGCGACCTATCTCGACCCGGATGGGAACTCCAAGCCCATAGTGATGGGCTCGTACGGGATCGGTGTGGGCCGCCTTCTTGCTTGTATCGCCGAAGAGCACCATGACGAGCGTGGTCTGCGGCTCCCCGTCGCCATCGCTCCGTACCTGGTGCACTTGACGGTGTTGCGGGGATCGGACTCGTCGGCCGGCGAAGTGGCTGAACGGGTCTACGGTTCACTCGAGGCCGTCGGCATCGGTGTGCTCTTCGACGATCGAGGTGAGCGTCCCGGTGTCCAATTTGCCGACGCCGACCTCATCGGGCTTCCCGTGCGCCTGACTGTGAGCGAGCGTTCGCTCAAAGCAGGTGGTATCGAACTGAAGCGCCGCGACTTGGCCAAGGCACGAATTGTTGACGAGGACACCTTGATTCCTGAAGTCCGAGCGGAGCTTGACGCTTGTGGGTGAGACGGGGATTCCGCGGTCTTGCCGGCCGATCATCTTGAGAGGATGTCGCCAATGTCAGCACTGAGTGAGACCGACACACGCAACTTGCGGGCCGCCTTTCAGGCCGCTGTCCGAGCGCGACACGAAGGCAACCTTCCCTTTGGATGCGTCCTGGTCGACGATGCCGGGAATGTCGTCATCGAACAGGGGAATCTCGGTCTGGTCCCGGTGAAGGACGCGACCGCGCATGCAGAGACCGTGGCCGCAGGCCGAGCTGCGCGGCGCTACGAGCCGAGCGAGTTGAGGCATTTCACGCTGTACGTGAGTGCAGAGCCGTGCGCGATGTGTGCCGGTGCCATCTACTGGGCCGGAATCGGGCGCGTGGTCTTCGGACTGTCCGAGCGGGACTTGAAAGCGCTCACGGGCAACCATCCGGACAACCCGACGATGGATCTTCCCTGCCGAGAGGTCTTCGCGAGCGGCCAGCGCAGCGTCGAAGTGCTCGGGCCCGAGTTGATCGATGAGGCGCTCAGGGTCTTCGACGGGTACTGGAGCTGATCGGGACAAGGCCAAGAACGGGAAGGCCGCGCCCCGGGCGACCCACGTGGACGACACATTCGGTGCCCGAGCGGTTGGCCGGTCGCTCAACCGCCTGGCCGCAGGGGTCGGGGTCGTCGCCGCGTAGCTGTGGCGCACCGCATCTCCCGCCCGGATTAGGTAGTAACACAGGTGTTGTAGACACGTGACGAACACGACCGGACCAGTTAGGTGGTGGGAATCGATGAGCGACGAAAGCGATCCTCGTGAGCTGTTGCAGAGATACTCGGGCAACCCGATCCTCGGCCCCCACGACTTCCCCAGGATGGTCAACGCGGTCTTCAACCCCGGTGCCACGGTCATCGACGGCCGGACGCTGCTTCTGCTGCGCGTGGAGCACCGCACCGGCCTTTCCTCGCTCGTCGCGGCGACCAGCGAGGACGGGCTGACCGGTTGGGAGATCGACACGGTCCGAGGTTTGCAGCCGCGGCCTGACCATTTCGAGGAGCATTGGGGTATAGAGGACCCGAGGATCACCCGTGTCGGTGACGAGTACTACGTCGTCTATGTCGGGTACTCCACCGCTGGGCCGCTCGTCTGTCTGGCGAAGACGCGTGACTTCATGCAATGGGAACGTACCGGTGTCCTCCAGCCGCCCGAGGACAAAGACGCCGCACTGTTCCCGACGACCTTTGGTGGGCGTTGGGCGTTGATCCACAGGCCGGTACCGGCGATGTCAGGGTTGGGCGCTCACATCTGGCTGTCGTTCAGCCCCGATCTACACCACTGGGGCGATGCCCGCGTGCTTCTCGCGGCTCGGCATGGTGGTTGGTGGGACGCCAACAAAGTCGGGCTCGGCCCTCCGCCGCTGCTCACCGAGGACGGCTGGCTTGTCTGCTACCACGGAATACGGGTCACCGCAGGCGGGTCGATCTACCGGCTCGGGTTGGCATTGCTGGACCGGGACGACCCGACCAAGGTCTTGGCGCGCGGCAACGAGTGGGTGTTCGGACCCCAAGAACCCTACGAGCGATCGGGCGACGTGCCCGACGTCGTGTTCCCGTGCGGTTGGATCCTGCGCGATGACGGCGACACCCTGCACGTCTACTACGGCGCGGCCGACAGCGTGGTATGTGTAGCCGCGGCGAGTCTCGCGAAGCTGTTGAGCCACCTCGAAGAGCATCCGTACCCGGTGGACGAAGAGCACCCGTACCCGTTGGACACGCCTGGAGCGTCTCCGAGCGGGGCCCCAGGCGTGGCGTAGGTCACAGGTACCGCCGAATCCGCCTCAGAGCCGGTCCAGGAAGGTCGGGTGATGAGATGGCACTGCCCCACCCGACTCCGGTCGTCTCGCCGCGCCGCGGGACGCCGCGCTCGGACGTTGAGGACAGCACGTTAACCTTGGCTTGATAGTCCCCTTGGGAGAGTCGCTTCGCTTGGGCAGGACGGTCGTCCAGGGCGACCTGTAATCGCCCCGTGCAGGCTTGACGCCTCGACCGAGCAACCTCAAGGAGTCCTGTGCCCGTTGAAAGCCCCCTCACGCCCCATTTTGGAGGCGGGAGCTCCCGCACACCTTCTTTCGGGATACTCAGCACTTACCCCCCGACCGCATGTGGCCTGGCGACATTCAGCACCGCTCTTGCCGACGGCCTCGTGGCCAACCGCGCCGAGGTGAGCATTGTGCGGGTGTCCGATGGATCGCGCGCTTTCAGCAGACGGGTCATCGGAGAGCTCGTGAACGGCTCCCCCCGGTCTGTGGCTGCCAGCTCGGAACTGCTCAACCAGTGTGACGTGGCGATAGTGCAGCATGAGTACGGTCTCTATGGCGGCGCTGACGGCGACGAGGTACTGGACGTCCTCGCCGGCCTGCGAATCCCGTCCATCGTGATCGCCCACACGATTCTCACCGACCCCACTGCGCACCAGCGGTCCACTCTCGTATCGGTCGCAGGCCTGGCGGGCCATGTGGTTGTCATGTCGGACGCGGCCCGGGCGCGGCTGTGCAGTCGGTTCGACGTCGACCCGGCGATCGTCACGACCATCCCGCACGGGGCGGCGATCCCGACGGGCCGCGCCCCGGACGAGCCTGGAGCTCGGCCGATCATTCTGACCTGCGGCCTTATCGGGCCGGGCAAAGGCATCGAGCGGGTGATCG
Organism: uncultured Acidimicrobiaceae bacterium; assembly: GCA_963807575.1. Classification (GTDB taxonomy): domain Bacteria; phylum Actinomycetota; class Acidimicrobiia; order Acidimicrobiales; family Bog-793; genus Fen-455. Next base: position 71,497 of record CAWECD010000011.1, read on the forward strand.
AAGCGATGCGGTCGCTGCAGTGCCTTCCAGCGCGACCTCGCTATTTGGTAGCGGGTCAGACCCATCCGAAGGTGCTTGCCGCTAGTGGCGAGGCATACCGCGAGGCCCTAGTTGAGCAGGCGTCGCGCAACGGGGTCGGGGCGTCGGTCTTCTTCGACGCCTCTTACCGCGACGTGGTGTCTCACACGGCGCTGATCCAGTCCGCCGCCGTGGTCGTGTTGCCCTACGACTCAACGGACCAGGTGACCTCTGGCGTGCTCGCCGACGCCATCGCGGCAGGAAGGCCTGTGGTTGCCACGGCGTTTCCCCACGCCCTCGAGTCGCTGGCCAGCGGCGCGGGCTTGATCGTCGACCGTGACGACCCTGCAGCTCTGGTGTCGGCCCTGCGCCGGGTACTCGTCGAACCGGGGCTCGCCGACCGCATGGCTGCGGAAGCATCACGGCTCGCGCCCAGCATGTGCTGGCCGGTGGTCGCGGGTGCGTACGTGAATCTGGCGAATCGCCTTCTCAGCAGAGACCCGGCGTTCGTGTGACCGGAAACCTGGCGCCCCGGTTCGACCATCTCTTCGAAATGACGGACGATCGAGGCACTTTCGAGCACGCCCGGTACAGCAAGCCCAGGCGAGGGCTTGGCTATTGCACCGACGACATGGCCCGGGTCCTGGTCGTCGCGGCACGAGAACCCCTCCCCGCGCAGGCGGTACGCGACCTCGCCAGGATCAGCCTTCGGTTCCTGATCGACGCGCAGGGTGCCGATGGCAGTTACCGGAACCGGTTGAGCCGACGAGGTCACTGGGAGGATCGGCCCGCGCTGGAGGACTGCTGGGGAAGGAGCATCTGGGGCCTCGGCACCGCGGCTTCCTGCAGCGAGGACGGTTGGCTATGCGAAGTCGCCACCGCGGAGCTCGCGAGCGCTGTGCGACGGCGCTCGCGCTACCCGCGTGCGATGGCGTTCGCCGCCCTAGGCGCCGGCGAATTGCTTCTGGTCCAGCCGGACCATCGAGGGGCGCACGCGCTGCTCGATGATGCGGCGGACGGCATGGCGCCACCCAAAGCAAACGCCGCCTGGCCCTGGCCGGAGGCTCGACTTCGGTACGCCAACGCGGTCCTGCCGGAGGCCATGATCCTCGCTGGAGCAGTACTGGACAGACCGAGACTGGTGCAGCATGGCCTCGATCTCCTGGCTTGGCTACTCGACCACGAGACGGTGGACGGTCATCTGTCCGTTACGCCCGTCGGCGGTTCCGGACCCGGCGATGCCCAGCCCGCGTTCGACCAGCAGCCAATTGAGGTGGCCGCGCTCGCCGACGCCTGCGCCCGCGCGGCGACCGTCGACAGCGACTGGCGTTGGGTCGACGGTCTCGATGCCGCAGAGGCCTGGTTTCTCGGCGACAACGACGGACGTCACGTCATGTGGGACCCGGACACGGGCGGCGGCTTCGACGGCCTCACACCTGACGGGCCCAACCTCAACCAGGGCACCGAGTCGACCTTGGCCTTGCTTTCGACGCTGCAACATGCGCGTCGCCTCGTATTGGCACCGCGTTGAACCCGGCGGTCACGAGCCGCGTCCAGCGCAGTCCCCAGCGTCTTGGCGCGGACCCGTCCCGGGTCGTCACGATGTTGTTCGTTCCTGGACAAGAGGGGTTCGACCGGCAGGAACCTCGCACCTCAGCGGTGGTGGCTCGCATCCTGGCGCTCGACGACGACGAGGTGGAGCGGTCCTTGGATGACATCGCCGCTCGGTTCGATCACCGCCACAGCGACCTGTCAGGCACGTTCCGGCGGCACGCGGACGAGCTCGCCGAACGCCTGGATCCTCAATGCGAGCTCTCCGAGACGCGTCGGCTGCTGCTGGGTGCCACGTTCACCAGCGAGTACGCGATCGAAGGTGCGGCGCTCTGCAACCCCTCCATGGTGGCCCATCCCGATCAGACCGGCGTGCCAGCGGGCAGCTTGCGCTTTGTGATGAGCGTGCGGGCGATCGGGGAGGGGCATCGCTCCTCCATAGAGTTCCGGACAGGCGTTGTCGACGGCCAGGCCAAAGTCGACTTCGAGGTCGCACCGAAGTTCGCGACCAGCGCAATGACTGAAGCCATCCCGGTCGACGCCGTCGTTTTCCGGAGCGAGCTTCGCCGGCTCAGCAGCGACGGGGAGAGCGCCGACTATGTCCTCGATGCGCTCGGCGAGCAATTCGAGCGCGGCTGAGCTCGAGGAGCGGCTGGGCCGACTCCAGGGCAAGTTGGCGACCCACAGACAGGACGGGTCGATCATCTCGCTCATGCGCAAGATCGCCGAGCGGAGTTACGGCATCCGCTTCCCAGCAGACACCTCACTGGCCGAGCGAGTCCTCTTGCCGGCTATGGCCGCTGAACGCAACGGCATGGAAGACGCCCGATTCGTGCGGTTCGAGCACACGGACCGAACCGCTTCCTACTTCGCCACCTACACGGCCTATGACGGCGTCGACATCGCTCAGCAGCTTCTGGAGACGACGGACTTTCGCGTGTTCACGTCCTCGCCCATCGTCAACCTCGCGGCGAACAAGAGCCTGGCTTTGTTCCCTCGCCGCATTGGAGGCCGCTTCGCAGCCCTTTCCAGGTCCGACCACGAGACGAACACGGTTGTCTTCTCCGAGAACCTGCGTCTGTGGGAGAACGCGCTTCCGTACCAGGTGCCCACCCGGACCTGGGAGGTGCTCCAGCTCGGCAACTGCGGCTCGCCGATCGAGACTGACGCTGGCTGGCTCGTGCTTACCCATGGCGTTGGCCCGATGCGCACCTACCGGATCGGGGCCACTCTTCTTGACCTTGACGACCCGACCTGTATCATCGGCCAGCTCCGCGAGCCACTGCTCAGTCCGGCGCCCGACGAGCAGGACGGCTATGTGCCGAACGTCGTCTACTCCTGCGGATCTCTAGTGCACGCGGGCACGCTGATCCTCCCCTACGGCATCGGCGACTCCGCCATTGGCGTGGCCACGCTGTCGTTGCCCATGCTGCTTGAAGATCTCACGGCGAGCTAGACCGGCCCGGGCAGTGCCCTGTCAGGCCCAAGGGCGGGGCGTTCTCAGGCCTGCAAGGCGGCGATGCGTGCCTGTTGAGCTGCCGCAAGGCGGGTGAGCCCCGCGAGGTTCCTGACCATTTTCTCGCGCGCCTGATCGGCCTCAGCACTCAGGCCCTCGAGGTCGAAGATTCGCCAGTGGCTCAGCGTGGGCTTCACGACTGCCTCGACGAACTGTTGCGCGCCGAAGATACCTGCGAGTGCGATGGCCTCCTCGTGCTTGGTGAAACCAGGGATGCCCGTCCCCGGCATCTTGAAGTTGCGAAGCTCGCTTTGGATCGCCATGACCATCGTCGAGGGGTCTATCTCGAGGGCGGCGAGGACGAGGTCGCGATAAAAGGCATGGTGGAGGCCCTCGTCGCCGGCGACCTTCGACATGATCTTCTTCCCTCGCATCGTCTTGTCGAGGGCCTGCCCGGTGTTGCGATGGGCGACCTGAGTGGCGAGCTCCTGAAAGCTCACGTAGGCGATCATCTCCGCAACGCTGTCGCTCTGGGGGACTTCTCCTTTTGACATCTGGACCATACGGTCGTCCTCCAACCGGTAGGGATCGATTGCCCTCGTGGCGAGAATCCAGTCGCGGATGGCAGCCGAGTGGCGCCATTCCTCTGCGGTCCAGCGCCGGCTCCACTCCTGAAGAGGATGCCCAGGTTTTATGGGCGACATGAGCGTGTGGGTGTAGTAGGGGAGATTGTCCTCGGTCAGGACATTCACGATGATCGCGCTCTGCACACCGGGAGAAAGGGGGTACTGCTTAGCGTTCCATCTCTCTTCTTCGAAGTCGGCGGCCTTGTCCCACGGGACGTCCTCGAACGGGTACCACTCCTTTGAAACGGAGAGATGGCGGTCGAGCAAACTGGCGGCGGGGCCGGCGAGCTCCTCAACGAGAACACGGTCCTTGCCTGGGTCCACCACGAGATCTCCCATGTCCTGTCCTTTGCTGTGATGCACAAGTCCCCCCACAGGAACCAAGCGGACCGGAGTATACGTACCAAGCGACTGTTCCCCGAACTGAGTTCGCAAAGGGCGCCTGGCTGCAACCTCGGCCGCGCCCGATTCTAGGGGTTGGATGGCCTCGCGGATGCAGCGGCCACTTCTGTGCCATCGCCGCGGCCGAAGTTGGGTGCCCTCCTGGGTCCCGAGACGTAAGCGCTCCGAAGAAGGGCGTTTGGGGACATCCAGGCGGCAATGGCGCGCCGGTAGGGAGGACCTGGTAACAATTCCAAGGTCAGGCCCCTCGAGCGAAGGGAGGTCAGGGTTGAAAGTCGAGTCTCGTCTTCAAACCAGAACTGACCGCGCGCTCGAGCATCAGGCCTTCTGATTGCCAGGTTCTCAACGAAAGCCAACCGTGGCCGAGCGCTCCGACACCAAGGAGCCCTGCTCGTGCCTGAGTCACCTGCTTCTTCCGCGGCTGGTGGCGGGTCGCTATCAGCGGCTCCCGAGGTGACGACGAGCTCGTCGCAAGTGCCTGCCTCGCCCGGGGAGAGATCCGATTATCGGGGCGCGCCCCTTGCCGAGCTCGGCTGGGGGCCGCCATTCGAGGCCGCGTTCCAGGGCCAGTTCGTCGAGGGCGCTGTGCCAGGCCGCGTCGCTCGGGTCGACCGCGGTGCTCTCACGATTCTCACCCAAGCCGGTGAGCTGCGCGCACTCGTCGCTGCCCAGCTTGCTCATGACCGCGACCCGTTGAAAGCACCGACTGTCGGCGACTGGGTCGTGCTTCAGGGCGGCTTGGTCACAGACGTGCTTCCTCGGCGCAGCGCCATCGTGCGTGGCGGCGCTGGAAGTCCTGAGATTCCTCAGGTGCTGGCCGCGAATGTCGACAAGGTATTCATTGTCTGCTCGCTCGAGGGCCGCTTCAGAGCCAGGCGCCTTGAGCGACTCCTGGTGCTGGCTTGGCAGAGTGGTGCTGCCCCCGTCGCGGTGTTGACCAAGACGGACGTCGCCGAAGACGTCGTGGCCGCCGTCAAGGCGGCCGAGCGGTTAGTCGGTACCGGTGACGTCGTGGCTGTCAGCTCCCTCACCGGTACAGGGATGGATGCCCTCGGCGGTTTTCTCGAGCCTTGCGCAACGGTGGTGCTCCTCGGCCCGTCGGGCGCAGGCAAGTCCACTCTTGCCAACCGTCTCGGGCGCGGGGCGATCCATCTCGCGACCGGGGAGGTCCGAGGCGACGGGAAGGGCCGTCATACGACAACTGCAAGAGAGCTCGTACAGCTTCCCGGCGGCGCGCTGCTCATCGACACCCCCGGCCTACGGGCGCTCGCGCTCTTCGATGCGGACCAGGCCATCAGCGACACATTCGGAGAAGTCGAGGAGTTGGCAAAGGCATGCCGTTTTTCCGACTGCGGTCACCGGTCCGAGCCCGGATGCGCCATCAAGGAAGCTATTGCGGCGGGCACTCTCGACCTCGAACGGTACACAAGCTTCGAGACACTGCGGTGCGAGCAGCACCACCTTGCCGCCAGGGTTGGTTCCCGCGAGCGCGCAGCGGAGCGAAAGCGGTACATCACGCTCGCGAAGCTGACGCGCAAGTCGGAGAAGCAATGACCCGTTCTCGACGTGCGACCCACTGGCGCCGCGGGCTGTCAGGGCCTAGTGCGACTCGTTCAACAGCGCCTTCAGCTCGTCGAGCAAATCGTTCCCGGCGTCTGTACACACCTCGAGATCGAGTCGAGTGCCGCGACGGACTCCCGTCACAACTCCTGCTTCGCGAAGAACTCTCACGTGATTGCTCACGGTGGGCTGGGCAAGGTCGAACGACCTCGCTAGCTCGCCGACCGTCATCGGTCCTGCCACCAGGCAGTGGGCGATCGCGAGGCGGGTGGGGTCAGCGAATGCCTTGAGACGCCTCGCCAGGAGGTCGGTTCTGGCGCGAGTTTCCGAGTTGGTGGTCGTAGCGCGAACTCCGACCAGGATCCCGCTCGGAAGGTCGAACAGGAGGCCTTGCCCGGAAAAGAAGCTCGGAACAATCGTCACGGCGCCCGACTTCGGTAGCTTTTCGCTCAGTTCCGACAAGAGAGCAGACAGGTGCTCGGAGTCTGTCGCCACCAGGTCGTCCCACTTGGCCCCTCGCTCGAGGCGGCGCTGGTATCGCTCGACTGCGATATCGACGAGGTGCCTTCCCTCTTCTTCCCACGTCTCCTCCACCCCGGCCCACAGGTCACCGAGCAGCCGGACGTACTCCCGGCGTAATCGCGACGAACGACGGAGCCGGTCGAGACGCTGAAGGAACACTGCCCGGTCGGACTCGTCCTCGGAGATGAGCGCCAGCTCTTTCGGGCTCAGGGTTGCAGCCTGTTCGATTCCGACAAGCAAGTCGTCGATCTTCACGTTGACGATGACGTGTGCCTGATCGGCCAGAACGAGCTGCTCGCCGAAATCCGCCACGTCGTCGCCCCAGAAGGAGAGCACGCGCTGTTCCAGGTCTTTCGTGCTCTGGTAAAGGGCCTCGAGCTCAGGGTGCCCCGCACGGAGCCGATCGCGCCGTGCCGCGAGCAGTGCCCAGGACAGCTCGACCGCAATCGACGGCCCGACCACGATCTTCGGCCGAGTTGCCTCTACATTCTGCTCCACAAGTTGCATAGTCAGATGACTATATCAGAGCATAGGCAAAAAATGTAAGGGAATCGTGTACAATGATCAGAGGTCGGACGGGAAGCCCGGCCCGAACGATCGCCGAAAGGAGGGACACCTCATGATCAACCCTATGAACACAAAGCGGATCGTGGATCTGCACAATCAGGACTTGGAACGGCTCGTCGAGCCTCGCAGATGGCAGGCGGCCCGCCGACAGGCGTCGGACTCGTTGCGCCGCTGGCGACTGGACCGGGGCTCCCGACCTCGTTGAGATTGCTCAGGCGGGTCCGAGCGGTGTCTCTAGCTCACTCGCCTCCGTCCTCGGGGGCTTCGGCCGTGGTCGACGGCGCACTCTCGCCGTACCGGTTGATGACGTGAACGTCGATACCCGACTGACGCGCGAACCGCAGAACACGCTGGACGACCGAGCTCCGGTTCGTGAGCTGTTCCCAGCGCGATCGTGGGGACGCGCCTAGCACTATCTGGGTGATCTGGTTCTCCTTGGCGAAGTGGACGAGGGCTGGGGCCGGGTCATCCGAGACAATGTCGTGCCAGGTCGCACCCAGGTCCTCCGAGAGGTGCTTTATGCCTTCGAGCGCGTGCTTGGGCACTGGGCGCGCGCCATCATCGCCGACCACGTAGACGACGTGCAGCCCTGCGTGCGCCCGGACCGCAATCCTGGCCGCGCGGCGCAGCACCGCGTCGGTTCCCGGTGCTGCAGTGACGACCACCATGATGCGCTCGGCGGTGTCCCAGACGATATCGGGGTGTCGGGCGACGAGGAACCCGAGCAGCTCCTCTTCGGTCTCATCGGCGACAAAACGAAGCGCGAGCTCGCGCAGCGCCACGAGGTTCTGATAGCGGAAGAAGCTGGTGAGGGCACCGGGGATCTTCTCGGGAGGGTATACGTTGCCATGTAGCATGCGGCGGCGCAGCTGCTCAGGGGACGAGTCGATCAGCTCGAGCTGGTCGGCCCTGCGCACGACCCAGTCGGGAACCCGCTCGCGAACTGCGACTCCGGTGATCTGCTGCACGGCGTCCGCAACACTTTCGAGATGCTGGATGTTGACGGTGCTCACCACCCCGATCCCCGAGTCCAGGATCTCGAGCACGTCCTGCCAGCGCTTGGGGTGAGGCCCCGAACCCGGCACGTTCGTGTGGGCGAGCTCGTCGATAAGCGCGACCTCGGGCTTGCGGGCAAGGACAGCCTCGAGGTCCATCTCCTCAAAGGTTGTGCCCCGATACTCGACGACCTTGCGAGGGACGATCGGGAGGTCGCGTATCTGCCGTTCCGTCATCGCCCTGCCGTGCGTCTCGACGAAACCGATGACCACGTCCGAGCCGCGCTTGTAGCGACGCCAGCCCTCATCGAGCATGGCCCAGGTCTTGCCGACGCCGGCTACGGCTCCGAAGTAGACGCGGAATTTTCCTGTCGGCTCGACCCCTTGATCGACCTTTTGGGCTCTGTCGTCATATTCGGCGTCCCTACTCACGGTTCGAACCCCATTGCCCAACACTCATCTCCATCCGGCCCCTGACTTAGGAAGCTAGCCCTGGCAAGCTTCGAGAGAAGCTGGGAACTCCGGCTACTCAGCCGGCAGGTCCACGGCACGGTCCCTACTCCATCTTGGCAAGGGCCTCGTTCAATTCGAGCACGACGATGTAGTCCGAGCCCAGGAAACCGAACTCAGCGGGGTGAGTCTCACGGGCAATGAGCTCGTCCAGCACATTTCGAGGCAATCCCGTGGCCCTTGACACCATGGGCACTTCGGCGTACGCATCGACCGGCGTGATGTCGGGGTCGAGCCCGCTTCCAGAGGTGGTGACAAGGTCTTCCGTAGGGTTCACGCCCATCTTGTGCCAATAGGCGATCAACGCCTTGGTGTTTTCGAGCAGCGCCTTGGACCGGGGTCCGAGATTGGTGGCGCCTGTGTCGCCGCTCTTGCCGTTCGCGACGAGCGGGTTGTCCCCCACGCCCGCGTAAGGCCCGAAGTCGTCCGGACGGCCATGGAAGAACTTCGGGCTGGTCCAGTTCTGGCCGATCAGGGTGGACCCGTTCGCCGTGATCGAGCCATCGGCCTGGTGCTTGAAGAGGACCTGGGAGATGCCGGTGCCGACCAGGGGGTAGAGCAGGCCGAAGAACACGAGACATAGGAGCGCGAGGACGACAGAACGTCGTATTTGGGTGATCATCAGTAGGCCTTCAGTGCGGTAAGGATCAGGTCGATAAGCTTGATAAAGATGAAGGGCGCAATGATGCCGCCCACTGCGTAGATGTAGACGTTGCGCCGCAGGATCGCGGCCGCGCTGGCGGCGCGGAACTTCACGCCTCGGAGTGCCAGCGGGATGAGGGCGATGATTACGAGCGCGTTGAAGATGACTGCGGAAAGCACAGCGGATTGTGGGCTGTGCAACCTCATGATGTTGAGCGTCTTGAGCTGAGGGTAGGTCGCGACGAACAGGGCCGGGATGATGGCGAAATACTTCGCCACGTCGTTCGCGATGGAGAATGTCGTGAGCGCCCCACGAGTGATGAGGAGCTGCTTGCCGATCTCGACGATCTCGAGGAGCTTGGTCGGGTTGGAGTCGAGGTCGACCATGTTGCCGGCCTCTTTGGCGGCTGTCGTGCCCGAGTTCATGGCCACGCCGACGTCCGCTTGTGCGAGCGCCGGGGCGTCGTTCGTGCCGTCTCCAGTCATCGCGATGAGCTTGCCGCCCTCCTGTTCCGACTTGATGAGGGCCAACTTCGTCTCAGGTGTCGCCTCGGCGAGATAGTCGTCGACCCCGGCTTCCTGCGCGATGGCCGCGGCGGTGAGAGGGTTGTCGCCGGTGACCATCACAGTGCGGATACCCATGGCACGCATCTGGTCGAAACGCTCACGTATGCCCTGTTTGACAACGTCCTTCAGCTCTATGACGCCGATGATCCGCGGTCCGTCGGCGACCGCGAGCGGCGTGGACCCGGCCCGGGAGATGCGTTCCACGGCGGCGTCGAGGTCGTTGGGGATCGAACCTCCCAGCGCTGTGACCCATGCCTTGACTGACTCGGCCGCCCCCTTGCGGATCTTCCGGGGGCCGAGATCGAGCCCGGACATCCGCGTGGTGGCCGTGAAGGGTACGAAGGTGTGGTCCCCACCGAGGTCCCGGGCGCGGATGTCGAAGCGCTCCTTCGCCAGCACGACGATCGAGCGTCCCTCCGGAGTCTCGTCAGCTAGCGACGCCAGCTGCGCGGCATCGGCCACGTCCTGCTCGGAGTGTCCTCCGACGGGATAGAAGTTTGACGCCATGCGGTTGCCGAGCGTGATCGTGCCGGTCTTGTCCAAGAGGAGCGTTTGTGTATCCCCTGCCGCTTCGACCGCCCGGCCGCTCATCGCGAGCACGTTGCGCTGCACGAGCCTGTCCATGCCGGCGATGCCGATCGCCGACAGCAGTGCACCGATAGTTGTCGGGATCAGGCAGACGAGCAGAGATACGAGGATCACGACAGACACCGTCGCCCCCGCGTAGTGGCCGAAGGGCTGGAGGACGACCACCACCGGAATGAAGATGATGGTGAGCACGGCCAAGAGAATCGTCAGGGCGAGCTCGTTGGGCGTCTTCTGGCGGTTGGCTCCTTCCACGAGGGTAATCATGCGGTCGAGGAAGGTTTGCCCCGGTTCGGCGGTGACCCTGACCACTATCCGGTCCGACAGCACTTTGGTGCCGCCGGTGACCGCGGAGCGGTCGCCACCCGACTCTCGGATGACCGGGGCCGACTCGCCGGTGATCGCCGACTCGTCGACCGATGCGATGCCTTCGGTGATCTCGCCGTCGGAGGGGATCAGATCGCCGGCCTCGCAAACCACGAGGTCACCCTTGGCGAGCGCCGCCGCCGTGACCAACTGCTCAGTGCCATTGGTTAGAAGCTTGCGCGCTTCTGTCTCCGAGCGCATCTTGCGCAGCGTGTCGGCCTGGGCCTTGCCCCTGCCTTCGGCCATCGCCTCGGCGAAGTTGGCAAATATCAGGGTCAAGAACAGCCAGATCGTGATGGACCAGTCGAAAAGACCCGGATGCGCGACCGACTCGAGGAAGGTGACCACCGTGCCGATGAGAACCACGAACATCACAGGGTTGCGGACCTGCACCCGGGGGTCGAGCTTCTTGAACGAGTCGATGATCGCCTGGCCGAGGATCTGGCGGTCGAAGAGGCTCCGCGCCTGGGCCACGCCGTGAGGCACACCCGAAGGCGCGTTCCCAGTCTCGACTGCAGTGGCGGAGCCGGCGTCGTCGAGAGGTTCAGTTGAGTCGTTCATGTGGGAGGGCTCCATCAAAAGAACTTGGCGTGTATGAGCTGCTCGACGACCGGGCCGAGTGAGACGGCTGGGAAGAACGTGAGGCCACCGATGATGAGGATGACGCCGATCACGAGCCCGACGAACATGCCGTTGTCGGTCCGGAACGTGCCGATCGACTCGGCGACGGTCCCCTTAGCCGCTAGCGATCCTGCCAGCGCCAGTGCCGGGACCATGATGCCGAAGCGCCCGAGGAGCATGTCGATGCTCCCGATGACGTTGTAGAACTGGGTGTTGCCGCTGAGCCCCGCGAATGCCGAGCCGTTGTTGTTGCCCTGAGAGGTGAGGGCGTAGAGGATCTCGGTGAAGCCGTGGGGGCCGTGGTTCAGCGGACCTGCCCGCCCCTCGGCGACCGAGACGGCGATCCCGGTCAGGATGAGCACGATCATCGGCATGACGAGCGACCCGAGCCCCGCCAGCTTCACTTCTTTGGCCTGGATTTTCTTACGTATGTACTCCGGTGTCCGCCCGATCATCAACCCGCCGATGAACACCGCGATGATGGCGTAGAGAAGGATCGTGTAAAGCCCGCTGCCGGTTCCACCCGGGGTGACCTCGCCGAGCATCATGCCCGTCAGGAGCGCGAATCCCCCCATTGCGGTGTAGGAGTCGTTGGACCCGTCGACGCTGCCGGTCGAGGTCTGAGTCGATGCAATGTCGTAGAGAGCCGACTGGGTGTCACCGAAGCGGACCTCCTTACCCTCCATGTTGCCCGTGGGCTGGCTCTTGATGCCCGCCGCCGCGACGGCGGGGTTCCCGACGTGCTCCGCATAGGAGCCAAAGCTGACCCAGGCGCCAAAGAGGATGAGCATGGCGGCCAGCAAGGCCACGCCCTGGCGGATGCTCCCCACCATCTTCCCGAAGGTGTAGGTGAGCGAGAAGCTGACACTCAACAGTAAACAGAACGAGAGGAAGTTTGTGAGCCCGGTCGGGTTCTCGAAGGGGTCCGCGCCGTTTGCATTGAAGAAGCCACCACCGTTGGTGCCGAGCTGCTTGATCGCCTCCATGAAGCCCACCGGGCCGACTGCGATGACCTGGGTCATGTTGTTCAAGACGTCGTGGATGTGCACCGGACCGCTGAGGGTCTGCGCGGCGCCCTGTCCGACGAAGATGAGCCCGAAGACGAAGGCGATCGGCAGCTCGATGTACAGCATGCAGCGCGTGATGTCCACCCAGAAGTTGCCGATCGTCTTGGAGTTGCGGCGTGCGAAGCCACGCACGAGGGCGATGGCCACCGCGACCCCGACAGCCATGCTCACGAATTGCTGCACGGTGAGAGCCGCCATCTGCGACAGGTACGACATCGTCGACTCGCCGTCGTAGTTCTGCCAGTTCGTGTTCGTTACGAACGAGGTTGCCGTGTTCCACGACAACGCGGGAGACACGGCCCCTAGGTGCTGTGGGTTGAGGGGAAGCGAGCCCTGGATCCGGATGAGCAAGTAGGTGAGCAGGATCGACACCGCGGAGAACACGATCAGGGAGCCGGCGTAACGCTTCCAGCTCTGCTCCTGCTCGGGACTGGTGCCCAAAGCCCAGTAAACGGGTCGCTCGATGAATCCGAGCCAGTGCACCCGGCCCTCGAAGACCGAGGCCATGTACGAGCCGAGGAAGCGCCAGCAAAGGCCCAGCACCACCACGAGGGCGACGATCGTCCAGAAGAACTGCATCAGAACCACTCCGGCTTGAACATGGCGACGCCGACGTAGATGAACGTCAGCACCGAGACGACGAGCAGCACGATCTGGACGGCGTTCATATTCTGTCCAGTGCCCATATCAAGCCGAAGAAGACGAGCACGAATGCCAATGTGCCCAGTACCACAAGGAAATCACCCATGGGTCCAGCCTCCTGCAGGCCGAGTAAACACAGCGTAAATATCTGAGCTCAAACCGTTAACAATTCATAAACAGGCAGGCCTGGTGTCGTCAGTCGCGGTAGTGCCCTGACGGGTCGGAACGTCACGCCCTCGACGGCTGATCCCGCGGCGACCTCGCGACGTCAAACTGGTCGCCGAGTCGCCCGCGGGCCCGGTAAGGCTCAGGAACGCCCGGGCTGGCTCGAAGCGACCGCGAAGCGGAGCCCGGACCAGGCTTCGTCGATGACTGCGATCTTGAAGTCGACGAGCCCGTTCTCGAGCCCGGTAGCGCGTACGGCGTGCGCGGAGACGTCGGTACGAACAACCGAGGCCATCTTCGGCCAGCAGATCCAAAGGGCGTTCTTGTCTGCTCGCTTGGCCATATCGCCGATACGCGCGGCCAGCTCGGCAGCCGAGCGGACAAACCAGACCGTGACCTCGCCTCGGCCCCGCGCCGACCGATGCAGCCAGACGCCGGGTGGGAGATCAGGGCTCGTGGGCTCCGGGTCGGCGCCGACGAGGGCCACCGTCGAGGCCTCGCGGATCCCAAGCTTTCGGGCGAGCGGGGTTCCCCCGTAGCCCACAGGCATCTGGCGTGGCGGGTCGGGACTTGTCATGGCGGCTCAGCATATGACCGGCCGGTCCGCGCGCCGGCGCCGCCCGGTAGCGTGAGGCTATGAGCAGCGGGCCTGCCCGACGCCGGGTTTCCACTGACTTCACGTCCTGACGCCGAGCCAAGTGCGTGCCTGTCTACGGAGTTGCGCCGAGGCCTTTCGTCGAGGGCGTCGTCACACGGCCCGTGTCTGTTTGTCGAATGACGCGAGGCGGTCTATCCGATCGAGGGATTAAGGCGGCTTGTGAGCAGTCTCCTTCGTTTCGATCGTCTGGAGGACTCGCTCGTGCCGCTGACGATCGTGGTCACGAGCCTAGACGATGGAGTGGAGGAGTGGCTCACCGAAGGGCCCGCGCTCGAGGCAGTCCTCGCGTCGGCTGCCCTGCCCGCGATCTTCCCGGCGGTCGAGCGCGAAGGCAGTCGTTGCGTCGACGGGGGCGTGGTCGACAACACGCCGCTTTCGGTCGCGCTGGCAGCAGGTGCACGCCGGGTCTACGTCCTTCTGTGCGGCGGCGTCAACTCCCGTCCGATCGACTCCGGGCGACCCTACGAAGCTTTGCTTGTCGCTTTCGGGCTGTCGATACGCACACGACTTCGCCGGGACCTTGCCACCGGCCCCGCTGACGTTGACGTCGTCGTGCTGGAGCAGTCCGGTGTTGAGGAGATCTTGTGGCAGGACTTCTCGCACACCGAGGAACTGCTCGAGCGGGGCTATCTCGACGCGCGGGTCGTGCTTGATCGGGTCGAGAGGCAGATGGCTGAACGACGCGGGACGCGCTCGGTCACGAGATGGTGGTCACGCACGAGCGGGCGCGCACCCCTCACGAAAAGAAAGCCGCGCGCGGACCGGTCGTCCTGAAGACTAAGTGCTCTGGGTCGTAATTTCGATTACGTATCCTCGACCGTGAGCACGTCCCTCAAGCGGCGAGGTCGTCGGGCCTGTCGGCGAGCTTGTTCATGAGCAGGGCGAGGTCGTCTCGGGTGAACCTCCACTCGAAGGGCTCGGCCGCCCGCTCGTAGCGACGCTCGAACGCGGCCAGTCGTGACTCGACCTCGGCGAGGTCGGCAAAGTCGTTCGGCGTGAGCACCTTGCGCTGGATCACCGAGAAGTAGATCTCCACCTGGTTCAGCCACGAGGCGTGGACGGGAAGCTGGACGAGCAGCGCATTCGGCCAGCGCTTGGTCATCCGCGCACAGGCGGCGTTGCCGCGATGGGACGAGCCGTTGTCGACCACCCAGAACACGCGCCGCGCCGACGCGTAGGGCTCGGTGGTCATCACTTGTTCGACAAGCCGACCGAAAGGCTCGATACCGGTGGCGGGCTCGCAGCGCCCGAACACCTTGGCGCGATGGACGTCCCAGGCGGCGAGGTACTGAAGGGCACCTCCCCGGTCGTACTCGTGCTCGACGCGTGTCGCCCGCCGCGGCGCCGGCCCGAGACTTTCATGGCGGCGGACGCGGGCCTGGATGGAGGTCTTCTCGTCGGAAGAGACGACGAAGTCGCGCTTGCCGAGCGGCTTTGCCTGCCACTGCCTCGCGTAGAGGTCGAGCACCCGCGCCGCTTTGGCCTCGAAGTCGGGATCGCGAGGGAAGATCCAGGAGCGGTGCCGCCAGGGCTTGATGGCGTCCTCGGAGAGCCAGCGCCAGATCGTGGCGCCGGAGATCTCCGCGACGATGCCTCGTTCGATCACCTCGGCTCGGATGTCGGGCACGTACAGCCGGCTGAGCGGCACACAGAGGCGGCTCGGCAGCTCGCAGGCCAAGGACTTGACGGCGACGACCACCTCAGGGGGGAAAGACCCGGGGACGACCGCCGCGGGGACGCTCCTCGAGGCCGGCAAGGCCCTGTTCGTAGAAGCGTTTTCGCCACTTCGAGACGATCACCCGGTTGGTGTCGAGCCGCGCCGCGATCTCGTCGTTGTCGAACCCCTGAGCGGCCATAAGTACGATCTTGGCCCGGACAACATCCCGATACGGTGACGTATATCGGCGGGCTCGCGCCTCTAGCTCGCGGCGCTGATCTGCCGACAACTCCAGAACGTACGGGCTCTTCCTAGTCACTCGCTCCCCTTCCTGGGGAGCTCTTAGGTTAAAGCGAGCCCCTGATTACGTCAGTGTAGTTACGTCACTGTATTTATGACGGGACGCACTAAGCAGGAAGGGCCTGTGGGCGACATCTCCGGCGGCTCACGACGGCTCCCCGATGGGGGAAGCCTCGGCCTCGCTGCTGACGGTCGGGCCAGTGTCTCGCGCGGCGATCTCAGCCGGTGTGCGGAAGAGGAGCTCGCGGTAGTAGATCAGTTCTGCGACGCTCTCGCGGATGTCGTCGAGCGCGCGGTGTGCGGTCACCTTCTGGGGTCGCGCCGAATACAGGTCGCGGTACCAACGCTTGCAAAGCTCTTTCAAGGTGGAGACATCGATGGTGCGGTAGTGGAAGTACTCGTCCAGCGCCGGCATGTAGTGCCTTAGGAAACGACGGTCCATGGCGATCGAGTTCCCACACAAGGGCACCGAGCCCGCCGTGGGGACGTGTGACTTGATGAACTCGAGGGTGGCCGTGGCGGCGTAGTCCACTGTCACCGTGGACTTTCCGATCGCGGTGAGCAGCCCGCTTGTTGTGTGCATCCTGCGCACGACGTCGTCCATGTTTCCAAGCTGCTGGGGCGTCGCACCGATGACGAAATCGGGCCCTTCTGCGACGATGTTGAGCTCGTCGTCGGTGATGATCGTGGCGATCTCGACGATGACGTTGTGCGCCGGGTCCAGTCCGGTCATCTCGAGGTCCATCCAGGCGAGCACCGATGGGCATCGTACCCGGATCCGGGTCCGCTCAACTACGGTGCGCTGTCGTGCTCGAGATTCCACTGGTTCGCCTCGACGAGACCCTTCCGCTGCCGAGCTACGCGCGGCTCGGCGACGCGGGTTGCGACCTGGTTGCCAGGCACGGTGCGATTCTCTCCCCGGCCGGTGGTCGCGCGACCATCGCGACCGGGATCGGGCTCGAGATCCCAGATGGTCATGCGGGTCTGGTGCTGCCGCGGAGCGGCCTCGCCGCCCAGCACGGCGTCACTTGCCTCAATGCACCCGGCCTGATCGACCCTGGTTACCGCGGCGAGGTCGCGGTCATACTTGTGAACACAGATCCGAACAGCCCCTACGAGGTCCACCGCGGGGACCGGATCGCCCAGTTGGTGATCTGTCGAGTGGAGAAGGCCCTTTTCGTGGCAGTGGAGAGCCTCGAGACGAGCGAACGTGGCAAGGGAGGTTTCGGTCATAGCGGTCGGTGAAGCGAAGAGCGAGATGCAGTGCAGCGGCTGAGCGGGCTCGACTCCATGTTCTTTTACATGGAGACACCCACGAATCACATGCACGTGACCGGTGTGTTCCTCGTCGACCCGACGACTGCGCCCGGGGGCTTCTCCTTTGACCAGGTGCGTGCCCTCGTGGCGAGACGACTTCACCGCGCGGCGCCCTTGAGGAGACGTCTCGTCGAGGTGCCGTTTGGTGTCGCACCACCAGTGTGGATCGAGGACCCGGCTTTTGACCTCGACTACCACGTCCGCCGAGCTTGCCTGCCATCGCCTGGGGGCCGCTCTGAGCTCGAGCAGTTTGTGGGTGAGGTGGTCGGGCTGCCACTGGACCGACAGCGCCCTTTGTGGGAGATCCACCTCGTGGAGGGCCTCGAAGGAGGCCTAGAGGCGGTAGTGGTGAAGATGCACCACGCGGCGATCGACGGAGTCTCCGGCGCTGAGCTCACCGCGGCCTGGCTCGACCTCCAGGCAGACGCAGCGCCTGCGCTCGACGACGAAGACGACTGGAAGCCCGAGCGTGTCCCGAGCGAGATGGATCTCCTGGTCGGTGCTTGGGCTCAACTCGCCTCCGGTCCTGCCAAAGCGGCGAGGACGACCCGACGTTGCACACAGGCCGCACTGCGCGTCTCAGAGCACAACCGCGAGTCGGGAGTCATGTCCTCTCCGTGGCTCTTCGGTGCACCGAGAACGTCGTTCAACCTCGCGATCACGCCCCACCGGCGCGTCCGCTTCGGTGAAGCCGCGTTCGAGGACCTGAAAGCCGTCAAGAACTGCTTCGGTTGCACCGTCAACGACGTCGTGCTGGCGCTCTGTGCCGGAGCATTGAGGCGCTATCTGCTTGCCCGCGACGAACTGCCCGAAGAGCCGCTCGTCGCCTTGGTCCCGATATCGGTGCGAGCCGACGAGGAAAGGCTGAGCGGGGGGAATCGGCTGTCGGCGATGCTCGCCTCGCTCGCGACCGACATCGCGGACCCCGTCGTGCGTTTGCGCACGATCTCAGCCGGGATGTCGCAGGCGAAGTCGCAGGTGGCCCTGATCGGCGCGGACGTGCTGACCGATTGGACGGAGTTCACACCCCCGGGCCTCATCGGCGGTGCGGCTCGCCTGATCACCACGACGCGGCTGTTTGATCACGTCCGGCCGGCCTTCAATGTCACGATCTCGAACATCCCGGGGCCCAAGTTCCCTTTGTTCATAGCCGGGGCGCGTGTGGCCGCCATGTACCCGCTCGGGCCCGTCGTCGAGGGTGCAGGACTCAACATGACAGTGATGAGCTACTCCGGCAACGTGTACTTCGGTCTCAACGGCTGCAGGAGCACCGTGTCCGGCATCGGGGATCTTCCGGTGATGATCACCGAGAGTCTTGAAGAGCTCTTGACTGTCGCCCGGCCGGCGTGAGGAGTCGGCGTTGCCGCTGACTGCGCGGGACCGGGTGGCGAAGCAGGGACCAGGTTGTGGTGAGAATCCTCTGAAGGCTTGGTAAGCTCCGGCAAAACGCGGACGTGGCTCAGTGGTAGAGCATCACCTTGCCAAGGTGAGGGTCGCGGGTTCGAATCCCGTCGTCCGCTCCAAGATAACCCAGCTCAGGGCATTGATTTCGCCTCGGTCCTTTCCGACTTGCCCATCATCTGCCCATCACTTGCCCATCACGGGAGCCTGACCCTCACCCCGCCCAAGTGAGGGTCACGCGACCTTCACTTGGAAAAGGTGAGGCGCGTCGACGACCTCGATGGATGCGGAGGTTCCGCCACCTGGCAAATCGGTGATGGAAGGAGCGCCGAACGCGCGATGTCTTCATCTCGTGGCTCGCTTGTCGGAGAACGCAGCTGAGGA
Source organism: uncultured Acidimicrobiaceae bacterium (assembly GCA_963807575.1). Taxonomy (GTDB): domain Bacteria; phylum Actinomycetota; class Acidimicrobiia; order Acidimicrobiales; family Bog-793; genus Fen-455. The sequence goes on from CAWECD010000011.1 coordinate 90,076, forward strand.
CCTCTGCGGCGATCGCATCGCCGCCGGGGACAGCGTGGGTATAGACGTTCAGGGTCGTTGAAGTTCGCGCGTGGCTGAGGCGAGCGGAGACCGTCGTGATCGGAACACCGGCGGTGAGCATCGTCGTCGCCATGAAGTGACGAAGATCATGCAGGCGGCAGTCCACGTTCACAGGAGTCCGGTACTTGATGAACTGCTTGGTCACCCAGTTCGGCTTCCATGGAGCTGCACCTGCTGGGTCGTCCGAGAAGACGAAGCTGGAGCGGTCCAACTCCACGCCGGCAGCTTCTGCCCGGGCTTTGGCGCGAGCGATGTGGGCGGTGAGTATTTCAAGACAGTTCGCGTCGAGGTCCACCCGGTAGGTGCGTCTGGTCTTCGTCGGGCGCAGCACCGGGCCACCTTTTGCATCGAGGAGCGCCTGGATGAATCCGATCTGCCCGTTCTCGAGATCGACCTCACCCAGGCGCAACGCGGTGATCTGGCTACGTCGCGCGCCCGTCGACACCGCGAGTGACAAGAAGGCATGGAACGCGAGATCGACCGTCGAGACGTGACCGAGCAACCGGACAACCTCATCGGGTGACGGTGGGCGCACCGGCGCTGGTGCGCACGACGGGGGAGAGGCGTGGCTTGCGGGATTGACCCAGAGCCACTCCCAGCGGAGGGCTTGCTCGAGCGCGCGGTGGAGTACGACGTGAATGCGATGCACGGTGCTCTCCGTGAGCGGTCGGCCATCCGGACCGCCGCTGCGCTGTAGCTCGCCATAGAGGGCGTCGATGTCTTCGGTGCGAAGCGTATGGAGTGGGAGCCGACCGAGCCGCGGGATCAGGTGGTGGTCGATGACGCTCTTGGTCTGGCTCGCGGTCGTCGGCGACCAGTTCGGAGAGACTGCATCGAACCAGTCGATCAAGAGCTTGGCGACGGTCGCTTGCGAGGTCATACGCCGCGGATAGTCAACGCGCGAAACGAGCTCGGCAAGCTCTTGCTGGGCGGCGCGCCGGCTTCCTTTCACGGTCGCGCTGACCCAGTGTCGTTTGCCGGTCTCCGGATCGGTACCTGCGTAGGCCCTGAGCTCCCAGCTGTTGCCTCGCTTGCGTAGTGATCCTGGCATCGCTCCTCCTCGCGCTCGATCAGCTACGACATCCAAGCGCGCGGGTGAGGGAGCGTGCGAAGCGGCAGCAGTCGTTTGTTCCGATACTCCCCGCCGAATCCGACGCCGCAGTCCGTTCGCCGAGTCAGCGCCACCCCGGGGCATTATGTACTCCATGGTGACTGCGGGAGACCCGGTGCCGTCGCAGGACGGGAACGCCCGGGTTTGTCGACGTTGCCACGACCCAGTCGCCGAGGCACTGTTCCCTTATGACGTGATGGAGGCGATGCACTGGGTCTGCTTCCACTACGTCTTCGAGCATGGCGACGTGGACGTGGACTTGGCCTGCAAGGACCCCAAGTGCCCGTCACGGATAGTGGACCCTGATCCTCCTGTTGACTGGCTTACCGAACGCGGCATCGAAAATTAGCGCGATCGCCGACTCGGTACCTCTAAGGCAAGCAGCAGGTGCGACAGAAACACGTAACGGGGATTTCCCGCAACCCCAGCTCAAACAAGGAAGGTGCCGATGCAAACACGAGCACTCCACACGGTCCTGGTCCCCCCGCTGGCCTGCTCCGCCAGAGTCTTCGACACGCTCATGCCCCACGTCTGGGCGCATGGAGCAGCCACAATCGCGGATACCCGTCGAGACGACTCCGTTGCCGGAATGGCGGCGCGGCTGCTCGACGACGCCCCCGAGAGGTTCGTGCTCGCTGGGATCAGCATGGGTGGCTACATTGCCCTAGAGGTCGTGCGACAAGCCCCCGGGCGCATCCGGGCGCTAGCCCTGATCAGCACGTCCGCCGAGCCGGACACCCCAGAACAGGCCGCCAGCCGGCGACAGCAACTCGATCTCGCTCGAGGCGGCCGCTACGACGACATCGTCACCGCCGCCTTCCCCGCACTAGTCGACCCGAGCCACCGCAACGACGCCGAGCTGGCCGCGTTTTGGTCGCTTACAGCCCACGAGGTCGGGCCAGAGGCCTTCTGCACCCAGCTGAAGGCGGCCATCGACCGCCCAGACTCTCACCCTACGCTCAGCACCATCAGCTGCCCGACTGCCGTTATCCACGGTGCCGGCGATCAGATCATCCCCCTCGGCCATGGCCAAGACACCGCCGCGAGCATCCCGTCCGCCATACTCACCGTGGTCGAGACCGCCGGCCACATGGCCGCCCAAGAACAACCCGCGGCGGTCGGAAAAGCACTCGACGCCCTCCTCAACCAAGCAGCCGCGCACTAATGGCTGGCCCACTCGTCGACCGAGACCACCTCGGGCTGGGCACAACAGATCTCACCTGGCCGCGACCCGGCCCTCCGCCCGCGGCGGCGCGCCGAACAAGCGACTGGAAGTTGTTCGGGACAGCACCGAAAACGGTCAGGCGTGCCCGAGAAGTGCTGAATTTTCAAGAGGAATCGACGCGGAACGACAGCTCGGCGCTCCGCCCGACAGACGCTCGATAGCGCCGAATCGGCGCTTGTCAAGTCAGGCCGGGGCGGGAGATCCGGCCGTCGTTCTGTGCTGCTCTCGGGCTCAGTCAGCTGCGACTTACCCGAACACGACTTCTTCCGCCCAGTACTGCCCAGCGACCGGACAGAGAGGGCGCTTACCCTGCTTCCTCGGCGACTTCGGCTACTGCTTGGAAGACTTTGTGACGGCTTCGGGCCATCGCGTACGAAGCGAGCATGAGCGCGGCGATTGGCCAGTCGATGAGGTCGAAGGCGACGAGGGCGAGGTTGCCCACGATGAACAAAATGTCGGCTTCATCGCGCTTGAGGATCGGATCAAGGCTGGCGAGTGGGTTCGGCACGCGCCATCCCGAGCAGCGCGATGGAGGGTGAGGCCGGTTCGTCGTTTGTGTTGGAGCTGCCGCCAGCGAGTCCTGCGATGATGCTGACATGAAGTCCTCTCCTTCGGCGGGGCTGTGAGGGCTTCTCTGTCTGCAAGTTCTACCGCGATCCGGTCCGTCGCCTCGGTCCAGACCAAAGCGATTGGCACGTCGGTCCATGTCCCGAGTGATGATTAGGGACAGGCACGAACAGATTGCCGCACCGAAATACCGGCCAAGGTCGACGGGGTGGGCACGCTGATCGACGGATATTTCGTCGAGATCCGCGCGCCTACGTGAAGCGCCGTGACCTGCGCTCGAGCCCCAACGGTTTCCGTGACTGCTTCCGGCTGGTGTTCATTCCCGCAGGCATTCTGGGCTGTTGTAGGCCGTTATGACGGGTACCGCTGAGCACGGATCCTCTTGGATTCTGACAAGTGGCACATTTCAGCAGTTGGAGGATGAGGCATGAACGTTGTTCGACGGCCCGGTGAGGCGGTAGAGCTGGCTGGTGAGGATCTTACGACGTGGCATCGTTGCTCGCATCCTCGAGCGGTACGGCGTCGATCAGCCCTGACATGTGCTGCTCACAGGTCTCAACGAGGTAGATCTGGCGTCCCGCATGGAGAGAGCCGACCCAGGTGCTCTCCCGTGGACATTGTCCCCCGCCTCGCTCGGTCTCAACGACTCGCTGACATTGGCGCGCGGCGAGAACTCCGTGATCGGTCACGATTCCATTCTCCCATTCCCCCGCGGTGCCGCCCTCACCGTTCGCCTGAACGACCTATCCGCTCTGTTGCTTCGGACGCCGGTCGCCGCCGCGACGGTCCGGGACGAGACGACGCTTGAGGTCATCGGCTCCAGGGCCGTCCTCGCGGAGCAAACGGCCCGTTGCCTCGACGACTCCGCTCACCGTGCTCCGAGGCTCCTTGGCGATGCGGTCGAGCGCTTCGAGAGCATCGTCTGTGAGTGAGACAGTGCGACGCTTCACGGCACAGATGGTAGCTAAATCGTACTTGCGTGCTCGGTTTGACCTGAGTCTGACGTCGGAACTCGCTTCGACTGGGATGACTGACGGCTGGGTCGTCGCGGCGAACGCGGCAAACGGCGCAGCGTGCCTACGCCGAACGAGTAACGCTCAAGCAGCGAGCTGCACATCCCTTAGCTGTTGGCTGGCGCTACTCGGGCTCCGCCTTGCTTGGCCTGTTGTGACCCAAGCGTGCCCTGCTCGTTCTTCGCTTACGTTCGATCGCCGCTCGTCGAGCGAGCACCTGCTGGGCATGCTTGTTGTGTGGCCCGTGCGCTTTGCCACCTACCCCACCGAAGGCGGCGAAGTGTGTCGGCATCGTTCGCCTGCCTGCGGCCGTTGACATAGTGGCTACCTGCTTCTCTCCGGCGTGGCCCGGGTTGTTACATATGCAGTGTCTAACACCGGCGTGCCTACCACTGACAGTCGTCGTTCGATCGCCCGATGTTGTCATCAGGCGTTGCCGTGCCGTTGCCCCGTCCGCCCACTGCAGGCGAAGGTGTGGAAAAGCGCTGGCTAGACACGCCACGGCGTGGCACCATTCGGTACATGGCAGTCGTTGGTGATCGTGTGCAGATCTCTTCGAGGAAAGTCGGCGAGGCTTCTCGCGATGGAGTCGTGACCAGCGTGACCGGGTCGCTCTTGCGGGTGAGGTGGTCGACTGGGGAAGAGTCCACTGTCGTACCCTCGATGGGTTCGCTCGCGGTCGTCGGGAAGCGGTCGGGCGGTAGTGCCCGCAGACGACAGACAGCGAGTGCCTCTGCGGCGGAGGTGCGAGCCAGTCGGTGACGCGAGCCGAGAGCCGCGACGAGAACGCCGAGTGGTACCCGTACTTCCTGATTAAGCCCGACCCGTGTTGTCCCGAGTGCGTCACAATCATGGACTGGCGGTCCGCCCACCACGGGATCGTCATCACCAACGGGACGGAGATAAGGCTCTCGGACTATGGGTGGGGAAATCGCCACCTTCACGTGAGGGACGTGCGGGTCGCTCACCACAAGATCCGCGTGGAGCGGGAACGCAAGGAGCGGGAGAGCAAACAACATCTCCACCCGGTGGCGTAGTCCGGTCGCGCTGGTCACCGACTCCTTCGCTCTCCTCTCCAGTCGTCCGCCGATAGGGGACTAGTCGGCGTAACCCAAGGCACGAGGATCAGATATGACGCCGACCCCTCGCGTGGTCGATTCCACTGCTTGGCAAAATGGCTCTTGCTCCGGGTCGCGGCAAACTGAACCTGCGGAGGTTGCTCGTTATTGGGCCCAACCACGACGGGACTTGGGTGCTGACGAGGTGGTGGGCCCTCGGGAGCGTCCCAAGGAGGGAACGACACCTGCGGTCGAAAGACCTACCAGCGTGGCCGGATCTCACCCTCAACCCCGGCTCTTCGGTGCGGGTTTACCCTCGAGGGCCCGATGAAACGCTACGCCTCTGTCCGCTCAGATTGAAGGGGCTTTGTTCCAACAGGGTCCTAGGCGGTGAGGGCCAGGGCGCGCTTCGCCTCGAGCTCGTAGATGAGCAAGTGGCCGGAACACAGCCTCAGTGTGCCTTCCGTTGCGGGCTCTCGGCACCCGCTCCGCTGGCACACTTCGGCACGGCCGGGGCACGGCAGCCAGGGATTCACGCCAGAATGGACGTGGTTACGTGCCGAGCTAGGCGGCAAGTACAGGTTTGCGCGGGCTGTCGTGCTCCTCGGAGCGCCCGACCCCGGCGCACGCCGCACTGACCGAGCAGCGGGCGCTATAGATCCAGGCGACGTTGTGGCTGCCATAGGGCTCGGGGAAGAACAGCCAGGGCCGACGCGTCTACACGCTGCGAGGACCGTCACTCAGGCGGACCGGCCTCGGCCGGTCTTGAGCTGGGCGTCGAGCCACGGGACGCCAAGGCACGCCAGCGCCAGCGCCAAGGCGATGAGAGCGCTCGCCAACCACGTGGGGAACATCTCCGTGAGGAACAGGCCATTGGTCTCCAGGGAGGCGTTCAGAGCGAACACGAACAGGACGACGGCACAAAGGTAAAACAGGCCGCCAATATATAAGTAAAGAAACCTCATACTGCTGCCAAACCTTTCTCTAGATGAACTGTGACCTGCGTTGGCTCAACCTCCACGGGCTTGTCGAACGCCGGGTCGGCAACAACTCCTGCACGCCCACGCCCGATGGAATCCGAGTCGCTGTCTTTGACACCAAGTTGCGGACTCGCCTGCTTCGTCCGCGTCTCGAGGCCAGCAAGCCTCCGCTCTCATCGAGCTTCCTCGCGCCATGGCCCAGTCGCGCCCGTGCTCGACTACTACTTCACGAACGCAGCTCTTTGCGTCGCTGGGTGAAACCCGTCACAAGATCCGGAGGCTGATGGATCAAGAGGTTCTACAGCGAGCCGGGGACCTCGCCCCGGCTCGCGGGCCCTTTCGCTCAAGCGTCGGCCAAGACTGGCTCGACGGCCTGCGCCACGTCTCCTGCGTAAGCGATCTCGACCTTGCGGGGCTTAGCCTCCTCGATCACGGGGATGGTGACGGTGAGCACGCCGTTGTCGTAGGAAGCCGTGATCCTTTCACGATCGAGGCCCTCCCCGAGGAACAACTGGCGGCTGAAGTCACCTTGGCCCCGCTCTGCTATCTGGATCTGATCGTCCTCGGCTTGAATCCAGGTGCGCTGCGCCCTCACGGTGAGGAGATCCTTCTCGACGGTCAGCTCGATGGAGCCCGGATCCGTGCCCGGTAGGTCGAGCAGCACCCTGTACTCGTTGCCCCGACGGTAGGCGTCCACGGGGATCTGCCACGAACGGCGTTCGCTGAGCAGTTGCTCAGTGATTCGGTCGAGGGGCCGGAATGGCTCGAATCGCGCCAACATGGCTGCGTCCTTTCGCTGACACTCGATCAACTCGGGTGTCAGCGACAGCCGGGTCTCGATGTCTGCCACCAAGTTTACTCTAGTCATCTGTAACTAGCAAATTACTGCTAGAAAATATGAACTAAACTTACGGGTGATGACAGAGTGGAGCTTTCTGACCAGCCACGCCCGGGTCCTCGTCTGCATCGCACATGACCCCGGCGCGCGGTTGCGCGACATCGCCACCATGGTGGGCATCACCGAGCGCAGTGCCTTCGGCATCGTCGACGACCTGGTCACTGAGGGTTACTTGCTCAAGGACAAGGAAGGCCGTCGCAACCGTTACGAGATCCAAGCCCATCTGCGATTCGGAGAACCCATAGGCCGAGAACCGACGATCGGCGAGGTACTTGCGATCCTGGTCGACCGTGACGAGGCCAAAGTTGGGACTGGGACAACTCTCGGGGGAAGAGACCACGGTCATGAAGGTGCTTCAGCACCTCCGATGTTCGGCTGACGCTCTCGCAGAGCCACTGGACCCATGACTGTAAGTGGCAACGCTGGCAGAAGTAGTTATGTTCGATCGGTCAACCTCGCCGGCTGGCCAACGCGGTCAACGGCGAACACCTGGGCCACCCGAGCGGCTCGAACCGCGCCGCACACTGGTCAACGCGACCACGAACGCGATGATGACAACAACGGCGTCGAGCACGATGCCGCGTCGCTGCATTGCGTGTGATTGGCGACCACGTGAGCCGCGTACCGAGGAAGAACGTCGGCGGCGAGCGCGCCGGCGGCGGGCCAGCCCCGAGGTGTAGGCTGAACCCGTAGTTCTCAGCAGGGACGCCCCGTCGGCTAGGACGACCCATCGGGTCGCTGCCCGGGTGCAGGCTCGACGCCTCTTCTGATCATTCCGAAGAGGAGGGTCATGTCCCCAGAGCACCTGGTGCTTGGTCACCATCATCGCGTGCGCACCGTCGCTCTCGTGGGGCCATCCTGCCCGACGATTGGGGAACACGGCCCGATCGAAATTGGAGAGGCAGATGGGCATGGACGTAACAGTGGCTGACGATCATGGCCACGCACGCGTCCCTGGCCCCGGTGCCAGTCGCGCTGATGCGCAGGGCCCTCGGTCCCTTATGGCGACCTCTGCATGGCAACGGCAGGGCGGGACGAGCGGCGACGGGGGTAACGCGCCAGCGTTGCCCGAGTCTCCCAGCCCGAGTGGACCATTCGTCTCCACCATGTTCATGCCCACCCCAACAGTGGCGTTAGTGAGCACCTACCCGCCGACCGTATGCGGACTGGCCACCTTCACGAGCAACCTTTCGGCAGCGATCGCCGCTCCCGAGTCTGGTTGGCGTGCCGTAGTCGTCCGGATAATGGACCACGCCGAAGCCGACACACACGGGGAGGTTGTCGCCCAATGGATCACCGGCGACCGCGCCTCCCTTTCTCGGGCGGTCACGGCCATCGAATCGTCGGATGTGGTGGTGCTCCAGCACGAGTACGGACTGTTCGGCGGACCTGACGGGCAGGATGTGCTCAAGTTGATCGAGGCCGTACAGGTGCCCCTCGTTGCGGTGCTGCACACCGTGCTGGTGGACCCGACTGTCCATCAGCGTCACATCCTCGATCAGGTGATGACGTCAGCGTCGTTGACCGTCGTCCATAGCGACGCCGCCCGTCGACGTCTGATCTCGGTCCACGGCGCCGACGCCGAACAGGTCGTGGTCGTACCGCACGGCGCAGCTGCCAACTTCTTAGGACCGGTGTTGCCCGACATCGAACGACCGGCCGTCCTGACCTGGGGCCTCCTGGGCCCGGGCAAGGGGATCGAGCACGGGATCTCCGCGGTCGCGCTCCTGCAACAGCGTTCGCCCGCGCCGGTGTACATCGTTGCCGGACAGACTCACCCCAAAGTTCTCGCCGCACAGGGCGAGCGCTACCGCTACCAGTTGCATGACCAGAGCCGCGACCTGGGCATAGCCAACCGGGTGTACTTCGACGACAGCTACAGGGACTGGGACTCCCTGCGCGCTTTGATCCGCAGCGTCGATGTCGTACTGCTGCCCTACGACTCGCGCGACCAGGTGAGCTCGGGTGTCCTAGTCGAAGCCATCGCCTCGGGTAAGCCGGTCGTTGCGACGCGATTCCCTCACGCCGAAGAGCTACTTTCCCGGGGTGCTGGGTTGACGGTGACTCAAGGGGACTTTCAGGCCATGGCAGATGCTCTCGACCGGGTTCTGTACGAACCCGGCTTGGCTGCAAGGATGGCCATTGCGTCACGGCGGGAGGGAGCCAGACTGCTCTGGCCTGTGGTCGGCGCGACTTATCGTTCGCTCATTGCGGAGGTCTTGCCAGCGAGGGCAGTGGCGTGATCGAGACGGCGGCGCCGCTGCCGGCGCTGCGCCATTTCGGCCGATTGTCCGATGCGGTTGGGATATTTGAACACGCCAAGCTGGATTGTCCGCGGCCGGAATGCGGCTATTGCACCGGGCCGACGCCGGGCGACTGCTCGCCATCGCGTCCCGGCTGGCCTGGGATGCCAACGCGCCCCCCCTCGTAGAGGTCGCCCTCGGCCTTCTCGAGCGGGCTCATGTTGGCAGGGGCCGCTTCCGCTCGCGACACGGTGTGGACAACATGTGGACGGATGTCCGACCCAGCGACAACGTGACCGGCCGCGCCCTTCTCGGTCTCGGGACGGCGGTGGCGCGGGCGCCGTGGCCCGACCTGCGCGATCGAGCCCTTGTGCTCTTCGGTGAAGCCGCGGACTTCCGTTCCGAACACCCTCGCGCCGTTGCCTGTGCTGCCCTCGGCGGCGCCGAGCTGTTGCACGCCGTACCCAACCATGCCAATGCGCGCCGCTTGGTCAGTGACGCCGCGGACAGCCTGGCCAGCCCTGCCACCGACGACGCGTGGCCGTGGCCCGAGCCCCGACTTAGCTATGCCAACGCACTACTTCCGGGCGCAGCCCTAGCGGTCGCCACCACCATGGGGAGATAGCGCGCCGCGAGCGACGCAACTCACTTGTTGGAATGGCTCGTCGACCAGGAGATGGTCGACGGTCACTCCAGTTTCACGCCGGTCGGTGGTCGCGGTTCGGACGGGACTCAACCGGCGTTCGACCAGCCACCGATCGAGGCGTGAACGATGACAGAAGCATGCACGAGAGCCTTTGCTTACACGGGCGACCACCGGTGGGCCCAAGCGACGCGGCGCTCAGGTACGGGGTTCCTCGGAGACAACGACGTGAGGGTGACGGTCTTCGATCCGGCGACCGGCGGTGGCTTCGACGGTCTGGAGCCAGAAGGCGGGAATCGCAACGAGGGAGCGGAGTCGACCCTGGCGTTTGTTGGCACGATGCTCCAGTTGCAAGAGTTGCCGTCGGCGAGTACGGGTCGCACTGAGTCAGTTCCGACGGTTCCTTCGCGTTGCGGGGTTTCGGGTGGCGGCGCGCAGGGCGTCAAGCAGGTGACCCACGTGCGCGCTGGCTATACCGACACAGCGGTCGGCGGCGCCATAAGTGAGGTACACGTCGTCACCGTCGCAGTGCGCGCCCTGAACGAAGACGACGTTGTCCACATCGCCCCCGCGCTCCCAGTCGAGCTCCGGCTCGAGCACTGGTTGGGAGAGGCGGCTCTGCAACCGACCGGTGACCTGGTCCAACAGCGCCAGGTTGATCGTGTACGAGCCGTCGGCGCGCCGTTCGTGGAAGAAGAGTAAGAACCCCGCCTCCGTCGGCACGGGGGGTGCCCCCGCACCGACGCCAAGCGCCCCTGGTGTTGGACGGATCAGCGTGTGCACGTCGAGGTCGGCCATGTAGGCGTCCCAGTAGTCGGGGCCCGCATGCCACAAATGCTCGAGGTCGTCGAACACGGCCAGTTGCATGTCGGGGTGAATGCGGTGGATAAGCGCGACGCGGTTATCGGAGAGGGTGAAGACGACAGCGTCCTTGTTCGCTACATCGGGTGGTCCGAGCAGCTGGCCGGTCGCCTCTTCAAGCTCGAACCTTTGGCCGTCCCAATGCAGGCGGTGAGCGCCGATGCGCCACGGTCCTTGTCCGGGCGGGGGCACCTGCGTGTAGGTCATCACCAGTTGCCGGTTGCCACGGTCCTCCACCCACTGCACGCGCGGGTCCTCAAGGCTCAGCGCCCTCCCGGTACCCGCGCTGGCAAGGACATAGCCGTATTCGTAGTGGTACCCGTCGGTGGAGGTGAAGACAACGATGTCGGAGACGTAGTCGACGAAACGCGGGCCGGTGCCGTCGCCACCGCGGTAGCGATCCCGCACGGCCCGAACGAAGAGGTGGTAGAGGCCTGCGTGATGCAGGACGCCGGCATTGAACAGCGGCCCGTAGCCGAGCACCATGCCGGCCTCGACAATGGGCCGGTCGCTCAACCGCCTGACCGCACGGGTCGGGATTGCGATCACCGAGTTGTCGAGCACGCCGCCTCCTGCTCGGATCAATACGTAATTACACGCGTGTTATCGACACGATCAGAGCACGGCTTAACCAGCTAGGTGGTGGATGCCCATGAGCAACGGCGCCGACCCACGTGAGCTGTTCCAGCGCTTCGAAGGCAACCCGATCCTCGGCTCGCCCGACTTTCCCAAGATGGTCAACGCTGTCTTCAGTCCAGGAGCCACGGTTGTCGACGGCCGAACGCTGCTTCTGTTGCGCGTGGAGCACCGAACCGGCCTTTCCTGGCTTGTCGCGGCGACCAGCGAAGACGGGCTGAAGCGTTGGGAGATCGATTCGGTCCGAGGCTTACAGCCGCGGCCTGATCACTTCGAGGAGCATTGGGGTAAAGAGGACCCGAGGATCACCTGTGTCGGTGACGAGTACTACGTCGTATATGTCGGGTACTCCACCGCTGGGCACTTGCACGACCATCCCGTCCTCGACCAGCCACGCCCGACTGTGATTGGCGCAGCAGCCACCCGACGGTACAGAACATCACAGCGATCCACGAGAGCGCTTGCAGGCCCTATTGAGGCTCGTTCGGTGCTGTTCCCCCGGCTGCTTGTAGGACTCCCGAGGCGTCCTAGGCCGCTGTAGACCGTTCTGACGTGTGGTGCTGGGCAGGGAGTCTGTTGGATTCTCAGTAAGTGGCACATTTCAACAGTTGGAGGATTCCAGGGCGAGGGGGCTTCGCGGGTGTCGCCACCGTCGGAACGTCTTCAATCGGTTAGCCTAGGCACCACCGTGCGAGGTTCGGTGGGGCTATCGAGCGGCCGTCGGCGGGAATGCGACGTGGGCCTCCCCTGCGCGTAACGCCGAGCCAGGCTGTCCGACCCTGGAGCAGGCCCGACTTTATGTACCGGTCGAGTGGGCGGCGGGTCCATCGCCCAAGTGGCGAGTTGGCCAAACTCATCGGCCGGCGGAAGTGCCGGGTTACCCCAGATCGGTTGGGCCTGTCCCCCTGTTGGGAAGCAGCACCAGCACGACGAGGGCAGCTACTCGGACCGCGACGGCGGAGACGATGAGTGCGAGGTCCATGCCAGAGACGAACGCCTGGCGGGCGACCGCTGCAAGCAGGTCGCCAAGCTTGATCGGCGCGCGTTGGGCGACGCCCAGGGCTCCGCCGAGTGAGCCCTCGATCGCCTTCTGGACGTTCGCCGGAACGCGGGAACTGGGCACCAACGGCGCCATGAGGTGCTGGTAGCGCAGGTTGAGAGCGGTTCCGAGCACGCCGACCCCGAGGGCGCCACCGACCTGCATCGATACGTCGTTAGTTGCCGAGCCCACCCCGGCCTCCTCTAAAGGCAGCGATCCCATAACCGACTCAGTGCAAGGTGCAAGCGCTAGGGCAACCCCGGTGCCGAGCAAGACGAACGGGATCACACAATCGCGATAGGTCCCGTGCACTGTGGTCGTCGAAAGTATGCCGAGACCGATCGCGATCAAGATCATGCCGGAGGAAACGACCGCTTTAGACCCGATCCGTCGTGCCAGCACCATCGATAGAGGTGCGACGACGAGGAGTACCAGAGCAATGGGCGCGATTCGCAACCCCGCTTCGAGCGGGCTGTAGCCCAAGGCGAACTGCAGGTACTGAGTCATGAGGAAGAACACCCCCACTAGGGCGAACAGTACGAGCGCCAAGGCAGCGATGGCGGCGCTGTAGCGACGGTTGGTGAAGAACTGCAGGGGCAGCATCGGGTGGTCCACATGCAACTCCCAGATCACGAACGAGGTGATCACTACGCCAGCGGCCAGCAGTGCAGCCATGATCGGCGCCGAAGTCCAGCCGCGCCCAGGAGCCTCGATGATGCCCCACAGCAGCAGTCCGAGCCCGAATATTGACAAGGCGGTACCGACAGGATCAGGTCGCCTTGGTGTCGGATTACGCGAGTTGGGCACCAGCCAGACCGCAGCCGCGAGCCCCAGGAGGCCCACAGGTACATTGATAAAAAAGACCGAGCCCCACCAGAAATGGGCCAACAGCAAGCCTCCCAGGATCGGACCCAGGGCTACCCCGAGACCTGTCGTTCCCGACCAGATCCCGATGGCCCGGACACGGTCCTTCTCCTCTGTGAACACGTTGGTCAGAATCGAAAGAGTGCAAGGCATCAGGCCAGCCGCTCCCACTCCCATCACCGCCCGAGCCAACATCAGGCGATCCGGGCTAACCGATTCGGCCGCGAGCGCAGACCCGCCGGCGAAGACCACGAGTCCGGCGAGGAAGATCCACTTTCGCCCGACCCTGTCTCCGAGAGCGCCGATAGAGAGCAACAAACCAGCGAAGACCACCGCATAGGCGTCGACGATCCACTGCAACTGGCTGGAGCTGGCACCAAGACCCCGTACGATCGACGGGAGAGCCACGTTGAGGATTGTGGTGTCCAGGCTGATCAGGAGCAGCGTCACGCTGAGCACAGCGAGGGTTGCCCACCTGTGGCGCGTCACCTGCGCCGCCTGCATCACGAGGCACCGACGAACAACATGACCGCCTCCTTCTCCAGTCAGCTCACAGTTGTTCTAGGCCATAACCCAGCTCTCCGCTACAAAGAGCCCAGTAGCGCCCAGTGCCGAATCGGGCGCGAGCTCGCGTCATCCGGCGCGGATGCAGAGTCGTGTTCTGTGCTTGGCTGGCCTCACCTACTGGCAGCTCTGGGTTTCTTGAAGTTGTTCGCGCTCGCTTCTGTCGTCCCGAACTCAGCAAGGGCGGCTACCAGTACGACTTGAGAAGGACCTTGGCCAAGGCCTCCTCGCGAGCTTGAGAGGTGCTGACCTCCGTCGCGATAATGCACTCCAGCGTTCCGTCCTGGACGTGCAGGACATCGGGAAGCACCAGGTATGCCGCGACCCCTTTACCCAGATTGGTCACGACGACGATGATGCCCTTAGGTAGGGAAGCCTCCTGGGCGAGAAAAGCCTTGCGGGTGTCCGACGAGTATGAGATCGTCGTCTGGTTCTTTCCGCTGTACTTGCACTCCAGAGTCCGTCCCTTCAAGAACATGGGAACGGTTGGCTTGGCGACAGTCAGCCCGAGCGCTTTGCCCACCACTGCGGCAGGTGGGCAGATCGTCGGGAACCCCGAGGAAGCAGACAAGACACCGGTCGGGTTGGGTCTCGCTGCTGACTTGGGCGCCGTTGTGGTCGCTACGGCCATGGTCGCCGAGGCAGCGACGATGCACAGAGCACCGATGATCGTGATGAAGGTCTTTTTCATGTTTGGTCCTCCTTCATGACAAAAGAGTACCCAGCTGCCTGCCCCGGTGCTCGGGCAAGGCGGGGTTAGCTGCTTGTGTCGGAACAGAACGACCGACCGAATGACGTCTTCTCGACGGCGGCACTCCGCGCCAGAGCCATGGTTACGCGAGCGCCTCGATAAGGCGAATCACGCTTTTCTTTGTACCAGGCGTCACCTTGGAAGGTGATGCCGGCAGGCTCCGCAGCGCCAGGTCTTCCAATGTTCGTGGTGCATGTGGTACGAAAATCCGTGGTGCATGCACCACGAAAAACGCACAAGCCGGGGCCAATAGCGGTAAGTTACGGTCGACTACGGTAAGTCAAAAGCCCAGTAAAACATTGATGAATGTATAAAGTGGCTAGTGGCAGAATTGTGCCAAATAACTTTGCCAAGGTGAGGGTCGCGGGTTCGAATCCCGTCGTCCGCTCCAAATGGCACGCCAGTTCGGCCTGCCGGCGTGGAGCAGGGCCTGAGTGCGGCAGTTCTCAAAATTGCAGAGCCGAAGCCCATTCGTTTGATGCGTTTGACCAAGTTGTCGGCTCGTAGTTGGACTTGGTGCGGCGTCAATTCCGCTTTCGGATTGCGTCGACTGCGGCGTCAATGTCACGATACCTGCCTCGTTCCAGGCCGTCGTAAAGCAGGTCCGCGACAAAGGCCCACGATCCTGGCCAACTGCCGCCAACTCGGTACGGCTCCATTACAACGCCGGCGATCATCTGGCCGAGGCCCGAGCTGCGCGCGAGCCGCTGGAAGCGACGCAGGTCGACCAGGCGGTCTGCGGCATGGCCGGAGAACGTCACCCACTCCGCGACCTTGACCGTCTCGAGCCGACGGTCCGGGGAGGAGTGATCGCGCAGCGGAGACGACAACGGCCGGGAAGTCGAGCATCCAGTGGAGAATCTCGGCCAGCTTCTCGAGCGAGAGCGCAGCCGGCGCAGGGAGATCGTCGGTCCGGTGGTCATGGTCGTCGGGCCTGCGCGACCTGTTCAGCTCGGTGAGGTTGATCATGAGGTCCAGCGTCGCCTGAATCGTTGGAACCTGAGTCGCGTTGCCGTCGTCGACCCATCCGGTAGAGAAGCCGCAACGCGCCACGAGTGGGGGTCGCTGCACGTCGATGCCGTAGGGGGCGAACCAGAGTTCGGAGAACTCGGTAGTTCCGGTTCCTGTTGCTTCCCACTTCGCGCCAGTCGTCCCGTCCCAAACGTGCTCGAGACCGCGGAGCTGCTCGGTGATCGGCGAGTTTTCGAGAAGATCGCACAGGCGCTCCTCCCGCTTCTGGCCTCGGAGCAACGTGGCGCGTTCCGGGGAGTTCCCGCCGAGTCCCGGGATGATGGTCGGGATCGCGACCGCGATGCGGAGCGTTACCTCCGGAGTGTCGGTCGGCGGGGTGAGCCACGAGCCGGGCCCCAGGCCTACCAGAACCCCGTCGTTCCAGGGAAGAGGCGCGGCCGTCTGCTCGCCATCGCTAGCTGG
Source organism: uncultured Acidimicrobiaceae bacterium (assembly GCA_963807575.1). Taxonomy (GTDB): domain Bacteria; phylum Actinomycetota; class Acidimicrobiia; order Acidimicrobiales; family Bog-793; genus Fen-455. Next base: position 106,023 of record CAWECD010000011.1, read on the forward strand.
CCGTGCTCTTGGGTCCGCGATCGGTCCAGGGTTCTCCTCTTCGTCGGGGTATTCCCCCGATTCGAGGCGAGCGATGAGCTCCAGGAGGCCGGCGGCCTCCCAGGCTCGGTTACGCCTTTTCGTCGACAGCGGAATCAGCACCCCGGCTTCCACGAGTTGGTTGATCGCCCCGTTCACTGCTGGTTTGGTTCGATTCACGCGTGCTACACCCACTGGAACTGTGATCACGGGATGTCCCGGCAGGATGTCGATGAGTTGCCAGGCCGCGGCATCCTGTCGCACCTGTCCGTGGGCGGAGAGCCGAGCGCGCCACACGTCTTGGAGCTCGCGGACCTCGGCAAAGTAGTAGCGCGCGAGCTGCGCGGCCCGCGCCGTGGCTACTGAGAAGACCTCGAGCCATCGCTCGAAGTTCCCCTCCCGGTACGCGACGAGGCCGTCGATGTACCGCTCCTTGTTCTGCGCGAGCACCACGCTGATCGGGGGGACGAAGTGTGGCGCGACGTTCCGGCGCTTGAGGACGATCTGGACCAGGGCACGGCCTGTTCTCCCGTTCCCGTCTTTGTGCGGGTGAATCGTCTCGAACTGCGCATGCGCGAGCGCCGCTTGGGCGAGAGGCGGCAGTGTCTCGTCGTTGCAGAAGGCGCAGAGATCCTCGAGGAGGGTGTTCACTTCCTCGGGCGGGGGCGGCACGAAGTCCGCGCCGCAGGGGTTGTAGTTGTTGCCACCGATCCAGTTCTGCTGCGTCCGGATCTGGCCAGCGAGCTCGGGCCGGTCCGACGCCGCCATGAGGAGGCGGTGGATCTCGACGATCTGCGGTACTGCGATCGTTTCCTGCTCGGTCGCGCTCTCGATCGCCGCCTGCATCGCGTCGATGTTGGCAAGGATTTCGAGTGCAGTCTTCGATGCTCCTTGCCCGGTGTCGTTGGCCACCTCGGCTCGCGCGAGGGCACGAGCGTCGACCTGCATACCCTCGACCTTGGAGGAGGCGATCGACTCGGTGCGCAGCAACAGGCGCGCGAAAGGAGCGAGCCCCGGGTACGCGTGGTTGTTCAGCGCCTGGATTGCAGTCTCGGCTCCGGCGATCACGCCGGCGACCGAACCGGATAGGGAGAGCTCGAGACCAGCGAGCAGATCGGGGATGAAGACGTCGTAGGCGCACGCTCGGCGGTACTGCGCAGGTGCGTACGCGGTGGGATCGTACAGCCAGGTCTGTCGGGTGAATGTTCCGAACAAAGCCGATCCTTTACTAGATCTCCTACTTGGTAAAGGATAGCGCATCTTCCTTTACTAAGGTGATGGGTGGAGGAAAGGATCGCCCACGAGTCGCGGGCTCCTCGAGCGCAATGCCGTACCTGTCAGCGCAGTGACCTCTGCCACCCCGTCGCTCAGCGACATTGCTCGCCACGACATGCTCGGTGGGCTCATCCACGAGTACCGCGCCGCCGCGTAGTCCAGCTTCACGCCGGCCGGACCGTCTCTAGAGGCCCCTGGTCGCTCCGTTTGCGGTCACCCGGCATTGGCCGACCGGGTGACGCCATCGCAATCGCTGTTAGCGGCCGCGCGCCACTTTCAAAGACAATCCGGCCCGCTCTTCCCGAAGCCGACCTGCATCTGGCGCTGCGACGAGCGCGATCGGAATACTGATGCCTTACACCGCGGAGGGCTTGGCGCGGCGACTGGTCGGACCACCGATCCACGACTGAACGCGGCCCAGCTGTCAGTCAGTGTTTGCCACGGCGATAGCGCCGGTGCGTGCGACGCTTTGGCGAGGCGTTGACACCATCGGCTTGGAAGACAGCTTGTTACCACAGGTGGCGGCGGACGGTAGGACCTCGCCATGCTCGTTCACCTATCGGCAAGCGCCAGGTGGTCGCGGGCAGCTCTTTGCGGTGACTGCCCTGTCGCTCGTGGCAAGCTACGGGCAACCTAGAATTAATCGATCTCAGTTGGGTTGGCGTCCATCCCTGTCGACCCATCCGAGCCCAGCCCTGTCGAAGCGCTCGAGGAGGCTGGACTTTTTCAGGTGCTGTTCGCGTAGCTCTGCGAAGCGCTTTACGAACGCCTCCGGCCTACCCTTGCGTTCGTTGACGGCCCTGAGGTCGCTGAGGAGCTCAACGGCGGAGTCGTAGCCGGCGGACTTCTTGGTTTCAATGGACGCATCGACCTGTCTCCAAGCTTGCTCTTCGTGCAGCGCGAGCTCCTCCAGCCGCTTATCGCGGGCGAGTGCGGCGTCGTGTTCGCGCCGGGCTCGCTTGCGCGCCCGCTCTATGGCGGCGAGCCGCTCGCGCTCCACGCGTCGAGCCGCCGCGGCGTCTCGCAGCTCTGCCACCGTACGCGACTCCCTGAGATGCGGGCCGTTGGTGGATTCTCCGTGAGAACGCCGTAGCAGCTCCGCTCGCAGGTGCACGTCATCGCCGAGCACAAGGCGTACGAGGAGCGCATCCCTCTCCGTTGCGGGCAGCACCTCGACCCACCGCTTCAACTCTTGGGGGGATGGACTGGAATCCTTCTGCTCTTCGCTGGCTTCGGCCGCGACGGCAATCAGGTCCTCGTCGAGGCGGAGAAAGTCGGCCAGGCTACGCAGCGGCGCGTTCAGCGCCGCCATCCCCGGCGGGATCGGCGGCTCGACATCGTCGTCGGCAAGTTCTCCCGATTCGACCGACAGCAGCCACGCCAGATACAGCAAGCGCAGATCGCCAGTGGCGAGTTCCGCACGCGCTGGGATGATCAAGCCCAGCGACTCCTCGCCGTACTCCTCGTCCTCCCAGCTCCCGTCCTGATCCTCACGACAGAGGTCGAGGATGACGGTCTTGCCCGCGGCCCACGCAGAGGCGGAATCGGTGTGGCAGTAGCGCCGCGCAGTGGAGGGGTCGAGCAGCCGGGATGGCAGACGCAGCATCAACCGCCGGGTGCCCCAGTTCGCCGTGTAGAGGAACGCGTCGAAATACTGGGTCATCAGTGCCCGCGGGTCACCCCGGAAGTCGCCCCACTGGTAGGTGTTGACGAACCGGCTCGGGCTTATCCGCGCTCTTGTGGACAATGCTCGCAGCTCAGCGAGCTGGCGGGCGTCTAGGGGGCGGTCGATGGCCAGGAACTCGTAGTATTGGTATTCAGCCACCGGCGTCCTCCACCGGGGCTCGAGCTTGCGCTGCCTTTGCGGCCTTCTTCGCAGCCCGCTTCTGCGCCAGCAGGCGGGCATGTTCTTCGAGGGAAACGACGTGTTCAGGCCGATCGCGTCCGAACCGCTTCAGATAAGGCTGCTCGATGAACTGGTGCAGCGGCACCTTCCATGGTTCTTGGTGGTGATTGTCAGTGCCGCCGAGCTTCTTCGGGTTCAGGCCCAGCTCGCGCGCCATCTGCACGTGGGCGTGAGAGAGCCGGTGGCGTCGACGCGCCTCGATCCAAGCCTGGTCCTTCGCCGAGATGATCCCCGACTTGTTGGCCATATCTCCGTCTCGATTCGATCGGTCCCTCGTCCCGGGGTTCCGCAGATAGTAGGCACGCAAACCGGCGAATATGACCCCTGAACTGGGCACTGAGGCGCGAACGATCGCGAGCGCGTGTTACTACGCGGCCGTCGGGGTTCAGCCCTGGCTGACGGGCTCGAGCGCCGGGGTGAAGTCGTAGAAGCGAGGCGGCTCGGCAAGACCGAGGGCTGAGAAGATGCGGCGCTGGCCTGGTGTGAGCTCGCTGCGCTGAGAGACCGTGCCACTCGTGGTGGTGAAGGTCACGAGGTGCATCCGGTCGAGCTCGTTGCGAATGTTGCGCCAGGTATCGCCGACCTCGATCTCGGCCACCCGCAAGATGAGCAACGCGAGCCAGCACAGCTGGACGTGGGCTCTGATCCGGTCCTCGCGCCGGTGGTAGACCGGGCGCAGGTTGACGGTCGACTTCTTCATGTCCCGCCATCCCCGCTCGGCCTCGTAGAGTGCCTTGTAGCCGAGGGCGACGTCCTCTGCCGAGAGGCTCTCGTCCGAGGTCCGCAGCAAGAACTTGCCGTCGAGGTGCGCCTCTTTGGCGACGAGGGCGCGGTCGATGCGGATCTTGCCGGTCGAGGTCAGGCGCAGGAAGCGCTTGAAGACCGGCTTGGTGCACAACGCGCCGTAGAGTTCCCGGCGCTTGTTCGCGCTGAGGAGGTCCGAGGAGGTGATCTCGCCTTCAAGGTGGGCGACGACCCTCGAGCGCACTTGGGCGTCGTGGACCGCCCGCTCGGGGTTGTGGCAGATGACGAAGCGGTCCCTCGTCACGCCGTCGTCGACACGCACCTCTTTCACCTTCAAGTTGCCGGTGACGACCCGGTAGCGCCCCTGGCGGGAGAGCGCCGCGGCGGCCTCCTTCTGCTCGGACCGGAGCTTCTCGCCGACGATGTAGTGACCGCCGGCGCGCTGGAGGTAGCGGCGGTTGTCCTTGGAGTTGAAGCCACGATCGAGGCACCAGATCACCCGGTTCAACCCCCAGGACCCGAGGTCGTCCTTCACCTTCCTGATGATCACCTGGTCCGACGTCGTGCCGGGGAAGCTCCAGAGCCGGACGGGGATGCCCTCTCTCGTCACGGCCATGCCGATCACGACCTGGGGCAGGTCGGGCCGGTGGTCTTTCGAGTGCTTCGAGAAGGCGCGCACGCCCATCTCTTCGAGCGACGAGGCGTCGTCCTCGTGCCCGGGCACCTCCTCGTCCTCGTCGCCGCTGAGCTCGTCTTCGAGGCGCTCGGTCTCCCAATAGGTCGTGCTCGTGTCGAAAAAGAGCAGGTCGACCTCCAGGTTCAAGAGAGAGGCGACGGAGAAGAACACCGTCTCTTGCAGCTCAGAGAGCGTTGAGCAGAAGAAGTCCATCGCTCGGTAGCAAGCGTCGTCGGAAACCTCGGCAAGGCCGTCGATATAGGCGCTTCGCGCCACCCACGTGCAGCCGGCCAGCTTGGAGAGGGGCTTGACCGAGAGGCGGTTCGCCACCATCGCGAAGATCACCCGTTCGACGATCTCCCCGTCGAGTCGGCGCGAGGCCGCCACCTTGGCGATCCCTTCTGCGATCCCGAGACGCTCCCACAGCCGATCAGCGACAAAACACGCCCCCATCGCCCGGGAGTCGATGACGTCCATCTCCAAGGACGCGGTCGCCGCCAGTGCGTCGGCTGGGTCCAAAAAGCGGCTGATCGAGCGCACGAGACGGGCGAGGCCATCGTGATCGACAAGGTCGGCCCGGCCGAAATTGTGAATGATCTTCGCCTTGGGCACCCCGCTCACCGGGTCCCGCTCGTTGTGGGCCAGGGCGAGGTAGGCGACCTCGCTGCCGTCTGCGTTGCGTCGCCGGGTCTCTCGCAGGTACATCCTGCCTACAGGATATCCCACTTACCCAATCACTTCAAGCATCCGTTCTCAAGTCGTGTGTCTACGTTCTGCTGCGTTTCGGGAAGCAACGCCCCTTGTCAGGGACCCGTAGGGGCGTCGATTTGCCTACGAGCTGCGGAACCCCGGTCGTCGCATCTGGTCCGGTCAGCAGAGCCAGCGGCGGTACGCCTCGATCCACTCCGCGCCCTCGGGAGGCGGTGTCGGCAGCGGAAGATCGAGGATCGGAACGGTCTGTCGAAACTCGTCCCGGGTGCAGATCGCGACGATCTGACCATCGGTCGTCAGTTCGACGCCTTCCACTGTGACGCCGACCCCGAGCACCAGCGTCTGGAACGGGACCACGAGCTCGTCTTGGATCATCGTGAACAGGCCGGTGACCTGTTCTTCGTCGTTGTAACAGTCGACGGTGGCATCCGCGATCATCTGATCGAACCGCTTCTCGTATCTCGGGCTCACTTTGGCAGATTACCGGGCAGGTGAGGCGTCGGACGGCCTGGTTCTCGTCTGATCCCCGGCGAACCTTGAGCTACCGGCCCTATGGGCCGTGGAGGCCCTCGCGGCACCGCGATCCGAATAGAACCAAGTTGACTCGCGATTGCAAGCAACTCCAACCAGTCGGTCTCTCGTACCCTCGAGGGTTCCAGCCGTGCTTGTCGCGCCTGGGGAGTCGAGGTATTCGCGAATGCAGATCTCGCCACCGTGCTCTTGCTGGTTGCCCGATGGTCCGGGCGCCACTGCCGTGCGGCGGGGACTTGGCCCGAACCGTTCCTCATCGTCGGAGTCTTTGTAGCGATCCTCGTCCATGTGTGGCGGTCGGATCACGTGCGCGGCTCGGTTCATCAGCGAGAGTCGTCTCGCGAGTCCTCACTTGATGCACGGTGTCGGAGCCCCGCCCGTATCCAAGGACGCTCGTTGTGGGTCACCTGGCGACGCCGACCAAGCGACCGCCTGGAAGGTCGGCGAGGAGGCGTAGGACAAGGCTGCGGTCCTGCGGTCGTCCCTCTGCCACGGCGCGTTCGTCGTCGTCGAGATCAGCGAGCCACAGGTACAGCCGAGGCAGGTCTCGCCCGAGATCGCCGAGGTCGGGAGGCGGGACGGAAAGCAGGCCGATTGCCTCATCGTCGAAGTCGCGTGCCCCTCGGGGCACAAGCCACTTGTCAACATCGAACGGGCGAGCGCCGGGGAGAGGTGCGGACCAGCCGGCATGCTCGGTGTGCAGCCCATGGAGGTCCACCCACGCCTTGACGACAGCAAGGCGGCGAATCAAGGAACGATCTAGATCAGGGCCGGGCGTGCGGGCCACCCACACCAGGTCGTACGCGTCGCGGGCAGGGCTTCGTCGGTTGAGGCGAGAAATCTTCTCGGCGACGTTCTCGGCTAGGTCCACGACAGGCAGTTGGGGGAGCGGACCGCCGTAGCGGCTGTGGATCGGCACGTCCACCCACGAACGTACGGTGGGTGCCAACCACGGAGGCGGCCCGATGTCGATCTTCGACTGGAGCTGACCGGTGGGGTCAGGCCCGAGCCTGCTCCGGTAGATGATCGTGTGGCGGCCGCGACGGTCCTCGATGTCGTAGGTGAAAGGACCGAGGCGAGTGCCGTCGATCTCACCGACGAGTAGCTGGGTGACCGAGGCGGGGTCGTCGTCGAGGGTCGCTACAGAGAAGTCGAGGTCGGTCGAGAACCGCCCGGCGGCGCCGGCATACGCCTTTCGAAGTGCCGTGCCGCCCTTGAAAGCGACCAGTGTGAGGACACCACGCTCGGACAGATGACGCAACAGCAGATCCTGTGCGATGTCGATGACGGCGGCGTCGCGACCCTGCGGCGACTGGGCCGGCGCGTGGCGCAGGACGTGGCCTTGGGTCAACCTCACGTCGTAGGGACCGTTCATGGCAGGGGGTGAAGGCTCGCGGGGTCGAACGGCAGCAGGGTGTCGGCGACCGAGAACCGGGCGCTGTGGTGCTTGAGGGTGCCGCGGGGCCCGAACCAAACCTTCGGAGCGGTGCGCCCCCCATCGTTGGGCGGGACCAGGCGATCGGCCAGGTCGGGAGCAATGCCCTGGGTAAGGTAGGCAAGACGCACCCACACCGAACGGGGCCGGCCAACTAGCTCAGCGTCGATGTCCGCGGGCGTGACCACCTCGACGAGTTCGGGCAGCGCATCGGCGATCGCGCTCCAGCCCCGTACTTCGCCTGGTCGAGCCGCGATGTGCACGAGGATGGTGGCAGGCAGGTGAACCGGCACTCCGCGGGATTGTTCGGGAGCGAGGTTGGCGTCGAAGACGACGACCCGTGTGGCACGCCGCAAACCTACGGGGATGGTGGCTCCCGTCTTGACGGCGACCTCAAGGCGATCTGGGGCGCGATCGGTTAGGCCTTGGGCCAACAGTGCTGACACGAGACATACTGCCGCGTCGAGCGACGGGCGGGCCGCGAGCGCGGCCCGCAGCTCGAGGAACTGGTCGCCGTGGCCGATCGGCCCTGCATGGGCGGCGGGGGCGAACTCCCACACACCCGCCGTCTCGGTGGGCAGCAGCCAGCCGAGCTTGCGCATGCGGTCCGCGACCACCCTGGGCTCGGTCCGGATACCGGTTCGCGTTGCCAGGGCTGCGAGCTCGGCCAGCGTGACGACCTGGGGCGCGTCGAGCTCCAACTCGGTCAGTATCGGACCCAGCGAAGGTGGGATTGTGCGTGTCATTCTTACTGGTGAAGTATCAGATTCTGATACGGGTGCTTCCTCTATGACACCCATCTCTACTCACTCAGCTGCGGATGTCAACTGACTGATATATGTATCAGATCCAGATACTTGAGTCCCTTAGTTGACACACCAAGGTTCATCGCGCTGATCGGCCCAGGGAATCGCCGCTGCACCAGCGTCTCCATCTGCGTTTCGAGAGTTCCCGGTGTCAGCGGAGCAGCGTGGCGTGACGAATGCCAACGCGATGAAGCGCGCAGGCAGCTGGCGCGTAGCGAGGATCGCCCGGTCGACGTGCCGATAGTGAACGCGCTCTTGGAGCTGCGTTCGAGAACTCGGACCTCGTGGGGGAGCACAATCAGCTCGACATCCTTGTCGTGCTCGGATCGTTGGCGGGGCCGCAGAAGACCGAGGGCTCCAGCAGAGTCCGATGTAGCAGAGGGTGAAGGCCACGGTCGATGATGTTTGACGACAGGGAGGCTATCGCGCGTCTATGGCGCGGGCGCCGCCGTCCGGGTGGGTTCGCTGACGTATAGAAGCCAGTATTTTCCTGCACTAATCGAGATGCTCCAGCCCTTCCTGGCGGTAGGCAGGCCCGTGATCGTCACCGAGTTTGGGATGCGTACCTTTCGCGGAGCCGAGAGTTCCGGCGCCCTCGGCTCCGGTGTGACCGACACCACTCGCCTTTATCTCCACACCCGTCCCCTGATCGGCCGCTTCTTCCGCCCTCGCTTAAGGGGGAGCTTCGAACGGGACGAGACCATGCAGGCTCGCGAGCTCAGAGAAACCCTCGACGAGCTTGAGCAGTCAGGGGTAGCTGGCGCGCTGCTGTCGACCTTTGTCACGCCCGAGGCCCACCTGGACGAGGACCCTCGTTACGACCTTGACATGGATTCGATGTCCCTCGTGAAGACGCTGCCCGCTGGGCAGCACGGCATCACCTATCCCGACATGAGCTGGGAGCCGAAGGAGTCATTCGCCGTGGTGGCCGACCACTTTTCCAGCGGTTGAAGGGCGGAACACGGATCGTCGTCAGGATCACGAACCACTTGTTGACACAGCGTGTCACTTAGCAGCGAAGTGTCTCGGCGGAGGAATCTGGATGACGGATGCAGCGCCCGGTCACTACCACCGCCTGGCAATTGAACTTGCATAACCTGTAAGCTAGACTTCATGTTATGAAAGTCTCGGTGCCGAGCCTTGCGCCGCTGTTTCGATCCGACACGCAGGGACGTCTGCTAGCGGCCGTGTTCGTGACCCCAGACGATGAGCACTCGATCACCGCGCTCGCGCAGCGTGCTGGGACATCCGTGCCGACGGCACTTCGTGAGATCGATCGAGCCGAGTCGACTGGCGTAGTCATGGTGCGTCGGGTTGGGAACACTCGACTGGTCCGGGCAAACGTGGATCACCAGCTTTACGAGCCGCTCCGGCGCCTCATCCTCGCGACCTACGGCCCGCCTGCCGTGCTCCATGACGAGTTCAAGGACATCGAAGGAATCGACGCCGTGCTCATCTTCGGGAGCTGGGCGGCTCGCTACTCGGGAGCCCCGGGGCGAGCCCCGAACGACATCGACGTCCTCGTTCTGGGTACGCCGAATCGTTCCGCCGTCCACGACGCGGCAGAGCGCGCTGAGCAACGTATCGGCATGCCGGTGCAGGCAACGATTCGGCCGCTTGCCAAGTGGCGCGACGCTGCTGACGATCCCTTCATGGCCGAGCTTGTGACTCGGCCTGTCGTTTCCGTTCTCGGCGAGGTCGCATGAGCTGGGGACGAGGCAGAGACGACATCGACGCGCTCCTCGGCAATGGTGAGCTCGATCGCGTGCAACCGTCGACCTCACTCGGAGAACGAATGCTCGAGGAAGCCCGGGCGCACCTGCGATCGGCGAGGCTGCTTGTCGACGATGACCCAGTCGCAGCGTTTTCATTGGCCTACGACGCAGCGCGCAAGGCATCAGCTGCCTTGCTCGCGGTGCAAGGCCTCCGAGCCACGTCGCGAGGAGGGCACATCGCGATTCAGGACGCCGTGCGAGCGCAGTTCGGAGGCGAAGGCGGAGTGCCAGCCTTTCGTGCGTTCCCGCGCCTGCGTCGGACTCGGAACAACTTCTAGTATCCCGACATCGACACTCCGGGCTCCTCATCCTAAGACTCCGCTGCGGCGGCCGATGATGCCGAGGCGATCGTGAAGGCCGCAGCCAGCATCCTTGCGACGGGAAAACTCGACGCGTTCTAGTACTCCCTAGGCTCGAACTGATGTCGCGAGTGGAAGACGACCAACTGAAAGACGGCGAGCGAGAATTGCTCGCGCTCGCTGACGAACACCTTCGCGCCGCGGTGGTGGAGTACCAGTTCGCGGCGGAGACAGCAGCCGATCGCGTGAGGATCGAGCGCGCGCAGGTTGCAGTCGCGAGTGTCGAGGACGAGCTGTGGCGTCTTCGAGCGAGTCTGCTTCGTTGGCAGCGGCCGTCTTGGGCGCCCGGCGCGTCGCTCGTCGCGGATTGGTTCTCGCCGGAGGACGCTATCTACGACGAGGTTGGTCCCTGATGCTCGTGGTAGCGCGCGCTACGACAGGCCGGTATCAGATGGACAGAATGGACGATGTGCCCGACGCAACCGCACGTAACAGGTTTATAGGCATCTACCTGGCCGTTTCCCATAACTTTCTTTTTTGGCCAAGGTGACGGTGGCGGGTTCGGATCCCGTCATCCGCTCCAAAACTGGCGGATGGGAGTCTCGGCATCCACACCTCGATGAATTGATTGTGGGGGTGGCTCATTGCGCACCTCCTGGTACGGCGGTGGGGAGGCTCGCGGCCGCGACGGCCTGCCCGACGCGGCGGCTTCGCTCGTCGGGCAGGAAGATCGAGATGTGCTCGTCGATCTCGGGGAACTCGGTTGCCAGGATGTAGCGCGCTCGAGCGAGGATACGCTCCCCGCCTGCTCCCGAGGTGACGCGACCGAGAATCATCACGTGCTTCATGTCGTAGAACTCGGCGTACCAGGGGACCGTGTACCCCAGGTAGACGCCGATGGTGTCGAAGATCTCGCGCGCTGCCAGATCGCCCTCTTCCACGCGCGTCTGCACGATCTTGAGCCTGTCGGCGAGCGGCATGTCGTCGGGGAAGGTGAACCCTGCCGGTCCGGCCAGCCTGTTCACCGCCTGCTGGGAGAAGTAGGCCGCCCCGACGCCCGGGCTGCCCGACCAGTCGTCGATGCCGCCCTCAGGGTTGGCATCCACGGGCCCGAAGGCTAGCTCGTTGAGCCAACCGGTGATGTGCCCAGAGAGGTCGAGGTATCCCGCCGCTTCGCTTGACCCCAAGGCGATGCCGAGGATGCCGGTCTCTTCCAAGGACAACCCGCCTGCCAGGGCGGTGATGTCGCCGTCGTTGATGACCTCGAGCGGAACGCCCCATTCCTGCCGCAGCTTGAGGAAGATGGGCCGCACGCCCGCTTCGAACATGTCGTCGGGGACTGCGCGGAAGAGCGACGCCACCATAACCTGGTTGTCCACCAGAATGCCGGCCGACGAACCGCCGATGGCGTCGACCTGGGGCAAGTGGGAGGCCGCCAGCTTGAAGCCGTCATCGATGCAGTGGTAGTGGTACTCGGGATTCGGCTCCGCCTTGGGATTCCACGGGATTTCTGTGCTGAAGAGCACTTGCCCGTTCTGCACGGCGGCCACCTTGTAGTCGCTGGCGCCCAGGTCGAAGCCGATCCGGCAGCCGTCGAAGTGCCCGCCGAGAAACAGTGGACGCTTCTTGGCGGACGGCACGTCCTCGACCCCGACCACGACCACCTCGAACGGGCGGTCGAACGCCCGGCTCATGATCTCGTGCTCGAACTTACCCGGCCCGTCCTGGGCGTACCCGGCGGCGACTGCTTCGCAGAGGTCCTTGGGGCCGCCCAGGGTCGCCCGTCGGCCGCCGGCCGCCCACAGTATGCCGTTGAGCATGTAGGTGACGTAGCGCAGGTTGTCCGCTCCACGTTCGGCGGCAGCGGGGAACACTTCCAGGTCGAGCGTGGCGACATTCTCCGGGCTCTGCTCCAGGCCCATGCGCACGGTATCGCTAGTACCGTACGCCGCCAGCGCGGCGCGGTACCGACCCACGCCCAGCGCCAGCGGTCTATAGCCCGGGTCGAGCCTCGGCGGCTCTTTCGGGCCGACGTTGAACAGACTCTGTGCAAACCCGGAACCGTGGGATTCCATACCGTGCCTGTTCTCTCTCTGCCCCATGTTGCTGCCGGGGCCGTTCCGTTGGGGCCCTGAAGTAGGTCGACCGCTTAGCGCTCCTATAGGTTTCGGCTGACCAACAAAGGCGGTGTCACACCGGCCTGCAAATACCTACCGACGATCTCCGACGTCAGCGCTTGGGCGATGAGGACGCCGGCGATCGAAGAGACGCTGCACACTCCGAGCTCGGATGGCAGTCGGATGGCGGTGTCGCCGTACGGAGCACAAGTGTCGATGCATAGATCGGCTACCTCGAACAGGCGCAGCCCGCTCGGGTGCCGCGAGGCAACCATGCGGCTGTGCTCTAAGGACGTGATGGCCACCACGGGCACATCACACTGCCGAGCTTGGAGCGCCATCTCGACAGGAGCGCCGTTGCAACCGGAGTGCGATATGACTATGAAACTGTCAAGGGGGCAGATGGTCACGGGCTCAAGCAAGGCGCGCGCCGTTTCAGGGCGCCGCTCGAGCGTGCCATCGACCAGCTCTGTCCAATCTGCCCTGCCCGAAGCGACCAGTTCATCCAGGACCAGCTCCTTGACTCCGGCCAGCCCGCCGGCCCGTTCAGCCAGCTCCATGGCCACCACGCGCGAATGCCCGGTACCGAAGACGTAGATATCGCCCCCGGCCATCAGCCTGCCGGCCAGGAATTCGCCCGCCCGACCCAGAACCGGCAGTTGTTCGTTCGCCAGTCGCTCTAGCACGTGAGCAACAACTGCAAAGACGTCGGAGGCACTGACACCATCGGGGCCACTCAACGCCTTGTCAACCTCAGGTCGGGTAGCACTGTCCGAGCCAAGTGCCGCACCGTAGCGCACAGAACCCCTTCCCCTTTAGATAAGAAGCAACCCACAACAATTACTGCCACGTTCAGCTGGCTCCGGCGGTCGGGGCCGTCGGCGGCTGTAGCTGGGTAACAAATTTGTAGCGGTCCCCCCGATAGAACGAGAGGGCGAACTCAACCGGACGACCACAGGCGTCGCGGCTGTGGCGGGAGAGCAGGAGCATCGGGTAGCCAACGGTGGTGTCCAAGAGCTCAGCCTCCCGTGGCGCCGCCGGCACTGTCTCGATCGTCTCTTCCGCCTCGGCTAGGTGCACGCCATACTCGCTAGCCAGCAAGGCGTAAAGCGAGACGGACTCTCCCATCCGCTTGGCCAGGCCCGGGAACCGAGCGGCATCCAGGTGGGTGGTCTCGATGGCCGTGGGCTCTTCGTTCGCCATCCGCAGGCGCTCGATGCGTACGACGCGCGCCCGCAAGCGCACGTCGAGGCGCGAGGCCATCTCCTCGTCGGCACGGACCTGGCTAACGGACAACAACAGCGAGCGCGGGACGAGCCCCAGGCGGCGCATGTCCTCGGTATAGCTCGTCAGCTGGAGTCGCTGAGCCATCTTGGGTAGCGCGGCAAAAGTGCCGCGGCCGCGCATCCGCACCAGACGCCCCTCGATCGCCAGGTCTCGCAGTGCCTGGCGGATGGTGGTCCGACTGGTCGAGAATCGCTCGGCCAAGGCGCGCTCGGCCGGCAACGGCTCGCCGGGGGCCAGCTGCGCCAAGATGTGCGCCAGGTGGCCCTTTACGACGTAGTACTTCGGGTACTGCCTGCTCAATTGCTCTTCAGTACCGGTGGGCACCGGCGCAGGGCCGGCCGTGGCCGAGCTCATGTTTGCCTCCTTGCCGGCGAGCTGCCGGCTGTTTCAGTGAGCTTCCCAGATGGCTAGGAACCCACTGGACACGGGGAGAGGATTGCGCGAACATCATTGGTCTAGACCACATTGGTCTAGACCAAAAATGCCGGCGCCACAAGAGCCAGAAGACCTGAGTGGAGCTCAACATAAGGAGCGTACAGTGAAGAAAGCCTTAATCGCTCTTACCGCTATCGCCCTCACCGTGATGGGGCTGAGCGGTGGAGGGGTAGCAGCTTCCGCCCAAAGCAACCACACTCTTACCGTGTGGCTGATGACCGGTGAGATCAGTACCCCTGTCTCGAACGCGGTCACCGCTGCTTTCCAAAAGGAGTACCCGGGCTGGACAGTGAACGTCGAGATCCAGCAATGGAACGGGATCGCCACCAAGCTGATCACCGCCCTGGCCAGTACCACCCCTCCGGACGCCATGGAGATCGGCAACACCGATGTGGCCGAGTTCGCCGCTTCCGGCGGCTTGGAGAACCTGAGTTCGGTCAAGTCCTCGCTGCCCAACAGCAGCAACTATTTGAAGGGCCTTGAGGGCCCAGCCGAGTACAACGGGGGCCTTTACGCCGTCCCATTGCTGGCTGGCGACCGCGTCGTCATCTACAACAAGGAGATGTTCAAGCAAGCGGGCATCACAGAGCCACCCAACAGTCTTGACGAGTTGCTGAACGACGGCAGTGCCCTCAAGGCAAGCTTCTCGAAGGTCAAGAACTTCTCGCCTTTGTACCTGCCGGGCGAGTACTGGTACGCCGGCCTGCCGCTGATCTGGGCTTACGGGGGCCAGATCGCCATCAAGACCGGCGGCAAGTGGGTCGGCGAGTTGACGTCTCCGGGCTCCCTGGCCGGCCTCAAGGAGTGGGAGACCATCCAGAACTTCCTCTCGGTTCCCGCCTCCCGTGATGTCAATACCAACGCCCCCGACCAGGACACCGTCCTAGCCGATGGCCAAGCCGCCATGATCGTCGGCGGCGGTTGGGAATTGGGTGCCATCACCAGCACCAATAAGAAGCTGACCGGCCAGCTCGGGACGTTCGTGTTCCCGGGACCCAAGGCCGGTACTCCGTCCCCGGTGTTCATCGGCGGATCCGACATCGGCATCGCCAACGCCAGCCCCAACAAGGCTGAGGCCCTCGCCTGGGTGAAGCTCATGACCGACGCCAAGTACCAGATCCAGATGGTGAAGGCCGATGGCCTCATGCCCAACGCCACGTCGCTGCTCAGCGTGGGCAAGAGCCTCCCGAACCAGGCTGACTACTACAAGGCGGCCAACCTCAGTGACTTCACCCCGCCCAGCCCAGGATGGGCAACGGTCGAGAACGACGCCGTGATGGAAACGCTCTTCTCGCAGGTCGCAGAAGGCAGCCAGAACGTAGCGGTGATCGCCAAGTCCACTGACAGCAGGCTCGACACCCTCCTGAACGCTCAGCAATAGATGTTGCAGGCGCCGACATGCTGAATTCGGCCCGTGGCGGGGCGGAGCAGACCAGTTCTTCTGCTCCGCCCCGCCGTCGGCGTCCCCACGCGTGGCGCCGGGCGACACGACGCCAGCTATTACCCTTCGTCCTCTTGCTGCCCGCCCTTGTACTGGTCGGCCTCGTCCTCGGCTATCCCATAGGCCAGGTGGTCGCCACGTCGTTCCAGCAGCTGGGAGTCTTCCAGCTCTTGAGCCACCAGACGGTGTGGAACGGCCTCAGCAACTACAGGGCCCTGTTTTCCAGCAGCCAGTTCTTGGACGTGCTGCAACAGACGTTGTTTTTTGTGGTGGCCACTGTCGGGCTTACGATGCTCATCGGCACCGGGGTTGCCCTTCTCATGGGCCGCCTAGGCAAGTTCCTGCGTACTGTTGTGTCGGTGGCGATGCTGCTCGCCTGGGCCATGCCGAACACCGCCGCCTCCATCGTGTGGACATGGCTGTTCGAGACCCAGTACGGGGTCGTCAACTACTTGCTCGTCACCTTGGGGCTTCGCGCCTTCAACAACCATGACTGGTTTGCTAGCTCGTTGTCCGCCTACGGCGTTATTACGGCCATGATCGTGTGGCAGGCCATTCCCTTTGTCGCCCTCACTTTGTACGCGGGCCTGACTATGGTGCCGCGCGAGCTGTTCGAGGCGGCAGCGGTCGACGGAGCTAGCCCGTGGACGATCTTCCGCCGGATCTCCTTCCCCATCGTGCGCCCCATCTTCGTGTTGCTGACCGTTCTTTCCGTCATCTGGGACTCGAACGTGTTCAACCAGGTCTGGTTCCTCACCTCGGGACGGGCCGAGGTGATCAACGTGGTGCCCCTCGGGGTCTGGCAGTACATCGAAGCCTTCAGCTCCCAGCAGTACGGGCTCGGGGCTGCCGTTGCCGTGGTCACGGTCCTGCTGCTGCTGATCGTGACCGGCTACTACATCAGGATCATGGTCCGCACGGGGGAAGTCCAGACATGACCGCCACCATGGCCGGGACCCGTGGCGCACGCCAACGGCGGCTTACCTGGTTGTGGCGGGCCGTGGCGCTGGTCTTTGTGGTGCTCACCTTGTTTCCCGTCTACTGGATGGTCAACTCGTCGTTCGAACCGAATGGCCAGATCACCTCGCTGACACCCAGCTTCTTCCCGGTGGACTTCACCTTCCACAATTTCGTGGACGCCACTAGAAGACCGTATTTCTTGACCGACTTGCGGAACAGCATGATCGTGGTGGTGTCGACGGTGGTGCTGGTACTGATCGTGGCGTTCCTGGCGGCAACGGCGGTAACCCGCTTCCGCCTGCGGGGGGCAAAGGCCTTCCTAGTGCTCGTCCTGGTCGTGCAAATGGTGCCCACGACGGCGCTGGTGATCCCGCTCTTCTTGATCCTGGACAAGGCCAGGCTGCTCAACAGCTTCCAAGGGCTGATACTCACCTACGTGGCCCTGACGCTCCCATTCACGATCTGGGTGCTGCGCGGCTTCGTCAGGGGAGTCCCCGTCGACCTGGAGGAAGCGGCACTGGTGGATGGTTGCACCCGGGTGGGCGCCTTCAGGCGGATCCTCTTACCACTGGTGCTCCCGGGCCTCATCGCAACCGGCGTTTTCTCTTTCATCACCGCCTGGAACGACTTCCTCTACGCCGACGTCATTATGCAGCAGCAAAGTCACTGGACCTTGCCGGTGTGGCTGTTCGGTTTCGAAACCAACACCCTCACCGACTACGGCGGGCTCATGGCGTCTTGCACGCTCTTTGCTCTACCGGTCGTCGTCTTCTTCCTTATCGTGCAACGGCGGCTGGTCTCTGGTCTCACTGCGGGAGCTGTAAAGGGCTGATCAATGGTTATGGCCAAAGTACAACCGGGTAGGGGGGCTAATTCGATCGGTCGAATAATGCAATCAGAAATGGCGGAGCAGCCTGAGCGCTTGGCCGCTCTGCTGGGGCACCGGAAGGAAATAGGCGAGCAAGTACGCGCTCTCGTGCCCGTTCAACTGGCCGGCACCGTGCTGGTGGCCCGCGGTTCATCAGATCACGCCGCGACCTGCGGCGCCTACTTCCTCGAAATGGCCACGGGGCGCCCGGTGGCCTTGACTTCACCGAGCCTTTGCACCCTGTACCGAGCGTCAACCGACTTCAGCGGTTACCTCCTCGTTGCTGCCAGCCAATCGGGGCAGACGCCGGAGATCGTGGAGGTCGTCGACCAGGCCCGCACCAGAGGCGCCCGCGCCATCGCTATCACCAACGACCCTGCCAGCCCGCTGGCGGGCTCCGCCGACCTGGTAGTCGACCTAGGGACCGGCCAGGAACGCGCCGTCCCGGCCACCAAGACCGTAACGGCCCAGCTGGCCGCGTTCGCGATCATCGCTCAGGCGCTGGGCGACCTGGGCATGGACGACAGGGCTGCAGACGAGCTCCCGGGTCAGGTAGACGAGGTGCTCGCCGACACCGCCCCTACCATAACGCTGGCCCAGTGGTTGGAAGGCGCCGACCGTCTGGTGACTGTCGCCAGGGGCGTGTTGTACGGGGCGGCACGTGAGGCAGCGCTCAAGATCGAAGAGACAACGTCCAGGTTCACTGCCGCCTTCTCGGCCGCCGACCTCCGCCACGGGCCTATCGCCATCGCCGCCAACGGGTCACCGGTTTTGGCGTTCGCCCACCCGGGGCCAGCCAGCGCCGACGTGGCCGACATCGTCGTAGAATTGCGCCAGAGGGGCGCCGACGTCCGCCTGCTGGGCCCCGTCGACGGCAGTGACGTCTACTGGGCGGCGGCAGCACCCGAAATCCTTGCCCCCATCCTGGCCGTCACCCGCGGCCAACAACTGGCGCTGGCGTTGACCCGCCTGCTCGGGCTAGACCCAGATGCCCCACCAGGCCTCACTAAGGTCACAATTACGTGAAAGGGTTCGTACTTACCGCATCCCAGGTTGCCACGCCCACGGAACTGCTGCACGACGGCTTCGTTGTCGTGGAGGGCCGCTCCGTGCGCGAGGTGGGCCAGGGCTCACCCCCTGACGACCTTCTCCCCATCGTCGAGCTCGGCGACACGCTGGTCGCACCTGGCTTCGTCGACGTGCACGTGCATGGAGGAGGAGGCGCTCAGGTCAACTGCGCCACCAGAGACGAGGTCGAGTCGTCAGTGCGGAAGATGGCCCAATTCCACGCCACGCATGGCACGACCGCCCTGGTGGCCACGACCGTGTCCGACAGTCCCGAGGCGCTTCGAACGGCCGTAGAGGGAGTGGCTGCCGTGGCCCTCGTCCCGGGTGCGGCTGTCCTCGGGTCGAACCTCGAGGGTCCGTGGATAGCCCGGTCCCGGGCTGGGGCGCAGTTCCCTGGTGCTCTGCGGCCACCGTCCATCGCTGAGTTCCATGACCTGGTTGCGCGCAGCCAGGGCACACTGCGGTTGGTCACCGTGGCGCCCGAGCTCGACGGCGCGTTGAAACTCATCACCGCGGCTCGTGCGGCAGGCGTCGTGGTCGCCATAGGCCACACCGATGCCGACTATGAGACTGCGACCGCTGCCTTCGAGGCCGGCGCCAGGCACGCCACCCACTTGTTCAATGCCATGGCCCCTATCCACCATCGTCGGCCTGGCCCGGTGACGGCGACGCTCGCCGACGACCGGGTGTACCTGGAGATCATCGCCGACGGCATCCACATCCACCCCGCGCTGATCTCGCTCGTAGCAAGGGTGACACCTGAGCGTCTGGTGCTCGTCACTGACGCAATCGGCGCCACAGGAACCGAGCCCGGGCTGCATCGCCTGGGGCCGCTCGAAGTCGTGGTCAAGGACGGCCGTGCTGTACTGGCAGGCCACGAGGAGACCATCGCAGGCAGCATCCTGACAATGGACAGGGCCGTGGCCCTAGCGGTGCATGTCGCCAGCGTGCCGCTGCTCGTGGCGCTTCAAGCCGCTTCGTTACACCCGGCCATGGCCCTTGACGAAAACCGCAAGGGCCGGCTGACCCCGGGTGCTGACGCCGACATGGTGTTGCTCGACCAGGACCTTTCCGTCATCTCCACGATCGTTGGAGGTGAAGTTGTTTACGACCCCACGGGAGTACTGGCGCCACTGACTCACGAGGTGGCGCTCCCTGAGGTGCCGGTACCCGACGTGACCTCATGACATCGAGGACCGCCGACGCCGAGGCCGACGCTGTCTTCGCTCACAGCGAAACGCGCACTGTATAAGCGCCAGAGTTCTGGCTCACCATGCTTACTTCCCCATGGCGTTTCCACACCGACCCTCGCGTTCGCGGCAGGCCAGCTTTTGGCCCTCGGAGCCAACACTCCGCTCGGGAACCTTCTCCTCCAACTCCCAGTGAGCAGGGCTGCTGAGTCGTGCGCTCGTTCTTCCTCCTCTCAAGGGGCGTTCGTGACAGCCCTCGGTCCTTGAGGGCGGTCGTCCGGAACGCCCGTCCTCTTTGAGCGCCGAAGTGTGAAAGGAGAGGTAGTGAAGGAGTAGGGGTGTGACCGTTCGGGACTGAGAATCTGGGCAGCCCTTCGAATCGTGCCGGCAATCAGCTTGAGTCATCAATCAAGATCGGCGGCCCATTCCGTTGTTGTACCGAGAGCCCAACGCCCTTGCATCTGGCGCAAGCCGTGCCCGATCCCGGTGAAGCCTCTGGTGATACCAGGGCGCGAGCCCAGCGAGAACGCCCTGCCAGCCCGAGCCCTCCGCTTCGCAGGGGCCTCTGTTATGTCAAATGTAATGTCAGAAAATGTAGCCAAGTTGATAGCCATACTGTCTACGTTTAGTCGGACTGGACATAACTAGGCGGACGGTGACTACGGCGGAATTGCCGATTTACCTGGACTGACGCGTACTGGGCACTACCAGCCGGACGGGTCATTCACAGACTGGCAGTCAAGGATGAAAGTCCGTCTCTTCGGAGTCTGGCTCGCTCTACTCTAAACCGTGCTGGGTCTTGTCGGTGCTCTGATATAGGTTCGATTTTCCAGTTGACCCATCGCGGTTTGAGCTCCTCGGCAACTTGGGATTGGCACGTCTTCGCCATTCCGTAGACGCGTGCAAACGTCGGTGATCTGACGAGCCTGCTCCGTCGACGCGCCGTATGACGGTCGTATGCGTCGTACTCAGCTCATTCAGCCCATCGAAGTGCTCGAAGAAGATCGTGTCGAACTCAAAGATCAGCTCGCCATGTTTCGCAACGACTGGTCGCAGGTTCATTACATCTTCGCGCTACCTGCGCACGAGCTGGGACACGCGACCAATCGCACCGGCTGTCTGCTCTTCTGTTAGAAGGAAATCGTCGCCGAAACGGCGGCGAAGCTCCGCCGCGCTGACACCCTTTGCACCCAGTAGACGCCAACTCGCTGGCGCATCGGAGATGCCGGCCAGGTAGAGGTCGGCGCCCTTACGGGCTACGGCGGCGACGCCAGTCGCGTAGGCGCCGCGTAGGCCATCTGGGATCGCGTGATAGCAGCCGATGTCGATCAGCAGATCGAAGGGACCTCGCACTCCAGCCTTGTCAAGCTGGGTGACGTCACCCACCACGAAACTGGCCGAGGACCCAGCAGCAAGGCCTTTTGCTTTGGCAGCTTCGACCGCTTGAGCGACGAAGTCCACTCCTACAGCGTCCCAACCCCTCTTGGCGAGGTAGATGGCGTTTGACCCGGTCCCACAGCCGATGTCAAGGGCACGTCCCGGAGGGCGGTCCTTGACCAACACCTCAAGCTCCGGCTGCGGCTCATCAGTGTCCCATCTGGGCTTGCCGAAGCGGTAGGCGAATCGATAGAAGAACGAGTCGAGTCTCATGGCATCTCCTCTTTACAAAATCCCACGGCAGGGACACTTGATGTCGATAAGGGCACCGGGGTCGCGTGAGCCAAGTAACTCACCGCACGGCTGCCTTCTTGAAAGCCTTAATGGATAGCAGCGTGAAGAAGATCGCGTAAGCAGCGAGGACGCCCAGGCTCAGTGTGGCCATGGCTGTTGCGTTGGTCATGCCCCAGATGTCGTGAAGGCCGGTGGCGTTGTGACCGACAACCCCGTAACGCATCAGCGCGACGGCCTGGGTCACCGGCAGGATCTTGGCGATCGCGGCGATCCAACCCGGAAGTGCGCTGATCGCGAAGAGGGAGCCGGCGAAGAACCAGGGGGCGATGCCAATGGTTGGGATGGCGTTGACATACTCCGCCTCTGAACCGATGCGGTTGGCAAGGGTTTCGGCGATCCCATACGTAGCGACGGCAAGGCCAAGGGCAGCGCCGACGAACCAAAGTACCCCGGTGAGGTCTGTGTGGAAGACCGCGCCGCGCCACCAAGAGAACAAGAGGAGCGCCCCGACCTGCAGAGCGCTGGCGACAAGGGCGGCGACGAGATTGGCGAGCACTAGCCACGATCTTGGAACTGGCGCCGCGAGGAGGTCCGGCTGGGCTCCGCTGTTGCGGTCGACAATGACGTCAAGACCAGCTTGCATGCAGCTGAGGGGTACGACGAGCGCCGTGGTACCCACGGCCAAGTAGGTCATGTAGTCGATTCCGGCGACCGATCCGGTGGTCCTGGCCAGAGCCGGGGCGATCACCACGGCGATCAGAACGGGCGTCGCCAGGGGAAGGAGGATGGCTCGAGGGTTGCGAAGGCTCAGCCTCAATCGTCGGGCACTTAGAGTGGCAAATGCACCTAGTCGCCAGTGCTCGCCGGGGCTTGCTTGCTGACCTCTGTTCTGCTGTGTTTGATGGATAGTTGCTGTTGACATAGCTCGGTCTCTTCCTTTCCTTGTTGTTCTCAGGCGGCCAGACGGTCACCGGTGAGCTGGAGAAAGACGTCGTCGAGCGTCGGCGGCCGGGCGCTCATCCCGGAGGTCGCCACGCCGAGGGTGCTGATCTTCGTGATGGCGTCAGCAGCAGAGCATTCGTGTAGGGGGATCGTGATAGTGGTGCCGATGCTGAAGGCGTCGTCGCCTGCGAGCCCCCGAGAGCGAAGAGTCGCAAGGGTCGACGACATGTCGCCGTCCACGTGTAGTTCCACCAATTCCAAGCCGAGACCGGCCTTGAGCGCGGTTGGTGAGCCCACAGCAGCGATCTGGCCTTTGTGCATGATGGCGACCCGATCACACAGCTGCTGGAGCTCCTCCAGGTAGTGAGTAGTGACCAGCACCGTGATCTCGGTCCGAGCCCGTAGTCCTCCGAGCAAATCGAGCAGCTCATGGCGAATCCGCGGGTCGAGGCCGACTGTCGGCTCATCGAGGAACAGAACTCGGGGGGCTGAAACCAGCGCCCGAGCGATTTCGAGGCGTCGCCGCTGACCGCCGCTGTAGCTGTGCGCCGGTCGGTCGATGAGCCCGCCGAGGTCGAAGGCGTCCACGACGTCGCTGATGCGGGCTTTGGCAGTCGCCTGGTCCAGACCCCATAGTCGGGCGTGGGTGTCCAGGTTGCGTCGCCCGGTCAGGGATCGATCGACGACCGCATCCTGGAACACCACGGCACTGACTGCTCGCGCCGCGATCGGCTTGGTGGCGACGTCAAAACCCGCCAGTCGGGCGGTCCCGCTCGTAGGAGTGATCGTGGTGGCGAGCATGCCGATCGTGGTCGACTTGCCGGCACCGTTGGGACCGAGCAGCCCGAACGCTTCTCCGGCTTCGACCTGAAAGTCGACACTCTTCACTGCCTCTACTCCGCCCGGGTAGGTCTTGGAGAGGGCCTTCACATCGATCTCGGGCCCTACCAGGGTTGAGGCACCAGTGGAAGTAGGTTTGATCATTGAGGACTCCTATTGTTTAGTTAGTCGGTAGCTTAGTGGCTAAGTAGCATACGAATTCGCTATACTGAAGTCAAATGAAGACACCCAGCCCCGATGAGATGGCAGCTAGCCTCCAGCGGTTCGGCCTGGAACGAGACCGCATGCGAGCCGTGCTTGCGAGCGGAGCGGCTATCAGCGCGACGGACCTCGACGCCCTCGAGCATCTGGAGGCTGACGGGCCGCTGACGCAACGCCAGCTGGGCGATCGGTTGTCGCTCACCTCCGGGGCGATCACGATGCTCGTCGACCGGCTTGAAGACGGGGGCTGGGTACGGCGCCGTCGCCATCCAAGCGACCGCCGTTACATCCTGGTCGAGCTGTCAGCGCAGGCCGCCGACCGAACGCCTGCCGGATTGGTCAACTACCACAACCGGATCAGGACAATCGCTGCCCAGGTCCCAGCTGAGCACCGAGAGGCTATGCGAAGCTTCCTTCAAGCTGCCGCAGACGCAGCGTCGCTGGCGGCCGGTGAACTGCAGCAGCCCAGACCTGGCCGAGCAGGACCTTCATGAGGATCTCTGCGCCCACGCGCCCGATTCGCGACAGATGGCAAGGTAGCCGAGCCGTCACCCTTGCTGGGCGATCGGAGCTGCTCACTAGAGCGATCAATACTGTGCGCGGGGGCAAGGCCTATTCACCCGTAGTAACACGTGTTACTACGGGGCGGATTCGGCAGCACTTCCCGGATGAAGAGACGGACGGGGCCCACGTCGACGGACGGAGCAACACTGGATGCACGGATTCCATCACCTTTTTTTGCCAAGGTGAGGGTCGCGGGTTCGAATCCCGTCGTCCGCTCCCTAGCAGGGCTTTTGGTTAGAACCTTGCACGGTGCAGCCACAATCGGCTGCTCTTTATGCAAGTAGTGATGCTCTACCTTCGGTTCAAAACCCCGTTTCAAGCGTTGAGATCACGTAGCTTGCATTCCGTTCGCTGGGGCTGTCGAGGATGCTCGCCGGAAGTTATACTTATTGGTATGACTTCTCGTGTTGGCCTCAAGGGGCAGGTGGTGATTCCGAAATCGATGCGCGACCGTCTGGGGATCGCACCTGGTGACGAGGTTGATTTTTCTCTCGATGGCGCGGGGGTACGGGTCGAGCCCGTTCGAGA
Organism: uncultured Acidimicrobiaceae bacterium; assembly: GCA_963807575.1. GTDB lineage: Bacteria > Actinomycetota > Acidimicrobiia > Acidimicrobiales > Bog-793 > Fen-455. The sequence goes on from CAWECD010000011.1 coordinate 130,311, forward strand.
GCAAAGAAGTCTTCGCGGGAGCTTGGCGGGCCGGGGTCTCCTTTCCGAGCTCGAAGCCGATCACCGAGCGGAACGCGACCTGTGACGGAGTGTCTCGATTCATGGGCTGTACTCGCTTGGCTGGAGGGTGAGGAGCCAGCGGCCAGCCGCGTGCAGGAAGCACTCGTGAGCCGTCCGGTGATGAGCTGGATCAACGTCGGTGAGGTCGCGTACGTGGTCGAACGACGTGCTGGCGCTGACCGCTCGCGCGACGTCGTGCGCGAGCTGCGGCGGTTACTGAATCTCGACCTTCCCACCGAAGAGCGAGTGATCGAAGCTGCCCGCGTGAAGGCGGGACACCGGATGGCGTACGCCGATGCGTTCGCGGTCGCTACGGCCCTTGCTCACGGAGCCGATCTTCTAACGGGCGATCCGGAAATCTTGCAGGGAGACGCCTCTTGGTCCCTTGTGGATCTTCGTCACTCATGATCACCCGGAGCTTCGAGACGTTGCTCTAGATCAGCCGAGCGACATGGGTATTCGCCGAATTCAACTCGGCGTCTGTCACACGGACGTGCGTGAAAATGCGTACGTTGATTCGTGGCGAGCGTGCCGGTGTACCGGTACACACCGTCGTCCGCTCGTCCGTCGTCCGCTCGAAGGAAGTGCAGTTTAGGGCCCAGCAAAAGGCGGCGAGTGCGGCGGTGATGGCGCGGATGGTGGTGACGAGTGGCTCGTCGCGAGGCCGGCTGGTAGTGACGGCATCGATGAGGGGGTCGTACTCGTCGTCGAGCACGACGTCTTCTTTGGTGGGGAAGTGGCAGTAGAAGGTGGTCGTCGATGTCTCGGCCGCTTCGGCGATCTGCTCGACGGTGGTGTGCTCGTAGTCGTGGGCTTCGAAGAGGCGGAGCGCTTCGGCTTGGATGGAGCGACGCAACTTGATCTTGTTGCATTCCCGCAGGGGATCGTGTCTTAAGTTGCTTGACAGGTTCCGGGACATGCCCAATGCAGCTGACTACTCAATGCCCCTTCGGCAGTCAGGCTTTGATCGGGATTACTGATCCGGCTCGTGGCGCGCTGTTCTGCGATCACCGCCGCGATTAGGAGGCGATCACAGCACGCAGCTCCTGCAGCGACTCGTCCATCATTCGTCTGAAGGCTGTCGGGTCATCCTGATGGACCCAGTTGGCGAACGCCACGTGGAATACCGTCACGCCAGACTGGGCAGCAAGGGTCGCTGTGGTCGCTGAAACGCCGCGCTCGATCAACGCCGCTTTGATGGCACCAGTGAGGGTCTGGAGCTTGATCAGCTCTCGCTCTTTGAGCTCCGGGTTGGCGTCAATGATCCGGGCGCGGATGCGGGCGAAGTCGTGACGCTCGATGAACAGCTCGGCCACCGGATCGAGCCCTGCCGTCGCGACGGCAAGCGGGGTCGCCTTCGGTGGCGCGGCGGCCATCGCCTCGAGCCAGAGGCGCTCGAGCTCCCCCGAGCCGTTGAACAGCACTTCGCGCTTGTCGGAGAAGTAGCGGAAGAACGTTCGCTTGGTCAGCCCGGCGCGCTCGGCGATCTCGGCGACGGTCGTCTCCTCGTACCCCTGTTCTGCAAACAGGGTGATCGCCGCCTTCATCAGGCGGCCTGCCGCATCTGGTTTCCAGCGTGACATCTCTGACCGAGCGTAGTTGATGACACCAAGTGCCATACGCTGGTACAGTGATGGCACCAAGTGACATCGGACCTCGATCGGAGCTTTCCCATGCGCGTTTTTGTCACCGGCGCCTCAGGCCACATCGCCTCCGCCGCCATTTCCGAACTGCTCGACCACGGCCACGAGGTCGTCGGCCTCGCCCGCTCCGACGGGTCCGCTGAGGCCGTAGCCGCGCTCGGCGCAGAGGTCCGACGCGGCGACCTCGACGATGTCGAGGGTCTCAAGGCGGCTGCTGCTGAGGCCGACAGCGTGATCCACCTCGCCTTCAAGCATGAGGCGATGCGCACCGGCGACTTCATGGGCGCGGTCGACTCGGACCTGGCGGCCATCCAGGCGATCGGCGAGACCCTGATCGGCACCGACAAGCCCTTCGTGACCACCGGCGGGACCCTGATGCTGGCGATGGGCGGAATCACGGGTCGACCGGGCACCGAGGACGATCAGCTAGAGGGTGGTCCCCGGGTTGACGCTGAGAAGTACACGCTCTCGCTGGCACAACGGGGCGTGCGTTCCTCGGTCGTACGGCTCGCGCCGATGGTCCACAGCGACCTCGACCATCACGGCTTCACCTCCGCCTTAATCGGCTTTGCCCGTGACAATGGAGCCGCCGTCTACATCGGCGACGGCGCCAACCGTTGGCCGGCCGCCAACTCCTACGACATCGGCGTGCTCTACCGCCTGGCGGTCGAAAAGGCGCCCGCCGGCTCGACCTTCCACGGCGTTGGCGATCTGGGGATCCCGTTCAAGGTGATCGCCGAGACGATCGCGGACAAGCTCGGTATCGAGACCAAGAGCATCAGGGAGGAGGAGGCGTCGCAGTACCTTGGCTTTCTCGCAGGGTTTGCGGGCCTCGACAACCTCGTCTCGAATGAAAAGACCCGGAACGTGCTGGGTTGGGAGCCGACCCACCCTGGCTGGATCGAGGACGTCCAGACGGGCCACTACATCGACTGAGAGACAACCTGGGGGTCCGAATGCGTCTGCCCCATCTGCCGCGCATTCAACCTTCTCCTGCCGTCGATGGAGCAGTCGATGCCTTCGTTAGTGGCCTCGAACGGCGATGACGATGCTCGCGATCGCGACGGCAACCTGCTTCTGGCCCGGGCCGCGCTTCATCGGCTTTGTTCTGGCGTTCGACTGCGGCTACTCGGCGTGCACGTGGGGCCTGTCTGCCCGTAGTAGCGCGTGCTACTACGGGGCGGATTCGGCAGCACTTCCCGGACGACGAAGCGGACGGAGCCCACGTGGGCGGACGGAGCAACACTGATTGCACGGATTCCAACACCTTTGCCAAGGTGAGGGTCGTGGGTTCGAATGCCGTCGTCCGATCCAGCAAGAGTCCAGTTCAGGCCTCCAAACTGATTTCCGATCCAAGTGCTGGAAGGCAACGACCGGAGCTGATGTCCGCGAAATGTCCGTGGAACCAGCGCCGGTCGCCTTTTGGAAGAGCTCTTCTAGACCATCTGCGAGGGCTCGTCGCGCTTTCGGGAAGAGATGCCCGTAGCGGTCGGAGGTGACCCGTATGGAGGTGTGGCCCGGGATGCTCCCTTACCTCCTCCATGTGACGGCCGTTCGCGATCAGGATGGCCGCGCAGGTGTGGCGAAGATCGTGCTTAGGCCGATATCGGCCTAAGCACGACAGTTGTCGTCATGGCCCAGTCCTTCTCATCCCGGCATCCTCCTCGCCCCGGAGCGGCTCGAATGCTGTTGGACGGAGACCGGAGAGGACACTACGGCGTTAGTATATGCAATGATTAGTGTATGAGCAGTAAGTCTCACGCTGCAAGCGAGGCGCTCGACTCGGTGGTCGATGCCGTGCTGTCGGCGAGTCGGGTACTCGTGGCGGTGGCGGCTCGGTCTCTCGCCGATGTTGCCGAGGAGGTCACTCTCACCCAGTATCGGACCCTTGTCGTCCTCGCCTCCCGAGGACCTCAGAGCCTTGCTGGACTCGCTGAGGCAGTGGGGGTCACCCCAGCGACGGCGACCCGGATGTGCGACCGGCTGGTGCGAAAGGACCTCATTCGCCGCAGGACAGAGCGAGACGATCGGCGCCAGCTCCGGGTGGCATTGACGGTCAAGGGCCGGTCCCTGGTCGATGCCGTCACCGGTCGTCGCCGTCAGGAGATCGCACGCATCATGAGCGACATCCCCGTAGAGCAACAGGCCGTCCTCGTGCAGGCACTGGGTCGGCTCGCCTCGGCCGCCGGTGAGGTGCCGGAACAGGACTGGACTACAGGCTGGGACCTGTAGTGGGCCATGGCGTCTTCGCATTGCCATCCCGGTGGCGATCGCCGCTGCGGTCGCTCCAGGCTCGAGCGGCCCACTGGCTCTCGTCGGCCTCCTACGGTCGCAAATGGCTCGTGCTCGGTGTCGTCATCGGCATCACCGCCGGCCTCGGTGCCGTCGTCTTCTACGAGGCACTCCGGGCGACGACCCATCTGTTCCTCGGGGTGATCGCCGGCTACACGGTGCCCACGCCGGTCGGCGAGGGAGGTCGAGCTGCCTCTGCGCACCTCACCCGACCCTGGGCGATCCCGCTCGTCGCATGCCTCGGAGCCCTGGCCGGTGCGATCCTCGTATTCGCGATCGCGCCCGAGGCCGAGGGACACGGAACCGATGCCGCCATCGCTGCGGTGCACCACAACCCTCGTGGCATACGGCTTCGGACCGTAGCCGTCAAGATTGTCGCCTCGGCGCTCACTATCGGCTCTGGTGGCTCGGGGGGACGAGAGGGGCCGACAGGACAGATCAGTGCCGGCTTCGGGTCGTTCCTCGCCCGGCTCTTGGACCTGAGCCCAGCAGATGCCCGCATCGCGGTCGCGAGCGGGATCGGCTCGGGCATCGGCTCGATCTTCGGCGCCCCCCTCGGGGGTGCAGTGCTGGCGACCGAGATCATGTACCGGGACGACTTCGAGGTCGAGGCGCTCCTTCCCTCCTTCATCGCCTCCATCGTCGGCTATGTGGTCTTCAGCTCGGTCGAGGGCTTCAGTCCCTTGTTCGGCAACGTCGAGAGCTACCGGTTGACCGACGCCCGACAGCTCTTATGGTTCGGCCTCATCGGCATCCTCGGCGGATTGATCGGCCTGTTGTATGCCAAGGGCTTCTACGGCATCGCAGACCTCTTCGCTCGCCTTCCGATACCGCGATGGGTCCGACCGGCGCTCGGGGGATTGATAGTTGGGTGCATCGCACTGGCCATCCCCGAAGTGCTCGGCACCGGCTACGGATGGATACAAAAGGGCCTCGGCCAACAGCTTCTGCACATCCCGCTGTGGATAGTGCTCCTCTTGCCATTCGCCCGCATCGTGACGACCGGGCTTTCCATCGGCTCGGGGGGCTCGGGGGGCATCTTCGGCCCGGGCATGGTGATCGGTGCGTTCACCGGCGCCTCCGTCTGGCGCCTGTTCGAGCCGATCGTGCCGAGCCTCGGCCACGACCCGGCGCCCTATGTCATCGTCGGGATGATGTCCTGCTTTGGGAGCATCTCCAGGGCTCCTCTCGCCGTCATGTTGATGGTGGCCGAGATGACGGGGACGCTCACCCTCATCGTGCCGGCGATGGTGGCCGTTGGGCTTGCCACCCTGATCGTGCGACGCAACGACGACACGATCTACCGGAGCCAATTGCGGAGCCGATCAGACTCCCCTGCGCACCGCATCCTGACCGGTCTCCCGTTGCTCGGCGCCGCTCGGGCCTCCCAAGCGATGGCGGTGCCGCGCTGTGTCGTCCCAAGCTCGGCCGACGTCGCCACGGCACTGCGCAAGCTCGAAGCAAGCGGGGTCGAGGCTGCGCCCTTTGTCGGTGCAGAGGGACACTACGTGGGTGTCGTGATGCTCGAGGCGCTACGGAGGGCAAGCGCGGAACCAGACCCGCCGGTGCTCGCCAGTCTGGTCGATACAAGCTTCTTACCGATCCACCAAGGCGTGCACCTCGACGTCGTCCTCGACACCTTGACGTCCACCCCGCAAACCTGGGTGGCTGTGGTCGATGACGAACGGCGGGTCATCGGCACGATCGCAACCTCCGATCTCATCGCAAGCTACCGGCGAAGCTTGCAATCGAGTCTGCGTCGCGTCTCGGAGGTCAGCGAGTCGAGCGGAATGCTGGACGTCGTCGTTGCGGAGAGCTCACCAATCGTCGGAGCATCGCTGCGCGCGGCAGCGATTCCCAAAGGTGTGCTCATCACAGCCATCGAGCGGGGCAGAGAGGTGATCCGACCAACCGGCGACACCGTCATGTGCTCTGGGGACCGCTTGATGGTGCTAGGCACATCGGAGGATCTCACTCGGCTCCAACAGCTCGCCGTAGCCAAGCCGTAGAGATCAGATCGCTTGTTGTATCGAGAGCTTCGGTGCGAAGACACGTTCTCAGCGCCGTAGTCGTCACACCGGAACCGGATTGAGTTGAGTCCGCACTACTCGGCCGCCTGGTCGCGCCGACTCCTCGACGCGAAAAGGAAACCCGGTACAGTTCGTTCGGGGGATAAGAGATGACCAAACAAACGCGAGCCAGCCACCCGATATACGGCCTTGTACCGACGGAAGTCGAGGGCTTCGATTCCCTGGCTGAGCTTGCCCTGGATATGCGCTCGTCGTGGAACCACGCTGGCGACGACGTGTGGCGGCTGTTGGATTCCGAGCTTTGGGAGCTCACGCAAAACCCCTGGGTTGTCCTGCAGACGGTCTCGCGGGACAAGCTCGAGCGCGAGCTGGCGGACTCTTCCTTCCGTGAGAACATCTCTGCCCTGCTGCGAGCCAAACGTCACGCGGCGCAGACGCAAGCTTGGTTTCAGCAGCATCATTCACAGGCGCCCCTGACCTGTGCAGCGTATTTCAGCATGGAGTTCATGTTGAGCGAGGCGCTGCCCATCTATTCCGGCGGGCTCGGCAACGTGGCCGGCGATCAGCTCAAAGCCGCCAGCGACCTGGGCGTGCCGGTCGTCGGTGTGGGCCTGCTCTACCAACAAGGCTATTTTCGCCAGGTCATCGACAACGACGGCGCGCAGCAGGCCCTGTTCCCTTACAACGATCCCGGACAGTTGCCGATCACTCCGCTACGCCAGCCGAACGGCGAATGGCTAAGGCTCGAGATTGCTCTGCCGGGTTACTCGGTCTGGCTTCGCACCTGGCAGGTCCAGGTTGGTCGGGTAAAGCTCTACTTGCTTGACAGTAACGACGCGGCCAACGTCCCCGCTCGTCGAGGGATCACCAGCGAGCTTTACGGCGGTGGGCCGGAGCTGCGCCTCACCCAAGAGCTGCTTCTCGGGATTGGCGGCTGGCGGTTGCTCGTCGCGCTCGGCATCCAACCGGAAGTCTGTCACCTGAATGACGGGCACGCAGCCTTTGCTGTGCTGGAACGCGCCCGCAGTTTCATGCAAGCCACTTCGCAGCCCTTCGAGGTCGCGCTGGCCGTCACGCGGGCCGGGAACCTCTTTACCACCCACACGGCGGTAGCAGCCGGCTTTGACCGTTTCGCTCCGGACCTGATCGAGCAATATCTGCGTCGTTATGCCGAGGAAAGGCTGGGCATAACGCTCCATGATCTACTCGCGCTTGGCCGCCAAAATCCGGACGACTCGTCTGAGCCCTTCAACATGGCCTACCTGGCAATCCACGGGAGCGGGGCCGTGAACGGAGTGAGCCGGTTGCACGGGGAGGTAAGCCGGCGCCTCTTCGAGCCCCTGTTTCCCCGGTGGCCAGCGGAGGAAGTGCCCATCGGGCACGTGACCAACGGGGTTCACGTGCCAAGCTGGGATTCGGCCGCAGCCGACGACCTCTGGACCGAAGCCTGTGGAAAGGACTGCTGGCTGGGGCCGACAGAACACCTGGAGCGAGACATTCGCCGCCTCTCCGACGCCAGGCTCTGGCAGTTACGGACCGCCAGCACCAAGTCTCTTGTTGAATACGCTCGCGGGCGGTTGTCCAGGCAGCTAACGGCTTCCGGCGCGTCGCCCGAGGCGATCAGTGAGGCGGAAAGTCTGTTCGATCCCAACGCGTTGACGCTGGGCTTCGCGCGGCGGTTCGCGACCTACAAGAGACCCAACCTGCTGCTGCACGATCCGGAGCGGTTGCTTCGTCTGTTGAGCAACTCAGAGCGCCCAGTGCAGCTGATCCTCGCTGGCAAGGCTCATCCGGCAGACGAGGCGGGGCAGGCCTTGATCCAAGAATGGACGCACTTCATCCGTCAACCCGGGGCCCGCCCCCATGTCATGTTCCTCAGTGACTATGACATGCAGCTGACCGAGCGCCTGGTGCAGGGCGTGGACGTCTGGCTCAACACACCACGGCGGCCCTGGGAGGCCAGTGGCACGAGCGGCATGAAGGTGCTGGTGAATGGAGGCGTCAATCTCTCGGAACTGGACGGCTGGTGGGCTGAGGCGTACACGCCTGAAGTGGGCTGGGCGTTGGGGGACGGGCGGGAGCACGGCGACGACGCAGCCTGGGACGCAGCCGAAGCCACGATGCTTTACGAGCGGCTCGAACGGGAAGTGATCCCTGAGTTTTATGCCCGTGACGAACGGGGTATCCCTACGACCTGGGTGGCGCGGATGCGGGAGAGCATGGCGAAGCTGACACCGCGCTTTTCCGCCAACCGCACTGTGCGCGAGTACACCGAGCAACACTATCTACCAGCCTCTGCTGCCTACCGTTTGCGCACGGCCGATGAGTGCGCGATCGGCAGGCAAATGGTCTCTTGGCAGCGGGATGTGGAAGAGAAATGGTCCAGGCTGCACTTCGGAGATCTGAAAGTGGAGACTCGTGATGGGCACCACGTATTTGAGGTTGAACTGTTCCTGAATGACCTCGATCCCGAGGCGGTGAGGGTGGAGCTTTACGCGGAGGGTGCTGAAGACAGTGCCGGTCAGGAAATGGAGCGGGACAGTATGCCTAGTGGCAATGCGCTTGGGGAGATCTATCGCACATTGGTCCTGGCGGGGCGCCCCGCAACCGACTATACGGCGCGAATCATACCGCACTTTGCCGGGATTGCGGTACCCTTGGAAGTTAATAGCATTCTCTGGCAGCGGTGAGCCAACTCGCGGTGCTGCCGCCAGTCGGCGCAGACAGGCGACAGAGCTAGTCGTGCCGCTGGATCGTCGGGCCAGGCAGGTCCGGCGAGCCAGGGGTTGGACTGGAGGCCCCACCGAGGGCGTCGGCGACGACGCTGCGGGCCTCATCTTGGATTCGGACCAGGTGGCCGGCGCCCTGGAACGACTCGGCGTAGATCTTGTACACATCCTCGGTCCCCGAAGGACGGGCCGCGAACCACCCGGACGCGGTTGTCACCTTGAGCCCGCCGATGGGGGCTCCGTTGCCGGGGGCGGTGGTCAGCTTGGCAAGGATCGGCTCGCCAGCGAGTTCGGTGGCGGTCACCTGCTCAGGGCGTAGCTCGGCGAGCACCGCCTTCTCCTCTCGGGTGGCGGGCGCGTCGACGCGGGCGTAAACGGGGCTGCCGAAGCGCTCGGTGAGGGACCGGTAACGCTCACTCGGCGTGCTCCCTGTCGCCGCAATGATCTCCGAGGCAAGCAGGCACAACAAGATGCCGTCCTTGTCAGTCGTCCATACGGAGCCGTCCCGGCGCAGGAACGACGCCCCGGCGCTCTCCTCCCCACCAAAGCCGATCGTCCCTCCGAGCAAGCCGGGCACGAACCACTTGAACCCGACGGGGACCTCGACGAGGCGGCGGCCGAGGCCTTTGGCGACCCGGTCGATCATGCTCGACGACACGAGCGTCTTGCCGACAGCCGCACCGGCCGGCCATCCCGGGCGGTGACCGAAGAGGTAGTCGACTGCCACAGCGAGGAAGTGGTTCGGGGCCATCAACCCGTCGTCAGGAGTGACAATGCCGTGGCGATCGGCGTCTGCGTCGTTGCCGGTCGCGACCTGGAACTCGTCACGCTGTTTGATCAGCGAAGCCATCGCGTACGGCGACGAGCAGTCCATGCGGATCTTCCCATCCCAGTCGAGGGTCATGAATCGCCATGTCGGGTCGACGTCGGGGTTCACGACGGTCAGGTCCAGGCCGTAGCGCTCCGCGATAACCCCCCAGTAAGCCACGCTCGCCCCGCCGAGCGGGTCTGCGCCGATGCGCACCCCGGCAGCTGCGATGGCCGCCAGGTCGATGGCCGCGGGGAGGTCGGACACGTAGGCGTCGAGGAAGTCGTAGGTGTGGGTGGTAGCCGCGGCCCGGGCGCGGGCGATCGGGATCCGGTGAACCTCGCGGAGCCCGCCGGCAAGCAGGGTGTTGGCCCGGTCCTGGATCACTGAGGTCACCTCGGTGCCGGCCGGACCGCCGTCGGGTGGGTTGTACTTGAACCCGCCATCAGATGGTGGATTGTGCGACGGAGTGATGACGATCCCGTCTGCGAACCGGCCCCGGCGCCCAGCCGCTCGGTTGTGGGCCAGGACTGCGAGGGACAGGGCCGGCGTCGGTGTGTACCCGTTGCGGGCGTCGACTAGGACTGTCACCTCGTTAGCGGCCAGCACCTCCACCGCGGTCACCCACGCCGGTTCCGACAGGGCGTGGGTGTCACGGCCGAGGAACAGCGGGCCGTCGATGCCGGCCCCAGCCCGGTAGTCGCAGATCGCCTGGGTAGTGGCACCAATGTGATCGTCGTTGAAGCTGGCCCGCAGGCTCGACCCTCGGTGCCCGGAGGTCCCGAACGACACGCGCTGGTCGGGAACGGACGGATCGGGATGCTCACTGTAGTACGCGGTGACGAGACGAGCGACGTCGACGAGGTCGGAGCGCTCGGCAGGCTGTCCGGCACGGGAATCGGTGGGCACGGCAAGGTCTCCTCGGTGTTGGCCTAACGGATCGCTGCTCGCAGGCACCGCGCTCATCCCCCCGGCGGTGACAGTTACCTAAACCTACTGCTGGTCGTGGTGATCAGCCAGCGCACGCCTACGAGCGCGGGCGAGGCGTCGTGTGAGCCGCGTCTGAACGTGCCAGCGTGCCGACGAGAAAGGTGCAGGCTGCGGTCGCGCAGGCCAACCACCGCGAAGCCCATAGGCCGTTGGGGACCGGCACCGCGATGAGGAGTGGACGACCTCGAACACCGAGCAGAGCGGCAGATGGGATGGAGGCAATCGTGAACAGCTCCCGGCAGGACGGCTGTCTGACCGCGCAACGCGCAAGAGCCGTCGCGTTTGGTGATTTCGTCTGATCCCGATGCGCCCCTGGGTGTTCGTCTTCGAACGCTTTCAAATCTGCTTGGTCTGAGATTCCTGGTGCCCGTTGATCAAGATCTCGCTTTCGGCGTGGTACGGCGCGAGTCGCGCCCACTGGGAAAGCTGTGCGACGTCGGCCAGGCTTGGTAGTAGGTATGCCTGAGAACTAATGTAAGGGGTACTTGAATATTTGCCTGATACCGATGACTGGTAGGCCGCTATGCGATCCTGGGATTCCCCAGCTATCTCCTACACCCCCGATGTCGAGGTAGTTCTTGCCGTCAAATTGCCGGCCTCTTGGGTCGGGGTGTTCCAGTGTGATTCCCGCGGGGTGACAACTGATTCTTATCTCCACGTCAACAACGAGATGCCCGCGCAGTGCGCCTCTTGGAAAGAGCTGTGACCGTGGCCGTCTCAACAACCGCGGCGACCCGCAGCCGCTTTCTTCGTCAAGGAGCGTTCACGCGGTGACGATCATCTCGTCCGCGGGCTCGGGAGTAGCTACGGAGCCTCGCGCCGTCGAAGCCGTCAGGAAGCGAAGGTCGAGCCGACTGGTCATCGGACTGGTGGCGCTCTGCGGTCCCGGTCTCGTGGTCATGCTCGCCGACACCGACGCCGGAAGCCTGATAACTGCCGCCCAGTCGGGGTCGAGGTGGGGATACGAGATGGTCCTTCCCCAGCTCGTACTCATCCCCATCCTCTACGTCGTCCAAGAGATGACTGTCCGACTGGGCATCCTCACGGGCAAGGGACACGGGGCTCTCATCCGTGAGCACTTCGGGCGTGGATGGGGACTGGTATCAGCAGGAATGCTCTTTCTGGCGGGCACAGGGGCGCTCCTCACCGAGTTCGCCGGCGTCGCCGGCGTGGGTGAGCTCTTCGGCGTCCCCCGTCTGTTGACTGTCCCCGTAGCTGCGGCGTTTCTCATCGGCATCGCGATGACAGGCAGCTACCGTCGCGTCGAGCGGATCGGGATCGCGCTCGGACTCGCGGAACTGGCCTTCATTCCGGCGGTCGTGATGGCGCATCCGAGCTTTAGCGCCATCGGCAAGGGTCTCGGGCACGTGCCGCTCGGGAACAGCTCTTTCACGTTCCTGCTTGCCGCCAACGTCGGCGCGGTGATCATGCCGTGGATGATCTTCTACCAGCAGGGCGCGGTGCTCGACAAGGGACTACGGCCCCAGGACATTCCGCGCGAGCGGCGGACTACCGCTGTTGGTGCGGTCCTCACTCAGCTGATCATGATCGCGGTGGTTCTCGCCTTTGCAGCCACAATCGCCCGCTTCCGCCCGGGGGTCGCACTCGACAGTGTCGGGGAGATGTCCTCGGCGCTGCGCCCGTTCATCGGCGGAGTCGGGGCGAAGGTCCTCCTCGCGGCCGGGGTTCTTGGCGCTGCCCTGGTCGCGGCTCTCGTCGCATCGTTGGCCGGCGCCTGGGGGATCTCCGAGGTCTTCGGGTGGACCCACACCCTAAATGAGCGGCCGGGCCGTACGACGGCGAAGTTCTACACTGTGTATGGCCTCGCGCATTTGGTGGGCGCGGTCGTCGTGCTCTTGAGTCTTGACCTCGTCAACCTCGTCGTCGACGTCGAGGTGATGAACGCGCTCCTCCTGCCAATCGTGCTTGGCCTGTTGCTGGCCCTCGAAGCGCGGGCGCTGCCCTTCGAGCACCGGATGCACGGGTGGCGCCGGGGACTGGCAACCGGGCTCTGTCTCGTCGTTATCGGCTTTGGTCTCTATACGGTGCTCGTGACGCTCAGGCACCTATAGGTCATCCGAGTGCCCCCTCGCGTGGAACGCCAGCTCGGAGGATTTTCAACCCATTGGCCCGCGCGAGCGGCGACGCGGTTCGTCGCCGTCTCGTTGTGTCCCTTGTAGGATCCGGTTCGGACCATGGCCCCGAGCGCACATCCTCCTTTAGAGGAGTATCTCCAGATGATCGCCGTCCTCGGCGAAGAGGACATTCCTGCGGTCCAAGCTCAGCTTGCCAGACGTCTAGGCAAGACCTCTGCGGCGGTATCCGAAGTCATCATCCGCCTCGAGGCGGACGGTTACATCACGCGCAGCGGCCGCGTGATCAACCTGACCGAGGAGGGTCGTGCGGTGGCATCGGCCGTCATTCGGCGACATCGCCTCGCTGAACGGCTCCTGGTCGACGTCATCGGCATATCCTGGTCCGCCGCGCACCTTGAAGCGGGACGGTGGGAGCACGTGATCTCGGACGCGGTCGAAGAGCACCTCGTTGCCCTGCTCGGTGATCCGGCGACTTGTCCACACGGCAATCCGATCCCGGGAAGCCATAATGCCGCGCCGACGCGCTCCGAACTCATCGCCCTCAGCGATGTCGAGACAGGTGATCTCGTCCGCGTGGCGCGCATCGGCGAGAGCGTCGAACAGGACCAGCCGTCGCTCATCTTTTTGGAGGGCGTGGGCTTCATCCCAGGCGCCGTCGCCACAGTCGTCGAAAGGCAGCCGGACGGTACGCTGATGCTCGAGATCGGGGGCGGCCTGCGAGCAGTCGGAGCCTCGCTCGCGCAACGACTGCTCGTCGTCCCCGCCTAAAGCCTGCCAGCAGAGAGAGCTGTGGCCCTCCTGGCCACGCCGCCGTGCAAGGTCTGGGGGGTCATCAAGGTGACGAGCGGCTCAGCTCGCGGAGCTTCTTGGTTCCGTACTCAGCTCGACGAGCCGTACTGGATCCATACGTTGATCACTTGTGCGAGCTTCCACGTACCATCACTGACGTCCAGCTTGTAGCCAGCGAGTACCAAGTCTCTCGACGCTCTAGAGGCAGTGCGTAATCCGACCGGTTGACGGACCCTATTCTGCCTATAGTTATGCCTATGGAAGAGCTGCCATTGGCCGACGTGCGAAATCGGCTCTCAGAACTCGTCGCCGAAGTGGAGCAGACCCACGCCCGGGTGACGATCACCAAGCATGGTCATCCGGCCGCGGTGCTCATTTCCCCGGACGATCTCGCCGCGATCGAAGAAACCCTCGAGATTTTGTCGGACGCTCGCGCAATGGCTGAGATCCGCGAGGCGGAAGCGGAGATCGAGCGGGGCGAGTACACCTCAGGTGAGGAGATGGCACGCGTCATCGAGGAGCGACTGCGCCGCGAGGGCGGCGCTACGTGAGCGAACGTCACGACCTTCGCATCTACGGTCCGGCTCGCCGAGCCCTCGAACAGCATTTGTCTCTCTCCGTGGCGCTCGCAGTGTGGGAGTTCTGCAGCGGACCGCTGCTCGACGAGCCCCATCGTGTGGGGCGGCCACTTCAGCGAGAACTGGTGGGGTATTTCTCGGCCCGTCGGGGTGCCTATCGGGTCATCTACCGCATTGACGACGAAGCCCGCGTGGTACATGTCGTTCGCATCGAACACCGGGCCAACGTGTACCGGCCCCGCTGAACCACAAGCGGTGGTGGTCCAGGTCCTCGACGACGTGTCGCAAGCCCAATCTCGCGAGGGGCCTCTTTCGTGCACGAAGTGCCAACTCTCAGCGGTCGTCGATCACGGTCTCCAAGCTGGAGGGAGAGCGATGGGACACCCTGCAATCGATGGGGTCGGGAGTGACGGCGGACCCTTCGTAGCCTTTCCCGGTCTCGCAACATGGCGGTGGTCCCAACTGGACTCAGCGGTGCACGCGGAGTGCGATTCCAGGAAGACCGGAGAAGGCCATTTGATCGGCTGTGAGAACCGTCCGCTGAGAGGCCAAGGCAGTGGCTGCGATCATGAGATCATGAGCACCTCTGGGCCGGCCCTGCCGCCGGACAAAGACAAGGAGTTGCGCGTGGGCGTCGGCGACCTCTAGGTCATAGTCGATTACAGGAACGTTCGCCAATACGTCGCCAAGAAACCTTTGCCTGCCTATTCTCGCCTTGCCGCGGGACAGCTCGACACCGACGCGAAGCTCCGCGACGGTGATCGCAGCGATCGCCACGTCATCGTTGTCGTCGATCGCGGCATCGAGTTCGTCGCCGAAGCGTTCCGCGTCGATGAGGAACGTCGTGTCCAACAGCAGCCGTGTCAGCTCCGTTCCTCCACGGTTATGAGCTCGCGGACCGCTGTCAGGTCGGCGCGCAACTCCGAGTCAACGCCGTGCCGACGGAGCATCATCTTTATGTCGGAGCCTCGTCCACTAAGGACCGGTTCGATGAGAGCCACCGCCTTGCCTCTGCGAACGATGGTGATTCGCTCGCCACGGTGCTCTACGGCATCGAGGAGGTCCGCGAACCTGCGTGCGGCATCCGTTGCACTGATCTCGGTCACTAGATCAGATTATCAGATTAATGGCGCAAACCTTCAGGATCAAACACCTATGTCCCCACTTGCTGAGGTGTCGTTGCTGGCTGGTAGGGCTTCCACGTGGGTGGCCGGCGTATCTACCCGTAGTAACGCGTGTTACTACGGGGCCGATTTGGCAGCACTTCCCGCACGACGAAACGGACTGAGCCCACGTCAAGGGGCGGACTTGGTGGCACTTCCCGGACGAAGCCCACAGACGGACGGAGCAACTCTGGATGCACGGATTTCAACATGTTGCCAAGGTGAGGGGCGCGGGTTCGAATCCCGTCGTCCGCTCGAAATGGGGCACGTTCCGAGGCATAGCTTGACCCGCCCCGTTGGGTGAACACGAACATCAGTGAATGGGAGACGCTGGTAACGCACATCGTGTTGGTGTCGTTCTCAACAGCAGCCCGAGCACACGATTGACTTCGTCAGCCATCGATCGTTCCTCAGCGAATCTGCCTGATGGACTCGCTCGTTCCCCAGCTGTTGTCCGCTGTCCAGACGACGGCGTCGAAACGGTGTCCGAGCGCGAGGCACAATCGATTCGCAAGCGACATGCCGCTGCCCCGAGTCCACGTGACTGCGGCCTGTTCGGCGTCCTCGACCGTGACAGGCTCAAGCTGCAGGTCGTAGCTCGCCAACAACGCGCGCGCTAAGGGCCAGTCGCGGCCGTGTGCTCGTATCTTCTGGGCAACCTCGGACCAATTCGCTGTGCTGCAGGCACCGCCCTCTTGGAGGCCCTTCTCGACTGCAGCGGAGCCGGCTTCTCCCTGAAGGAAAGCGATAAGGGCAGAGGCGTCGAAGACGTTCACGCCGCGTCTTCAGTGTTCGCTTGACGCCGCCGGTCGGCAAGCAGTTCGCTGAGAAGGTCAATTCCGGCGAGATCGGCTCGAACGAGCGATTTGAGTTGCTCTCGACTGACGAGCACCACCCCACGTGGGGTATCGATGAGCACAACAGGCGTGCCCTCTGTGAGTCCCGTCTTGGCTCGGAGTTCAGCGGGTATCACTAGGCGACCTCGATCGCCCATCGTTACCGGGTACGTCCCATTCATGGATACATGATACCACTACGGCTCGGTGCGTGGGACAAGCAATTCGGGTTGACGAGTTCTCGCGGAGCGGGCTGGCGGCGCGGACCGGAGGCGCCGTTCGAGCTACCCGCTGTAACGCGTGTTACTGCGGGGCGGATTCGGCAGCACGTCCCGGACGAAGAGACGGACGGAACCCACCGCGCCGGAAGGAGGAACACTCGATGACATGGATTCCAACTCCTTACCAAGGTGACGGTGGCGGGTTCGGATCCCGTCATCCGCTCCAAGACTGGCGGTGACGGCGGCGATCAGGAGAATCCAGTAGGTAGAGCGGACCAAGAGGACCTTGGTCCGCGCTGAGATCAGCACGTCGCGTGCTCGCACGGCGAGCGACGGAACACGACTGGATTGAGGCGTGATGTCGAGCGCGCTCACCGGTCTGCGGCCTCGGCGATCGGACGAGGACGTTGCGTCGGCACGACTCGACGAATTGTGGCGAGCCGCAGGCGGTTGGCGCCCTCTGGCTCAATCCCGCGCGGAAGCGGCTCGCTGCCTACCCGACCGGGCCGGCAGAGACCTCGACCTGAGCCGCTTCGAGAGGCTTACGACCTGCCGGCGCCTGCTCATCGAGTTCATGTATGCAGCTGCGGCGGGGAACACGCCCGGTGTAGACACCCGCTACGGCTGCCCCGCCACGACTCTTGTCACTGCGGATCCCGGGTCACTTCAGTCACGAGCAGCTCGATTGTGAGTCCTACTCCTCAATCCAACCCGCACAGAGGCATGGCTGTACCGTTCGACTTGAACACGAACTTGACGTGATAGTTCGTCGTCTGCGTAACGCCTGTTTGTACGCCCACCTAAAGTGTTGTCTTGCCGGTCACGGGTGAGAAAGTCCCCAGGATCTGAACTCCGTCAGGGTGCCGGTGACGCGAGCAGAACCCGGCGTGTTGTTCAGCAGGAAGGCTTGGTTGGGGCTGCTGGGCTTGCCCTACCCGGTCGCCCACGCGTATGCGAGCCAGATCCCATTGACTCCTGGGGCTTCGTCCCTGCAGCGGCGGCTCCATTCAAGGCGCTGACAGAAACGCACAGTCCAACCACACACGTGACGACTGTCACCAGTCACCGTGTCCTCGTGATCATGTCCCCCTCGGAACGTTGTCTTGGCGCGTTGAGCCTAAGGCCGAGCTTCCATCCGAGTGAAAGGCCGTCCCGAGATGTCCTGTAGTCGATCACTGCTCTCCGGTGCCTTATTGCTCGGTGCCGTCGCGATACCGGCGGCTGGCGCGCAGACGTCGGCCAGCCCGCACGCGGCGGGTTGCACCGACACCTGGAAAGCCGCTGTGAGCGGTCTTTGGGGCGTGCCGGCCAACTGGAGCACCGGAAAGATCCCCGGTAACACCGACGACGTCTGCATCACCCTTCCGGGCACCTACACCGTCACTCTCGCCCCGTGGAGCATCGGCACGGCCGACCCCAACAACAACGGTGCCGGCGTGGCGGCGATCACCATCGGTGCCTCGGGCGGGGGCGGGATCGAGACCCTCGACGTCGTCGGGCAGGGGAGCACCTCGAACAGCAATGAGCAGGTGACTACCGTTTTCTTGAACGTGACAGCGACGAGCACTATCATCTCCCAGGGCAATCTCGTACTCGACTCGACCAGCGCCGGCACCAAGCCACCAACGGGCACCCCTCCGGGTGGCGCCGCGACCGTGGGCGGGGGGGAGTTCTTGAACTTCGGCACGATCGAGACCGAGACGCAGGCCCCGAACGACAAGCTCGCCAATTTCGTTCAGCTCGAGGCCACTTTGGTCAACGAGCCACACGCGAGTGTGCGCGACCTGTCGGGACAGCTGCAAGAAGACGCCATCACCAACGACGGCAACCTCACTGTCTCCGCCGGGGCGTCGATGTCGCTCATACCTTTGCAGGTCAACTTCGGGGGGCCGGCGAGCTTCGCCAACTACGGGGCGCTCGTCAATGACGGGTCGATCACGGCGAACCAGACAGCGGGAGCCGTCACCTGGACCCAGGCCGGGGGAGCGATCAAGGGCAACGAGGTCGTGCTCGGCGGCGGGGCATACTGCTCGACAAGTCCGGCGCGGCCCAGTTCTTCGTGGACTGGATCTCCGCCCAGGTGAAAGGCACGATCCCACCCGGACAGAAGATCACGGTCGTAGGGGAGGCCTACAACTACAGAGGGGACAACTACAACGGCACCACCTTGGGCCTGGACGCCAGCACGGTCGTCAACGACGGCACGATCGCCCTCGAGGCGCAGGGCTCGGGATCCAAGACAGGGGCCCGGCGGTCCTCAACAACGGTGCCCTGGTGAACAGCGGCACCATTCTCGTCGAGGTGAAAGATCCCTCCTGGCCCGTCCAGTACGAGGCCGGACTCACCAACAAGCACTCCGGCACGCTGAGCGTGACCGGCGGCGAGTTCGAAGACAATGCACCGGCGGCAGCGACCAACGACGGGACCGTCAAGGTCGGCTCGGGGGCTCTTTACCTCCTGGAGTCGGGGGCCGCCTTCACCAACAAGAGCGACGGGACGATCGTGGCGGAGGTCTCGAGCCCGAGAAGCTTCGGGCAGTTCCAGCTGGTCTCGCCCCGCTACGCCGGCCCGGGCAGGTTCATCGCCGGGGGCAGCCTTGACCCAGTTGTTGTCGGCCACGTCTCGGCCAACGCAGATCTCCCGCTTCTGCTGCTCTCGGGCGGAGTTTTCAAAGGCACCTTCGCCCACGTCGCCAAGCCATTCACGGCCGACTACGCCCATGAGACGGGGACCCCTGCATTCGTCGGTGTCGTCTACGAGGAGTCGGCCAAGAAACCGAAGGCATGAGGCCCGGCGGCCGTTGTCGCACGCGTAACCTCGGCACCGCCGAGGCGACGTCCTCGGCGATCGGATAGGCAGTCCGGTCTCGAGGAGCGCCAAGGCGCGGCCGAACTGCTCCAGGTAGTCGCGACCGGGGTTCTCAGCGGCGGCGAGAGCGATGCCAGTCTTTCGAGAATCTCGGTTCGACCTCGGTCACCGCGGAGGCACGAATGAGCAGGGTTCCCCTGTTGCAGTGCACAGTCACCGTAGTGCCCCGGTGACCGAGAGCCGCCAGGGACTCCCTTTCCCGGGTAGCAAGTAGGTAGCCCGAAGCCAAGTGACCCGTAGTATCGCGTGTCACTACGGGCCGGACTTGGCGGCGAGCGGCACTTCGCGGACAAAAAGACGGAAGAAGCGCGTGCTGTAGTGGACCTACTCAGTCTTCTGACCTTTCTCCTGAGCTTCTGATTCGTGGATCACGGAGCTGGATGTGACCCGGTATCTGGTCGCTCGCCGGTGTCGACGAGGTCTTGAGCGACTTCTCGCAGCTTGACGTTGAGATGTTGCGAGGCCTGACGCAGAACATGGAAGGCCTGGTCAGCGGTGATCCGCTCGCGTTCGATGAGGATCCCTTGGGCTTGGCCGATCAGCTCTCGGGTGATCAAGGCGGCATGAAGGTTCTCGGCACGGCGTTCCTCGTCCTCGTGAGAACGCGCGGCGGCGCAGGCGAAACCGGCCATTGACGCCAGCAGCAGCCCCCTCGCCCGGTCGATGACCCCGAAGGCCTGGGGGTAGCGGGCATACAGGTTGAGGGCCCCGAGCGTGCCGTCGGTCGCCATCGGGAGTGCCAGCAGGCTGCGCATCCCCAACGCGCCAGCCTCGGGCCCGAAGTTTGGCCAGCGGGGGTCGGTACCCAGTTCGTCGGCGTAGCAGGTCAGCTTGTGGGCGATGGCATCCAGGCAGGGCCCCTCACCGGTGCGTAGCTGAAGGGCATCGGCCTCGGCCATGATCGGATCGGTGCACGCCCGAGTGGTGACCTCGTTTCCCTCGAGGAGGAAGGCGCTGGCGAACTCGCAGGCCTCGATGGTGACAACGGAGAGGTCCACTGCCCGCGCCAGGATGTCCGCGACGCTGCCGGCCAGGAACAGGGCCCGAGCGGCTTCGGTGAAAGCGTTGGCCGAGGCGAGGGCGGAGTCCTCGATGGTGCTGGTCTCGTGCTCAGTTGAGTCCACGGCGCCTCGCTCGGTCGTTGCTCCCCGGGTTCACAGCGTCTCGTCGCGAAATTACCAAACTGCCACCCTTGTCCACCCGGCTCTTGAGGTGTAGGGTCGGCCTTACCTTCGGCAGTGAGGGGCGTCGCGGGCGGCCTGAGTGATGAGCCGCCATTCGGAGGCAAAGACTTCGTGTCGAGTCCCGTGCTGTCGCCCGAAGCGTTCTCGGCGTCGCGTGCCGGCACTGTCCCCGGTATTTCGGGGGACGTCTCATTGGCAGCAACTCATCTTGCGTGGTGGGCAACGGGCGCATCTCGGACCAAGCCGTGAGCGAGTGTGGTGCCGAAGTGACGGCGGCGGAGGATCCTTTCGGAGAGCTTGCGATCACGGTTGGCTTTGAGAATGCACGCGCGGTGGTCGCCATCCGAGGCGAGGTGGACCGCGTCAACGCGCCAGAGCTGAGCGCCATTTTGGACGCCGTCATCGAACGGCATCGGTCCGTGGTGTTGGACCTCGCTGAATTGGGTTTTATCAACGGCTGGGGACTGGGCATGCTTGCCGCCCTGGCGTCGCGCCACAAGCGCTCGGGCGGCACACTCGCCATTCGCTCACCTTCGGCCATGATCCTCGGCTTGCTCGACATCACGGGTGTGGCAAGAGTGGTTCTGCTGGAGAACCCCGATTCGCCTCGTTGTCACCTTGACGCGGAGCAGTCGAGCGAGATTGCCGAAGCGGTTCCCGGGACTGGGCCGTACTACTTGCCTCCGCACGTTGGGAACATCACAATTATCGCCGCCGACACCGAAGTCGTCGACAGCGCCCTGCGCCTAGTGGTGGCACTGGCCCGGGCTACGGTCGGCGGTGCCGATGGCGTCAGCGTGTCGCTGCGGCGCCATGGACACCTCGCCACGGTGGCGGCGAGCGACCAGACGATCGCGGACATGGACGCCAGCCAGTACGCGACCGGCGAGGGACCCTGCGTCGACGCCTCGGTCAACGGACGTTGGTTCCACGCTGAGTCCTTGGACACCGAGACCCGCTGGCCCGCTTTCACGCCGAGGGCTCAGGCTCTCGGGATCAATGCCATTCTGTCCTCGCCCCTACTGGCCGAGGACAGACCGGTCGGAGCCCTCAACATCTACTCCCGCACCGCGATGGCCTTCGCGCCGAAGGATCAGGAGCTGGCATCGGTGTTCGCCACGGAGGCCTCGCTCGTGCTCACCAGCGCCGGCGTGGATGTGACTGACGAGCAGCTCTCCAGTCGTCGCAACGAGGCGCTGGCCACCCGACGGCTGATCGCCCAGGCCGAAGGCGTGATCATGGAACGCGAGGGCGTCGAAGCTGATGGGGCCTACAGCATGCTCTGTAACTACTCGCGAACCTCAAACCGGCCATTTCGGAAGTGGGCAGAAGACGTGGTGGCCTCCACCCAGCGGTCCCGGCTTACCGCGGAAAGCGAACCGAGGCTAAGCCACGATGGCTGAGATATCGGCGGCTGAGCAGCCGGCCGACATGCTTGACCGGTATCGCAACAGCGCCGGTCTCTCCCACGGCGACCTGTGGTTGCGCTACTTCGAGCTCGGCGGCATGGACGATGCCCTCGAGCTGGAGGCGATCCTTTGCGGCGCTCTCGAGCCGAGCGCGCACGACCGCGAGGTGATCGCCCATGCCCTGAACGAGCGGTTCGTCGAGCTGGGCGGTAATCACCCTGTCCCGTATTCCGAGAGCGGCGCCAAGAGGCGTCGGGAGGAACGAGAGCGATGAGATCACTTGTCCGAGGTCAGTTGAACTGGTCGGAAATTGGAAGGGAAGAATATGCCCGCAGAACGCCTAGCTCGCAGTAGGCACCCCGTCGTTCGCCAAGCCGCGGCTCCTCCAGCGGCCAAGAAGCGCCTGGTGGGTCCCACCGGTATCGCGCTCATCACGGTCGCGGCGATCCTCACGTTGCGGGGCTTTCCGAGCACGGCCGAATACGGCTGGGCAAGCATCTTCTTCTACGTCTTCGGCGCCATCTTCTTCTTCATCCCCCTCTCGTTCGTGGCAGCCGAGCTTGCCACGGGCTGGCCCAAGGCGGGTGGCATGTTCGCATGGGTGAGCGCAGCTTTCGGGCCCAGGGCCGGGTTCCTTGCCGTGTGGTTCGACTGGATCGAGAACGTCGTGTGGTTCCCGACGGTGCTCTCGTTTGTCGCCGCGACGATCGCCTACATGTTCGAGCCGAACTTGGCCAACAACAAGTGGTATCTCGTCATCATCATGCTGGTTGTGTTCTGGGGTATGACACTGGCCAACTTCCTGGGGTTGAAGAACATCCTTCGCTTCAACAACGCCGCCGTGGTTGTCGGGACCTTGATACCCATCGCGGTACTGATCGCCCTCGGTCTCTACTGGCTGGTGAGCGGGAGACCAAACGCGATTCCCTTTCACGCATCGAAGTTGTTGCCGAGCTTCTCGAGCATCGGCAACCTCGTCTTCTTCGCCGGGGTGCTCCTCGGCTACGCAGGTGTCGAGATGGCCGGCTACTCCGCGAAGCAGCTGAAGAACATCCGGCGGGACTACCCCCGCGCCGTGGCAGCGTCGACCCTGCTCATCCTCGTGCTCTCGATTCTCGGCACGCTTGCCATTTCCTTCGTTGTCCCAGATGGGAAGCTCAGTCTGGTCGCAGGGTTGATGCAGGCGTTCCAAGACTTCTTCACCCGCCTCGGCCTCGGCATCTGGGCAACCAAGGTCATGGCCGCGCTCGTGGGGCTGGGCACTCTTGCCTTGATCAGCACATGGATGCTCGGTCCGTCCGAGGGTGTCTACGCTGCCGAGGGCAGTGGGGAACTGCCGCCCGAGCTTCACTATGTGAACAAGCGTCACGTCCCGGTGGCCATGCTGCTGGCCCAAGGCGTCCTTGGGACGATGTTCGCCCTTCTCTACCTGTTCGTGCCCGGGGTCAGCACTGGTTACTGGATGCTGACCGCGTTGACGATCCAGCTCACAGTGCTCATGTACATCATGATGTTCGCGGCCGGCATCCGGCTTCGTTATACGGAGCCCGGCACACCTCGCCCTTACCGGATCCCAGGGGGAAAGCGCCTCGGCATGTGGGTCGTCGGCGGCATGGGCATACTCGGCTCGATATTCGGGCTCGTCCTCGGCTTCTTCCCGCCAACCGGGATCGCCCACTGGTCGACGCCGATCTATGTGCTGGTGATGGTCGTCGGCATCGTCGTCTGCTCGATCCCGCCGTTCCTGGCCGACATCTTCAAGAAGCCGAACTGGAGGATCACGCACCCGGATCCGGTCCTCCTCGACATCAAACAGGAATCGCCGAGTGACCTGGTCGAGCCGCCCGCCCCGGCCCCGGTTTGAGGGCCCGGTACTTCGCAGTTCAAAGTCTCGTGAATTCGCCACCCACAAAGGAGCTCAGAGAGTGCACTCACCAATGAATCGTGCCGAAGTCGTCAACGGAGCGGTCGGCCCCTTCGACGACTACTGCGACGGTTACGGCAACCCGGGCTCGAGCGGGATCGGTTACGTCTCGGTCCTGAAGCTCTCGACGGGCACGGTGGCAAAGACCATGGACTCGGTGCTCGAAGGCATCGTCTCCTACGACCGGGCGGAGAAGAACGACGCCTACGCCGGGCAGATCAACATGATCGCCGCCTCGTCGTTCTCGGGCCTCAACGGTGCCGTGTGGGGCTACGACCTCGCCCGCCACGACGGCCTTAGCGACGGGTCGACCAAGACGCTGATGACAAGGAGGCGCTCGGACGGGGTCGAGATCCAAGTGTTCCCGGTCGCACCCCTGCTCGAGGCGGGGGAGGCCTTGTTCGGGACGGCGGAGTCGCGGCGCTTCCCCTTGCTACCCGGCTCGCACGTGATCTGCGCGACAAAAGACGTCACCATCAGTGGCCCCACTTCGGTGTGGTCTGCCATAGCGCTCTCGATCGCGGAGGACCGCGAACGCGACTCCAGCCTTTTCATCGAAGACGTCGGACACGAGGTCGCCGGCGACACGCCCGCCGAGCGCGAGAACGCCCTGCATGCCCGCATGGAGCACATTGTCGACTCCGTCGTGCTCTGTGGTGAGGACCAGGGCGTCAAGTACAAGGAGATCTTCGTCGGCTTCAAGACAGAATGGGTGCCAGCAGGCTACGTCGGGTGTGGGCTGACCTGCGCCCCCTACGTCGTGCTGGCGAGGAAAGCCGTCCCGAACCCCGCCAGCAAGCTGCTCGACATGTCGCTGTCTCAGTGGGAGCGCCAGTTCGCCGTGGCGACGACATCTCTTGTCCCCAGCGGAGCGGGCCGATGACCAGCCGAAGCGTGCTCGACCGTTCCGCCTTTCCGATTCTCGTCGTGGCCGGCCCGGAACGTGAACGTCTTGCCGGTGAGACCCTGCGGCGGATAGTCGCCGAGCTGGCCGTGCTCGGCCATGAGATCGTGCGCTCCAGCTCGATCACAGACGCCGCCGCCCTCGTAGCCTCGGATCCGTCCTTCGGCTGCTTGCTTCTGGACTGGAACCTCGAGTACGAAAGCGGCAAGCGACCCGCCATGGCTGTCCTCGACCAAGCCCTTCGCCACAACGTGCGCGTGCCGGTGTTCTTGATGGTCGAGCGGGAGGATCTTGACGACGTCCCGCTCGCTGTGGAAGAGATCGTGCAGGAGTTCGTGCTGGTGTTCGAGGACACGCCGAGCTTTGTAGCCGGGCGGATCGATTACGCCTGGCGTCGCCACACCGAGAATCTGCTACCTCCGTTCTTCCGAACGCTGGTGGACTTCACTGAGTCCCATGAGTACTCCTGGCACACGCCCGGGCATGCTGGGGGGACGGCGTTCCGCAAGTCACAGGTCGGCAAGGCCTTCTACGACTTCTACGGCGAGACCCTGTTCCGCACCGATCTCTCGGTCTCGGTCGCAGAGCTCGGCTCACTGCTGGACCACTCGGGAGTCGTGGGAGAAGCGGAGCGCAACGCCGCCAGGGTGTTCGGGGCGGACGCGACCTACTTCGTGCTGAACGGGACCTCCACTTCGAACCAGATCGTCGCGCACGCATGCGTCGTGGCTGGAGATGTCGTACTGGCTGACCGCAACTGCCACAAGTCGGTCAACTACGCCTTGACAGTCACCGACGCGATTCCGGTCTACCTCATGCCGTCGCGCAACGGTTACGGGATCATCGGACCGATCCCTCCGGCGAGGCTCTCGCCCAAAGCCGTCGCCGACGCGGTGGCCGCAAGCCCACTGACCAACAACGCCGCCGAGATGACACCGGTGTACGCCGTCGTGACGAACTCGACCTACGACGGGCTGTGCTATCGCGCCGATCGGGTCGTCGAGCTCTTGGGAAAGACTGTCCCGAGGGTGCACTTCGACGAAGCGTGGTTCGCCTATGCGCGCTTTCACCCGCTGTACGCCAATCGATATGCCATGCACGACCGGAGGCCGGCACCAGCGGACCCGACGATCTTCGCCACTCAGTCGACCCACAAGCTCCTCGCCGCCTTCTCGCAGGCCTCGATGATCCACATCCGCCCGAGCGATCGCGCTCCGCTGCAGCCGTCACGGTTCAACGAGGCCTACATGATGCACGGCTCGACGTCGCCCTTCTACCCTATGATCGCCTGCTTGGACGTCGCCGCGGCGATGATGGACGGCCCTGGTGGACTTGCGCTTGTGGAAGATGCGATCCGTGAGGCGGTGCAGTTCCGAAAGCGGATCGTCACCGTCGCCCGGGAGCTCGCGAAGAGCCCTGATGGGGGAGCGCCGTGGTTCTTCGGCGTCTGGCAGCCAGACGAGGTCCACGATCCGAGGACGAACGCGGCGTTGCCCTTTGTGGACGCGCCCGACGAGCTGCTCGAGACAGAACCTTCCTGCTGGAGCCTGGAACCCCATCAGCCATGGCACGGCTTCGGCGAGCTCGACTCCGGTTACTGCATTCTCGATCCCAGCAAGGTCACCCTGACAACCCCCGGCGTCGACGCTGCGGGTCATCTCGCCGAGACCGGGATCCCCGCCCCCGTCGTTTCCAGCTACCTCGACAGCCAACGCGTCGAGGTCGAGAAGACGGGCGACTACAGCCTGCTCGTCCTTTTCTCCATAGGCACGACGAGAGGAAAGTGGGGGACGCTGCTCGAAGGCCTCCTCGGGTTCAAGCGCGCTTACGACTCGGGACAGTCTCTTACACAGGCGATCCCGGACCTGGTCGCCTCTTACCCTGGCCGCTACGGCGACATGACGTTGCGGGAACTCTGCGACGAGATGCACGTCGAGGTCCGCGCTCGCGCCACGATCGAGTTGCTCGACCGGGCCTTTGCCGAGTTACCGGAGCCGGTGACGACCCCGAGCGAGGCCTACCGCCGTCTGGTGCGTGGGCGAACCGAGCAAGTACCGGTTTCGGAGATGGCGGGCCGAGTCGCTGCTGTCATGGTCGTGCCCTACCCTCCGGGCATCCCGATCCTCATGCCCGGCGAGCGTGCCGGGACGCTCGACGGCCCAGTGCTCAGCTACCTGCTCGCCCTGGAGGCCTTCGACGCCAAGTTCCCGGGGTTCGCTCATGACATCCACGGGGTCGAGCGCGACGAACGCGGCATCTTCTCGATCGAGTGCCTCAACGACGAGGCGGGATGATGCTCCGGGATCGAGTTGCTGCTGGTGATGGTCCCCGAACGAGCGCCGCGAGGGGGTTGCAAACAGGATGTCGACACCGAGAGCGGGCGCCAACTGGCTCGCCGGTGGCGAGGACGTCTTGATGTTCCTTCGAGTGATGTAGGTATCAAGATCCGCCACTGAAGCTGGGTGCTCGGGTGATCTTCGCTGTGAAGAACAGCCAGCACATCGAAAGCAGACATCGGATTGCCCTTGTCCAATGTGCTTCCAATCGGCTACGCATTCGTCGGTAGGTATCTCTGGAGAGGTGGCAATCGGTGAGTCGCGAGACGTGGAGAGGGAGAAGGCGGCGCGCATAACTCCAGGATCGGCACAGCGAATCGTCACCGACCGGTTAGCGCAAGAGTGACTGAACAGCCCTACCGCTGGGAGTTCCGGGCGCGCTTTCGCCGCCACTCGTTCGGCTGGCGCTCCCAGCCGGCCGTCCAACGCGTGAAGCAGGCCGTCAGCGAGGTCAAGGCAGTCACCAGGCGGGACTCGATGCTCGGCGCCGAAGGAGCGGTGCTCTTCCTCGAGCGGGTGTCGCCGGCGCTCGAGCACGTCGACAGCTCGTCGGGAGCGATCGGGACGGCTGTCTACCACGCCATCGAGGCATTCGCCCCGATCATCGCCGCCGCGCCCGCTGACCCAAAGACACGACGACAGTGGCTCGATCGGCTCTGGGCAGCTCACGAAGCCGATGCGATCCCCTTCATCGAAACACTCGCCGACCACTGGGGAGAGCTCTGCGCCTCGAAGGAGGTCGCCTCTCATTGGGCCGACGAGCTGGTCGACATCACACGCATGGCGCTCAGCCCAGACCCGAAGCTGCACGGCTTCTTTCACGGCACCTCCGCCTGCCTGAGCGCCCTGTACGCCGCCGAGCGCTACGAGGAGATCGTTGACATCCTCCGAGTCGACGCCATCTGGGCCTACAAGCGGTGGGCCGTGAAAGCGCTCGTTGCTATGAGCAAGAAGGCCGAGGCCATCCGCTTCGCCGAGTCGTGTCGCTCGCCGTGGGTGTCGGACTACGAGATCGACGCCATGTGCGAGGAGATCCTCCTTTCTTCCGGACTCGTCGAGGAGGCGTACGAGCGCTACGGCCTGCGCGCGAACCGGTGCGGCACCTACCTGGCAACATTCCGGGCCGTCGCGAAGAGGTACCCGCGGAAGAGCCCGAGCGAGCTACTCGCCGATCTTGTAGACACGGGGCCCGGCGACGGAGCGAAGTGATTTGCCGCCGCCAAGGAGGCCGGTCTCTACGACGAGGCCGTTGCCCTCGCGAGCAGCGGCCCGTGCGACCCGAAGACGCTTATCCGGACCGCTCGAGACTTCACTGACGAGGAGCCGGCATTCTCGCTCGAAGTTGGACTTCTCGCCCTCCGCTGGCTGGCTGAAGGCTATGGCTACGAGGTGACGAGTGCCGACGTCTGGAGCGCCTACACCCACACGATGAAGGCCGCGTCCAACTGTGGCGCTGCCGACGAAACGCGCGAGCGTCTGCGCCAGGTCGTCAGTAGCGAGGAAACGGGGGGTTTCGCCAAGAGCGTCCTCGGCAGGGAGCTCGGATAGTGACGGCACCCATTTGCACTGGGAGACCATGAGGACGCGCGCCATTCCGAGACCAGCTCGTCCCGCGAACGAGCCGAGCTCCTCGAGCGGTTCCTTGCCTATACCACTCGACGATGGAGGTCGGCTTCTGCTGAGCGGTACGTCGTCGACGTCCGGAGCCCGATGTTTCAGGGCTCACGTGTGCGCCCGTGGGCGTTCGTCTTCGACCGCATCTTGATTTGCTTGGCCTGATCAGGGTTCAAGATCTGCCAGAACGTTTGTCGGCTGACCCCGAGCTTCTGTGCCGCCTTCGTTGGCCCGATCGCCTCGCCGAGGCGTCCGGCGAGTTCGCGTCGTCTTGCGGCGATTCGGGAGATGGCCGCTCGGTGCTTCGCGGTCTCGCCGGGAAGGCGCAGCAGCTCCTTGACTACCTGGTCCATCTCCTTGTCGTCCGTGACTCGATGCTATGCGTAAGGGGGTCGATGACGGTCGGTAGGCCGTCACGGTTGATCTGCCCCAACCCACCAGGCCGTGGCAGTCGAGGCCGAGGGTCCACTGCCGGAGGAGCAGCGCGGTCTCGAGGTCGACCTGTATGAGGTGTGCTGCTCGGATTAGATGCGCTCGGGCTCCACGTCTTCGAACAATCGGGTGATGTCGAACGAGCGGGCGTCGTCTGCCATCTCGTCGTCCGACGGTACCGCTGCTGGCCGCGAAGCGGCCTCAAGAATGTGCCGAAGCAGGTGGAAGTCGCTCGAAGAGTCGAGGAAGAGGCCCGGCCTTCCGAGCACGTAGTGCACGGCTCGGGCGATGGCACCGGGATCGTCGATCGGCTCGTACCAGCTCCGCCTGTCGCGGGTCGTATCCGTCGGCCAGGGGCGACGGGCTACGGCCTTGATGGTTTGCACGGCGACGTCGCGCTGTTGGCACACCGCGAGCAGCTGTTCGACCTCGTCGTGGTAGCGGCTGTCGGTGCGCATCGTGAAGTTGTAGGGCAGCAGCACCGAGTCGTAGTCGAAGCGCGCGAGGCTCCGCAGGTGCATCCGCGGGATGCTAACGCCGTGACCAGTGACACCGATGAAGCGCACCAGTCCTTCGTCGCGCGCCCGGCACAACGCCGCTAGTGCTCCGTCGGGAGCGTGCGCTGTTGCCCAGTCTTCCTCCTCCACGAGGTTGTGGAGCTGGACGAGATCCACGTGGTCCACGCCGAGACGCGAGAGCGAACGCTCGAGCTCGCCCCGGGCCGCATCGCCGGTGCGCTCGCCTGTCTTGGTCGCGAGGAAGTAGTCGTCACGGTGGCCCACCAGCCAGGGCGCGATCCGCAGCTCGGAGTCGCCATAGCTGGCGGCGGTGTCGAGGTGGTTGACGCCGTACTCACGAAGCACCTCGAGAACGCCGTCAGCCGTCTCCTGGCTTGTCGAGCCGAGCGCCGCACCGCCGAAGATCACCCGAGTGCTGGAATGACCGGTTCGTCCGAACCTTGCATGCTCGATCATTAGAGACAAACCTAACCTCTGGACAACCGAGAGGCGCCGGCCTCGGCCTATCTACCGGTAGTAAGGCGTGTTACGACGCGGCGGATTGGGCAGCACTTCCCGGACGAGGAGACGGACGGGACCCACGTCGACGGGCGCGAGCCGGTGTCGGTTGTGCGGCGTTTGCCGGCGGAAGGCGAGAAGAGGTCAGGGCACCTGGCGATCAGTCGACCCCCTGATCACCAGGGTCCCTTCGTGGTGACGGGTACCACCCCCCACCCGGGTACTACTGATCATCGCGAACAGGTCATTCACCGCAGCGGCGCCCAGCTTTTCGAGGTTCATGTCGACCGTGGTCAAAGCGGGGTCGGTCTCCTCGGCGAAGACTGTCCAGTTGTCGTATCCCGTGATGGCGACATCGTCTGGGACTTTAAGGCCAGAGGCGATAACTGTCTCGACTACCCCGGCTGCAATCTGATCCGAACCGCAGGCAATGGCATCTAGGTCAGGAGCGTCCGCCAAGACGTCTCGCGCCGCCTGGCGTGCCCAGCGTTGTGACCACTGGCCGTACCTGACGCCGCCGACAAGCTGTAGGCCGTGCTCTTTGAGGGCGTGGCCGACCCCCAGGACTCGCTGCTGGACCGCCGGTGAGTACTCCGGACCGGTGATGTGGGCGATGCGGGCCCGACCAACCTCGACCAGGTGGTTGACGACGGCGACCGCACCTGCGAAGTCGTCTACAAGATGGACGACATCCCTCGGGTTCGTTGTCCGACCATGAACGTAAACGCTTGGGATCTTGGCCGAGGCACTGATCGAAGGAGTTAGCCCCTGGTTGTCCCCGACGATGAGCAGGCCGTCGACGTGCCGCTGGCGGAGCATGGCCGCCAGGTCAGCGAGGCGGTCGACAACTTCTCGGGCGTCCGCGATGATCGCCGAGAGCTGCCACTGTTCAAGCATGGATTCTGCGCCCATGACAATAGGCATCGCAATGCGGTGGACCATGGGGTCCCTGAGCAGGACTCCGATGGTGCTGCTGCGGCCGCTCGCCAAGCTCCTGGCCACGAGGTTGGGGGCGTAGGAGAGTTCCCTGGCTGCTCGAAGCACTCGTTTCCGGGTGACCTCGGAGATCCGGTCCCTTCCGTTGATTGCCTTGGACGCAGTGGTGAGCGACACCCCGGCCAGTCGGGCTACCTCTGTGAGCGTGGACTGTCGGTCCGACTGCACGAGCCAAGCATATGCACGATGAGGAACACCCAGCTGCCAGTTCTCGCCGGCCACCCAGGCCTTCCGTGCCGCGGCGCAGGCGTAGCTTGCCCATTCGGCAGTGGCGCCGTGCCCAGATATCGAGGAAGCGCTACTGCACCTGAGTGCGTCCAGTGTTTGCAGAAGAAGACTGGCAACTCGTTCACGTGGCTCTTTGAACCGAGCCACAGATTGAGGTAGCGTTTCCTCCGGCTGAGAACAGGCACCAGGGGACGACCTGGCGGCGAGAGGTGACAAGGGAAAGGCCAGACCCGAGCAAGGGGAAGTATGGAAGCAAGCCATCTGGCGCCGCCGGTATTGGCCAGGCGTCCCACGTTTAGCGTCGTTGGCGACAGCCCGGTCAGCCCGACGGGCGGCGCGATTGCGCATTTCCGGCCTCTCGGCCTACACGACGTGGTGTTGGGAGATGGCTGCGAACTTGGCGACTGGCAGCGGCGCAACAGCGCCAGGACTCTCCCTCATTGCGTGGAGCAGGTCCGGGCCGCGGGTGCCGTCCGGAACTTGGAACGTGTGGCTGAGGGCCGCGGCTCGAACGCGCTGCACGAAGGCATGCACTTCTCGGACTCCGACGTCTACAAGGTCGTGGAGGCCGCCGCCTGGGATAGCATCAGAGGACTCGGCGGTGGGGTGCAGGAGTTCGTCGAGGAGGTCAGCGCCCTGATCGCGCGCGCTCGAGCGCGAGGATGGCTACCTCAATTCGTGGGTCCAGGGTCAACATCCTGATCTGGCCTGGAAGGACCTGCGTTGGGGCCACGAGCTCTACTGCGCAGGCCATCTGCTCCAAGCCGCGGTGGCCGGTCGGCGGACCGGCTGCCGCCCGGACTTGTTCACCGTGTCGAGAAGGCTCTTCGAGCACTTGCTCGAGACGTTCTCCATGAGCGATGGCGATGGCCGGCTCGTGGGCGTGTGCGGTCATCCAGAGGTGGAGACCGCCTTAGTGGAGTTTTACCGCCTGACGGGCGACGTACGGGCGTTGCAGCTCGCCACCAGGCAGGTGGACCTTCGGGGAAGGGCTGACGTTGGACTGCCGACCTCTGGCCTGCTGGGTGACAGCCGGTTCCCCCTGTCGTATTTCTTGCACCATTCGCCCGTCCGCCAGCGAGCATCAGCTACGGGTCACGCAGTGCGTGAGCTTTACTTGCAGGCGGGTGTCGTCGACGTTGCGGTCGAAACCCACGATCACGAGCTGCTGCGTGCGTCCGAGATCATCTGGGAGGACCTGTTCGGCAGCAAGACTTACGTCACCGGTGCACACGGCTCACGCCATCGCGACGAGTCGATCGGGGACGCTTATGAACTACCGAGCGATCGCGCCTACGGGGAGACGTGCGCTGCTATTGCGAGCTTTCAATGGAACTGGAGGCTCCTACTGGCCACAGGCCGAGCCCGTTATGCCGAAGCGATGGAGCGCGTGTTCTGGAACACGATCGCGGGGGCGGTCTCTCGGCACGGGACAGAGTTCTTCTACTCCAACACACTGCACTTGAGGACTGGCCACGATGGTGCAGACGAGGATTCTCCAAGCCGTCGCCTCCGCTGGTACGGGTGTTCTTGCTGCCCACCAAACCTGGCTCGCCTCATGGCGAGCATCCAGGCCTACTTGTTGACGCGCGATGCCTCTGGGTTGCAGGTGCACATGCCCTTCAACGGGACAGTTGCTACCAGCGTCCCAGGGGGGGTCGTGGAGCTCAGGCTGCGGACCGGTCATCCTTGGTCGGGGGACACCGACATTGAGGTGACGCACTGCAGTTCCACCGAGCGCTGGGACCTATCGCTGCGCTTCCCCGATTGGGCCAGCAAGGAAGGCACGCGAACAGCGCTGAACGGCGAACACGTCGAGACCTCGTGGGACGGCTCCTACATCACGGTCCCCAGGCGTTGGCGCTCCGGCGACCGCTTTCAGGTTTCTAGTTCGATACCCGTGCTGGTACTCAGGCCACACTGGAGAGTCGATGCCGTCCGTGACTGTGTTGCAGTCCAACGGGGCCCGTTGGTGCACTGCATCGAGGCCGACGACTTGGGGGAAGGTGCGGTCATAGAAGACGTTGTCCTGGACGGGGCCCGGCCGCTCGAGGCGACCTACGACGTGCCCGCTGGCCTCGAGGGTTATGTCAAAGTGGCTGTCCACGCCTGGGGAGGAAAGCTTGACGGCCCAGACCGGCAACTCTATGCCGCGGAGGATGGGAGCAGCCTCAGCACCAAACCCTCACATCTGACCTTCGTGCCGTATTTCGCCCGAGGCAACAGGCTCTCGACCGCGATGCGGGTCTGGGTCTCGGCCCCCGCTGCGGCAGCGCCATTGGGTCGGAGGCCAGTCAAGGCAGGACCTGGGAGCTCTCCTTCGAGACAACACCGTACCTCGACATCGGATGGGGAACTGAAGACAGCTCGATCGGGAATGGCATCCTCTCATCCCATTGAGCCAACGGGATCTTCTTAGAGGAAGGCGATGCGAATGGCAACCTTCAGGGGCGACATATCCGGGTTCACGGTGCGAGAGGGTCGTGAGACCCTCAAAGTCGAAGCGTGGGGGGACAGCGGTGTGCGTGTTCGTTCTACGCTGGGACCTTGCATAACAGAGACGCCCGGCAGTGCTCTGACTGAGCCCGGGCCCGCCCATGTCAGCGTCGAGATCTCAGACGACCGAGCCCGCATGCAAAGTGGCGACCTTGTGGTTGAGGTGTCGAGCCAGGACAGCGGCTCCTTCCTGGATTTCCCGCCCCTGGTGCGCTTCTTCCGTTCAACCGGCGAGGAGCTGTTCAGCGAGAGTGTTCCCCATTTCACTGCCCCCCCACAACGCCTATATGCACCAGCCGGGGGTGACCTTTACCGCTGTGAGGTCAAGTTTGACGCTTCGCCGGGAGAGCGCATCTATGGCCTGGGTCAGCATCAGCACGGCCTGTTGGACCAGAAGGGCGCCGTCATCGAGCTCATCCAGCGCAACACCGAGGTGTGCATACCTTTCGCGCTCTCGAACCGCGGCTATGGGTTCTTTTGGAACATGGCAGGGGTGGGGCGCGTCGAGCTCGGCACGAATCGCACTAGATGGGTCGCAGACGCCGCGCGGCAAATCGACTATTGGGTAACTGCGGGGCCCTCGCCGGCCGATCTCGTCAGCCGCTACACCAAGGTGACCGGGCTCCCCCCCATGCTGCCGCAATGGGCTTCGGGCTTCTGGCAGTGCAAGCTCCGTTACCGCACGCAAGACGAGCTTCTCGAGGTCGCGCGCGAGCACAAGCGTCGGGGGCTGCCCCTCTCAGTCATCGTCGCCGATTACTTCCATTGGACCCGCCAAGGCGAGTGGAGATTTGATCCCTCGGAGTGGCCGGACCCGCAAGCGATGGTGGACGAGCTCCGCGAGCTGGGAGTCGAGCTCATGGTTTCCATTTGGCCCACTGTGAACCCCGACAGCGTCAACTACGCCGAGATGGACCAGCGAGGGCTGCTCGTGGGCAGTGCCAGGGCGTTGCCTCTTCACCTCCCCTTCTGGGACAAGGTCAACAAAGGTCCGGCCTTCGTGCGCTATTACGATGCTACAAACCCCGAGGCCCGCCAGTACATCTGGGCAAAGGTCACAGACGGTTATGGCCGCTATGGCATCAGGATGTTCTGGCTTGATGCCTGCGAACCGGAGATGCGCCCTGAGGACCCTGAAGGCGCCTTGTACTACCTAGGCCCAGGCATGGCAGTGCAGAACGTCTATCCCCGCGAGCACGCGCGTGGCTTCGCCGAAGGGCTCCGGGCGAGCGGCGAGGACGACGTGCTGCTGCTTTGCCGCTCGGCGTGGGCTGGCAGTCAGCGGTACGGCGCCGCAGTGTGGTCAGGCGACACCGACTCCACGTTCGAAGCACTTGCCGCCCAGATCCCGGCCGGCTTGAACATAGCCATCTCGGGGATCCCCTGGTGGACGACCGACATCGGCGGTTTCAAAGGGGGTGACCCGAGCTCGCCGTACTTTCGAGAGCTGATGGTGCGCTGGTTCCAGTTCGGCGTCTTCTGTCCCCTCTTCAGGCTCCACGGCGTCAGGGAGCCGGGCCCCCTAGTCGGTTCGGAGCAGACTGGGGGCCCCAACGAGGTCTGGTCCTTCGGAGATGAGGCGTACGGCATAATCCGTGACCAACTCGAGATACGCGAGCGATTGCGCCCGTACGTCATGGACCAGATGGCCACGGCGACCGCCACCGGTTTGCCGCCTATGCGTGCCTTGTTCTTGGAGTTCCCCAACGAGACGCCGGCGTGGGAGGTACGCGACGAGTTCATGCTCGGTCCAGACATACTGGTGGCTCCCGTCACCGTGCACGGCGAACGGGCGCGGGACGTCTACCTTCCCGAGGGGGCCGCATGGCTGGACGCCTGGACCGGGGTCCCTGTCAGGGGCAACGGCTGGACGACGGCAGAAGCGCCTCTGGAACACATACCCGTGTACTTACGGCAGGGAGGAGCCTTGAATACCCTGTCCAGCGGCGGAAGAAGCCAGGGATGAGGCACCCGGGCATCGACGTCCTGGCGACGGAGGAGCCGACTTGGCCCGGGCCAACATGAACGCGGTGACAGGCGCTCCAGCACAGAGGGTAGGAGAGCGACAAGTAAAGGTGGGCGCTCACACCTCAGGGGTCAGAAAGGCCCGGGGGTTCACGCTCGGGCGTCGCCAACACCTCGCGGCCTGGCTGTTCCTCACGCCGGCCATCTTGTACGTGCTCTTCGCGTTCGCCCTGCCCATCATTTACAACATAATGCTGAGCTTCGAGCAAACCTCCCCGGCGACGATCGCCGATATCACCGCCCCGTTCGCCGGGCTCGCAAACTACCGTTTCATCCTTGATGACCCCACAAGCCGGACCGCCATTATCCACACCTTCGAGTTCACCTTTGGGTCGCTGGTCGGCCAGTTCATAATCGGCTTTTCCCTCGCCTTGCTGTTTACCCTCCGGTTCCCGGGGAGGACCCTGGGACGCTCGCTCATCATCGTCCCTTGGCTGCTGCCGCTGATCGTGACCGGGCTCATCTTCAGGTTCCTGTTCCAGCTGGAGGGTGGAGCGGTCAACCAGCTGCTCATGGACATCGGATTGGTTCACCAGCCAATTGACTGGCTGGACAACCCGCACCTGGCTCTAGTGACGGTACTTATCGCGAACATCTGGCTCGGGGTGCCCTTCTTCACCCTCCTGCTCTACAGCGCTCTTCAAGACGTGCCAGTGCAGGTCAAGGAAGCGGCCCTCATCGACGGTGCCGGCGCTTGGCAGAGGCTTCGCCTCGTTATAGTGCCGATAATCCTGCCCGTTATCGAGGTCACTCTGCTCCTCGGGTTCGTGTTCACCGTGAAGGTGTTCGACCTGGTGATCGCACTTACCGGCGGAGGTCCGGCCAACACGACGCAACTCATCACGACCTGGTCTTACAACTTGTCGTTCCAACAGTTCTCCTTTGGCGAAGGTGCCGCGCTCAACAACGTGCTGCTCGTGCTGGCGATGATCTGCGCGCCGTTGTACCTGTACATGAGTCGGGGTTCCTTGAGGCGCAGCTCGGGAGCGGAGAAATGACTCGCCTGCAGCGCTCGAGGGCCCTACGGTGGCTGTGCACGCTCGCGACGCTCGCTGCGCTCGTAATAGTGATGTTCCCCGTGTACGCGGTAATCGTGGGCTCATTCGAGTCTACGGAAACCCTGTTCAGCGGCACGTACTATTGGCTGCCGCACGCCGCCACACTGGCCAACTACCGGACGGTTATCCAGGCGCAATCGGGCAACGTGCTGACAAGCCTCATCGTCGGCTTGGGGACAGCTGCGCTAGCCCTGGTCGTGGCGGTGCCGGCGGCCTATGCGCTTTCGAAGTACCGCTTGCGGGTGACCGTTGTCATAGTCAGTGCCCTGCTCGTGGCGCAGATAGTCCCCTCCATCGTCCTCGCCACTTCGCTGTTCGTCATCTTCCACTGGATCCACCTGGTGAACACCTACCCGGGCCTGATTATCGCCGACGGCACTTACGCCATTCCCTTTTCCATCCTCGTGTTGCGAGCGTTCTTCTTCAGCCTGCCAAACGACCTGACGCAGGCAGCGAGAGTTGATGGTGCGTCTGAATGGCAGACGTTCCAACGCATCGTGATACCACTCGCGCGCTCGGCCCTGATAACCGTTGCGGTGTTCGCGTTCTTGAATGGCTGGGGAGACTTCATATTTGCATTGACCATCCTCAACGGCGCCACCATAGTGCCGGTCACGCTGGGGATCTACACTTATCTAGGGAACTACTCGACGCAATGGGGGGCAGTGATGGCCGCTGGAGCGTTCGCCATGGTGCCGGCCGCGGTAATGCTGGTGGTGGCGCAGCGCTATATCGCAAGTGGCCTCACGGCGGGTTCGGTGGTGGGGTAGCGATGAGGTCGATCTCGCCGCTGCAAGAGGTGCGGGTGAGGTTGGGCGCGCCTACCTCATCGAAGTACCAGAAAGGGGGTGAGAGACAAGACCAAGGTAGCAAGTTGGGCAGTTTCACCTTGTAAACGACGGTTGAATTGGTTGTCCACTGCCAGAAGAGAAGGAGAAACCGACAATGAAAGTATTAGGGAGAAGGCGGCACCTGGGGCTTGCAGTAGTGGCTGCCGCGATGTTTGTCGTGGTGGGATTGTTGCAGGTGGGCGTGTCAGCCGCGACCTCTACTCCACACGCGACCTCAATAACGCTCACGGAGGAGGACTACTTCAACACCCCCGGCCAGATCGCCGCATTGGCCGCGTACGCCAAGCAGTTCGAAGCTGCGCACCCCGGTGTGACTATAACGAGAGAGTATGTACCCTTTGCCAATCTGGACACGAAGCTTCTGACACAAGCCGCGGGCCAAGACCTGCCCAACCTGTTGGCCGTGGACAACCCGTTCGTGTCGACGATGATATCGACAGGCCAAGTAGTCCCCTTGAGCACTATCAAGGGCTTCAGCACCATGGGGTATTTCCCGGCCGTGATCGACGAAGGCCTGTCGGGTGGCAAGTACTACAGCCTCCCGGTGGCCGGCTTCAACTCGATCGCGTTGATCTACAACATCCCCATGCTGAAGGCGGCCAACATCACCCCTCCAAAGACGTGGGCACAGCTTGTGACCGACGCCAAGGCCCTGACGACGAGCCAGCACTACGGCATCGCGTTGACCTGTGAGGCTGCAGAAGACACGACCTGGCAGTGGGAGCCGTTCTTCTGGAGCAACGGCGGCGCTTTCACGTTCGCCAACATCGCGTCTGCGCCGGGAGTACAGGCCCTGAGCCTGTGGAAGGAGCTCATAACCGACGGATCGGCATCGAAGGCTTGCCTCGACTGGAGCCAGACTCCGGCGGCGTCGAGCCAGTTCGAGGCGGGCAAGGCCGCGATGATGGTCAACGGCCCCTGGAACTTCTCAGGCCTCAACCTGGCCCACATGTACTACGGCAAGCAATTTGGGATCGTCCCTGTCCCGGTGCGTGTGGCTGGGCAGCACGTGATCGTGCCGTTGGGCGGCGAGGACTGGATGGTAGGCGCCAGTGGTGGCACTGCTGCCCAGCAACTGGCTTTCGACTACATCGAAGGAATGCAGTCGCCTTCGGCGGAGTTGTCGCTGTCGAAGCTGTTCGGGTACCTGCCGCCTAAGGAAGCCGTTGCCAAGACCTTCGTGCAACAGGAAGGCGCTGCGTGGAGCGTGTACGCCAACCAAACCATTTACGCGCATCCGCGTACTCTCGGCCTGGGTACGAAATACCCGAAGGTTTCTGAGGAAGTATGGACAGCCATACAGGCTGGATTGTCGGGTTCTCAGTCCGTGCAGTCCGCATTGAAGACAGCGCAGTCGGCGATCAAGGGAATATTGGCCGGCTAGAAGTCAGGGGTAGCAGCTGCCGACGCGCGGGCGTGGGTGGCTGCTATCAACTGAGTTAGTCGAATGAGTTCTTGACAGCAGCCCGGTACCGCTTGTCACGAGACCTGTGGCGGTGGTACCGGGCTGCTGGCGCTACAGTGCCGTGGCCCTCGGCGTCTGGGGACGCACCCTGCCTGGCGGGTTCAGTCTCCGGTCCGCCCGCAAGACGCATGAGTTATAGGGTCTAAGTATGGGCACACACGACGGGTTCCGGCGGGGCCGCATCTTGGCGGGGCGACGCAGCCCAAGTGAGAACTGATATGGACTCCCGCACCCTCGACTACCTGCTGGCTCCTGCGCCTCTCATGCGCCCAAGCGAAGTGGACCCGTACTTGAGCGTGGCACCCGCTCCGCGGTCTGGGCACTTGGACGTGGTGACGCAATCGGGGCGCAGATTGGACGCCGAGGTCACCGTTCCGGTACCGGGCGTCCTCCGGCTCCGGCTCGGCTCGGCCGAAGACCTAGGCGCAACTCCTCGGCCGAGCGCGATCCTCAGTCCGGGATTGGCGAACGAACCAGCCAGGGCGACGAGTGTGCCCGGTGGCGTCGCCGTTTCCGGGTCAGGCAGGACGATGACCTGGGATCCGGGCTTGAGCAACAGCGCCTATGGCTTTTCGTACCAGGTCGCCGACGGTGCCAACGACGCGGAGCTGGGCTCGACAGCTCTGCTTTCTGGAGTAAGGAACACGGGCTATCGGCACGTGTGGGGGCTTGCACATGACGAGGACATCTTTGGCGGCGGCGAGTCCTACCAGGGCCCGAACCTCAAGGGCCGGTTACGCCGCGGGGTCAACGTAGAGCCGCACGGAATCGTTGGCCTCGACCTTGCTTATCTCAACGTGCCAATGTTCTGGAGCAACCGGGGCTGGGGCGTTTTCGCTCACACGGGAGCGCCCACGGTCGCCGACATCGGTTCCACCGATGTCGGGACCATGGCCCTTGACATCGAAGGCCCCGTCCTTGACCTCTTCTTCTACTGGGGAAGCCCGGAAGAGATCCTTCAGGCACACTGGTCGGTGACCGGAGCACCGCCGATCCTGCCGACCTGGGTGCTCGGGGTTTGGACCAGCCGCTGCTCTTACCTCAATGCCGGCGAGGTCAGCCAGGTCCTTGACGGCTACAGAGCCGCAGAGTGCCCCGTCAGCGTCGTCCACATCGATTCCTGGCAGCCGGGCAACCTCCTGCGGGACTTGACCACCGCCTGGGAGGTTGACCGCGACCGGTGGCCCGCGGGCTGGAGTTCATCCCTGAGGGCTAGCGGTGTTCGCCTTTCGCTGTGGCATAACCCTTACCTGCGCCTGGGGACAGCCGCCGGGGACGAGGCCTGCGCCGCTGGCCTGGTATTGACCGACAGGCAAGGGCGTCCGGTGACCACCAACGACATGCCCGACCGCCTGCTCGTCGATTTCACAAATCCCAAGGCGGTCGCGTGGTGGCACGAGCGGGTTCGTACCCTGGTGACCAGCGAGGGCGCGAGCGCGCTAAAGGCAGACTTTGGCGAGGAAGTGCCGCCACAGGCGGTCGCCTTCGACGGTCGCACTGGTTGGGAGATACGCAACGAATATGCGGTGATGTACCAGCGCGAAACGGCTCTGGCCCTCACCAGCCTCGGCCTGGCCGACGGCTTTGCCATGTTCTGTCGCTCTGGCTCGGCCGGAGCTCAGCGTTACCCGTGCCACTGGGTGGGCGACTCCATTTCCACCTGGGCAGGGCTACGGGCAAGCTTCAGAGCATGCCTGTCGTTGTCGCTGTCTGGCTTCGCGTACGTAGCCCACGACATCGGCGGCTTCTGGTCGCCCGATAGTTACGAGGTGGCCTACCAGGCGTCGGACAACAACGACCCTGGACTGTACCTGGCCGAGGTTGAACCCGAGCTCTTCGTTCGCTGGACTCAGTGGGGGGCTTTGACGCCACTGATGCGCTTTCACGGTTGCGGGCGGCGAGAGCCGTGGGCGTACCCCGAACCGTATGGTGCGGCTGCAGTACGCGCCTGCCGATTGAGGGAGAGACTGACGTCTTACCTGGAAATGGCTTCGTCCGAGGTAGCGAGCCGCCGGCTGCCCATGATGAGACCGCTTCCATTGGTGCTTGCCGAGCAACAAGAGGCTCGTCAAGCGGCCCACCTCGAGTATTTCCTCGGAGGCGACGTGCTCGTCGCACCTGTCCTCGAGCCGAAAGGGCGCCTAAACCTTTGGGTGCCACCCGGCGAATGGGTAGGTCTTGACGGCGCACCCACCCTTGCCGGACCGCAGTGGGTGGACACGACCCTGAGCCTCGAGGCAATTCCGGCTTGGTCCCGCAAGGGAAAGCAGGTGCTTGACTGAGCGCCAACTTCCGCAGTTGCCTGAGGACTGCGTGGATGAGTTGGACACGCAGCACTCATATCGGCCGTATCGAGAAGTGGGAGGCGAGGCGTTGGCTGGCGCCAGTCGTCGACGTCTCCCTATGAACTGATCAACGGGTTGTGCGAGTCCAAGACCCATCATGGGGCAGAACGACACGACGAGGCCTTCCAGGTCTTCCGCTTACATCACTGCTCCCATCTGCCAGGGGGCGAACTCCTCGTCACCCAAGCCGAGCAGCTCACTTCTGGTCTTTGAACCCGACGCGGTGTCGACCAGGGCGTGGAAGATGCGTCGGCCCATCTCCGCGACACTGACCTCTCCGTCGACGATCGTGCCGCAGTTGAGGTCCATGTCATCGCCCATCCGGAGAAACAGGGGAGTATTGGTCGAAAGCTTGAAGCTCGGCACGGGTTTGCAGCCGAACGCCGAGCCACGTCCGGTGGTGAAGCAGACGAGGTTCGCACCCCCCGCCACCATCCCGGTCACCGATACAGGGTCGTAGCCGGGAGTGTCCATGAACACGAGCCCTCTTCCCGTGATCGGCTCGGCATAGCGGTACACACCGGTCAGATTTGTGGAGCCACCCTTTGCGACCGCGCCGAGTGACTTCTCCAATATCGTCGTTAGCCCTCCCGCCTTGTTGCCCGGGGCAGGGTTGTTGTCCATGGAGCCGTGGTTGGCAGCCGTGTAGTTCTCCCACCAGGCGATGCGCTCGAGCAACTTGTGTGCCACCTCGGGGCTCACCGCACGGCGGGTGAGCAGATGCTCGGCCCCGTAGATCTCGGGCGTTTCTCCCAGCACCACCGTCCCGCCCTGGGCGACGAGCAGATCGGCTGCGACACCGAGTGCCGGATTGGCGGTGATGCCGGAAAACGAGTCCGAGCCCCCACACTGGAGCCCGAGGACGAGCTCGCTTATCGGTACCGGCCGTCGCGTCGCGGAGTTGGCCTCAGGAAGCATCTCGCGCAGGCAGGCGATGCCTTTGTCCACCGTGGCCGTCGTCCCGCCCTCGTCCTGGATCGTCATGACACGAACCGGCGTGCCCGCGGGCTGTGACCACGCCTGTGTGAGGGCGTCCACCTGATTGTCCTCACATCCAAGGCCGACGAGGAGCACGCCGGCGAAGTTGGGGTGACGCGCGAAGCCGGTCAAGGTGCGTCGGAGCACCTCGAGACCCTCACCGTGGCCGTCCATGCCGCAACCGCCGGCGTGGGTGAGCGCCACGACCCCGTCGACACCCGGGAACTCGTCGACAACGCCCGGGCGGTTGAAGTGCCTGGCTATCAACCTCGCCACGGTGGCTGAGCAGTTGACTGAGGTGAGAATGCCCAGATAGTTGCGGGTCGCCACCCGGCCATCGGCGCGCACAATGCCGTCGAAGCTGAGCCGGTCGCCCTCCGCGACGAACTCGGTCGTCTTGGCGCCAGCTCCGGGCACGTGGGCGCGCGAGAAGGTCCGGAACTCCAAATTGTGGGAGTGGACGTGTTCGCCGGTGGTGACCGTCGCGGTCGCGAACCCAATGATCTGGCCGTACTTGCGCACGGGATCTCCGGCGGCGATCGGGCGCAACGCGATCTTATGGCCCCGCGCAATGTCTTGGATCGCTCGGATCACGTCCCGGTCCACGCGCACCTTTGCGCCGGAAGTGGCGTCGGCGGTGAGCACGGCCACATCGTCGTCCGGTCCGAGCCGCAGGGCGAGCACAGTGTCGTGGTCGCTCCCAGTCTGGGTTTGGAGTTCGCGCATCGCCGATCACACCAGACCATAAGTACGGGCACGTATTCGGAATCCGCCAGGGTGAGTGAAACACCCCGCTGCTGGGGACCGGCAGGCAGACGTCGCCGAGCTGTTCAAAGAACCGATGTGAGCTTGTAGATACGGCGTGCAGTGCCACCAAAGAAGGCGTCGATCTCTTGCCCGACGAGCGGCCCTACGAGATCACGGGCCAGACCGAGCACCTCCTCATAGCTCGCCACGGCTGTGCAAACCGGCCAGTCGGAACCGAAGAGCAGACGGTTCGGGCCGAACAGCTCGACGACCCGTTCCACGTAGGGACGAACAGCGGCTGGGTCCCAATGCCTGCCAGCCTGGGAGACGAGCCCCGAGATCTTGCAGACGACCGACTCGCTGCGGGCGAGCTGGCCAATCAAGCTGTTCCAGGGTTCCCAGGTCGAGGTACCGATCTCCGGCTTGGCTATGTGATCGATGACAAGAGTCGCATCCTCGAGATGCTCGGCCAGATCCACGGCGGCAGGGAGCTCACGGGTGGTCACGAGAAGGTCGAAGGTCCGTCCGCTCTCACCCACGGCGCGGACACCACGTCGCACCTCAGGCCGACGGAGCCATTCAGGATCCGGCTCGCTCTGGACGAGATGGCGG
The DNA here is from genome assembly GCA_963807575.1 of uncultured Acidimicrobiaceae bacterium. GTDB lineage: Bacteria > Actinomycetota > Acidimicrobiia > Acidimicrobiales > Bog-793 > Fen-455. The sequence goes on from CAWECD010000011.1 coordinate 174,034, forward strand.
ACACCGATGAGCTTGTCTCCCCCGGGGAGCTCAGCTAAGCGTGCCAGAGTCTCTCCGACTCCGGGGTCGGTCAGATCGACCCACCCGATCACCCCGACGATGAACTCGCTCGTGCCGGCAAGCGCCAGGAATTCCTCCGTCTCCGCGGGATCGTTCAGAACCTGCACGAGCACTGTGGCCGACACGCCAAGTGGCTTCGCTACCTGCTCGAGTTGTCTCAAGTCGAACGGCCGGTTGAGGGACGGAAACGCAACGAGCCAGTCGTGGGGGCGCTTGGCAGGGTCCCAGACGTGGTGATGCGAGTCGATGATGTCGCCGACTCCAGGCGAGACACCCGTGCCGAGCCCAGTCACCGTTGTCCTTCACGAGCCGTGGGCTGCGAAGTTGGGCGCGCAGGCGCGCCTGGCGGCAACGGCGGGGCGAGGCCTGCCCCGGCGAGCTCTTCGAACAGCTCCTCGGGAACCGGGGACCGGAAGTGGCCAGCGTTCTCGTGAGCCTCTTGTGCGCTGGCAGCACCGACGACAGCCGCCGTCACGGCCGGATGGGCGAGGACGAACTGCAATGCCGCCGTGGCCAGGGGAACGCCGTAGCGATCGCACACCGAACGGATTCGGCTGACTCGCTCGACGACCGAACTGGGCGCAGGCGCATAGTCCAGGTGTGCTCCGGGGCGCGGGTCGGCGAGGATGCCGCTGCGGTAGACCGCGGCCGCCAGCACCGACACCCCCCGCTTCTCACACGCGGGGAAGAGCCGGTCTGCCGCCGGGACCCCGAGAAGGGAATAGCAGCCGGCGATCAGCACGCAGTCGAGCTCCGTCCGCTCGACGAGCCAGGTGAGCAGTTCTGCGTGGTTCATGGCGACGCCGATCGCACCGACCACACCCTCTTCGCGGAGCTCCTTGAGTGCCGGATACGCCTCAGTGAGCGCCAGCTCGGCGTACTTGTCGGGATCGTGGATCAACGCGATGTCAACGCGGTCGCGGCCTAGGCGCTCGAGGCTCGCCGCCATGGATCGGCGCACACCGTCCTTCGTGTAGTCGTCCACGAGCCTTCGACTGGGTGCTCCGTAGAAGAGGTCTCCGCTCTCGACCCCGTCGTCGGCGTCGACGAGCAGGTGGCCGACTTTTGTGGAGATCACCGCCTCGCCGACCGCTCGATCGGAAAGGAAGGCGCCGAGACGCTCTTCCGACAGTCCGACCCCGTACTGGGGGGCGGTGTCAAAGGCGCGGACTCCCTCGTCCCAAGAAGCCTCGAGAACAGCTGCGGCCCTCCTGTCCTCGACGGGGGCGTACATTCCGGCCAAGGGTGCACAGCCCAGCATCAACCGTGTCACATAGATGTCGCTATGGCCGAGGCGGACACGCTCCATGTCACCAGGGCCTACGGGGATGTCGGGCAAGCTGTCGCTCACGGCCGGCGGATCGAGCTCGCGGGTTTGCCGCATGCCCGCAGGCAGAACGGAACTCGATGTAAAGGAAACACCAGGTCCGATCCGATGACCGAGGTGCTTCTCTCGGTCGGCCAGCTAGTCATCTTTCACGGGCTCTGGGTGCTGGGCGCGCTGGCCTTGCGCTCGATCCAGGACCGCAAGATGTGCTCCCGCATCACCTCGGCTGCACCGTCTGGATCGCGTGCGGCCAGTCGCTCGTATATGGCGGCGTGACCTCGATGGCTCATCATCATGTGGTCGGCGCTCACGCCAATTCCGCGGTAGCGGATGTTGATGCGCGCCCGGGGGTGGATCGAGTGGACGATCGATCGCCCGAGACGGTTGCCTGAGCCTCGAAGGACCAGGTCGTGGTAGTCGCCTTCAGCCTGCTGGTACTGCTCAGGCTGGTCCAGGAGCCTCTCGAGGGCTATCAACGCGTCGTGCAGCTCGCTCAGCTGTGCGTCTGTCATCCGCACAGCCGCGCGGAATGTCATCTGGCACTCGAGCGCGACACGGACGTCGACCACGTCGTCAAGGATGTCGAAGGTGTCGGCGTAGCGCATCGCGGCGTCGAGTATCAGCGGGTCGAGCAGGTCCCACTGTTCGGTCGGCTCCACCGTCGTACCTTGGCCCTGCTTGACTCGCACGAGTCCCTTCGCCTCGAGCAGCTTCAAGGCCTCCCGGATGACGGTACGGCTGACGCCGAAGACCTCACACAGCGTGGACTCGGTCGGGAGCGATGACTCAGGAAGGAGCTCGCCGCCCACGATCTTGTCGACCATGGTCAAGAGCACGGCGGTCGCAAGACGAGCGGGTCTGCGCGGAACGGACCCTTCCAGGATGCTTTCGAAGGTTCTCGTGGAAGCTTGTTCCGCCAGGGTCACTCTTGGCTCATCTCCCGTCGATGACGCTGGTCGTCACGCAAGAATTTGATCATACGTAGTATGTTAGTGTACCCGATCGAGCTGCGCATCGGAGTTCCTCCCAGGTGAAGAGCGCCCGGGCACGAGAGCAGGCGAAACCGCGGGGCGGCTGGGAAGTCCGGATGATCGTCACCGTAAGAGCTGACGCCTCCTGATCGAAGAACCGCGCTCCTTGCGCTGTCCTAATAGGTATGACATCATAAGCCGGTCGTCATAGGAGTGATGTCAATGGCACGGGTGCGCATTACTCACGTCGAGAGTTTCAAGGTGTTCGCACCGGGCGCCCGGCCCAATTTTGCGTGGCGTGAAGGACTTCGAGGCGGCCCCGTTGACGGACTTGTCGCCGTGCTGTGCCTTCGCACCGACGAGGGTGTCGCCGGCGTCGCCGCCACGCAGTATCGCGGGAGCGCTGTCGTCTTTGAGGACCTGGTCGCGCGCGTCCTTCGTGAGGAGCTCGTCGGGACCGATCCGCTCGAGCGTGAGCGGATATGGCACCGGATGTGGGAGCTCGACAGGACAGAGGAGTTTCCGATCTGGCTGATCGGTCTCGTGGACTGCGCGTTGTGGGACCTCGCCGGGCGTCTCTACGGGTCGCCGACCTGGGAGGTGCTGGGCGGCTTTCGACGCGAGATCCCTGCCTACGCCTCGACATCGACCTTTGCCTCCGTCGGCGAGTACCTCGAGGTCGTCACGCAGTGCATAGAGCTCGGCTACCCGGCGATCAAGCTCCACGCCTGGGGTGACGCCCGGCGCGACGCCGCCCTGTGTACAGCGGTTCGCGAACGTGTCGGCGCAACCTTCCCGCTCATGTACGACGGCTCGGCCGGCTTCGACCTCGCGGATGCTGTCTACGTCGGAGACGCACTTTCGGACGCGCACTACCTGTGGTACGAGGAGCCGATGCGCGAATTCAACGTAACGGCCTACAAGTGGCTCGCCGATCGAGTGACCGTGCCCCTGAACATCGCCGAGACCTCTGACGGCGCCCACATGAACACCGCCGACTTCATCGCCAGTGGATGCGCCACTTTTGTCCGCACTAGCACGGTGCTGCGTGGTGGGTTCACCGGGGCCATGCGTATCGCTCATCTCGCCGACGCTTTCCGGCTCCGCGCTGAGCCCCATGGGAACACCGTCTACGCGAGGCACCTCTGCATGGCGATCCCGAACTGCACGTACTACGAGTCACTCGTCACCACGAACCCGGTTCAGCGCGAGCTCGGACTCGACGAGAAGGGCATCGTTCGCGCGCCAAGAGGACCGGGCGTCGGTTTGGATCCAGGTCCCGATTATCCGCCCGAGCTCGCCGAATACGTGGTCGAGCCGTGAGGAAGGGAGCAGTTGCAGTTTGAACCGAAAGCAAGCATCACAAGACGGAAGGAGTTGAGCCGAAAGTCATGAAGTCACTTTTCAACGTCAAATCCTGGCGAGGTCGCTCGCTACGGAGCCGCATCGCGCTCGGCGTGGTTGTGGTCGCCGGCCTTGCACTCGCGGTGCCGGGGGCTTCGACAGCAACAACGAAGTCTTCGTCGAAGCCGCTGATCGTCTGGATCGACACCTCGCGTATTCCCTACGAGCAGGCGTACATGAAGGCCCATCCTGGCGCCAACATCAAGTGGGTCATCTACAACGGCAACGAGAATGGCACCGGCGTGCTGCAGTCGAAGTTCGCGCTGTGGAACCGCATCGGCTGGCCATCGGACGCGCCGGACGTGATGTTCGACTCGCAGAACTACGACGCTGTCCAGCTCGGCACGGCGCCCTACAACGACCTGCTCAACCTGGCGAAGTACATCCCGGCGAGCGTTCTCAAGGGCTATGCGGGCCACAGCATGAGCGCCTGCACCACCCCCTCGGGCAAGATCGTCTGCCTGCGCAATGACACCGCCGCGGACGTGCTCTGGGTCAACCAGGGTTTGTTCACGAAGTTCTTCGGCAAAGCGCCAGTTCCGACGACCTGGGCAGGGATCGTCGCAGACGGACAAATGCTCAAGAAGAGCCACCCCGGCTACCTGGTCGGGGACATCGGCGACGAGTTCGATGACGACTTCATCTACTGGGGTAACGGGTGTCCGCTCGACAAGGTCGTCGGTCCGAGCACGGTCGAGATCGACCCGACCAACCTCGCCTGCACGAAGATCAACAGCCTGCTCGACAACTCAGGGCTCGAGGGCAACGCCATCACCACCACGTACGTCTTTGCAGCCGGGGGCTTCCCCGCTGCCAAGGTCGTCATGATGGTCGGGCCGCTGTGGTATGGAACCGCCGTGTTCGAGAACGGCAACAAGGCGCCGCACGGGGTGCCGGACGGCACGATGGCGGCCTATCCGCCGCCGTTGTCAGTCCTCGGCCAACCGATCACCGGCGCCCTTGGCGGCGGTTTGTGGCTCGTGTCGAGCCACACCAGCCAGCCGGCTGCTGCGGCCGCGCTCGCCGAGTACATGTCGACAAGCCCGAACATCCAAAATGTTCACGTCGACGCGGGCCTGCCCGATTACGCGCCGGACCAGGACTCCTATGTCGCCGCGTTCGGCTCCGTCTTCGCCGACCCGGTCACCACCGGGAAAGCATGGGAGAAGGCCGCAGCCGAGGTCTGGAACGGTTGGGGCCCCACCCCGTGGAGCACCGACTCGGCTTGGGCTTCGACAGTGGTGCCGGGCGTGACCTCCACTCCGCCGAGCACACTTGGAAAGGAAATGAACTCGTTCGCCTTGGCTCTGGCGAACGACGCCAGGCTGGCCGGCTGGACGGTCAAGAGCACCAGCCAGTGCATCAACTCCTTCGGCGGTTCGGGCTGCTAATGGGAGTTCGCAGCAAAGCGCGACATGACTGATTCTCTGGTCACGGTTGCCCCCGGCGAGCACGCAAGCGTTCGCCGGGGGCGCCGGTCCCGGTGGCGCCGAGACCGCCCACCGGCCGGTAGCTCGCGAACAGCGGGCTACTTCTTCGTCGCCCTCTACGTCGCGATGCTCTTGTGTCTCGGCGTCGCTCCCACGGTCTATGCGATTTCACTCGCGCTCAGGACCTCAGATGGCCTTGGTTTTGCGAACTTCGTCAACAGCTATCACCTGCCTGAGTTCATACCCGCTTTCAAACACGTGCTGTTGTTCGAAGCCATCTGGCTGGTCAGTCAATCGGTGCTCGTCGTGGGGCTGGCGCTCATGGTCCACAACCTGGCGCGGCGAGTCAGCGCGACCTTTCGTTTCATCTTCTATCTTCCGGGAGCTATGGCGGGAGCGGCAAGCGTGGTCATCTGGCTGTTCATGTTCACCCCATCCACAAGTCCTTTTGCCTTCATCGAGCACGCACTTCATTACACACTTCTGGCAAACACGGTCACGCCAAACAATCTCCCCGTGCTCTTCGCGATCATGGCGTTCTGGACAGGTGCTGGGGGATGGATCGTCGTCATGCACGGCGCGCTGAACAACGTTCCGACTGAGCTGATCGAGGCTGCCGAGATAGATGGTTCGAACGTGTTTCAGACCGCCCTTCGAATCAAGCTCCCGCTCATTCGGAAATGGGTCGTTTACATGCTCGTGCTCTCTTTCGCAGCCGGCACGCAGCTGTTCGTGGAGCCGCAGATTCTTGGCATCGCGACCGGGGGCGAAGTCCCCCCACAGTGGTCGCCCAATCAGCTTGCCTACTACCTCGCATTCCAGCTTGACCGCTTCAACGAGGCCGCGGCGATCTCGGTCGACCTTCTCGTGTTCGGCTTGATCGTCGCAGTGCTGATCGTCTGGCGCGGCAAGCTCTTTGAGGTCCAGTGATGCGCACACGACACTACGTCCTCCGCATCGTCGCAATCCTCATCTTGCTCGTGTTCGCTGTATTCTTCTTCGGGCCCATTATCTGGCTGCTCCTGGCGCCCACCAAGACCGATAGCCAGATCATCGATCAGACACCGCTCGCGTTCGGCAGCTTCGCAACATTTGGCCACACGTTCCACGATCTCATCGGCTACGAGGGCGACCTCGTCCTGACCTGGCTCAAGAACTCCGCCATCTATTCTTTTGGCGGTACCGCGCTGGCAGTACTGGCTGCAATTCCGGCCGGATACGGCCTGGCGCTGACGCACTTCGTCGGGCGCCGCGCGCTGCTCGCGATCACGCTCGTCGTGATGATCGTGCCGGCGACAGCGCTCGTCCTGCCGCTGTTTCTCGAGGCCAATACCGTGCACTTGGTCGGCACGGTCTGGTCGCTCATCTTGCCGTTCGGGTTCTTCCCGTTCGGGGTCTATCTCGCTTACATCTACTTCTCAACGACTATCCCGAAGGATCTGATCGGGGCGGCGCGGATTGACGGCGCCGGCGAATGGGGCGTGTTCCGGCGTATCGCATTGCCGCTCGCGACGCCGGTAGTGGGGCTCGTCGGGTTCTTTTCATTCGTCGCGAACTGGAACAACTACTACCTTCCGTTTGTGATGACCTATGACAACTCGCAGTACCCGCTGCAGGTAGGCCTACCGATCCTGCTGGGCAGCTCGCCGTCGATCAACCCGGTGGCGGCGACTGGCGGACAAGCCGTCATCTATCGGCCCGAGCTGGCGATGGCGACGATCGTCGCAATCGCACCGGTACTCATCGTATTCCTGTTCGCGCAGCGGACCCTTGTGGCCGGCATGCTCGCTGGATCGACAAAGGAATAGGGATGGCGGAGGCGAGAGGTGGCCCGACTGGACCAATTTCTTCCTGCCCTGCGTGATGTTCTGGAACGACCGCCGTTGCCTGGCAACCATTGCGCCAGTCTTCATCATTGTCCTCTTTGCCCAACGTGTGTTGGTCATCGGGACGCTCGCAGGCACCATGAAGCGGTAACCCGTCCGTGTAGCGTCGGCGCGCGCTGACCTAACGAGGGGAGCTTGCGTGCGAGTTGTCTTCATCGGAGCGGGAAGTGTGGTGTTCACGAGGAACCTCACGCGGGACATCCTCACGTTCCCGGAGCTTCAAGACAGCGAGATCGTGCTCATGGACATCGACGCCGACAGGCTCTCGCGTGCCTTGAAGCTCGTGAACCGGATGGCCGAGACGGCCGGGTCACCGGTGTGTGTCTCCGCCACGACGGATCGTCGCCAGGCCCTCGAAGGGGCCGATTACGTGGTCGTCACGATCCAGGTAGGTGGGAATGACCAGTGGGAGGCCGATATACGTATTCCGGAACGTTATGGGGTGAGCCAGTGCGTGGGTGACACCTTGGGGCCCGGTGGGATCTTCCGCGGCCTTAGGCACCTGGCGGTTTTCGACGGGCTCATAGAGGACATGACGGAGCTGTGCCCAAAGGCGCTCGTCCTGCAGTACTCCAACCCCATGGCCATCCTCACGTGGCGGACCGCCCTGTCGGGCCTGCGTACTGTGGGGCTTTGCCACAGCGTCCAGCAAACGGCGCACCTTCTGGCCGAGTACTGCGAAGTGCCACCCGACGAGCTCACCTACTGGGTGGCCGGGATCAACCACCAGGCCTGGTTCCTCACCCTCGAGCACCGGGGCACCGACCTCTACCCCCATCTGCGGCTGCAGCTCGACAACCCCGAGACGCTCGCCTTGGAGCCCGTGCGGTTCGAGCTCATGCGCCGCTTCGGCTACTTCGTGACCGAGTCGAGCGGGCACGCGTCCGAGTACCTCCCCTACTTCCGCAAGCGGCCCGACCTTCTCGCCTCTTTGGTGGAGACCTTCGAGTCGGCAGGGTCCGACTACTCGGCGTGGTTCGGCTACGGACAGACGGGCGGCTACTTCGCCAGCATGCGGCTCAAAGAGCCTGCCTACGAGCAGGAGGTTGCCCAGCAGATCGCCGGCACCGAGCCCATCCAGATCGAGCGTTCGGAGGAGTACGGCGCTCTCATCATCCAGGCAGTGGAGACAGGCTCTCCCGTTCGCATCAACGGGAACGTGCCCAACGAAGACCTCATCACCAACCTGCCCGCCGGGGCTTGCGTCGAGGTCCCGTGTCTGGTGGACCAGGGCGGTGTGCACCCCTGTGTGGTGGGAGCCCTCCCACCTCAGCTGGCCTCCTTGAACCGGAGCAGCGTCGCCGTGCAGGAGCTTGTCGTCAAGGGCCACCTCGAGCGAGACAGGGGGGCCATCTACCAGGCGATGGCTCTTGATCCGCTGACCGCCGCGGTCTGTTCCCTGGACGAGATATGGAAGTTGACCGACGAGATGTTCGCGGCGAACGAAACCTGGTTGACCCAGTTCGCATAGGGGCTGCCGATCGTCACTGAGAGTGTTGGAAGCGAGTGCGGGCCCTCGTTCGCCGTGCCTTCGGGCATCGCGGTGTGCTCGACGTGCTCAGGGCCGGTGCGCTCAAAGGTTGAAATCAGAGGACAAGATCCAGAAAGGTACCAGGATGATCGACGACACCGGAGTAGCGCTCGAGTACTCCTCGGGCCATGAGCGCTTGCGCTTGGAGGCTTGGGGCGAAGACTCGATCAGAGTGTTGGCCGGCCAAGCCCAGCTGACTGAGGAGCTCCCCGGCGCGCTCATCACACCTCGCCCGGCCCCGTCAGCTGGCGCGACGATTGAAGGGACTACCCTCGTCAACGGGAGGCTCAGGGCTCAGATCTCCCCAGACGGACTGGTCAGCTTCTGGCGCTCCGAAGACGACCGCGAACTACTTTCCGAGCAGAAGGCGCATCCTTGGTGGCCGGGGCCCAGGCTGTTCGTCGCGAACGGCAACGGGCACTACCGCATAGAGCAGCGCTTCAAAGCCTACGACGGAGAGAGGCTTTACGGTCTCGGTCAGCACCTCCACGGCCGGTTCGATCAGAAGGGCCTCGTCATGGACCTGATCCAGCGAAATGCCGAGGTTTCGGTGCCCTTCATGGTTTCGAGTAGGGGATATGGGTTCCTGTGGAACTCTCCAGCAGTGGGCCGAGTTGAGCTTGCCAACAACGGGACTCGCTGGGTCGCAGATAGCGCGCGCCAGATCGACTACTGGGTGACTGTCGGGGACAAGCCCACAGAGATCCTCTCGCATTATGCCGATGCCACTGGGCACACACCTGAGCTCCCTTCTTGGGCAAGCGGCTTTTGGCAGAGCAAACTTCGCTACCGCACTCAAGAGGAACTGTTGGAAGTAGCTCGGGAATACCACCGCCGAGGGATCCCACTGGCAGTGATCGTGAGCGATTTTTTCCACTGGGAGTACTTGGGTGACTGGGGCTTCCATTCCGGCGAATGGCCCAATCCGCCTGCGATGGTCGACGAGCTCAAGTCCATGGGCACCGAGCTCATGGTCTCAGTCTGGCCTTCTGTCAGCCCACTTTCGGCCAATTACGAGCCCATGTTGGATCGTGGTCTGTTGATCTCGAGCGAACAGAGCACACCGGTGCACGCGACCTGGCCGGAACGGGGCGTTAAATCCTGGATCGGAGTTTCCATTTACGATTCCACCAATCCCGCAGCCCGCGACTACGTCTGGGAGCAGGTGGAGAAGAACTACTACAAGGCGGGGATCCGCGTCTTCTGGCTCGACGCCTGCGAACCCGAGATGAAGCCAAACTTCCCCGCGAGCTTGAACTTCGCAGCTGGTCCCGGTCTCGAAGTTGCAAACCTCTATCCCCGTGAACATGCTCGCGGGTTCTACGAGCACATGCTCGACTGCGGAGAGGAAGAAGTGCTCCTGCTGTGCCGGTCTGCCTGGGCCGGCAGCCAGCGTTATGGCGCGGCAGTCTGGTCGGGTGACATACCGTCGACGTTCGAGTCGCTTCGGGTGCAGGTCCGCGCAGGGCTCAACATGGCCATGAGCGGCATTCCATGGTGGACGACCGACATCGGTGGCTTCTACAAGGGCGACCCGGACGACCCGGCATACAGGGAACTCTTCGTGCGCTGGTTCGAGTACGGGGCTTTCTGCCCGCTGTTCCGCGTCCATGGGGACCGCCTCCCCAACGCTGCGATGAGCGCGGACATGACAGGCGGTCCCAATGAGGTCTGGTCTTTCGGTGAGGAGGCTTACTCGGTCCTGAGGGACCACATCTTCCTTCGCGAACGCCTGCGGCCTTACCTGCACGCCGTGGCAAGAGAGACCGGCAAAACTGGAGTACCAATCATGCGGCCGTTGCTCCTCGAGTTTTCACACGATGAGAGGTGCTGGGACGTTGACGACCAGTTCATGTTCGGCCCAGACCTGCTGGTGGCTCCGGTGCTAGAGCAAGGAGCGGAAGGTCGGTCCGTGTATTTGCCTGCCGGGGCGAAATGGACAGATGCCCGGACGGGCGCGAGTGTGCCCGGCGGCGCCGTGGTGATAGCCGACGCTCCTTTGGAACGGATCCCAGTTTTCCTCCGCGACGGAGCACAAGTCGATATCGGGGTATTCACGAACAAATATTGAGCTCGACGACCCAAATCGTTCTCATATCCCCACCAGGCTGGTTCAAAGCGACGGGGCTTCCGCTCGATCCCGATGGTTCGGCGGGTGCGGAACCGGTACTACCTCTATTGGACAGAGGAACACGACCTTACGATCCCGGCCTGTCGGGTTCTCACATGGCCATTTCCCGTTAGGTCGCCGTGCGGCAGGGGATGGCGGTTTGACACGAACATGACCTAGTATGTAGCTGATCTGAGCCGGCTTTCGACCAATATCAGCTTGATGGCCATCAAGGAGACTCCATGGCGACTGTGAACCTGGAAAAGGTGAGCAAGGTCTACCCCAACGGCCTGCCGGCGGTGTCCGACCTGGACCTCGACGTCGCCGAGGGGGAGCTGATGGTGCTGGTGGGCCCGTCCGGCTCGGGAAAGACAACGGCTCTTCGCATGGTGGCGGGGCTCGAGGACATCACCTCGGGGACGCTTCGCATGGGCGGCAAGGAGGTCAACGACCTGCCCCCCAAGGACCGCAACGTGGCCATGGTGTTCCAGAACTACGCCCTGTACCCGCACATGACAGTGGCTCAGAACATCGGCTTCGCCCTGAAGCTGCGCAAGTTCCCCAAGTCCGTGATCAACACCAAGGTCCGCGAGGCCGCCCAGCTGCTGGGCCTCACCGAGTACCTGAACTCCAAGCCCGGACAGCTCTCGGGTGGCCAGCGCCAGCGCGTCGCCATGGGACGCGCCATCGTCCGCGAGCCCTCGGTGTTCTTGATGGACGAGCCCCTGTCCAACCTCGACGCCAAGCTGCGCGTGCAGATGCGCGCCGAGATCTCCCGCATCCAAAGGCGCGTCGGGGTGGCGACGCTGTATGTCACCCACGACCAGACCGAGGCCATGACCATGGGCGACAGGGTGGCCGTCTTGCACATGGGCCGGCTCCAGCAGTGCGACTCGCCCCAGGCGCTCTACGAGCACCCGGACAACCTGTTCGTGGCCGCCTTCATCGGATCTCCCGCCATGAACCTGTACGAGGGGCTCGTCTCCTCCGACGCCACCGGGATCAAGGTGGGCTCGCAGTCGCTCAACTTGTCCGAGGCCCTGTTGAACTCCCGCCCGGGCCTTCGGGGCTACAAGGACCGCAAGGTGGTCTTAGGCATCCGCCCCGAGCACCTCACAGACGCCGCCCTGGCACCGGTGACCGCACCGGGCACCACCCTCAACGCGGATGTGGAGCTCATCGAGGCCCTCGGGAACGAATTGCAGGTGCACTTCATCTTGGACGCCACGCGCGTCCAATCAGAAGAGGCCCAGGCCGCCGCCGAGACCCGTGAGCTCGAAGGGCTCCAGACACTTCAGACCGGAGGGGTGCGGGCTGCCGGCGTCGCCCGGGTCTCGCCCCGCAGCGAGCTCAAGGCCGGCTCACGCGCCACCTTCGCCGTCGACACCGAGCGGCTCAACTTCTTCGACTACGAGACCGGAGCAGCCATCTGGGCCTGACGGCCGGCGGGCGCCCGGGCGTCACTCATGAGACCCTGATCGGGCTAGCCGCTCGGTAGGTCGCGGCGACTCATGCGATCTGTTGCGTCACTTGCGAGTTGGAGAAAGTTCTCCGCCACCGTTGCACTGTTCGACCACAGCAGTGACGGCCACAATTGACCTCTGTGAGAAGTAGGCCGCTGGCCCGGTCACGTTGATGGTTGCCTCTTGGCGGACGTCAGACGATGACGCGCCCACGGCGAAGCGGAAGAGGCCGGGCTCCACGACAAACCGCATGGCCTCGTCATAAAAGGCGAGGCGGCTTGGGTGGACGGCGAAGGTCACCCGCGCTGGTTCGCCTGGAGCCAAGCACAGCCGGGCGAAGCCGATGAGGGAGGCGTCCGGTCTGGCCACCGACGCCACCAAGTCCGACACGTAAAGCTGGACGAGCTCCTCTCCTTCGCGAGCCCCCGTGTTGGTCACGGTCACCCCCACGGTGATGTTGGACGAAGTGTCGCGAGCCTCGACCGCGATGTTCGAATAAGCAAACGTTGTGTATCCGAGACCATGGCCAAAACTGAACAGTGGGGTGCAAGCGCAGTCTGTGTAATCGTCGTAGAAGACCGAACGCGTCCCCCCGGAACGATGGCTGCTGTAGAGCGGGACCTGCCCGGTGGCCCGCGGAAGGGTCACTGCCAACCGCCCTGTGGGTTCCGCACGGCCCAACAGGACGTCAGCCAGAGCAGTGCCTCCCTGTTCCCCAAGCGGCCAGGCGACGAGCAGAGCTTGCACGTTGGCGGCCACCTCGCTCAGCACGTGGGCCCGCCCACTCATCACGACAAGCACAGTAGGGGTGCCTGTCGCCGCCACGGCGTTGGCGAGTTCTTCCTGGACGCCCGTCGGCCTGAGGTCCGTGGCGTCGCGAGCTTCTCCCACCGTTGAGCTCTCGTTCAGCCCGGAACGGCCTCCGAGCACCACGATGGCTACGTCGGCTCGTTTCGCTGCGGCGATCGCAGCCGGGAACCCTGCGCGGTCGTCCCCCTGCAGCTCGCAACCCTTCTCGTAAGCAACTTCAACTCGGGGACCCAAGGCGGCCCTGAGCCCAGCGAGCGGCGTGACGTGCTCGGTGTAGTAGTTGCCGGGTTTGAGGGCCCCTCTTCCGCTGGGCAGGTCAACAGAGTTAGAGATCTTGTGGTTCGCGCTGACACCGGCAAAGGCGCTTGGAGCAGGCTCCGAACCAGTGCCCGCCTCCTTGGAGGTGGCTGCCAAAGACGGCCGGTCGGGCACCAGCGCCCCATCAGGATCGAGGAACAGTTCCTGGTGCGCAGGATAGTGGTAGTCCCCTTGTAGCAAGCGCCGGTCATCGGCCGCCGGCCCTATGACTGCCACGTTCGACACGTGCTCTGGTAACGGCAAGACGCCGTCGTTGGCCAGGAGGACAATGCCCCGCGTGGCGGCCCGCCTAGCCAGGCTGACATTGGCCGCGTCGGCGAAGACGAACCTGACTTGGCCAGGGTCTACGTAGGGCGACTCGAACAGGCCTAGGCGCATCTTGGCCGTGAGAACTCGGCGGACGGCCCTGTCGACCACAGCCATCGGAACCTTTCCGCTCGTCACCGCGGCCTTTAGGGGCGCGCCATAGCAATCGAGAGCGGGAAGCTCTAGGTCTAGGCCGGCGGTGATGGCCTTGACGGCAGCCTCGGACCAGTCGGCGGCCACCCGGTGGTAGCTCATCAAGAAGCTGACGGCCGAATAGTCGGCCACCACCATGCCTTCGAATCCGAGCTCGTCGCGGAGCAGCTGGGTCAGGATCTCGGCTGACCCGCTGCCAGGGAGCCCGTCGATGCAACTGTAGGAGCTCATTACCGATCCCAACCCCGCGTCGCGGATGGCAGCGGCGAAAGGCTCCGCATAGACCTCGCGCAGCTCCCTGGGCCCAACTTGCACCGGAGCATGGTTGCGGCCACCCTCGGAGAGCCCATAGGCCAAGAAGTGCTTCCCGGTGGCGAGGACGCCCCGGGACAGGTCGTCGGTCTGCATGCCTCGCACGTAGGCTGTCCCCAGCACTCCGGCGAGCACAGGGTCCTCGCCGTAGGTCTCCTCCAGGCGCCCCCACCGCGGGTCTCGAGCCACGTCGAGCACGGGCGCCAAGCTGTGCCGGGCTCCCACAGCCAGTAACTGGCGCCGGATCTTGTCTGCCACCTCCTGCACCAGCTCGGGATCCCAACTGCAGGCGAGAGCTAGTGCTTGAGGGAACACCGTGGCGCCCCGGGCACAGTAACCCGCCAGTGACTCTTCGTGCACCATTACGGGGATCCCGAGGCGCGTGCGTTCAACCATAAGCCGTTGGATCTGGTTCAACAGCTCGGCACTCTCTTCAGGCTCGAGACCGGTCGTGGCACCTATGCGCGTGACTTGGCCGATGCCATGGGGGACCACAGCCAGCGCCGCGTTTTCGTCGAAGCGTTCGTCTTTGATCAAGTCTGGAAACCCAATTGCCCCCAGCTGGGCCAACTTCTCGTCGAGGTCCATGCGGTCGATCAGGTCGCTGACGCGATCTTCTATCGCCAGAGCGGCATCGGTGTATACGGTGGTAGTCATCGGTTAACCTCGGTACTGTCTTCAGGCAAATCGGTCGGGTGCTCAAGGTTCTGCCAGGTGCGATAGAACCCTGAGTCACCGGATAGCGAAGCCTCCGATCCCCTTTACGAATTGGCGGCGCAGGACAATGTAGAGGAGCAGGATTGGAACCATCGTGAAGAAAACGAAGGCCATCACGATCGGCACATTAATACCGTACTCGGAGTTCGTGGCAAAGCGGTACAACCCCAGAGGGAGAACCATGTCGTTGTTGGACTGGGTGAGAATGAGAGGCAGGAGAAAGTTGTTCCAGGCCCCAAGGCCAGCGTAAATACTGACCACAGCCAGGACCGGACGAGCCATGGGGAAGACTAGGCGGGTAAAAGTAGTCCATTGCCCCGCCCCGTCGACGGCCATCGCATCGTAGAGTTCTCGTGGTATCAGCCTCACGTAGTTGACCATGAGCAGCACAGCCACTGGGATAAGAGATGCCGCGATCACTAGGACGAGGCCGTAAAGCTTGTCGTAGATATGGATCTTCGTCGTTATAAAGAACAAAGGTATTACGATCGCCTGGATCGGCACGGCGATGCCGAACAGAATAAGGCGGAACGAGACTGCTGCGTAGCGAGACTTTCGCCGGACGATCCGGTAGGCGGCCCCGAGCGAGAGCACCGTGACCAGTGCGATCGTGCCCGCTGCGAGCTCGGCGCTGTTACGGAGTACCGTCCCTATGCCGGATCCGTGGAACATTGCCGAGTACGACGAGAGAGTCAGACCGCCCGTAGGTAGCCAAGCGTTTGCCGTGAAGTACTGATTGCCGGACCGGAAACTGGCCAGGACCATGTAGTAGATCGGGCCGAGCACGATCACCAACCAGATCGTGCCCAAGAGGAAGCTGATGACGCGAAAGCCCTTAGAGCTACCCTTGACGCCGCTCAAAGCTTCCGAGCGGGCACGGCGTCGTTGCCGGCCCGTAGGCCGGCTGACACGCCTTCGTGCATCGCGTTGTGGGGTTGTCGTTACCATATGCCCTCCTGGCCCCCCTCCATCGATCCAAACCCCGTCAACCTGACAAGCGCGATGGCGACGAGAATCCCAAGTACGCCTAGGACAGTCGCTATTACGCTCGCATAGCCGAACTGCGTCTCGACGAAGCCGATGTTGTACATGTCCATCGCGAGGACGCGGGTTGTGTCGCCCGGCCCGCCCAAAGTCAGGATGTAGATGATGTCGAAATACGTCAGGGAACCGACGAGGACGAGGGTAGACGACGTTACGATGCTGTAGCGCAGTTGAGGCAGTGTCACGTGCCAGAAGGCTTGGCGCACATTCGCACCATCGACCGTAGCGGCATCATAAAGTGCCGCCGGTATGGCGCGCCTACCTGCCTGGAATATGAGTGTATGGAATGGGACAAACTGCCAGGCAATGATGACTATGATTGTGAAGAGGGCAAGGCTGGGGCTCCCGATCCAGTTCTGGTTGAGGAAGTGTATATGGAAGTGAACACCGAGCCAGGCGAGCCCGCCGAACTGAGGGAAAAGGACGTCCTCCCACATAAGGGACAGCCCCGCGGTGGAAAGCAAAAGAGGCACCAAGTAGATGGCCGCGTAGACAGCGCGGTAGCGCTGCCTCCCGGCGACGAATATGCCGAGAGCCATCGCCAACGGGGTCTGCGCCAGCCAGCTGAAGCCAGCAAGCTCGAAAGTCACCAGCAAGGAATGATGGGCTACAGGGTCGGAGAAGAAACGTCTCCAGTTTGAGAACCCCGCCCACGTCAGCGGGCCGATCACGTCCCAGTTCGTGAAGGATAGGAGCAGGGCTAAGGCTGTCGGGATCACCACGAAAGCCGCGTACAAGGCCAATGTCGGTGAGATCCCGAGCAGATCGGCGAGGAAGTTGCGGCGGCGGGCTGTGGTGTAGCCGGAACGGGTGGGACCTGCCTGGTTGTCGCCGAGAAGGACCGTAGTAACTGCCATTGGCTCACCTCTGGTCATGAAAGGCCCGGCCCACAGGGAGGATGTGGGCCGGGCCTTCGGTCGTTCAGTAGTTGCCTAGGTCAGGGCCCTTATTGGAGCTTGTTCATATTCGCAGCGAACTGCTGCGGGGTCTCCAGGAGCTCGAACACCTTGGCCAGGTTGTCGAGCATGGGTTGAGCCTTGGTCGCTCCCAGAGCCTGGTCCCAGGAGTATTGGAAGTAGGGCGCCTTCAGGACGGCGTTGTAGACGGGGACGAGGTACTGCTTCAACTTCGGGACGGCGTTGAAAGCGCTCGGGTTGACCTTGAGCGCAGGCACGTCGCCTTGGGCGATCAGTTCCTTCGCGTACGCCGGCGTGTCCCAGATCCACTTGGCGAACTGTTCAGCGAGATAGGTTTGCGCCGTGCTGAGGTGGGCGGCCAGGCCGACGTAGGTGGTCGTGTTGCCTTCCAGGTCAGCGGGATTGCCCTTCCCGCCCGGCACCGTGGGAAAGGCCCCGATGCCGAGCTTGCCGGAGTTGACCCACGCGGGGGCGTCGGAGGTGAAGAAGCCGATGTCCCAGTCCCCCATGAGCTCCATGCCAGCCACACCGTTGTAGATCATCGCTGTAGTGAACCCAGTTCCCCAGTCAATGGCGTCGTAGCCCTGTTCGAAGGCCTTGTCCTTGACCATGGTCTGGATGTCGGTGAGGGCTCTGATGACAGCGGGGTTGGACCACGCTCCCGGCTTGTTGTCCTGGATGTTCAGGAACACCTGAGGGCCGCCCTCTCGGTCCGTGAAGTACTCCAGGTACATGAGGCCTTCCCACTCACCGTTGTTGCCCAGGGCGATAGCGGTGACGTTGTGCTTGGCCAAGAGCGTGACGTCGGCGATGAGCTGGGTCGTCGTGGTGGGGAAGCTCAGGTGGTACTCGGCCAGCAAGGGCTTGTTGTAGAAGAAGAAGACGGGCTGCGTGCCCACGAAGGGCATGCAGTAGAGGACCCCGCCGTAAGTGCAACTGCCGAGGGTCGATCCCAGGAAATCGGATTCCCAGGTCGGGTGACCAGCATCGCTCTGGCCGGCGTCGCCGAAGGGCTGGACCACCTTGGCGGTTATGTACTGCTGGAAGATACCGCCGCCCCAGGTTTGGAACAGCGCCGGGGGGTTGTTGCCTTGGAGCTCGAGTATGAGCTTTTGCTTGTAGACGTTGTTGGTGGGGACGACGTTCATGTTTACATGGTCGCCGGGATTGGCCTTGTTGAAGGCCGCGGCCTGCGCCATGTAGTAGTTGTCAAGAACCGTGCCCTGGCTTTGGACCATCACGCTGATGGTGGCTGTCGGCGCGGACGAATGTCTTGCTGCGGACGATGCTGTGGCGGGTATTGCGACGGCAACAGTGGCGACAAAGCCTGCCAGCAGGCCGGCTCCCAAAAGGGCGGTTACCCCGCGATGCAGCCGTGGGTGCTTCAGCGATGCTCGGGACAAATTCTTCTCCCCTTCTTGCTCACCCCTTTCGGGGCGGAACCGAACTCTCATGATCACCTCTGCCGGAGGGCAGAACAGACACGACCCCCTTTCTTGGACAACTCAGCTCGGTTAATGTCGAACCGAGATATTTCGAACTCTTTGCTTAGATGTTACGAACGGCACGATACACCCGGGCCTTCGGGGAGTCAAGGGTCCTGAGAGCGGGAGCTGCCTGCGGTGATGCGATGGTCCGTCTGCCCGACCTCGGTGGCGACAGGGGTCATTGATCCGGCTCAGCCCCTCAACTAAGTCGAACCAGCAGTCTGCGTGACGAGATTCGAGACTGTCAGTTTAGGTGACGCAGTCGAAAGATGCCGCTATCATCTTCAGGTGAGATGACTGGCCGTGACGGGTACGCTCACAAGATGTCCAGTAACGGCGCCCGTGCCGCGTCGCGGGCTGTGCAGGTGCCGCGACAAGCACCGCAACATGACGGCGCCCGTCGGCCGGTCACGATCGCACGGATCGCGGAGGAGACTGGCCTGTCGACCGCGACGGTGTCCAAGGTTCTCAACGGCAAGCCCGACGTCTCTCCCCGGACGCGCAAGTTGGTCCAGGACGTCCTCTTGAGCTCCGGGTACCGCAAGCGGGGGAGCGGCGATGCGCCGCCGCTGATCGACGTCGTGTTCAACGACTTCGACAGCCCTTGGGCGATCGAACTTGTCCGAGGGGCTGCCGCGGCTGCTCAAGCTCATGGGCTCACGGTCGCTTTTACCGCCCTGTCGGAGGGAGATGAGCGCCGAGTCTGGTTTGACCACATCACCTCCCGCGGTACCCGAGGGATCATCCTTCTGCTCTCTCAGCTGTCCGAGCGTCAGAGGGGAGAGCTCGCTGTACGGGGTCTGCCGATCGTTGTGATTGACCCGACTGCGGAGCCGGGTCCGGAGGTGAGCTCGGTCGGTGCCACCAACTGGGCGGGCGGACTGGCCGCGACGAAGTACTTGGTGGACATGGGGCACCGGCAGATTGGGATAATTACCGGCGCCCCTGAACTGCTGTGCAGCCGTGCGCGCCTCGACGGTTACCGCGCCGCTCTCGAGAGGGCAGGGCTTTCGATGAATGACCAGCTCGTGAGACCGGGCGACTTCCGCGTCAAGGCCGGGTACGAGCAGGCGAAGGTCCTGTTCAATCTAAGGGAGCGCCCAACCGCGATCTTTGCGGGGAGCGATCTGTCTGCTCTGGGCGTCCTGCGTGCCGCGCGCGAAGCCGGTCTTCGTGTTCCCGAGGATCTGAGCGTCGTCGGTTTCGATGACATCCCGCTCGCCGCGTGGATTACTCCCGCGTTGACGACTGTGCGCCAGCCGCTAACGGAAATGGCTGCGGTGGCAGTGAGCACGTTGCTCGAGGGCGCCGAAGGCGGCGAGCCGCCCAGGCGTCGTGTCGAGCTGGCCACTGACCTCATCGTGCGCGAGAGCACGGCGCCACCCGGAGTGACCTCGCCGGTTCTGCCTGCGGAGCCTTTCTAAGAAGAGCTCCCACTCAAACGGGTGAGGGCCACCCCATCGTGTCCGGGTTCAGAATTGGGCATCCCGCCGACAGTGTGGCTATACGTCAGCCCGCAACCTATAAGTCCCAGGGACAGGAGCCGCGAGGGCAGACAATCCCGGCTCATCGGTCGGCGAGAACCTGACGCCTTCCGGCTCGCCGCCTGCGAGCCGGAGCACGCTGGCACATCGCACCTTCACGATACGGGCGGTCGGCACCTCCATGCTGACCTCTGTGACGCACCCTTGCCTCCACGCGATGCACACGGTCAACCCCCCTCTGGCCCGGAGGCCGGCAACCTGACCTTCAGGCCACGCTGGGGGCAAGGCGGGCAACAGGTCGATGGTGCCCGCGTGGCTCTGGAGCAGCATCTCGGCGATGGCGGCTGCAGCCCCGAAGTTGGCATCTATTTGAAACACGCCCGGATCGTGGGAGCCGAAGAAGTTGTCGGACATGGCGCCCTTGATGAGATCACGCAGGCTCTCCCAGGCCAGGTGTCCCTCGAACAACCTCGCCCATAGCCCGATCACCCATGTTCGGCTCCAACCGGGCCCACCGCACCCGTTTGCCAGGCGGTGCTCGAGCGAGCGTCGCGCAGCTGCCGCCAGCTCAGGGGTTGACCTCGGCGTCACTTCGTCACCGGGATAAACGCAGAAGAGGTGTGACAGGTGGCGGTGCCCTGGCTCCGGTTCACCGAAGTCCTCCCACCACTCCTGCAAGCGGCCGTCGGTGGCCACTCGAGGTTCGCGAAGCATCGCCAGCGCGTTCTCAAGTCTCGTCCGCAGCTCCTCGTCCAGGCCAAGGATCTCCGAGGCCGTGATGCAGTGGCGAAAGAGATCCCTGGTCAACCAGATATCCATCGTCGACGCGGCGCTGACGGCGGCTTGCATGCCGTCGGGGGTGAAGAAACTGTTCTCTGGTGATGTCGACGGGCAGGTGACGAGTTTCCCGTCCGGTCCTTGTGTCAAATAGTCGAGCAAGAAGAGGGCCGACCCGCGCATTACCGGGTAAGCGCGCCCTAGAACGGACCGGGACTCGCAGAAGGCGTAGTGCTCCCATAGGTGCTGGCAGAGCCAGGGGCCGCCCATTTGCCAGTTCACCCAATAAGGGTGTGCCGCCTGGTCACCGGTCGGCCAGGTCGAACGCCACAGATCCACGTTGTGGTGGGTCGCCCAGCCCCTGCAACCATAGAGGTTCTTGGCCGTGCTGACGCCGGCGCGTGACAGGTCTGCCACCAGGTCCATGAGTGGCTCGTGGCATTCCGCCAGGTTGGTGGTCTCGGCGTGCCAGTAGTTCATTTCGGTGTTGATGTTGGTCGTCCAGTTGCAGCTCCAAGGTGGGCGTACCTGGTCGTTCCAGATCCCCTGCAGGTTGGCCGGCTCGGTGCCGGGACGCGAGCTCGCTATCAGTAGGTAGCGGCCGTAGTGGAACAACAAAGCGCACAGCCCCTCGTCTTTGTCGCCTTCGCGCAGGGCCCGGAGCCGCTCGTCAGTCGGTACCCGGTCGCCTTCGCTCGGCCCAAGTTGCAACCAGCATCGGTCGAAAAGTGCGGCGTGATCGTGGACATGTCTGGCCCGGATGACGTGGTAAGGATCGCTGAGCAGGGGGGCCAGGACTTCCCGGCATGCGCGCCGGAGAGCGACAGGGTCCTCGACCGGTGAGGTGCTGTAACCCGCGTACCCCGTGGTGGCCACCACGAACAAGGTGAGGGATCGGGCACCTTCTACCCGCAAAGATCCCCCGCTCGCGGAGTGAACCGTGCCGCCGTCAGCCTTGAGCGCCAAGCCGGCGGCAAAGCGCAGGCCGAAGACGTCGTCGTAGACGATGGCCGGCTCTGTCTCCCAATAGTGGGGGACGACGTGCGCGGGCGCCCTGCCCTCCAGCCAGGCAATGCCGTCAGCCTCCTGCTCCCGTCTGCTCGGGTGAGGACTGCCGAGTTCGAGGGTAATGTCCAGCTTCCCGGTCCCCAACGCCCTCATGTGCATCACAAAGGCCCCGTCCGGGCCACAAGCAATGGCTTCCCTCTCGTAGACCGATTCCCCTACCTTGTAGCGCACCGAGGCAATGCCGTCCCGCATGTCCAAGGACCGCTCGTAGCTTTGGACCTCGTCGTTGCCTGCGAAGTCGGCGATCAGATACCCGAGCGGCTGGTAGGCCTCGTTAAACGAGCTCTGTAGGCGAAGGGCGAGCGCATCGGCTTCCGCGTACGCACGGCGCTCGAGGACGGCGGCGCGCAGCGCCGCCAGCACGTTGGCGGAGCCCTCGGTGCGGGCGGTGCGGGGACCCCCGGACCACAGGGTGTCGATGTTGAGGTCCACCCTCTCTCGCTTGGGCCCGCCCCACAGCATGGCCCCGAGCCTGCCGTTGCCGAGGGGGAGCGCTTCCAGCCACTTGCTCGCCGGCTGGCGGTACCAGAGACGGAACTCTCTATCGGAGATCAATTCCGTTCCCTCCTTTTGCAACCGCCGGAAAGTGTGCACAGGACCGGCTGGCCGGGCCCGCACTTCAGCCGTGCCTCGACGATAACTCCAGCACCGCAACCGCTGCTGGCTCCGCGACCCCGGCCCACAGCGCCGCCCTGAGCGTCTCGTCCCGCGGTCGGGTGCCGCGGATCCCGGGTCATTCCATTACGATCATGGCCACCGCTCATTAGCCCTCACGAGGCACACGATCACCAAGACGAGGACCAGGCATGCCCAACTACAAGCTTCCGACAATCTCCGAGAGGCCCGCCCTGGAGCCCAAGACCGTGTGGCTCGTTGCCAGTGGCGACCTGCGCCAGTCGCCGAACACAGCCGGCTGGCCAACCCAGGAGAAGCTGGAACGGTCCCTGACCTCTGCTCTGGCCGATCTCGGGTGGTCCACGCACCGAGCCCATCCGTACGACCCTGTCAAAGGCCATGGGTTCATCGATAGCCAGCGTATGGGGATGTCCGTTTTCGCTCAGATACCCGTGGATGCACCCTTGGTGGTGGCCGAAACGGTCTGGCAGTACAGCCACCACGTCCTGGCTGGCCTGCGCTCGCATCGAGGACCCGTTCTAACGGTCGCCAATTTCGACGGCACCTGGCCCGGCTTGGTGGGGCTGCTCAATCTGAACGCGTCCATGACCAAAATGGGAAGGGAATACTCGACGATCTGGAGCACGGACTTCACCGACGAGTGGTTCCGTAATGGGATCAAGCAGTGGACGGAGACGGGCAAGATCGTTCACGACGCGTCCCACGTTCACCCGCTACCTCCCCTGCCTGCTTCGAGCCCCGAATTCCAGCTCGGCCTCGCCATTGCCGACAAGCTCCGCACCGACAAGGCCATCTTGGGCGTGTTCGACGAGGGGTGCATGGGCATGTACAACGCCATCATTGAAGACGACCTTCTCAATGGCATCGGGATCTACAAGGAGAGGCTTTCCCAGAGCGCGCTCTACGCCGAGATGGCGACAGTCGGCGAAGAGGAAACGACATCGGTCCGGCGTTGGTTGAGCGACCGCGGCATGACTTTTTGCACCGGGAAGGACGAAGCCACCGAGCTGACCGATGAGCAGCTACGCCAGCAGTTCGCCATGTACATCGCGGCTCTCCGGATAAGTGATGATTTCGGGCTCGATTGTGTCGGCATCCAGTACCAACAGGGCCTGAAGGACCTCGTGGCGGCGTCGGACATCGCCGAAGGGCTGCTCAACAACCCTGATCGTCCGCCGGTACGCAGCCGGGACGGTTCGCGGGTCCTTTGGGACGGTGAGGCGCTCCCGAACTTCAACGAAGTGGACGAAGGCATCGCCGTCGACGCCCTTGTCACCAACCGGGTCTGGACAGCAATGGGGCTGGATCCCTCCACCACCCTTCACGATGTCCGCTGGGGCGAAGACTTCGGCGGCCAGTTCGTGTGGCTCTTCGAGATCTCGGGCTCGGTGCCCGCCTCCCACTTTGCCGACGGCTACGCCGGCGCGACCAGCATGCGTCAGTCCCCGGTGTATTTCCCCTTGGGCGGCGGCACCCTGCGCGGCGTCTCCAGGCCGGGTGAGATCGTCTGGTCCCGTTTGTACGTCATGGATGGGGTGCTTCACTACGACATCGGACGCGGGCGTGCGATCGAGCTTCCGGCCGAGGAGACCGAGCGTCGGTGGCGGGCGACCAATTACGAGTGGCCCATCATGCACGCCGTACTGGACGGCGTGAGCCGCGACCAGTTCATGGCTCGGCACAAGGCCAATCACGTGCAGGTCGTCTACGCGCCCGATGCTGAGCAGGCCGACCGGGCCCTGGTTGCCAAAGCCGCCGCCTTCGACCAACTCGGCGTGGTGGTGCACCTCTGCGGTGACGTGAACCTCGCTTCGCAATAGATAGCCGTGGTGGACGACCCGCGTTGCTGGCCTCTTTGAGGCGCCGCTTTCTCGAGAACGCCGAACGTCTTCTTCCCGGCTTAGTGAGATAGACGCTCAGCCATCTGAGCTCTTCGAGCCCAGAGCAGTCACTGCCTCATCGACTGAGGGAAAGAAGCGGTCGGTGCCAATGCGCTCGAGCAGGCCGCTGCGGGTCAAGCCCTGGCGCAAGTGAGACCCTGCCCGGGCCACCGCGACCTCGATGTGTTGCCGGTCAAGTTTGTCGAGCACCTCCTGGAGTGCATGTGACCCGGTGTAGTCGATGTCGCTCATGCCCATCGCGTCGAGAACGAGGAGCCTCGGCACCCCCTCGGCGCGCTCCAGCGCGTGATCCACGTTGGTTCGGAAGTGGACCGCATTCGCGTACCAAAGTGGCGTCGCGAAGAGCACGACCAAGATCCCGGGCACCTGAGCGGCGTTAGCGGCGGTGCTCAAGGGCGCCCAGCTCGTCGTGCCGGAGATACGGCCGAGGACATGCAGCTGAGGGCGAGCGCTGAGTCGGGTGCGGTCGAGGACGGCGAGGCCAACCGCTACGCCGATGCCCTGTTCGACACCGACGAGGGCGACCGTGAGCAGCGTGGTCACCGCGAGCGCGAACTCGAACCGGTCGAAGCGTGCGATGGCGACGAGGTCGCGGACGTGAAAGATTTGTGTTGCCACGAAGATCAGCACTCCCGCCAGAGTCGCCAAGGGCACGTCGTTCAACAAGCCCGCGGCCGGCACCAGCAGCGCCAGCGCGATTGCAGCGCTGAGACAAGCAGCCTGGGTACGGCCTCCGGCGGAGGCCACGATGGCTGTCCGGGGAGGGCTCGCGTTCACGGGAAATGAGCCACAGAGTCCCGCCACGATGCTCCCTGCTCCGACCCCGAGAAAGTCTCGTCCAACGTCCACCTCGTATCCGCCCTGATCGGCGAAGGCGCGAGTCGTGGCGGCCGACTGGCTGAGGACGACGAGCGCGACCACTGCGGCGATGGGGGCGACGCTTCCCAACGCGGACCACGAGAGGCCCACGAGTCCGAACCGCGGCGCTCCGTGCGCGAAGCTCCCGAGCACGGCAACACCGTGGGAGTGAAGGCCCAGAACGCCCACGATGATGGTGGAGCCGATCAAAGCCACAAGGGCGCCCGGCAACTTGTGTTCCAGACGGTGCGCAGCGGCGACGACCGCGAACGTGACAACGCCGATGCCGAGGGCCCAGCCCTTTGCTTGGTTGAGCTCCCCTGTCAGCACCCCGACTCGATGAATCGTGGAGCCGCTGATCGAGGGCAGGCCCAAGAGGTCGGGCAGTTGATGAACGATGATGATGACCGCCACGCCGGCGAGGAAGCCGGCGATGATCGGCGCGGACAGGAATTCGGCGATCCAGCCCAGGCGCAAGAGACCGACGAGGGCCACGATGACTCCGACCATCACGGCGAGGATGCCGACCAAGTCGACGTAGCGGGACGAGTCGATCGGAGCAAGGTGGGCGATCCCCACCGCGAAGAGAGGGGCGATCGTGGAGTCTGCCCCCACCGACATCTGCGGGTTCGACCCGAGCACGGCGAAGAGAACCGTGCCGGCGATGAACGCGTAGAAGGCGGTGATCGGAGGCATGCCGGCAAGCCTGGAGGTCGCGAGTTGTTCAGGCACGACGACGGCGAGAAGCGTCACCGCGGTGAGCGCGTCGGCACCGGCAAACGACGACTTGTAGCCGCGCAGCGACTGAAAGAGCGCACCGGGCAAGTGCCGGTGTGTCTGTCCCTGCTTCCCGGCAGACGAGCGAGGAACCCCAGTCCCTGTCACCGGATCATCATGACCGAAACGACTGCCTTTGCCCAGACTTGCACCGGCCAGGGCGGTTTGCGCGCTTGGCTTGGCGTGTTGATTCAGCCCGCCAGGTCACGCAGTCGAACCGACAGGCATGTGACGCCTCCCTCGAGCTTCTGGAACTCGCTCACATCGACGCGCACGACCTCGTAGCCGAGGTCCTCGATCAACTCGGCGCTCTTCGGGCAGTCGGCGGCCGTCAGTACTCGTCGGTCACCGAGGTCGACGACGTGGGCGCCCGACTCTTCAGGCATGCCCATGTAGTGGGGGAAGAAGCCCGGGTTGTCGACGGCAGGCGTGTGCCCGACGATCGTGCCGTCGGGTAGGGCTGTGACGGCGGACTTGAGGTGGAGCACCTTGGTGACAGGCACGGCGATGACCCGCGCCCCGAGCGGCTCGAGGAACGAACGTAGTTGGTGCACCGCTTCGGCGTTGGTTCGGCCACTGCGGCCGGCGTAGATCGTGCGGCCGACCTTGAGGATGTCCCCGCCATCGAGCGTCCCGGGCGCGCTGATCCGCTTGATCGAGTAGCCGAGGGAGGCGACCGACGCCTCGGCAGCCTCGACCTCCGGCCGCCGAGATGGATGCCCCGGTTGCGAGATCACAGCGACGTTGCGGTAGACGACCATCGTGTCCTCGATGAACACCCCGTCGGGGCAGATGTCGATCGGGTCCACCTCGATGGTCTTCCAACCCGCCGTCCGGAGCGCCTCCACATAGCGCTGCCACTGCCGGACGGCCAAGCCCGCGTCGACGGCCTCGCGCTCGCGGAACATGACAAGGCCATCCGCGAGTCTGGAACTCGGCTGTCTCACCAGCGCCTTTTTGCTCATGGCCCTTCCATTGTTGTCTGCGATGCAGACCAGCACATGTCGCGAGGTTTCGCCTTGGTGCAACTGGCTCGGGACACCGTGCGTACGATGCTCCACGTGGAGGATGACACGGGCTGCGACGCTTGGTGCCAGTGGATCGCCCGGCACCGCCACGGCGGCGACGATGAGCTCCGTCGCGAGCTGTTCGCCGCCTTCCTGGTCCCGGTGAGGAACCGCCTGCTCGATGCTGCCCGCATCCAAGAAGGAGACGTCGTTCTCGACCTGGGCACAGGTGACGGACTGATCGGCTTCGGCGCCCTCGAACGTGCGGGCCTGTCAGGAAGGGTGATTCTCAACGACCTCTCCGCTGACCTTCTGAGCTTGTGTTGGGACTACGCAGCTGAAGCGCGTGTGCTGGATCGATGCCGGTTCGTCCTCGGCTCTGCCGATGATCTGGCGGAGGTCGACGAGGCGTCCGTGGATGTGGTCACGATCCGTTCCGTCCTCATTTACTTGAAGGACAAGGCGGCGGGTCTTCGGGAGTGCCACCGGGTGCTGAGAATCGGTGGGCGGCTGGCGTTCTTGGAACCGATCAACCGCTTCATCATTGCGGACCATGGGCGCGCCTTCTGCGGTTACGACACGTCGCCGATTGCCGACCTCGCGGCGAAGGTCGACGCGTTCTACAGCAGCGTGCAGGACCCGGCGAACGACGCCATGTTCGACTTCGATGAGCGAGACCTTCTCAGATTCGTGACCGTGGCGGGCTTCGATGAAGTGCACATGGAACTGCGCGCTGACATCGAGCCAAGGATGGGCCCCCAACCCTGGGAGCGCTTCCTGGCCAGTGCCGGCGGTCCACTGGTTCCGACAGTCGGCGAGGCCATGGCGCAGGCTCTTGGCGATGGGGAAGCGGCCATTGTTGAACGACACCTTCGTCCCCTCGTTGAGCAGGGAATCGGCAGGCACCGTATGGCAACGGTGCTCGTCCGGGCCGTGAAACATGGTGAGGCTGGCGACGCGAAGCCACCGTCGAAGGCGGGAAGGTGACGGTGGATGGGCTCCGCGAAGTCCTGGTAGGAGAGTCCCCAGACGGTGTTTGTTGGACGGTGCGCGCTGGCCCTGCCTACGGCGGTGGCTTTGACACCTGGATTCGTCGCAGTCGCGGGAGCACCGTCAGTGAGTCAGGCATCGGTGGTGAGGCGCTCGTTGCAGGGCAGGTGATCAACTTCTGGATCGGAAAGGCCGACGGGACCCCGTTGTTTGTCATGGCTCGCACCGCTCCGCAGGTTCAACGCGTCACCGTCGTCCTCGCAAGTGGCTTCCGGCGTGACTTGTCGATGTCGCCGGTCTTCGAGGACTTCGGCCTCCGGTTCACGGCCGGACCGTTACCCGACGACGACCCGCCAGTGAGCATGGAGGTGGCCGTCGAAGGAGGCGAAACCCAGACTCATCCCCTGCGATGGCCGCCACCACGGCAGCAACCGCCGTCACGTGCGAGTTGAGGGGCGCCTGCGATTTCCGACTAGGGCACTTCTTCCCGTGAGACGTCGTGAAGCGCTGACCGACACGCGGCCATTTCAACTGCCAAGCTCCGCGCGTCTGCGATTGACGAAATCCTCGAGCTCTTCGCGGATCGCGTCGTCGAGCGGCGGTTGCTCGTACTCGTCGAGAGTCTTCTTGTAGACCGCAGTCGCACGGGCGTTCGCGTTCAGCGCCCCTTGGCGGGACCAGCGTTCGAAGTTCATTGATGACGAGAGCATCGGGCGGTAAAAGCACTCGCGGAATCGCTGCATGGTGTGCGCGGCACCGAGGAAGTTCCCACCGTGGCCGACCTCTTGGTGGGCGCCGAAAGCGAGCGACGCCTCGTCGATCTCGAGCGGCGTGAACTCCACGAGGAGCATCCTGAGCACCTCGATGTCGATGATGAACTTCTCGTAGCTGCTGACGAGCCCGCTTTCCAGCCAGCCCGCGGAGTGCATGACCAAGTTTGTTCCGGCCAGAAACGTCGGCAACATGGTCATGAGAGCTTCGTAGCCGGCCTGCGCGTCGGGCGTCTGACTCGAGGTCAGGCCCCCCCCAGTACGAAATGGCAGTCCGAAGTGCCTTGCGAGCTGGCCAGTGCACAAGATGCCGATGGCGGACTCCGGTGTCCCAAAGCACGGTGCACCTGTCTGCATGTCGATGTTCGACAGGAACGATCCGAGGATGACAGGGCATCCCGGGCGGAGTAGTTGGGTAAGAGCGATGTCCGCGAGAGCCTCGGCCAACTGTTGGACGAGCGCGGCCGGGATCGTGACTGGAGACATCGCCCCCATGAGAAGGAAGGGAGTGAGCACCACCGCCTGGTTGGCGCGGTTGTACTCGAACTGCGCGTTCAGCATCCTGTTGTCCCAACGCAGGGGCGAGTTGCAGTTGATGAGCGAGATCGTGGCCGGCGTCTGCTCGATGGTCTCGCGACCGCCGAAGAGGATCTCGGTCATCCTGATCGTGTCGAGGGCGTCAGGGCCCGTGACGACGTTGCCCATGTAGAGCTTGTCCGTGAGAGTCTGTAGCGCCAAGACCATGTCGAGGTGGCGCGAGCCGAGCGGCACGTCGTTCGGCTCGCAGATCACGCCCCCTGCCGAATCGAGCTCAGGGAAGCTCTGGGCCAGCATCGAGAACTTGCGGAAGTCGGACATGGTGGCATCCCGACGGTCGTCTCCTTCCCTGACAAACGGCGGTCCGTACACTCCGGTGAAGACCATGTGGTCCCCTCCGATATGCACTGTGTTCTCAGGGTTGCGAGCCTGCACGTCGAACTCGCGCGGTGCCTTGGCAACCTGTTCGAGAACGAAATCCGGATCAAGCCGGACAGTTTCCCCCTCGACGATCTGCCCCGCCTGACGGAACAGCTCGATCGCCTCAGGCTTGACGAACTGCACACCGATCTCGGCCACGATGCGGCGCCAGCCGTGGTCGATGATGTCGATCGCGTCGGGAGTAAGGAGCTCGTACCGGGCCATCTTGTTGACGAACATCTCCATCTCATTCCACTCGGGATCACTGCTCGCCTGATTCGGGTACAGGTCTCAGAGTCACACAGTAGAACTGCGTATCACATCGTTACTGTTGCTGTGCCTGCTCTTCGGGATGGGCTCGTTGCGGTTCCGGCCTTGTGGACGCGGCATTCGGACTCCCTGTCGAGGAGAGCATCACCCTCCTCAGGGTAGGTGTCCGTCAAACCGGGGAAGCTCACTTTCTGGTTCGGCGAGCTTGCGCAACTGGCCGTGTCTTGGCCACTGAAGCTTGGCGAAGCGATCCGAACGGGCAGAGAATGATCGAAGTCGTGTGCTTAAGGAGCTGGTGACGCAATGACGGCTGACAGGCAATTCGCGCCCTTGGGAGATCCCGGAGTGACTCCGCCGGCCCCGTTGTGGCTGGAGCGGAGATCCCACCTTTGCTGGCTCGAGGAACAAGTTGACCGGCTCTTCCGCTTCTACGAGCAGACCTGTGTCGATCCGGGAGGGGGCTACTTTGCCCTGGGCGATGACGGGAGACCTCTTCCGGTGAGAGCTCGGGACCTGGTAGGGACGGGTCGCATGGTCTTCTGCTTCTCGCTTGGAAGTCTGCTCGGCCGGCCGGGCGCCGGGGTGATCGCCGACCATGGCATAAGGTTCCTCACCGACCAGCTCCACGACGGCATTCACGGCGGCTATGTGTGGCAGTGGCAGGACGGCGCTCCGAGCGACGATCACAAGACGGCCTACGGGCATGCCTTCGTGCTGTTGGCCGGCGCCGCTGCCATGGCAGCCGGACGTCCAGGCGCACGCGAGCTCATGGCCGATGCGGCTGGCGTCCTGCATGAGCGTTTCTGGTCTCACGAGCGCGGTCTTCATGTCGACGAGTACAGCGCGGACTGGTCGGTCCTCGACGCCTACCGCGGGCAGAACAGCAACATGCACCTCGTTGAAGCTCTTTCGACCGCCGCTGCGGTGACCGGCGACCTCTCCTATGCCGTGAAGGCGACGAGAATCGCCGAGTTCATCGTGAACAAGGTGGCCAGGAGCCGGTCGTGGAGGATCCACGAGCACTTTGACGAGCAGTGGGGCATCGACAGCGACTACAACCTGAACGATCCCGACCATATGTACCGACCGTATGGTACCGTTCCCGGCCATTCCTGCGAGTGGGCCCGCCTACTTCTTCAGCTCCACTTCCTGCAGCCCGGGGGGACGGCCTGGATGCCCGAGGCCGCAGCAGCACTGGTCGACCGGGCTTTTGACGACGCCTGGGAGCGTGACGGCGAACCGGGCATGATCTTCAGCGTGGACCATGACGGTGCGCCGAGGAATCGTGACCGCTACTGGTGGTCCCACGCCGAGGCCATCGGTGCTCTCACTGTTCTTGGTCATTACTTCGGACCAGAGCGGTACGAGGAGAAGTACCGCCAGGTCTGGGACTTCATACAACTTCGCCTGGTCGACGGGGCCCGCGGAAGCTGGTACCACGAGGTCGATGCCCGAGGTAACCCTCGTTCCGGCGTGTGGAACGGCAAACCCGATCTCTACCATTCCCTTCAGGCCTGCCTCATGCCCTTGTTCGCCCGGGATGGGACGAACCTCGTGACATCGCTCCAGAAGGCGTCGTGAAGAGCTGGTCGGCCGCGGTTTAGGCACGGGCGCCACGACCCAGTGAGGTGCGCTCGCATCGCCGGGGGTGGAGGAGCTGTGGGCTGACTCCAGGTAGCGGCTCTATCTGTGCCGATACGTTCCGGCCGCGCGTCGGATCAGCTTCCCACCGAAAGCGACCATGCCCGCGGCTGCCCCGTACGGCGTGAGGACACGCTGATCGGTTGAATCACGGTCCGGACCTCGGCGAGCCGGTCACTTCAAGCCGCAACGTAGGGGATCGTCTGTGGTCCGTCAGGAAGCACGCACAGGCGCGCCCCGGGACCGGCGCGGCGCAGTGCCCGGGCGGCGAACGCGGCAATGTCCCCAGCCGGTTCCAGACCGACTTCGGCCAGATCGGCATCGGAGATGCAACTGGTGTGGACGGCGACCCGAGCCGCACAGAGAATTCGTGCTTGTATCTGGGCTTGCCACTGGTCGGCCACCGTCTCCGAGCCACTTTCTATGCTGTCCAGCAACTCGGCAGCGGAGCCTCGCGAGCAGAGCAACTGACGGTATGGGCCTTGGTCGGGGAATCCGTCGCGGCACTCGGCGGCGCAGATTATCTGGCCGCCGGGCACGACGATCTGGGCGGCCGCCGACATGCCTTTGACGGCTTGATAGAGGTTCTGATCAAGGGGAAACCCGGAGTTGGTCGTGAGAACCACAGCAAAACGCGCCTCAACGGGGACCATGGCGAGCCGGCGGGCCAGCGTCGTGGCCGCACGATGCATGGCGAGGATCTCGCCCCCGAAGACGGCGACGATGTCACGCTGGCGGTTGAGCACCACGTCGAGGGCGAAGCTGACCCCAGTTGCGGTGGCGATGGCCCGCACGTCCGACTGGATGGGGTTGCCGTCGATAACCCCCCAACGGGCCGAGGGATGGCCGATGCGCTTGGAATCGTGAAGCACGAGCACCGTCTCGATGCCTGCAAGACCAGGTGCCACCATCTTGGGGCCCCCGGAAAATCCGGCGAACATATGCGGCTCGACGAATCCTGCGGTGATGCGCACGTCTGCTGCCAGCCATTCGCTGTTGATCCAGACGGGCACGTCTGCGCCGAGCCGGCCCACGTAGGTGAGCCCGGCGGGGTCCCTGGAGTCGTGGTTGATAACCCGTACCGCTCGGACGAGGTCAGCTCCCAACATCGAGTCGATCTCGGCGCGCGTGTTGGGCCGGTGTGTGCCCGTGGCCAACACAACGACAACGTCTGAGGGGTCCACGAGCCCGTCGAGCTGCTCCAGGATCGAGCGCACGACCAGCGCCCGCGGTTGGGTCCGGGTGCCATCGCACACCGAGATGGCCACGGTCTGGCCTTTGCGCACGAGCCTGCGCAGTGGCGGACCCGCAACGGGTCTCGTCAACGCCTCCACCAACGCCGTATGGGGATCAACCACCCCGGGCCGACGGCGCGGTTCGATGACCACGGTGGGCGAGTCGGGAAGCTCGACGCTCAAACCGTGATCGCCGTAAGCCAGGTCCACTCTCATGAAGCCATTCCTAGCGGGTTCGGAGGGGTGTCGGCCTCCTTTCTATTCAGCATGTCACGGTCACTCTCCTGGCCACTCGATCCGCACACGGTCCGCGATCTCCGCGTGCTTGAGCAGCCAGGAGCGAGCGAATGGGCATTCTGGCACGACGATGAGATCACCGGCGATGGCCGCTTCGACGGCGGCCCCGACGAGCCGGCCACCGATCCCGCGACCACCCAACTCATCGGGCACCTCGGTGTGTGCCAGGACCAGTCGATCGCCGTTGCGCCGGTAGACCAGCTGGGCCCGGTGCCCAGCCACGCTGGTCTCAAAGCGGTGTGCCACGGCATCGTCTGTGATAGTCACGGCAGCGCCCGCGCGGCTCATCGTGCAATCTTGACGCCTTGTCGGATCAGGGCGACGTCACCTGCAGCGCGACCCAAGGGCACTTTGGGGCTTGCAGGCACACTCCACCTACACTTTCGCGGAGCCGCTTGCTGGGTGTCGGCACCGCCCAGGACGGTGCGAGGTGGAGGAATGATTCTCAAGGCTGCGGTGATCGGCCATATCTGCGCTGACCTGTGTCCGAAGCTGGGTGGCGACGAGCAGATCATCCCCGGCGCGATCGTCGAAGTCGGACCGCTGACGGTCGTCCCCGCCGGGTGCGTGGCGAACACCGGTCGTGATCTGTACTCGCTCGGAGTACCCGTCCAGCTGGTTGCCGACATCGGGGACGACGAACTGGGATCGAGCCTCGTCCACGTGCTCAGCGAGTCCGGGATCGACTGTCAGGGCATCCGTCGTGTCCCCGGTGTGGCGACGTCGTACTCGTTGGTGTTCGAACCGCCCGGGAGAGACCGAGCATTTTGGCACCACGTTGGTGCCAACACGTCCTTCGACGGTACGCGTGTCATGCCAGAGAATGCCGATCTGGTTCACCTGGGCTATCCGCCGCTTCTCCCGGCGATGTACGCAGCGGGGGGTGCGACCATGCGGTCGTTGCTGGCGCGGATCCGCCAGGCCGGCGCGACGACGTCGCTCGACCTGTCGACGATCGCGGTGGGTTCCCCAGCGGCTCGCGTCGACTGGGAGGACCTCTTGTCGCGGACGGTGCCGCTCGTGGACGTGTTGTCACCGAGCGTCGACGACGTGGTCAGCGCGCTCCGGATCGCCAGGCCCACGTCTCGTGCCGGTACCCAAGAGCTCGCGCGTCACGTTCTTGGGCTGGGTGCGGCGGCGGTGCTGCTGACCGACGGTGCGCGAGGGATGCACCTGGTCACTGCCGACCCCGATCGGTTCCGCCGCGCCGGTCGGTGCTTTGTCGAACGAGCCAGGGAGTGGGCAGACAGGGAGTTCTTCCTGCCTGCCAGCAAGAGTCGCCATGTTGTGACGACTGGAGCCGGTGATGCGGCGACCGCCGGCTTGCTGTTCGGCATTCTGTCTGCTGTGTCGGCTGGGGAGGCCGCGTCGATGGCGGCAAAGCTCGCGGCTTTCAAGGTCGACGGAGGCGGACGGTTCTCGTTCACTCTTTAGGGGTCCCCAGCGTCCCTTGCGGTGCCCCTTCAATATCAGCGACGCCCGGCGCGGATCAGCCGTGAACGACCGCATTCAGCTCGGCAAGGAGAGCAGCCGCTTCGTTTGCTGGCCTTCCCCACAGCTTGCGCCCGATGACGATTCCGCTTGCCCCGGCTTTGATCGCCCTTGTCACGAGCGCGACCAGCTCGGCGCTCGAGGCACCGTGACCGCCGCCCAGCAGCACGACGGGGATGCCGAGCTCCTCGCACCAAGACCGCAGCACACCGTCGTCACCGGGATGGGCGACCTTCAATATGTCCGCGCCGATCTCGGCAGCGACTCTGCACCCGTGAGCGGACGCCGCGACCGCCTCCGAGCCGGTTGTCTGGATCGCCAACGGCTCGACCATGACGGGGAGGCCGAAGCGGTCTGCGTCCTCCACGACCCCGGCAATGAGCGCCGCCGTCCTCGCCCGCTCCAGCGCTGATACGTCCCAGGGCATAAGGATCTTGACGCCGTCGACACCGAGGGCGGCTGCAGTCTCGAGACTTGTCGCCAGGCGATGGTCGCCGCCGCTCGCGTCGTGCCAGGAGACGTCCATCGTCAACAGCCGCGCCGGGGCCGAGCGACGCCCGAAGAGCTCGGCCGATCGGCGAAGCACTCCGGGCCCGAGCACGAAACCGTCACAAGGCGCGTCGAAGAAGCGACGCAGAACGGCCACGGGATCTTCCAGGTCCGGGACGCGGCCGGCGATTGTGCCGTGATCGAACGGCACGAGAACGCAGCGCCCGTCGTCACCGAAGATGCGCCGCAAACGGACCACCTTGCCGGCTTGGCATGGCGAAGGTGCGGTATCGATTTTGGTCATGTCGGTCAGTCTGACAGGTGCCGCTGGCGCGCAGCTCGAGACGACTGGACAGCGACACGACGGAACAACGTGCACGCGGGCCGTCGGAGGTGCGGCTCTCGTGCAGCAGGTCTTTGCTGTGGGCGACGGACGGGTGCAGTCGCGTAGTGTCGTACCCGTGTACGCGGTGATGGAGGAGACTCACGGTAGTGAGACGGCCCGGCTCGGGTTTACCCATAGGAGGACAGTCCATTGAGAACCGTCTTCATCGGAGCGGGAAGTGTGGTGTTCACGAGGAACCTGACAAGGGACGTCCTCACCTTCGATGAACTGGGCGACAGCGAGATCGTGCTCATGGACGTCGACGCCGAGAGACTGTCTCGAGCCCACAAGCTTGTCAGCCGCATTGCAGAGACAGCCGGGGCACCGGCACAGGTCATCGCCACCACCGATCGTCGCCAGGCTCTCAAGGGGGCCGACTACGTGGTGGTCACCATCCAGGTGGGTGGGCTCGACCAGTACGACGCCGACATAGCCGTACCCCAGCACTTCGGCGTGAGCCAGTGTGTGGGTGACACCCTCGGACCCGGTGGGATCTTCCGTGGGCTGCGCCACCTCGCCGTCTTCGACGGCCTGATCGAGGACATGGCAGACCTGTGCCCGAGGGCCTTGGTCCTGCAGTACTCCAACCCCATGGCCATCCTCACCTGGCGCGCAGCCCTGGCGGGCTTGCGGGTGGTGGGCCTTTGCCACAGCGTCCAGGGAACAGCACGCCTGCTCGCCGAGTACTGCGAGGTGCCGCTCGACGAGCTCAACTACTGGGTGGCTGGGATCAACCATCAGGCCTGGTTCCTCACTCTGGAGCACGATGGCAGGGACTTGTATCCCCGCTTGCGCCTGCACCTCGACAACCCGGAGTCGCTCGGGCAGGAGCCCGTGCGTCTCGAGCTCATGCGCAGGTTCGGCTATTTCGTGACCGAGTCCAGCGGCCACGCGTCCGAGTACCTCCCCTATTTCCGCAAGCGGCCCGACCTCCTCGCCTCGTTGGTGGAGGCCTTCGAGGCGCCGGGGTCCGACTACTCGGCGTGGTTCGGTTACGGGCACACCGGTGGTGACGTGGCGGCCAGGCGACTCGAGGAACCGGGGTACGAGGAGGAGGTTGATCGCCAGATCGCCAGTGCCGAGCCAATCGAGCTCCGGCGTTCAGACGAGTACGGTGCCGTCATCATTCATGCCGAGCAGACCGGCGCTCTCCTTCGCATCAACGGCAACGTGCTCAATGAGGACCTCATAACCAACCTGCCCCACGGCGCTTGCGTCGAGGTTCCCTGTCTGGTGGACCGTGGAGGGATTCACCCTTGCGTCGTCGGAGCCCTCCCCCCTCAGCTCGCTGCCTTGAACCGGAGCAACATTGCTGTGCAGGAGCTTGTGGTCAAGGGGCACCTCGAGCGGGACAAGGAGGCCATCTACCATGCGATGGCCCTTGATCCGTTGACTGCCGCAGTTTGTTCTTTGGACGAAATATGGCAGATGACCGACGAAATGTTCGTGGCGAACGAACGCTGGCTGCCGCAATTTGCATAGATGCAGCCAACCGCCGGTGTGAACTGCCGGCGTGAACCGCCGGGTGTCGGTCGACTCTCTTGCGCCGCAGTGCGACCCTTGTGGTTATAGGTTCAACAAGCATGAACCCCCACGCACCCAAGCCCGGCGCCGGTGCTGGCGCCGTGGCCGTCAACGCCTACGGTTACTACGACCCCGGTACCCGCGAGTACGTGATCACGCGCCCGGACACGCCCACACCCTGGATCAACTACCTGGGACAGGGTCGTTACGGAGGCATCATCTCCAACACCGCCGGTGGTTTCTCCTTCGACCGCGACCCTCGTGACCGCAGGGTGAGCCGCTATCGCTACAACTCGCTCCCACCGGATCAGCCAGGTCGTTACGTCTACCTCCGCCGAACCGACACCGGTGAGTACTGGGGCGCCACCTGGCAGCCGGTGCGGGCGGATCTGGACAGTTACGAGTGCCGTCATGGCGCGGGCTACACAAGGATCACCACCGAGAAAGCCGGCATCCGGGCCGAGATCTTGTACTTCGTGCCTCCGACTCCACCCTACGACCTTTGCCCGGTCGAGCTGTGGGTGCTCCATCTGGTCAACAGCTCCCAGACAAGCCAAGCGATCCAGGTCTTCAGCTACGTGGAGCTGAGCTTCGTCGACGCCTCCAGTGACCTGCACAACCTCGACTGGAGCCAGCACATACTGAGCTCCCGTTATGACCAGGATCTCAACGCCATCGTGGCGGGGACCAGGTTCTCTCCCACGGCTCAGTTCTTCGCCTCGGATCGCCCCCCGCTCGGCTACGACAGCGATCGAGAGGCCTTCGTGGGACCGTACCGGGGACTGGAGGACCCTGTGGCTGTTGTCGCGGGAAGATCGGGCGGAAGCGAGGCTCCCCGCGGCAACAATATTGGGTCGTTCTGTCATGAGGTGGTCCTGGCGCCCGGGGCGGAGGACAGGATCGTCTATGTGCTGGGGATCACTGACACTCCCGGTGACATCAGCACGGTAATCAGGCGCTACCGGGACCCGGCACAAGTGGCGCTCTCCTTCGAGGCCCTGGGTTCCGACTGGGACGCCTACTTCGAGGCTTTCACCGTGCAGACACCGGACGTGGACACCACCGCCATGCTCAACTGCTGGAGCCCGCTGCAGTGCCGCACCGCCCTGCACTGGTCGCGTTTCGTGTCTGGGTACGAGACCGGACTTGGACGGGGGATCGGCACCCGCGACACGGCTCAGGACGCGTTAGGAGTGGTTCACGCCGCCCCCGGCGAAGTCGCCTCCCGCTTGGAGCGGCTGTGGGGGGTGCAGTTCGCGGACGGGCACACCTGGCACCAGTTCTTTCCACTCACCGGCAGAGGTGGTCCGGGCCTGGCTGGCGAACGGCCCACGTGGCCCCAGTGGTTCTGCGACGACCACCTGTGGCTGGTCATAGCCACCTGCGCCTACCTGAAGGAGACCGGCGATTACGCGTATCTGCAACGGCGGGTTCCCTATGCACAAGGAGAATCGGTCGGCTCACAGGGCGCCGCGTCAGGCAACGACGAAACGTGCCACACAGGCGGCGACGACACGATCTGGGGGCACATGTCGGCTGCCGTGGGCTTCACCCTTGCCAATCTCGGCCCGCACGGTCTGCCGAGATCCGGCTTCGCCGACTGGGACGACACCTTGAACGTCGACCAGGGCTCGGGTTTGGCCGAGAGCGTCTGGTGTGCAATGCAGTTCTGCCGCGCCGTGCTGGACCTGTCGGAGCTGGCAGGCCATTTGGGACGCCCGGAAGAGGTGGCGCGCTCTCAGGCTCTGCACCACGAGATGGCACATGCCGTCAACGCCTGTGCCTGGGACGGGTCCTGGTACGGACGCTCCTTCGACGATGACGGCAGGCTCCTTGGGGTGTCCTCGGAGGCTCGCCACCGTATCAACCTGATCCCACAGAGCTGGTGCGTGATCGGCGAGGTTGCCCCACCCGAGCGGGCCGAGCTCGCCATGGCCTCGGCGCACGAGTGCCTCGGCACGCCGTATGGGCCCGCCTTGATGTGGCCGCCCTACGACGGCAGCGACCCGCGCGTGTACGGGACGAGCACCTTCCCGCCGGGCGCTAAGGAGAATGGCGGGATCTTCTGCCACGCCGCTGCCTGGTCGGTCGTCGCCGCGGCCAAGATGGGCGACGGCGACCGGGCCTATGAGTATTATCGCCAGCTTCTCCCCTTGTCCCGGCCCGACGTCGAGCGGTCGGCGGTAGAGCCCTACGTCTATTGCCAGAACATCTGCGGCCCTGCCCATCCCCAGTACGGCCTGGGCCGCAACGCCTGGCTCACCGGAGCCGCCGCGTGGATGTACGTCGCGGTCACCCAGTGGATCCTGGGTATCAGGCCCACCCATGCCGGGCTTCGAATAGCCCCTGCCATTCCATCTGCGTGGCCGGGGTTCTCCGCGAGGCGTTCGTTTCGGGGCACCTGGTACGACATCACCGTGACGCGGCAGGGTCCGGGTAATGCGGTTCGCCTCAGCGTGGACGGCAAGCCCGTCCCGGGAGTGGTGGTGGCGCTGCCGGCAGCGGGGACGCCACGAGTCGCGGTGGCGGCGACCCTCGGCGGCTGACGGCATCATGCGGCAGGCGGAGACCAACCCAGCCCGCCGCTTCTCAGGATTCGGCTCGAGGCGGGAACGGCGGCCATCTCGTGTGCGCCAAGGCGGTCCAGGCACTGTGCCGGCGTCTTGAGCTCGGACATGTCGCCGTAGGGGACCGGTTGCTCCTTGTTGTCCTCCAGTTGCCACCATTATCGTTTCGAGCCTGAGAACCGTGCGGCGCTCGCGAGCCGTCGCCAGACAGAAACCGGAGCGGACCCGTCATGAAGCACCATCTTCCGGCCGACAATCGCTACGCCTCCATGACCTACCGCCGCTGCGGACGCAGCGGCCTGCTGTTGCCTGCCGTCTCGCTTGGGCTCTGGCAGAACTTCGGTGACGACCAGCCGCTCGATAGCCAGCGCGCCATCCTGCGCCGCGCCTTCGACCTGGGCATTACCCACTTCGACCTGGCCAACAACTACGGGCCGCCGTACGGCAGCGCCGAGTCCAACTTCGGGCGGATCCTCCACTCCGATTTCCGCGACCACCGCGATGAGCTGGTCATCTCGACCAAGGCCGGTTGGGACATGTGGCCGGGCCCGTATGGCGACCTCGGCTCCCGCAAGTACCTCCTGGCGAGCCTGGACCAGAGCCTCAGCCGTTTGGGCGTCGACTACGTCGACATCTTCTACCACCATCACTTCGACCCCGACACCCCCCTCGAAGAGAGCCTCGGTGCGCTCCACTCGGCGGTCCAACAGGGCAAGGCCCTCTACATCGGGATCTCCTCCTACTCTGGTCGGCGCACTGAGGAGGCCATCACCATCCTCAGTCGGCTCGGCACCCCGCTTCTCATCCACCAGCCTTCGTACTCGATGTTCAACCGATGGATCGAAGAGGACCTTCTCGACGTGCTCGGGACCCAAGGCGTCGGGTGCATCGCCTTCTCGCCGTTGGCACAAGGTCTCCTCACCGACCGATACCTCGACGGCGTCCCGGAAGGCTCTCGTGCCTCGCGGGACGGCTCTTTGCCGCACACGATGCTCAGCGAAGACAACCTGGTCCGCGTGCGTGCCCTGCACGCCGTCGCGCAACGACGCGGGCAATCCCTGGCCCAGATGGCCCTGGCCTGGGTGCTTCGCGACGCGCGCGTCACGTCGGCTTTGATCGGGGCGAGCAGCGTCACCCAGCTCGAACAGAACGTCTCGGCGCTCGACCACCTCGACTTTTCTGCGGACGAGCTCGCGGAGATCGACCGGCATGCCGTCGAAGGTGGCGTCGACCTGTGGCGCGCTCCTGCCACCAGCTGAACCGGACCTAGGAGCACACGCACCAGCTCCTGAGGCGCGGGCCTCTTGGCGCGTCACCTTCGCCCGTCACGTGGAATTGTCCTTCGCGCCATAGGCACCGAACTTCGCGCCGGCCCTGATCGTGCGCGCTGACCGGGCCCTCCGGGCGCAACGCCCGCAACTTCGGACGTAACGAGCTGTTCACACGCCGCTCACGATGAGGAAACGAGGACTCTTTATGGTCGTGGTCGAGCGCAACGGTGCATCACCGTGCGGTGCACCAGATGCCCGCGTGAGCGGCGGCCAGAACGAAAAGGGGTGGAGACCATGTCGGATGTCAGCGCCGGGGAGATGCGCAGGAGCCTGACGTTGACCGGGGTCACTGTCAACGCCATGGCACTGATCGCGCCGGGCGCCTTCTTGTGGACGACATTCCAGACTCAAGCCGCGTTGTCGCGCCACGGTGCCTCGACCGCCGATGGCATGTGGGCTGGGCTCTTTCTCTCGCTGATCCTTGCCCTCTTGACGGCGTACAGCTACGCGGAACTGGCCCGGATCTACCCGGACGCCGGTTCCGGGTCGAGCTACTACTTTGCCGAGGCTGCTTTCTTGGACAAGGAACGGCCGGAGCACCAGCAGTACGCCCGCTTCGCCAAGCTCAGCGTGGGCTGGATCAGCCATCTCTACTACTGGATCTACCCCGGCATCATGGTTGCCTACACGGCCACCCTTTTCGGCTACCTTTACTCGGCCATCTTCCACCACCAGCTGACGTACCTGCCGCTGGCCATCGTGGCCGTAGTCTTCGCAGCCCTGGTCGGGTACATCGCCTTCCGGGGCATCAGCGGGTCGACAATGACCTCGATCGCGATCAACGTGATCCAGATCACCTGTCTGCTGCTGGTCAGCGTCCTGTTCATCTGGCTCCGGCTTGCTCATGGTCATGCCACAGGCGGCTTCGAGCGAGCCAATGCCCTTCATGTGATCATCCCGCACAGCGTCATAGACATGCTGTACCAGTCGACGATCGCCATCTTGCTGCTTGTCGGCTTCGAGTCGGCCACGGCGTTGGGGTCCGAGGCGAAGAACCCGCAACGCGACATCAAGCGTGGGGTTCTGATCAGCCTGCTGATCCAGGGCGGGGTCTGTTACTTGTTCGAGTACTTTTCGGCCAACCTGGCGATCGGCGGCGCAGTGCTGACCACCGGTGCCGGCAAGACCATGGCCCAGGGCTACGCGGCGGCGGCCAACGACACGGCTCCCATCGGCGACATGATCAAGACTGTGGGCAACCGCTACCTGGGCCACAGTGGACAGACCCTGGCGATTCTTGTGGCGCTCACCGTCCTGTTGGCCCTGGTGGGGACCGCGCTGGCCAGCCTGAATACCGCGGTTCGGATCACGTATTCCATGTCCAGAGACAAAGAGATGCCTACCGTCCTCGGCCTGCTGCACGGTCGTTTCGCCAGCCCTCACGGTGGAATTGTCGTGCTCACAGTGGTCTCCGCCCTGCTCGGGGTCTTCGGTGCCGACCCGCACCAGGTCGACAACCTGACGCAGATCACCCTCGCGTCGAACCTCGGGACGTTCCTGGTCTACGGGGCGACGTGCGCCATAGCGCTTGTCGCTTTCGCCAGCCGCCATGACAAGCACCTGATCAAGCACATCGGCATCCCGGCCTTGGGGCTGGTACTGAACGTGCTGGAGATGGTCGGCGTTCTCTACATCGCCGTCACCGGCTCGGGTACCACACCGGGTGACGCCTACAAGGCCCTGGGTGTGGTCGCGATATGGGTGGCCATTGGCATCATCTGGGCCTTCGCCAACCCCAACAGGACCAAGGCTCAGGCGATCATCGAAGAGAGGAGGCGATCGTCGGTGGCTGTGAGCTGAGGCTCCCGGACCATGCCGGGTGTCCGTGCCAGACCGGGCGACAAGTGGCTTTGCTGACCCGCTCAGCCTTGCCTTCGGCGCTCGCGCCGCAGAATCGTGGCGCTGGAGCCGCGCACGAAAAAGAGCCCAATCCCGACGAAGACCACTGCAGGGAGGAACCTCCACCCAGCGTGCATGGCAAACAGAACGATCACTCCCGCCGCCACCCACATCAGGCCAGTAACCAGGAGCAGGAGAGGCGACGACGGCCTCCGGCCGACCTGGAAGGGTTGAGCGGGGTCAAAGCCCCGGCGCTTCGGCGCGCCCGACGACTGATCGGGAACGACCGGTCTGCTGCTCGACGGTCTCGATGTGCCCTGCTGCCGGTTGGGCTTTGTCTTCTTGCGGCTGTTGCCTGCCACGATCGGGGAGGCTACTCGGCCTTCGTGGACGACGACATACGCGTTCGGGGTAGGTGCACCCGATGAGCAAGCGCGGGTCCGGTCCCGAGCCACTGACTGGTGGCGCGGGCAACGGTTCGTTCCGGGGTCACGGTCTGCTTGCAAAGCTCGGGTGGGCCCTGCGCTCGGAGTCCGGCGACGTCCGGCCCCACAACGAGGATTACGCCGGGGCGTATGCGCCGACGTCGCCCGACGACGCCTGGGACCGGGGACCGTTGTTCGTCGTATGCGACGGGCTCGGAGGCCACGCGGCGGGCGAGGTGGCCAGCCGCGCGGCAGTCGAGTCGGCCCTGGCTGAGTGGGCGGCCCCTGACCCCGGGCCTCCGCCGGCGGCCCTTCGGGCGGCCGCCCGGGCGGCAAACTCCGCCGTCTTCGACGCCGCCATCGATCGTCGCCAGCGTGGCATGGCGACCACTTTCACGGCGTTGACCCTGGCCGGGCGAGAGGCGGTTATCGCCCACATCGGTGACAGCCGGTGCTATCAGGTACGACAGGGGACTTGTACTCAGCTCACCTCGGACCACTCGAGAGTCGCCGAGATGGTGCGCAAGGGCCTGCTTAGCCCGGAGCGGGCTGCCAAGCACCCCGACCGTTCTCAGCTCCTCCGAGCGGTGGGGCTGGAGCCGATGGTCCAAGTGGACGTGATCAAGGCCGCGACCGAGGCCGGGGACATCTTCGTGCTGTGCTCCGACGGGCTGTGGGACGTCGTGACCAGCATCGAGATCGCGGAGCGGACCGGGGCAGTGGGCACACCCGCAGTGCCGACGGTGATGGATGCGGCGGAGCAGCTGGTTGATTTGGCCCTGAGGGAAGGAACCACTGATAACGTGACGGTGCTCGTCGTCAAGGTGACGACAGACCGTGCGGTCCCGGCTGCGGGAGCCCGCCGACCCTTCTTCCGGCGAGACCGAGCATGGCGCGCTTTCAACCCGACCAGGTAGTGGATCAGTACCGGATCACCGAGCTCCTCGGGGTCGGTGCCTATGCCGAGACCTACAAGGCCACCGA
Organism: uncultured Acidimicrobiaceae bacterium; assembly: GCA_963807575.1. GTDB lineage: Bacteria > Actinomycetota > Acidimicrobiia > Acidimicrobiales > Bog-793 > Fen-455. The sequence continues at coordinate 217,983 of CAWECD010000011.1, forward strand.
TGTCAAGACAGGTGTCACAGTCGTGCTGAAGATGCCCGATCCCGCCCTTTTTGGTGATCCGGCCCTCTTCAACCGCTACCGGAGAGAGGCCGAGGTGGCCAGTCGCCTCGACCACCCTGGTGTGCAGCGAGGGATCGCCTGGGGTGAGAGCGGGACTGAGCCCTACCTGGTTCTCGAGTACTTCGACGGCGAGTCGCTGCGTCGGCGCATCGCATGTCGAAGCGAGAAGGTGGAGGTGAGCCAGGCGGTCGCCTGGGGCCTCCAGCTGGCTGAGGCGCTCAGGTACCTGCACAGCCAAGGCATCGTGCATCGGGACTTGAAGCCGGAGAACGTCCTCGTCGGCCCCGAGGGGACGCTCAAGATCTCCGACTTCGGCACGGCGCGTCTCGACGGTTCGCGTCGGCTCACGTGGAAACACCTGTCGGAGAGCCTCGGGACACCCGATTACATGAGCCCGGAGCAGGTGCAGGGCGAACGCGGTGACGCCCGCAGCGACATCTATGCCTGGGGAGTGATGATGTACGAGATGCTGACTGGCGAAGCCCCCTTCAGCGGGGACAACGCCATGGCAGTGATGATCGGACACCTGCAGGGTGACGTCAGACCGATACGCAAGGCCCGGCCGGAAGTGCCCCCACCGCTGGAGGCCGTCGTGCTACATGCCATGCGTCGCCACCCGGAGAACCGGTACCAGTCGGCGAACGACCTTGTCGCGGACCTGAACAGGCTCGACTCGATCGATCCGGCAACCTACGACACCTCCCCGGAGAAGCCGCTTGGAGCCATGGCCGTCACTGTCTCCGGCAGGCGGCTGTGGGCCTATGCCGGGTTGATCGCGTTGGTCTTCATTGGCGTGGTCGCCGTCATCATCACGCTTTCGATCGTGCGGTGACGGTCGACTGGGTGGCGATTTTCCCGGTCGACACGTAGCGCCGCAGCGCGACGAAGGTCCAGACGCCCTCGACGACGCCGAACGGCCAGGTACCGGCAAGGAACCCGTAGCTGCTCGACAGCGCGCACCCGAGAGCGAAGGCGGCGATGAAGTGGCGGCTCCTCGATTCGAGCGCGTACATCACCATCATGAAGCTGACGGCGACGACGCCGTAGATCGTGACAGCCATGGCCTGTCAGGCCGGCCTTGTCAAGGCGACAAGGTCACCCAGAACTGGGGACGCCCGTGTTGGAAGGCGGACGACACGCGGAGCGGTGATCGGAGTTCTCACGGGGGTGACCCTAAGGCGGTCCGCTGTCCCCGAGCGCGCACAACCGCTCACGCGGTCCGCCCGCACGTCCCGCCGCGTTGATAGATGACCGTGATGTCACCCGCCTGCCATGGCACCGACGACGAAGAAAGGCTCGGCCCCGGCCACGACGGCGGCGGGAAGAGGCGCGTCCGGGGACTCGTGCGACAGGTCCTCCTCGCAGGCGAAGAAGCGCACGAACGCGCGCCGATTATGTGTGGCCGGGTCACGGATGGTTCCTTGCAGCACTGGATAGCGGGTCTCGAGCGCGTCTATCAACGAGCGCTGGGTGGGCAGACCGGCGACCTCGACCTCTACTTCCAGCCCGAGGTGTGCGAGCGTGCGCAGATGCGCGGGCAGCACAACCCGGATCACGGCAAGGTCTGGACTTCGACCGACAGCACCGCCGGCAGGTCCCGGACGACAGGTGCCCAGCTGTTCCCGGCGTTGGCCGAGGCGTAGACCTGACCCCCCGTGGTGCCGAAGTACACGCCGCATTCGTCCATCGAGTCCACGGCCATGGCGTCGCGGAGCACGTTCACGTAGCAGTTGGCCTGAGGGAGACCCTCTGTGAGCGCCTCCCATTCGTTGCCTCCGGTCCGGCTGCGGTAGACACGCAGCTTGCCTTCGGGCGGGAAATGCTCTGAGTCGCTCTTGATGGGAACGACGTAGATGGTTTCCGGCTCGTGGGCATGGACGTCGATGGCGAAGCCGAAATCGGTCGGAAGGTTTCCGCTGACCTCTTCCCAGGACTCGCCGGCGTTGTCGCTGCGCATGACGTCCCAGTGCTTTTGCATGTAGAGCACCTCTGGTCGCGACGGGTGCAGGGCGAGGCGGTGGACGCAATGGCCGACCTCCGCGTCCGGGTCCGGGATGCCCTCGGAACGAAGGCCCCGGTTCTTCGGACGCCACGTCCGACCGCCGTCGTCGGTGCGGAACACGCCGGCAGCCGATATCGCGACGAAGACGCGATCAGCGTCGCTCGGGTCCACGATGATCGTGTGCAGGCACATTCCGCCGGCTCCCGGCTGCCACGAGGATCCCGTGTCATGGCCGCGGAGACCGGGAAGCTCCTGCCAGCTCTGACCACCATCGGTCGAGCGGAAGAGGCCCGCGTCCTCGACGCCGGCAAGTATCGTGTCGGGATCGCACAACGACGGTTCAAGGTGCCAGACCCGCGCGAACTCCCACGGGTGAGGTGAGCCGTCGTACCACTGATGGGTGCCTGGCACGCCCTCATAATGGAAATGGTTGCCCACGGGCTCCCATGACTTCCCACCATCGTCGGAGCGTTGGATCAGCTGCCCGAACCAGCCTGTGGACTGCGACGCGTAGAGCCGATCCTGGTCAACAGGAGACCCCTTGACGTGGTAGATCTCCCAGCCCCCGAAGAAGGGGCCGTTGACATCCCAAGCGTCGCGCTTGCCATCAGCCGTCAGGACAAACGCTCCCTTTCGTGTCCCGACCAGCACTCGTACGCTGCTCACCTGCGCTCCTCTCCAGGTTCTTGGAACGGTCTCGCCGGTCCGAAGGAATTGCTCGGCGCGGCGCCGTTCAGCGCATCACACGGGCAGGCGGGCCCACCGGCTGAGATTCCCCCCTTGAACCCGTTCGGTCGACATTACCCAGATCTTCCCCCACGCGGCGCGCCGGTCAGCTCGGGGACGCGCATCGCGGGACGCGTGACACCTGGTCAATGGCCGATGTCCTCCCCGAGGTAAGCCATGCGGACGCGGTCGTCGCGCAGCAAGACGGCGGCCGTGTCTTGTAGCACGATCCTCCCGGTTTCGAGCACGTAGCCGCGGTCGGCCAACTGGAGTGCCTTGGCTGCGTTCTGCTCCACCAACAGCACCGTGACGCCCTGGTCCCGGATCGTCCTGATGATCTCGAAGATCGTCTGGACGAACAGCGGGCCCAGTCCCATCGAGGGTTCGTCCAGGAGAAGGAGCCGGGGTTCTGCCATGAGGGCGCGACCGATGGCGAGCATCTGCTGCTCGCCGCCGGAGAGGTTGCCGCCCTGCTGCTTGCGCCTTTCCTTGATGATCGGGAACAGGTCGAAGACCTGTTCCATCTTCGCGGCCTGGTGGTGGGGATTGTTGTACGCGCCGATCTCAAGATTCTCGATCACGGTCATCTGTGCGAAGATTCGCCGCCCTTCAGGCACGTGACTGATCCCGAGCTCTACGGTCTTGTGTGCCGCGAGGCGCGAGATGTCAGCACCGTCGAAGCGGACCGTGCCCCGAGACGCGTGGTGCAGTCCTGAGATCATCCGCAGCGTCGTCGTCTTGCCGGCACCGTTCGCGCCGAGCAGAGTGACGATCTCACCCTTGTCGACAGAGATCGTGAAGTCGTGCAGAGCCGGGACGGTGCCGTAGCGGACCTCCGCGCCTGCCACCTCCAAGAGCGCCATCAGAGCACCTCCGCCCCGGTGTCGGCTTCGCTGTCGGGCGTGCCCAGGTAGGCAGCTATCACGACCGGGTCCCTTTGGATCTCCGCCGGAGAACCTTCCGCGATCACCTGGCCGAAGTTCAGAACGATGATGCGCTCAGCCACGGACATCACGAGCTTCATGTCGTGCTCGATGAGGAGCACGGTGACGCCCAACTGGGAGCGCACCTTGCGGATGAGCTCCGCGAGCTCGACCTTCTCGGCCGGGTTTGTCCCTGCGGCGGGCTCGTCCAAGAGCAGCACCTCGGGCCTGGTGCCGAGGGCCCGCGCGATCTCGAGACGACGGCGGTCCCCGTAGGGGAGCGAGCTCGAGATCTCGTTCGCCCGGTGCGTCAATCCGACGAACTTCAAGAGCTCCAGGGTCTTGAGGTCGCTCTCGTGCTCCTCGCGCCTTGTCCGTGGCAGCCGAAGCATGGCACCGATGGCCCCGGTGTGCTGTTTGGACTCGACGCCGATCTTCACGTTCTCGAAGGTTGTCAGCGCACTAAACATCCGCGAGGTCTGAAAGGTCCTTGCCACACCGAGCCGGTTCACCTTGTAGGGCTTGCGCCCGACCACGCTGACGGCGTGGCCGCGCTCGGAGGTGAACACGATCGTCCCCTCCTGGGGCGTGTAGACGCCGGTCAGGCAGTTGAACAAGGATGTCTTCCCGGCCCCGTTGGGACCGATGATCGAGAGGAGCTCGCCCCGGTGCAGGTCGAGGGAGACGTCGCTCAGGCTCGTGACGCCTCCGAACCTGAGGGTCACGTTCTTGATCGAGAACACGATGTCGGTCGCGTTCTGCGGGGCCGGCTCCCGCGTGGCGTCGGTCATTTCGTCTCCGGGCCTATGTAGCCCGGCTCGTCGAGCGACAGCCTGCCGTAGGAGGACGGCAGCGTCTCTCCTAGCGACGTGCTGCGCACGGGGCCTCCCGGACTCTCGGCGTGACCGATGCCCTCCTCGGTGAGCAGGATCTCCCTGCGCCGCCGCCGCGAGGGGATGATGCCCTGAGGCCGGAAGATCATCATGAGCAGGAGCAGGCCGCCGAGGTAGATGAACTCGTCCTGGAACTGGTAGTCCTGGAAGGAGCGGACCTGGAGGTACTGGGGGAGCCACTGGATCAGGGCGGCACCGATCACCGCGCCCGCGATAGAGCCCATGCCCCCGAAGATCACGAAGACGAGGACCAGGATCGAGGTCTGGACGATGAAGTCGTTCGGCACGAGACTTTGAATCTGGCTGGCGAAGAAGACCCCCGCAAAGCCGGAGGTCGAGGCCCCGATGGAGAATGCCATGACTTTGTACTTGAGGGCGTTGATGCCCACGGAGTCGGCCGCGACCTCGTCCTCGCGGATCGCGGTCCAGGACCGCCCCACCCGGGACTGCTCGAGGAAGCTGAATCCCACCATGAACACGACCGCTACACCGAGGATCAGGTAGTAGTAGGGCAGCACCGTCCCCGTCCAGGCATAGTTCACCCTCAGGAGGTGGACCGAGAACTGCGGGATGACGCCCGGGGTTCCTGCCGGTCCGCCGGTCACCCCGTCGAGATTGTTCGCGACGATCTCGATGATCTCCCCGAAGCCCAGAGTCACGATCGCCAGGTAGTCCCCGCGTAGGCGAAGCGTGGGAGTCCCGAGGAGGACCCCTGTGAGCATCGCGGCCACTAGGGCGAAGGGGATGATCCAGAAGGGATTGAGGATGAAGGGCGGTTGCACGGGCAGCGCGCCGGTGAAGTAGGCCGTTGTGTAGGACCCGATCGCCCAGAAGGCGATGTAGCCGAGGTCGAGTAGGCCGGCGAAGCCGACGACGACGTTGAGACCCATGGACAAGAGCACGTAGACCGCAACTTGGGTGGTGAGGATCGACTGGATCCCCGAGTTCATGTGCAGAGGCCATTGGATCGCCACGAGCAAAGCCGCGATCGTGATCGCCGTCTTCCCGTAGGCGAACCTCGTCTTTTTCGTGATCCCGACGAACTCGAATCGGTCGCCCCGTTCGGAAGGTGACCCCCTGAGGGCGCGAACGAGGTCAACCGCCACCCCCGCGAGGGCGTACAGGACTACGACCGCGCCGACGGCCATCACCACCAACCCCGCGGTGTGGCTGTGTGGCAGGACGTGGATGGACGCGAGCCAGTGTGCGACAGAATGCGGTGTCGACGCTCGCCAGAGGGACCACGATGTCCACATCAGCCACCCGTAGACCACAAGGATTGCGCCTGCGAGCCTGATGAGCCGACGGTCGCGTCGGAGGGGGACCAGCCCGTGGAGAGCGGCGAGGCTGAAGAGCAGTCCCTCGAGCACCCCAAGGCCGAGCGCGAGCCACAGCAGGATGAGGCCCAGGGTCCGGCTGTGCGGCACCGCTCCGATCGTGTTCAGGTACTTCGAAACGGGGTTGTGCATCCAGGCGAGCACCCCGTACAGGGCGAGGAACACATAGCCGCCCAATCTCGCGGTCCGCAGCGAGTGCGACTGGAGAAGGTAGACGACCAGTTCCATCGCCGCGAGGGCGGCCCCGACCTGGACGCAGATGCCGCCCTTCCAGGTGTCGCCCGGTGCGATGAAGGAAACCCAGATGAAGCCGACTGCGAGGATCACCGCGGCGAGGGCCAGTCGCGTCCTGCGCAGCCCGGTCACGCGCTGGAGCGAGGAGCGGACGCGGTTGGCTCCCGAGGTCGTCGGCCCGCCCAGGGACTGCCAGATCGAGAGGACGGCGAAGATGACGGCACCGAAGCCGAGGAACCAGAACAGCCTCGGGAACTGCAGGGCGCCGGTGAACCCCGAAGTGGGTGCATCGACCGTCCCGGGAGGTCCGGTCACAACAGCGACGACCACGGCAAACACCATGCAGACGCCGAGCCGCCGCGCAGCCGAGCTGGTGGCAAGGCGCGCGATTTGTTTCGAAAGCTGAGCACGCGGCGCCTCTTCGACGGGGCCGGGGTCCGGGCGTGCCTCGGTGTCCAAGCCGGTCGGAGTCATGCCTCCCTCCCCAGTCGCTCACCCAGGATGCCCGTCGGGCGGAAGAGAAGGAGCGTCACGAGTACGCCGAAGGCTACGACGTCCTGCCATTCAGCGGACATCCAGCGCAACGGGATGGCCTCGAACAGTCCGAGCAGGAGACCCCCGATCATGGCTCCCCGGATGTTGCCGATGCCACCGAGGACCGCGGCGGTGAAGGCCTTCAGGCCGGGAACGAAGCCCATCGTGTAGATGACGCCGAACTGCAGGCCGAAGAGGAATCCTGCGACACCACCCATGACCCCGCCAAGCACGAAAGTGAGTGCGATCGTCCGGTCGATGTGCACGCCCATGAGGCTCGCGGTCTCGGCGTCCTGGGCGACCGCGCGGATGCCCTTACCGAGCTTGGTCCTGCTCACGACGGCGTCGAGCACGACCAGCAGGACCACCGCGACGACCATGGTCAGGACCCAGTCGGACTGGACACCCACGCCGCAGAGGGTGAAGGCGTTGCCGTTGACCACGGCGGGTGTCTGGATGAACTCCGTGTAGCGGCCGAACTCCTTGCCCGCGATGTTGTAGAGGAAGAACGAGGCGCCGATGGCGCTGATGAGGTAGGTGAGCCTGGGGGCGTTGCGCTTGCGCAAGGGCCGATACGCCGCCCGCTCGAGCACGAAGGCGGTCGCGCCGCCGGCGAGGGCGCCGGCGAGGATTCCGATGAGCATGAACCCGATCGCCCAGAATCCCGCCGGTGTCGAGGTGCCGAGCAGCGCCCGCATCGTGAACAGGCCGCCGAACCCACCGGCCATCACGACCTCGGAGTGAGCGAAGTTGATGAGCTTGAGCACGCCGTAGACCAGGGTGTAGCCGAGCGCTATGAGCGCGTAGAGGAATCCGTTGGCGAGTCCGCCAACCACGAGCGAGACCCAGATGTTGTTGTTCGCCAAGAACCCCGGGCAATGCATGCGTCCGATTCACTCCCCTCAGCCTCGGCCAGCACATTACTAAGTTGTGGCGACACGGCAAGGTAAAAAGAGCCGGGCACTCCGCGACGTCGCGGAGTGCCCGGCTCGTTCACACGATGCTGAGAGGTACTACTCGAGCCCGAGCTGGACCAGGTTGCCGTTCTGCACTTGGTTCACGTAGATCGCGTTGCCCTTGATGTTCCCGTTGGGCGCGAAAGCAATCGTCTTGGTGAGGCCGACGTACGTGATCTTGTGGAGGCCGGCGAGAATTGCCGCGCGAGTTATGGCCATCGTGCCGGTCTTGCCGGACGAGAGGATCTTCATCTCGTCGATGATCGTGTTCGTTGCGTCGAAAGCCTCAGCCGAGTAGATGGCCGGAGCGAAGTGGGCGAGCGCCTTGAACCCAGCCGCGAAAGCCTTGTCGGCGGGGCTGTGGCCGATCACGGCGCACGCGCAGGACGCGTACACGCCGTTGGCGGCTGTGTGCGGGTCGGTGCTCGTGATGAGTGAGATGCTGTCGCTCCCGTCGCCACTCATGATCTTGCCTTTATAGCCCGCCTTGCGCAACGCACCGACCAGAAGGCCGAGGTCGCAGTAGTAGCCGCCGTAGAAGAGCAGCTGCGGATGGGCCTCCACGACCGTGGCTGCGTCCTCCGGGTACTGAGTCGGGCTCGCGGTCCCGTCGCTGCACTCGGTGGTGCCTGGGAACGCGATGGCTGTCACCTTTGCGCCGTCCTTCTTCGCCTGGGAGGCAAAGGCGTCGGCAAGGCCCACGCCGTAGGTGCCGGCGTCGTTGACGACGTACAGCTTCCTGTCCTTGAGTGTGTTGACGACCCAGTTGGCGTCAGCCGGTCCCTGCACGCCGTCGTCCGCGACGACTCGGAAGAAGTTCTTCCATCCATAGGTGGCCAGCGCCGGCAGGGTCGCCGACGGGCTCACAGTCGCAAGGCTATGCGAGCTGAAGGTCGGCTCAGCCGCCTTGGTGGCACCCGAGAAGGCGGGGCCGACGACGGCTATGACCTCGGGGTTGGAGACGAGCTCCTGGGCGTCGGTCGGCGAAAGCGTCGCCGATCCCTGGTCGTCCTTGCGGATGAACACAAGCTTGAAGGGAAGCTTGCCGAACGCCGACATTCCGGAGTTCGCGGCATTGACGGCGTACTCGACCGCGTACTCCATGTTCAGGCCGAGCTGCGCGTTGCCACCCGAGAGCGGTCCCTCGTAGGCAATCTCGAATGTCGGCGTCGCTGTGGTCTGGTGCTTGGCGTTTGCGAACGCGGCTCCGCTCAGGCCGGCGAGCACGAGTGCTCCGGCCACGAGGGGAGCAGCAACCTTGATGAGCAAATGCCTCATGTGGTCTCCTCCACTTGGGTATGCACTTGGGGGGCTCCCGTTTGACCCCCCAGTACCTGTCCGCAGACAGTGCGGAAACCTTACTTGCTGAGTGACAATTGAACAAGCCCGGGCGTAACCAAGACGTAACCGAGCAGCAACACAGGCTCCGAGGTGTGCTTGCTTTACCGCCGACTCAGCTAGCAGGAGCCGACAGGGAACCGGACTCCACTGTCGAGCTGCTCGTGTGGCTCGACGTCAAGTGCGCTTCAGGAGCTGGCCTCAGTTGATGGTCATCGTGGCGCTTCCTCACCAGCCCGATCGCGTCGCGTTGGCAGGCTCAACTCGGCGGCAGGCCGAGGTCGCTCCGGACAACGTCGCCGGCGCTTATTGCCGTCAACCCCGTGGCTTCGAGTTGGGCCTTGTCGTTCTCGAGTTGGGCCACGGTCTCTGTCTTCACGGCTTCCAGGTTCTTGATGACGATTTGGTCATCGGCGATCAGGGCCTGAATGTCGGTCTCCGTCTTGCCGGTGACGTCGATGCGCGATATCGCGTCGTCGAAGGTCGTCAGCTCACCTGCGTAGGTGTCACAAGGACCGATTGCCGGGCTGACCGTGGTCAAGCCTTTGATCGCGGCCCTCCACGTGAAGTAGTCGGTCTTGGCGACCGTGGCGGCCGCCAGGTACTGCTGAGACGCCGTTGTCGACGAGACCGCCGTGGTTGACGTCGTCGGGCTGACGGTTGTCGATGTCGTCGGACCGAGGGTTGTCGACGTTGAAGTGGGACTGACGGTAGTTGATGTCGAAGCCGGGCTGACGGTCGTCGACGTCGAAGTCGACGGAGTCGCGCCTGGCGTGGAGCTTGAACAGGCCGCCGCCAGGATCGCCAGTCCTATCAAGACGATGTGTCTCGCCTTCATCGAGCCTCCTCGCTTGCAGACTTGAGACTCCATTCCCGGATCGAGCCTGCTCACGCGCTCGTTGTCTCTGGTGTGGTAGTCGTCGCTCATCGTGCGCTTTCGGTGCATCGGCCGTCAGGGCCAAATGTCACAAAGGTGTGTGCCCGCCCTGATCGGTGCGCGTGGTACAAAGACCGTGGCACACCGCCGACGGTCGAAGTCGGGCCAGGCGAGGGAGGGCTCGCATGCTCATCGTGGGGACCACGGCCCACATGGAGGATCTTGATCGTTCGTACACCTACGCCGAAGACGTGTCGGTCACGGCGCTGGCGGTCGGTGCGTTCACCGGGGGAGTCGGGAGCTTGCTGCCTTCCAGTCCCCGCCCCGTGTGGGGGATCCTCGACCAGGAGCGCATCGTCGAGCTCGGGGAGTTCGACATCACGCCGCTGGTGCGTCTGCCGACAGCGACCGCGCAGAGCTTGGCCGTCTCGTCTGGAGGAAGCCTCGTAGTCGGGATGGAAGGTGCTCATCTCCTCACCGTCTCGAGCGATGGTGTCATCAGCGAGCTCGGTTCTTTCGACACCCTCGCCGGCAGGGATTCTTGGCAGAACCCCGCAGCCCCCGTGCCGGACCTGCGGTCGATCGCCGTCTCGAGCGATGACATCTGGTTCGTCGGCGTTCACGTCGGGGGCCTATGGCGATCGAAGGACCGCGGCGAATCCTGGCAACCCGTCATCGCGCCCGAAGCCGATGTCCACGAAGTCGTCGCTGGGGACGGCGCTCGTGTCGCAGTTGCCGCGGCGATCGGTTTCGGCTGGAGCGACGACGGTGGTGATACATGGCAGTGGACGACCGACGGCTTGCACGCCGGCTATTCGAGAGCCGTCGCGCTCGACGGCGACACGGCCTTCGTCACCGCCTCGACCGGCCCTGAGACGACCGACGGCCGTCTGTACCGATGTCATCTCGGAGACTCTTTCGAGCCGTGCTCCGGCGGCCTTCCTGAGTCTTTCCCCTTCAATCTCGACTCTGGGTCCATCGCGGCGTCAGCCGGTCAGGTCGCCCTCGGCACGCGCGACGGTCGAGTCTTCCGGTCCGCTGACAGCGGGTCGACTTGGGCTCTCGCGGCCGGCAGGATGCGGCGCGTCAGCGTCCTACGCTTCGGCTGAGGGCACGCGTCAGCGCGCCAGGGGCGGTCGTGCGGACCACGGTTCGGCGACTAAGAGACGAAATGGCTTGACGCGATCGCGCATATATGATCCCTTAACCAGCCCTGAGAACAGCAGCTGGGACCACCTCGCCCGGGCGGATCAGCACTCTTACGACCGCGCCCGGACGTGATCACGAGAGGGGACATCGTGCCGGCGAGAGCTGTCAAGCGGGACCTGGACAATCCGAGCGCGCCAGGGGCGATGACGGCCCGACGTCCGATTTGGGCCAGCCGGCTTGTCGGGATGGGTGCCGCACTGCTTACGTGCGGTCCTTTCCTGGCGATGCTGCCGTCTGCAACTGCCGGCGCCAGTTCGAGGACTCCGTCGATGATGGTGGTCACGAACGCGCCTCGGATCCCCGTTGGTGATGCCGCCCTGGGCTCGGTGGCGACGGGTCAGACGGAGGCCGGCATCGTCGTGCTCCGCCCTTCTGACGAGGCCGGGCTGACGAGCTTCATCTCTGCGGTGACTGACAAGAGCTCGCCCCTCTTCCACCGGTACCTCGCGCCCGGTGAGTTTGCCAATCGGTTCGGCCCTGCGCCGGCGACAATCGGGGCGGTGAGAGCCCAGCTGACAGCAGAGGGCCTCCATGTCACCGACGTGTCTGAAGACGGCCTTCTCGTGAGCTTCTCGGGCTCTGCCGCCGCGGTCGAGAGCGCCTTTCGGACCGGGATCGAGCGCTACCGGCTCCCGGACGGCACCATCGGCCAGGCGACAAGCTCGGCCGTGCACCTGCCCTCGACCATTGCCGGCTCGGTGATCGGAGTGGTCGGGCTCGACGACCTGGTCCACTCCCAGTCGGCAATTGTCCGGCCCGGTCCTGTCTCGGTTCAGCGCACCTTCCCCTCCGCCAAGGCAGTGAGCTTCGCCCACCCGGCGGGCTCGCCGAGCGCCTGCAGCCTGGCCCAACAGGACGCGGAAACCTCGGGCGGGCTCACCGACGACCAGATCGCCAACGCCTACGGCGCCTTCGGCCTTTATGGCCTGGGGGACTTCGGCGCCGGACAGCACATCGCGGTTTACGAGCTGCAGCCCTTCCTGGCGACCGACATCGAGAACTTCGACACGTGCTATTTCGGTGCGACCCAAGCAGTCCAGATGTCAGGTGTAAAGGGCGTGCTCGCAGGTAGCCGGCTCTCGCTCACTCCTGTGGATGGCGGTGAAGTTCAACCAGGCCCGGGCAGCCAGAACGACGAGTCAACGCTCGACATCGAGGACGTCTCCGCGCTCGCCCCGAAGGCGGACATCGACGTCTACGAAGCCCCGAACACCACTTCGGGCGGCATCGACGAGTACGCGCAGATCGTGAACAGCGATGTCGACCAGATCGTGACATCGAGCTGGGTTGTCTGCGAGCAGCTGGCTCAGGTGGCCGAGCCCGGCATCCAGGAGGCCGAGAACCTCCTGTTCGAGCAGGCGGCCGCCCAGGGTCAGACAGTTCTCTCAGCGGCAGGTGACACCGGTGACGACGAGTGCAATGAGGGTCGCACTGTCGCTCCGCCCTCCGGCCAGAACCCGCTCTCGGTTCTCGACCCCGCCAGCCAGCCCTACGTCCTGTCCGTCGGTGGCACCACGATCGACGACGCCACTCAACCACCCGCGGAACACGTCTGGGACGACGGCGCGCAGTGGGGCGCCGGTGGCGGTGGCATCTCAGAGTCCTGGGGGATGCCGCCCTGGCAGCAGGCGGTGGCGAACACACCCGACAACGCGATCGCCATCACGAACGCCGAGGCGTTCGAGGCAAAGACCCAGAGTGCGTCCGCGCCTTTCACGACGCTGACATTCTGTGACGGGACGCTGGGCCTGCCAGCGGGGACCCTTTGCCGGGAGACGCCGGACGTCTCTGCGCAGGCCGATGAGTTCACCGGCTCGGTGACCATCTACGGAAAGTCACTCGGCTTTGGCAGCCCGAACGGTTGGGCGACGATCGGTGGCACCTCTTCGGCGACCCCGATCTGGGCGGCGATGCTCGCCCTCGTCAATGCGTCGCCGACCTGTGCCGCGGACAGGATCAACGGGGTGCAGGACGTGGGCTTTGCCAGCCCGATCCTCTACGGCGTCGCGGCCAACCCGACCGCCTATGGCAGGTCCTTCAACGACGTCGTCTCGGGTAACAATGACGACTTCGGCCTCGACAACGGGCTCGTCTTCCCAGCGCGCGCCGGCTTCGACATGGCGTCTGGCCTCGGGTCGCCGCAGCTGACGACGCCGACTGGGGGTAACGGCCTCGCTTTTTACATGTGCGACTACGCCGGACAGCTCGCGCCGCCTACTTTGACTGGGCTCAGCCCTTCGTCGGGATCCACGGCAGGGGGCTACTCCGTGACGATCTCCGGGTCCGGGTTCGGCACGGCCGGTAGTCCGGACGTTTCGGGTGTCGAGGTGGGAGGGGCACAGGCCACCGGCGTCAGCGTCACGAGCGCCACGACCCTCACCGCGACCTTTCCTCCAGCCGCAAAGACGTTGCCGGCCAGCTCGCCCGGCTCGGGGGCCGGGCCAACAGCGGTGGTCGTGACCTTGAAGAACGGGGAATCGAGCTTCCCGAGTGCGGAGTCCGTGTTCGAATATGTGGACGAGAGCGTGTCCGAGTCGCCGATCCCAACTGTGACGGGTGTCGGCCCCTACGCCGGTCTGGAAACGTCGCCGGCACCGGTCACGGTCCATGGCTCGGGGTTCATCGGTGCCACAGGGGTCAGCTTCGGTGGGGTGACGGTGCCGGACTTCACGGTCAAGTCGCCCTACGAGATCACCCTCACGCCGCCTGCTTATTCGAGCCAGGCCTGCGCACGGCTTCCGACGACTGGCGTTTACGCGGGTGAGAACGCCACCAACGACATCTGCCAAGTGCAGGTCGTGGTTGTCAACGCTGCGGGCTCGAGTGCGACGAGCAAGATCCTGCCCCCATACGAGGGTGCACTGAGCTTCGACAGCATGGGTGCTGCGGTCGTGCCGGCGGGGACCGAGGAAGCACCACAGCCGACGGAGTTCGACTATGTGCCTGCCCCTACGATCACCTCCGTCTCGACCGGTACGGTCGCCGATCTGAAGAAATACTGCGCAGCGCCGGCCTCTGCGCTGTGCAACGCGAACATGCTCGTGAGCGAGTCCGGGGGTCTGCCGGCGAACCTGGTCACAGTCGACGGGAGGGGCATGAACGACCTGACCCTCAACTTTGCCACTTTGGGCGTGCCCACCAACGAGAGCTCCATCGTCTTCCCGGTGGCGTCGACCGGGACGTCCATGGAGCTTGTGGCACCGGCGCTCCCCAAGTCCGACAAGCCCCCGACCGTGGGGCCGTTCTCGCTCCAGGTCGGGTTCGTGTCGATCGTCGGCGCGTCCAACGAGAGCAGCGTGACCTATGCCGGAGTGCCCCAGGTGACCGATGTCGTGAACCCGCTCACCCACAAGAGCGGTGTCCCGGACGCGGTCGCCTGTGCCGGCTCGCCGCCGAGCTCGGGGTGCGGGACTCCGGTCGACATAAGCGGCGAGGGCCTGCTCCAGGTCGTCGGGCCCATCGGGTTCGTCGACAACCAGACCGGCTTCTCGTTGGGCACCCAGTACAACTACGCCGTCAGGAGCGACACGAGGATTACCACCGAATCAGTCGCTCAGAACCCTGCGGTCGCCGACGTCGAAGTCTGCACGGTCACCAATTGCAGCCACGACCCCGACACAGACGTCCTGTTCATCTACCCACCGGGCAACCCCAGGATCGACACGATGGCTCCCACCGGAGGACCCGCTCAGGGCGGTAACGAGGTGGTCCTAGACGGGGCGAACCTCGGTTGCGTTGTCGCAGTCGCCTTCGGCAAGGTCGAGACCGATGAGGCCACGAATTCCAAGGCATTGCTGGCCTGCGACAGCACCATGATCAACTGAGCGTCACCGCCCCGCCCGGCATCGCCGGGACGGAGGTACCGGTCAGGGTGGTGACGGCGGAGAGCCTCCTGGACCCGGCAGGGCGGGCGAGCAATTTCGCCACCTACGCCTACGCGCCGAGCGCGCCGAGCGCGCCGACCGGGGTGAAGGCGACGACGCAGCCCGGCACCGCGGCAGTGAAGTGGGGCAAACCGGCGAGTGACGGAGGTAGCGCGGTCACCGGGTACACGGTGACCGCCTCATCCCCAGGCCTGCCGAGCGTGCGCAAGGCGGTCTTGTCCACCGCGAGGAGCGCCTTTTACGACGACCTGCAAGCGGGCGCTCCATGGAGTTTTGCCGTGAGAGCGATATCCGCCAAGGGCGCGGGTCTCGCCGGCGTGTCGAATGCGGTCACACCTGGGCTCGGTGGCGACGGGTACCTGGTGGAGACCACCGACGGTGCGGTCCTCGGCTTCGGGGACGTCCTGTCTCACGGGGGCGTCGCCGGCCAAGGCGCGCAAGCTGCCGGCATCGCGACCACGGCCGAAGGGCTCGGCTATTGGGTCGTGACGACCACCGGCTCGGTCACGTCGTTCGGCGACGCGGCCTTCATGGGCCAGACGTCAACGGAGGACGTCACCGGCATCGCGTCGCTGCCCGAGGGCACCGGCTACTGGATAGTCACCGGGAGCGGCGTCGTGCATGCCTTCGGCCGTGCAAAGACCTATCCGGGCACACTGCCTGAGGGTGCCGACATCACCGGCATCGTGTCGTCTCTCGACGGCAAGGGGTATTGGTTGGTTGCAAGCAATGGGGTCGTGACGGCCTTTGGCGACGCCCACTCCTACGGGTCGCTCAGCGCGAAGAGCTCGAGCCGATCCGTCGTAGGGATCGCCGTTACGCCGGACGGGAAGGGCTACTGGCTCGCTTCTGCAGACGGAGGCGTGTTCCCCTTCGGCGACGCCCAACCGTACGGTTCACTGGCCACCCGGCCACCGAGCCAGCCGATCGTGAGCGTCGCGGCCACACCGGACGGGAAGGGCTACTGGCTCGTCTCGGCGAACGGGAAGGTCTACAACTTCGGGGCTGCAAGCAATCTCGGCGGCACGACGAGCGCCGTGGCGATAGGCGTCTAGCATCGTTCGCGCGCCGAGGTCCAAGGCGATAGGTGGCGGCGCGTCCGCCCTCAAGCGACGAGGCCGGGCATCCCGACTGCCGCCTGCTCTACAAGGACAGGGAGCCCTGCGGACTTGATCGCTCCCCGGAGCACCTCGGCAAGCTCGGCGTACTCGCCGGCCCTGGTGCTGGACCGGCGGTGAACCATCCCGACGCGGCGACCGGGAAGCGGTGAGCCTCCAAAGTGCGCAGTGGAGAGTGGTTCGCGGACCTCTACTGGCACAGCGCTCGCCGGCAGCAGCGTCACGCCGATCCCGGCTGCCACCAGCTGGGAGACCGTCGTGAGCGAAGCCATCTTGGCCGCTTGACCGACAGTGGCGCCAGCTTGACGACACACGTCGATCGTCTGGTCGCGCATGCAGTGTCCCTCTTCGAGCAGCAGGACCTCGAGCCCCTGCAAGGTGGTCGTCGGAAGGCCCCGGGCACCGGCGAGGCGGTGCCTATCATGAACGAGCAGGACGAACTCCTCCCAGTAGAGGGGCAACTCGACGGTCTCGGCCTTCTCGCACGGCAGGGCCATCACGAGAAGGTCCAGGCTCCCGGACTCGAGCGCCTCCACGAGCGCGCGGGTCATGGCCTCGGTGACCTCGGGCACGAGAGCCGGAAAGCGCGTCCCGAAGGCTTCGAGGATCGTCGGCAGCAGGTAGGGGGCGACGGTCGGTATCACCCCGAGCCTCAGCGGTCCGTGGTGAACCTGTCCCGAGCGTCCGGCGTCCGCCACGAGATCGTTGAGCGCGGCAAGCGCCTGGTGGGCCAACGGCAAGAGCTGCTCACCGAGGGTCGTGAGGATCACGCCCCTGGAGCTGCGCTCGAAGAGCTTGGCGCCGAGGCTCGCCTCGAGCGAGGCAATCGCGGCGGAGACCGCCGGCTGGGTGACCGAGAGCTCGTCGGCAGCGGCGCCGAAGTGCCGCTGATGGGCGACGGCAGCAAATGCGCGCAACTGCACGACAGTAGGATCTGTCATAAAACTAATCTATCACCTCATGTAGATTCCCTACTTTGCTCGATCGGCTTGTACAGGGCAAAGTGGTAGCTACACAGGATCCAACCTCAAGGAGAGACCCCATGCTTGGTATCGGTGACCGTTTCCCGGAGTACTCCCTCACCGCGCTCGTTCCCGGCGACCTTAGGGCTGTCGAGGCGAGCTCGCCCGACGACTACTTCATGACAGTCGACTCCTCGATGTACGAGGGCAAGTGGAAGGTCGTCTTCTTCTGGCCCAAGGACTTCACCTTTGTCTGCCCCACCGAGATCGCCGAGTTCGGGCGGCTCAACAACGAGTTCGCCGACCGTGACGCACAGGTGCTCGGGGGCTCGGTAGACAACGAGTTCGTCCACTACGCCTGGCGTCTTCAGCACGAGGACCTGAAGAACCTTCCCTTCCCGATGCTCTCCGACCTTGACCGCGAGCTCATCACCGATCTCGGCGTGCTCAACAACGACGGTGTCGCCGACCGGGCGACCTTCGTCGTCGACCCCGACGGGATCATCCAGTTCGTCATGGTGACGGCCGGCTCTGTCGGGCGCAACGTCGAGGAAGTGCTCCGCGTGCTCGACGCCTTGCAGACCGACGAGCTGTGCGCGTGCAACTGGCACAAGGGTGCGGCGACCCTGGACGTGAAAGCGCTCATGGGTGCCGGCGCCTAATGGGCGTCCTCGCGCTGAAAGAGGCGCTGCCGTCCTACGCCAAGGACGTCCGACTGAACCTCGACTCAACGATCGCGGTGTCGACACTGCCCGCCCAGCGCCTCTGGGGCACGGTGCTGGCGACGGCGATCGCTTCACGGGGAGAGCGGGTGCTCGTCGAGCTTGCCGGCGAGGCCAGGGAGCACCTCTCGGAGGAGGCCTTCGATGCGGCCAAAGCCGCAGCCGCCGTCATGGCGATGAACAACGTCTACTACCGGAGCAAGCACCTGCTCGCTGATGAGGGAGAGAAGGGTTACCAGGACATTCCCGCACGGCTCCGGATGCAGGTGCTCGGCACCCACGGAGGTGTCGACCCGACGGACTTCGAGTTCTGGTGCCTGGCGGTGAGCGCGGTGAACGGCTGTGGGGGCTGCCTCGCGGCCCACGAGCGGGCGCTTCGCGAGCTCGGTGTGGGCAAGGACCAGGTGCACGAGGCACTCAGGGTCGCTTCGGTGGTCCACGCCGCGGCGGTCACACTCGAGGCCGAGGAAGCAATCTCGGGCGGTCCCGTCGCCTAGCCCAACAGACGCACGCCACACAGCGCGAGCGCACGGCTCGCGACCCGCAGCTCGTCGATCGCGACGTGCTCGTCGCTTTGGTGTGCGACCGCGACGTCACCCGGGCCGAACACGACCGTCGGGCAGCCGGCCGCCTCATACCACGCGGCATCGGTTGCGAACCGCATTCCTCGGCGCTCTTCGGGGACGTCCCACCCGAGGCCGACGAGCACTTCGTTCAGGACCTTTTCGAGCTGCCCGTTGTTAGTTCCCCGCAGCGGTGGGAAGGCAACGGTTCGCGACAGGTCCCAACTGAGGCCGGGGCGCTCGGTGCCGAGGCGGCCCAGCAGATCTCGCACCTCGTTCTCGGCGCTCTCCAGGTCCTCAGAGGGGAGAACGCGCCGGTCGAGCGTGAGCTCGCAACGATCGGCGACCGTGGAGCCCCCGCGCCCACCTTTGACGAGCCCGACCGAGTAGGTCGCCGGCCCGATGCCCGCCAAAGGGGTAGTCGCGAGACGCCGGGCCTCGTCCTCGACGAGGCAGATGAACGCAGCGGCGTCGTGGATCGCGTTCCTGCCGTCCTCGGGATGTGAGCTGTGCACGGCCGTACCGTGGAAGACGATCTCGAGATTGAGCTGCCCGTTGCCGGTCGCGAGTACCTGGGCGCCAGATGGCTCGGTGACGATGACCCAGTTCCCGGGGTGCTCCAAAGCTGCCCTCCTGGCGCCTGCAGAGCTCACCTCCTCGTCGATGACAGCGTGAAGGGCGAGGCTGCCATGCAGCGGCACGCCTGATCGCTTGAGGGCGAGGAGAGCGGCCGTCATCGCCGCAAGGCCGGCCTTCATGTCGCAGGCGCCGCGGCCATAGACGTGCCCGTCGGTCACGTCTCCCGAGAACGGGTCGAGCGTCCAACCGTCACCGGCGGGCACGGTGTCGAGGTGCCCGCAGAGCACGAGCGTGGGGCCGTAAGTGCCCACAGTTGCATAGAGGTTCGGCCTGTCCGGAGACAGTTCGACAAGGTGGCACGCGACGCCTCGCCTTTCGAGGAACGACGCGAGAAGCCGGGCGCACGCTCCCTCATGGCCCGGTGGGTTCTCGCTCGACTCAGCGATCAGTTCGCGAAGCAGCTGGAGCGTCTCTTCATCGTCGATCGCCTCGAGCACGCTCCGCCCAAGAGCATCGACCTGGTTCGCGACCGACCCAGCGCCGTGCGTGCTCGAACCGGGAAAGGCGACCATACTTCGCCAAAGCTATTCCGGCTGGCAACCGAGAGGAGACGCCGTGACCACTGACGCGCTGGGCAACAAGGGACTGACGCAGAAGGTCGGGTTCGTCGGCCTGGGGACGATGGGTGCCGCCATGGCGGCCAACCTGGCACGAGCAGGATTCCCGCTCACCGTCTGGAACCGCACGCCTGGCCGGGCCGGGCCGCTCCTGGCGCTCGGAGCTGTCGAGGCGCCGAGCCCGCGTGAGGTGGCACGTGCCAGTGACGTGGTCGTCACCTGCGTGACAGACTCACCCCAAGTGGCCGAAGTCCTGTTCGGTCCCGACGGGCTGGCCGAGGGTCTCGGCTCGGGGTCGATGTTGATTGACTGTTCGACGATAAGCCCCGCCAGCGCCCGCGAGATGGCGGCGCGCCTCGCCGTTGGCGGTGTCGCCATGCTCGATGCGCCTGTATCCGGCGGCTCGGAGGGCGCGGTGGCGGGGACATTGACGATCATGGTCGGCGGGGAGCCCAGTGATGTCGAACGGGCCCATGACGTGCTCCACGCGATGGGACGCACCGTCACGCACCTCGGGCCCATCGGGTCCGGACAAGTGGCCAAAGCGGTCAACCAGGTGATCCTGTGCGGAACGTACCTGGATGTGGCGGAGGGCGTCGCGCTCGCCATGAAGGCCGGCATGGACGTCGAGCGCCTGGTCAGCGCCCTCGCCGGTGGGGCGGCGGGCTCTTGGGTCCTCCAGAACCGCAGCGGGCGGATGATCGCTGACAGCTACCCGCTCGGCTTCAAGATCGCCCTGCACCGCAAGGACATGGCGATCGCTCTCGAGCTGTCCCGCAGCGTCGGCGCGGTGCTTCCGGTGGCCGCGCTGGCGGCGACGCTCGAAGACGGGCTGATCGCCCAGGGCCATGGCGATGACGACAACTCGGTGCTTGCCCGGGCGGTCCGCCGGCTTTCGGGTTTGTGACGCCACGGCGGCCTACTGGTCGCGAGGACCTCCGGCACGGTGGACGACGACGAATGGGGTGAGCTCGTCGCCCTGGCCCATCGGGTTGTCGAGCAGGAGGAGGCGGGCTGTGGCTATGTCGACCGGCATGTCCGCACTCATGCCGAGCACCTCGACGTTGATGTTGTTCCCGTCGATGATCACCACAGGGTGGCCGAGGAAGCGAGCGAAGGTCGCGCAAGCCTTGTCCGGGTCGGCGGGTCCGAGCATCGCGAATTCGTTGAAGGGCGCGATGGTGTCCGGGTTGAACCCGTCGATCTCCGAAATGCGGTGGCCGGCGATGCGGTAGAAGTCGCCATGGCGCCCGAACAGCTTGGTCACGCCGCCGACCACCATGGCGAAGGCGGCCCGGCCCGAGCCGGTCTGCATGATCGCGACCTGCATCTTGCGAGGGTCGGAGTAGGCGACGTCGTGCTCGTACTTCTTCGTGCCCTTGACGATGAGCTTGGCGAGCAGCCCAGGGCGGATCACCGACTCGTGGACGACCCTGCCCTCGGAGATCGCCACGACCTTCTCCGACATGGCCACGAAGTCGCCTTCGCGCAGCAGCGGCCGGACGTGGGCGTCGAGGAGGGGCTCGAGGGGTTCTTTGATGTGGATCAGGTGGGTGTGCACCATGATGCGCTCCCAGGTGCACCCGCCGAGCTCGACCGGCGGCGGGTTGCCGGCGTTGGAGGCCATCAACGCCTGCCGATCGGGGTCATCGCACAGTCACCGGCGAGTCGACGTAACGGCGTAGCCACAGCTCGGTCACGAGCACCCTCCAGAATGCGAGCCCATCTCCCGGCTTGCCCCCGAGCCAGGCGTCGAACTCTTGGACGAGACGGGCGGAGTCGAAGATCCCCCGTGACGACAACGTGGCCGACGAGAAGATGTCCCTGATCAGAGGGGCCCGCTCGCGCGTCCATGCCGTCTCGGGGTTCGTGAAGCCGATCTTGGAACGCCGGGTCCGGTTGGCCTCGGGCATCTTTCCCTTCATGGCCTGACGGTACACGTAGCGGTTCCACCCCATCTTGATCTTCTGGTCGATCGGGAGCTGGAAGATGAACTCGACCAGCTCGTGGTCGAGGAAGGGAACCCTGGACTCGATCGAGAAGGCCATGGAGTTCTTGTCCTCGTAGCGCAGGAGGTTGGGCGTCGAGTAGCGGAGCACGTCGTCGGCGAGCCGGACGTTGAGGTTACGGCTGGGCCGGTAGTCGAACTCGGCGAGGTCGGCGGGCGTGGCGGTGAGGAAGTCGGGCATCGAGATCTGGCGCGGCCCGCCCGGGCGACGCCTGGCTGCCAGTTCCCGGGCGAACTTGGCGTACAGGTCCCGCCCGAGCACGATCTCGCGGGCCGCCGCCAGGTAGTGGCGCTGATCGGTGGCCGAGCTCAGATAGGTCCGGAAGTAGGGGACATATCCGGCGAGCAGCTCGTCTCCGCCGTTGCCCGAGAGGATCACCTTCACTTGGCCCTTGGCGATCCGGTAGACGGAGTAGTAGGCGTACGGGGCCGACGAGATCGTCGGCTCCTCCTGGTACCACACCCACTCTGCGATCTCGTCCCAGAACTCGTCCACGGTCGGGTACGCGTAGTGGGGGACGCTCTTGACGTGCTTCTCGATCGAGTGCACGTAGCGGCTCTCGTCGATGCTCTGGCCCGGGTACAAAGCGGAGAAGGTGTGCAACGAGCCTTCGGTATGGGTGTCCGCGCCCGAGTCCATGAGAGAGGCCATCACCGATGAGACGCCGCTCGAGTCCAGGCCTCCCGACAGCGACACGCCGACGGGGACGTCGGCGATCATGTGCCGGCGGATGACGCGCTCGAACAGTTCTGAGAAGTCCCCGGCGTACTCGGCGTCGGGCCGGGACGAAGAGAACTCCGGGTTGACCTCGGGGGCCCAGTACCTTGTGACAGAGGTCCGGCCGTCGGCCGAGACCGTCATGAAGTGGCCGGGCAGGAGTCGCCTCACGCCCTGGAAGAAGGTCTCCTCGCCGGAGTCGTGCACACGGTGGAGCAGGAACTGGTAAAGGACCCCCAAGTCTGGGGCGCGCATGACGCGCGGATCCTGGAACAGGGCCTTCAGCTCTGAGGCGAAGCTGAACCGCCCCGGGGCTGCGTGGTAGTAGAGAGGCTTGATCCCAAGCCGGTCGCGGGCCAGGTACAGCTCATGGGTGCGCCGGTCGACGATCGCGAAAGCGAACATCCCCGTGAAGTGCGTGACGCACAAAGCGCCCCACTGCTCGTAGGCGCGAAGCACCGTCTCGGTGTCGGAGTGGTCCGACACGAAACGACGTCCCGCGCCGGCGAGCTCCGCGCGCAGTTCGGCATTGTTGTACAACTCCCCGTTGAACACGATGCAGGTACCGGTCTCTTCGGACCGGATGGGCTGTTCTCCACCTTCGATGTCGATGATCGAGAGCCGCCGCATCCCGATGGTGAATTCCTCGCCCACTTCGGTGCCCCACGAGTCGGGCCCACGGTGCTCGATCGAAGCCAGCATCGCTTCGAGCAAGCCCGGGTCACGGCCGGTGAACCCGGCTATTCCGCACACGGAGGTTCTGTCACGCTCTAGGAGGTCGTGGTGGGGGTTGCCGTGGGAATTGTCGTGATCGTCGCCCCAACGGGGACCTGGAACAGCGACGATGACGGGGAAGACGAGTAGCTCTTGATCTCGAAGTCGGCGGACTTGGCCGACACCGAGACGTAACCGAGGACCCCTTGGGACGTCACGCACCACTCGGAGTTGGTGGGGTTGTTCTTGTCGCCGGTGATGACGAGACATTGGAGGGCGAAGCCGTTGACCGACATGCTCGTCGAGTGGATCTTGATCCCCTGGAGTGCTGAGGCCGCCGAGTAGAGCCTGAGGAAGTCGATCCAGTACGCGCCCGAGTAGAGCGCGTACATGACCTTATAGGTCTCGACCTCTGCCCCTTTGACCTCGATGCACGACCATGTGGCGCCCGGGCTCACGCCCTTCGAGCAGGCGAACTCACCAGTTGAGTTCGAGATGACGTCGAGGATCTTGCCCGACACCGTGGTGCTGAAAGCGAGCTGGTGTGGCGGCGAAGACGCGAGCTCCGTCGTCACCGGGGTGCTGCCGGTTGTCACGTAGGTCACCTCGTAGGGGTTCTTGTCAGCGGACTTGAGCTTGTTCGACAGCGCGCTGATCGCGGCGCCCTGGTGCAGCACGCTATGAACGGTCTTGATCGCGTTGATGACCTTGCTGCAGCCGGTCAGTCCGACGGCGACAGTGATGATCACAACGGCGATGAGGATCGTCCGCCGGCAAGTTGCGGGGATCCCGCCCACATGAGTGATACCTGTCAATGCTCGCTCCCCCGGTCGTCCGGCTGTGATGGCCTAAGAATAGGGCGCACGAACGCCTCGCCACAGGAGGGGCAAGCTAGGAGCGTGAGCGCAACTTCTGGCCGACGCGGGGACAGGGGTCGCGCAGCGCAGCGACGCGGGGCGCCGAGCGATGACCTGCTCGGCGCTGGCGTTCATGCGCTCGAGCTCTGGCGCGGCGCGAGCGGGGGAGTGACGATCGTAGCTATCGACGGGCATGGCGCCTCAGGGAAGTCGACGATAGCGGAGGGTCTTTGCGCGAGGACACGGGCGAGCCTGGTGCGCATGGACGACTTCTTCGTGCCCCCTCCTCAACAGGTTCCTGTCACCGAACGTGGCGAACCGGCAACTGTCAAGGTGACCGCGGTGGGGGAGCCCACGCGAGGGATCGGGTCGTTCTACGACGTGACACGGTTGCGAGTCGAGAGTCTCGAGCCACTGCGGGCGGGGCACGAGGCCGTGTTCCATGCTTTCGACTGGGACTTGGGAGCGGTCGCCGGCAGGGAGACCCGCGTCGAGCCAAGTGATCTCGTCCTGCTCGAGGGGGTGTATTCGGGGGCACCGGAACTGCGCGATCTCGTCGACCGGGCGATCTATGTGGACACGCCGGAGACCGAACGGTTGCGCCGCCTTCGCGGTCGCGTCGCCCCGGAGGAATGGGACGAACAGTGGTTGTGGGCCGAAAGGCAGTACTTTGCCCGCACGCGCCCGTTGGAGTCCTTTGATCTCGTGATCCCCGGCATCGGTGCCGAATCCCCGGTGCCGGCACGAGCCCGTGTACCTGGCGCACAGGCTGGTGCGCGGCTTGGTCCTAAACGGGACTGATCGAAAGCCATTAACCTACGGGTAGATACGCACGGGAGCTCGGGTGTACCGGGCTGAGAGGGTGGCTGGCCAGCAGGTCGCAGTGCCACCGACCGTTCGAACCTGTCCGGGTAATTCCGGCGTAGGGAGGTGGCCATGGCGGCGACATCGAGCTCGCAGGTGTTCAGCACGGTATCCGGAAGTCGTCGTCCGGCGGTACTTGCGAGCACATGTCGGCACGCCGCGATCGTTCTCGGCCTCGTCGCGTTTGCTTCGATCGGGCTCGGGGCGTGCAGCTCGTCGGCGACAAGCTCAGGGACCGTTGCCACCTCTGGTCCCACCGGCAGGGGGACGCCGGTTGTCGGTGGAACCGCCTACTTCGCCGAGCAACCCGAGACTCCTCCCGACTACATCTTCCCGCTCGTCTCCGGCCAGTACTTCACAGTTGAGAACACAGCCGATTTCCAGACGCTTGTCTATGAGCCGCTGTACTGGTTCGGTGACGAGAACAGCACTTCGGTCGACTACCGGCTGTCGATCGGGAACGCTCCGGTCTACAGCGACGACGACCGGGTTGTGACGATCACGCTCAAGCACTACCTGTGGTCGAACGGCCAGCCGGTGAGCGCCCGCGACGTCATCTTCTGGATCAACCTGTTGAAGGCGAACCGCGACGACTGGGCCTCCTATGTCCCAGGTGGCTTCCCCGACAACGTGACATCGGCGATGGCACTCAACTCGACGACCGTGCAACTTCACCTCAACGCCGGCTACAACCCGATCTGGTTCACCTACAACGAGCTGTCGCAGATCACGCCCCTCCCGCTCGACTGGGACCGCACGTCGCTGTCGGTGCCCGCACCCTCCCAAGGGGCAAGCGATCTCCCCGACGCGACGCCGTCGGGCGCGACAGCCGTCTACGGCTTCCTCAACGAACAGGCCAAGAACATAGGGAGCTACGCGTCGAGCCCGATCTGGTCGGTGGTCGACGGTCCGTGGAAGCTCGTCGGCCTCACGACCGACGGGACCGCGACCTTCGTGCCGAACCGGCGCTTCTCCGGCCCGAACAAGCCACACCTGGCGAAGTTCGTCGAGCTCTCGTACACCAGCGCCGCAGCGGAGTTCTCGGTGCTGCGCGCAGGCTCGGGAACCGGCGGCCCTGGCGCGGCAAGCTCGGGCGACCAGATCTCAGTCGGCTACGTTCCCGACAACGACTTGCCACAGTCCGGGGCCCTCAAGGCCCAGGGTTACCGACTCGTCGACTGGTACCCGTTCCAGTTCGACTACTTCGAGCCGAACTTCAACAACCCGCAGGTCGGTCCAATCTTTCGCCAGCTCTACTTCCGTCAGGCGTTCCAGCACCTCGTGGACCAGCAGGGCTGGATCCACGCCTACTACGGCGGGCTCGGGCTTCCCACCTACGGACCGGTGCCCGCGAGCCCGCCCAACCCGTACGCGGACGCGAACGCCTCGGTGAACCCATATCCCTTCAGCATCTCCGCGGCAAGGACGCTGCTGGCCGGCCACGGCTGGAAGGTCGTCCCGAACGGGGTCACGACCTGTGCCCGGCCCGGCACGGGCCCGGACGACTGCGGGAAGGGGATCGCCGCAGGCAAGGGGCTCGAGTTCACCCTTCAGTACCCGAGCGGGCTGGTTTACACCGACGGCTCGATGGTGGACCTGCAGTCGGTGGCCAAGCGGGTGGGCATCGAGATCACCCTCAAAGAGGTCACACCGACCACGATCGCCGCGACGATCCTGAGCTGTGAGCCGAGCCAGGCGGCCTGCAGCTGGCAGCTCGGGCAGTACGGCGCCGGGTGGGTCTTCGAGCCGGACCACTACCCGAGCGGGGAGGAGATCTTCGAGACCGGTGCGCTCGGCAACGTGGCCAACTACTCGAACCCAACGACCGACAGGCTTATCGTGGCCACCACCAAGATCCCGGCCGCGGGCGCGCAGGCCGCCCTCGACGCCTACCAGGACCAGGTTCGTCTCGAGCTGCCCAACTTCTGGCAGCCGAGTCCGGGCACGCTTGTTACGGTCCAGTCGAACCTTCACGGCTTTGTCCCGAACGCCTACGGGTTCATCAGCCCGGAAGAGTGGTACTTCTCGAAGGGTTGAACCCGGGGCCGATTTGAACGGAGAGCAAGACTGCACATGATCGGGTTCACACTGCGCCGCCTCGTTCAGGCCGTGATCGTCCTGCTCGGCCTGACGGTGCTCGTGTTCTTGCTCGAGCACATAATCCCCGGCAGCCTCGCGCGTGCCATTCTCGGACCCAGGGCGGATCCCGGCGAGATCGCCGCGTTCGACCGCGTGAACGGGCTTGATCGCCCTGTCGTCTTGCAGTACCTGACGTTCCTCTCCCATGTCCTGCACGGGAACCTCGGGTATTCCTACCGGCTGAACCAGAGCGTCGACTCGCTGGTCGTCCACGAGCTCCCGAACGACCTCATCCTCGTCGGCATCGCGCTGTGCCTCGCTCTCGCGACCGCGATCCCGCTCGGGATCGCCCAGGCGGTGCGACGCAACCGGGCGCTCGACCATGTGGCGACAGGGGTCTCGTTTCTCCTGTACTCCATGCCTTCGTACTGGCTCGGGCTGCTGCTGATCGCGGGGCTCGCGATCGCTGTGCACGTCTTCCCCCCCGAGGCGCCCCAGGCACCTTCGCCGGCCGGGGTCCTTGCCGACCCCCGTGCACTGGTGCTCCCCGTCATCACCCTCACTCTGGTCAACGTGGCGCTGTTCGGCCGCTACATGCGCTCGGCCGCCGTCGACACCTTGGCCCAGGACTACGTCCGCGTCGCGCGCGCCAAGGGCCTCCCGGCGCGGGCTGTTCTTGTGCGTCACGTGCTGCGCAACTCGCTGGTGCCGGTCGTCACGCTTCTCGGCCTGTCCGTCCCGGCCGTGCTCACGACCGGACTCGTCGTCGAGTACGTGTTCAATTTCCCCGGGCTCGGCCTCACCTACTTCAACGCGGCCGTGAACGCGGACTACCCGGTGGAGCTCGGCGTCACGGTGATAGTCGGGATCGCGACCGTCCTCGGCAGCCTGCTGGCGGACCTCGCCTATGCCGTGCTCGACCCGAGGGTCCGTTATGGCTGAGGCCCGGACCCTGCTCGAGCCCGTCGAGGTCGACGGAGGGGGCCCCGACACTTCCCGCGCGGTGGAGGTGGCTCGCGGGCGCGGCGAGCCACAGTCTTTCGTCGCGGCGTTCGTGGAGAACCGGATGGCGGTTGCCGGCCTCGGGATCGTCGTCGCTGTCGCCGCGTTCTGTTTCCTCGGCCCGCTCGTGTACCACAGCGACCAGGTGTACGCGAACATCGCGCTCACGAACCTGGCGCCGGGCCGGGGGCACCCGCTCGGCACGGACGCGAACGGGTTCGACATTCTCGGCCGGCTCATGGTCGGCGGTCAGAGCGCGCTCGAGATCTCCCTTGCCGTGGCGCTCATGGCGACGTGCTTCGGGACGATCTGGGGGGCCGTTTCCGGCTTCACCGGCGGAGTGGTCGACGCCGCAATGATGCGCATCGTGGACGTCGTGATCGCCGTGCCCGCCATCTTCCTGCTCATCTATCTGGCGACGGTGTTCAGGCCCACGGTCCCGCTTCTCATCGTCGTGCTCTCACTGCTCTCGTGGCTGGGGCCGGCGCGTCTCGTCCGCGGTGAGACGCTGTCGCTTAGGACCCGGGAGTTCGTCGACGCCGTACGCGTGGCGGGCGGCCGGAGGTCGCGCATCGTCGGGCGGCACATCATTCCCAATGCGTTTGGGACCATCTCGGTCAACGCGACGTTCCAGGTGGCCGACGCGATCATCATCCTCGCCACCTTGAGCTTCCTCGGCTTCGGCCTGCCGCCGCCCGAGGTGAGCTGGGGAGGCATGCTCTCCCAGGGGACGACCTACCTGCTGGACGGCTACTGGTGGGAGGTCTACCCGGCCGGCCTCATCGTCATGGTGACGGTGGTCGCGTTCAACTTCCTCGGTGACGGGCTGCGCGAGACCTTCGACGCCCGGCTGCGCGATCGATAGGGCGCACTCCCGGCGGAAGAAGCGAATCGCCAGCAGGCAGCGACCGTGCTTGCCCTGCTGGCGACCGGCTCGCTCCGCGCCATGCGGCGGGCTTGCGAGGTGATCAGATCGGCAGCCCAGCCTCGAGCAGGGTGAGGGCACGACTGAACTGCTCGAGGTAGTCATCCCCGAAGCTGTCTGCGACGCCGAGAGCGACACCAACCAGGGCTCCGGCAAAGGTGCGCACCTCGAAGTCGTCAGGCTGGCGGCCAACGCGCTCGGCAACGGCCTCGGCGAGCATCTGGATCATCTCGGAGAACTGGGCGAGCATGCGCGCCCGCAGGTCGGGCACCGCTAGCACGAGCCGGATCCGCTCGGCCTCCTGGGTCTGTTGGCTCGCGGGCATCGACGAGAAGACTTCACCGATGGCGTTCCTCAGGGCTTGCAGCGGTGGGATCTCGAGGTCTTGGGCGTGGAACGCGGCTATGAGCAGTGCGTCATAGTCGTCTTGGAGGACGACGTCCTCCTTGCTCGGAAAGTAGCGGAAGAAGGTGCTCGGCGACACTTCGGCGGCCGCCGCGATCTGCTCGACGGTGGTCTTGTCGTAGCCCTGGTACTTGAACAACGCCATGGCGTGCTCTCGGATCGCAAGGCGGGTCCTGGCCTTCTTGCGTTCCCTCAGGCCGGTCGGGAGATCAGTCATGGGCACCGGCTTCGACGCGCGACGCGACGGAGGGGACAGGCGCCGGCGTGACCGCACGGCGTCGGGGCAGGAAGGCGAGGGCCAGAGCCATCGCACCGAGCGCGATCGCACCGCACACGCACAGCATGACGTCGAGCGAGGTGACGAACGCGGACCGGACCGAGTGCCCGAGCGCCGCATCGCCGAGCTGGCGCGCAGCCTGCATCCCCGTGGCCACGCCCTTTTGGATTACCTGGGCTTGCGACGCGGGGAGATGGGCGATGTTCACGCGGTCGCGGTACTCGGAGTTCAAGATGTTCCCGAGCAGTGCCACACCGATAGTGGCGCCGACCTGACGACAGGCCATGATCAGGCCCGAACCTATGCCGGCCCGATCGGGGGAGAGCGCGCCCAGAGCCGCGTTCATCGTCGCCGGGAGCGAGAAGCCGAGCCCGAAGCCGCAGATCACGAACCAGAAGACGGCCCAGCTCGTACCGCTGCCGAGCGTGGTGGTTGCACCTAGGAGGAGGCCCGCGGCCATGAGAGCAAAGCCAATGGCCACCACGAGGTTGGCGCCCAGCCTCGGTTCCGGCGGTCTCGCCGCCGTCGCGTCGTGGGGTGACCGGGCTCCCTGCAGCCGGGTGGCGAGAGCCGCGCCGATGACGAGGCCGCCGATGAGCGGCAGCAGCCGGATACCGCTTCCCAAGGGGTCCTGGCCCATCACGGCCTGAAAGTACTGGGGCATCGCGAACAGCAGGCCGAACATGGCGAAAGAGACCATGGTCGCAAGCACGGTGCCCCAGGTGAACCGGGCGGACCGGAACAGGCCGAGATCGACCAGCGGCTCCCGGTGGAGACCAGCGATGCGACGCTCCCAGGCGACAAAGGCCGAGAGCGCGATCGCGCCGATCACGAGGCCCACCACGGCGCGAGTGCTCGACCAGCCCTCCTGGCCGGCTTGGATCACCCCGTAAGTGACCCCCACCAGGCCCAGGCTCGAGAGTGCGACGCCGAGCCCGTCAAGCCTGGAGGGATGGGTGCCGCGGGACTCCGGCATCAGCATTGCGATCGCCACGAGGGCCAACGCCACGACCGGGACGTTGATGAGGAACACCGACCCCCACCAGAAGTGGTTGAGCAGCCAGCCGCCGAGCAGAGGACCGAGCGGGTAGCCGAGCATCGTGCAGCCCATGATCACCGCTGTCGCCTTCTGCCGCTCCTCGTCGGTAGGGAAGAGCACGGCCAGGATCGAGAGCGAGACCGTCACGATCACTGCGGCACCTCCCCCGAGCAAGGCCCGAATGGCGATGAGGGCAACAGGGGAGCCGGCATAGGCGCACCCCGCCGAGCTCGCTCCGAACACCGCCAGGGCGACGAGCAAGAGCCGCTTGCGGCCGTAGCGGTCGGCCAGGAGCCCCGCCGGGAGCAGCAAGCCGGCGAGCACGAGGCTGTAGGAGTCCACGAACCACTGGAGCTGGCTCGTGGAGGCGTGCAAGGACGCTGCCAAGGTGGGCAGCGCCACGTTCAATACCGTCAGGTCGACGCCGACCACCAGCACGGCAATTGACAGCGCGACCAACGCCCACCAGCGTTTGCCCGCGTTACGCGCTCGGGTCGCCCCATCACCCGGTCTAGAAGTCTGCACTATTTGACAGTTTCTCTCATAAGAGAGACAGAGTCAACAGAGTGAGACTTTCATTCAGGGTCTCGCGGAGGCACCTCCTGCCGACTGCCGAGCCACGATCAGGTGCCTGCGAGGCAGAGGTCGAACGCCGGCTTCCAGACGAGGTCCACAGGTGCGGGCAGGTCACCGGCGGGTGAATGGCTCTGCAGGCCGGCGGTGCCCTGCAGGTCGTGAGGTGACGCGGCGGCCCCGACAGTCAAGGTGAAGCTCCACGTTCCGGTGTCGCCGACGCTGTCTCTCACGGTACCGGTGATCTTGTAGATCGCTGCAGTCAGGAGGAGAGCGGCCGGTGCCGAGACCTTGCCCGAGGCCGAGACAGTCAGGACTTGCGCGCCGGTCAACTGGGTGTAGTCGACGAGCCCGTACGCTCCTGAGACCTCGAGCTGGCTGGTGAAGGACTTGCCGACCGTGGTCGTACCTGTTGTCGGGGCGATCTGTGTGAGCTTGGTGGACTTGACGGTCACCAAGGTGAAGGTCCATGTCCCGGTGTCACCGTACGTGTCCTTGGCAGTCCCCGTGGCCTTGTAGGTCCCTGTCGCCAACGTGGCCGGGGCCGAGACCTTGCCCGAGGACGAGACCTTCAGCTGAGGCGCGCCTGTCGACTGGACGTAGGTGACCGTTCCATGCGAGCCCGACAGCTTGAGCTGATCGGTGAAGGCTTTGCCGGTCGTGGTGGCGCCCGTGGCCGGGGCGGCCTGTATGAGCTTGGTGGCTTTGACCGTCAGAGCGAAACTCCAGGCACCGGTGCCACCGAACGTGTCCTTGACAGTCCCCGCCGCCTTGTAGCTTCCTGCCGCCAATGTGGCCAGGGCCGAGACCTTGCCGGAGGACGAGACTTTCAGACGAGGCGCGCCTTTCGACTGGGCGCAGGTGACCGTTCCATGGGAGCCGGAGAACTTGAGCTGACCGGTGAAGGCTTTGCCGGTCGTGGTGGTGCCCGTGATCGGGGCGACCTGGGCGATCCTGTGTGCGGTGACTTTCAGGGCGAAGCTCCAGGTTCCGGTGTCACCGAGAGTGTCTCTCGCAGTGCCCAGTGCCTTATAGGTCCCCGGCACCAAGGTGGCCGGGGCCGAGACCATGCCCGAGGACGAGATCTTCAGACGAGGCGCGCCGATCGACTGGGCGTAGGTGACCGCTCCATGCGAGCTCGAGACCTCGAGCTGACCGGTGAAGACTTTGCCAGCTGAGGTGGCGCCGGTGATCGGGGCGACCTGGGTCAGCTTGGTGGCCACGACTGTCAGCGTGAAGCTCCAGGCCCCAGTGTCACCGAGGGTGTCTCTCGCAGCCCCCAGTGCCTTGTAAATTCCGGCCACCAGGGTCGTCGGCGCCGAGACCTTGCCCGAGGACGAGATCTTCAGACGCGGCGCCCCCGTCGACTGGGCGTAGGTGACCGTTCCATGCGCGTCTGAGATCTCGAGGTGGCTGGTGAAGTGTTTGGCGGT
The DNA here is from genome assembly GCA_963807575.1 of uncultured Acidimicrobiaceae bacterium. GTDB lineage: Bacteria > Actinomycetota > Acidimicrobiia > Acidimicrobiales > Bog-793 > Fen-455. Next base: position 250,411 of record CAWECD010000011.1, read on the forward strand.
CACGGTCGCGCCCTTGGTCGGGGCGACCTGGGTCAGCTTGGTGGCCACTACCGTCAGGGTGAAGCTCCACGTCCCGGTGTCACCGAGGCTGTCTCTCGTGATGCCCGTTGCCTTGTATGACCCGGCCACCAGGGACGTCGGCGCCGAGACCTTGCCCGAGGACGAGATCTTCAGACGGGGCGCGCCCGTCGACTGGGTGTAGGTGACCGTTCCGTGCGCGCCAGAGACCTCGAGGTGGCTTGAGAAACCTTTGGCGGTCGCGGTCGTGCCCTTGGCCGGGGCGAGCTGAGTGAGCTTGGTGGCCACGACGGTCAGGGCGAAGCTCCACGTCCCGGTGTCTCCGGAATTGTCTTTCACAGCGCCCTGAGCCTTGTAAACGCCTGCCACCAAGATGGTCGGGACCGAGACCTTGCCCGAGGGCGAGACCGTCAGATCGGGCGAACCGGTCGACTCGGTATAGCTGACCGTGCCGTGCGCGCCCGAGACCGCGAGCTGGCCGGTGAAGACCTTGCCGGTAGGGACGGTCGCCGCGTTCGGGGCAACCTGGATGATCTTGTTCGCGGTGACTGTCAGGGAGAAGCTCCAGTTCCCGGTGTCACCAGAGGTGTCTTTCACGGTGCCTGTGGCGTCGTAGGTCCCTGCCGCCAACGTGGCCGAGGCCGAGACCTTGCCCGAGGACGAGACCGTCAGATGCGGCGCGCCGGTCAGCTGCGAGTAGGTGACAGCCCCGGACGCGCCGGAGACCGCGAGCTGACCAGTGAAAGCTTTGCCGATGCCGCTGGTCGCAGTCGTCGGGGGCACCTGGATGATCTTGCTCGCGGTGACTGTCAGGGCGAAGCTCCAGTTCCCTGTGTCACCGGAGGTGTCTTTCACGGTGCCTGTGGCGTCGTAGGTCCCTGCTGCCAGCGCGGCCGGGGCCGAAACCTTGCCCGAGGACGAGACCGTCAGATGAGGCGCGCCGGTCACTTGGGTGTATGTGACGGTGCCGTGCGCGCCGGAGACCTCGAGCTGACCGGTGAAGGCCTTTCCGGGCGTGGTCGTCGCCGTGGTCGGAGCTACTTGGATGAGCTTGTTCGCGGTGACTGTCAGGGCGAAGCTCCAAGTCCCCGTATCTCCGAGGCTGTCTTTGACAGTGCCCGTGGCCCTGTAGGTCCCTGCCGACAGCGTTGCCGGGGCCGAGACGGCGCCGGAGAACGAGAGCTTCAGATCAGGAGCACCGGCCGACTGGGCGTAGGTGACCGTTCCATGTGAGCCCGAGACCCCGAGCTGGTCGGTGAAGACTTTGCCGACCGTCGTCGTGCCCGTTGTCGGGGCAACTTGGGTGATCGCTGTGGCGCGGACCGTTAGAGAGTAACTCCACGTGCCGGTGTCACCGGAGGTGTCCTTCACAGTGCCCGTTGCCTTGTAGGTCCCCGCCGCCAGGGTGGCCGGAGCCGAGACCGCGCCAGAAGACGAGAACTTCAGACCAGGAGAGCCGGTCGCCTGGGTGTAAGTGACGGTGCCGTGCGTGCCTGAGACGTTGAGCTGGCCGGCGAACGCTTTGCCGGTCGTGGTGGTGCCCGTGGTTGGGGCGATCTGGGTGATCGCCGTGGCGCTGACCGTCAGAGAGAAGCTCCAGGTCCCGGTGTCACCGGAGCTGTCAGAGTCGGTGCCCGAGGCTTTGTAGGTTCCCGCGGAGAGCGGGCCCGTTGTCGTGACGACACCGCTCGAAGAGACTCTGATCCCGCCCGCAGACCCGGGTGGGGCCGAAGTGGTGACGAAGGCGACCGCTCCGGAGTTGCCCGTCGTCGCCAGCGTGTTGGTGAACGACACGCTCTTGGCCGGTGTCGTCGAGTTCGAGAACGGTGCGGTCTGGGTGATCGTCGTCGAGGCCGGCGGTGGCGGAGCGCCGCCGCCGCCGCCACCCCCGCCACCCCCGCCTCCTGCGGCGACCACGACCACCGAGCCGGCGCCGCTCGAGCTGCCGTAGTTGGAGTCACCCGAGTAGTTGGCCGTGAAATCGTAAGTGCCGGCCGAGGCGGGCGTGAAGGTGCACGTGGCCTTGCCGGAGCTCAGGGTGGCGCTTGTGCACGAGGCCGGCAAAGTGACGGAGTTCCCGCCCAGGGTGGTGCTGAACCTCACCGTGCCGCCGCTATCGGTTGGCGACACCGTCGCGGTCACGGTCTCAGGAGATCCCGCCGTGGTCGAGCCCGAGAAGCTGACCGAGGTGGTCGAGGTGGCCGTGCCCACGCTGGCGGTGGTGTCAAGGCCCAAGGAGCCGCTGTAATTGGTGTCGCCGCCGTAGGTGGCGGTGGCCGAGTAGTTACCGGCGATGGCGTCACTCACCGTGCAGGTGGCCTGGCCGCTGCCGTCGAGCGTCGAGACCGCGCAGATGACCGGGCTGCTGTTGGGGTCGGTGATGATCCAGGTGACCGTGCCGGTCGGGGTGATTCCGGGGCCGGTGACCGTGGCGGTGAAGTTAAAGCTACCGCCGGTGTCAACGCCGGAGGAGCTATCGATCACTGAGGCGCCCGAGGAGGCCTTGCCCACCTCGGCAGTGGTGTCAGAGCCCAAGGAGCCGTTGTAGTTGGTGTCGCCGTCGTAGGTGGCGGTGGCCGAGTAGTTACCGGCGATGGCGTCGCTCACCGTGCAGGTCGCCCGGCCGCTGCCGTCGAGGGTCGAGGCAGCGCAGCTCACCGGGCCGTTGGGGCCGGTGACCGTCCAGGTGACCGTGCCAGTCGGGGTGATCCCGGGGCCGGTGACCGTGGCGGTGAAGGTAAAGCTACCGCCGGTGTCAACGCCGGAGGAGCTATCGATCACTGAGGCGCCCGAGGAGGCCTTGCCCACCTCGGCAGTGGTGTCAGAGCCCAAGGAGCCGTTGTAGTTGGTGTCGCCGTCGTAGGTGGCGGTGGCCGAGTAGTTACCGGCGATGGCATCGCTCACCGTGCAGGTGGCCTGGCCGCTGCCGTTGACGGTCGAGTCCGGGCAGCCCACCGGCTCTCCGTTAGGGTCGGTGACTCCCCAGGTGACGGTGCCGGCGTCGGGGGTTGGCGTCACCGTGGCAGTGAAGGTGAAGTTGCCACCGGTGACAACGCCGGAGGAGCTGTCGATGACCACGGTGTTCGTCGACACCTGGGCCTGGGCGGGGCTCGCCAGGATGGGCACGAGCGCAGCGCCGAGAGCCAGCACTGCGGCGACGCGCAGGGTCAACGCCAAGTTCCGCGACGGTTTCACTTTCTCACGGCCTTTCAAGGTTTCGCCCACCCGGCTTGGTCAGTTGTCCGCGACGGTAGGGACTCTGGGTCCCGTGCCCACCTCGTCTCATCGGGAAGCCGACTCGGTTTGTCTCATCTGCCAACCCTGCCAGAATGACCAACTGTACCGTGACTCCTCTGGTGGCTGAACGATAAGCGGACGTTGGAGCCGTCAGCTGACGAAAGCCCGGCCGCGGAACTCCCAAGTTGCCGATCTATGTATATCGGGAATTAGCGCTCTTGACCTGAGGTAATGATCGGCGAGTTCATGATGACCGGTCCCCGGTATTTCTTCGGCCCCGCACTAATCAGCAAGGGCACGCATCGCTGCGTCGCCGGCGGTGTAGGTGAGCCGAGATCAGTGCACGCAACGTACCGGTGATCACGTCGGGCGATCGCCAATTCATGAGCAGCCCGCCGTCGTGTGGCCACGGCGCGGAACAGTGGCAGTGAGCCGGCCCGAAAGTGCCTGTCGCCGCACCTCTGGCTGCTGCGCCAGGCTGGCTGCTGCGCCAGACTGACGGCAATGGACAGACGGAGTCTTGCCGCCCTTGTCAACGATCGCTGCCGGCTCGAGGGGACCTTCGTTCTCCGGTCGGGACAGGTGTCCGACCACTACTTCGACAAGTACCTGTTCGAGAGCGACCCCGTACTGCTCGGTGAGGTGGTGGCTCACGCCGCAGCGCTGATACCCGCCGGCACCGAGGTCCTTGCCGGCCTCGAGCTCGGGGGTGTGCCCTTTGCCACTGCGCTCTCGCTCGCGACAGGACTCGAGGCGGTGTTCGTGCGCAAGGCGGCCAAGCCGTATGGGACCGCCAAGCTCGCCGAAGGCGCCGAGGTCGCTGGCCGCCAGTTGCTCGTGGTCGAGGATGTGATCACGACGGGCGGTCAGGTCGTCAGATCGACCGAGGATCTCCGCCGACTCGGTGCCCGCGTCAGCCACGTCCTGTGTGTCATCGACCGGAGCAACGGTGCCCACGACCAGCTCGAGGCAGCCGGGCTCAGCGTGGGAGCGGTGTTCACAGGAGCCGACCTCGACCGAGCGGCGGCAGCGGAGCGTGGGCGTCCTTCGTAGCAGCGGACGCCATCTTGAACAACGTGCCCTCGCAAGCGGGCGCCCGGTTCTCGGCTACGGAAGGCTACGCTCGAACCGCACCGACCCGAGAGGTGGGCGAATGGGAAGCGAGGCCAGGACGACCGTTGAGAGCGCTTCGGGCGCGCCCTCCGGCCCCGCTCTCGAGCAGGACCCCCAGCCGGTCGGGGGCGCCACAAGCGTGGGCGGTCTCATTGTTCGTACGGGCAACGAGGCCGCCGGCGAGATGCTCGCGGATCTCGGTGGCTCGGAGTCGGACCTGCGCCGTTTCCTCCACGGTCTGCCCGGGGTCGACCAAGTCGGTGTCGAGGCGAGAGCGGCCTCGCTGGCGACCCGGTCTATCAAGACCTCCGCCAAGCTGTGGGCCCTCGAGATGGCAGTGAGCATGGTGGACCTGACGACACTCGAGGGAGCCGACACGCCGGGCAAGGTCCTGAGCTTGTGTGCCAAGGCGCGCCGGCCTGATCCCGGCGACGCGTCGGTCCCGCCGGTCGCGGCAGTGTGCCTCTATCCCGACCTCGTGCCCGTCGCCAAGCGGGCGCTCACGGGCAGCAGCGTGAAGGTCGCATCGGTGGCGACGGCCTTCCCCTCCGGGCGCGCCTCGCTTGCCGTCAAGCTCGCCGACGTTCGAGACGCCGTGGTGAACGGAGCCGACGAGGTGGACATGGTCATCGATCGCGGAGCGTTCCTCAGCGGTCGCTACGGCCTGGTCCTCGAACAGGTGCAGGCCGTCAAGCAGGCCTGCGGACAGGCGCACCTGAAGGTCATCTTGGAGACCGGCGAGCTCGTCACCTATGACAACGTCCGGCGTGCCAGCTACCTCGCGATGGTGGGCGGCGCGGATTTCATCAAGACATCGACGGGGAAGGTCGCCCCGGCGGCGACACTTCCCGTCGCCCTCGTGATGCTGGAAGCCGTGCGCGACTTCGCCGAGCTCACCGGAGCGCTCGTCGGCGTGAAGGTGGCCGGTGGCATCCGCAGCGCGAAAGACGCCATCAGGTACCTCGTCATCGTGAACGAGACCGTCGGCGAGGCCTGGCTCGATCCGTCCTTGTTCCGCTTCGGCGCTTCGAGCCTCCTGAACGACCTGCTCAGACAGCGCTCCAAGCAGCTGAGCGGCGCCTATGCGGGGAGTGAGGATTTCAGCATCGAATGAGCGCGATCCACCAGAACCACAAGTCAGAGGTTCCCGTCGAGACCGGCCTGGTGCCCCACGGCGATGCCGGCGATCTCGGGCATGCGGCCTTCGAGTACGCACCGGCGCCCGAGTCCCGCTCGGTCGTGCACCTCCGGTCTTCGTACGGGCTCTTCATCGGCGGGGCCTTTGTCGAGCCGGTCGGCGGCAACGCGTACAAGACCGAGAATCCCGCCACCGAGGAAGTGCTCGCGGAGGTCGCCGCCGCCGGGGTTGAAGACGTCGATCGGGCAGTGGAAGTGGCCAGGCGCGCCCAGAAAGAGGTCTGGGGGCCGATGTCCGGCGCTGAGCGGGCGAAATACCTCTTCCGGGTCGCCCGCATCATTCAGGAGCGGGCGCGCGAGCTGGCTGTCCTGGAGAGCCTTGACAACGGCAAGCCCATCCGCGAGTCGCGTGACGTAGACGTCCCCTTGGCTGCAGCCCATTTCTTCTACTACGCGGGATGGGCGGACAAGCTCGACTACGCGGGCTTCGGGCCGCGCCCCGCCCCCATCGGAGTGGCCGGCCAGGTCATCCCCTGGAACTTCCCGTTGATGATGGCAGCATGGAAGCTTGCGCCGGCGCTCGCGGCGGGGAACACCTGCGTGCTGAAGCCGGCTTCAACGACGCCGTTGACAGCCCTGCTGCTGGCCGAGATCATCCAGCAGGCCGACTTGCCACCGGGCGTCGTCAACGTCGTCACCGGCGCCGGGTCGCTCGCCGGCGCCGCGCTCGTCGCCCACCCGGGGATCGACAAGGTGGCGTTCACCGGTTCGACCGAGGTCGGAAAGGACCTCCAGCGCGCGCTCGCCGGCACGGGCAAGCACCTGACACTCGAGTTGGGCGGCAAGGCGGCGAACATCGTCTTCGAGGACGCGCCTATAGACCAGGCGATCGAGGGCATCGTCAACGGCATCTTTTTCAACCAGGGTGAGGTCTGCTGTGCGGGTTCGCGCCTGCTCGTCCAGGAGTCGATCGCAGACGCCGTCGTCGAGAGGCTGAAACGCCGCTTGGCGACTCTTCGCGTAGGCGACCCGCTCGACAAGAACACCGATCTCGGTGCCATCAACAACGCCGCACAGCTCGACAAGATCCGGGAGCTGTCGGACGCGGGTGAGGCCGAGGGCGCCGTTCGCTGGTCGCCGAGCTGCGTCCTTCCGTCCAAGGGCTACTGGTTCGCGCCGACGGTGTTCACCAACGTGTCCCAGGCACATCGGATCGCCCAGGAGGAGATCTTCGGGCCTGTGCTGTCGGTTCTCACCTTCCGTACACCCGAGGAGGCGGTGGCGAAGGCCAACAACACCGTCTACGGCCTTTCCGCCGGGGTGTGGACCGAGAAAGGGAGCCGCATCTTGTGGATGGCGGGTCAACTCCGCGCCGGGGTCGTGTGGGCGAACAGCTTCAACCGCTTCGATCCCACCAGTCCCTTCGGCGGCTATCGGGAGTCGGGCTTCGGCAGGGAGGGCGGCCGTCAAGGCCTGGGGGCGTACCTCGATGTCTGACGAACGCGTTGCAGTGCGCAAGACCTACAAGCTCTACATCGCAGGGGCGTTCCCGCGTTCGGAGTCCGGCCGCTCCTACGTCGTGGTGGACTCGGAAGGCGCTTTCCTCGCGAACGCGGCCCAGGGCTCACGAAAGGACGTGCGCGACGCGGTCGTAGCCGCCCGCAAGGCACAGTCCCGCTGGGCCGGTGCCACCGCCTACAACCGGGGACAGGTCCTCTACCGCGTCGCCGAGATGCTCGACGGGCGGCGTTCGCAGTTCGCCGAAGAGGTCGCGTCGAGCGAGGGGACGAGCCGGGAGCAGGCGGCGGCGAGTGTCGACGCCGCGGTCGACCGCTGGGTCTGGTACGCGGGATGGGCGGACAAGGTGGCACAAGTCGCCGGGTCCTCCAATCCTGTCGCGGGCCCGTTCTTCAACTTCAGCGTGCCGGAGCCCACCGGCGTCGTGGGCGTGATCGCGCCGCAGAGCTCGTCGCTACTCGGGCTGGTGAGCGTCCTGGCACCGGTGCTCGTGACCGGGAACACCGCCGTGGTACTCGCGAGCGAGACGAGACCTTTGCCGGCCATCACCCTCGCCGAGGTGCTCGCCACATCCGATCTTTCCGGAGGTGTCGTGAACCTGGTCACGGGTCGCGTCGCCGAGCTCGCATCGGTGCTCGCGGCCCATCGCGACGTCGACGCGCTCGACCTGGCGGGCGCGCCGGCCTCGCTTGTGGCCGAGCTCGAGCGTGCCGCGGTGACCAACGTGAAGCGTGTGCTCCGCCCCGATGCGCGCGAGAGCGACTGGACCGAGGCGCCCACGCCGCGTCGCATGCTGGCGTTCCTCGAGACCAAGACCGTGTGGCACCCTATCGGCCTGTGAGCGGTGTCACCGGGCGGCGTCTCGGGCACGCATCTCGCTAGCCTTTGGCTCCGTGACAGCCGCAGGCACCACCTCGAACCCGTACGAGCTCGCGGCCGAGGCGGCCGCCGAGGTGACCCGCTGGGCGGGCGCTCCGCCCCATGACGTGGCGATCGTGCTCGGCTCGGGCTGGCAGGGCGTCGCAGACGGGCTCGGGAGCGCAGAGGCAGAGAGGGCGACCGCAGATCTCCCGGGATTCGCGGCGCCAACCGTTGCCGGCCATCAGGGACAGCTGCGCTCTGTCCAGGTGGGCAGGCACCGCGTCCTCCTGCTCATCGGGCGCACCCACCTTTACGAAGGCCGTTCGCCGGCCGAGGTGGTTCACCCGGTCCGGACCGCGGTGATCGCTGGTGCCCACGTCGTCATCTTGACCAACGCGGCCGGCGGCCTCGATCCGTCCATGAGGCCAGGGCAGGCGGTGCTGATCCGGGATCATCTCAACTTGACGGGCGCCTCGCCCCTCGGTGGCCCGGCGCCTCCGGCGGGCTACAAGGGGCGTTTCGTCGATCTCACAGCGCTCTACCCGGCAAGTCTGCGCGCTCTGGCCAAGAAGGTGGACCCCACGCTCACAGAAGGCGTCTACGCGGCCCTTGGAGGTCCGCACTACGAGACGCCCGCCGAGGTCGCGATGCTGCGGGGGATGGGCGCGGACCTGGTCGGGATGTCCACGGCGTTCGAGGCGATCGCGGCCCACCACCTGGGTGCCTCTATGCTGGGCATCTCGCTCGTCACCAACCTCGCGGCGGGGGTGAGCCCGACCCCGCTCGACCACGAGGAGGTGCTAGCCGCCGGCGCCGCAGCCGCGCCCTTCCTGGTCGAGCTTCTGGCGGGAGTGCTGTCGGCACTGTGACGACCGGGCGCGAGGAGACCGAGCCGATCCCCGCCGGCTTGGCCGCTGAGGCAAGGGCGTGGATGGCGGCAGACCCCGACGGCTCCACGCGGGCCGAGCTTGCCGCGCTGCTCGATGCCGGCGACGGTGCCGCGGTGCGCGACCGGTTCGAGAGGCCGCTCAAGTTCGGAACTGCCGGGCTTCGTGGCGCGCTCGGTGCCGGCCCGGCCAGGATGAACCGGTTTGTCGTACGGGCCACGACCGCCGGGGTGGCGCGGTGGGTGCTCAGCCAGGGTGCCGAGGCCGCCCGGCGTGGGCTCGTCGTGGGTCGCGACGCCCGCCACGGGTCCGAGGAGTTCGCCCGCGACGTCGCCGAAGTCGCTGCCGGCGCCGGTGTGCGGGTACGGGTCCTTCCCCGTCCACTGCCGACCCCCCTCACGGCCTTTGCCGTCAAGCACCTCGGCGCTGCTGCGGGGGTGATGGTGACTGCGAGCCACAACCCTGCGGCCGACAACGGCTACAAGGTCTACATGGCAGACGGCGCCCAGGTGATACCGCCGGACGACGCCGTCATCGCCGAGGCCGCCGGCACCGCGATGGCAGGTGCGATCACCTCACCGGCGGGCTCGAGGGCTCCCGAGGCTGCCACGGTCCGACCCGGCGAGATCATCGACGAGGCGGAGCTGCTCGGCGCGTACCGGCGCGCGGCGTTCGGCTTGCTCGACCCGACGGGCCCGCGGCGGCTCCGGATCGTCTACACGCCCTTGCACGGCGTAGGCGGTGAGGTCCTTCCGGAGCTCCTGGCCCAGGCGGGCTTCGGGCCGGTGTCTGTCGTCGCCGCTCAGGCTGTGCCCGACCCGGACTTCCCGACCGTTGCGTTCCCGAACCCGGAGGAGCCCGGGGCGCTCGACCTTGCGTTCGCCGATGCCGTCCGGCTCGACGCCGACCTCGTCTTGGCGAACGATCCCGACGCCGACCGCCTGGCAGTCGCCGTGCCGGACCCTTCGCGCGGGACGTGGAGGATGCTGACAGGCGATGAGCTCGGTGTGCTCCTGGCCGATCACGTGCTCGCCGCGACCAGTGGCGATGACCGGCTGGTGGCGACCACGATCGTCTCGGCGACGATGCTTTCGGAGATGGCCCAAGCGGCCGGTGTCGCCTATGTCGAGACGCTCACCGGCTTCAAGTGGATCGCGCGGGCCGCGCGGCGCCGTCCCGGGTCCCGGTTCGTCTTCGGATACGAGGAGGCGCTCGGCTACCAGGTGGGCGAGGCCGTCTCCGACAAGGACGGCCTGTCGGCGGCGCTGGTTGCCGCCGGGATGGCGGCGGCTGCCAAGGATCAGGGGACCTCGCTGATCGACCGGCTGGACAGCCTCGCGTCCCGTTTTGGCGTGCATGAGACCGCGCAGTGGTCCTTGCGGCTCGAAGGCCCGGCTGCTCAGGGCGAGATGGCCGGGATCGTCGGCGCTTGGCGCACGCGCCCGCCGGCGACACTCGCCGGCCTGACCGTGACCGGACTTGTGGACCTCGCGGCTGGGACCGGGGAACTTCCCGCTGCCAACGCCCTCGTGCTCCGGCTCGAGAAGGGAGCTCGCGTCGTGCTTCGGCCGAGCGGCACCGAGCCGAAGCTGAAGGTCTACTTCGAGGTCGCCACCGGGCCGGTCTCGCCGGAGCGCCTCGCCGAGGAGCGGCGCCAGGCGGACCGGCTCTTGGGATCGCTACGCGACGATGTCACAGCTCGCTGTCAGTCGATGATCGGCTCGTCGCCAAGAGGGGCTTGAGCAGCAGCACGGTCCTGCGCGGGCATTGTGCCCGCATCCGGGTCCAGAGCAGCGAAACCAGGCTTGATCCGCCCGTCGATCAGCGCCAGGCGTTCTTCGAAGGGGCAGAAGGCGCTCTTCATCGCGTTGATCGTGAACCAGTTGATGTCCCTCCATGACCAGCCGAAGGTCTCGACCAGCCCCGCCAGCTCCGAGGAGAGGCTGATCCCGCTCATCAGGCGGTTGTCGGTGTTGACCGTGACCCTGAACCGCAGGCGGCGCAGCAGCCCGATCGGGTGCTCGGCGAGGGACGGCACGGCCCCCGTGTGCACGTTCGAGGTGGGGCACATCTCGAGCGGTATGCGCCGGTCCCTCACGTACGCCGCCAGCCGGCCGAGCCGGACACTGCCGTCGGGGTCCACGACGATGTCGTCGACGATGCGAACCCCATGGCCGAGCCTCTCGGCGTTGCACCACTGGATCGCCTGCCAGATCGAGGGAAGGCCGAACGCCTCACCGGCGTGCAAAGTCGCATGGAAGTTCTCGCGTTGCACGAGATGGAACGCGTCGAGGTGGTCTGTGGGGGGATAGCCCGCCTCCGGGCCTGCGACGTCGAAGCCGGCCACCCCTACGTCCCGGTAACGCACCGCGAGCTCGGCGATCTCGCGCGAACGTGCCGCGGTGCGCATGGCCGTGAGCAGCGCACGCACGACTATCGGTCGTCCCGCCGCCGCGGCACGCGCCATCCCGTCGTCGAAGCCCGCGAGCACCGACTCGACGACTTCGTCGAGCGTGAGGCCGCGCTCGGTGTGGAGCTCCGGGGCGAAGCGCACCTCGGCGTAGACGACCCCGTCCTCGGCCAGGTCTTCGACGCACTCGTGCGCGACGCGGTCGAGCGCCTCGGAGGTCTGCATCACACCGACGGTGTGCACGAATCCCTCCAGGTAGCGCACGAGGTCGCGCCGGGGGGCAGCCGACACGAACCACGCCGCAAGCTCTTGCGGATCTGTCGTGGGCAGGTCCCGGTAACCCTGCTCGGCTGCGAGCTCCACGACCGTGGCGGGCCGCAGGCCGCCGTCGAGGTGATCGTGGAGGAGCACCTTCGGGGCGGCGCGGATCTGGTCGAGCCCGGGCTTGGCACTCAAGAGATCACCTCCAGTACGACAGGCGTGGGCTCCGGTGGCTCTTCGCCTATGGCGATGGCGTCCTCGAGCGCATTACGCGCCCAGCCGAAGCGCTCGGAACGGTCGCTGTGAAGCTCCAACAGCTCCTGACCCTCGGTCACCTCGTCGCCAGGCTTGACGCGGCACACGACGCCTGCAGTGGCGCTCACAAAGTCCTCCTTGCGCGCTCTGCCAGCCCCGAGGCGCCACGCCGCGACCCCGACCGCGCGGGCGTCGAGCCTCCTGACGATCCCGGGTCGCTCGGCGGTGACCAGCTCGATGTGAGCGGCGCGGGGCAGCGGAGCGTCGGGATCACCGCCCTGGGCGACGACCATCGCCCGGTACCGCTCCAGGGCCGAGCCGTCCCGGAGCGCAACGGCGGGATCGGCCCGGATCCCCGCCAATGAGAGCATTTCCCGTGCGAGCGCGAGCGTGAGCTCGACGAGCTCGGGTGAGTCGTCTCGGTCCGAGAGCACTTCGACGGACTCGGCGACCTCGAGCGCGTTGCCGACCGCCCGACCGAGGGGAGTGTCCATCGCGCTCAACAGGGCCGTGACCTTGAGCCCGTGGTCACGACCGAGGCGGATCATGGTCCGGGCAAGCTCGGCGGCCCGGTTCCTGTCGGCCATGAACGCGCCCGAGCCGACCTTCACGTCCAAGACGAGCGACTGGGTCCCCTCGGCGATCTTCTTCGACATGATCGACCCGGCGATCAGCGGGATCGACTCCACGGTGCCAGTCACGTCACGCAGCGCGTAGAGCTTGCGATCCGCCGGGGCAAGCCCGGCACCGGCCGCGCAGATGACACAGCCGATCTCCTCGAGCTGGGCGAGCATCTCGCTGTTGGACAGCTCGGAGCGCCATCCCGGGATCGATTCCAGCTTGTCGAGAGTGCCGCCGGTGTGACCGAGCCCCCGTCCCGAAAGCTGTGGCACCGCGGCCCCGCAGGCAGCCACGAGCGGCGCCAGGATCAGGGACACCTTGTCGCCGACGCCACCAGTCGAGTGCTTGTCGACCGTCGGCCGCGAAAGGCCGGAGAGGTCCATGCGCTCACCGGAGGCGATGATCGCAGCCGTCCACCGGGACAGCTCGGCAACGGAAAGACCGCGCCAGAAGACCGCCATCAAGAAGGCGGCGACCTGCTCGTCGGCGATTCTGCCGGCGACGTAGGAGTCCATGACCCAGTCGATCTCGGCGTCGGAGAGCGTGCGGCCGTCGCGTTTCGAGCAGATGAGGTTCACCATGTCCATGCGGCGCGCAACCTCCTTGAGGTTGGCCAAGTCTCGCGCACCGAGCTCGCTTGCACCGCTCCTGAGCGGCTCCGGGGCGGCCGGCCGGATGGGCGCCGGCCTGCGGCCCGACGGCCCCGATGCCCGGTCATATGATTCGGGTCATGATCGATCATGTGTCTGTTCAGTGTGCCAACGTGGGCTCGAGCATCTTGTTCTACGACCGTGTCCTGGCCCCGCTCGGCGGCAGCCGTGCCATGGACTTCGGCGAGGTCGTTGGTTACGGGCTCGAGGGAAAGCCGGAGTTCTGGATCGGCCCGCTGGTGTCGGGAGGGCCCAATCGTGAGAACCACCTTGCGTTCAGGGCCAAGGACCGCGCCAGCGTGAGGGCCTTCTTCGACGCGGCCGTCTCCCTCGGTGCCGAGGTGCTCCACGAGCCGCGTGCGTGGCCCGAGTACCACGAGCACTACTACGGCGCGTTCGTGCGCGATCCCGACGGGAACAATGTGGAAGCCGTCTGCCACGACGCCGAGTAGTCCTCGGACAAGTGACCCTCGACATCGGCAACATCAGGTCTTCGTACCCGGCGCTCGCTGACGGGTACGCCTACCTCGACGGGGCGGCGGGCACGCAGATGCCCTCGAGCGTCATCGAGGCGATCTCAGGTGCGTACCTCGCGGGGCTCGGCAACGAGGGAGGGGCCTTCCCGGCCAGCCGCCGAGCCGACGAGATCGTTCGCGCCTGCCGGCTCGCCGTGGCTGATCTCGTCGGTGGCGAGCCCTTCGGAGTGATCCTGGGGCCGAACATGACCACGCTCACATACCGGCTCGCGGAGACCATCTCCAGACGCTGGGCCGAAGGGGACGAAGTGGTCGTGTCGCGGTTGGACCACGATGCGAACGTGCGCCCGTGGGTCCAGGCAGCTGCCCGCGTCGGGGCCGTCGTCCGCTGGGCCGAGATCGACGCCTGCAGCGGTGAGCTCGCAGCCGGACAGTACGACGATCTGGTGTCGGAGCGGACCAGATTCGTCGCGGTCACGGCGGCCAGCAACCTGATCGGGACCCGGCCTGATGTGGCGGCGATCACCGCCAAGGCACATGAGGTTGGGGCGCTCACCTACATCGACGGCGTGCACGCGACACCGCACGCGCCGGTCGACGTCGCCGCGCTCGGCGCGGACTTCTACGCCACCAGTGCCTACAAATGGTCCGGTCCCCACATCGGCGCGGTCATCGCGAGCCCAGGGCTGCTCGGGACCCTGCATCCCGACAAGCTGGTGCCGAAGTCCGACTCGGTTCCCGGTCGTTTCGAGCAAGGAACGTTGCCGTTTGCCGACCTGGCCGGGGTCGTCGCCGCAGTCGAGCACCTGGCCGCGCTCGACCCGGCAGCGACCGGTTCGCGACGCGAACGGATCGTCGCCTCGATGACCGCCGTCGAAGCATATGAGGGAGCCCTGTTCCAGTCGCTCGTGAGCGGCTTGGAGGCCATCGGGAGTGTCGCGACTTACGGGAAGGCTTCTTGGCGCGCACCGACCGCTTGTTTCAATATCGCGGACCTGAGGCCGTATGCCGTGGCGGAGTACCTTGCACGACGCGGTGTCAACGTGTGGAGCGGCGACAACTACGCCTGGGAGCTGGCCGGGGCGCTCGAGATCCGTGACCGCGGGGGAGCGGTGCGTGCTGGTGTCGTGCACTACAACGACGAGTCCGATGTGAACCGGTTGCTCGAGGTGGTTGGCGAGCTTGCCGCCAGTGAGCTCTAGGGCCAGCGAGGTCTAGGGCTCGACCGTCTCCTGGCCCGAGCCGGTCTCAGTAGAGCTCGAAGGCTGCCGGCAGGAGATCTTCCACGGTCATCGAACGGAACCGTCCGTCTTCGAGGAACGTGACAACCGCGTCGCGCCCGAACTCTGCGAGCACTTGACGACAGGCGCCACAAGGTGATGCGGTCTTCACTTTCTTGCCGGGCGAGCGCGCGTAGACGGCCACAGCTTCGATCTCGATCTTGCCGCCCTCGGCGCCTATCGCGGCGAACACGGCGTTGCGCTCCGCGCACGAGGTCAGCCCGTAGCTGCCGTTCTCGACGTTGCAGCCCACGTAGATGCCCTTTTTCGTGCGCACGGCAGCGCCGACGTGGAACTTGGAGCTCGGCGCGTACGCCTTGAAGGAAGCCTCGAAGGCGCGCGAGACGAGATCGCGCCTGTGCGGGTCTGTTATCGCTGCGAGAGCCTGCGGGGGTCGGGCCACGCAGCCACACTATGGCCGGATCCAAGGTGGGCGGCGGATTCGCCTTATCGTACGTATGTTCGATAAGCTGCCATCGTGCACGAGCAGGACGGACCGGGCCAGCTCCGGTGGCGCCTCGCTGAGCACGAGGAGTCCGGGATGCTGTTTCCCGGGGCGGCCCTCGGTGAGCGCCATGTCGGTGCCGGCGAATACCGCGGCATGGAGTTCTTCCATGTCAATGCGCGGACCATCGTCAACAAGGTGCCGGCGACCTCGAGGATGCAGTTCGGCTACACGATCAACGCGTACCGGGGATGCAGCCACGCGTGTGTGTACTGCTTCGCAAGGCCGACACACGCGTATCTCGGGCTCTCGATAGGCGAGGACTTCGAGCGCAAGATCGTCGTCAAGGTCAATGCCGTCGAACGGCTCCGCGCCGAGCTGCGGTCACCCCGATGGAAGGGCGACCCCATCGCCATGGGGACGAACACCGATCCCTATCAGAAGGCCGAGGGCAAGTACCACCTCACCCAGGGCATCGTGAGGGTGCTCGCCGAGGCCGGCAACTCCTTCAACATCCTGACCAAGTCGACACTGGTCCTGCGCGACCTCGAACTGCTTGCAGACGCCGCGACCCGTACCCGTGTCAGGCTGGCCCTCTCGATCGGCTCACTCGAGCGCGAGGTGTCGCAGCTGGCCGAGCCCGGGGCGCCACCTCCGCACAAGCGTTTGGAAGCGGTGAGGCGGCTCAACGAGGCCGGTGTGCGCTGCGGTGTGCTGATCGCCCCTGTCCTTCCCGGGTTGTCCGACTCCGACGACCAGTTGCGGGTCGTGGCCCAGGCTTGCTTCGAGGCAGGTGCGGTCTCGGTCACACCGGTCGCCCTCCACCTGCGCCCCGGGGTCCGGGAACACTACCTCGGCTGGCTCGCCAGAACCCGGCCCGAGCTGGCGGACCTGTACGCCCAACGTTTCCGCAAAGGCTCCTACCAGGTCCAAGCCGAGCAACATCGCATCACCGAGGTCGTGCGCGCGGTGGAGCAGTCCATCGGGCGCGGCCGTCCCAAGCGCCGCCACACCGAGCGCCGCTCATCGGTGCTCCCGCGGCCCCAAGTGCAGGCCGTAGCCGTGGGTTGCTCGAACGAGCAGCTCCGCCTGCTTTGAGCGCAGTCCGGGCCTCTGCTACAACTCGGCGATGCAAAGCGCGAACCCTGACGGCGCGGCCTACGCGGAGCCGGACCGATGTCGATGGGCGACCGGTGCGTTCCTGCGGCCCTATCACGACCAGGAGTGGGGCGTACCAGTTCACGACGATCGCCGGCACTTCGAGTTCCTGATCCTCGAGTCCGCGCAGGCCGGCTTGAGCTGGGTCACGATCCTGAAGCGCCGGGACGGCTACCGGAAGGCCTTCTGCGACTTCGACGCGGATGCCGTCGCCGGGCTCAAGCCGGCCGATGTCGGGCGACTTCTCGCGGATCCCGGCATCATCCGCAACCGCCGCAAGGTGGAGAGCGCGGTCTCCAATGCCCGGGCGTTCCTGGACATTCGGCGCGAGTTCGGCACCTTCGACGACTACATCTGGGGCTTTGTCAGTGGCGTGCCGATAGTCAACGCCTGGGACGACGATTCGCAGATCCCGGCCGAGACCCTGCTCTCGAAACAGGTGAGCGCGGACTTGAGGCGGCGGGGATTCACGTTTGTCGGGCCGGTCGTCTGCTACGCGCATCTCCAGGCGACCGGTCTGGTCATGGACCACGTGAAAAGCTGCTTTCGTTGGCGCGAGCTGAGCGCCCGGACCTGAGTCGCTCGCTACGGTGAGGACCCATGACGACCGAACGAACAGCCGATGAACCCGAGCGGGCCGACTTGTTGGAGACGCTGTCCACCCACCGGTCCTCTTTGCGCCATACCGTCAGGGATCTCACCGACGAGCAGGCGCGCCGGCGGACCACCGTCAGTGAGCTCTGCCTGGGTGGCCTGATAAAGCACGTGACCCGGGCCGAGCGGCGCTGGGCCGGCTTCATCGTCGGGGGACCGCAAGCCATGAGCCTTGGCGGCGAAGAGGCGGTGAAAGCGCACGCAGACTCCTTTTGCATGTTGGAGGGTGAGACGCTGGCGGGCCTGCTCGATGACTACGCGGAAGTTGCTCGCCGCACCGACGACCTGGTCGCCTCGTTGCCTTCCCTGGACGCCTCGCAGCCCCTGCCCGAGGCCGCTTGGTTCAAGTCCGGTGCCCGTTGGTCCGTCCGCCGGGTTCTGCTGCACTTGATTGCTGAGACGGCCCAGCACGCCGGCCACGCCGACATCATCAGGGAGTCCCTCGACGGCGCGAAGACGATGGGCTGACCACTGCCTGCGCCGTTCGGCCCGAGGAAGCCCGGAGACCATGAAGGTGCCCTGAGCGGAGTTAATACCCCGCGACGTAGCTGACTCCCGAGAGGGAGTAGAAGCTGCTCGTGCCCGGCCCCTGAGTAAGCGCATTGCCGTTCGCATAGATGTGGAGTGCTCCGACTATCTGGGGACCGTCCTCGGAGAAGATGGAGAAGCAGTCGTAGTAGCCCGGGCGAGCACCTTTTGGCATGACGAATGCGGGAAGGGACTGGTTCGCAGGGCCCCAGAGCGAGCCCGCGAGGTACACGACGCCTTCGGCTGACACCGCGTACTGGGGGGAGCCGGTGCCGTACTGCTGTGCAGACTTCGCGCCGTTCAGGAGTGTCAGAGCGTGGAACACCAGCTTGGAAGGTGCAGGGACCGTCGTGGTGCTCGAAGACGCTGCCAAGGCCCGGCTCGACGTTGTGGCCGACGCCGGCTCCGAGCTTCGGCTTGCGGCATACCCGACGCCCGAGAAAGTGCCTATGAGCACTGCTGTCGCGACGATGAGCAGAGGGATCGGGCGCCCGAGGACACGGGCATGGAACTTGGACATCGCAGGTCTCCGTTTCTTGTCGGGTTGAAGTGGTGAGCCGTTCCGACCCTGACAGCGTTGACGCAAGGTTCCCCGGTGCCGGCCTGGCGTGCCTTCAGGCGCCGGAGGAGATGGCAGGCCCCCCATCGGCCATTGTCGCGCGGCGGGGCTCTTAAGTGGACCCGCCAGTCGAACCGATCAGCGCAACGGTTCGAAGCGCGCCGTGAAGTGGCGCAGCTGAGGCGCCTCCTCGACGATGCGGTAGCCACGAAGGTCGCCGGCCTCTTCGGCAACCGCCAGGCACACCTCGATGACGTAGTCGATGTGGCTCTGGGTGTAGGTGCGCCTCGGGATCGCCAGCCGCACGAGGTCTGTCGCGGCTGGCCTCTCGGTGCCGTCGCTCTGCCGGCCGAACATCACCGTCCCGATCTCGCAGCCGCGGATTCCCCCGGTCTCGTACAACGCCACCGCGAGCGACTGGCCCGGGTACTGGAGGGGCGGGATGTGGGGGAGGAGCCCACGCGCGTCGAGGTAGACGGCATGGCCACCTATCGGCATGAAGACCGGGACGCCGTTGCGGTGCAGGGCCTCGCCCAGGTATGCCGTCGACTGGATCCTGTAACGCAGGTAGTCGTGTGAGACGGCCTCGCGGAGCCCCTGCGCGATGGCCTCCAGGTCCCGGCCGGCGAGCCCGCCATAGGTGGGGAAGCCTTCGGTGAGGATCAACATGTTCCGGAACGACTCTGCAAGAGCGTCGTCGTTGCACGCGAGCCAGCCGCCGATATTCGCGAGCGGGTCTTTCTTCGCGCTCATCGTCATCCCGTCGGCGAGGGAAGCCATCTCCCGCACGATGTCGGCGACTTCGCGCCCTTGTTGGCCTTCCTCACGCTCGCGGATGAACCACGCGTTCTCGGCGAATCGGCAGGCATCCAGGAACAGTGGAACCTGGTACTTGTCGCAGACGGCCCTCACTTCGTGGAGGTTCGCCAAGCTGACAGGTTGACCACCGGCCGAATTGTTGGTGACCGTGACCATCACCACTGGTACGTGCTCGCGCCCGCGAGCCTTGATCAGAGCGTCGAGCGCGTCGGTGTCGAGGTTCCCCTTGAACGGGTGCAAGTTCGCCGGGTCGCGACCCTCGGCGATGACAAGGTCAACTCCTTCGGCACCGGTGAATTCGATGTTGGCCCGTGTCGTGTCGAAGTGGGTGTTGCTCGGCACGACCTGTCCGGGGCCACCGATCACCGAGAAGAGGATCCGCTCCGCGGCGCGACCTTGGTGGGTGGGTATCACGTGACGGAAGGGGAACAGCTCGGTCACGGCGTCCCGGAAGATGAACCACGAGGGTGAGCCGGCGTAGGACTCGTCGCCGTGCTGGACCGCTGCCCACTGGTCACGGCTCATCGCGCCGGTGCCGGAGTCGGTCAAAAGGTCGATCAGCACGTCGCGCGCCGCGAGGTTGAAGACGTTGTAGCCGGCGTCGCGTATGGCGGCGTCACGCTCTTGGGGAGTTGTCATCCGGAGCGGCTCCACCGCATGGATGCGGAACGGCTCGATGATCGTGCGGAAGGCTCGTGGCGTGGCTGTCACGCTAGTACGTGCCGATCATGCCGGCTCAGATCAGGCGCCGTTGCGTCGCCCACATGGTCAGCTGGTGGCGTGTCGAGAGCTGGAGCTTGCGCAGCACGGCCGAGACATGGCTCTCGACGGTCTTGATCGAGATGGTGAGCTCCCGGGCTATCTCCTTGTAGGTGTAGCCGCGAGCGATGAGGCGCAACACCTCACGCTCGCGCGGCGAGAGCTGGTCGAGCTCCGGGTCGAACGGGCCCGGCAGCTCGCTGCCCGGAGGCATGGAGGCGAACGCGTCGAGCACGAAGCCGGCCAGCCGCGGCGAGAACACGGCGTCACCGCCGGCGATCCGCATGATCGCGTCGACGAGCTCCGGTCCCGAGATCGTCTTGGTCACATAGCCGCGGGCCCCGGCCCGGATGACGGCGATCACGTCCTCGGGCGCGTCGGACACCGACAGGGCCAGGAAGCGGACTGTCGGATGCCCCGGCTTGATGGCCTCGATCACCGCCTTTCCGCCTCCGCCCGGCAGGTGGACGTCGAGCAGCACGACGTCGGGCAGTCGCTCGGCGATCAGCTCGATGGCCGCAGCGACCTCGTCGGCTTCCCCGACGACCTGGACCGCGTCGCCGATCTCGCTGCGGACCCCCACGCGGAAGAGATGATGGTCGTCGACGAGGAAGACGGTGGGGACGCGGGCCGGTTTCATGGGTGTCCGGGACGCCTTGGGACACTCAGCTCGACCTCGGTACCTTCTCCGGGCACGGAACGAATGACGGCAGTCCCACCGTGGCGCTGCATCCTGCCGCGGATCGACTCTGAAATGCCCTTGCGGTCGCCGGCGATCCGCTCGGCGTCGAAACCGGCACCGCGGTCTCGCACGAACATGGACACACGTCCCGGCTCGACTTCGACGTAGATCGAGACCGAAGTGGCTCCGGACCACTTGGCCGCGTTCACCGTCGCCTCCCGGCCGGCCTCCAGCAGCGCGCGCAGCTCGTCGTCGAGCGGGGAGTCGCCGACGGTGACGGCATCGACTGCGGTCCCGTGGGCGGCTTCGACCTCACGCTCGATCTGCTCGACCCCGGCGGAGAGCGTCAAGGCCCCTCCCGCCCCGAACGACCCCGGCGCCCGCCCTTCGAACAGCCACGAGCGAAGCTCGCGCTCTTGGGCACGGGCCAGCTTGGCGACCTCCCCTGGCTGGTCTGCAGACCGTTGGATCAGGGCCAGGGTCTGCAGGACCGAGTCATGGACTCGCGCTGCCATGTCGGCGCGCTCCTCGGCCCGGATACGTGCCTGGCGCTCGCTCACCAGATCGCGTGCCAGCCGCAGCCACCAGGGGCCCAAGAGGACGACGGTCCCTGCGATCAACAGCAACGTCCCTCCGAGCGGCCGCAGCCAAGACCGGCTCAGAGCCCCGTCGGCGATCACGAGGATGCCGATCATGAACACGAGCCCGCCAGTGCCGAGACGAACCATGAAGGAACGATGTGACTGCCGCGGCTCGGTACCCAGCTGGAGCAAGGCCTTTGCGGAGTCGACCAGCCACTCCCGTTCGTCGTCATCGGCGTTGCGGAACACAAGGACCAGCCCGGCCGCGCTGAGCAGAAGTGGCGGCCCCCAGGACGAGGCGAAGCTCGCGTGCAGCGCTGACGCGACAAGCAGGACGAGCACCAACACCGGAACGAGGGCGAGCGCGAGCGTGATCCCTTGTCGGTCCGAGACGGCGCGCGCGGCAATCGTCTCAGATGCTCCCTCGGCCGGGAGCAACAACCATGCCAGCACGTAGCAGACGACACCGAGCCCACTCAGCAGGGCCGACAGCGCCAGGAGGATGCGGACGACGGTCACGTCCCTGCCGAGGCGCGCGGCAAGACCGCCGGCAATGCCGGCGAAGATCCGGTCTTCCCGGCTCCGGTAGAAGCGGCCTCGCCCGAGGCGGCGGCGGTCTCGCCCGCGAACGCCCGGCTCAACGGCATGCGGGCCCCAACGAGGGCCTCGTGCCTCCCACCGTGATGGCCGTGACTTGAGCTGATCGGAGATGTATCGATGATCGCGCCTGGGGGGGACCGCCACCATCAGGTAGGACCCTGATCTGTTCGCGGCGGTCTCGGGGTGCGATCCGGGATGTCCCCGATATCCATTGCACCCCAATGGGCGGACGATGGTTGCGTGGAAAACAACATGACAGAGAAGGACCCAGTCGAGACCCGGCTTCTCCGCAGATCGGGCGACGGAGCGATGTTGGCGGGCGTGGCCGCGGGCCTTGCCGCCTACTTCGACTTCGACGTGACACTGGTGCGGATCGCCATCGTTGCGCTGTCCTTCTTCGGTGGTGCCGGCGTGCCGCTCTACATAGCGGCCTGGCTGCTGATACCCCAGGAAGGCTCCGAGGTCGCGATCGCCGCCGACCTGTTGAACCACGTCCGCTACCACTGACCATGGCCGGGCCCGCCGACTCCGCTCGTTGCCGAGAAAGGAAGAACATGCAATCGCGATGGGACATCGCTTGGGGATCGCCGCCGAAGCCCGAGAACAACGCCAACATGCGGGTGTCGGACGCCGAGCGCAACGAGATCGGCGAGCAGCTCTCCAAGCACTTCAGCGACGGGCGCCTGGACTCGGCCGAGTTCCAGGAGCGGCTGGACCGGGCCATGAGCGCCAAGACGCGGGCCGACCTGTCCGGGCTGCTCGTCGACCTGCCCAGCTTGCGAACCCCCGAGCAGGCCGCGACCGTCCAGCAGCCGCCTCGCCATCGACCACGCGTGGTCAGGGTCGTGCTGTTCGCCATCGTGGCGTTCTGGGCCCTGTCGTTCGCCGCCGCTGCGGTCAGGGGGTTCTGGCCCTTCGGGTGGATTCACGTGCCGTGGATCTTGATCGGCCTGCTCGCGGTGTTCCTATGGACACGGGACCGCAGGCACCGGCGTTGCGGCTACAACTATCGGCGCCGTGACCTCGACCAGGGGCCCCGGTAGAAGGGCAGGCGACTAGGACGGCTGTGAAGGCGGCGTTTCGAGGACGCCGGTGCCGCCCGGCCCGCAAGGCTCGCCGTGACGGCCTGGCCACCATCGCACAGACGTGGTCCCGAGCCGTCCACCATCGGCCGGGGTACCGCCGGCGAAGGCCATCACGCCTGACCCACTGCCGGCCGAGGTTGCTTCGGCCGAGGCTGTTTCGGCCGAAGCACCACCAGCCGAGGCCAAGGCTCGCTCCGAGGCGGCGAGGCTGCCGGGTCATCGGGCGTGCGATGGCGAGCGCGACGACGCATTGAGCCACACCTGCGATGATCAGCGGCAGGCGCAGTCCGTGAACGGCGAGAGCACCCCCGATGAGCGACCCGATCGGGAAGGCGCCCCACACGACACCACGCCACGCAGAGCCGACCCGTCCCATCAAGTCTGGAGGGGAGAGGCGCTGGCGAAGGGAAATCGTAATGACGCTCCCGGCGTAGACGGCAAAGCTGACCACGGCAAAGGCCATCCAGCGAGCAGCCATCCCTTCGCGGATGCCATGACGAGATAAGCAAGACCCGAGACAAGGGCGGCGCCGATGAGCGTCGGGACGTTGCCGATCCGGGTCGCGATGCGGTCCGCAAGCAAGGCGCCGGGAACGTTGCCCACAGCTCCGGCCGCCAGGAACAATCCATACAGGCTCTTGGACACTCCCCAGTCGACCGTCGCGACGATGACGAGCACGCCCATGACGAGCCCCTGCAAGCCGGCCAATGCCGCAAGCAAGGTTACGAGAAGTCGCAGCGAACGGTCCTTAACGAGCAGTCGGGCGCCGGCCAGGATCGAGTCATGCGCCGGCCCGGCTTCCGGGCGCTGAGTGCGGAAGCCGAGCAACGAAAGGCCCGCGACTCCGACTGCCACCGCGTCAGCGACAAAGGGGAGGGCCTTGGTTGCAGCGAACGCGAGGGTTCCCGAGGATCGGGCCGCTCAGGTGCTCTGTGGCGGCTTCGGTGCTGCTCAGGAACCCGTTCGCATGGGCGAACGACTGAGGCTCGACCAGCTCCGGCACGATCGCCTGGGATGCAGAGTAGTACAAGCTCTCGCCCCGCCGTTGACGAATACGAGAGTCACGAGCAGCAAGAGATCAATGTGATGGCTCGCGACAAGAAGTGCCAGTGTGACCAGGACGAGAGCGCGCCCCATGTTGGCCACGGCCATGACCCGGCCTCGCTCGTAGCGGTCAGCGAGCGCGCCGGCAGGCAGCGCCAGCACGAGCCACGGGAACGTGTCCGCTGCTGCGACCGTCGGCCACCGGAAGCGGGTGCGGGTCCACGAAGAGAGCAAGGAGGGGAACGGCTCCGTAGCCGAAGCCATCGCCGAGGCTCGATACCGACAAAGGTTGCCCAGAGATAGCGGAACCGTCGCCCGAGCGATCGACCAGTCCGCGGCGTAGACCTACGGCCGTCCTCACTGTTCTCGCGGCCCTGCTCGAAGGTCACGGTTGCATCATTGCTCGCATTTGTCACTCGCGGTGGGATGAACGCGCCGCAACCGATCGGGCAGTCGTCCACACAACGAGACGGGAGTGGTGCCCTCTCTCTCCAGGCTGACGCGGAGAACGGCAGGCGGAAATCTCATACCGCTAAAGGATTCCGCCTGCCGCTCCGATAACAAATGAGAAGAGCCGCCGCACCTCAAAGTAACAGCGGCTCCAGCTCCGAGTTCAAGCGGTCAAAGCCGCAAGACTCAGCCCCAGAACGGGGCCAAGGCTGAACAAATCGACCACCTCCCTTCCAAAGCAGGGGACCACGGTCGGGGGATACGAGGGCGACACACCGAGCTACCGGTGCCCTCAAGTCCCCCGCGTTCACAATCATCCCAGTTCGAGGGGCTACTGCACAACAGTCACACTAAGCACGCTGTCAACGGATGGGGCAAGGGTCAGTGACGGCGGTCGTCTGGTCTTCAACCCAGCGTGTTATCGAGGAGCGATCATGTGGGCGTGAGCTCAGCTGGCGAGATGAGCCGCTCCCGATTCCACTTCGCTTGATGGCCGCGATCGGTTCGAGCGGTCGCGAGCTCAGCCTCTGAGCTGGGAGTTCTCGTTCCTGTCGCCTTAGGGGGGCGTCTTCCAGACGTCCGGGAATGATGCGAAGTGCTCGCGACGAAGCCAGCTCACGAGCGAACCGGAGGCGGGGGTGAGTGGCAAACCAACGCAACAGATCGTCATCGTCCGAACGGAGGCGAGAAGTAGTAGCCCTGGACCGCGTCGCAACCTGCGTCAGCGAGGATTGCGCAGGTGACCTCATCTTCGGCACCTTCGGCGACGACCGACAGGCCAAGCGAGTGCGCCATCGCGATGGAGGAACGGACGATGATCGAGTTGCTCTTGTCGGCGGCAACATTGGCGACGAACGATCGATCGAGCTTCAGTTCGTTAGCGGGCAGGCGGTGCAGGTAGGCGAGCGACGAATAGCCGGTCCCATAGTCGTCGACGGCTATCCGAACTCCGAGGTCGGCGAGCTGGCCCAGCACATCGCTCGCTTCGGCGATGTCCGCCATGACCTCGGTCTCGGTGATCTCGAGCGTGAGCGAGCTCGCCGGAAGTCCGTTCGCTCCCAGGTGGGAGGTGACGTTGCGAACGAGATAGCGGTCCGAGAGGTCGCGCCCGGAGATGTTGATCGCAAGTCCGACCTCGAGACCGTCGTGTCGCCACTGGGCCGCCTGGCCGCAGGCTTCGGAGAGCACGAAGTCGGTGATCTGGCCGATGAGGCCCATTTGCTCTGCGATCTGGATGAACTCGTCGGCCGGTACCTGGCCGTGCACGGGATGGAACCAGCGCGCGAGGGCCTCGACACGGACCACCTCTCCAGAGACCAGGCCGGCGATCGGCTGGTACATCACGCTCAACTGTTGGCCGCTGGAAAGGGCCTCCGCGAGATGGCCGCCGAGGAGAAGCTTTCGTTGCATGCTCTGGTCGTGCTCGGGCAGGTACAGCTCGATGCCCGAACGCTTGCCCTTCGCGTGGTACATCGCAATGTCTGCCCTCTGAAGCAAGGTTGCGACATTGTCACCGTGTTCGGGTGCGAGCGAGATGCCCGCCGTGGCCGTGACCGCGAGCGTGATCCCGTCGATGTTCATCGGCTTGGAGATCGCCGCGAGCAGGTCCCGCACGACGCCGAGGGCCTCTTCGGGCCCGAATCATGTCCGGCACGACGATCGCGAACTCGTCGCCCCCGAGTCGTGCAACAGTCGCCCGGCCACTGCTCGCACGGACGAGGCACTCGGCGACCTCGCAAAGCAGGCGATCGCCCGTGTCGTGGCCAAGGGTGTCGTTGACCTCCTTGAAACGATCGAGGTCGAGCAGGGCCACAGCTACTCTGCCCTTGTCTGTCAGAGCGCTCGCCGCCCGATCGAGGAACAAGGTCCGGTTGGGGAGCCCGGTCAGCAGGTCATGAGTCGCCTGGTGCCACTTGCTCTCGGCTTCGAGACGTAGCTCCTCGATTAGCTGCGCCCTCTCCATGGTCGCACTTGCGTGAGCAGCCAACGCTTCGAAAAGCCTGAGGTCATCGGCGTCGAACGGGTCGAAGCCCTCATCGCGGTCAAGCGCGACAACTGCTCCAAGGGTCCGTCCGCCGCTGGCGAGCGGCACAACGAGGGCGCCCCGGAACTCGCCGAGGAGAGGGTCGACGTCGAGTTCCCGTTTGTGGCTTCCGATCGTGCCCAGCCGCAAGCTCGCTTGATGGTCGTTGACAGCCTCTGGCGATCACCGACGAGCTGTCGACGATCGTCCTTTCGACCGTCGAGCGTACGTCTCCGTTCAAAGCGATATGACGGACTGAGGGCCACTCGTCGACGATGATCAGCTCCGCCCGATTCGACCGCATCACGGACTGCACCTGCTCGAGGATCGCCCAGGCAGTTCCCGTGGTCTCGAGGTAGGGGCCGCTCACCGACTTGCTGAAGTCGTAGAGCTGCTGAAGCGCGCCGAAACGATTCGTCAAGTCGCAGGTAGCTCCGGTAAGCGAACACGATGAGTGCGCCGACAGTCACGAGAGGGAGCATCGCCCAGGTGTCCCACCAAGCCGCGTCGAGGACGACCAGAGCCAGGGCAATGCTGGATATGAGCACCAGCACGACGGTGGTGAAATCGAAACCGTACTTGCGCAGCTGTGACGCGTCCACTAAAGGCGCACGCCGATGCGTGACTGCGAAGTGGCTGTAGACGAATGCCGCGCTGAGCGCCAAGGCTCCCGCCGCCCAACCGATGGGAAGGACGGCTACGCGCGATCCACCGGTGACGATGAACTGTCCGAGGAGCGCCCGGTACACGAGGATGGCAACCACGCATGACATCGCTGCCGGACGCAAGGTTGAAGACGAGTCTTCGTCGGCGATAGTCGCCGGACCGCGCCGAAAGCGAATCGCCTCCCCGAGGACTCGACAGATGACGAGGACTGCAGGTGCTGCGATCACTAGACCAAGGAGCAGCGGCACTTCGCTCAGTACGAAATCGTAGTTCTGGCCTCGGTAGTGGACTGAGACCGGGCCGAGCATCACGGCCACGAAAGTGATCGTCAGCAACCCGGCGACCAGAGGTTGGGCGACAGGCTCCGGACGGGCCCGAGGCCGGCGATGGGCCCCGAGACGAGAAGGATCGCTGTGCCAGCAGCGAGCAGGGCGCTGAATACTGGGACTCCGAGTCTTGCTGTCGAGTCCTGGCGGCGCCGGGGTCGCGAGCTTGCGGGTGCCGTGGCTGCCGAGCTGCCGCTCGCTTCCGGGGACTTCGCGAGCTCGCGCGGATCGACCTGTCCGAGGGCGGCCTTCGACGAACGCGCAGCAGCGCGATCGCCGTAGCGGTCTTGTGAGGCCACAAGAAGAGTTATCGGCACCTGGGCATGATCCTTGAGGCATCTCCTCTGATGACACGAAAGTAGTTGTCCGGAAGGTCCTGGAGGTGGTTCTCGTCCTGCCCGGGCCGACGCTAGTATCGAACACATGTACGCCGAGACGGGATGGGATGCAAACCTTGACGAGGCGCAGCTCTCCGCGGTCGTCCATGGTGACGACCCTCTCGTGATCGTGGCCGGCGCCGGCACCGGCAAGACACGCACGCTGACCGCGCGGGTGGCCCGACTTCTCGAGCGGGGGGTGGCACCGGAGAGGATCCTGCTGTTGACCTTCACGCGGCGCGCGGCAGACGACATGCTCGCGCGAGCGGCCGCCCTGAGCGGCCACCGGGAGTGGGGGCGACGTCTGCGCGGGGGCACTTTCCACGCCATCGCGCACCAGCTCATCAGCGGCTGTGCAGAGACGCTCGGGCTACAGCCGGGGTTCTCGCTTCTCGATCCAGCAGACGCCGCCGACGTGATGGACCTGCTGCGAGACGAGCACGGCCTTGATGCAGGAGACGTCCGCGTGCCGCGCTCTGCCACCCTTGTTGAGGTCTACTCGAGGTGCGTCAACACCCGGCATCGCCTCAGTGAGGTGTTGGCGACGGACTTTCCCTGGTGCGAGCGTCACACCGAGGCCATTGCCTCCCTGTTCAAGGAGTATGTCTCCCGCAAGCGGGCCAGGGGTCAGGTGGATTTCGACGACCTGCTGCTCTTGTGGCGCGCCGCACTCGGCGACGACCGGCTTGGGCCGCACATGATCGCGATGTTCGATCATGTGCTCGTCGACGAGTATCAGGACGTCAACGCGCTGCAGGTCGAGATCGTATGTGCGCTTCGACCAGATGGTCGTGGGCTCACCGTCGTGGGTGATGACGCGCAGGCCATCTACGGCTTCCGCGGCGCCGACGCACGGTACCTGTACCACCTGGCGAGCTCGCTGCCGGGGGCGACCGTGATCCCGCTCGAGCACAATTTCCGGTCCGTTCAGCCCATCTTGGACCTGGCGAACCTGGTCCGGCCGTCCGAGGCCGGAGTCCGCCTGACGCTTCAGGGAGCGCGACCGGGTGGTCGCCGGCCAGTTCTGGTCCGGTGCCACGACGCGCCGAGCGAGGCCCGTGCCGTCGTCGACCGGATCCTTGACGCCCATGAACAGGGGATGCGGCTGCGTGACCAGGCTGTCCTGGTGCGCGCCGCTCATCACAGTGACCTCATCGAGCTCGAGCTCACGGCTCGCCGGGTCCCCTACCGGAAGTACGGGGGTCTCCGGTTCGTGGAGGCCGCACATGTGAAGGACTTTGCCGCTGCGGTTCGGCTGCTCGACAACCCGGCGGACGAGCTGGCGTGGTTCCGACTGCTGCGCATGCACGATGGCATTGGCCCTTCCCGAGCGCGCATGCTGCTCGGGGTCCTCGCGCCCCAGGCGGGCGCAAGCGCGTACGAGTGGGGTGAGGTGGTTGCCGCAGCGCCGGCGCGAACGCGTGTGGCGCTCACCCAGACCCTGCAGGGCCTGGAGGCCGCCCGCGAGCAGGTCGGCACTTCTGCGCGGGTGACAGCGGTCTGCCGGACTCTCCGCCCGCTCGTCCTCAGCCGCTACAGCGCGGGCGCGGCGAGGGTTGAGGACCTCGATCGCTTGTCGGGCGCGGCCTCGGCCATGGACGACCTGTCCGCATGGCTGGCCGAGATCACACTCGACCCCCCGGTGGCGACAGGGGATCTCGCCGGACCGCCCCATCTCGACGAGGACTATGTGGTCATCTCCACGGTGCATTCCGCCAAGGGCCTCGAGTGGTTGGCCGTTCACCTTCCGCACCTGGTGGACGGCGCGTTTCCTTCAGACATGGCGCTCACATCCGGGGCGGGGCTGGCCGAGGAGCGGCGACTCTTCTACGTCGCGACGACTCGCGCCCGTGACCTGCTCACGCTCTACACGCCCCTTCGGATGCCGGTCCACCGGTGGTCGCACAACGACCGTCACTGCCTTGCTCCGGCGAGCCGGTTCCTCTCCACCCCGGTCCTTTCGGCCCTGGACATCCAGGAGGTGACGCCGCCTCGCCCGCGCGCGACGAGCCCCGAAGCCGCGCATGCGACTATCACTGTCGATCTGGACCACCTGTGGCGCTGAGCTGTCAGCGGTGCTGCTGAGCGGGCGCCGGATCGTGATCCGCGTGAGATGCTTCTCACGGCTGCCAACTTGAGGGCAGAATCCTTTCATGAACGATGATCCGTCAGTCCCCGAAGATCCAGCCCGGCTCGAACCAGCGGAATCCAGCCCGCGCTCGATCGTGCCGGCAGTAGTCGCACAGCCGGGCCCTGTGGAGGATGAGGAGGTCGTCTCACAGCCGGCCAAGCTGATGAGGATCGCTTCGATGGCGAAACAGCTCCTCGAGGAGGTCCGGATGGCTCCGCTCGACGATGCCAGCCGCACCCGTATGAAGGAGATCTACCACGAGTCGATTCGCCAGCTCGAGGGGACGCTCTCACCCGAGCTGGCCGCCGAGCTCGACAGCCTCGCGATCCCCTTCGACGAGGGCCCGCCGAGCGACGCGGAGCTACGGGTCGCCCAGGGCCAGCTGGTCGGGTGGCTGGCCGGGCTGTTCCAGGGCATTCAGGCAACGCTCTTCGTTCAGCAGGTCGCCACCCAGCGACAGCTCGAGCAGATGCGAGGTGTGGGATCCTCCAGGGGCCCCGCCGGCGGGGAAGTCCAAGGTGAGGAACGGACTCCATACCTATGACGTGATGTACGAGGGCGGCCACCGCTGAGGTCCCCTCGATGCTCTGACCTGCGGTCGCTCTCAAGTCGCGGCACGTTCCGGCCGATGTTTACAGGCGTGAACACGGCGGATGTGTAGTCAGATGGCTTCCGACCCCCCGCTCGAGCTGCCGACCACCAGACTGGCGGCGGTCAGCGACGCGGTCGAAGCGTGGTCGGTCTTCGAGCAGTTCTTCGTGCTCTCCTACCGGTCGGCCCCCGGGATTCCCGTTCTTATCAACGATCTCAGCATCCGCAGTGGCAGCATCCTCGGGATCTCGCCTGACAGCGTGCTCAACGACGCGGAGCTGTTCGAGAGGCTGCTGCACCCAGACGACCGGGACCGGGTCCTGATCGAGCACTGGGACGCGGCAGACAGCGGCGAGCCGTTGGTGAGCGAGTACCGGATGGTCAGCCAAGACGGGACCGTCCTGTGGATCTACGACAGGGCCGCACCTGTGACGGACTCCGCCGGCCAGACCACGCTTTACGGGAACTGCCTCGACATAACGCCACGCGAGAACGCCGAGGTGGGCACGCGTGGCACCGAGGAGCACTTCCGCTCGGTTGTCGCCGACATCCCGGGCGTCGTGTACCGCTGCACCTGTGACCCGACATGGACCGTCGAGTACGTGAGCGACCAGATCGAGGACCTTGTCGGCTACCCGGCGAGCGACTTCATCGGCAACAGCGTTCGCACCTACGACTCGGTGGTCCATCCTGAGGACGTCCCGTACGTGAGGGCGGAGGTGGTCGATGCCATCGAGCGAGGGGTTTCGTACTCGCTCGAGTACAGGTTGATCCACGTGAGCGGGGAGACGCGGTGGGTTGCCGAGCATGGCCGCCCACTTCTTGGTCTCGATGGCCGTAGGGAGAGGACCGTCGGTGTGATCCTCGACATCACGCGGCAGAAGGCCGCGGAGAAGTCGCGCGAGATCATCGAGAGGCAACTGCGCAATCAGGCCCAGCACGACTCGCTCACCGGGCTCCCCAATCGCGCCCTGTTTGTCGAGAGTGTTGCCCAGGCGATCTCCGAGGCGGAGCAAAGCGGCAGTGAGATGGCCGTCTTGGCGATGGACCTGGACGGCTTCAAGGAGGTCAACGACGCGCTCGGCCACGCGACCGGCGACCAGGTGCTGCAAGAGGTTGCACGGCGCCTCAGAGAGGCACTGCGCGAAGACGACTCGATCGCCCGGTTCGGCGGCGACGAGTTCGCCGTGCTCGTGCCCAAGGCGCGCCGTGCGCATGTGCTCGAGATCGTTCGCCGTGTGCGTGAGGCGATCGAGCAGCCGATCGATCTTGAAGGGCTGCCCGTGAACCTCGCAATGAGCATCGGCATCTCCGCGTGTCCCGCGACGGCGTCGATGTCGAGTGTCTTCTTCGGTGCGCGGACACGGCGATGTACGTCGCCAAGGACACGAGCCTCGGGTACGCGTTCTACGACGCATCGGTGGACAGTCGCGCTGCGACACACCTCGGCTTGATCGGCGACCTGCGCCATGCCATCGCGGACCAGGAGCTCCTCCTGCACTATCAGCCGAAGATCGCGGTGCGCAGCGGCCGTGTGGTCGGTGTGGAGGCCCTGACACGTTGGCAACATGCCAGTCGGGGCCTCGTGATGCCGAGCGAGTTCATCCCAGTTGCGCAGGAGACGAGCCTCATCAAGGAGCTGACGCTCCACGTCATCAACGAAGTGGGTCGGCAATGGCGAGCATGGGCGGACGAGGGCCGCCACTTGCCGATCGCGGTCAACCTTTCCCTGCGGGATCTCGTCGATCCTGGTTTTCCAGGAGAGGTTGCAACGCTGCTCGGCAAGTGGCGGATGCCCGTCACGATGCTCAAGCTCGAGGTCACCGAGAGCTCGGTCGTGGACGACCCGAAGAGGACCGAGGACGTGCTCGAGCGCCTCGGTGCCATGGGCCTGCGGTTCTCGGTCGACAACTTCGGCACCGGCTACTTCTCCCTCGCGTACCTGAAGCGCCTCCCGATCGACGAGATCAAGATCGACCGCTCTTTCGTGGCGGCTATGGCAGCCCACGAGGACGACGAGATCATTGTCCGTTCGACGATCGAGCTCGGCCACAACCTCGGGCTGAGCGTGGTGGCCGAAGGCGTAGAGTCGCGCTCTTTGATGGAGCGCCTTGCGTCGTTCGGCTGTGACGTCGGCCAGGGTTACTACCTGGGCCGTCCGATGCCAGCCGAGGAGCTGGAGATCTGGCTCGAGCACCATCCCGCCTCGGAAGAGCCCTTGGCCGTGAAACGGAAATTCCGCGAGGGAACCGTCCTGAAGATCGCCTCGGCCTGACAGGGCGTTTGTTCGGCCCACGGCGTCGTGGCCATCGGCTCCGCGGGCGTGCCCGGCACCATTTTCGCGGCTGCGTCGTCGTCCCACCAGGTGGGAGATGGGAGCTCAAGCCAACTCCTCCGGGAACGCTTGTTCCGGGAAGCACTCGGGCAAGCGCTCGGGTAACCTGCCAGAGATGTCACGTTCCGGAAGAGGACTCCGGCTCGTCACCGAGCCGGCCCGGCACCCCTCCGCAGGAGGCCAGCGAGTGCTTGTGATCGATCATCCGATCGTCGCGCACCGCCTGTCGGTGTTGCGGGCGGTCGAGACGGAAAATGCGACGTTTCGGGCGATAATGGGCGAGCTTTCTGCTTTCATCGCCTACGAGGCCCTGCGGGACCTGCGCACGGCCGAGCACCGGATCGACACTCCCATGGCAACCGACGTAGCCAGTCAGCGCGTCAGCGAAATGGTGCTCCTGGTCCCTATCCTGCGCGCCGGGCTCGGGATGATTCCCGCGATCCAAGAGGTGCTCCCCTTGACAGAGGTGGCACACGTCGGGTTGCGCCGTGACGAGGAGACGCTGCTCCCGACGGTCTACCTGGAAAGGCTTCCCCGCGACCTGTCAGGCAGGCGCGTGATCATCTGCGACCCGATGTTGGCCACGGGAGGCTCCCTGGTGAGGGTATGCGACCTCGTCAAGGAGCGGGGGGCAACCGAGGTCCATGCGCTCTGCCTGATCGCGTCCCAAGCCGGCCTCGACCTGTTCTGCAGCCATCACCCGACCGTGAAGGTGGCGTGCGTGGCTGTGGACCAGGACCTGAACGAGCATGGCTTCATCGTCCCCGGGCTGGGTGACGCCGGTGACAGGCTCTTTGGTCCCCCTGCCTGATCTGTAGTTGCGCTCGGGCCCCAGACGGGCGAGCATCGCGGTCATGGTCATCGCCGCAGGGACGTATCGCGCGACAGTCGGCTCCCAAGAGATCGACCTGCCGCTGATTCCCATCACCGAGGACCTGGCGATCGCGCTCTTGATCACCGTCGACCACGGTGTTCGATTCGTCGAACGGGCGGCAACCGAGCTGGCCCTGCTGCTGGAGCCGTACGGGATCGACCTCGTGGTCTCCGTCGCGACAATGGGCATCCCCCTGGCAATCGAGGTGACCAGGGCACTCGGTCTCGACGACTACCTGATACTGCAGAAGACGCCGAAGCTGCACCTGCGCGACGCGATCACCGAGCCTGTCAAGTCGATTACGACCGGTGCGCAGCAACGGCTGCTCTTCGATGCCGCACGGGTCGAGGTGGTCAAGGGGAAGAGGGTCGGGCTCGTCGACGATGTCATCTCGACGGGAGCCTCGATGCGGGCGGCGCTGAACCTCCTGCACCGAGTCGGGGCGGAACCGGTCGCGATCGGGACCCTGGTGACCGAGGCGGCCACGTGGCGCCGTGAGCTCGGCGACACTGTGGCACTCGTGCACGCGCTCGGCGCCATCCCGGTGTTCCGTCGCAACGCGTCCGGGGTGTTCGTCGAGGACTGGGACGGAGGCGGTGAGCCCGACGGCTTGGCCATAGCCCCGCTCGGCGGGATGGCAACGGCCGAGCCCTGAGGGCACCGGCCCGAGAGCTCTGGTCATGGCCCGGGCCCGCGGCTCGCTGCTCGCGCGTTGGGGACCGGTTGGCGTCCTGACGATCGCAGCAGCGCTGCTGTCTGCTTACAAGCTCGACGCATCACCCATGTGGAGCGACGAGACCGCCTCGGTGTCGATCTCGGTTCAGCACGGCCACGCGTTCTGGAGTGCGGTCGCGAGCGACGGCGGGAGCATGTCGGCGTACTACGTGCTGCTCCACACCTTGTTCCTCGCTGGTATGGGACAGTCCGCGGTCTCTGTCCGGTTCATGTCGGCGGTCGCTTTCGTCGTGACGGTCCCGTTTCTTTACGGCTTCGTACGGCGTTGTTGGGGGAGCGAGGTCGCCGTCGTCGCAACCGCGGTCGTCATGACCAACCGGATGGTGATCTCCAAGGCCCAAGAGGCGCGCGGCTACACGCTCGGCCTTCTCCTGGTGGTGGTGGCGGGGTGGTTGCTCACTTTGGCAGTTGAGCGGCTCTCAACGCCCCGCGTCATCGCGTGGGCCATTGTCGCGGCGCTTGCCTGCTACAGCCTGCTCCTGTCACCACTGTTCGCCGTTGCGCAGTTCGTGTCACTGGGCACGCTGCGCCGGAGGGTCCGCCTCGTGCGGACAGCCGTGATCGCGGCAGTTGTGGTGGCCGTCCTGGTAGTGCCGCTCGGCCTGATGGCCCTGCACCGGGGCACGGCTCAGATCGACTGGATCGCCCCCATAAGCACGGGATCGGTGAAGGGTTTCCTCTACGGGCTAATCGTGCCCTGGTTCCCCACGTGGCTGCGCTGGCTGATGCTGGTCGTCGTCGTGACGGGCATCGTGCAGACAGTTCGTGAAGCCTTCGGCGCCGAGGCGGGCTCCCTCGAGCGCTGGCACCGTGTCCTGCTGCTGAGCTGGGCGGCGTTCCCGCTCGTGGCCGTGCTCGCGATCTCGTTTTCGGTGTCGCTTCTCCAGTCGGACTACCTGATCGCGGCGGTGCCCGCCTTCGCGGTGCTCACAGCCATCGGGGTCACTTCGCTCGCCGAGTGGGCCGTCGCAGGAGTTGGCAGCGCAGTCGCGGCGATGAGAGCAGGCCTCAGGTCTCCAACCGCGGGCGGCCCCGCTGCAGGGTCCATGCTCGTGGCCGTGGTCGCCGCCCTGATCGTCGTGTACCCACTCGCGGTTTCCTGGGCCCGCTACGGGGCGGTGATAGAGAACGGTCCCGGCGAGACGAGTTTCATCGTCGCCCACGCACGAGCTGGCGACGCGATCATCTTCGATCAGCCCGCGCAGAGGATGATCTTCAACTACTACCTGCTCGCGGACTTCGAGAAAGCCGGCAGGCTCCCTTTGCTCCCCGCGCCGGCCTGGCCCTCGGATTCCTGGGGCACACAGCTGCCCTATGCCGCAGACCATCTCGTGCCCACGCCCGCGGCCATAACGGTGTTGGATGGCCGCTTCACACGGATCTGGGTGGTCGACGGAGGCTGGGCGCCGCTTCGCCGGTACCTGGCCCGCAGCCGCGAGATGCTCGCGGCGATCGACAAGGATTATCCCGTCGCAGGCGAGGACGACCTCCGGGGCGTGAAGGTGCTGCTGTTCGCGAAGTCTGGGTCGCTGCCGGCGGGCATGCACTTGTGGACCGGTGGGCCGTAGCGGCCCACGAGGTCAGACCCCGAGGTGCACGTGCCAGACCGCCTCGATCTCCTTGGCCGCGGCAATGGCGATGATGTCACAACCCCCCGGTGGGGCGATGTGGATGCCGTCGCTGTCCCTGGCGAGCACTGTCTGACCCGAGCTGTTGGTGAGATAGGCGCTGTAGCGGCCTTGGGCGTTCGAGAAGAGGCTCCAGGTCGGCATGAACGTGACACCCGGGTGCAGAGCAGCCTGCGCCTTGTAGATCGCGTTCAACATCTGCATGGAGGCCGCGAAGGCGGGGTCCCGCATGATCGGCAGCCCGACCCAGAGCATCTTGGCACCGGCCTTCAAGGTCTCTCTCATCATGAGAGCGACCCTCTCTGAGTAGATCGTGTGCCACTGGGCGGTGCCGAAGACGACCGGCTCGCCGTCGACGAGGAAGTTCTGCGCGTCGTTGCCGCCGATGAGGATGGTCACCACCTGAGGGTGGTATTCAGTGAGGTCAGCCTCGAGGACCGCGGGCCAGTTGTAGTAGTCGGGGCGGGCGAGGCCGCTGTCGCCGTGCGCTGCCTGCACGATGCGCACGAGCGGGTTCGTGCCCATCGTGTACCCGAGGCCGAGGCCGAGGTCCTCGCCGAGCGAGTCGCCGACGTCGAGGACCGTCATGGGCTTGGCGTCCGTCGGCTGGCGGAGGGGCACCGTGGTCGTCGTCGAGGACGAGGTGCGTGCCGTGCCAGTAGCGGGGGAGTTGGCGGAAGTCGATGACGTCCCGGCCAGCGACGCGTTGGTCCCGCAACCGGTGAGAATAGTGCAGCAGCTCACGGCCAGGACCGCACCGAGGACGAGCCGGGTCGAGATGGCGGCCTTGTCGCAGGGGGCTTCGGGCACGCCGCGAAACTAGCCGCGCCACTGCCATGGATCACAGCTGCAGTGCCAGCCGCGGAGCGCGCCGCGGTCGGCTGGCCGCGAGGAGTATCGCCGGTCCATCGGTAGGTAGATTGCGACATGCTCGGGGATCGGTGAGGTGATGGGACCTGGACGCGGCATGGCCCACGGTGCGCCGGGGATGTGGTCTTTGACGAGGGATCGTTCCGTGACCAAGCAGAAGCTCCCTCCGGGCACGCTGGGACGGATCATGAGGTTTGCCGCGCCGTACCGGCGGATGCTCGGGGTCTTTCTGGGCGTCATCGTGGTCGACGCCCTCATAGGGGTGTGGAACCCCTTGATCTATCGCGAGATCATCGACGGGGGCATCGTCAGGCACGACTCGCGCCTGATCGTGGAGCTCGGCCTGCTCCTCGCGGTGCTGGCGCTCGCTGATGCGTTGCTGTCGCTCGTCCAGCGCTACATCTCGTCGCGCGTGGGCGAAGGGCTGATCTACGATATGCGCGAGAAGGTCTTCGGCCACGTCCAGGAGATGCCGCTTGCGTTCTTCTCGCGCACCCAGACCGGCGCCCTGATCTCCCGGCTCAACAACGACGTGCTCGGAGCACAGCAGGCCTTCACCGACACTCTCTCCTCGATCGTCTCCAACCTCATCACCGTGGTCCTCACGATCGCGGTGATGGCCTTTCTCTCGTGGCAGATAACAGTCGCGGCCTTGGTGCTGCTCCCGCTCTTCGTGTTCCCGGCGCGCCGCATCGGCCGCAGGCTGCAACAGCTGACCAGGGAGGCCTACAACCTCAACGCCCAGATGAACAACACGATGACCGAGCGTTTCAACGTCTCGGGCGCCCTGCTCGTGAAGCTGTTCGGCCGCCCGGAGACAGAGCACGAGCAGTTCGCCGTTCGCGCGGCGCGCGTCCGGGACATCGGCGTGCAGACGGCGATGTACGGCAGGGTCTTCTTCCTCTCGCTCATCCTCACCTCGTCACTTGCGACGGCACTGGTCTACGGCTGGGGAGGCGTGCTCGCGGTGGACGGCCGTTTCAAGGTGGGCACCGTCGTCGCTCTCGCTGCACTGCTCACCCGTCTGTATGGTCCGCTCACCGCGTTGTCGAACCTGAACGTAGACGTGATGACCGCTCTGGTCTCTTTCGACAGGGTCTTCGAGGTGCTCGACCTCCCACCGCTGATCGCCGAGCGGCCTGACGCCGTCGCCATACCCCGCGGCCGGGTTGCAGTCGAGTTCGAACACGTCGACTTCAGCTACCCGACGTCGGAGGAGGTCTCGCTTGCCTCCCTCGAGTCGGTCGCCGTTCTGGACCAGACGCCCTCGAGCCAGGTCCTCTACGACGTGACCTTCTGTGCCGAGCCGGGCCAGCTGGTAGCGCTCGTCGGTCCGTCCGGGGCGGGCAAGACCACGATCAGCTACCTCGTCTCACGCCTGTACGACGCGCGAAACGGCGCTGTCCGCCTGAACGGCATCGACGTCCGCGAGGTCACCTTCGCCTCCCTGAGGGAATCGATCGGCGTCGTGACCCAGGACGCCCACCTGTTCCACGACACGATCCGGGCCAACCTGGTGTACGCAAAGCCCGACGCGACCTCAGAAGAGCTCCGCGAGGCCGTGTCCGGCGCACAGATCCTGCCGTTCATCGAGTCGCTCCCCGACGGCCTCGACACCGTCGTCGGTGACCGCGGCTACCGGCTCTCAGGTGGCGAGAAGCAGCGCATCGCCCTCGCCCGCCTTCTGCTCAAGGCACCGGACGTGGTCGTGCTCGACGAGGCCACCGCCCATCTCGACTCGGAGTCCGAAATGGCGGTCCAACGTGCCCTGCAGAAGGCCCTCGAGGGCAGGACGTCGATCGTCATCGCACACCGGCTCTCGACTGTGCGCGGCGCCGACCAGATCCTCGTCGTGGCCGACGGCCACATCGTGGAGCGAGGTCGCCACGAGGATCTGCTGGCGGCAGGCGGAGTGTACGCGGACCTGTACCACACCCAGTTCG
Organism: uncultured Acidimicrobiaceae bacterium; assembly: GCA_963807575.1. Classification (GTDB taxonomy): domain Bacteria; phylum Actinomycetota; class Acidimicrobiia; order Acidimicrobiales; family Bog-793; genus Fen-455. The sequence goes on from CAWECD010000011.1 coordinate 288,998, forward strand.
AGCGCCAGGCGGTCGAGGAAGCGGGTGCGGCCACGACCTGAGCCCGCTCGGGGCGGCGGCGCTCAAGGTACGGTGGAGGAGCTGTCATAAGGGTGCGTCGACCGGACGCGGCCCGAAGAGACGAGGAAGGCAGGGCCGTGTCGGCCAAAGAGCACTGGAAACCGGAACCGGAGGAGCACGACTATCCGGCTGCTGCCAGCTACCTCTCACTTCTCCTGCCCCAGCCATCGGTCGATGCCCTCGTGACCGAGCTGCGCGCTGCGCCCATCGGCCAGTGGAAGGCCAAGGACCTCCTTCGTGCGAGCGGCCTCGCACTGCTGCCGGCCGACGACCCGCATGTCAGCTCAGATATCAAGAAAGTCAAAGACGGCGAGAAGCTCTCGCCGGTCCTCCTGGTCCGGGGGAGAATGAACAGGTCGGCCCCGTTGCAGATCGCAGACGGCTACCACCGCATCTGCGCGAGCTATCACCTCGACGAGAACGCCGACATCCCTTGCCGGATGGCCTCGGACCCCTTGGCCTGATCATCTGACGTGCGGCGGCACACCTCTTGACCCGACCCGCTCAGGTCTATCCGGGATACGTCTTCGACCTCGACGGCACGGTTTACCTGGGTGACTCCTTGCTTCCGCATGCCGCCGAGACGATCGGGGAGCTCCGGCGCCGGGGGTCACGCGTCGTCTACGTGACCAACAAACCCCTGGAGAGGGCGGAGGACTACGCCCGGAAGCTGACGCGCCTCGGCGTGGCGACTGAGCGCTCGGACGTCGTGACCTCGGTGGACGCGCTGGTGGACTACCTGGGCCGGGAGCACCCGCATGCGACCGTGCTCGCGCTGGCCGAACAGTCGACCACCGACGAGCTCTCGGCGGCGGGTTTCTCGGTGACCAAGCGGCCTCTCCAGGCACAGGTCGTGGTCGTCGCCTTTGATCGCGGCTTCGACTACGAGAAACTGAACGCCGCCTTCCAGGCAGTGCGTTACGGGGGCGCCGTGATCGTTGCCACCAATCCCGACCCCTACTGTCCCACGCCCGAAGGCGGGATCCCTGACTGTGCCGCGATGCTGGCAGCGGTCGAGGCCTGCTCGGGCGCCAGAGCCGAAGCCGTGGTCGGCAAGCCGAGCGTCCACATGGCTCGTGCGCTCCTCGGCCGGCTCGGGATGCCCGCAGAAGGCGTCGCTGTGATCGGCGACCGTTTGCTCACCGACATCGCCATGGCGCGCTCGATTGGCATGACAGGGGTGCTGGTGCTGACGGGGGCGACGCGCGCCGACGACATCGTCGGCGCGCCTGTGCAACCTGATTACGTGGTTGACTCGCTGAACGAGCTCCTGCCTGAGGACTCGGTCGGTCTTTGATTCTTCTAACAGCGGGGCATGGAGGTTGATTTCGTGATGATGCTGGACACCGAGGCTCGTTTCGGGCCTGCCACTCGTGCGCGCGCGTTGGAACGCTGCGCTTCGGAGAGCTTCGACGTTCTCGTCGTCGGTGGCGGCGTGACCGGCTGCGGGGCCGCCCTCGATGCCGCCAGCCGCGGCCTATCGGTGGCCCTGGTCGAAAAGCGCGACTTCGCCGCGGGAACCTCGAGCCGTTCGAGCAAGCTGATCCACGGTGGGCTGCGGTATCTCGAGAGCTTCGACTTGGAGCTGGTGCGCGAGGCACTCCATGAGCGGCGGCTCCTGGCCGAGAAGATCGCCCCGCACCTGGTCCACCCCACACCGTTCCTGTTCCCGCTCAAGCACCGGGCCTGGGATCGGTTCTACATGGGCTCGGGGCTCTTCCTCTACGACGCGCTCGCCGGCTTGCACCCTGCGATGCCGCGCCACCGGCACCTGACGCGTCGTTCGTGCCTGCGGGCCGTACCGGCCCTGCGCTCCGACTCGCTGACCGGTGGCATCCGCTACTTCGATGCCCAGGTCGACGACGCTCGGTTCTCGCTCGTGCTGGCGCGGACGGCCGCTTCATACGGTGCGGTCTGTGTCTCGGCAGTCGGGGTCGTCGGCTTCTTGCACGAAGGCGAGCGAGTCGCAGGGGTCCACGCGCAGGACCTCGAGTCGGGTCGTGAGCTCGACGTGCGTGGCGGCACCGTCATCAATGCGACGGGGGTGTGGACCACCGAGATGGAGCGCCTCGCGGGTGTCGCGGACCCCATGATCGTCAGGCCGTCCAAGGGCGTGCATCTCGTCGTGCCCAAGGACCGGATCGACTCGCAGTACGCGCTCATCTTGCGGACCGAGAAGAGCGTGCTCTTCGTGCTTCCCTGGGCGGACCGCTGGATCATCGGCACGACCGACACCGACTGGCACCACGGCCTTGATCACCCGTCGGCGACGCACGCCGACATCGAGTACCTGCTCGACCATGTCAACGAGGCGCTGCGAGATCCGCTGGGATTCGAAGACGTCATCGCCGTCTTCGTCGGCCTGCGCCCGCTGCTAGGCGGTACGGCCGAAGAGACGGCGAAGCTGTCTCGTAACCACGCCGTGCGGCGCAGCGCTCCCGGCTTTGTGAGCGTCGCGGGCGGAAAGTACACGACCTACCGGATCATGGCCCGTGACGCCGTCGACATGGCTGCTCGCGAATTGCACTTCGCGGTTGATTCCAGCCGCACGGCCGACGTGCCGCTCCTGGGGGCCATCGGCCTTTCGGGTGCCGAGCTGCGGTTGAGCAGCCACCCCGGCGCCGGACATCTGGCGCCCGCCCAGCTGCACCACTTGGTGGCGCGCTATGGCACGCTGGCGACAGAGGTGCTCGACCTGGTTGCCGGCGACCCCGGCCTGGGCGCCCCCTTGGCGGGTGCCGAACGATACGTCGCTGCCGAGGTCTGTCACGCTGCGGCCTACGAGGGTGCGCTCCACGTCGACGACGTGCTGACGCGCCGCACGCACATTGCCTTCGAGGTGCCCGACCGGGGGCGGTTGGCAGCCGGTGATGCGGCCCGGTTGATGGCACCCGTGCTGGGCTGGGACCAAGCCGCGGTCGATCGCGAGATCGCCCACTACCGGGCACGGCTCGACGCCGAGGCCGCCGCGCAAGCCCTTCTCACCGACGCCGCCTCCGACTCGGCCAGGGCCGAAGTGCGCGACCCCCGGCTCGAACAGCTCGACGAGCGAGGAGAATAGGGACGCTGCCCGGCGGGTGCGGGCTTCAAGCCCGCCGCGGGATGTAACGCCGAGGCGGATGAGTGAGACTGAGAAGCATGTTGCGACCCCGAGCTTCCAAGACATCCACGACCGGCACCCAGGCGCCACGCGACGTCTCGCTCTCCGAGGACGAATGGCGCAGGCGCCTGACGCCTGAGCAGTACCGTGTCCTGCGCAAGGCGGGAACCGAGCCTGCCTTCACCGGTCAGTACGTCGACTGCCACATCGACGGTTCCTATCACTGCGCGGCCTGCGGTGCCGAGCTGTTCTCGTCGGAAGCCAAGTTCGACTCGGGCTCTGGCTGGCCGAGCTTCACCGAGCCCGCCGTGGCCGACGCGGTGGAGATGCGCAGCGACACGTCCCTTGGGAGAGAGAGGACCGAAGTGCTCTGCCGGGCGTGCGGGTCGCACCTCGGACACGTGTTCGACGACGGACCGATGCCGACAGGCAAGCGCTACTGCATCAACTCGTGCTCGCTCAACATCGAGGACAAGCAACGATGAACTGGTTCAAGTCCAAGTCGGAGATGGTGAGGCCTGAGCAGGCCTTGCGCGGTCGGGAGGCGGAGATGGCCGTCCCCGAGCGCCACCTCGTGCTCGGGGCACCCCTGCGGCCACCGGGCCTGGACGGCTTGGAGCGCGCGATATTCGCGATGGGCTGCTTCTGGGGCGCTGAACGGAAGTTCTGGGTCTTGGACGGCGTCTACACCACCGCAGCGGGCTACAGCGGGGGTTACACGCCGAACCCGACCTACGAAGAGGTCTGCTCGGGGAGCACCGGCCACGCCGAGGCGGTCCTCGTCGTTTTCGATGGTGCGAAGACCTCCTACGACAAGCTGCTCACGGTCTTCTGGGAGAACCACGACCCGACCCAGGGCATGCGTCAAGGAAACGACGCCGGTACCCAGTACCGCTCCGCGATCTACACGACCGCAGCCGCCCAGCAGGTGACCGCAGAGCGGTCGCGTGTTGAGTACCAGCGGGCGCTCGACGCGGCGGGCCACGGGCAGATCACCACCGAGATCAAGCCGGCAGGGCCCTTCTACTACGCCGAGGGCTACCACCAGCAGTACCTCGAGCGGAACCCGAACGGCTACTGCGGCCTTGGCGGTACCGGGGTCTCGTGCCCCATCGGACTTCCCCTGTCCGACGGAGGGCCGTCGCTGTAGTCAACTGGCGGCCCGGGAGGGTCGCGAGCGTCTCGCCTGTTCTCGGGACAAGTGCGCCCCCACACGAGCCCGGTCACCAGTGGTTCGTACACTTCCACCCGGTGGTGTGGCTGGCTGCGGTCCCGTTGATGATCTGGATCTACCTCTTGGTGTTCCGGGGCAGGTTCTGGCGCACCGGGGTGCGGCTGCCCGTCGCTCCCGACGCCGCGTCGTGGCCGTCGGTCGCTGTTGTCGTCCCTGCTCGCAACGAGGCGCTCGTGCTGGGTGCCAGCCTGCCGACCCTGCTGTATCAGGACTACCCCGGTCCGCTGCAGGTGGTCCTGGTCGACGATCGCTCGACGGACGAGACCGCCGAGATGGCCCGGCGGCTGGGGGCACAACCCGGTGGGAAGGTGGTCCCTGTGGTGGTGGCCGGCGCGGAGCCTCCGCCCGGCTGGTCCGGGAAGCTCTGGGCAGTCGCCCAGGGCGTCGCCGCCGTGTCGTCGGCTGATCCGGCCGTGGCGGCCCCTTGCGAGTCGCCGGCGCCGGAGTTCCTCCTCCTGACCGACGCCGACATCGCGCACCCGCGCTCGTCGGTTCGGCAGTTGGTCGCCTGGGCCGAGGCGGCCCGCTTGGACCAGGTCTCCCTGATGGCCCGGTTGCGGGTGCAAACCGGTTGGGAGCGGCTTCTCATCCCTGCTTTCGTCTACTTTTTTGCTGAGCTCTATCCGTTCGGCTGGGTGAACCGGCCCGGCCGGAGGACCGCGGCAGCAGCAGGGGGGTGCGTCCTGGTTCGTCGTCAAGCGCTGGAACGTGCCGGCGGGATATCGGCGATCCGCGGTGCGGTCATCGACGACGTGGCCCTGGCCAAGGCCTTGAAGGCGAGTGGTTCAGCCATCTGGCTCGGTCTCGCAGACGAGGTGCACAGCGTTCGCCCCTATCCCGGGCTCGCAGACCTGTGGGACATGGTGGCTCGTAGCGCGTACACCCAGCTCGGCTTCTCTCCTGTCTTGTTGCTCGGGACCCTTGCCGGGCTCGCGGTCACCTTTCTGGGGCCCATCGCCGCCCTGGTCGGTGGCATTGTCACCACCTCGCCGGCGGTCGCGCTCGTCGGGGCGGTGTCTTTCCTGGTCATGGAACTGACCTACGTTCCCACGATCCGCTACCACCGTCTGGGTTGGTGGCGGGCCGCGGGACTGCCCGTGGTGGCCTGCCTCTACGGGGCCATGACGGTGACTTCGGCCTGGCGTCATCATCGCAAGGGCGTGGTCTGGAAGGGGCGGCTCTACGGGGCGGGGACCGACCAGGGCGGCGGACTCGCGTAAGGTCGTCGGGATGGACGAGGGAATGGAGGAGATCCACGATGGCTTGACGCTCTGGCGATTCGAGCGGGGCTTCCTGGAGTCGAGGTGGGCCTGCGTGTGGGGCCGAGGGTGTCTGGGCATCGGTCCCGAGCCGGCTGAGCATCTCGGCCTCGGCTGCTGCTCGGTCGGTGCCGAGCTGTGCGACGTGGACGAAGCTCGGATGACTGCCGCGCTGGCGGCGACACTAAACCCGGCCCGCTTCGAGCGTCATAGCGAGGCCCGCACGCACGGCATTTTCAGCAACGACGCCCGCAACCACACCCGTGTCGTCGATGGAGCCTGCATCTTCCTCAACCGTCCCGGGTTCGCCGGCGGCGCGGGATGTGCGCTGCACCTGGGGGCCATTGACGCAGGCGAGCCGCCGATGGACTGGAAGCCGTCGGTGTGCTGGCAGCTGCCCATCAGGGTGGACTGGGAGCAGGGTGCTGACGATACCGAGGTGGCGACGGTGCGCCGCTGGACGCGCCGCGACTGGGGCGAAGAGGGCGAGGAGATGGCGTGGTGCTGCACCGAGGGTTCGTTGGCCTATGTGTCCGACCGCCCGGTGATCGACTCGCTGGGGGCGGAGATGGAGGCGATCGTCGGCACCAAGGTCTACCTCGAGTTGCGCCACCGGATCACAGGGCAGTAGCCGCCCGACCAACGGTTGCGTCGCGCATCAGCCATCCGAGACGCGGATCACCGCGGCGCCGTTCACTGCGTCCCGGGCCAGATCCTCTAGTGCGGCAGCCGCATTCTCGAAGGGGTACTCCGCGGTCGTGGGCCTGATCGGTATCTCGGCGGCGAGCGCCAGGAACTCCTCGCCGTCGCGCCTGGAGTTCGCGGTCACGCTGACGAGCTCGCGCTCTTCGAAGAGGTGGTTGTCGTAGTTGAGTGTGGGAATGTCGGAGAGGTGGATGCCTGCGATCGCAAGCCGACCGCCGCGGTCCAGGGCTGCCATTGCCGGGAGCACGAGCGTTCCGACCGGGGCGAAGAGGATGGCCGCGTCCAGCGGCTCCGGTGGGGGATCGTCGGCTCCTTGCGCGGACGCGCACCCGAGCGAGAGCGCCAGCTCCCGAGCGTCGGGGGCCCTGGTCATCACGTGCACGGTCGCGCCCGCGAACAGGGCCACCTGGGCCGTCAGGTGAGCGGATCCCCCGAAGCCGTAGATGCCGAGCCGGCCGCCCGGACGCAGGCCGGATCTTCGCAGCGCGCGGTAGCCGATGATGCCGGCGCAGAGCAGTGGGGCAGCTTGGGCGTCGGAGAACACCGCCGGGATCGGGTAGGCGTACCGCTCGTCTATGACTGCGTACTCGCCGTAACCGCCGTCGGCGTCCCAGCCGGTGAATGAGGGAGCAGTGCAGAGGTTCTCGTCACCTCGCGCGCAGAACCGGCACGTGCCGCACGTCGAGCGCAGCCACGCGATCCCGACACGCTCGCCCCTGGCGAACCGCCGGGCGTCGCGGCCCTCGGCGGCCACGTGGCCGACGACCTCGTGTCCCGGCACGACGCCCGGACGCCGAGGGGCGAGATCGCCCTCCACGAGGTGAAGGTCCGTGCGGCAGACACCACAGACGTGCACCTTCACGAGGATCTCGTTCGGGCCCGGCTCGGGGACCGCGCGCTCGACGAGGCGCAACGAGCGCTCGGCGGCCGGGGCCGGGTGATCAAGCGCCCAGGCCCTCACGCCGCGGCCGATCCCTTTCGCTTAGCGGCCGCGCCTGCCGCGGGCTCGAGGGCCGAGGCGACGATCTCGGCGACGTCGGTCACGAGATGCACGGTGAGGCCCTCGAGGACGTTCTCCGGCACGTCGTCGAGGTCGGGGCCGTTGCGGGCCGGGAGGAAGATCTCGGTCAGCCCGGCGCGGTGAGCGGCGAGCAGCTTCTGTTTCACCCCGCCGATGGGGAGCACCCGACCGTTCAAGGTGACCTCTCCGGTCATGCCCACCTCGGAGCGCACCGGTCGACCCGAGGCGAGAGAGGCCAGGGCGGCGACCATCGTGACGCCGGCGGACGGCCCGTCCTTGGGAACAGCGCCTGCGGGCACGTGCAGATGGACCGCGCCGCCGGCAAGCCGTTCGGTGTCGATGCCGAGCGCAGCCGAATGCGAGCGCAGGTACGACAGGGCGATCTGAGCAGACTCCTTCATGACGTCGCCGAGCTGTCCGGTGAGCATCAGACGCGGCTCTCCTTCCATGACGGTCGCCTCGATGAACAGCACGTCGCCGCCGGCGCCGGTGACGGCCAGGCCGGTTGCAACACCCGCGACCGCCGTCCGCTCGGCCGACTCGGGCGTGAAGCGAGGGTGGCCGAGGAACCCCTTCAAGTCCTTGGTCCCTACCTCGACGGGCGTTCCTTGCGAGTCGCCGGCGAGACGCGTGGTCACCTTCCGGAGGACCTTCGCGATCGCCCGCTCGAGTTGGCGAACCCCTGCCTCATGCGTGTACTCGGTCGCAATGACCCGGAGGGCCTCATCGTCGATGCCGACCTCGTCGGGAGCGAGCCCTGCGAGGTCGATCTGCCGCGGCAATAGGTGGTTGCGGGCGATCGCGACCTTCTCGTCCTCGGTGTAGCCGTCGAGGCGGACGAGCTCCATCCGGTCGAGAAGCGGCGCGGGGATGGTGTCAGCGACGTTCGCCGTGGCGAGGAAGAGCACGTCCGACAGGTCGAGCTCTATCTCGAGGTAGTGGTCCCTGAACGTGTGGTTCTGGGCCGGGTCGAGCACCTCGAGCAGAGCCGAGGTGGGGTCACCCCGGTAGTCGTTGCCGAGCTTGTCGATCTCGTCGAGCAGCACGACGGGGTTCATCGACCCGGCTTCGCGGATCGCCCGGACGATGCGACCCGGAAGTGCGCCGACGTAGGTGCGACGGTGGCCACGGATCTCGGCCTCGTCACGAACGCCCCCGAGTGACACGCGGACGAACTTGCGCCCCAGTGCGCGGGCGACGGACTCGCCGAGCGATGTCTTGCCGACCCCCGGGGGGCCGACCAGCGCGAGGACGGCTCCGGACCCGCGGCCGCCGACGACCTGTAGCCCGCGAGCCTGCCGACGGCTGCGGACCGCGAGGTACTCGACCATCCTGTCCTTCACGTCTTCGAGGCCCTCGTGGTCGGCGTCCAGCACGTCGCGCGCCCGCTTCACGTCGTTGCTGTCGTCGGTGCGGATGTTCCACGGCAGTTCGAGTACGGTGTCCAACCAGGTGCGGATCCAGCCTGCCTCGGGGCTCTGATCGCTCGCGCGCTCGAGCCGGCCGACTTCGCGCAGTGCCGCTTCGAGGACCTTTTCGGGCAGCGCGGCCGCCCCTACGCGGCTGCGGTAGTCGTCGGCGCCATCAGGTTCGCCCTCGCCGAGCTCCTTGCGGATCGCGGCAAGCTGCTGGCGCAACAGGAACTCGCGTTGGCTCTTCTCCATGCCATCGTGGACGTCGCTGCGGATGCGCTCGGCGACGTCGAGCTCGGCGAGATGTTCCCGGCCCCACTCGACCAGCTTCGCCAGGCGCTGCTCGACGTCCAAGGTCTCGAGCAGCCAGAGCTTCTGCTCGTTGGACAGGTAGGGCGCGTAGCCCGCCATATCGGCCAGCTCGCCCGGTTCGGAGATGCGCTGGACCGAGTCGATGACCTGCCAAGCGCCCCGCTGCTGAAGGATCGAGACGACGACGTTGCGGTACTCACGGCAGAGCTCGCTCGAGGCCTCGCCGCCGGGGACCTCGTCGAGTATCTCGGCGTCGACCCAGAGTGCCGATCCCGGCCCGGTCACTCCGGAGCCGACACGTGCGCGGCTCACGGCGCGCAGCACGGCAGCGGGCTCGCCGCCGGGCAGCTTGCCCAGCTGCTCGATGGTCGCGACGACGCCGACCAGGGCGTACTTGCCGTCGAGCCGCGGCACGACCAGGACCTCGTTGCCGCCTCCCACGCCGGCCGCGTCGACGGCCGCCTGCCGCTCGGTGTCGTCGAGGGTGACCGGCACGACCATGCCGGGCAGAACGACGACGTCAGCCAGCGGGAGCACCGGGAGCTGTTGAGTCTTTGACACCTGTCGATCTTCCTCTCAGTATTGAGTCTTAAACACTCAACCGTGTTGAGCCCCTTGATGTTCCCGAATATGGATCCGCAGCTCAGGGCCATTGGGAAGGTAAGCTCCGAATGGTGAGTGATGCCGCAGAGAAGCACGAGCGCTTCATCGTCGTCGGTGTCGACGGCTCCGAGCCGTCGCTCAAGGCCCTCGAGTGGGCCGCCGAGCAGGCCCGCCTGACGGGAGCGACCCTGCGGGTGGTCACGACCTGGGAAGTCCCGACCGGCACGGGCTGGGTTCCGGTGTTCCCGGTCGAGTATGACCCGGAGACGCTGGCGGGGCGGGCCCTCGACGAGGCGATCACCGAGACGCTCGGAGCGGACCCCGGCATTGCCGTGGAGCGAGTCGTGAAGGAAGGCCACGCGGCTCCCGTCCTGTTGGCCGAGGCGAAGGACGCGGACCTGGTCGTGGTCGGGAGCCATGGTCACGGTGCGTTCGCGGGCATGCTGATCGGCTCGGTCTCCGAGCATCTCGTGAGGCACGCGCCGTGCGCCGTGGTGGTCGTCCACTGCGGCAGGCACTCTCGCCACTAGGTTCCGGCCCGCTCGCCAACATCGGTTCGGCCTGTCCGGGCCCTCGCTGCGCGAGACTTCCGTCCAATGATGCCGAGCGGGCGTGTTCCACAGGCTGATGCCGAGCCCGCAACGGCTTTCGCGGCGCTGCTCGACCGTGTGACCGTCACGACGCCTGACGGCCGGCGTTTGCTCGGACCGGTGTCGCTGTCTGTCCGCACGGGCGAGCACTGGGCAGTGCTGGGCGCCAATGGAGCAGGCAAGACCACGCTCCTGCGGTTGTTGGCTGCCGAGCGTCACCCTTCTTCCGGGACTGCGGTCGTCCTCGGCGCTCGCCTGGGCGCGAGCGACCTCCGCCAACTCCGCTCGCGCATCGGCGTCGTAAGCCACGCGGTGGCCGACCGGCTCCCTCCCAGCGCGGCCTCTCTGGGGATCGTGCTGACCGGCGGGCGTGGCGTACTGGCGCCGTGGTGGGTATCGACCGACGAGGCGGATCTCGTGCGGGGCAGGCAGATCCTCAAGGCGCTCGGGTGTGACGGGCTCGCAGAGCGCCCCTTCGGCTCGTGTTCCCAAGGTGAGCGCCAGCGGGTCCTGCTGGCCCGGTCGCTGTTCGTCGAGCATCCCCTGTTGCTGCTGGATGAGCCGTGTGCGGGCGTCGACCTTCCCGGGCGCGAGGCTTTTGTCCTTGCGCTCACCGCGCTCGCCCGCAGCTCGGACTCCCCGACGACGGTGCACGTGAGCCACCTCCTCGAAGAGCTGCCCCCCACGACGTCCCACGCGTTGTTGTTGAGGGAGGGCGAAGTGGTGGCGAAGGGCCCGATCGAGGACGTGCTGACAGAGCGCTCGTTGGGCGACTGCTTCGGCTTGGCGATCACTCTGACCAGGGAGGAGGGGCGCTGGACCGCGCGCGCGTCCCCTTCCTGGTGACGGTTGTAACTTGATAAGTAATCATGTAATCTTTATTTATGACATTTCATGAACATCAACATGACCCTCGCCAGCGCGGGGGACGGCGTGGTCCCGGCCCCCGCTGGGCGCGGGGCCGATGGGGCGCGGGATCCGAGGAGCGCCCCTCTGCTGAGCAGCGAGCGGAGATCAAGGCCTGGTTCACGGGCCGGCTGCCGGACGATTTCTTCGTCGAGGTTCCGGAGGTGACCGTTGACAACGACGAGATCCTCGTAGTTGGCACGCTCAGCGCGGTGGAACTGGAGCAAGGCGCCGCGCCACAGGCAGCTGCAACCGCCGAGGAGGCGCGGATCGAACGGTTCCGTGAGGACACCAGGGAACACCGGGTACGTATCGCAGAGGAGGCACAGGGCCGTTTCGGGCGCGTCGTCTCCTGGGGCGCCACAGCCGGCGGCACCACGCGCTCGTTCACGACGGCCAATGTGCCGGTCATGACCCGGTTGCGGATGTCACAGCGCCAGGTTCTCGACACCCTCATCGACGCCGGGATCGCACGCTCGAGGAGCGAGGCGCTTGCCTGGTGCGTCGACCTGGTCGGGAGGAACGAAGCTGCTTGGATCGACGAGCTCCGCTCGGCGTTCGCCCGTGTCGAGGAGGTAAGGGCTCAAGGCCCGAACGCGAACCGCGCCGGGGATTCGTAGGTACGCACTCATCGGGGCCTCCTGCCGGGACTTCCCGCCGTGGCCCGCCCAAGTCGTGCGGCACGAGCAGTCCCGGGCCCTGGCGTTCGGTGGATTGATCGTGTAGGAAACAAGCCTCATGGTCTGGATCAGTTTCGTGATCGGGGTGCTCATCGTGGTGTTCGCCACCATGAGCCTGGTGACCACCTTCGTGCTCCCGCGTGGAGGCTCGAGGCTCCAGGTGTTGCCGCTGGGGGTGGGCCGGGCCGTACGGCAGGTCTTCCTGCTCGTGGCCCGTCCTGTCCGCAGCTTTGCCCACAAGGACGGCCTGCTTGCGGCGGTCGGCCCGGTGTCACTGATCGCCCAGCTAGCGGCGTTCCTCGCTCTGTACATACTCGGCTACGGCCTCATGCAGTGGCCCTGGACAGGGTCGTTCCTGGCCGGCATCGCCGAGTCGGGCGCCTCGCTGTTCTCCGTCGGCCTGGTGCACGCCAACGCGACCGGCAACGACGTGATCGTCGTGCTCGCGGGCGCGACCGGGGCCATCGCCGTGGCCCTCCAGATCGGTTACCTGCCTGCCATCTACCAGGCTTTCAACCGACGCGAGTCTCTCGTGACATTGATGGAGAGCCGCGCGGGCGTGCCGGCGTGGGGTCCCGAGGTCCTCATGCGCCATCAGCTGGTCCGGATCACCGACGCGTTGCCCGCGCTCTACGGCAACTGGGAGCTCTGGGCCGCTGATCTCGCGGAGAGCCACATCTCCTATCCGGTGCTGCTCTGGTTCCGTTCCCCCGAGCCCGGCTTCTCCTGGATCATCTCGCTGCTGGCCGTGATGGACGCCGCCGCGATGCACCTGTCGTTGAACCCGACCAAAGCGCCTTCCGAGGCGCGGATGTGCCTGCGGATGGGCTTCACGGCGTTGCGGCGCATCGCCCAGGCCCTGCACTGGGAGTTCGACGCCGACCCGGCGCCAGGGGCAGAGATCCAGCTCAGCTACGAGGAGTTCGTCTACGCGGTGAACCTCGTCAAGGAGACAGGCTTCCCCACCGAGCGCACCAGCGAGGAGGCGTGGCGGCATTTCCGCGGCTGGCGCGTGAATTACGAGGCCCTTGCCTACCGTTTGGCGGACCATGTCGTAGCGCCGCGCGCACCGTGGTCCGGGGAGCGGCGCCACCTTCCTCTCGACCTGATGGCCCCCAAGCGGCCCCCGCACCGTTCCCCGGACGGCGGGATCTTCTACGATCAACGGTTCCGGCCCGATTGAGGACCGTTGCGTGTAGGTGGAGCCTTTGTCGTCATCGACATGGACTGGCACACTTGGCGCCGGATTCGAGGAGGAGCATCACAGATGACCACCGAGGAGCTCGACGCCGAATTCTCAGCCCTTCGGCTTGATGCTGTCAGCGCTGCGGTGCTCGACCGGGCGCACCAGCTCGGATGCGAGCATGCCGAGGCACGCATCGAGCGGATCCGCTCGCAGGTCGTGAGCTTGCGCGACAGCCGCCTGGAAACCTCCGCCGACGACCTCGAGGTCGGCCTCGGCCTCCGGGTTGTCCACGCGGGCGCCTTCGGGTTCGCTGCCACGGTCGAGCTCGACGTCGACGCCGCGGTCGCGCTCGCCGGCCAGGCAGTTGAAATGGCGCGGGCCACGGCCCCCGCTGTCACTGAGCGCGTCGAGCTGGCAGACGAGCCGCCGCACGGCGAGTCGGCATGGACCTCCTCGTACGATCTGAACCCGGCCGAGGTGCCCACGGCGGACAAGGTGGCCCTGCTCGAGGACTGGAGCGGGCGTCTGCTCCACTCGCCGGGCGTGGACCACGTGACCGCGTACGTGCTTTGCGTGGTTGAGGACAAGCACTACGCGGATCTCGCCGGCACGGTCACGACCCAGCGCCGCGTCCGCGTGCACCCAGTCGTGGAGGCGATCGCGGTCGATGCCGAGGCTGGGGGCTTCGAGACCATGCGCACCCTGGCCCCGCCGGCCGGCCGGGGCTGGGAGTACCTGCTCGGCGAGGGCTGGGACTGGGATGGTGAGCTGGCGCGCATCCCCGATCACCTCGCCGAGAAGCTCCGGGCCCCGTCTGTGACGCCCGGCACCTACGACCTCGTCATCGATCCCACGAACCTGTGGCTGACGATCCACGAGTCCATCGGGCACGCCACCGAGCTCGACCGGGCGATGGGCTACGAGGCGGCTTACGCGGGCACGTCGTTCGCCACCTTCGACAAGCTCGGCACCCTCGCCTACGGCTCGGGGGTCATGAACGTGACCGGCGATCGCACCGTCGCCCATGGCTTGGCGACCGTCGCCTACGACGACGAAGGAGTCGAGGCGCAGAGCTTCGACCTCATCCGCGACGGCGTACTGGTGGGCTACCAGCTCGACCGGCGGATCGCACGCCTCATGGGTCTCGGCCGGTCCAACGGCTGTGCGTTCGCCGACTCGCCAGGGCACACCCCGATCCAGCGCATGGCCAACGTGTCGCTGCGCCCGGCACCGGGGAAGGGCCCGAACACCGAGGAGCTCATCTCGTCGGTCGACGACGGCTTCTACATCGTCGGCGACAAGAGCTGGTCGATCGACATGCAGCGCTACAACTTCCAGTTCACCGGGCAGCGTTTCTTCAGGATCGAGCAGGGCAAGCTCGCCGGGCAGGTGAGGGACCTGGCCTATCAGTCGCGCACGACCGAGTTCTGGGGTGCGATGCAAGCCGTGGGCGGCGAGTCGACCTACCACCTTGGCGGCGCCTTCAACTGCGGCAAAGGCCAGCCCAGCCAGGTCGCTCCCGTGAGCCACGGCTGTCCGTCAGCGTTGTTCCGAGGCATCAACGTGCTGAACGCTCGCGCGGAGTCCGGTCGATGAGCGTCGGCCCGGGTCGTCTCATCGCAGCAGACCGCGTCGTCGAGCAGGTTCTCGACGCCTCCCGATCGGACGGTTGCGTCGTGATCGTGGAGGAGGTCAGCCAAGCCGAGCTTCGCTTCGCCAACAACACTGTGACGACCAACGGCACTCGACGTGACCGTGACGTGACCGTGATCGCCTTCAAGGACACTCAAGCGGGGATCTCGGTCGGGACGGCGAGCAGCAGTGGTGGAGGCGACCCGGTCGAACTAGTTCGCCGGGCCGAGGCCAACGCCGCCACGGCCCCACCGGCCGAGGACGCCGCTGCGCTCGTGGCCCCGTCTCTGTCGGGGGTTCCGAGCGACTTTGCGGACCCACCGGTCATGACGGCCCTATCGGGCCTCGGAGACGTGCTCAAGGGGCTCGGTGACGCCTTCGCCCGAGCGAGCACCGCCGGTGTGAGGTTGGCAGGCTTCGCCGAGCACCAGGTCTCGACCGTGTATCTCGGTTCCTCGACGGGCTTGAGGCTCCGGCACGTCGAACCGACAGGCAAGCTCGAGGCCGTCGCCCGCGCAGACGGTGGGACGCGATCGGCCTGGGTCTCGACAGGTGCCTCTGACCTGGCCACCGTGCACGTCGAAGAGCTGACCGAGCGCCTCGACCGCCGTCTCGGCTGGGGCGAGCGGAGGCTCGATCTGGACGCAGGTCGCTATGAGGTCGTGCTGCCACCTGACGCGGTGGCCGACCTCGTCTTCCTCCTCGGGGAGGCGACTTCGGGCCGGGAGGCCGAAGAGGGGCGTAGCGTATTCTCCGCGCCGGGCGGCGCGACGAGGGTGGGGGAGGCGCTCTCCCCGCACCCGTTCTCGCTGCGCAGCGATCCGTTCGCCGAAGGCCTCGAGTGCACGCCGTTCCTCGTAGCAGAGGCCTCCGGTCAGGATGTGTCGGTCTTCGACAACGGCGTGCCGCTGGAGCGGACCGAATGGATCTCCGACGGCCGCCTCGCGCGCCTGCAGTACCATCGCGCAGGAGCCACACGATCGGGCGTCGAGCCGGCAGCGCTCGCGGACAACCTCGTTCTCGAGCTGCCGGGGGCCACGGGCACCCTCGATGACCTCATCGGGCGGACCGAGCGGGGACTCCTGCTCACGTGCCTTTGGTACATCCGGGAAGTGGACCCGACGACGCTGCTGGTGACCGGCCTGACGCGAGACGGCGTCTACCTGGTCGAGCACGGCGAGATCGTCGCTTCGGTCAATAACTTCCGCTTCAACGAGAGCCCTGTGGACCTGCTGTCGAAGACCATCGAGGCGGGACGGACCGAAAGGGCGCTCTCGCGGGAATGGAACGAGTGGCTCAACAGGACTGCAATGCCGCCGCTGCGCGCGGCCGAGTTCAACATGAGCTCGGTGAGCCCTGCGACCTGACCGGCTCAGCCCTGGGCGAGCTCGGCCGCCAGCTCGTCCAGCAGGGCGACGCACCCGGCTTGAACCAGGTCGAGACACGACTCGAACTCGGCCTCGTCGCCCTGCCACGGGTCCGGGATCTCCAGTGAGCCAAGATGCCCTGCACGACGCGTCGGGTAGCTGAGCAGGAGCCGGACTGCTGCGGTGCGCCCGGTCTTCGGGGAGCGATTCTCCAGCCACCGCACCTGACTATTTTCCATGGCGACGACAAGGTCTCGTTGTTTGAGCCAGGCGGGCTCGAACTGGCGCGCGCGGTGACTGACCGGGCCGTAGCCGCGCCGTTCCAGTGCCCTGCGGGCCCGACGATCGATGTCGAAGCCGACGTCGGCCGCGATCCCAGCGCTGTCGACCGTCATGGCTTCGGCGAGCCCAGCCGTCGAAGCTTTGTGGCGGAGGACCACCTCGGCCATGGGCGAGCGGCAGATGTTGCCCGCGCACACGACACAGATCCGGAAGCTCACCGTGCCATCGTGGCATCACGGGGCTCCTCGGCGGTAACTGGGCCGCGCCCGGCTTGCCGGGTCGCGCGAGTCTCGAGGGGCCTACGCTTGGCCGGTGGCCGGCCCCGCCCTGCACGACTGGCTCTCACGGGCCGTTCTCGAGCTCGTCCCGGCCGGACCGGTCGGAGGCAAGCTCGACGTGCCGTCGTCCAAGAGCTTGACCAATCGCCTGCTCGTCATCGCCGCCTTGGCCGAGGGCAAGAGTGTGCTCAGCCGCCTGCTCGAGAGCGACGACACCGAGGCGATGACCTCGGGGCTTCGTATCCTGGGTGCCCGGATCGAGGATGTGGGCGGCGACACGGAGGTGACAGGGACCTCGGGCCGGCCTGTGGCGGGGGGGACGAAGGTGAACGCGGGGCTTTCGGGAACAACGCTTCGTTTCCTGGCGGCAGTGGCGCTGCTCGCGAAGGGGACCGTGGTCCTTGACGGTGAGGAGCCCCTTCGCCGGCGTCCGATCGCTCCGCTCCTCGAGGCGTTGCGCGCTGCCGGGGCTGACATCGAGAGCGACCAAGGCAGGCCACCGCTGCGGATTTCGAGCCGCGGCCTCGCCGGTGGCCGGATCAGCGTCGATGCCTCGGCCAGCTCACAGTTCGCGACGGCGCTTCTCCTCATCGGCCCATATGCCGATGAGGACCTCATCGTCGAGGTGGGGGGTCTCCGCGAGCTCGGCTATGTGAATCTCACGGTGCGGGCGATGCAGCGTTGGGGGGCATCGGTCGCCGAAGAAGCGCCGGGCCGCTTCAAGGTGGGCGCGGGGGCCCCTTACGTTTCCAGGGCGGAGTCGGTCGAGCACGACGCGAGCGCAGCGGCACACCTTTACGCCCTCGCCGTCGCGACGGGAGGGTCGATCACCGTCGCAAACGCCCTGGAGACCGTGCAGCCGGACGGTGGCCTGGTGGATGTTCTCGCCGCCATGGGCGCCAGGTTCTCCCGGGGCCCCGGCGGTACGACCATCGAGCGGCGAGGCGAGCTCGCCGGAGTCGACGTCGACCTCGCCGCGATGCCGGATCAGGTCCCGACCGTTGCCGCTCTCGCGGCACTGGCACACGGAGATACCGTGATCCGTGGCGTCGAGATCGCGCGTGGCCACGAGAGCGATCGCATCGCGGCGGTCGCGACCGAGCTGGCGCGCCTGGGAGCTCGTGTCGAGGAGGCATCCGACGGCCTGGTCGTGCACGGGGGCGCGCCATTGCACGGCGGCCGCGTCGACACCCACCGTGACCATCGCATCGCCATGGCCTTCGCCGCGATTGGCGCGGTCGTGCCCGGGGTCGAGATCTCCGATCCAGGCTGTGTCGCGAAGACCTATCCCGACTTCTTCGATGACGTGGCCCGGCTCGGTGTCGGGATCCGCTGAGCAACCGGGGCCGGGACCCCGGCCGTGATCACAGGGACGAGATGTACTGCGCGACGACGTCCTCGATCAGGCCGAGGACCTCGGATCGGGCTCGTTCTGGCCCGAACTGCTCGACAAGGCTGACGATCTCGAACCCGGCGCCGTTGGTTCTGTCGCACGTGCGGGCATCTGCGGCCACATCGCCGACAATGCACAGGATCGGCACCCTTGTGCCCACGTGAGCGATCACGCCGCCGACGACCTTGCCCGAGAAAGACTCGCGATCGAGGTAGCCCTCCCCGGTCATGACAAGGTCCGCGCAGGCAAGGTGCTCGTCCAAGCCGACGAAGCCGGCGACAAGCTCGAAGCCCGAGACGATCTCGGCTCCGAGTGCTGCGAGACCTCCGGCGAGGCCACCGGCCGCCCCAGCTCCCGGCAGTACGGTGACGTCCACGCCGAACGAGGCCCGATAGTCGTCCGCAAGACGGGCGAGGCGAGCGGTCAGCGCCTCGACCTGTTCGGGTTTGGCGCCCTTTTGCGGAGCAAAGACCCTTGCTGCGTCCCCGAACCCGGTCGTCACGTCGCAGGCGGCGATGAGCTCGACGCCTTGTAGGGCTTCAGGTGTGCCGATGACTGCGAGCGCGCCTGCACCGCCGTCGGTTGTTGCCGAGCCCCCGCAGCCGACGATGACTCGCGTCGCACCCAGTGAGACTGCTCGCAGGATCAGCTGGCCGGTCCCGACAGTGGAGGCCTTCATCGGGTCGTTACGGAGCTCTCCACCGGCGATGAGAAGGCCCGACGCGTTCGCCATCTCGATCACCGCAGTCGGGCCGCGGTCGTGCGATGTCCCCGGGACGAGCTGCCACTCTGCCAGCACCGGCGTGCCAAGTGGGCCGGTCACTTCGTCGTGCCTGGGCTCTCCGTCGAAGGCTGAGAGCAGCCCGTCACCCCCGTCGGCCAGCGGTACCTCAGCGGCCGTCCAGCCGGCGCGACGCGCCCCGCGTGCAGCAGCTGCAGCCGCCCGTGACGCGTCGGCGGTACCCCGGAACTTGTCGGGCGCCGCGACGAGATGGCCCACTTCACCGCGACACGGCGGCACCTACGAGCCGGATCGGTCCTGCAGGTGGATGACCACCTCTTCGAGGAAGCGGTCCATGTTCTCCCGCTTCTGCCCGGCGTCCCGGCCGAGGGAATGGTCCGAGACGACGAATTCGTCCACGCCGACCTCGGCGTAGCGGGCCATGACCTCCGCAACTTCAGGCGCAGTACCGACGATGCGGGGCATGACTGAGCTGGCGGACCGCCAGCTCTTCAGCTGCTCGGCGTCGTCGCTCATCAGCACGACGGCTTGAGCCGAGCACTTGATCGAGGCCGGGTCCCGCCCGATCTCGAGACAGTGTTGCTCGAGGACCTCGGCCTTGTGCGCCATCAGATCGGGCAGCCCCCAGCAATTCCACTCGTCGGCGTAGCGGGCGGCGATTCGCATCGTGGTTCTCTCGCCACCGCCGCCGATGAGCAGCGGGAGTGGTCGCTGGACCGGCTTCGGCTCACACGGGGCGTCCACGAGCCGGTAGAAACGTCCCGCGAAGTTGCTGCGTTCTTTGCTCTGCAAGAGTCGGATGACCTGGCAAGCCTCGTTTAGGCGAGCCAGGCGTTCGCCGACTTCAGGAAGATCGATGCCGTAGGCATCGTGCTCGTTCACCTGCCATCCCGCGCCGAGCCCGAGCACGAGGCGTCCTTCGCAGATGTGGTCCACGGTGGCGGCCATCTTCGCGAGCACGGCGGGATGCCGGTAGGTGTTGCCCGTCACGAGCACACCGACACGCACCCGCTCTACGCGAGCCGCTAACGCCGCGACGGTCGTCCACGCTTCGAGGCGGGGCGAGGAGCTCCGCTCGCCGTTGGCCATGAAGTGGTCCGCGACCCAGATCCCGTCCCATCCGGTGCGTCCTGCGTGCGCCGCCGAGCCCAGGACTTCCTCCCAAGTCTGCTCTGCTCCCAGCCAGATGCTGAACTGCATGTGTCCTACCTCCCGAGCCGAGCTTAGGGCTGCCCGGTTCGGGAGGTCGGCGCCACGCGCCGGGCATTGCTCGGTGCTGAGCCCGTCCCGATCCTGGCGTGCGCCGGCGGAAGCGCAGCCCAACAGGGCACAGCGCCGCCAGAACTCGGAAACTTATTGCAGAGAACTGCCGATATTCAGACATCGGCCAGTCAAAGCGAGGTGCGCTCGAATTCCTCTAGAGGCCGAGCTCGTTGCTGCAGGCCGGCCACTGCCCCCAGCCGGCCTGGGCTTGGAGCCTCTCAGCTGCTTGGTCCTGCACTGCAGGTGAAGCGTCGCTCGGCAAGCCTGAGTAGCCGAGGCCCCACCAGGTCCCCGGCGCAAACTGGTAGGCGCCGTAATAGCCGTTGCCTGTGTCCTCGGCGTAGTTGTTGCCGGACTCGCAGAGCCGCAGCTCCAGCCACACGCCGCCGAGGTCGCCTCCTCTGGAGGTTGTCGGGGCCGCCGCGCCAGGCGCTCTTGCCGGGAAGGTTCTTGTGGTTCTTGTGGTTCTTGTGGTTCTTGTGACTCTCGTGTTTCTTGCCGCGGCTGCGGCCTGCGCGGCCTGCGCGCGGCCTGTGCGGCCTGTGCGGCCTGCGCTACTTGAGCGGCCTGTGCGGCTGCCGCCCGGGCAGCTGCAGCACGCACAGCTGCAGCACGCGCGTCGGACTGCTGCAGCTCACTCCACTTCGATGGCAGCAGGGTCCTTGGCGGGCGGCCGCCATCATGAATGGCTACACGGTCGCCGGCAAGGCCCTGCCAAAAGGGCAGGTACTTCTCTCGCGCGACCTGCGCCGTGAGTTGTGCTGTGGCGTTGGCACGCGCGCGGACGGTCGCCGCGAGCCACCTCAAGTCGGTGGTAGGCACAACCGCCGAGCCACTGTCGCCCTTGCTGAGATGGGCAGTGGCGCGCACAGGCACTGAGTTGTTCACACTGCTTGCGCCGGCGGCGCCGATAAATATGGATGCAGCAACAAAAGTAAACGCAATGAGCGCGATCAAGGGGTGCTTGCGCATCTTGCTCCTCCTTGGAGTGTCGAAAACCCGGTGGGTTCCAGGTGGGTGCTTTGATGCGGGCAGGCCGTCTATTGCATGCGACTCGCGACTCGGTGCCGGAAGGGCTGGCCGGATCTGGACGTTGGGACGTCCCTACGAGGTGCAGACGGGTCTCGCCCTGTCTTCTTTGTTGTCGCGACTCCTTTTCACTCCATCAGGAGCACAGGTCGGGACGAGCAACGCCGCTCGCGCGGCTCGGCTCGCAGGCGCCGAGGTATCCGGCCATGCCTACGGGGAGGCAACAGCCTTAACCCCGACCCGGCGTGAAAGCACCGGGCGTTTCGGCACCACTCGTCGTTGACAGTTCGTGTGGCGCAAACCCTATGGGAGGAGCTCCGCCTGTGCAAGTGGAAACGGGTGTCGAGATAGCATCTATCGGCAATTCAGATGACGAGACTGCTCCGGAAAGAGGCCGTCCGGTGGTGGCCACACGCGCAACGGTCCTGTCCCACAGACGTGTCGCGGGCCCGCTTGGTCAGGAACAGGCGTCACGACCCGCCTGTCAACTAGGCGATCTCATCTGTTGACAGTGGTGTGCCAATGGAACAGTCACACTCGGCGATGCCCGCGAGCCGTCTGCAGGCACCGAGAGGCAGATGCGATTGCGGCCGCCACCACGTCGCCGGTCTCCGGTCGTTTGTCCTCGGTGACACTGACGAGTGGGGTCACCACAGCCCACCCGAGCCCCGTCAAGGTCTCGTCCGACTGGTCTCCGTTCTCCGGATTGGAGGCACCGGGGTCTGAGGTACCGAGGTCGAGCTGGACTCTCGCCCCGCCATTTACAGCTTGTGCTGCGAGAATCAGTCCGGAGGCAGAGAGGCCTGCGTGGCGGACGCCACGGATTTCGCCGAGCGCAAGGTCGGGCACGTTCAAGTTGAAAACGGTGCGAGCAGGTGCTCCCTCCAGATGAGCGGCGAAGCTGACAGCGAGCGCAGCCGCGCTCTCAAAGTGCGTGTGGGTGTCGCCTCGGGGCTCATAGGCCAACGGCGCCGAACTGGCCCGGATGCTCGTTGCAAGCCCTTTCAAGCCGAAATGAACACAGGTGAGAGCCGCGCCCACCGTGCCCGAGTGCAAGACCGCCCGTCCGACGTTGCGACCAGGGTTGATGCCCGACGCAACGAGGTCCGGAGCCGGTCCGAACGCACCGAGGCAGGCCATCATCACGATCAGCGCCGGGAGCGCGTCTGCTGCGAAGGCCGTTATCCCCCAGAGACCAGGTGGTGCGACGGCCTCGACGTGGATTCCGCCCCCCATCGCGCGTACCGGTCCGATGCCCGCGCCTGACCCGCTTGCCTCGACGAGAGGCGCGGCCACGAGCACTTCATGTCCAGCTTCGGCAAACGCGCGGGCCAGGACGGCGAGGCCGGGCGCGTCGAATCCATCATCGTTGGTCACGAGAACCCGCATGCCCACCCGCTCCTTTAGGGGATCGCTCGTTTGGCCGAGACTTGGGCCGGTCTCCGGCCCGCCGGTTGGACGAGCAACTTGAGTGGGCCTGCCAGGTACGATACCGCCATGTTCCCGCCCTCAGGTGAGCAAATTCGGCTTGTTTACGGCGACCTCGACGCAGTGATTACCGAGGTTGGTGCGACGCTGCGTTCGTTCAGGGTCGATTCGGTGCCTATCATCTGGGAGTTTCCCGAGAATGAGATCGCATCTGGCGACCGGGGTCAGGTGCTCGCGCCTTGGCCGAACAGGCTCGAGGACGGCTCATATCGGTTCGGGGACATCGTCGGCAGGGCCGCGCTCAACGAGCCGGAACGGTCAAACGCCATCCATGGTCTCGTGCGGTGGCTGCCGTGGTCGATCGAGGAGCGTTCCGCTGACAGGGCGGTGCTTTCCTGCGTCATCCATCCGCAGCCGGCCTATCGGTTTCGCGTTCGGTTCGACCTCGAGTACACCCTCGGCGACGCCGGGCTCGAGGTCGTTTGCGGGGCGACCAACGCCGGAGGTGGCATCGCCCCCTTCGGGCTCGGCTTTCATCCGTATCTCCTTACCGGCCCAGGCGGTCTCGACGAAGCGAAGATATGCCTGTTGGCACAGAGGCGACTCCTCTTGGACAAGCGCGGCTTACCTGCAGGGGAGGAGCCCGTGTCCGGTTCGGCCTTCGATCTCGACGGGCGGACGCTCAGGGGGCTCGAGCTCGACGACTGCTACACCGGTTTGGCAGTCGGTGCCGACGGTCGCTGGCATGCACGGCTGAGCCTTCCCGGCCGCCGCTCGGAGGTCTGGGCCGACGCCGCGTTCGCATACGCCATGTGCTACACGGGTGACACGCTGGGCGAGCCGGGTGATCGTCGTAGAGCAATCGCCATCGAGCCGATGACCTGTCCGCCGAACGCTCTCCATGACGGCACGAGCCTGATCTGGCTCCGGGAGGGCGAGCGGTGGCACGCGAGCTGGGGTATCGCGGCCGCCCTAGGTTGATCCCCGAAGCGACTGGAAGGGGCTCGCAAGGACGGTGACGAGGGTCCCCAGCGGTGTCAACCCGAACATGGTCTCCGCATTCGCGTAGGTCATCTCGACGCAGCCGAGGCTCTGCGGGAATCCATAGCTCGCCCGCGTGTAGCCATGGAGAGCGTCGCCGCCATTGAAGTAGCTCACCCAAGGGATACCCGGGTCTGAGTAGGGCGTCCCATCAGGATTCTTGCCGGTCATCGTGGTGACCAGGTAACGGGCAAAGACGGGGTAGGTGCCAGGGGCGGTCGGCGCGACCGCAATGCCCGTGTTCACGGGGGTGGTGAAGATGATCTGGCCGTCTCGCCAGACCGAAGCCGTCTCCGGGATGGTCTGATTGACAACCACGTAGTCATAGGGGGACGTGGTCACCTGGCGGCGTGCGACTGCTTGGAGAAGCGCGGTCCACACTCGGGGCCCGGCCTCGCCGTCGACGATCAGCCCGTGGGCGCCCTCGAAGGCCATGATGGCTCCGGTTGTGATCACGTTGGGCGCTCCTGGTTTCCAGAGCGCCGCCAGCGAGGACGGCGTGTTGCTGAAGCGCCACAAGAGGCTTCCCGCCAGGGCCTGGACGGGAACCTCGGCCGCGACGGGAGGCTCGGAGTCGATCGCCGGGACAGACGCGACCGTCGTCGTGGTGCTGTGCTGGTACGCCTGGCGGGCGATGGACCGCAAAGCGGCTATGTCAACAGTGTTACCGCCAGTCGACGGTGCAGGCACGAACTGGAGGGGAAGGTAGCCGAGCTCCGCGAGGAGCTGTTGGAGGCGCAGTTCGGAACCTCCCTCGATCACGAAGTTCTTCCGAAGTGTCGTCGAGAGGCCCTGGCCGGAACGGCTGCGAATCCCGTCTGGCCCGCCTGGCACGCTGAGCTGCACGGTAGTGAAGGGAGCGAAGTAACCGTCCGGAATGAAGCGCACTGCCGCCGGTGCGGTTCTCACCCAGTACCCGGGCGGTGCCGGCGACAGCGTCGGCAGCGGGCTGTCGGACGCGAGCGGCTGGGAGAAGTCCACGGTAACGCTGGTATCGAAGGCGGCGCCGACCGTGCCGGGTGACGGTGACACCGAAGTGATCGCCAGCGGTGCCGGGACCGTCGTCGTCGGGTGGGAGCTCTGCTGAGTGCCCGGATCGTTCGCCGAGGACGTGTGGGCTCGCTGCAGGGCGATCAGGGTCGCGGCCGCCCCGAGCGCGACCACCAGGACAATGCCGGTCAGAACACCGGGGATGCGGCGTCGCCAGGTCCGGTCGGTGGTCTCTGTGCGTTCTTCTCGGCCCATATTGGGCTCTCCACCCTCCCTACGCGCCCTGTCCCAACTATAGGCAGCACTTTGAAAGGCTTCGGGCGCGCTTCGGGCGCTCTTCGTGATGTCGGGCTCCGGGCTCGGGCGACTCGACGGCGCGCTTGGCGGAGATGCGCAGATGGCCCTGGGGAGCCGCTTGGGAGAGACGACATCCGTGGTCAGCCCGGCGGAGGTACGGTTCAGGGGAGGAGGTTTCATGATCGAGCCCAGAACCAAGCAGGAGCGAGGACTACGACCCGGGCACAAATTGACCGTGGTCGCGGCTGCCGTTGTCGCCGCGATCGTGGCCTTCGTCGTGCTTCACGCGATCGTCGGCCTAATCGCTTTCTTCATCAAGACCATTGTCGTCCTCGTGGTCATCGCTGGCGTGCTGTATCTCGTGTTTCGCCACGCCGCTAGGCGTTAGCTCTGGCTTGGCCGCCCGACGGCTGTGCCGTCCTCGGCACCGTTGCCGAGCGCAGCTGGCATTACACTGGCTCGCCGCGGCGCGCGGTGGAGGTGCGTCTGCACAAGTGCTCCTGCGCAAGTGTTTTTGCAATCTCGTAGACTGTGAGTGGAGCTGCCGTCCCTCGCGAGAGGCACTCCACGACCGCCCCCGGCACCTCGGGTCCCGGGGGCGGATCGCGCCAGGCGATACTTCGACCTCTCAACCTCGGGGCTCGGGTCGTGCCTGCTGCTCGCGGGCGCTGCTCAGCCTTCCCGGCTGCGTCCGGTTGACGAACCTGGAAGGAGCTCAGGAAGCCGGGTTCTCGACCATCGACTCGAAGAGGATCGCGCCGGTCACGTTGTCGCGCAGGAGGAAGAGGAAGGGATGGTCGATGATGATCGGCTCGGTTCCAGACTGCGTCGCGGTGGCGATGACTCCAATTCCAGTTGCTGCCGCCGCCGTCGTGCCCTTCGGGGTGACCTGAAGGTAGGCGTGCTGCTCGACGGTGCCAACCGCGAGCGGGACCGTCGCGTTGATCCTCCTGAAGTCGGCTCCGGTCTCGAATGCCTGTGACATGCCCATCGACGACAGCGTCTCGTTCAGCTGATTGTCGGAACGCAGCGTGAACGTGGGCATCGAGAAGTCGACGGACTCAGTCGACATGTCGTTGACGATCCGGTCGAGGACGGCCGGGGTGAGCGAGGCGACGAACTGTGGCAGCGAGGACCCGGTCGGCATCACGACGAGCGCACTCAGCTTCTTTCCGGCGTAGGGGAGCTCCACCGCGACGTACTTTCCGGTCTTCGACACCGGCGTTCTCAACGCTGTGTTCGAGTTGACAGGCCCCGATCTCAAGAACGGGACACTTTCGGTCCCGCCCGTCGCGAGATAGAACGGCTGGTTGGTGGTCGCGCTTTCAAACCGATAGGCCCAGTCGGCGTGGAAGAAGACTGCGTCGGCGAGCACGAGAACCGTGGTCGGGGTGAGACCGCCTGGGCTGAAGAGCTGCTTTATCAAGCCCTTGGTGTGCTCGCTCGTCCACTGATTGATGGCATTGGTGGCCCCGGTGAGGTCGGTCTGGAAGTTGACCTGCCACACGCCGGTTCGGAACTCGCCCGACAACGCGCGCACGAACGCCGGCAGCACCGCAAAGTTCTGCTGGACCCAGAGCGAGTTCGCGACATCGAGCTCGGGCACACGCGTCAGATTGGTAGCGGAGGTTGACGTCTCGGCCCCGAGCAGGGCTGCGAGGCTGTACCACCCAGCTGCCTGGTCGCCGGCAGAGAGCCCCGCGCTGTGCAGTGCTTCGGCGATTCCTTGCTCGGTGGAACCTGACGCGCCGAGCTCCAGCATCGCGAGCGCAGTCGCCAAGCTTGACGGCGACACGAGCTCGTTGGTCGTGCCGCTTGAATCGCTCGACATCGCCAGGTGGTTCAGCAGATCGAGCGAGAACCCGACCTCGGCGTGCTCCACCGCCTTTGCCACTCTCGGAGACGCCTGCGAGGGCGGCGACTCGTTTGCGCTGAGCTCATAGGCGCTTCCTATGCGATCGGAGACGAAGACCTTGCCCGGCGGGTGATTCAACTGTTGTGGTCCTGCACTTCCTGCCAGGATCAGGACTCCGCCCAGCGCTAGCGCCAGTACGAGCGTCAGTGAGCTGCCGGCACCGATCAGGCGCCGCCGGGGGATTGTCACGGTGGGACGCTTCGCCCGTGCAAGAAGCTTCTCGGTTGGTGTGGGCGCGTGCGGTCGCGCGACGGGTTCAAGCATGGAGCTCATGGACGTCTCCCTTCTCGATGTCGAGGCCAAAATTGGTTCCCATAAGTGCCGGAAGTGCCGTTGCCTGGCTTGTACCTGCATCTGGCTGCATGCCGCGAGCACGCTTGCGAGAACAAGGCCGATGACAAGGACGGGCACGTGCTTGGCGAACACAACTACAAGAAGCTTGCCGGCGCCCGCTTCGCGTACCCCGGCGGAAGGGCCCGCGTTCATGCGTGGTTCGAGAGAAGTTCCCCAGCCGCACGTGCAAGGGTCGACTCGAGTCTGCCGAGCAGGTCTTCGCAGGTTTCCGGGTCGATCACGAGTGGCGGGGCGATCAGGATCCAGTCGCCGAAGCGCCCGCTGTTCTGGCGACGCGAGTAGAGAAGGAGCTCGTGGTCGAGGCCATGACGAAGAACAACCGAACCTGGATCGACCTCAGCGGGGAACCGCGCAAGGGTGTCCTTGTCAGCGACGAGCTCGAGCGCGAGCAACAATCCCTGGCCGCGGACGTCGCCGATAAGCGACGAGCTCTGCGCGATCGCGTCGAGCCCGGCTCGTAGCACCGCGCCGACCCGTGTCGCGTTGCCCATCAGATCGCGCTCCATGATCTCGTCCAGCACTGCCGAGCCTGCTGCGCAGGCGATAGGATTCGCGTCATAGGAGTGGGAGACGACAAAGCCGGTAGTTGAGGCAAGCTCTTCCACGAGATCGGCCGGCATGAGCGCCGCCCCGAGAGGCGCGTAACCGGCGGCCAAACCCTTCGCGAGCACGACGACGTCGGGCCGCGCTTGGGGGGCCGACTGGGCTGCTAGGAAGAGGCCTGTCCGGAACGCGCAGACGCTCTCGTCGAACACCAGCCGGATGCCGTGGCGATCGCAGATCGAGCGTGCTCCGCTCGCGAACGACGGGTGCGGCACGTTCACGCCGGAGGCCTGACCGCCGATCGGCTCCATGACGAGCGCCAGGACGCGCTCAGGCCCCATACGGTCGATCGTCTCTTCGAGCGCAGCGAGGCTCGCTGTGGCGGCCGACTCCGGGCTGGGAGCCCTGAAGGTGAGCGGCGCCGGGATCTTGTCCGAGTACACGGTCATGGAGCCCCACAGTGCCGGCGTCCGGACATCGCCGTTGAGGCCGAGTGTCTGGAGGGTTGCGCCGTGGTAGCCAGGCATCAGCGAGATCACGCCTTGGCGCTGCCCCTGACCGGTGGCGACAGCATGGGCACGCAAGAATTTCAGCGCCATCTCGACTGCTTCGGAGCCGCCGGAGGTGAGGTGAGCCCGCTCGAGCCCGGCACCGGAAAGGGAGGCTATCCGCTCGGTGAGCGCGGCATTGGCAGGGTGCCTCGTGGTTCGCGAATAGCTGTAGGTCAGCTTTCGTCCCTGTTCCACCATGGCCTGGAGCACGCGCTCGTTGCCCTGTCCAAGCGCTGCGAGGAACGGGCCCGAACAGACGTCGAGCAGACGCCTGCCGTGGTCGTCGATGAGGTAGACGCCCTCGCCTGCGACGATCGTCGGCAAGCAGCGTGCCGTAGCACGGTCGAAGAACACGTCCTGGGTCCCGCCCACCTCCGGATAGCCGTCGTACATCCCATGACCCTCGGAACCTCGGCATCGATGCCTTGCTGCGTCGATCACCGCAACCTAGCCGTCCGAGGTCACAGCCGCACTCGGCTTGGGACGACGGGTCGGCCGAGCCCGTATCGGTGGACAGGTTCTTCGCGAAGCACCGAGGACGGTACTGTCACTCCGTGAAGCGAGCGAGGCTCAAGAACATCGCCCCCGTCCTGCTCTCAGCCGACGTCGCGAAGACAGCGGAGTACTACCGGAGCGTTCTCGGCTTCGAGGTCGTCGAGCATTACGGCGCCAGTGAGCCCTTTGCGACCCTCTACCGTGACGGTGTCGAGATCATCGTCGTGCAGGCGCGCTTCGGCGAAGTCGAGCCGAACACCCTGCGCTTCGGCGCCGGTTATGACCTGTATCTCGATCCCGATGATGTCGAAGGCGTCGACCTGCTGCACACCGAGTTCGCGAGCCGGGGTGTGCGCGTCCTGCACGAGCCAAGGATGACTCCCTACGGGTGCTACGAGTTCGTCATCGAGGACGTCGACGGGTGCCGCGTCGGGGTCGGTCGCGTCAAGAACGAAGCCGTCTTCTTCAAGAGGGGACCCTCCTAGGGACTCCGGGACCGTGCACGTCCGAGCACGCCGCAGCGTCTTCATCGTCTTCAGCAATGTCCGGCAGTGACGTGCCGCGGCCGGCGGTACGCGAGCCGGCCCCTTCACGGCTTCATGAGCGCATGGCAACAGTGAGATCTCGCGTCCTTGCAACGTTGGCCCTGTCGTTCGCTCTCGCGGCGTGTTCCGGCTCCCCGGTGTTCGCCCTGACCAACACGCTCGTCCCGCTTGCGGCCCGGACGTTGTTGGAGACGGACCTGTCGACCGCATCGACGGGATGGGTGCCGGTCGCCTGCGGCGATGCCCAGGCTTCTGTGCCTGCTTCATTCATCGTCGTCTATCCGGGACAGATCCTGTTTTGCGGTTCTGTGCGCTCAGTCGAAACCCTGTTTCTTGAACCAACGCTCACGACGCGGACAGGTCCCGGATGCCCGGCGGAGATTCGCAGCACGCTGGTGAGACTCGCCTCCACACGCCAGGTTCCGGCCAAGTATGCAAGCGAGAAGCCCGTCATCCTCAACGGCGTGCCGGTCTGCTTCGGCCCAACCGACGAGTTGCTGGCGCGCTACACGTACTACGCGCCCTCCCTAGGCGTTGAAGCCACCGCCGATGGCCTCCTGGCCCGCCTGGTCATCGGCACCTTGGCGCGTTCGCCTCGCGCCACCGCGCTCGCGCTTGGCACCGCACCGTCGGTCCCAGCGTCGTGGAGATCCGTGGCTTTCTCAGGGCTCGGCTTCTCGGTCCCCGCCGAATGGACTGTCGAGCGGACCGAGACGTGGAACCTGTGCGGGCCGGTTCAGATCGCGATCGGGCAAGGAGTGACCCTCGACACCGAGAAGGTGTTCTTGGCCTTGCCCTGCCCGGCACCGCTGTCGTTCCCGGTCACGCCGTCGGACGGGGTGCGTATCGACAGCGGGGCGCAAGGTCCTACGGGGCCCTTCCCGGCGGGAGGTGCCTGCATCCATGCCGCCGGTCTCACGACGTGTCCGAGCAGCGCACCGGACCACAGCATCCTGCTGCTTCGCGTCACCGTGCCAGGACGCGCCACGCCGGTGTTCGTGTCCATCGGGTTGGCGGGCAGCGGGATGGTCGCCAGGACCATCCTGTGCTCACCGCGGGCGGGATGACCCGTCAGTAGACAGAACTCGGGCAGCTGGATGCCGGTGACGTCGCTGCCGATGAATCCCCGGTGCTCGGCGCCAAGCCCCTGCTCGGTCGGGACAGGTTCGTATCGACCGACAGACTGTCAATTCATCGGCTGCCGCGAGAGCGCCGATTCGCTGTGGGTCAAGAGCCTTGTCCCTTGCGCACAAAGTCTGCCAAGGTCCTATGGCCCTACCCGTCACTGTCAGGGCGGGTGCAAGATGGGTCCATGGCCGATACACAGCGTCGTGTTCTGATCTCAGGCGCCGGAGGGCGCGACTTCCACAACTTCAACACCGTGTTCCGCCACGATGACTCGACGAAGGTCGTGGCCTTCACCGCCACTCAGATTCCCGGCATCGACGACCGCTCGTACCCGGCATCGCTTGCCGGCCCGCTTTATCCCGAAGGCATCCCCATCGTGGCGGAGGCAGAGCTGTCCGACCTCATCGCTCGCGAGCGCATCGACGAAGTCGTTCTCGCCTACTCGGATCTGTCTCATGTGGACGTGATGCACAAGGCCTCCGCCATCCTGGCGGCAGGGGCGGACTTCCGTCTCCTCGGGCCGGCTGCCACGATGTTGCCGAGCGTCAAGCCGGTGGTGGCCGTCTGCGCCGTCAGGACCGGGTGTGGCAAGAGCCAGACCACCCGTCGGGTGGGCCAGATACTCCTCGAGGCGGGGCTGCGGGTCGCCCTCGTGCGCCACCCGATGCCGTATGGGGACCTCGAGGCCATGAGAGTGCAGCGCTTCGCATCGGTGGCCGAGATCGATGCCTCCCACCCCAGCGTGGAGGAACGGGAGGAGTACGAGGAGCCCGTCCGCATGGGCATGGTGATGTACGCCGGGGTCGACTACGAGCAGATCCTGCGCCGGGCCGAGGCAGAGTGCGACGTTGTCGTCTGGGACGGAGGCAACAACGACTTCCCCTTCTTCGTCCCCGACCTCCAGATCACCGTCGTCGACCCGTTGCGGCCCGGTCATGAGCTCGCGTACTACCCGGGTGAGACCTGCATGTTGAGGGCCGACGTCGTGGTCGTCAACAAGATCGACTCGGCTGCTCCCGCCGACCTGGCCCAGGTCTTGGCCAACGTGGCGGCGTTCAACCCGCGGGCCCGCGTCGTGAGGGCCGCCTCGCCCGTCACGCTCGGGGAGGGCCCGAGCCTTTCGGGCAAACGGGTCCTCGTCATCGAGGACGGCCCCACGATCACCCACGGTGGCATGCCTTTCGGTGCCGGCACCGTAGCAGCCCACCACGACGGCGCCGCCGAGATCGTCGACCCGCGCCCTTATGCCGTCGGCTCGATCGCCGAGACCTATGCCCGCTACCCGGGCATCGGAGCCGCACTGCCGGCGATGGGCTACGGAGACGAGCAGCTGGCGGAGCTCGGTGCCACGGTTCGCCAGGCGAACTGCGACGTCGTCGTGATCGGCACCCCGATGGACCTGGCGCGTCTGGTCGACCTCGGCCACCCCTCGAGACGGGTCTCCTACGAGCTGCGTGAGATCGGATCGCCGACGCTGAGGGACGTGCTCGACCCGCTTGCCCTACGCTGGGCATCGGCCCCCCGGCCGTCGGGTACGGCCTGAGCCCGCTTCAGACCACATGGCCGGGCTTGGTGCCTCGGGCGGCGCCTTGCCGGCTCCTTTCGTTCGTCCTTGCGCCGCTGACACGGGTTAGTCGCTCGGTGAGGCCGGGCGAGTTCCGAGGCGACCTTCCTCGTTGGCGGTCACGCCACGAGACGGGCGTTCGTGAACCGTCAACCGTCCAGGGTGCCGGGACCAGCGGGGACGTCGACGGCGTGCTCCTGGAGAACAGCGAGCGGGACGATCTCGAGTGCCCGCATATGAGTGGATGCGAGCACCACGTACGAGGCGGCGCCGTCTTCGTGTGCTAGCAGCCAGTTGGCTGCGGTCACGCACCACCGATCGCCGGGCACGAGCCCAGGGAAGCGAAACTGAGGCATCGGAGTGCTGAGATCGTTGCCGATGCGACGCTGGTGCTCGAGAAACTCAGCGGTGACCACCGCGCAGATCGTGTGGCTACCCCGATCCTCGGCTCCTGTCCGACAGCACCCATCCCTGTAGAAGCCGGTAAGTGGGTCCGTGCCGCACGGTTCCAACTCGCCGCCCAGCACATTTCGGTCAACCATGGACGTGCCGCCCCGAATCGACCCGGGGTGCAAGGCCTTGAAGGCGAGGTGACCTGGGTGCCTGTGCTTCACCTTCTGGGCATGAGCGCACGCCACGGACGTTAACGGACTCCGGCAGCTTGCCCGTCGAGCCGGACGGTTCGGGATGTAGCTGTCGCGAGCTCGAACTTGATGGGCGGTGGGGACGATGTCACCAAAGGCCTGTTCGATCTCGCACCTGGTGGTCCGCCGGTTCGGGCGCGACCTGGCAACCGGCAGCACCGCAGCCAGACAATCGACTGCGAGGCTGTGAACAGCATCGGGCACCTGCTTCAGCACTCTTCGGAGGGCCAAGCGTGACGGATCGCGAATCGACCAACTGGTGACAAATCGGGCCAGCTCGACTGCTGGAGCGTCCGCGACTTGTGGCCACGAGAAGCTTCGTGCATCCCGGCTCGAGTGGCTGCGCGCGCAACCTCCATGGTCGAAAATGCCAGGCTGTCTCCAAGCTGAGCAGGTCAGGGCACACGCTGTTGCCCAGCGCTTGGGAGAGCCCAAGTGGCCGAGTCGAAAGGGCGTCGGCCAGCCCGAGTAGCTCGTCGTTCAAGAACGCCACGGGCTTCCTGTTACCCGGTCTACGGATTGGCGATTGGCAGTCGCACTTCGAAGCAAGACCCTTTGGCGAGAGCGGAAGTGACGACGCGAACCTCGCCGCCGTGGACTTCGACGATTCGCCGGACGATCGCGAGGCCCAGGCCCGATCCTGGCACCTTGCGCTCTGTAGAACCGCGATAGAACCGGTCGAAGATATACGGGAGATCCTCTGCCGCAATCCCTGGCCCCTTGTCGGTCACCGAGAGGACCGCCGCCGCCGAGTCAACGCTCAGCCTGACCTCGATGACGGTGCCTTGCGGGCTCCACTTCGCGGCGTTGCTCACGAGGTTCGTCACCACCCGAGCGAGGTCGTTGCGTACCCCGCGAACAAACACGGGAACGACACTGTCCTTGATGTCGACATGCGGGTCGCGCCGCATGTCTGCGACGACGTCCGTGACGACATCGTGGAATGCAACGACGTCTGTGTGCCGGGATAGTTCGAGCGTTCCTTCCTGCCGGGCAAGCTCGATCAGATCACCAACAAGGCGTCCCAGCCCGTCCAGCTGGCCGACCACGTCCTCGAGGAGCTGCCTTCTCGCCTCGGAATCGATCTCGATGCGGCCGGCCAGAATGTCGACGTTGGTCCGGAGACTCGTCAATGGTGTTCGCAACTCATGGGAGGCGTCGGCGATGAGCTGGCGTTGAGCGAGCTGGGAGCTCTGGAGCGCGGCCAGGACCGTGTTGAGGCTCACTGCCAGTCTGCTGAGCTCGTCGCGGCCCTCAACTGGGATCCGCGTTCCGAAGTCTCGGGTTGTGGCGAGGCTCTCTGCTGCAGCGGTCAGCCGTCGTACCGGTCGCAGAACAAGTCCCGCGATAGCGGTTCCGAGGAGCAGCGCGAGGATCACGCCCGCGGCTGCTGCAAGCGCGAGTGCCACGGCCAGCCGCGCGAGCTCAGTGTTCTGCGCAGGCTGGACGAGTTCGAGCGCGAGCCCTTTGCCGAATCCGGTCACCAGCTCGCGCACGGGTACCGAACCGACAGTCGTGCTCGTGAAATAGCCGTTGGCCTTGCCGGCCGCGACCGCGCGCACTTTCGCGCTCACGGGAAGCTGAGCCGAGCCGCGCGAGGGAGTGACGACCAGCCCAGTGGCTTCGACGACCTGTTCGGCGGGTTGGTTGGCGAGCAAGGATGGCGGGCTAAACAGGAGATCGAGCGCGGCGCGGAGGCCGCCGTGCGTGCGCGCGTTGTTCAACGTCTCGGCCTGGCTCGTGAGCGTGCCGTCGACCGCGTCAAGCAGGTCGTGGCGAAATACGACATATGCGCTAGCGGAAACCAAGACGACTGCGACAGAGACGGCCAGTGTGGTGATGAGCGCGACGCGCGAACGCACTTGAAATCTCGCCGCTCGGCCCCCTCCGCCGAGCCAGCCTCCACGGGTCTCGAGGGGCTCCCCTCGGGGCGGGCTCATTCCCGAAGGACGTAGCCGACGCCTCGGACTGTTTGAATAAGTCGGCTCTCGCCTTGAGACTCGGTCTTCCTACGCAGGTAGCCGATGTAGACGTCGAGCGAATTCGAAGCCGGACCGAAGTCGTAGTCCCAGACGTTTGCTGAGATCGCCTGGCGTGTGAGAACCCGACCAGGGTGCCGCAGGAAAAGCTCAAGGAGAAGGAACTCCATGCGAGTGAGCTCTATCGCTCGCCCCGCCCGACAGACCTGTCTCGATCCGAGATCGAGGGAGAGGTCGCCATAGCACAGGACTTCGCTCGCCTCGGTCGGGCCGGCACGCCGGAGCAGTGCGCGAAGCCTCGCCAGGAGCTCCTCGAGGGCGAACGGCTTGACCAGATAGTCGTCCGCCCCGGCGTCGAGCCCGGCGACGCGGTCGTCGACACCCTCGCGCGGTGAGCATGAGGACGGGCGTCCTGTCCCCCGCCTGACGCAATCGGCGACAGACCTCCAGGCCGTCGATACCTGGCATGGACACGTCGAGGACGACTACGTCCGGGGCCTGAACCGTCAAACAGCGAATGGCGGTCGTACCATCCGCGGCCGTCTCCACGTCATAGCCATTGATCACGAGTGCCCGCCCGACCGCCCGAAGAATTTCCTCTTCGTCGTCGACAACGAGCACTCGTGATCGCTGTTTGCTCATCTCATTCGTCCCGATGACACCATCTTGGCGTCCTAGCGGTGCAGATAGTTGGTTTCAGTGGCTGCCTGCTCTCAGGACCCTAGGTAACCGCCCGATGCCAAGCCGATGACGCTGGCCTCGTAGTTGGCCCGGGCGAGCGCGATGTCAGCGGCCAGGAGCTGATGGTTCGCGTTGACGAAGACGTGCGTGTCACCAGGAAAGTCCTGCGGTACCTGCGCGATTACAACCGTTGAGACGTGCGCGGAATCGTTTGCAGCCAGGTTGACGTCAGCAACGTACGCGGTGTCGTGCTTGAGAGCATTTGCATATCCCGGCTGACCTGCCAGGGTGCCGATCTCCCCTGACAACGTCCCCTCACCCGCCATCAGGGTCTTTGCTTGCACGGCGACGGTGTCGGCTTCTATTACCTCAAACACCTGTGGCGTCAGCACAGCAAAGACACGGTTCTCCTGGATCATCGACTTCTGGGCCGCCCTGAGCTCAAGCATCGTCGTTTCATTTGGCACCTGAGTAACGAGGGCGTTGATGTTCGTGGTAGCCGCCGAGAGTAGAGCGGCAAGAGTGCTTGCATCGCTCGAGCCAAGCGCGGTTGCTGCGCTTGTTACGTCCTTGGTAAGTACCCCAAGCTGGCTCACCCGGTAATTGAGCTGTTGCTCCAGCTTCAGCTTGAACTGCGTGACGTTCGCGCGTGAAGCGGACGTCGACGCTCCGGCCGACATGGCAAACAGGAAGCTGCCTGAAGCGATCACTGCCCCGGCGACAACAAGCCGGACTGGGTGGTTGATTCTCATGATTCTCCTCCTACGGTTCTTGTGGCTGGACTAGCGACGACGCCGATAGACGGCCCGCCACTGAGCATGTAACCAGGGGGAGATGAGAATCACGTGAGACTCGGCGAAAACTTGCCAACATCAGTCTTTTGTGCGGTTGAGGTTGTCGCATGACCACTGCCACTTTCTCTCGCCTTCGGGGTAGGCCGTTTACGGTGGGCTGAAGGTTCGTCGCGCGTTCCGAAGATCTGCCTATACTTCTGGCTATGGTTGAACGGCCGCTGGCAGACGCCAGGAACCGTCTCTCGGAACTTGTGGCTGATGTCGAACAGACTCAGGAGCGGGTGATGATCACCAAGCATGGGCATCCCGCCGCGGTCCTGATCTCCCCTGACGATTTGGCATCGCTAGAGGAGACCCTCGACGTCCTGTCGGATCCGGATGCTCTGGCCGACATCCGGGAGGCCGAAGCTGAAGCTGGCCGTGGGGAGTACACCTCGGCTGGGCAGATGCACCTTCTCTTGGAGGAGCGAAGGCGCCGCGATAGTGGCGCTGCGTGAACGAGCGTTACGCCCTACGCGTCTACAGTCCGGCTCGCAAAGCTCTCGAACACCGCCTACCGCTCTCGGTCGCACTCGCCGTATCGGAGTTCTGCGACGGCCCGCTTCGTAACGAGCCGCGCCGATTGGGAAGGCCGCTGGGCCGCGACCTCATCGGGTACTTCTCAGCGTGTCGCGGCGCCTACCGGGTCATCTACCGGGCTGACGATGAGGCCAGGGTTGTCCATGTGGTTCGGATCGACCACCGCGCCGACGTCTATCGTCGGCGCTGAAGACAACCCTGTCATCCTTCTGTCCTTGGCAAAGGATCCCTCGAAAAGGTCAGTGCGCCGGAGCCCCCATTACCCAAGCTCCCAGCACAAGACCCAGGGCTAGGAGAATCACCACCGTAAGCCTTGACGAAAAACTCATGTCCGAGGTGCACGCCGCTGCGCAGCGTTCTGGGCTGTCCGACGACGAGGTCATCAAGCAGGCGCTCCGGCGTTTTGTGGGCCTTGAGGTTTTCGACGAGCTTTGGTCCCGCAACCGTCTCGCCCTGCTCGACTCTTCTGCCGACTTACTTGTCTCGGGCGACAAAGACCTGGCCGACCTTCGTGATTCGAGAATCGTCAACCCGCGCACTGCAATCGGACTTCTCAAGGATCGCCGGTGATTGCGCTGAGCATTGAACGTATCGGGTGACCACGAACTTTCACCGTTCAGCGGGCAGGAGTTCGTGTAGGAGCAGGCGGAAGATGCTTGGCGTGCCGCGCCGGCGAGCAGCTGGTGGCGAGCAGCTAGTACCACAAACGGCCAGCTCAGTGAATGTTTCTGCTGAGACTTGGCGTCGCCACTGATTCCCACTATCGGCGGCTCGTCGCATCGTGAGGTTGAATCTGGGTTGAATCAGATGGCGTTGATCGGCAGCAGACAATTGTGAGAGGAAGCGGCGCTCGATCTCCTAGCCGAACGAGCTGCCACTGAGAGTGACGGCATCGGGTATCCCTCTCCACTCGAGTCCTGGCCGTCCATCTCGGCGAGTTGGTGATCTCCGAGGCCCGAGACCCGCCACGGCGCTGATCGTCTACCGCCCCCTACCGTCGATCGGTGTTGCTCGGCCATGGCGACCTAGAAGGCGAACGTCCATCCAGACGGGATATTCGGTCATCGTCTGGTCCTGCCTGTGACGACGCCGGACCTACGGCATTGCTCTCACGCCGGGCGCCGTACCGTGGGGCGGTGGACCACGATGACTTGACGCCCGGCGGGCCCGGCGCGACACGCCCGGGGGCTTGCGGCAAGCCTCGGGTCGCCGGGCAAGGGTCGCCGGCCGCAGACGAGAAGGCGAGAGAGGCCCGACGGGGCTGAAAGGTGAACGGATGGGCAGCGACGTGCTGGGTCTCTGGGAGATCGACCAGACGCAGGTCGCGGTCGTTGGCGGCAAGGGCGCGCACCTGGGGGAGCTTTCGCGGATCGAAGGCATCCGCGTGCCGGCCGGCTTCTGCGTGACGACGGACGCCTTCCGGCGGATCATGGCGGACAGCGCCGTCGATCGACGATCGGCTCGATCGGCTGTCGCGCCTGAACCCGGACGACCGGGAGGCGATCCGCACGCTCAGCGCGGAGATCCGCCGGACCCTCGAAGGGATCGCCATCCCCGACGATCTGGTGGCGGCGATTACCCGCGCGCTCGCCCGGCTCGGCGAGCAAGCCGCCTACGCCGTCCGATCCAGCGCGACGGCGGAGGACTTGCCGACGGCCTCCTTCGCCGGCCAGCAGGACACGTACCTGAACGTCGTGGGGCCGGCGGCGATCCTCCAGCACGTCAGCCGGTGCTGGGCCTCGCTGTTCACCGAGCGGGCCGTGACCTACCGCCTGCGGAACGGCTTCGACCACCGGAAGGTCCACATGGCCGTGGTCGTGCAGCAGATGGTCTTCCCGCAGGCGGCCGGCATCCTGTTCACGGCCGACCCCGTCACGGCCAACCGGAAGGTCGCCTCCGTGGAGGCCAGCTTCGGCCTCGGCGAGGCCCTGGTCTCCGGCCTGGTGAACGCGGACGTCTACAAGGTGCGGGACGGCGAGGTCGTCGCCAAGGCGGTCGCCACCAAGCGGCTTGCCATCCACGCCTCGCCGGCTGGCGGGACACAGGAACAGGCGATCGAGCCGGAGCGGCAGGAGCAGCCGGCGCTGACGGATGCGCAGGTCGTGCGGCTCGCGCAGCTGGGCCGGCAGATCGAGGCGCACTTCGGCCGCCCCCAGGACATCGAATGGTGCCTGGTCGACGATGGCTTCCAGATCGTCCAGAGCCGGCCGATCACCACGCTGTTCCCCATCCCCGCGGCCAGCGACCGAGAGAACCACGTCTACGTCTCCGTCGGTCATCGGCAGATGATGACCGACGCCATGAAGCCCCTGGGGCTCTCCCTGTGGCAGCTGACGGCCGTCCGGCCCATGTACGAGGCCGGCGGGAGGCTGTTCGTCGACGTCACCCGAGGGCCTGGCTTCGCCAGCGAGCCGCGCCGGCCTCCTGGAGGTCCTGGGGAAGGGCGATCCGCTGATCAGGGACGCGCTGCAGACCATCCTCGAACGCGGCGACTTCATCCCGTCGCTCCCGGACGAGGGCCCCAGGCGGGCCACCGGCTGGCGGCGCGCCAGCCCCGATCGAGACCGATCCGGCCATCGTCGCCGAGCTGATCGGGCGCAACCAGGCCTCCATCGCCGCCTTGAAGCGCGACATCCGGACGAGGTCCGGATCGGCGCTGCTCGACTTCATCCTGGCGGACATCCAGGAGCTGAGGCGGATCTTGTTCGATCCGCAGAGCCATCAGGTGTTCATGTCGGCGATGGAGGCCACGTCGTGGCTCAACGAGCAGCTGCTGGCGTGGCTGGGCGAGAAGAACGCGGCCGACACGCTCACGCAGTCCGTCCCCCACAACGTCACGTCGGAGATGGGGCTGGCGCTCCTGGACGTCGCGGACGTGATCCGCCCGCGTGTAACCATTCACGTCCCCGAAGTGCGGCCTCGGTTCGTCACCTTGAGCACACGCGAGCCTGTGACCTGGGGATTCGCGAAATCACACTGATGTTGCTTGACTTTGGGGCGTGCCGGATGACGATAGGGACCGCTCGCTCGAGTCGTTGCTCGCCGAGAACACGGTGTTGCGGCAAGAGATCAAGTCGCTCCGAGAAGACAACGGTGCACTCGCTGGCCAAGTCGGGCGACTGACACGCAAGGTCGCCGAGCTCGAGACCCGCCTCGGCAAGAGCTCGCGGAACTCCTCGTTGCCGCCGTCCTCGGACGCGCCAGGAAAGCGCGCCGAGGCGACCAAGACCCGTGCCGAGCGGCACGCCGAGGCAAAAAGGGCGCGCAGGCAAGAAGGCCGGCGGCGCGGAAAGCAAGTTGGTGCGCCCGGTCGGAACCTGCCGCTAAGTGACGATCCCGACGAGGTCGTGATCCACGAGCCCGAGCAGTGCTCGTCGTGCGGCGATGACCTGTTCGGTGCATCCGAGGAGGGCTTCGAGCGCCGCCAGGTGTTCGACGCTCCGCAGCCCACGCTGATCTGCACCGAGCACCGGGCGATGCGCAGGCGGTGCCACTGCGGGAAGGTGACGACCGGAGGGTTCCCGCCCGAGGCCAAGGCGCCAACGTGTTACGGCCCGAACGTGCGCGCAGCCGCGCTCTACTTGCTGCACGGACAGCACCTGCCCGTCGAGCGGACCGCCGACGCGATCTCGGCGATGTTAGGCGCCGATGTCTCGACTGGCTTGGTCGCCTCGCTCGCCGGCGAGGCGGCACGCTCGTTGACAGGGTTCACCGGCGAGCTGCGGACAAGGCTCCGTGCCGCCGGGGTCGTCCACGTCGACGAGACCACCGACCAGGTGCGTACCAAGCAGTGGTGGCTGCACGTCGCGGCCGACGAGCTGTGTACGTACCTGTTCGCCAGCCCCACCCGCGCCAAGTCCGCACCTGACGAGGCCGGCGTGCTCGGGGACTTCCGGGGCGTCATGGTCCACGACCGCCTGGCGATGTACTTCAAGTACGACAAGGCGACCCATGCGATCTGCGGAGCTCACTTGCTTCGCGACCTGGCATCGGTCGGGGTGCGACCGGACCAGGGATGGGCGAACGACATGGCCGCGCTCTTGCGCGAGATGAACCACGCCGCCCACAAGGCGCGTGCTGCCCACAAGAGGCGTCTCCCGAAGGCAAAGCTCGCCGGTTTCCTTGCTCGCTACGACGCGCTCGTCTGCGACGGCCTGGCGGCGAACCGCGAACCACCGCAACGAAAGCGCGACGCCGTGGAGAAAGAGTCCTACAACATCGCCCGTGCGCTGCAGAACCTCCGGACCGAGGCGACGCTCTTCGCAGTCGACCTGTCGGTTCCCATGACGAACAACGAAGCGGAGAGGTCGCTTCGCATGGCCAAGATCCATCGCAAGGTGAGCGGCTGCTTCCAGAGCGAGGAGGGGGCCCGGCACTTCGCAACGATCCGCTCGTATCTCGCGACAGCGCGCAAGCACGATGTCGGTGCTCTGGAGGTCCTCGCGCGATTGTTCCGGGGCGACGTGTGGATGCCGCCGGCGAGAACCTGACCGACACAGGTCGAGTGCCGCGAGCCAATGAGCACGCGGCGATACTTCATGAATGCCAAGCCGCAAGAACCAGAGGCGTCCCGTCCCGAGGCGAGCCGACCTCGCCCAACCGCTCCTCGACGCCGTCGTGAGCCCGAACGAGCCGACGAGCGCTCGAGCGGGCTCATCCGAGCCGGACATCGAGCCTCTACTCGTCGCGAGCACCTCGGTGTGCTCGACGATCACCTCGCGCAGATCGCCCAAGTCGTCAACACACGGCTGAGAGCGATCGATGCCGTGGAAGAACTCATGGCATCAAGCCGCCTGCACGTCGGGGACAAAGTCCGGCTCGGTCACAACCTCCGACCCCAGTACCTGCACGGCCGAAGTGTGACCGTCGTCGCCCGGGATGGTGAGAAGTGGATCGTACGGCTCGACGAGTCGGTCGGCCGGTTCGCCGACGGCGACCTACGCGTCTCGGCAACTCAAATCGAACCAGTCGAAGCATCCGAGACCTGAATGCTTACGCCTGGACCGGACGCCTACCGGTTCAACCACAACCTTTTCCTTAGCCTTCCCGCAGAGAGGACCGGCCTTCGGGCCGGTCTTTTCGTTGCCCTCTGTGTAGCCAATGTGTAGCCAAACGCTCCAAAACTGACCGGATTAGGCAACACAGAGCACCATTCCGACCCGATCACCGAACAAGGAAAGTCCAGGTCAGCTGGACAAAACGAGACTGACCGGACACCGGGTGAGTTAACTGGGGGTCAAGAGGTCGCCGTTTAAATCCGGCCAGCCCGACCAGAAAACCCCTGGTAGACGGGGTAGCGGCTTCGGCCACAAGGGAGCGATAC
This sequence comes from uncultured Acidimicrobiaceae bacterium, assembly GCA_963807575.1. GTDB lineage: Bacteria > Actinomycetota > Acidimicrobiia > Acidimicrobiales > Bog-793 > Fen-455. The sequence continues at coordinate 330,903 of CAWECD010000011.1, forward strand.
ACCCCCATGAGCACCAGAGGGTTCTCACGGGGGTGCGATGCCAGCAAGACCAGAAGGTGTGAACGACTCGACACCGCTCGCGACGAGATCTCCCGCCTCCGCGCTGAGAACAGCGCTCTGCGCGACCAGCTCGCTCGTCACCTCGGAGGTCGACGTGTGCCGGCCTCTCCGCCAGCGGCCGGACGGACCACGATGAATCGACGAACCACTCCGCGTGCCCCTCGCAGCAACATGTCTACGCCGTAAAACCAAGTC
>CAWECD010000012.1:0-66202 GCA_963807575.1 uncultured Acidimicrobiaceae bacterium
AGCTCCTGGCATCCGAGGACGTCGGGGAGTCCTGAGCCCATTGTCACCTCGCACCAAGTTTCCTGCAGACCGCGGGCTCACGGCCCGCATGATGTCGACCATCTTCCTGCTGGGGCTGCTTTACGCCCTCTTCGTCACGGTGCTCTTCCTTGTCGGGGTCAAGCTCGTCTTCATCCTCGTCATCGCATTCGTCCTGCTCTTCGTGCAGTACTTCTACTCGGACCGGATCGCGTTGTTCTCGATGAAAGGCAAGATCGTCACACGCGAGCAGGCTCCCCAGCTTCACGGAGTGGTCGACCGACTCTGCGCGATGGCCGACATGCCCAAGCCTCAGGTGGCGATCGCGGATGTCGACATGCCGAACGCGTTCGCGACTGGCCGTGACCAGAAACACGCCGTTGTCTGCGTCACGACGGGCATCCTCCGCCGCCTGAACGAGCCCGAGCTCGAGGCCGTGCTGGCCCATGAGCTCTCGCACGTCGTGCACCGCGACGTCGCCGTGATGACCATCGCCAGCTTTCTCGGGATCCTGGCCGGCCTGCTCACCCGCGTCCTGCTCTACGCCGGGCTGTTCGGCGGCTTCGGCGGAGGCGGAGGGAACAGGGGCCGAGGCGGCGGAGGTGGTGGGGCCGGTGGCGGCCAGCTGGCCATCCTCGAGCTCGGAATGCTCCTTTTCTCCGCAATCATCTACGCGATCAGCTTCCTCCTCATCCGAACGCTCTCGCGTTACCGCGAGCTGGCAGCGGACCGGTCCGGGGCGATCCTGATCGGCCAGCCCCGGCTGCTCGCTCAGGCTCTGGTCAAGGTGACAGGGGAGATGTCGCGTGTCCCGACGCGTGATCTCCGGTCCGCCGAGCACTTCAACGCCTTCTTCTTCGCCCCCGCGTTCGCCAAGGGAGTCAGCCTCTCCACGCTGTTCTCCACCCACCCCACCCTCGAGCGCCGCCTGCAGCAGCTGACCGAGCTCGAAGCCCAGATGGGGCGCGCCGCGTGAAGCTGTTCGACGTGCTGCTCGGTCGGACAAAGGCCGTCCAGCCGAACCTCGACCACCTCTTCGGGCTCCCGGGGGCCCAGATCACCCTCGAGGCCTCGATGGGGCTGCGCCCCACGGGCCAGGCGGGCGTCTGCTTCAAGCCGGCCACCGGACAGCAGTTCGCCGAGACCGCCTCGGAGGTCGAGCAGCTGCTCGACCTCGGCGACGACGCCAAGATCCACGAGGAGTCCGACTCCTATGGATACCGGTGGGTCGTGATCGCAGATGACGACTTCAGCGACCTGATCAACCAGGTCCATGTCGTCAACACGACCCTCGAGGAGCATGGCTGGGGACCCCAGCTACTCTGCTCGGTCTTCGGCTTTGCCCCGATCCCGGGCGGCGCAGCCGATCCCAGCGCCGCGACCGGTGCGCCGAAGGTGGCAGGCACCTACCTCGTCTACCTGTACAAGCGAGGCACGTTCTACCCGTTCGTGCCGCTACCGGTCACCGAGAAACGCGACTCGGACCGCGAGCGCCTGCTGAAGGTGACCCTGGCTCAGGACCTCTCGATGGAGCCCGACCTCGAGCGCTGGTTCCCTCTCTGGGGACTGCCCGTCCACTGATGGCTTCTACGGGGTTCGTGACTCACTGAGTCCGGAGGCTCACCGTTTAGCCCGAAGTTCCCCCCGGCGTTTCAGCAGAGTTCGGCCACAACCTGGTCTTTCGCGTCGGGAAGAGGCTGAAGTACTGACTACGCGTAGCCGAGGCGATGCGAGACACCGAGCAGCTCGAAGGCTCGGCGCTGAATCGGGGTCGGTGTGGTGATCACCGTGAAGACGGGGAGATCGGTGTTGAGCGGCTGGACCTTGTTGGCGGCGATCGTGGCCAGGTCCTTGAGCAAGGTGGCGAAGCTGTGGACCGGCTCGTCGTATTCGGTGCGCTTGGTGTGGACCTTTCGCAGTGCGCTCTCGGAGCGCAACGCGGGGGCGACCGGGCTCGTGCGTTGCGCCTCGGCACCTTGGTGGTCGTCGTCTTTGAAGAGCATCGGCGCGAGTCGGGCTTCCATGTGCCAGGTGACGTAGTAGGAGAGCATGCGCAAGAACACATGAGCTCGGACGCGCTCTTCGCTCCGGTGGCGGATCGGGCGGATGTCGAGGTCGGTGTTGAACCCCCTAAAGACCCGCTCGACATATGCCAGGGCCTTGTAGGACGAGACCACCTCATCGTCGCCGAATGCTTCTTCGTCAAGGCTCGTGCGCAGCACGTAGATCCCGTCGAGGGCGGCCTCGGCGGCGATCTTTGCCTCATCGCGGTGGAACGAGAAGACGTCGTCTTCGATCCCAAGGACGAAGTGCTTGGCCACCTTGTAGTGGTTGATGACCTTGCCGACCCTAAGTGCTCTGGGTCGTAATTTCGATTACGTATCCTCGACCGTCAGCACGTCCCTCAAGCGGCGAGGTCGTCGGGCCTGTCGGCGAGCTTGTTCATGAGCAGGGCGAGGTCGTCTCGGGTGAACCTCCACTCGAAGGGCTCGGCCGCCCGCTCGTAGCGACGCTCGAACGCGGCCAGTCGTGACTCGACCTCGGCGAGGTCGGCAAAGTCGTTCGGCGTGAGCACCTTGCGCTGGATCACCGAGAAGTAGATCTCCACCTGGTTCAGCCACGAGGCGTGGACGGGAAGCTGGACGAGCAGCGCATTCGGCCAGCGCTTGGTCATCCGCGCACAGGCGGCGTTGCCGCGATGGGACGAGCCGTTGTCGACCACCCAGAACACGCGCCGCGCCGACGCGTAGGGCTCGGTGGTCATCACTTGTTCGACAAGCCGACCGAAAGGCTCGATACCGGTGGCGGGCTCGCAGCGCCCGAACACCTTGGCGCGATGGACGTCCCAGGCGGCGAGGTACTGAAGGGCACCTCCCCGGTCGTACTCGTGCTCGACGCGTGTCGCCCGCCGCGGCGCCGGCCCGAGACTTTCATGGCGGCGGACGCGGGCCTGGATGGAGGTCTTCTCGTCGGAAGAGACGACGAAGTCGCGCTTGCCGAGCGGCTTTGCCTGCCACTGCCTCGCGTAGAGGTCGAGCACCGCTCCTGGATCTTCCCTCGCGATCCCGACTTCGAGGCCAAAGCGGCGCGGGTGCTCGACCTCTACGCGAGGCAGTGGCAGGCAAAGCCGCTCGGCAAGCGCGACTTCGTCGTCTCTTCCGACGAGAAGACCTCCATCCAGGCCCGCGTCCGCCGCCATGAAAGTCTCGGGCCGGCGCCGCGGCGGGCGACACGCGTCGAGCACGAGTACGACCGGGGAGGTGCCCTTCAGTACCTCGCCGCCTGGGACGTCCATCGCGCCAAGGTGTTCGGGCGCTGCGAGCCCGCCACCGGTATCGAGCCTTTCGGTCGGCTTGTCGAACAAGTGATGACCACCGAGCCCTACGCGTCGGCGCGGCGCGTGTTCTGGGTGGTCGACAACGGCTCGTCCCATCGCGGCAACGCCGCCTGTGCGCGGATGACCAAGCGCTGGCCGAATGCGCTGCTCGTCCAGCTTCCCGTCCACGCCTCGTGGCTGAACCAGGTATGGAGATCTACTTCTCGGTGATCCAGCGCAAGGTGCTCACGCCGAACGACTTTGCCGACCTCGCCGAGGTCGAGTCACGACTGGCCGCGTTCGAGCGTCGCTACGAGCGGGCGGCCGAGCCCTTCGAGTGGAGGTTCACCAGAGACGACCTCGCCCTGCTCATGAACAAGCTCGCCGACAGGCCCGACGACCTCGCCGCTTGAGGGACGTGCTGACGGTCGAGGATACGTAATCGAAATTACGACCCAGAGCACTTAGGGTCGGCAAGGTCATCAACCACTACAAGGTGGCCAAGCACTTCGTCCTTGGGATCGAAGACGACGTCTTCTCGTTCCACCGCGATGAGGCAAAGATCGCCGCCGAGGCCGCCCTCGACGGGATCTACGTGCTGCGCACGAGCCTTGACGAAGAAGCATTCGGCGACGATGAGGTGGTCTCGTCCTACAAGGCCCTGGCATATGTCGAGCGGGTCTTTAGGGGGTTCAACACCGACCTCGACATCCGCCCGATCCGCCACCGGAGCGAAGAGCGCGTCCGAGCTCATGTGTTCTTGCGCATGCTCTCCTACTACGTCACCTGGCACATGGAAGCCCGACTCGCGCCGATGCTCTTCAAAGACGACGACCACCAAGGTGCCGAGGCGCAACGCACGAGCCCGGTCGCCCCCGCGTTGCGCTCCGAGAGCGCACTGCGAAAGGTCCACACCAAGCGCACCGAATACGACGAGCCGGTCCACAGCTTCGCCACCTTGCTCAAGGACCTGGCCACGATCGCCGCCAACAAGGTCCAGCCGCTCAACACCGATCTCCCCGTCTTCACGGTGATCACCACACCGACCCCGATTCAGCGCCGAGCCTTCGAGCTGCTCGGTGTCTCGCATCGCCTCGGCTACGCGTAGTCAGTACTTCAGCCTCTTCCCGACGCGAAAGACCAGGTTGTGGCCGAACTCTGCTGAAACGCCGGGGGGAACTTCGGGCTAAACGGTGAGCCTCCGGACTCAGTGAGTCACGAACCCCGTAGAAGCCATCAGTGGACGGGCAGTCCCCAGAGCGGGAACCAGCGCTCGAGGTCGGGCTCCATCGAGAGGTCCTGCGCCAGGGTCACCTTCAGCAGGCGCTCGCGGTCCGAGTCGCGTTGCTCCGTGACCGGTAGCGGCACGAACGGGTAGAACGTGCCCCGCTTGTACAGGTAGACGAGGTAGGTGCCTGCCACCTTCGGCGCACCCGTCGCGGCGCTGGGATCGGCTGCGCCGCCCGGAATCGGGGCAAAGCCGAAGACCGAGCAGAGTAGCTGTGGTCCCCAGCCATGCTCCTCGAGGGTCGTGTTGACGACATGGACCTGGTTGATCAGGTCGCTGAAGTCGTCATCTGCGATCACGACCCACCTGTACCCATAGGAGTCGGACTCCTCGTGGATCTTGGCGTCATCGCCGAGGTCGAGCAGCTGCTCGACCTCCGAGGCGGTCTCGGCGAACTGCTGTCCGGTGGCCGGCTTGAAGCAGACGCCCGCCTGGCCCGTGGGGCGCAGCCCCATCGAGGCTTCGAGGGTGATCTGGGCCCCCGGGAGCCCGAACAGGTGGTCGAGATTGGGCTGGACGGCCTTGGTCCGACCGAGCAGCACGTCGAACATCTTCACGCGGCGCGCCCCATCTGGGCTTCGAGCTCGGTCAGCTGCTGCAGGCGGCGCTCGAGGGTGGGGTGGGTGGAGAACAGCGTGGAGAGGCTGACTCCCTTGGCGAACGCGGGGGCGAAGAAGAAGGCGTTGAAGTGCTCGGCGGACCGGAGATCACGCGTCGGGACACGCGACATCTCCCCTGTTACCTTGACCAGAGCCTGAGCAAGCAGTCGGGGCTGGCCGATCAGGATCGCCCCGGACCGGTCCGCTGCCAGCTCGCGGTAACGCGAGAGCGTCCGGATGAGGAGGAAGCTGATCGCGTAGATCACCGCGGAGAACAGGAGCATTCCGAGCTCGAGGATGGCCAGCTGGCCGCCACCGGCCCCACCACCTCCGCCGCCTCGGCCCCTGTTCCCTCCGCCTCCGCCGAAGCCGCCGAACAGCCCGGCGTAGAGCAGGACGCGGGTGAGCAGGCCGGCCAGGATCCCGAGAAAGCTGGCGATGGTCATCACGGCGACGTCGCGGTGCGCGACGTGCGAGAGCTCATGGGCCAGCACGGCCTCGAGCTCGGGCTCGTTCAGGCGGCGGAGGATGCCCGTCGTGACGCAGACAACGGCGTGTTTCTGGTCACGGCCGGTCGCGAACGCGTTCGGCATGTCGACATCCGCGATCGCCACCTGAGGCTTGGGCATGTCGGCCATCGCGCAGAGTCGGTCGACCACTCCGTGAAGCTGGGGAGCCTGCTCGCGTGTGACGATCTTGCCTTTCATCGAGAACAACGCGATCCGGTCCGAGTAGAAGTACTGCACGAAGAGCAGGACGAATGCGATGACGAGGATGAAGACGAGCTTGACCCCGACAAGGAAGAGCACCGTGACGAAGAGGGCGTAAAGCAGCCCCAGCAGGAAGATGGTCGACATCATGCGGGCCGTGAGCCCGCGGTCTGCAGGAAACTTGGTGCGAGGTGACAATGGGCTCAGGACTCCCCGACGTCCTCGGATGCCAGGAGCTCACGGAGCAGGCCGACCCGTTGTTCGTGCTCGCCCCTCGTGCTGACTGAGGCGGTCGGGCCTGTGTGGATCGCGACATGGAGAGTGAACTCGATGCGGGTGTGGCTCGACCAGGTGGAGGAATGGTTCGCGGAGATCGAGCCGCACGTGTGCTGTTTCCAGGAGACCAAGCTCGCCGACGACGCCTTCCCGGCCGATTGGTTCGAGGATCCGGGATACGAGACCGCCCGTCACGGTGACGGCCGCTGGAACGGTGTCGCCATGGCGTCGCGGGTCGGTCTCACAGACGTCGGGCGAGGGTTTGCCGGCGGCGAGACGGACGACAACGCTGAGCCCCGCCTGATCAGTGCCACCTGCGGCGGCGTGCAGGTGATGAGCGTCTACCTGCCTAACGCGCGTGCCGGCGCGAGTGAGTACTTCCAGGCGAAGCTCGAGTTCCTGCACCATCTCCGCCGGCGCCTCGATGCCACTTGCGACCTGCGCGACGCGGTCGTTGTCTGCGGAGACTTCAACGTCGCCCCGACGACGTCGACGTTTTCGGCCCAGCCTTTTTCGTGCGCGGCACGCACGTGACCCGGAAGGAGTGCGACGCTCTGGCGGAGGTGCTCGGTTTCGGGCTGACCGACGTCTTCCGGGTGTCCTATCCCGGGATACCGAGACTGTTCTCCTGGTGGGACTACCGCGCCGGGGACTTCCACTCCGGTCGCGGCATGAGGATCGATCTGGTGGTGGCCACGCGGGTGCTGGCCGATCAGGTGAGGTTCGCCCTCATCGACCGTATCGCCCGGAAAGGCAAACAGCCGTCCGATCACGCGCCGGTCGTCGTGGACGCCTGTTACCCGTCAGGTCTTCTGTCGTTTGACGAGCCGGACGAGCGCTTGCAGTAGTATGTTGACTACGTTGCGCGCGAGAGCGAGAAGTTATATACTTCGACTGGTTGAATGGGTGAAGCCTGGGGCGGCGGACATGCCACTTGGTGCGAGGGGAAAGCGGGCATTCCATAGGCGTTTCGGTGCCGAAGGCTTGCGACCGCGCCATCGTGCAGTTCCGAATGGCGATGATTCGGGGTTCAGTCTCGTCGAAGCCGTGGTCTCCATCGCCGTACTTACGATCGTGCTCCTTCCGACAATCAGGCTCGTAATCTTCGGTCAGCAGACCACCAACGCCAGCCGCATCCAAGGGGAGGCCGCGGCCGTAGCGACTCAGTCCCTCGAGAACCTGGAGGCCGAGTTGCAGCAGGGGATCATGCCGACCGAGGAAACCACGACACACGTAATGGCGGGATCCGACCGCCTGACGGTCATCGTGAAGTTCTCGATCACGAGTTCTGGCACCTCGACGTCTGTATGCTCGACGGCGAGCGGAGGGGCCGCGCCGAGCACTTGGATTGCGACGGCGACCGTTTACTGGGGACCAGAGGTGAACAACACCTGGCCCCTAATGGACGGCGTGCAACCGGTTCAGGAGACCACCGAGCTGGCGCCTGGTCTTGCCGGGGCCCTCAGCAAGTCAGCAGGCGAGATTGCGGTCCCGATCCTCAACGGAAGCGGCACGCAGTACACATCCAGCCCGGTGGAGGTGGACTTGTCTGTCATGCCCAGCTCAACGACAGCGCCATACGGCCAAATCGTCTCCGGGACCGAAGTCACCCAGACTGGTTGTGCCGTGTTCTTGGACGTCGACCCGGCTTCGGGGCTCACCTACACGGTGTCGATCAACAACAGTGCCAACAGCATCTTCGGTTCGGGCGATGTCGAGATCATCAACACCAGCGAGCAGTCCTACGACAACTACCAAGCGCCGATACCCTCCGACTCCGGTCTAGAGGTCCAAGTCGACGAGCCGACGCTTGCCCCCGCCTTCAATGTCGGCGAGGCGGCGCCCGTCACCGACACGTTCCAGACCTACAGCTCCAACGTGCTCGTCCCTTCGGTCTTGCCGGCCGCCGCGATCCCGGTCACGGTCGCGAATGATCCAGGCATCGGCCCAGCGGGCGACGACACCCACATTTTCCCAAAGCTCAACGCAGGGGTCATGTACCTCTACCCGTTCTCGTCGGCCTATTCGGCCTGGGCAGGAGACATGGCATACAGCAACCCCGCTGCCGACAACTGCGGTGCCTCCGCGAACGCGTTTTGTTACACGACGACGCCCACCCCAACCGCGACCACAATCAACGCGGCGTCCTCGGCAGCATCAACGGCCGACCTCCCTGTTTATGACCTGGCGCTCACACTTTCCACCACTCTGCAGCAGGGAGATCAGCTCACCGCCACCGATGCCGAGGCCGGCTCGCCCGGTACCGTGTACGACCTGAACGCTCCCTCGGGCACGGCGGATGCCACGGGCTTGCCCCTAGGGGAATATGTGCTCGGCGACACCCTGGACACCGTAACGGCGGAATATGTTTGGGTGACCAACGACGGCGTCTACTACGCGTCGAGCGGAATGAATGCGCCGAGCGTGGGAACGCTCGCGACCTCCGGGGTACCGGTAACGGTATGAGGACTCCGCAGACTGATCCGAGATGGGACCGCCGCGGTAGACGCCTGGTGCGTGACGCAGGTTTCACGCTCATCGAGCTTTTGGTGGCTCTCTTCGTTTTCTCAGTTGTCTCCACGATTGCCTTCACGGTGATCGACCAAATGATGAGCCAGGGACAAGCCATCACGGACTCGATCACAGGGACTCAACAGGCCAACCAGGCCGACGAATCCATAGTCCAGTACCTCCGCGGCGTGACCACGTTCACCTCCGCCTCGAATACGGCGTTTGTAGCTGATACCGACATCGGTTATAACACCTCGAACGGCACCTCGAACAGCGACACGATCAGCGGTACTTGGTTGCCCGGTAGCGGTATCAAAGACGCCACTTTCACTGTCACGGTTAACGGGCGCGAGTACAGCGAGTACTACGCACTGGCCAGCCAGACGACGCCCGTTTTCACGTTTTACGAGGACGCGGACAACGGGACCGGAGGTCTGAGGGCCCTGAACGGCCCGACGTCAGCACTGCCAGTAGGCGCTAACTCAACCGTTCCGGCTTGCGCGCTCTACGAGATCTACGCAGTCGGGATCGACATCGAATTCCTCGCTGGGCCACAGCATCCGACAGAAGGGTTTGCAGCGGACCGGCCGTCGACGCTCATAACAACGGTGTTTCTCAGGAACCCGCCAGCTACGACCACGACCACGTCGAGCACGACAACAACCGTAGCGTGCTCGGAATGAAGAGGAACATGTACATCCGGTCTTTGACGAGGCATTTTGAGGCACGACAAGCGAGGTGGGCCGAGAGCCGTCAACGCCGCGCGCATCGCAGCAGCCAGCGGGGCCAAGACGGACAAGCCATGATACTTGTGCTGATCCTGCTTGCCATCGTCACTCTCGTGCCGCTCCTCATCGCTCATGATGTCGACAACGATTTGCCGCTCGTGGAGAGCGAGATCCACTCCCAGCAAGCTCAAGTCGCGGCGGAGGCTGGGGTCCAGCATTACCGCAATCTGCTCGACAACATCGCGAACTACTGGCAGTACTCGGCCACCGATTTGCCGCCTACGAGTGAGACCGACCTAGCGTTGGAGACGACCAACGGACAAGCTAACGGGCCGCCAGTCTGGTCTCCGGTTGTAAGCGGCAGCGACGAGTCGTACCACTATGTCCCTGACACGAACTGCATCCTCACCAACGACTGTGACTCCTCAGGCAATCCCGACAATGGCGACGTCGTGCTGACCGTCACCGGTCGGGCCGGCAACAAGAATGATTACTCGTATGCTTCCCTGACGGCCACGTTCAGGCTCTCGGGAATACTCAACGACTCGTACTACTCAGAGTACGAGCTTCTCGACCCGCAGGTCCCGGACGCCTACCCGAGCGCGAGTTACACCGATTGCACCGCTTGGAACGGGAATGGTACCTGCAAATCGTCCACCAACGTGACGGTATCCGAGACACAGATCTCTGTACCGCTCGCGGACAGCTACAGCAGTACCACGGCAATGCCGATCACTTCGCTGGACCGCTCGCTTTTCACGGAGCTGTGCGGTTACCATACCTACGACGTAAACGGGTACATCTCCAACGGCAGCACTGACGGAGCGGGCACTTACAGCGACCCAGATTCGCCCCACGACACCTACAACACCACCACCCCGTATTACGGACCGTTTTTCGGCTCCGAGCCACTCAACACAGGCAGCTTCACCTTGCCTGCGAATACGAGCTACAACCCCACCGACAGCCTTCCAGATAGTCCCAAAGGAGCGAACCAGGACCAGGCCCTGACCTTCAATAGTCCGTGCAACGCGCCGTTCAACTTCAAAGCCGGCGAGAATTTCAGCTCGACGGTCTACACCAATGACCAGATCTACACCGACACGAGCGGAGGCAACCCGACCTTCGGGGGGACGCCGCCGCTGGACTCGGGAGCGAAGAACCCCGCTGGCAACCCGACCTATGCATGGCCCTGGCCAGGATCGGCGAGCGAGGTCGTAGGCCATACCACTGTTTACTACCCGAAGGGCTGGATAGATACCAACGGAGGCGACCCGACCACTGTCAATTATGGCGCGGTAGGGTCAGCAGACCAGGTCCTACCGGAGTTCGACAGCTCGATCGAGGCCTACGCCGACGGTCAGTCTGGCAACGGCTGTCTGTTCACGGGACCGACCATGATCGAGTTCGTCAAGCCGGCTGCGGCGGGAGGCCCGTCCACGATGAACGTGTGGAGCCCGCTCACTCGGGCGAACGCGGCGCAGGAGACGGTTCTTGGCGTGCCCACGGTGTTCACCTCGACCTCGAACTGCGGAACCTACAGTCCGTCGTCGCCCTGGCAGAAAGGCGTTGCTCTTCCGGCCGATGGTGTCATCTACGTCCAAAGCCTGCCCTCGAACGTGAACGACCCGAACTACTGGTCGACCACGGCCCCGTCAGGCGCGCTCTCGTCGTGTCCGACAACCACCACCGCGTGGAACGCCGCGAGCCCGCCTCTGTTGCCGTGCGCGGACTATGACGTCGTGGAGGGCACGCCACCTGTTCCCAACAGTTGTCTGAACCCGGACACGCCGGTGTGGTCCTCGAGCTGGGCGGCATCGCCGGCTGCGAATCAGTGCCCGGCGGGCACGATCGGCGAGGGTGATGTCATCATCGAGGGTGAACTGAGAGGTCAGATCACTCTTGCCACCGACTCGAGTGTTCTCATAAGCCGGGACGTCACCTACGCCTGTGCTGACACCTCAGGTACTGCTTCGGAGACCCTGTCGTCCGCTTGCAACAGCTCCACGACCTCAAACGACGACATCCTCGGCATAGCGGCCAACAGCGACGTCGTCCTCAGCCATCCGACGGATGACAATAGCAATCCGAACGGCCTCGGCCCGTCCCCAGGATGGGTGACTTCGGCACCAGGGTCTTGTTTGACCCAGGACGGCACGACTCTTACTGCCGCGATCTCCTCGAGCGCATCAGCGGCCACGCTCAACTCCTATATCACGCCCACTTGCGACATCAAGAACCCGATCGCGGATATGGCCGTAGTCGCGCTGGGCGGCTCGCTCGGTGTCGAGAACTACAACCAGGAAGACGCCTTCTACAGCGGTGGTACGACATCCGGCGGAGGGTTCTATCTGAATGGCACCGACATCAGCTTCTTCCGTGGCCCGTTCGGCACCTTCGGCGGCAGCGGGCAGAACATCACGGGATACAACAAGGAGCTCACCTACGACACGCGGCTCGGTTACATGACGCCGCCTTACTATCTCGGTGCAGTCTCGACGGTGTGGAACCTGACGGGTGTTGTCGTCTGCGGCCAAGGCAACGCTACGGTGAGCGGCGTTTGTACCCAGGTGTACTGAGCGCCAGTACTTATACTCAAGAAGTTTCGGGTGCCACCAAGCCTTACGGCATTGATCGCGCCTGAAGGCTCGGTGAGGCAGCACTCGAATGTCGCCCTGAGATCCGGGTGATTCCTTACTTGTTGGTTGAGGAACTGGGAGACTGGCAGCATGTGATCGTGGAAAGCGCGACCCGCACCGGGTCGGTCCTGACCCTTTCCTACCGGCCCAGAACCCGACCCCGTTCGCGCTCGCGCGCGACCTGTGGCTCAGAACGTCTTCATCCTCGTCCAGGCAGCGCCAGGCGTCAGGGACCAAGCCTCGGGCCGACTTTGCCCGCATCACCGCTCACCACGGTGACAATGTGGCGCAGGAATGACAGGCAACCGCGTCAGCGCCTTGCCCCTCCCGAAGGATGCTTCGGACTTGAAGACGACATCTGGTGTCTCTTCCCCCAAAAACAGGTAGTGACGATCGGCTGAATCCTTCCTCGACCAACGCCAGCGTGCGCCATGGCACGTCGGCAGCGTCAAGGCTTCCCCTCGCCGGCTTTGACCCTGCCTTGGCGATGGCGTGCGATCGCAATCAGGTCGAGAGAAGCGCCGCTACTCAGAATCGTGCTCCTCTTCGAGGAGCGCTGTCTTGACAACAAGCGCTCCTTCAGGAATGCCGAGGGCGTTCAGCTCACGTATAGCCCGAAGTTCCCCCCGGCGTTTCAGCAGAGTTCGGCCACAACCTGGTCTTTCGCGTCGGGAAGAGGCTGAAGTACTGACTACGCGTAGCCGAGGCGATGCGAGACACCGAGCAGCTCGAAGGCTCGGCGCTGAATCGGGGTCGGTGTGGTGATCACCGTGAAGACGGGGAGATCGGTGTTGAGCGGCTGGACCTTGTTGGCGGCGATCGTGGCCAGGTCCTTGAGCAAGGTGGCGAAGCTGTGGACCGGCTCGTCGTATTCGGTGCGCTTGGTGTGGACCTTTCGCAGTGCGCTCTCGGAGCGCAACGCGGGGGCGACCGGGCTCGTGCGTTGCGCCTCGGCACCTTGGTGGTCGTCGTCTTTGAAGAGCATCGGCGCGAGTCGGGCTTCCATGTGCCAGGTGACGTAGTAGGAGAGCATGCGCAAGAACACATGAGCTCGGACGCGCTCTTCGCTCCGGTGGCGGATCGGGCGGATGTCGAGGTCGGTGTTGAACCCCCTAAAGACCCGCTCGACATATGCCAGGGCCTTGTAGGACGAGACCACCTCATCGTCGCCGAATGCTTCTTCGTCAAGGCTCGTGCGCAGCACGTAGATCCCGTCGAGGGCGGCCTCGGCGGCGATCTTTGCCTCATCGCGGTGGAACGAGAAGACGTCGTCTTCGATCCCAAGGACGAAGTGCTTGGCCACCTTGTAGTGGTTGATGACCTTGCCGACCCTAAGTGCGATCTTGTCCTTGCCCCGCAGCGGCCGGCTCTGGCGTGCCACGGCGGTGGCGATCGTGGCCAGCTCGGCCTCGGTCGCGCCGAGCAGCGACTCGCGCTTTCTGGCCCGCTCCATGGCGAGCAGTGGGTTCTTGCAGGCGACGAGGCGTTCGCCCGGGTAGTCGGGGTGGGTGATCTCGAACAGGTCGGAGGTGTCGAACAAGGAGAGCTGGATCGCACCAGATTCGACCAGGGCCTTGATCTGTGGTGCCCGCAAGGCGGTGATGAACTCGAGCTGGGCGGGGATGACGTCGTTTTCGAGGCGGGCCTTGGTCAGCATCCCCCGGTCGCCCACCAGGACGACGTGGGAGAGGGAGAAGCGCTTCTTGAGCTTTTGCGCCTGGGAGGCCACTGTCTTCGGGTCGCCGGTGTTGCCCCTGAAGACCTCGATGGCCACGGGGATGCCCTCTTTGGTGGTCAGCAGCCCGTAGACGATCTGGAGCCGGCCGTGCACACCGTCTTTGGGGTGGCCGAGCGCGCCGAGGGGACAGGTCCTGCCCTCGAAGGCGGCCGAGGAGACGTCATAGAGCACGAGCGTGCCGTCTTTGAGATGCCGGGCGGCGAGCGCGTCCTCGATCGCTTCTTGGCGAGGCCTCAGCCAGTCCATGGCCGCGTAGAGGTCGTCCTCGTCGGCGCCGCTCAGAGAGAGCACCTCGCCGAGCGAGCTCGAGGCCGTCGCGGCCCGCAGCCCACGCGCCAAGGCGAACTTGGAGGACGGCTCGATCACCTGGGCCACGACCATGGCGACCACCAGGTCACGCGAGCGGGAGGGGACAGCGTCGATGAGCTCTTGGAGACCCAGGTCGGAAAGTACCCCCAGCACCGCGGCGACATGGCCGTGCGGGAGGCTGCAGATGATGTCGAAGCTCCCCTCCAGGCCGGAGGCGGGCGCCCGCCCCTTGAGCACGGCTGCGAGTGCGTCGACCTTCTCCTCGGGCCAGCGCGACAGGTTGGCCAGCGTGCGGTTCTTGACCTTGCCCCCCTCGCGGTAGCTCTCGCGCAACAGGATCGCCGGAGGGGAGCCCCGGTTCGGCACCCTGGCCACGTACATGTCGACCATCATAGTACATCTCTGTCATCCATGTCAAGAACTACAAGAGTTCTCCTGACATCGACTCCTCTCTAACATGACTACACTACTGTCGTCTTGAGGGCACAGAATCCCTGCTCATGATCGTAGAATGGTGTCTGAGCCGAGGCGATCAGGGGGAACTTCGGTATAGGGAGAAAAATTCCTTGCCGCGCCCGCATCTACCTGGGACGACGCGAAACTCGCGCCAAACTCCGGCCTGAGGGCTGACAAACGGGCGCGACCTACTCGAAACTCTTAGCTTCGATTGAACCTTCGCCCTACGTAGTGGTGTCGCTTGCCAGTCTTAAGAGACCAGGCCGTTGCCAGAAGCATGGGACCACCTCGCGTCCACATCGACCGGCAGACGCGATGATCTCGACAGCCAAAGCAGGTGTCAAGTGGAACGGCGGTGCCGACCTCAGTGAAGGGCCGGTTCTCCGAACTGTGAGCCGCCAGTGTCTCTGAGCTACCGGACAGCACCACCGGGCCGGGGTCACAGGTCCGCTCCGGTTCGGGGCCTTCAGTGGATGGGCAGTCCCCAGAGCGGGAACCAGCGCTCGAGGTCGGGCTCCATCGAGAGGTCCTGCGCCAGGGTCACCTTCAGCAGGCGCTCGCGGTCCGAGTCGCGTTGCTCCGTGACCGGTAGCGGCACGAACGGGTAGAACGTGCCCCGCTTGTACAGGTAGACGAGGTAGGTGCCTGCCACCTTCGGCGCACCCGTCGCGGCGCTGGGATCGGCTGCGCCGCCCGGAATCGGGGCAAAGCCGAAGACCGAGCAGAGTAGCTGTGGTCCCCAGCCATGCTCCTCGAGGGTCGTGTTGACGACATGGACCTGGTTGATCAGGTCGCTGAAGTCGTCATCTGCGATCACGACCCACCTGTACCCATAGGAGTCGGACTCCTCGTGGATCTTGGCGTCATCGCCGAGGTCGAGCAGCTGCTCGACCTCCGAGGCGGTCTCGGCGAACTGCTGTCCGGTGGCCGGCTTGAAGCAGACGCCCGCCTGGCCCGTGGGGCGCAGCCCCATCGAGGCTTCGAGGGTGATCTGGGCCCCCGGGAGCCCGAACAGGTGGTCGAGATTGGGCTGGACGGCCTTGGTCCGACCGAGCAGCACGTCGAACATCTTCACGCGGCGCGCCCCATCTGGGCTTCGAGCTCGGTCAGCTGCTGCAGGCGGCGCTCGAGGGTGGGGTGGGTGGAGAACAGCGTGGAGAGGCTGACTCCCTTGGCGAACGCGGGGGCGAAGAAGAAGGCGTTGAAGTGCTCGGCGGACCGGAGATCGCGCGTCGGGACACGCGACATCTCCCCTGTTACCTTGACCAGAGCCTGAGCAAGCAGTCGGGGCTGGCCGATCAGGATCGCCCCGGACCGGTCCGCTGCCAGCTCGCGGTAACGCGAGAGCGTCCGGATGAGGAGGAAGCTGATCGCGTAGATCACCGCGGAGAACAGGAGCATTCCGAGCTCGAGGATGGCCAGCTGGCCGCCACCGGCCCCACCACCTCCGCCGCCTCGGCCCCTGTTCCCTCCGCCTCCGCCGAAGCCGCCGAACAGCCCGGCGTAGAGCAGGACGCGGGTGAGCAGGCCGGCCAGGATCCCGAGAAAGCTGGCGATGGTCATCACGGCGACGTCGCGGTGCGCGACGTGCGAGAGCTCATGGGCCAGCACGGCCTCGAGCTCGGGCTCGTTCAGGCGGCGGAGGATGCCCGTCGTGACGCAGACAACGGCGTGTTTCTGGTCACGGCCGGTCGCGAACGCGTTCGGCATGTCGACATCCGCGATCGCCACCTGAGGCTTGGGCATGTCGGCCATCGCGCAGAGTCGGTCGACCACTCCGTGAAGCTGGGGAGCCTGCTCGCGTGTGACGATCTTGCCTTTCATCGAGAACAACGCGATCCGGTCCGAGTAGAAGTACTGCACGAAGAGCAGGACGAATGCGATGACGAGGATGAAGACGAGCTTGACCCCGACAAGGAAGAGCACCGTGACGAAGAGGGCGTAAAGCAGCCCCAGCAGGAAGATGGTCGACATCATGCGGGCCGTGAGCCCGCGGTCTGCAGGAAACTTGGTGCGAGGTGACAATGGGCTCAGGACTCCCCGACGTCCTCGGATGCCAGGAGCTCACGGAGCTCGGCGAGGGACGCGGTCTCGTTCGGCAGCGTCAGTCCGGAAGGCACGAAACGGTCCGCGGGAACTGGCGTTCCTCCCGATCGCACACTTTGGACCAGTCGCGTGAGCACGTCGCGGAATGTCGGCTCGTCACTGGCGTCGAGGGCCGCCACCAGTTTCTGGTCGAGCTCCTCCAACGAGGCGACCTGGCTGTCCTGGAGCTCGAACTGACCTTCTCCGAGGATGCGCACGATCATGACGCACCGCCGGCATCGTCGAGGGTGAACGGGTCCGCAGGGGCTGTTGATGCTCCTGCAGCATGCGGCCCGTCGTGCACGATCTCACCGTCGACCGGCTCGTCGGGGGCTCCCGCCGCGCCCGGCGTGCCGGCACCGAGCTCACCGCTGGGCGCGGCCGCCGGTGGATTGAGCTCGGCCTTCATCTGAGCGAGCTGAAGCTCCACGTCCCCGGAGGCGGCCGCCTTGTCGAGCTCCGCCTGGATCGGGTCCGACGACCCGGACAGGTCGGTGAGGGTTCCCGAGGCGAGGAGCTCGTCGACAGCACCGGCTCGTGCCTGCATCTGGGCGATCTTGTCCTGGGCCCTTTGCATGGCCATGCCGGTGTCGCTCATCGATTCGGAGATCCCCGAGACGGCCTCGCCGATCCGTGTCTGCGCCTGAGCAGCGGTGTAGGAGGCCTTCAGGGTCTCCTTCTGCGTGCGGAAGGCCTCGACGCGCGCCTGGAGCTGCTGGGTGGTCGCCTCGAGCCGCTCCTGCTGTTGCGCCAACTGATCGTGCTGGGTCTTCAGGCCTTCGAGCTGTGTGGCGATCCCGGATCGCCGGGTGAGAGCCTGGGTGGCCAGATCCTCGCGGTTCTGCGCAAGTGCCTGGCGTGCCTGGTTTTGCAGCTTGGCGGCTGCTTGCTGAAGCTGCTGAGCCTGTAGCTCGATGCGCTTCTTGGCTGTCGCGACATCGGCAAGTCCCCGTTTGACCTGCTGGAGCTGCTCGATCTGCTTCTCGTAGGAGAGGTCGAGCGTCTCGCGGGGATCTTCTGCCTTGTCTAGGACTTTGTTTGCTTTGGCCTGGACGATGTTCGTCAGGCGCTTCATCACACCCATTTGCGCTCCCTTGCCAGTCTTGTTGCCCAGCATAGGCGGGCTGGAGGCTCCAGCTCACCGCGCCACTAGCGTGGCCAGCCATGGACGACCAGCTCTGCATCCTGACCGTGCACGCACATCCTGACGACGAGGCCTCCAAGGGCGCCGGGACCATCGCGAAGTATCACGCCGCAGGTGTTCACACGGTTCTTGTGACCTGCACCGGTGGCGAGGAAGGCGACATCCTCAACCCGATCATGGACACCCCCGAGGTGCGTGCAGACTTGACCGGGGTCCGTCGCCGCGAGCTGGACCAAGCCGCCGAGATCATCGGTTACAGCGAGGTCGTCCTACTCGGCTACCGCGACTCAGGCATGCCGGACTCGAAGGCGAACTCCGACCCACGTGCCTTTGCCGCCCACCCGCTCGCCGAAACCGTCGAGCGCCTCGTGGCCGAGATCCGCCGGGTGCGCCCACAGGTGGTCATCACCTACGGCGACGACCGAGATCGCTACCCTCACCCCGACCACATCCGCGTGCACGACATCTCTGTCGCGGCCTTCGATGCGGCAGGCGACGTGGCGGCCTTCCCTGCTGCGGGGGAGCCGTACCAGCCTTTGAAGATGTACTTCACGGTCTGGTCTCACGCGCGGATCGTGGCCACGCATGCGAAGTTCCTCGAGCTCGGCATGGAATCGCCCTTTGACGAGAGCTGGCTGGAACGTCCCAGCGACGACGACAAGATCACGACCTCGATCGACCTGAAAGGCTTCGAGGACGTTCGGCGGTTGGCTCTACTTGCCCACGCGACACAGGTCGACCCGACCTCGAAGTACTGGTTCGGGCTGCCTCCGGAGATCATGAAGACGATCCATCCCCAAGACGACTACATCCTGGCTCGAAGTCTCGTCGAGACGGATCTTCCCGAGGACGACCTCTTTGCCGGCGTGCGCCTCCCGGTGGGGCGGTAGCGGGGGTGCGCCTCCCGGTGGGCCGGTAGCTCACGACCTGCGCTGCCTGTTGCGCGGCGAGCCCCAAGGATGTAGGCACGCGGTGCTGGCGGAGATGCCGCCGGCGCACTGAGGAGGATGACATGGCCAAGTGGCTGACCCAGGAGTGGCTCGACGAGGGGCTGAAGCTCGCCGAGGGACAGCCGGAGCGCCCGGGGGCTTCCGCACGACTGCAGTACGTCATCACCGGCGGGCCCGAGGGCGATATCCGCTACTACTGGGTGCTCGAGAACGGGAAGCTGCTCGAATCGCGGCTCGGTGAGCTGGCCGATGCCGAGGTGACGCTCACGGAGAGCTACGAGGACGCCATGCGCATCCAGAAGAACGAGCTCGATGCTAATGCCGCGTTCATGCAGGGACGGGTGAAGGTCACCGGCAACATGGGAAAGCTCATGGCACTGCTGCCGATCACGAACTCGGCGGAGTACAAGCAGCTCCAGATCGACACCTTGGAGATCACCGAGTTCTGATCCGCTCTGCCGCACCGGCGCTGGCTCGGGCCGGCTCTGGCTGGTTCCGGCCAGTCTGGTCGCTCGGACCCGTGGACCCGGCCCGTCGACCCGGCCCGATCAAGAGGTGCGCATGAGCTCCCGCAGGGACCGATAGCCGACGAGCTTCACGTGAGCTGCGCCCGCCGCTTGGTCCAGGGCCGTGCCGCCGAGGAGAAGCTCGCGGTCGGCCGTACGCTCCTGCCAGTCAGGTGCCGCGGCACGGAGCTCGAGCGTGTCAAGTGCCGGTCGCAGGCAAACCTCGGTGACCCCGGGCTCGAGAGTGGTGCGGCTCAGCCTTCCCGGTGTGCTCCCGGCCAAATCGCGGGCCAACGCGCCGGTCGGGATGACGCGATCGGGTGAGACCACCCCGCGCTCGGCGGCGAGCTCCCGGAACGGGAAGCCGGCGAGGCGTTGCGCGCTAGCGTCCGGCAAGCGCAGGGGCAAGCGGAACTCCTCGGCCAGGTCCAAGAAGACGTCGAAGAACTCAGGCTTGAGAGCGACGGCGTCGAGGTGAACATCGAGATGGCTCACGTCGAAACCCCAGTAGATGGCACGTTCGAGTTGAGCCCGGCACTCCCGACGCACCTCGTCGAGATCAGCGTGGTCCCAGAGGTCGGCTGCCGTGCGCGGGAAGCCGCCGTCGCCGTCGAGCAAGGACGGCGCGTGCGTGATCGGTCCCCAGCGGTATAGATCGTGCTCGGCGTTGAGCGTGAGACCGACGCCGATGTCCTCTCCCCGGTACTGTGCCGCAGCGTCTCGCGCCCAGGGCGCCGGGACCATCAGCGTCGCCGTCGTGGCCGTCGCGTTGCGGAGAGCTTCGTAGATCGCGACGTTCCCCGCATGGAACACCCCGAGCTCCGCGCAGCTCAGCACGAGCACGCGGTCGTCGGGCGCGTACCCAAGTCTCTCGACAAGTGCAGTCACCGGATTGACGGTAGCCGCAGTGCGCGCGAGAGCCAACCATCGCGCAGCTCAGTTTGCTGAGTCGGCGTGCACGAGGCGGACGGCCCGCTCGCGGGGACGACGAAAGTGGCACACTGACGCGATGGTGTTATCAGGCATTCTGGCTTCGGGCGACGTTGTTGGCGGGATCGTCGCGGGCGTGGTTGTCCTGGCGATAGTCGTGACAATCGCCTTTCGTTCGTTCCTGACCGTGGTGACCGAGTACCAGCGGGCGGTGTTCTTCCGGTTCGGGCGCATACGTGCCCAGGCCAAGGGCCCGGGCCTGATCTTCCGCATTCCTGCAGTCGACCGGGTCGTCAAGGTGAACCTCCGTGTCGAGGTGGTCGACATTCCCCCACAGTCCGCGATCACGGCCGACAACGTCACCTTGCAGGTCGACGCCGTCGTCTACTTCCGCGTTGAAGACCCCGTAAGGGCCATCGTCGGAGTGGACAATTTCCGGCTCGCCAGCCAGCGCATCGCCATGACGAGCCTGCGATCGATCATCGGGCGCCATGAGCTCGACAATCTCCTCGCACACCGGGAGGACATCAACAACGAGCTGAAGGCACAGATCGCCTTGTCTACCCAAGGTTTCGGCGTCGAGGTGCACGAGGTCCAGATCCGCGACATCTCACTGCCGGCAGAGCTCGTGCGGGCGATGTCCCGCCAGGCGGAGGCCGAGCGCGAGCGCCGGGCCAAGGTGATCGCCGCGACCGGCGAGCTAGAGGCATCGAGAGAGCTGTCGGAGGCGGCGACGATGCTCGCTTCGTCCCCAGGTTCGATGCAGCTGCGGTCGCTGCAGACCCTTGCCGAAGTCGCGACCGAGCACAACTCCACCCTGATCTTCCCCATCCCGATCGAGCTGCTCGAGTTCATGAGGCGTCCAGGCGCCGTCGATGACGCCAGCCCGTTTGCCGTGCCACCTCCGAACCGGCCGGGCCCGCCGGCTTCGTCGGCCTGAGGCGCGAGCCGGGACCGTAACCGCTGCCTCCGGCCTGAGGCGGTAGCGGAGGGGTCTTCAGGAGCCCGCTTTGCGGGCGGAGGGTCGCTCGAGGGGGACCAGGCGTCTGCCGATGTGACCGAGCACCAGGCCGATCACGATGCCTCCGGCGACGTCGGAGGCGTGGTGGATCTTCGTGTGGATGCGGCTGAGTGCCACGACGGTCGCGAGCGCGTAGTAGACGGGCGCCCGGTCCTCGTTCTCTGCGAGCAGTGTCGCGGCGCAGAACGCGGCTGTGGCATGGCCGCTCGGGAAGCTCGATGTGATCGGCTGGCGAAACGGCAAGGGGTGAGCTTCCATAGGCCGCGGCCGACGCCTTCTGAACAGAGACTTCACCCCGATATTGACGACAACAGACTCGATTCCGGTGGCGGTGATTGCGCGCAGTCCCGCTCTGGTGTCGCCAGGACGACCGCGCAGGATCCGCACGAGGCCGAGCACGACCCAGAGCAGCCCGAAGTCGCCGAGCGCCGTGGCGGTGTAGAAGACGCGGTCCGCGATCGCGTTGCCACGCAGCGGGGCGAAGACTGCGTCGACTCGGGCGTCGAGCGCTTTGACGACAGGACGAATCAAGCCGACGAGCTCCCCATGCCGACGACTGCGGCTTCCAACGCCAAGACCTCGGGCACCGATGAAGGGATTGTGGGGTCTGTCGCGGTGCCCAATGCCGACGCCGCCAACGTCGGGTCACCCCCGAACGAGGGGCAGTACGCCTGGAAGGCACAGAAACGGCACAGGCTTGACGGATTAGGCCGGAAATCGTCCTCCTTGCAGGCCCGTTCGATGGCGGACCACACACCCAGAGCCCGCTGACGAGTGCCACGCATCGCCTGATCGGTCGGCGCCGAGGAGATGGCGATCCGGTCCCGCAGGTAGAGAAGGCGGACGACCGACGGCCGTCTTCCCAGCTCGGCTTCGCACATGAGGGCGTACATGTGGACCCCGCCGAGGCGTGACTTGGACTGTTCGGTACGCGGAGCGCGTCCGGTCTTGTAGTCGACGACAGCCAGGCTGCCGTCGTCCAGCTCGTCGAGGCGGTCGATGATGCCGCGCACTGTGATGCCGTCGAGCTCGGTGCTCAGGTTCAGCTCGAGCCCGATAGCGCGGACGCCGTCCGGGTCCTCCAGCTCCAGGTAGTGGTCCACGAGCACGTGCGCATCGACGAGGAAGGCAGCCGTCTCAGCCCCGTCGAGCCCGAGCGCCTCGAGCTCGTCTCCTTCCTGCAGCTCCTGCCAGGCCGCTTCCAGGGCCTTGTGTGTTGCTTCCCTGCTTCGAGAGCCGCGGGGATGCTCGGTGAACAGCAGCTCGAGCGCCCGATGCACGAGGGTGCCCTTCAATGCCGCCGGTGACGGCGGTTCCGGCAGGTGCTCGACGACCGAGAACCGGAACGCGAGCGGGCAATTCGTAAAGGCCGTGATCTTCGAGGGGGACAGGGTGCTCGGGAGGGGCAGGTCGGCGACCAGAGAAGTCATTGGGGCAAGGCTACGCCGCAGGTGTGTCAAGGGTCCGGATCACCGAGTCGGCGACGGCCGACGGCGCCTCTACAGGCCCGAAATGCCCGAGGCCCGGGAGGACCTCGAGGCTGGCATTCGCAAGGCGTTCGACGAGTGGCCCGAAATCAGCCCGGTCGAAGCTGCGGCTCTCGGCCCCGCAGGCGATCACGACGGGGCACTTGACCGCGTTGAGCCGGGAGAAGGCGGTGTGGCGCAAGCCGCCCTCGTACATGAGCGCCTCGTTCTCCCCCCGGCACCGGAGCCGTACGGACCCGTCCGGCAGGTCTTCGAAGCCGAACTCGACGTAGGCGGCGAGGGCTTCCGGGTCCAGGACGTTGAGCGGCGGCTTCGACGCGTAGTTGGCATAGGCCTCCTGCCGCGAGGAGAAGACCTCCCGCCGCTGCCTGGTCTTTCGAGCGAGCACTGCCGACGGGTCGGGCACAGGCAGGGCTCCGGAGGGGAACACGATGGGCTCGAAGCAGTAGAGGGCCGAGAACGTGCCGGGGCGGGCTTCCTCGGCGAGCAACAGCGCGGCGCCCCCGCAGGAATGGCCAATGCCGACGGGACGCTCGAGCCCGAAGGCGTCGACCGCCGTCAGGACATCAGTCCCAAACCCGACCCAGTCGAAGTCCAGGTCCGGTGGCACGCCGGACTCGCCGTGCCCACGAAGATCGAGCGCTAGACAGTGGAAACGGGTCCCAAGACTGTGTGCCAGTGGACCGAGCACTCCGGCGTGGAAGCCGGTCGCGTGCACGAGGAGGGCGGGCGGCCCGTCGCCCCCGAGGTCGTGCAGGGCCAGGACGACGCCGTCGGGGGTCGCGGCTCGAGTGGGCGGCACTCCCGGGCAGGCTAACGGCTCGCTCGTGAGCGTGATGGCAAGAACCGTCGTGCGCAGGCTAGAAAGTGGGGACCGTGCAACACTTTCTTTCCTCTTGGGGCTATCTCGCGCTCCTTCTTCTGACCTTTGCCGAAGCGGCGTGCGTGCCGATCCCGTCCGAGGTGACCCTCGGCTACGCCGGGTACCTGGCCTCGACTGGGCGGCTCGACATCGCGATCGTGATCGTTCTCGCCGTGTTCGGAGAGCTTCTCGGCTCGTTCGTGGGCTGGTCCATCGGCCGTTTCGGTGGGCGTCCTCTCGTGGAGAGGCTGGGTCGCTACGTTCTGCTCACGAACTCCGACCTGGACAAGACAGAGCGCTGGTTTCGCAGGCGAGGTGAGCCGGCGGTCTTCTTGGGGCGCATCCTGCCCGTCGTGCGCACCTTCATATCGATTCCCGCCGGTTTCGCGGAGATGGGCCTTGTGCGTTTTGGTGCGGCCACCTTTGCCGGAAGTGCCATCTGGTGCACGGCGATCGCCCTCGTCGGCTACGAGCTCGGCGGAGAGTGGACCAAGATCACCAAGGGCTTCAGTGCCGCGGGTTACGTGCTGGTGGCTGTCGCTGTTGTCGCCATCGCCGTGTTTGTCCTCCATCGCCTTGCGGCCGTGCGGCGCGAACGGGCAGCCGGCGGTCGCTAGGCGTCGCGAACGTGCAGCCGCCAGGCTGCTCAGGCAGGCCCCGCAGCAGTCCGCACGCCGTCCGGTGCGCGGGAGTCAGCCCTTCGGGCAGTGAGCGCCGGACGCCTGCCCGGAGTTGGGGCTGACCTCGAGGCACGACTCGTCGACCGCAACGAAGTCTCTCGCCGGGATCTGCTTCATCATGTCGACGAGGGTGATCGGCCACTGCGGGAAGGCGCTGCCCTGGAAGTACCAGTTGCTGCCGTTGTCCGCGAGGATCAGGCCGTAGTGCTGCATGGCGCTCCCTTTCCGCACATCTGGGGACCGTTTCACGTCCCCCATCCTTCTGCACGCTCGGCGCTGAGGATTTCCAGCCGCTCGAGTTCGGTGACGAGTTCGCGTAGCCGGCGGGCTGCTTTGATCCGTGGCCGGTAGCGCTCCTCCTGCTCGGGGGTGAACCAGCGGGTGAAGCGCTTGTTCTGGAGCGTGTAACTCCACTGAAGGTAGGGGCCGTGGAGCTCGGGCGGCTCAGCGTGACAGCGGCAGTTGGCCTTGCCGCAGCGCGTGCGGCGCTCGACGAGGCTCCCGGGCAGCACGTGGCCGCCCTCATTGAGGAACTCGACGAGTCGCTGGCGCGCCTGGTCGGCGCGTCGGTCATCGTGTGCACTCACCGGAACATCCACCTCTTCATATCTGACACTGTATACAGTGTAGGGCATGACGGCAAGCAGGCCCGGTCCGTTCCGATTGCACGCAGAGATGCTCGGCGCCCTGCCGGTGGTGGACCACTTCTTGGATCGCCTCTCGATGGCGAAGTTGCTCGAGGAACACTTGCCGGGCGCAGACGGCCGGGTGCGCCTGGCGCCGGCCAAGGCCATCGGCGTGGTGGTGCGCAACCTGGCGCTCTCGCATCAACCGCTGTACTCGATGAACGATTGGGCGACCGGTCATGATCCGGCGTTCCTCGGGCTCGAGCCCGACGAGGTCTCCCTCATCAACGACGACCGCATCGGGCGGGCCTTGGAGCGCCTCTTCGAGGCGGATCGCTCGAGCCTTCTCGGCCGTCTCGTGCTCGACGCCGTGGCCGGCTTCGGCATCGACTGCTCCGAACTGCACAACGACTCGACGTCGATCACCCTCCATGGGGCCTACACCCAGGCGACAGGGGCGACACGTGGCGGGAGGACGACCGTGGCCGCGGCGAGGGGGCACTCCAAGGACCACCGCCCCGATCTGCTGCAGCTGGTGTGGATCCTCACGGTGGCGGCCGACGGTGCGGTGCCGATCGCCCATCGATTGGAGTCGGGCAACACCGAGGACTCGACTACCCACATCGCCACCTGGGACAGCCTCTGTGCACTCCTTGGTCGTAACGACTTCTTGTACGTGGCGGACTGCAAGCTCGCCACCAGGGAGAACATGGAGCACATCGACAAAGGAGGCGGGCGCTTCGTGAGCGTGCTCCCCGCCACGAGGAAGGAGGACGGGGCATTCCGGCGCTACCTGGTGGACCATGAGGTCGAGTGGACCGAGGCCCTGCGCCGCCCCGCCAGACACATCGGCGAACCCGACGACGTCTTTTCCACCACCGAGGCGCCCTGGCCCTCGGCCGAGGGGTTCCGGGTCATCTGGGTGCGTTCGTCGCACAAGGTCGTCCGTGACGCCGACGCGCGAAGTGAGCGCGTGGGCGCCGGGGTCGCCGCCCTCGATGACCTGAACCAGAAGCTCTTGTCGAACCGGTCACGGCTGAAGTCGCTTGAAGCAGTCGAGGCGGCTGCGGCCAAGGCGACAGAAGATGCCCGGGCGTCGCGCTGGGTGGGGTTCGAAGTAGAGGAGTACACCGAGGTGCGCCATCGCCAAGAGACACGCGGCCGGCCCGGTGTCAACACCCGCTATCGCCAGATCACCCGCACTAAGTACCGCATCCACTTCGTCGTGCGCGAGGACGTCATCTGGACCGACGCCCGATCTGATGGCTGCTGGCCGCTCATCACCAATGAGAAGACGGCAACCGGCACCGCCGTCCTCACCTCCTACAAGCACCAGCCGAGCCTTGAGCGGCGCCACTCCCAACTCAAAGGCGACCAGTTCGTCGCCCCGGTGTTCCTCCGTGACCCGGCGCGCATTGAGGGGCTCATGGCGTGCCACTTCATCGCCCTGCTCGTTCATGCCCTCGTCGAACTCGAGATCAGACGAGCCATGGCCGCTCGAGACCTCGCGAAGATCCCGCTCTACCCCGAACACCGACCCTGCGAGTCGCCGAGCGCGGTGCGGATCTTCGAGGTCTTCGGCGGGCTCTCCCGCCAGCACCTCACCGACACGAGCGGTGCTGTCGTGCAGACCTTCGCACCCGAGCTCACCAAGCTCCAGGCCGTCCTCCTCGATCTGTTGGGGATACCAGAAACCCGCTACCAGTGAGCGATGGGGGACGTGAAACGGTCGTCAGATGTGCGGAAAGGGAGTGGCGGTGATGATCACGGCCAATTGAGCACAGTATGGCGTCCCGGCCTTGCAGATCTCAGAGGCGCTGAAACTGGCGCGCAACCGGAACCGTGCCCCCATAGGGGGATAGTCCGCGCCGCAGGACCCGGCCTCGTGACGCGCCGGCCAGATGGAGGTGTCATCAGTGCACTGGGCCGTGAAACGGATCGCGTGGTCGACCTTGCCCGCGAGCACCTCCTGGTACTTGAGGAGGCCAGGCAGGATCGGCAGGCCGGCCGCGTCGGCCGAGGTCCAACCGGCGGGACGAAGCGCGTTCGAGCTCAAGTTCCAGATGGCGCCCGAGCCGGCGGTCGAAGCAGTCTTCGAAACGTACTGCGCGTCCCACAGCTCGTACAGGACGCATGTCGCGGGATCGACCATGATGGCGTGCCGGTCTCCCGAAGCGTTCAGGCCGCCTTCGATGGGCGTGGTCGGGCCGAAGGGGTAAGGGCCTTTGTCGCTCTCGTCCGCGTACTCGAAGCGCACGTGGATGAAGGCCTGCGTCTTGGGTTTGATGACCGTCCACGGGATCCCGTACGGATAGCCGCCTTGGTTGGGACCGAAATCGGGATGGAGGTTCGTGGTGGAGGCGTCCATGTGCGCCATCCAGGTCGCGCTGTGCTTGTTTACCGGAAGATCGGCGATGTCGGTGTTCCAGACGCTGTCTGCTGGGAACATCTGGCACTTCGGTGCGCCGGGCACAGCCGGGCCGCTTGGCGCTGTCGTCAGCGGGACGGCTGCCGCTGCGGTCCTGTTAGCTGCGACCGGAGTGCTCGTAAGAATAAACGGGAGGCACGCAATGGCAGCAGCCTGCCCAAGACGGAGATGCAAGCGCGATCGGCGCTCCCGGTCCATCTTCGGAGTATCGACCCTCCCGGTCGGGCCTTGAGTGCTTCTTGCGGCTCCGGCCGGCGCGCCCTACCGTCGGCCCCGAGGAGATATCCCATGACGGACGAATTCGAGAAGCTGACCCTGCCGACAACCGGCCCCCTCGCCCATCTCCTGGGGGAAGCTGTCGAGCTGGCCCGCCGGGCGGGCGAGCTCACGCTGGGCCACTTCCGCTCGGCCGGGCTCACCGTCGAGCAGAAGAGCGATGGCTCGCCCGTGACCCAGGCTGATCGGCAAGCCGAGCGGCTCATCCGCGAGGAGCTCGAGCTGCGGCACCCTGGCGATGGGATACTCGGGGAGGAAGAGGACGAGAAGCCCAGTGAGTCCGGCCGCCGATGGATCGTGGACCCGATCGACGGGACACTGGCTTTCACCCATGGCGTGGGCCTCTTCTCGAACCTGCTGGCCCTCGAGGACGAGCACGGCATCGCGGTTGGCGTGATCAACGTGCCGGCTCTCGGTGAGACGGTCTATGCGGCGAGAGGCCTGGGCTGTTACTGCAACGGAGTGCCGGCTCATGTGAGCGAGCGCGATGAGCTGTCGGGGAGCTACCTCAGCACGAGCAGCTTCGGCGAGTGGGACGAGACCGTGCTATTGGGGGTGAGACGGGCCGGTCTCGAACTGCGCACATGGGGTGACGGTTACGGTTACGCCCTCGTCGCGACCGGGAGGCTGGACGCGATGGCCGATGTGTGGGCCAAGCCTTACGACGTCGCTCCGATGCCGGTGATCATCTCGGAAGCAGGAGGGCGTTTCACGGACTGGCGCGGCGAGCCGGGGTACGAGGGCGGCTCCGGGCTCGCGACCAACGGGCGCATCCACGATGCGCTGTTGAAGCTGCTGGGGAGCGCGCCCGGGCGATGAACGAAGCACTCGCGAACCCCCGGAACCGTGAGGCAGCGACGTGAGGCCTCCTGTCGCCTCTCTGCTCGTTCGCGGCATCGGCCTGCTCGTCACCAATCGCCCGGAGCTCGGATCAGGAGCACTCGGCGTGAGGCGTGACGTCGACCTCGTCGTCGAGAACGGCACGGTGGTTTGGATCGGGGAGGCCACGACCTCGCCGGCGGCCGACGAGGTGCTGGACGCGGCCGGGCGGTGCGTGGTTCCCGGTTTCGTCGACTCGCACACGCATCTCGTGTTCGCCGGCGACCGGGTCGAGGAGTTCACGGCGAGAATGGCGGGAACGCGCTACGACGCCGGAGGGATATCGGCCACCGTCGCGGCCACGCGCTCGGCTTCTTCGAGACTGCTCATGGAGATGGGTGCCAAGCTCAAGCGAGAGGCCGAGGCTCAGGGCACGACGACGTTGGAGACGAAGTCGGGTTACGGCCTGACGGTCTCGGATGAGTCGCGATGCCTCGATGTTGCCGAGACGATCGCAGAAGAGGTCACTTTTCTCGGCGCGCATGTCGTGGCACCCGAGTTCCGCGGGAGGGAGCAGGACTACGTCGCACTCGTGACAGGCCCGATGCTCGAAGCCTGTGCGCCGAAGGCCCGGTGGTGCGATGTCTTCTGCGAAGAGGGGGCTTTCGGCCCCGACGCGGCCCGCGAGATCCTGCAAGCTGGGCTCGCCCACGGGCTCGGGCTTCGGGTGCACGCGAACCAGCTGGCTCACGGTCCGGGCGTCCAGCTCGCCGTCGAGATGGGCGCCGCTTCCGCGGACCACTGCACTCATCTCGACGGGACCGACGTCGACGCGCTGGCCGGATCCGACACGGTGGCGACCCTGCTTCCAGGGGCCGAGTTCTCGACACGGTCGCCATACCCGGATGCGCGCCGTTTGCTGGACTCAGGCATCACCGTCGCACTCGCGACCGATTGCAATCCGGGCACCAGCTACACGACGAGCATGCCGTTCGTCATCGCCCTGGCCGTGCGGGAAATGCACATGACACCCGATGAGGCACTGTTTGCGGCCACCGCCGGGGCGGCGCGCGCCCTTCGGCGAGAGGACCTGGGCGCCCTCGCTCCGGGGTTTCGCGGCGACCTCGTCGTGCTCGACGCGCCGAGCGCCGCGCATCTCGCCTACCGTCCCGGCGTCGACCTCGTCGCCGCCGTGGTCCGTGCGGGCCGGCTGCTGGGTTAGGGACGCACAGGCCGCGAGCCGGCGTAGGACGGTCGCACGAGGCACGTCCCGAGCACCTGCCGGAGAGTCGGGGGTCGGACCGGCTTAAGCTGCGCAGACTGTGATCGATTTGAACGAGTCGCGCGCGCCGGTGCCACCACCGACCACCGCCCCCCACGTGCACAAGCGGCGGTGGCAGCGTCAAACCCTCGAGTGGGTGGCGGTCGTCCTGATCGCGGTGCTCGTCGCGACAGGGCTACGGGCCTTCGCGGTGCAGTCGTTCTTCGTGCCCAGCGGCTCGATGCTGCCGACGCTGCAGATCGGAGACCGGATTGTCGTTGTGAAGATCGGCTACACGATTCATCGGGGCGACATTGTCGTGTTCCGTCGTCCGCCGGCCGACACGGACACCGCGGACGCCGACCTGGTCAAGCGGGTCATCGGCTTGCCCGGAGAGACGATCTCCTCAGTCGGTAGCACGGTGATGATCAACGGGAAGCCTCTTCAGGAGCCGTGGCTGCCGGCCTTGACCGGATCGTGCGCGGAGGCGGCCGAGAACATCACGACGACCAAGATCCCTCTTGACCACTACTTCATGATGGGCGATTGCCGTGGGAACTCTCTCGACAGCCGAGCGTGGGGCACCTTGCCGGCCTCGTACGTCGTCGGCAAGGTCGAGGTCATCGTCTGGCGGTTCGGCCATCCCTACTTTCACTGGTTCTGACGCGACTCTTTTAAGCCGCTTTCTTAAGCCGCCCGACGTCCGACGGTTTCGAGCCTCGGCGGAGAAATTCCTTTCGTTCGCGTCGCCGCAGTCGTAGCGTGTGTATCGGGTCCTCGGGTGTAAGCCCGCATTCAAGAGCCGGACTCGAGGGTGAAAGCCGGCCACGCTGGCAGGTCTTCAGACCGCAAGTGTCGTTCCCTCCCTGGGACGCTCCCGAGGGCCCGCCACAAGCACGGTGACACCACCGGAGAGCTCTGGCGCGCCAGAGTTGAGACGTGCCGGCCACCTCCGACCTGCCGTGGCCGTCGGCCCCGCGGCGCCAGAGCGACGTGCCGCCCCCGAGGGCCCCGTCCGGCCAGGGAAACGCCGGCCAGGGGAACGCCGGCCAGGGGAACGATCGTGTCGTGGCGGCCGGCCGGCGCCGCCGGGCGCGCGCCGCTGCGATCCGCAGGAGGCGCCTCGCGCTCGCACTGGTCGTGATCGTCCTGCTTGTGGTCGCGACGGTCGTGCTCGGTGGCAACGCCGGGCCAAGGTTGTCCCCGCAGCGCGCCCGGATCGTCGCGCTCGCCACGAGCCAGATCGGTTACAAGACCGATCCGCCCGATACTTACTGCAACCGCTTCAGTGCCTACTGGCAGGCCGGGACCGCCGACTGCCCCAACTCGGACCGCGACGAGCAATGGTGTGCTGACTTTGCCGCCTGGGTCTGGCGGAGGGCCCGTGTCAGGTTCGTCTACGGCCTGGGCCCGGGCGACTTGAACGCGGCCTCGGCCAGCTTTTACCTGTGGGGAGTCGCGCACCACACCTGGCACCCGGTCGGCTCCGGATACGTGCCCCAACCTGGTGACGTCGCCGTCTACGGGCTCGACCTGCAGACCCTGCAGGCTCAGCACGTGGCGGTCGTGGTCAGCTACTCGCCGGGCGCCAGGGGCCCGAATGTGGTGAACGGCGACGGCGAGCGAACCGGCTTCAGCGTCGTGGAGGCCGGCAACGACCAGTACAAGTCCGATATCACCAGTGACGGCGGTCAGCTCGCCGGCTATGTATCGCCTCCTGTAGTGCTGCCTTCACACGTTCGCCGGAAGTGAGCCACCGGTCGAGTTGACCCGGGACCGGGGCGACGACACGGTTCACAACTGCCGCACGCTGAGTGGCTCCCAGTCGGCGTACGTATGTTCCAGTGGGGATATATGAACCTGTCCGATTGGGCGGAACGTGTTGCGGTGAGCAAGTTCACCGCCTACCTATATCCGGGAAGGCACGCTACCGGTGCCCACCCGGGAGGCGGGCCGGTTGATCCTGGTGGACATCGAGAGCTCCGAGAGTCCCGGTGGTCGCACGGTCTCATGCCCGGGTGTCCTCCCGCGACCAAGGGGTGGTCTCGGTCGCCAGGTGGCCTGCTTCGCCGAGTCGCAACGAGACGCGGCCTGTCGCTCGACGAAGCAGCCACCGAGGTCGGCTCGGCCATGAATCGCAAAGCGCCGAAAGCTGGTCCGAGGAACTGACTTGGTTCTGCGCCCACCTTCACGGGCGCCGAGGCGCGCAAAGCGGCCGAGAAGGCGGTGGCGTCACACCCCGCTGCGACAATCCGAGCATGCCGGTCCCTCAGGCATTCGCCTTCGAGCTCGACCCGTCTTCGACGACGCGTTCGGCCCTCAGCTCTCACGCCGGGGCCTCCCGTTTCGCCTACAACTGGGGACTCGCCCTTGTGAAGGACCGCCTGGACGCCAGACAGGTGCTCTACGTGCTGGCCCTGCGCCAAGGAGCTTCAGCCGGCGGAGCCCGGGCGTGGGCGGCCGAGACCGCCGGGCCGGTGCCCTGGACCCTCTACTCGTTGCGCAAAGAGTGGAACCTGGTCAAGGACGAGCTCGCTCCCTGGTGGAGGGAGAACTCCAAGGAGGCCTACAACTCCGGCTTCGATGCCCTGGGGAGGGCACTAAAGGGTTACTTCGATGCAAGAAGTGGCGCCCGGGCCGGCAGGCCCATGGGGTTCCCGAGCTTGAAGAAGAAAGGTGGCCGTCAAAGCTGCCGTTTCAGCACCGGGGCGATCCGGGTGGTCGACGACCGCCATGTCCGCCTGCCCCGCCTCGGGGTCATAAGGACCAAGGAGCCGACCACGGCGCTGTCGGACCAGGTGGCGGCCGGCAGCGCCAGGGTGCTCTCGGCCACCGTCAAAGAAGAGGCCGGCCGGTGGTTCGTGTCCTTCGGCTGCGAGGCGGAGCGTCACGACCCGGTGGCCACCTACCCCGACGCCATCGTCGGCGTGGACCTCGGGGTGCACCACCTTGCCGCCGTGTCCAGCGGTGAGCTGTTCGAGAACCCGAGACCCGTTTCCCGCTACGCCCGGAGGATGGCCCGGCTCAACAGGGAGCTCCAAAGGCGCCAGAAGGGCTCCAAGCGCCGGGCCAGGACCAGGGCCAAGCTGGTCCGTTGTCACCGCCAGGTGGCCAACGTGCGCCGGGACGCCTTGCACAAGCTCACAACCCACCTGGCCACCAGCCTACGGCACCGTGGTCATCGAGGACCTCGCCGTGAGGAACATGACGGCTAGTCCCAGGCCCAAGGTCATCCCTGCAACCCCGGCGCCTTTGTTCGTAACGGAGCACGGCGCAAGGCCGGGCTCAACAGGTCCATTCTCGACACGGCCCCTGGTGAGCTCCGCCGCCAGCTCAGCTACAAGATGGCCTGGCACGGTGGTCACCTGGTGGTGGCCGATCGCTTCTTCCCCAGTTCCAAGCAGTGCTCGTCGTGCAAGAAGGCCAAAGCCACGCTTTCTCTTTCGACGAGGACCTACGGCTGCGAGCACTGCGGCCTGGTCCTCGACCGGGACCAGAACGCAGCCCGCAACCTTGCCGACCACGGCAGGGAGCACCTCGTCGCCGGGAGTGGCCCGGAGACTCTAAACGGACGCAGAGGCGATACTTGGTGTACCAGCGACACCGGTGCCCACTCGCCGAAAAGCCCTCGGGGCAGGAAGCGTCAAGACGGCTCCGGGCAACCGGCGAAGGCCGTCACCGCCTCTTCGCAAGGAGAGGCTGCGTGAGAGTGCGTGCAACTACTGGGCACTCGATCGCAACGGAGCACGATGGCCTCGCATCCGATCTCCTTTGCAAGCGCGGCCAGCATGAGCGAGTTCGTGTCGTAGAACTGTCCTCGCGTGAGGTCGGTGCCGATCGGTCTCAGCTCGTCGCCGGTCGGCAGCACCGCCACGATCGGCTTGCGCCGGACGAGCACCTCGGTCACGCCTGCGGCGCCGCAGGCGGCGGCGTCGACGGCGCGCAGTCGGTGACCTTCGAGGAGGAGAAGCTCATTGGCGACGATGTCCTCGCCGATCGTCCGCACGTTCTGGTAGGGCGCGACTTCGTCGCGGACCTCGGCCCCTTCGTCTGCGAACCTGACCTGCTCACGCATCACCACGGCGTCGAAGGCGTCGGGAAGAGGATCCCCGGTGTCGATCACCTCCTAAGCGCTCGCGGGAATCAGAAGTGGTGCTGAGTAGCCGGCGCCCGTCGTGTCCGATGCCCGCACGGCGATGCCGTCCATGGTAGAGGCGTCGAAGGAGGGCGACGATCGGAGAGCCCACACCGTCCGAGCCGTGACTCTGCCGACGGCTTGGGAGAGCGGAACCAGCACGGGCTCCACGCGGTCTGGGCACGAGGCGCTCGCGCACACCGAGTACCAGGCCTCCAGTGCTTGGGCGACTGAGGTCATGGGCCCGTCCCCACCTTGACAAAGGAGACCACGTCTCCTTTGGCGAGGGGTTCCTCGGGGTCTTGGCGCACCCGGCCTCCGTTCAACCTGGCGAGGAGATGCGGGCCGAGCACCACGTCGATCGCCTCGGCGGCGGCTCCGAGTGTCGCCGCCCTGACAGTGACTCGCCTTGAAGCGCCGGCGTCGACCGTCGTGTCGTCCGGGGCCAGGACGCTCGCGCCGAGCCCTTTGCCGCGATATCGGACCTGAACCGTCGGAGCGGGGCGGAGTGCCGCCTCTTCGTACTCGTGGGGATCGTTCAGGTTCGTCACCGACTCGAGCCCCGGGTCGAACAGCGCCACGTCGGCGTCGGCGAGGAGCGCCGCTTCGTCGAGCTCGCGCCAGCGGCACGCCTCGAGGAGGGAGGAAACCCGGAGGCGATCGGAGTCCAACAGGTTCTGGACGAGGGGCGCCAAGCTGACTCGATAGGCAGCCGCGAGCGGTTGGCGAAAACCGCGAACGAAGGGAATGCAGGCGTCGACGCCGTCGCTGAGCCCACTGACGACACGACGAACGAACGCCGGATGGAGAAACGGCACATCGGTCGACGACACGTACGCGACCTCGCCACGACCCGCGAGTGCCGCCAGGCCGACGCTGAGACCACCGAGTGGCCCGCGGCCCTCCTCGAGGTCCTCGACGACTTCGAAGGTGTCGGGAAGCAAAGGGAGCGCCTGGCCCGGTGAACGGACCAGCACCACGGGACCCTCCACGCCACGTGCCACGAGCCCCGCGACGCGCCGCACGAGCGTGGAACCGTGCCACTCCAGGACCGGCTTCGGACAGCCCATGCGCGACGAACGCCCCCCGACCAGGACGATCCCGGCGTTGCGATTCAAGACAGGCAGAGTCCTGTCAGGTCCGGGGCTGAAGCTGTGCGCTGAACCGGCGCCCACGCTCAGTCGGCGTCGTGCCGACCTCCAGGCTCCGCGAGCTCGTCCGCGAGGCGTTGGGCCGTGGCGAGAGCTTCGACAATCGGCACACCCGCACGCGCCGCGAGGTAGCACGTGACGGGCGCCGACTTGCGCTCAGATGCATGTGAAGCGATTCCTGCGAGCGCGAGGAGCCCTTCGACGTCCTCGTCTGTGATGGGTGGCGAACCTAGCGCCGCTGCATACCGGTCGAGCCAACCACGGGTGTCGAGTGCCATGAACGCCGAGCGTAGCGAGTCGACGAGCTTGTTGGGAACGGACGGTTCGAGACCGGCCCGATCGGCGACTGTCAGCTTGGTTGCGCGAACCACAGCGGTGTACAACGTGGCCATGGCCATTTCATCGGTGTGCCCGGCGACGGGCGAGACTCTGAAGACCTTCGAGCCCTACGACGAGGCGGAGGTCGAGCGGAGGCTCACGCTTGCAGATAGTGCTTTTGGCTCTTACCGCCGGACCAGCTTCGACGAGCGCGCAAGGCTCGTGCGTGCCATGGCCGACGTGCTCGAGGCGGACCAGGCGGCGATCGCCGAGATGATGACCCTCGAGATGGGAAAGCCCATCGTCCAAGCTCGCAACGAGGTGACCAAGTGCGTCGGCGTGCTGCGCTACTACGCCGAGCACGCCGCAGCCATGCTCGCCGACGAGCCCGTCGCAGGGACTGCCGCCAAGAACGGCTCGTACCTCAAGTACCAGCCGATCGGGCCGGTGCTCGCGGTGATGCCTTGGAACTTCCCGCTCTGGCAGGTCATCAGGTTTGCCGCGCCGGCGTTCATGGTCGGCAATGTCGCGCTCTTGAAGCACGCCTCCAACGTGCCCCAGACGGCGCTCAACATCGAGGACGCGGCCCGCCGCGCGGGCTTCCCCGAAGGCGTCTTCCAGACGCTCCTCATCGGCGGCGACCGCGTGCAGGCGATCTTGGAGGACGACCGGGTGGCGGCCGCCACCTTGACGGGCAGTGAAGGCGCCGGCCGCTCGGTTGCGGCCATCGCCGGCAACGCGATCAAGAAGACGGTGCTCGAGCTCGGCGGCGCCGACCCGTTCATCGTGATGCCCTCTGCGGACCTGGACCGGGCGATCGAGATCGGGGTGTGGGCGCGTGTCCAGAACAACGGCCAGAGCTGCATCGCGGCCAAGCGCTTCATCGTCCACGAGTCGATCGCGGACGAGTACCTCGAGCGTTACGCCAAGGCCATGTCCAAGCTCGTCGTCGGCGACCCGCTCGACGAGGCGACCCAGGTGGGCCCGCTTGCCACCGCGCAAGGCCGCGACGAGGTGGACGAGCAGGTGAAGGACGCCTTGTCCAAGGGCGCCAAGGCCATCTGCGGTGGTCGGACCACAGATGGTCCGGGATGGTTCGTCCAGCCGACCGCACTGACCGAGCTCACGCCGGAGATGAGGGTCTACCGCGACGAGGTCTTCGGGCCGGTGGCGTCGTTCTTCCGGGCCACCGACTTGGACGAGGCGATCGCTCTGGCCAACGACAGCAGCTTCGGCCTCAGCTCGAGTGTCTGGACCCGAGACGCCGCCGAGCAGAGGCGCTTCGCCGACGACCTCGAGTCAGGCATGGTCTACCTGAACGCCATGACGATCTCGTACTTCGACCTCCCCTTCGGGGGTGTCAAGCGCTCGGGCTACGGGCGAGAGCTCTCACCGGCCGGCATCCGCGAGTTCACCAACATCAAGACCGTATTCAGCGACTGACCTCGCCCGCTGCGGTCACCGATCAGGTGAACACGTAGGCGTCCGGCTCCTCCAGCTCGGTGTCCAACCCGGCCAGCTCGACCGCGTCCGGTACCCGGACAGATTCGAACCGGTCCAAGATCTTGAGGATCACCCAGGTGAGGACGAAGGCGTATACAGCCACCAGCAAGGCGGCGGCGACCTGCTTGCCGAAGAGGGCAGGGTTGCCGGCGACGAGGCCGTTGTGCCCGGCCACGTTGATCGACTCGTAGGCGAAGACACCCACGAGCATCGAACCCAGGAGCCCGCCTATGCCGTGCGCAGCCCACACGTCGAGTGCGTCGTCCCAGCGCATGTGGCGAACAAGGGCGACTGCCGAGTAGCAGATCGAACCGGCGAGCAGGCCGATCGCGAACGACGCCCATGTCGGCACGAAGCCTGCGCACGGGGTCACGCAAGCCAGGCCGGCGACCGCTCCTGTGAAGGCACCGACGATGCTGGGCCTGCCCGACCGCCACCATGAGATGGCCAGCCACGTGCACATCGCGACCGACGCGGCGATGTCGGTGTTGACGAAGGCCTGCGCCGCCACGGCGTCGGCCGCGAGCGCCGAGCCGCCGTTGAAGCCGAACCAACCGAACCACAGCAGCCCTGTGCCGAGGCCGACGAAGGCCACATTGTGCGGGACCGTCTTCTCACCGGGTGCGAACTTCCTCGATCCGACCACGAACACCGACGCCAGGGCCGCGAAGCCTGCACTCGTGTGGACGACCATCCCACCGGCGAAGTCCTCGACGCCCCACTTCATGAGGAAACCGCCTCCCCAGATCCAGTGCACGATCGGCACGTAGACGAGCAGGCTCCAGATGACCAGGAACTTGAGGTAGCTCTTGAAGGCGATCCGGTCGGCGAAGGCGCCGGTGATGAGCGCCGGGGTGATGATCGCGAACATCTCCTGGAAGATGAAGTGCGCCAGAGCGGGGATGTGCGGGGCGTAGGGCCCCGGCGCTGCTCCTACTCCTCGCAGCCCGGCCCACGAGAGGTTGCCTATGACGCCGCCAAGGTTCCCGGAGAACGCGAGCGAGTAGCCGACCAGCACCCAGAGCACGGTGACCACGCCCATCGAGATGAAGCTCTGCAGCATGATGGTGAGGAAGTTCTTGCGTCGCACCAAGCCGCCATAGAAGAACGCGAGGCCTGGTGTCATCACCATGACCAGCGCGGCACTGATCAGAACGAACCCGGTGTCACCGTCGTTGATCACTCAGGCCTCCTTGGGACGATTAAGAGCCCGTCACCGCCACCCGGTGTTTTCAATCGCGCCATTATGTCGTCTCTTCCCCGGCGACGCGCAACTCATCTGTCCATCACTTGGTGACCTGCGACCGAGCACTGTGTGCTGGACTGCGGCGTGCAGGACTGTGGCGCGCAGGACCGAGGAGCGGGCCGCTGCGGTGCGCAGCGCTGCGGGGCACACGCTCGTCGCGCAGGCTGCGGCCCTCGAGTGGCCGCCCGGTGGCCGGGTCGACGCCGTTGCGCCGGCACCACGTCCCGAAGGCCTTGTAACGGTAGGGCGGTGCGTTGCGCCACGAGACCTTGAAACCGAACCGCACGCTCAACGCCTTGTACATCAGGTGCATGCTGATCGCCGCAAAGGCAAGGCATGCGCAGCCGAACCCGGCCACCGCGTAGGCACAGACCCTGGACCAACCCTGACCGATCAGGTAGAGGGTCAGCCAGACCGGGGCGGACCAGATGCCAACGGTCGTAGCGGGCCCTGTGAGCAGGTGGAGACGTGCGGCCCTGCGCCCGATCCGGGGCGACCACCTCGTAAGGAAGGGGGCTCTTGAGGGCATTCGTCTACTTCCTGAGAGGACCTCGGGCTACAACTGCGGCGAGGCGACTCTCCGAATCACCGCGCGTCAATGAAGCACAGCATCATTTTGCCTCGCCGGGCAAGACGCGTTCGCCATGACGCCGGTCACGGCCGGATCGAGGCGGCCCCGGGCCGGCTCGAGGCGGTCCCGGACGGTCCTGAACCAGCCAGAGCCCGTCATCGGCGTTCATGCCCCTGACGCTAGAGTGAACCCGTCGTCGCCGGAGATGACCTCGCAGGTGCCTGTTCGTAGCTGTTCAAGAGTGATCAAGCCTCCGGGCGATACCGAGTCAACAGTCCGTGGACGCGGTCGGCCGGTTCAGCACAGAGGCCGATGGTTACCAAAGAGGAGATCTGACATGGCCATGCCGAGCGACCTTGAGATCGCGCGCCGGGCTCGCCTCAAGCCGATTGTCGAGATCGCCAGGAACATGGGAATCGAGCCGCGCTTGCTCGAGTACTACGGCGAGAACGTTGCGAAGATCAAGCTGGAGGCCATCGCCGAGCTGGCGAACCGACCGAAGGCCAAGTACGTGGTCATCTCCGCGATCACGCCGACGCCGCTAGGTGAGGGGAAGACGACGACGATCGTGGGTCTCGGGCAAGCCATGCGCCACATCGGCAAGAGCGCGACGGTCTCGATCCGCCAGCCCTCGATGGGCCCCACGTTCGGCATCAAGGGTGGTGCCGCTGGTGGCGGCTACAGCCAGGCCGTCCCGATGGAGTCCTTCAACCTCCACCTGACCGGCGACATGCACGCGGTGACGGCCGCTCACAACATGCTGTCGGCCATGGTCGACAACCATCTGCAGAAGGGCAACGAGCGCAAGATCGACCAGCACAACATCACTTGGAGACGAGTTCTCGACGTGAACGATCGCGCGCTCCGCAACATCGTGATAGGGCTCGGTACCAAGCAGGACGGCATCCCCCGCCAGACAGGCTTCGACATCACCGCCGCGTCGGAGGTGATGGCCATCCTCGCGCTCTCGACGTCGCTGAAGGACATGCGGGCCCGCTTGGGACGCATCGTCGTCGGCTACACCGATGACGGCGACCCGGTGACCTCGGAGGACCTGAAGGGCGCCGGGGCGATGACCGTGATCATGCGCGAGGCCATCAAGCCCAACTTGCTCCAGACGATCGAGAACACCCCGGTGATCGTGCACGCCGGACCGTTCGGCAATATCGCGCACGGCAACTCGTCGATCGTCGGTGACCTCATCGGGATCCACACCGGTGACTATCTCCTCACCGAAGCAGGCTTCGGGGCTGACATGGGAGCTGAGCGCTTCTTCGACATCAAGTGCCGTACCTCGGGCCTGAAGCCCGACGCCGCTGTGGTCGTCGCCACGGTGCGCGCGCTGAAGGTGCACTCCGGTCGGCACCGTGTCGCGGCCGGGCGGCCACTGCCTCCTGCCATCTTGGAGGAGAACCCGGAGGAGGTCCATCTCGGCGGCTCGAACCTGCGCAAGCAGATCGAGAACATCCAGATCTTCGGCGTGTCCCCTGTTGTGGCGATCAACGCCTTTCCTGGGGACTTCCCGTCTGAGCACAAGGCAATCCGGGAGATCGCAGCCTCGGCGGGAGTCCGTGTGGCGGTGTGCACCAGCTTCGCCGAAGGTGGCAAGGGAGCCGTCGAGCTCGCGCAGGCCGTGGTGGAGGCGGCCGACGAGCCGAGCGACTTCCACATGCTGTACCAGAGCGAGGCGCCGTTGCGCGAGAAGGTCGAGGCGGTGGCCACCAAGGTGTACGGCGCCGCTGGTGTCGACTACCTACCGGCAGCGAACCGCCAGATCGACGCGTGCGAGAAGAACGGCTTTGGGAACCTGCCGGTCATCATCGCCAAGACGCACCTGTCGCTTTCGTCGGACCCCTCGTTGAAGGGTGCGCCGGTGGGGTGGCGCATGCCGGTGCGCGAAGCGCGTGCCTCGGTTGGGGCGGGCTTTGTCTACCTCATCTGCGGCGAGATGAGCACGATGCCGGGGCTGTCGACGCACCCGGCTGCGGAGATCATCGATATCGACGAGAACGGCGAGATTGTCGGCCTCAGCTGACGAACCGCCGTGTCTCGAGATCGCGCCCGGGAGCTTCCTCGAGCTCGCTTCCGCGGCCGAGCCGCCACCCTCGCGCTGATCAACTTGAAAGGGCTGCAAGACGACGACCGCCGCCGCGTGTCCACGCTGATCGAGCGAGCCGCTTGCAATGCGGATCGGACGCGCCAGACGGTCGAGTTGCGACGAGGCAGGGCCCGAGTCCCGCCGCATCGAGGTCGACATACAGGCGGAACATACTTGTCGGCTTCTCCACACAGGCGGCGATTGCCGCCTTGCTC
Source organism: uncultured Acidimicrobiaceae bacterium (assembly GCA_963807575.1). Lineage (GTDB taxonomy): Bacteria > Actinomycetota > Acidimicrobiia > Acidimicrobiales > Bog-793 > Fen-455. Next base: position 40,901 of record CAWECD010000012.1, read on the forward strand.
TCTATCCGCGCCGTGCCAAGATGGGATCTCGGGGTGGCGGCACATTCAGGAGGTTTCGCATGAACTGGTTTGAGTGCGTCCCCAACTTCTCAGAGGGCCGGGACCAGTCGAAGATCGCCCGGATCGTGGCCGAGGTGCAGAACAGACCAGGGGTGGCGCTGCTCGACGTCGAGCAGAACGGCGACCACAACCGGTGCGTCGTCACGCTCGTCGGTGAGGGGCCGGCGCTCGTGGATGCGGTGCTGCAGATGATGAGGGCGGCGACGACGCTCATCGACCTCAACAGCCACCAGGGTGAGCACCCGAGGATGGGCGCCACCGATGTGGTCCCATTCGTGCCCCTGGGCGACTCCACCACCGAGCAGGCGATCGATCTTGCCGTCGCGCTCGGCACCCGGGTATGGGAGGAGCTGCAGATCCCGGTCTACCTCTACGGCCAGGCTGCTCGGCTGCCCGAGCGCCAGGACCTGGCGAGGGTGCGCGCCGGACAGTTCGAAGTCATCCGCGATGCCATCGCGACCGATCCCGCGCGGCGCCCCGACATCGGCGAGCCGCGGGTGCACCCGACGGCGGGTGCGGTGGCAATCGGTGCCCGGCCCGTGCTGATCGCGTACAACGCCTACCTCACGACCCCGGACGTCGCGGTGGCAAAGCGCGTCGCACGCGCCGTGCGCGGCCGCGACGGCGGCCTGGTGGAGGTCAAGGCGCTCGGCTTCGAGATCCACGAGCGCCAGCGTGCCCAGGTGTCGATGAACCTGACCGACTACCGGCGAACCCCGATCCATCGCGCCGTGGAGGCGGTGCGACGGGAGGCGGCACGCTTCGGGGTCGGGGTTGAGGAGACCGAGATCGTGGGACTGGTGCCCGAAGATGCCCTGTTCGACGCCGCTGAGTACTACCTGCAGCTCAACAGCTTCGACCGGAGCACGGTCCTCGAGCGCAAGGTGCGGGATGCACAGCCGTCCGCGGAGTCCTTCTCCGGTTTCGCCGCCCGGCTGGCAGCGCGTACCCCGACACCCGGCGGGGGAGCGCGGCGGCTGCCGCCGGCGCCATGGGCGCTGCCCTCGGCGAGATGGTCACCGCCTATTCGGCCGGAAAGGACGACGTGACGCTCGACCCGGCCCGGGAACGGCTGGCCGCCGCCCGGAGCCGCTTTCTCGGCCTGGTCGAACAGGACGCGCAGGCCTACGCGGACACCATCACAGCACGCCGGGCGACGAAGGCTCAGCCCGGGCCGGAGGCGGAGCAAGCCTGGACGGCCGCTATCCGGCACGCCGCGGACGTGCCGCTCGATACCGCGCGGCTCGCGTCGACCTGCGCCGGGGAGCTCCGGGAGCTGGCCGGCCGGGTCCGGCCGGTGATGAAGAGCGACTGGACCACCGCCCTGGCCCTCTTGGGTGCGGCGCAGCAAGGCGCCATCGCAAATGTCATCATCAACCTCGAAGACCTCCGAGAGCGCGGAGTCAATATCACCGACCTGGAAGCCGCGGTCCGCGAGCTCGGCTAGCCCGACGGACGGGATGCGAGCGATCGACTCCGCAAGCTCGGGCGGGAGGAGCAGTGCCGGCACGAACCGGCTGTTGACCTGGAACCCAACTGTGGGCGCAGCGTGCAGCATCTGGTCGTTCACCGGCTCCGAAGCTCGCTTGTACTCGCTGCCGCGATCTGCTACAACGAATCCAGCACGCGTGAATCCTTTGGAATCACTCAAATAGTGTCAGCGGCGAAGGTTCCTGCTCCCCAGTAGGGGTGAGACACTGGGACACATACAGGGCCTTTGACTCTTCGCCGGATGTGGACACGCGGGCGAATATCCAGCTATCACGCTCCTGCCTGTCCGCGCCTGGCATCGACGACAGGAGGCGATGCGATGAGCACCGAGGAGACCTACACAAGCAGCTTGCAGATCGAACGCCGATCGATCGACTACATTCCTGCTTCGGAGCGGCACGGCACACCGAACCGGCTTTTCTTCATCTGGTTCGGGGCGAACATGCAGGTGACAGCTGCCGCGACCGGGGCCATCGCCGTACTAATCGGGCTGTCGTTGCCCTGGGCGTTGCTCGCCCTGCTCATAGGCAACCTTTTCGGCGTCACCTTCATGGCTGCTCACTCTGCTCAGGGACCGAAGCTGGGTATTCCCCAGATGATCCAGAGCCGAGCCCAGTTCGGCTTCTACGGCGCGATCGTGCCGCTGGTGCTCGTCCTTTTGATGTACGTCGGATACTTTGCCGCCAGCGCGATTCTCGGCGGCGCGGCGCTCGCCGCATGGTGGGGCATCAACGACAAGCTGGCCACGGTCATCGTCTCCCTGTTGTGCACAGTGCTCGCGATCTACGGCTACCGCATGATCCACCAGTACGAGCGGTGGATCAGCCTTGTGAGCGGCCTCGGCTTCGTCTACCTCACCATCCGGCTCCTCACGCTGCACCACATCAGCGCGGTGTGGGTCTCCGGGAGCGTTCCCTATGGCACCTTCCTGCTCGCCATCACGCTCGCTGCCACCTGGCAGATCACCTATGCGCCCTATGTCGCGGACTACAGCCGCTACCTCCCCGAGGACACGAACATGGCGGCCACCTTCTGGTGGACCGCCGTGGGCTCGGTCATCGGCTCCTACTGGCTCATGGGTTTCGGTGCGATCGGGCTCGCCGTGGCGCCCAAGCTGTTCAACGGCGGGAGCGTGACCTTCTTCACGGGCCTGGGCAACAATCACACGGGCTGGCTGATCGCCCTGATCATCATCGGGGGAATCGTGGCGGCCAACGTGCTGAACCTCTACGGGATGTTCATGTCCTCCACGACGACGATCACGGCTCTCCGCCGGATGCAGGTGCACCGTGGGGCCCGAGCGATCTTCGTGGTCGTTGCCGCAGTGATCGGGACAGTGCTGGCGATCGCCGCCACCTCGAACTTCCTCAGCAACTTCGAGAACTTCATCCTCTTCCTGGCGTACTTCCTCATCCCGTGGACGGCGATCAACCTGACCGACTTCTACTTCGTCCGCAAGGAGCAGTACGACATCGACTCGATCTTCAGGCCGGACGGGATCTACGGCCGGCTCGACTGGCGCACGATGATCGCTTACCTGGTCGCGATCGGAGTGGAGATCCCGTTCATGAGCACGACCTTCTACACCGGCCCGATGGTCGCCCACCTCGGGGGTGGGGACATCTCCTGGATCCTGGGCCTGATCGTGGCGACCGTTCTCTACTACGTCTTGCACATGGGTGTCGACGTGATGCCTCACGCCACTTCGGTGCCGGCTCAGCCCGCCGAACCTGTCGAATCAACCGGAGTGTGACGAAATGACAAGTGGACCGCGCACCGTACGTGCGCCGCACGGCAGCCAACTCTCGTGCAAGGGCTGGCCGCAGGAAGCGGCGATGCGCATGTTGATGAATAACCTCGACCCCGACATCGCCGAGCATCCCGACCAGTTGATCGTCTACGGGGGTGGAGGAAAGGCCGCTCGCAACTGGGCCGCTTATGACGCGATCATCGCGAGCCTGCGAGAGCTCGGGCCGGAGGAGACGCTGCTCGTCCAGTCCGGAAAGCCGGTGGGTGTCTTCCGGACCCACGAGTGGGCGCCGCGGGTCCTCATCGCCAACGCCAACCTGGTACCGCAGTGGGCGACCTGGGAGGAGTTCCGCCGGCTGGACGAGCTGGGGCTCACGATGTTCGGCCAGATGACCGCCGGATCGTGGATCTACATAGGAACCCAGGGAATCCTGCAGGGGACCTACGAGACATTTGCCGCGGTCGCGGCCAAGCGCCACGGCGGCAGCCTCGCGGGCACGATCACCCTCACCGCCGGGCTGGGAGGCATGGGCGGCGCCCAGCCAATGGCGGTCACGATGAACGGTGGCGTCGTGCTGTGCGTAGAGGTCGATCCCTCACGGATCCAACGGCGCTTGGACACCGGCTATCTCGACGTCCTCGCTGACGGGGTCGATGACGCCCTCAAACGGGCCATGGAGGCGAAGCACAGCCGCGAGGCGCTGTCGATAGGGATTCTGGGCAACGCGGCCGACATCGTGCCCCATCTGCTCGCGATCGGGGCGGAGATAGACGTCGTCACCGACCAGACCTCGGCGCACGACCCGCTGATGTATGTCCCCCAGGGCGTGAGCGTGGACGAGATGCCGGACCTGCGGGCCAAGGACCCCGGAGGGCTCACCAATAGGGCCCGGGAGTCGATGGCCCGGCACGTCGAGGCGATGGTCGGGTTCCTCGACGGGGGGGCCGAGGTGTTCGACTACGGCAACTCGATCCGCGCCGAGGCCAAGACCGGTGGCTGCGAACGCGCCTTCGACTTTCCCGGCTTTGTTCCCGCCTACGTGCGGCCGCTGTTCTGCCAGGGCAAGGGCCCGTTCCGGTGGGCTGCGCTGTCAGGTGACCCGCGCGACATCGCAGCGACCGACCAGGCGGTGCTCGACGAGTTCCCGGACAACGAGTCGCTCGGTCGGTGGATCAGGATGGCCGGTGAACGCGTGCACTTCCAGGGCCTGCCGGCGCGGATCTGCTGGCTCGGCTACGGGGAGCGCGATCGGCTCGGTCTGCGCTTCAACGACATGGTCGCCAAGGGCACGCTGCAAGCGCCGATCGTGATCGGACGCGACCACCTCGACTGTGGGTCGGTCGCCTCGCCCTACCGCGAGACCGAGGCCATGCGCGACGGATCGGACGCGATAGCCGACTGGCCGCTCTTGAACGCGCTCTTGAACACGGCGTCGGGTGCCTCGTGGGTCTCGATCCACCACGGTGGCGGTGTCGGGATCGGCCGTTCCATCCACGCCGGCCAGGTGACGGTCGCCGACGGCACGGCGCTTGCCGCCGCGAAGCTCGAGCGCGTGCTCACCAACGACCCGGGCAGCGGCGTCGTCCGTCACGTCGATGCCGGCTATCCCGAGGCCGTGCAGGTGGCCGCGTCGCACGGGCTGCGGGTGCCGATGCGCGAGCACGGGGAAACCGGGGCGACGAGATGAAGCTCACCGACCGGGACAGCGAAATGCTCGACGGGGCCGACGGTGAAGGCGTCGCCTTGGCCATGCAGGTCCTTGTCGCGATCGGCCGGGCGTTCGACGCCGAGCAGATGTGTGACATCTCGCGCGCCCATGTCGCCCTGAGCAACCAGGACGCGGACATATGGTTCGCGGAGCGGCTGGTTGCCGGCGGGGCCGTGTGCCGGGTCCCGCCGACGGTCAACCCGGGCTTCTGCCTCGAGTTCTTCCGCAAGCTGCCCGGCCTGACCCCGCAGGACATGGAGACCATGGAGCGGACCGAGGCCGCCTACCGGGCCCTGGGCGCGCAGTTGACCTATAGCTGCACGCCTTACCTGCAGGGCAACGTTCCGCGCTTGGGCGAGGTCACCGCGTACTCGGAGTCCAGCGCCACCCCCTACATGAACTCTGTCTACGGAGCACGCACCAACCGCGAGTCGGCCCAGTCCGCGTTGTGTGCCGCAGTGACCGGCCGGGTGCCTGTCTACGGCCTTCTGCTCGACGAGAACCGCAAGGGACAGGTGCACGTGCACGTCGAGCCCACGCTCACCGACGAGTTCGACTATCACCTGCTGGGTTACGCGGTGCCCCGGCTCGCCGCCGTGCAGACAGCCTTCATCCCGGTGTTCACGGGCATTCCTGCCAGTGTGAGTCCGGAGGCGCTGATGAACCTGGGCGCTGAGCTGAACACGGGCGGCAACGTGCCGATGTACCACATCGTCGGGGTCACCCCCGAGGCGCCCACGCTCGAGGCGGCGTTCGGCGGGGACCCGCCCGGCGACACCGTCGTCGTCACGGCCGGCGATCTGGCCGAGGAGCAGCAGATGCTGTCGGCAGAAGGCGGCCCCATCGACTTTGCCCTGCTCGGCTGCCCTCACCTGTCGCTCGACCAACTTCGGGCGATCGCCGATCGGATCGGTGGTCGCCAGTTCAAGGCCGAGTTCTGGGTCATGACCTCGTTCTACGCCAAGGAGCTTGCGGCGCGTATGGGCATCGCGAAGGTGATCGAGGGGGCCGGAGGACATCTGGTCCCCGACACCTGCATCGACCAGGTCGTGTGGAAGCACCTGGCCGGGAAGAAGGGCGTCACCGACTCGCTGAAAGGCGCCTACTACACCCAGCGCCGTGACATGGAATTCGCGTTGCGCAGCGTAGGCGACTGCGTGGAGGCCGCGATCAAGGGAGAAACGTCATGACTGCCCGTGAAGTCTCCGTGATCGGTTGCAGGGGAGCGGCGCCGGGAAAGGCGTCCGGACCGGCCGTCGTGTCCAGCGACGCGATCTGTTTCTACCTGGTGGACCCGGCCACCGGGACTGTCATCGAGTCCGGGCACGCCATCGAGGGCCGGTCCATTGTCGGCGCCGTGCTCGTCTGCCCTGGCGGCAAGGGAAGCTCGGTAGTCCAGGCCGATGGCCTCTACCAGCTGTCCAAGGCCGGTACCGCTCCGGCTGCCGTCGTGGTCGCGGAGTTCGACACGGTCCTGGTGGCCAGCGCCGTGGTCGTAGGTGTGCCACTGGTGCGCTGTGCCCCCGAGGACTTGGCGCAGATCCGCGACGGCGACATGCTGGACGTGGACTCCGACCAGGAAGTCGTCACGATCCGGTGACTATCCCGCCGCTCGTGCGCTCGCTGCACCGCGGCGAACTCGACTTGCCGCGGGTACGGCGGGTGCACCAGATGTTCACCGTGCCGCCGCCCGTCGACGTGGGCGCGGAGGTGGTCCGCGAGTGGCGGCGTCTCGGACGGCGCGTCAACCCACCCGCGGGCGCGCGGGTCGCGGTGGCCGTCGGCAGCCGGGGCGTCGACGGCCTGCTGCCCGCGGTGCGGGCCGTCGTGGGCGAGCTGCGCTCGGCCGGCTGCGAGCCGTTCATAGTCCCGGCGATGGGCTCCCATGGGGGCGCGACCGCGGTTGGCCAGGCCGAGGTTCTGGCGGGTTTGGGCATCACGTCGGAAACGGCCGGTGCGCCGATCCGGGCCACCATGGACGTGGTGCCCATGGGCGCCGTGGGTGACATCCCGCTCTGCCTGGACCGGCTCGCCGCCGACTCCGACGGGATTGTGCTCGTCAACCGGGTGAAGCCGCACACGGACTTCGCCGGTCCGATGGGCAGCGGCCTCATGAAGATGCTGTGTGTCGGCTTGGGCAACCAGGAGGGGGCCGACCAGCTGCACCGCGCAGGCGTGGTCCGCGACCTGGGCGAGATCGTGCGCGAGGCGGCTGCCGCACTCCTGCAACGGGTGCCCGTCCTGTTCGGGGTGGCAATCCTCGAGAACCAGCAGCACAGGGCCTGCGAGGTGCGGCTCTTGCCCGGCTCGGAGATCGAGTCCGAGGAGCTCGCCCTGCAGGGCGTCGCACGAGGGCTCCTTCCCGGTCTTCCCCTCGACGACATAGACCTGCTTATCATCGACGAGATGGGCAAGGACATCAGCGGCGCGGGGCTGGACCCGAACGTCATCGGACGCTCCCTGGGGCCCTGGCAGGTCAAGAGGGAACGTCCCCGCATCACACGGATCTTCGTGCGCGACCTGACCTCAGTCTCGGAGGGCAACGCCTGCGGCCTCGGCTTCATCGACGTCACCACGCCGCAACTGATCGAGAAGATCGACCTCGAGGTGACGGCCGTGAACGCCATCACTGCATGTTTCCCGGAGGACATGCGACTGCCGCTGACGGTGCCGAATGACCGCGACGCCATCGGGGCCATGCTCGACACTCTGCGGCCGTTCACGGTGGACGATCTGCGCCTCGTGCACATCAGGAGCACTCTGGCGCTCGAGCACCTGGTCGTCTCCGAAGGCTGCCTGCCTGCTCTTCAGGACCGGCCAGACGTGGTCGTCGAAGAAGAGCCGCGATTCCTATCTTTCGACGAGGGCGCCCGACTGGTCTCGCCGCTGTCGGCTTAGCTCCCGAAAGGCCCTGTGTGGCAAGCTTCTCCCCACCTGGCGCCTTGCTCGGATCTTCCGCTCTGATCATGACGCCGGGGACGTAGCGGATGCTCATCTTCTTGACGGACACGATCGGGGGTGCTGGCCAATGATCGAGGCGTCGGCTCCTGTCCGGATCTGTGACAACGGTGGGTGGACCGACACCTGGTTCGGCGGGCCGGGAAGGGTGTTGAACATCGCGGTGACCCCCGGAGTCGAGGTCTCGATCCGCGCGACGGCAGGCCCCGAGCCGGTGATGCTTGTCGCGGAGAGCTTCGGCGATCGGTACCCCGTTGTCCCCGGGGCATCCCGGGCAGCCCGCCACCCGCTTTTGGAGGCCGCCATCGACGCGTTCGCACCCCCGAGGGGCCTCGCCCTGGAGATCAGCGTCCGCTCCGGCGTGCCGGCTGGCTGCAGCACCGGTACGTCCGCGGCGGTGGCGGTTGCGCTCCTGGGGGCGTTGGCGGCCGTACGCTCCGAGCAGCTGTCGCCGCGCGAGGTCGCCTACGCGGCACATCGGCTCGAGGTCGACGTCCTTGGCGCCCAGAGCGGGATCCAGGACCAGCTGAGTGCGGCGTTCGGCGGGATCATCTATCTCGAGATCGAGCCGTACCCGGAGGCTACTGTCCACACGCTGCCGGCCTGGGAGGAGCTCAGCCCCCTGCTGACGCTGGTATTCCTCGGTCGCGCCCACGACTCCTGGGCGGTGCACCGTCAGGTGATCGAGAACGTGGGATCTGGCGGGCCGGAGGTCTTCTCGCTGTTGCGGGAGGCGGCGGTCGCGTCCCGCGACGCCGTCCTCATCCAGGACCTCGATGCTTTCGGTCGGGCGATGATCGCCAACACCGAGGCGCAGAAGGCGCTGCACCCCGAACTTGTGGGTGTGGACGCAAGACGTCTCATCGATATCGCGGCCGCCCATGAGGCGCTCGGGTGGAAGGTCAACGGGGCCGGTGGAAACGGCGGCTCGCTCACCATCTTGAGTGCCACCCGGGAGGCCAAAGAGGCGCTCGAGCGCCGCGTGGCCGAGCTAGACGCGCGCTACGTGGTGCTCCCGATCCAAGTCAGCACGTTCGGGCTCCAGGTCCGGGGTGCCCTTTAGCCCATTGGAGGCCGAGGACGCTGCCGACTGGGGCCTTGCCGGCCCTGCGAGCGGAATGGAGGGATGTTCATGGAGGTACGAGGTCGTTCGTTGCATTTTGGGGTGCAGCTTCAAGCTCAGCGCACCAGCTGGCAGGACTACGCCGCGGCGGTGCGATCGGTCGAAGACCTCGGCTTCGACTCTGTCTGGACTTGCGACCACCTGCTGCCGTTCTCGGGGCCTGATGACGGTGCCTGTTTTGACGCCTTGACGACCTTGGCGGCAATGGCGACCCTCACTTCCCGCGCTCGTATCGGGGTCCTGGTGAACGGCGTCCTTTATCGCGACCCGGCCACCCTGGCAAAGAGCGCCGCGCTGGTCGACCACATCAGCGGCGGGAGGCTGGAGTTCTCTCTCGGGGCAGCCTGGGCGGAGCGGGAGTTCCGGACCTACGGATTGCCTTTTCCTTCTCTTGCTGAGCGATACGAGCGTCTCGACGAGGCGCTCCAGATCGTGAGGTCGCTCTGGCGCGAGCATCGGACAACCTTTGTGGGTCACCACTACAGCGTCAAGAACGCGCCCTGTGAGCCGAAGCCCCTGCAGCAGCCGCACCCGCCGATCACCATCGGCGGTTCGGGCCTCGGTACCCTGCGACTGGCTGCCAAACACGCGACGACCTGGAACATGCAAGGACCACCCGGCAAATGCGCCGAGAGGGCCGCGCGTCTCAGAACGTGTTGCGAGGAGGTAGGGAGGGACTTCGACGAGATCGAGCTGTCGGTGCATCCCCTTTTCGCGCTGGCACGAACGCATGAAGAAGCCGAGGCCCTCGCGTTGCGGACCGCTGCGAGCCATAGCCAAGAGCTCGAAGGCCAGCGAGGCAACTGGCTTCTTGGCACGCCGGCCGAGGTCGCCGACCAGCTCCGGCGTTACACCGAGATCGGCTTTTCGCATTGGGTGATCGGTATCGGTCACCCGTTCGACATGGCGCCGCTCCGCTTGTTGCGCGAGGAGGTGCTGCCGGCGCTCACTTGAGGGTCCGGTCCCAGAGAGGCCTGGCAATCGGTGCAACCTGGGAGGACTCGGCCGCCCGTCCCACCAAACCACCCAACTGTTGACGGCCTGGCATGGACATCTCAACGCGGTTCGCGGCCGTGCTCTTTCACCACAGTCCTACCGCGAACGTTGTAGAACTGACTGAGTGAGCACCATGTTGTCCGTTCACGAGCAGGTTGCCCGGCGCCTTGCCGGTCTCGAGCAGCGATACACCCCGATGCGCCAGGCCCTGGTGGCCACAGTGACCGCAGCCGGAAGGCCCCTCTCCGTACCGGAGATCCTGGCCTTGAGCGCCGGCCTTCCCCAGAGCAGCGCCTATCGCAATGTCAAGGTGTTGATAGACGCCGGAGTGGTCCGGAGGGTCTCCGGCATTGATGACCACGATCGCTTCGAACTGGCCGAGGAGCTGGCCGGCCATCACCATCACCTGATCTGTGGCAGATGCGGCAAGGTCGAGGACGTGACGCCCTCACCCCGCCTCAAGCGGGCCATGGCCGAGGCCGCCCGCGTGGTATCTGAAGAGCAGGGCTATCAGGTCACCGGGCACCAGTTCAACCTGGTGGGGCTGTGCCCGGACTGCCGCCGAACAACGGACTGACCCAGCACGGCGGCAACCACGAAGAGCGCGCGAACTCGACCGCAGCCGGGTGTGGCCATGATGGCGAGGCGAGTGCCCTTTCGAAATGCCGATCTAGTTGCCAGTCCCGGCGGCAGCCGCAGCACTCTGATGGATCAAGCGGAGCGCTCGGTCGCGGCCGCCGCGAGCTGCCGGTGCACCTCGTCCATGTCCAATGCTTGCACCTGCCCGATGAGGTCGGTCAGTGACCTTGCCGGCAGCGCGCCGGGACGGGAGTAAACCAGGGCCTGTTCCCGGAAGACCATAAGGGTGGGAATGGCCATGATCGCGAACGATCCGGCCAGCTCGCGCTCTGCCTCGGTGTCTACCTTCGCAAACACGATCTCGGGATACTCGGCGGAAGCTGCCTCGAAGACGGGGGCGAACGCGCGACACGGACCGCACCACGACGCCCAGAAGTCAACGAGCACAATGTCGTTCGATGACAAGACTTCGGCGAAATTCTTTGCAGTCAGGTTGACGGTTGCCATTTGCTCATGCCCTCTCTTGCCTCAACGACTCTGCGATGTTCAACAACGATACCCCTGAGGGTATTCCGTCCTGAACACACGGCAGCCGCAGCGCACCCCTGAGCGGTTGGTTTGGACCGACTAGCTACTCCGCTCGAGCCACTCGTACAAAAGTGCACGACATTGAACGCAACGAGGGTCGCGAAGTAGTTCGCGCGCCCCCAGGTCGGTCGCTGGGTACGAAGCTCCGATACTGCTCTCCGGGACGAGGAGGTCCCTGGGCAGCTCCGCGACGGTTCCGTAGAGGCGCTGACTCGACGATGAGCTGTCGACGTCCCATCCAATAGGGTTTAGATCTTCCAGAGAAGCGAAGAGATCACCGCCACCCAAGTTGAATTCTCGTCGTACGATCACCTGGGCCGTCTCCGCGATCATGCTTGGGTCCTGGAACCTGCCCCCGGCAAAGTCGAGGGTCGTCCTGCCAACGCCCGGCCGGTATGAGCGTGCCGGCAGGAGCTGCCAGGGAATGTCGCCGTCCCGTTGCGTTGGATTGTGTATACCCGCTAGGGTATGGCTTGAGACCCGTGCGGGCTAACGGAGGAGGTCGGGATGGCGTTCACTCGGCTCATGGCGACCAGCGCGGGAGGGGCAGTGCGAATCGGTGCCGGGCTGGTTCTCCTCGTCGTAGGTTCGTTGTTCGGCGGAGCCTGGTTGATCATCGCGGTACTGGGTGCACTGGCGATCGTGACTGGTACACGGGGGGATGGTCCTGGTTGCCGCTGTCGCGGCTGAGCTGGACGGTCCTCGGTGCCCAATGGACGTCGTGAAGCCTCGTCGAGGTGCCGGTGGAGCATCGAATCTCTTCTTGTCTGGCCAGCATGAGGCGCGCCCTTTGGCCTCGTATTGGAGCATTGGGATACCTTGAAGTGCCCACCCCATTGAGTCCCGGCGTCGTTCTATCCCGAGCAGGCCACATCTATCATTACGCCCCGGGCCCGCGTCGGCGGCGTCGCTAGGGTCAACCACGGCGCAGTCAAGAGAGGAGGATCGTGATCAGGCTTCCGGTTGCGTTGGTCGGTGACGGGATGCTCGTACCCTGTGTCGATGGCCATGAACGACCGTATGTAGCGCTCGACACTGCTGCGTCGACGAGCGCGCTCGAACCAGTGCTCCGTCGCGTGGAGGAGTTCCTCCCGTCGTACTCGAGCATCCATCGTGGTGCCGGCTACAAGTCCCAGTTGGCTACCGAGGCGTATGAAAGCGCACGTGGGGCGGCACTCTCGTTCGCGGGACGCGAAGATCGTGACGACATCGCGATCATCTGCCGAAATACAACCGAAGCCATCAACCACCTCGCGTACCGCTTGCGCCTGGGTCCCGACGACGTTGTCGTCACCTCAGTTGTCGAACACCACGCCAATCTCCTGCCGTGGTCTCGTGTAGCCACGTGCCGTTATGTCGAGTGCCGATCCGACGGGACCTTCACAGTCGGCGATGTCGCGAATGAACTGGACCGGTCCCCCAAGCCGCGCCTGCTCACCGTCACCGGCGCTTCGAACATCACCGGATGGCTGCCACCGATCGACGAGATCATCGACGCCGCCCATGACCGGGAGATCCCCGTAGCTGTCGACGGTGCCCAGCTCGCGCCTCACCGTCCCCTCCCCGAGAAGGCCGATTTCGTCGCCTGGAGCGGCCACAAGATGTATGCACCCTTTGGAACAGGCGTGCTCGTCGGGCCTCGCAAGACCTTCGCCGACGGTGACCCGTTCCTGGCAGGTGGCGGCGCGGTCGACCTCGTCGAGCTTGGCGAAGTTGTCTGGACCGACCCTCCCGGCCGCGAGGAAGCCGGTTCTCCGAACGTGGTCGGGGCAGTGGCGTTGCACGCTGCGATCGACACCCTTGCCGAGGTGGGCTGGCCGGCGATAATTGCCCACGACCACCTCATGGGCCAGCTCCTACGCGAAGGCCTGGCGAAGATCCCCGCTGTGCACGTGCTCGGACCGGATCCTCGGACCGACATGTTGCCCGTCGCGACCTTCACTGTCGAAGGTCTCTCGCACGCTCTTGTGGCTGCCCGACTCTCGGCCGAAGATGGCATTGGCGTGAGGCACGGCTGTTTCTGTGCTCATCCCTACTTAATGCGGCTCCTCGGCCTGACCGATGCCGAGGTCACTGAATTCCGCAACGAGGTGCGCCGAGGTGACCGCACCCGGATGCCCGGGGCGGTACGCGCAAGCGCGGGCATCAACACGACCGAGGCCGACATCAGCCGCTTGATCTCCGCGGTCGCACGTATCGCAGGCGGTGCCGAAGCGCCTATCGCCTACATCCAGGATCCGCGAACGGGTGACTTCATCCCCGACAGCGCCTTTGCGCCCTGGCACCCAGATACCCGGCTCAACGGATCTTCGTGCTTGCCCGGCTAGCGCGGCATCGCCTTTGGCGATGTTGCGGGAACAAGGCACCAGTCACCCCGGACGGGGGGACAGGCGTCGCCGGAACGCCTGCCAACGACAAGTGGCTCGAGAGCGCGAAGACGAACCGCGACATGGTTCAAGCGGTACTGAACAGCAGCAGGGGAACAGAGCCATCCGCGGTGCGCGCCAACTGCTCTCGCACGTCCGCTCCTTACGATACCCGGATGGGTATAATCCCACTGGGCCTCTGTGGTCACTCGCTGCACTGTCAGTGGAGCGAGAGATGAGAGCGAGTCGATGATTGTTCGAAAGGTGTCCGTCCGCAGGTTTACATCGAGCATGGGCATCGACGAACCCGTCGCTGTCCCAGTCCGTGAGTCCGAGGAGTTTGCAGCCTGGTCGATTTCTGGTGCGATCAAAGTCCTGTTGGAGGACATGGCCACCTCGATCTCAGTCCTTGCCTCGGACCGTGAGCTGCTCGCCGTGTACGCCACGGGCAGCCGTCCGTCGCCAGCCACGGGAGCACTTTCTTGCTCCTGGAGGCGGGAAACGATGAAAGGAGTTCGAAATGCAGCTTCCCGATGAGGTCGTGGACGATGTCCGAAAGCGCCTGCGCCGAGTTGCCGGCCAGGTTCAAGGCGTGGAACGCATGCTCGAGGAAGGCCGGGAGTGCCGCGATGTCGTGACGCAGCTATCCGCAGCGTCCAAAGCACTGGAGCAGGCAGGCTTCCGGTTGGTCGCCGCAGGTCTCACCTATTGCTTGGAGAACCCGGACCTAGCCAAGGCGGACGGCTATGCCATTGACTCCGTGCAGAAGATGTTCATGAAGCTCGCCTGAACAGCGAGCGATTCGAGGAGGCCAGGGATGGACGGCATCGAGATCACCGTCGAGCTACCGATCGAACGAGCCGAAGTAGTCGTTCGCGAGGCCCTGGCCTCGCAGGGCTTCGGTATTCTGACCGAGATCGATGTCGCCGCCACCTTCAAGGCAAAGCTCGGTGTCGAGCGGCCTCCGCTCAAGATCCTCGGTGCCTGCAACCCACATTTCGCCTACCGGGCCCTCGAGCTTGACCCGTCGGTTGCCTTGATGCTCCCGTGCAACGTCGTGCTTGCAGGTGACGGCGAGCGCACCCATGTCTCGATCGCCGATCCCCGTACGCTGATGCCTGGAGACGCCCTCGCCTTGCTCGCCGATGAGGCTGCGGGACGGCTGTCAGAGGCGGCCGGCGTGATCGGTCGGGCGGGCTGAGAGGCGGCCCTCGCACGTATTGGTGCTCAGGGTCAGGAAGGTCGCACTGCCCTGACGAGCGCGTCGATGGCGGTTGCTTCACCAGCGTCGGTGACCACGGTGCGTTTGACCTGCTCCGCCCGCTCTATTTGCAGGCCGGAGATGTCCTCGACGATCTCCTCCGGTGTGAACAGGACTTCCGGGTCTTGTGGCCCACCGGTTCCCTTCACAAGGTTGGAGGTGTCGTGGCCGACCACGAGGAGGACTCCACCGGGTGCCAAGGCGGCTGCGGCATGCGCCAGAGCCCGGCGGCGCTGCTCGGCGGGAAGGTGAAGGTACATGACCACAACGAGGTCGAACGAGGCCGTCGCAGGCCGCCACTCGACGACGTCGGCCTCGACCCAGGTCACTTCCACGCCACGGTCGGTCGCCAGTCGCTGTGCCTTGGCAAGCCCGGCGCGAGAGAAGTCGGCGCCGGTGACGCGCCAACCCTTCGAGGCGAGCCACACGGCGTTGCGCCCCTCGCCACAGGCAACGTCGAGCGCCCGACCAGGAACGAGTGCGTCCAGCTCCTCGACGAGAAAGCGGTTCGGCGCGGCCTTCCAGATCAGTTCCTCGGTTCTGTACCGTTCGTCCCAATACTCGCGATCCACGCCACCCTCCTGGCTTGGCTCCTAACGGAGCGCCCCAACTGTAATGGAATATACCCCAGAGGGTATCAGTTGAAACCAGCGTGAGCCACGACGACAAGGGCCCAGGATTCCCCCCTAGCGTTTGCGAGGTTGAAACATGATCGGGAGCGTCGAAATCTCATCCCAGCTGCCGCGCGTCAAATCTGTCCTCGCCGTCTGTGCGCACCCCGATGACGAGAGCTTCGGGCTCGGGGGAGCGCTAAGCGCGTTCTCCGATTCCGGCTCCGCCACTTCGGTGGTGTGCTTTACGCGTGGCGAGGCGTCGACGCTCGGGCAAGACGCGTCGTCGCTGGGCCGCGTGCGAAGCGCCGAACTCCGCAACGCGGCGGTGGAGCTGGGCGTCGGTTATGTGGAACTCTTCGACTATCCGGACGGGGGGCTGGCCGGACAGAGACTCGACGTGTTGGCCTTGCAGGTCTTCGAGGTCGCCGACCGGGTCAGAGCCGACCTGCTACTCGTATTCGACGAGGGCGGCATTACCGGCCACCCAGATCATCAGCGTGCCACCGAGGCTGCTCTGGCCTGTGGCGAGCATTCCGATTTGCCAGTCCTTGCGTGGGCTCTCGACGAGGCGGTCGCGTCGTCGCTGAACTGCGGGCTGGCGGCAGGGTTCGTCGGCCGATCACGTGAGCAACTCGACTTCGACGTGCGCGTCGATCGAGCGCGTCAAAGTCGCGCTATCGCATGCCACGCGAGCCAGTCGACCGACAATCCCGTCCTGTGGCAACGGCTCAGGCTCCAAGGTGATCGGGAGGCTCTCAGGTGGCTTCGGAGGTCCAAGCACTAACTGACGAGATGGCACGGGCGCGCCTCAACGGTCGGCCCGCCGGCGGGTGATCGGCGCCTCGGCATATGGCACGATGACGACATGGCCGCCGCCGACCGCCAGCAGTTGCTGGCCCGGGGTCGACTACTGGAACTGGTAACGCTCGGATGGAACGTCGTAGGCATCAGCGTCCTGGCGATCGCAGCGGTGTCGGCGCGATCAGTTGCGTTGGCAGGCTTCGGACTCGACAGCCTGATCGAGATCGGCGCGTCAACGGTCGTGCTCTGGGAGCTGGCCGACGTTGCGGAGAAGCGGCAGCTGCGAGCCATGCGGCTCATCGGCGGAGCGTTCGTCGCGCTCGCCCTGTACCTCACGATACAGAGCACCGTGGTGCTAGTCGCCCGATTCCACCCCCGACACAGCACGCTCGGCATCGTCTGGACAGCGGTCACGGCTGGGGCGATGTTCCTCCTGTCGAGGGGGAAGGCAAGGACCGGCGCAGCTCTGGAGAACGCTGTGCTGCGAACCGAGGGTCGAGTCACGTTTGTCGATGGCATCCTGGCGAGCGCGGTGCTGCTCGGTCTCGTGTTCAACGCTGCACTCGGTTGGTGGTGGGCCGATCCGGCTGCTGGCTACGTCCTCGTCTACTACGGTGCTCGCGAGGCGCGTGCGGCGCTCGCGCACTGATGCCCCGGGCATCGACGAAATCGGGTCCCACGACTTTGAGTCGGCCGGTCATGTTCTTGCGTTGCAGGCTCTCCGGTCTTGTGTGACGATCTCGACTCATGGGTCGAGGACCGACGCTGGGCCGCAAAGCCAGAATGTTCCGAGCGGCGCACAGCACAATCGGCGTAGGCGAACTGGCTTGTCTGTGCTATGTGTGGTTCTGCGCGATCGTTCGACGACGGGATCCCTGGTTGAGACTGGCCGTTGGCGTTCTCCTCGGAGAGGGAACCGCATTACTCCTCGCCAAGGGGTGTCCGTTGGGAGTCCTTCAGCGTCGAGCTGGAGACGACGTTCCAATGTTCGAGCTGTGGTTCGGAACACGGGTCGCACCCTTCGCAGTTCCCACCTTCACCCTGACTGCCGTAGGCGGTCTGGCGCTGGTGTTGGGCCGGCCACCGAGGGAGATCGACCTGCCGGCCGCGCCGTGTGATCCGGAGGGGCGCAGTCGCCCTTTCGCCTCGCGGCGCTGTGGGATCAGGCGTTCCGTATCATCAAGCGGAAGGTTCGCCGACCAGGCGGAGAAAGCGCGTCGCGGCAGACGAAAGTGACCGATCTGCCGCCCACACGGCCCTGATTGAGCGCTCTAGCGAAAGGCCCTCGGTCGGGACGATCACCAGCCGGCCGTCTTGCACGTCACCCTGGGTGGCAAGACGACTGAGCACCCCTGGCCCGGTCCCGGACGCGACGGCTGCCTTGATGGCCGTCGTGGATGCCAGCTCGACCATCAATGTGGGCTCGAGTCCAACCGACCTCAGAGCCGTCTCGAGAACCTCACGGGTTCCCGAGCCGGCTTCCCGCAGGACAAGCGGCCTCGCAGCTAGCTCGGAAGCGGTGATCGGCCTTCGTCGCCGTGCCCACTCATGGGTCGGGGCCACCACGACAACGAGGTCATCGGGTTGCAGTTCGCGTGATCCGAGCCCAGATGGTGCACGACTGCCCTCGACGAAGCCGACATCTGCACCCCGACGCTTCAACACCTCGACCACGTGTTCCGAGTTGCCCATCTGGAGCGACACCACGACCCGTGGGTCGGAAGCTCGCAGCCGATTGAGCCACGTTGGTACCAGGTACTCGGCCACTGTCATGCTGGCGACGATCCGCAGATTCATCTGCCCGTCGGATCGCGCGGCCGCAGTCCCGATAAGCAAGGTCCGCATCGCTTCGAGCACCTCGGTGCTCCACTGCACGACCGCCATCCCGGTTGGGGTCAGCCGCGCCCGGCCACCGGAACGATCCAGAAGTTGGAGGTTGAGCGTGCGTTCGAGCGAACGCAGTCGCATGCTCGCCGCCGGTTGGCTGATGTTGTGCACGAGCGCGGCCTGCCTGATCGAGCCGAGCTCGGCCACGCTCTGGAGGAGATCGAGCGAGCGGATGTCGGGCACCGGCTCAGCAAGGGGCATAAGGCAAGCTTATAACTAGTAGTCGAGAACCGCTCTTCTGGAGCCAAGCGAACCGGCGCACAGTGGATCTTGTGGGCACAGGGACAATCACGCGGGTTGCTCCTCGCACAGGCCGGGACCCGGAGCCCCATCTTGATAGTTCGTTTCGAGGCCGCATCTCTGCACGCCTGCCTGGTCTCGGTTGGGCTCTGGCGCTCGGCGGCGTCGCTACCTTGCTGGGTCATCTTGCGCCAGTTGTTGGGGCACCTGTCTTCGCGATCCTCGGGGGCATCGCGGTTGCGCATTTTCGCCCGCCGTCCCGCTCGGCTCGCGTCGGGCTCGGGTTCGCGAGCCGATCTGTCCTACAGGGGTCGATCATCGTGCTCGGCACGGGACTGTCGTTCCACCAGGTGGTTACGACCGGGTCATCGTCGCTGCCGGTCCTGCTCGGCACTTTGGCGGTTGCGCTCCTGGGCGCACGACTGCTCGGGCGAGCACTGTCGATCGACAACGACCTGCGTACTCTGATCGGCGTAGGCACTGGCATCTGTGGAGCCTCGGCGATCGCTGCCACCGATGCGGTCATCTCCGCTTCGGAGGCCGATGTCTCTTACGCGATCACCACCATCTTCACCTTCAACGTGATCGCCGTGCTGACCTTCCCAACCATCGGCAGACTCCTGAGCCTCTCACCGCATTCGTTCGGGCTGTGGGCCGGCACCGCGGTCAACGACATGTCTTCGGTCGTGGCAGCCTCGTCGATCTTCGGCAGGGGAGCGACATCGTTTGCGGTCGTCGTGAAGCTCACACGGACACTCATGATCATTCCGATCTCTCTCGTGCTCGCGCTCTGGCGCTCGAGGCAAAGCCAGCCGGAGGAAGGCCTGGCGCAACGGCCTTCTCTTGTGTCCCGTCTCCGAGGCGTGATGCCGGTCTTCATCGTCTGGTTCCTCATGGCGGTCACTGCCAACACCTTCGGACTGATCCCGATGGCCTGGCACGGAGCCTTGTCGGAGGCATCACAGTTGATGATCACGGTCGCGCTCGCCGCCATAGGACTGTCGACCCGACTCCGCGATATCCGCCGGACAGGGCTGCAGCCTCTCGCTTTGGGAGCGATGTTGTGGATTCTCGTAGCTGTCACGAGCCTTGGGCTGCAGCTGGCCACAGGGACGCTTGGGTAAGTCGGGCTCTACGACTCGAGTGCCGGGCATTCCGACTTGGCGGTCCCTGTGTGGGCTCTCGACGAGACGCACGCGTAGGCACTGAACGGTGAGCTAGTGACAGGGCTCCTCGACCGATTGGACTCAGATGGCACACTTGGCTTGCTCATCCTCGGCGTGCTTTGCCGGCTGGAGCAACGCAGTTATTGCGATGAATCTCCCGAAGAGTTGCTCAAACCCGTAGCGACGGCAAGAGAAACTCAGGCTTTGCGGTGAAGACCACAAATCGACCTCTCCGTCCGAGATCGGCAAGATGGCACCCGTTGAGCACCGGGACCGGCTGTCCGTACGGGCGTTCCCCGTGCGTTCCGCAGCCTCCTTGGCCTTCCGGCCTTCAGTCAACACTAGGTGTCGTGCGATTGGTGAGACAGAGGCGGCGCCGAACCGCGCTTCGCTGGCAGAAGAGGTACGACGTCGCATGTGTTCTGACCGACCAGGATTCGCGAGCCAAATTGGTAACGACTATGCGCCCCAGGTGATGGTCGGTGGCGTCGAGTGGTTCCGAGCCAATGCCCGAGGCGACCGCCGGTCGCCTCGTGATGCGTGTCATTCCTCCGCCGGTACGAGCTGGAGCGTTGTCGCAACGACGGGCGAGCTGACCATTTCCAGCGTTTCCGGTTCATCGGGGTACTTGGCTTTGTACGCGGCGCTCACGTCGGCGTGAGGCGTCGCTGTCGTGATCGGCTCGGCGCTGACGACGACGTCCGTCCCCTCGATCTCGAGCGGGAAGGTCCTCTTCGCTAGCACGTACTGGTACCACCTTCCCCGGGCCTCGAACGATTACCCGGACCTCTCGGGTGTTCTTTGCCATTTCGAGAAAGGTCGCCATCTCCATCGAGCATCTCCTCTATCAGCCAGTCAGGTCGGCCGAGATCATACGGTCGGCCTGCGAGCGAGGGCTGTGTCGCCCAGACGGGTGGGACAGCGCGGCCGGCTCTCGACTGGACAGGCAGCCAGACGCGAGCCGTTGAGGCAACCGGGACCCCGCCTCCGTGAGGAGCGTCGGGCAGAGGGTCTCGCAACCTCCTTGGCATTCGCGCTCCGCGGACCCGACTGCTTCAGCGTGGAGACAGCCGGTAGGTCACTCCTGCTCTAGTGACCAGGAAGGGGCCCCAAGACAAGATGCCCGCGCTTCACTCTGCTTCTCACCCGAACCATTATCACGAGCGCCGACGCGGAACGTTGCTGAGTCGTCACCGATTCTCCTAGCGAGTGCGGGTGAATCGGTGAACCGCCTCGAGCAGCTCGCTGCTCTTCTCGGCCGCGACCGCCTTGTCACCGGACGCGAGCGCGTCCTTTACGCAGTGGTTCACGTGGTCGTCGAGGATCTTGAAGGCCACCATCTCTAGCGCAGTGTCGACCGCCGCGATCTGGGTGAGGATGTCGATGCAGTAGCGGTCCTCGGCGATCATCTTCTCAATGCCGCGCGCCTGGCCCTCGATACGGCGCATTCGCTTGACAAGCGCTTCCTTGTCGGCGACGTAGCCGTAGGTGGGGGTTGCCACCTCGGAAGCGGATTCGGCAACCTTGGTCACGATGCCTCCTCAAGTGTTCGGAAACGACGCAGCCGAAGCGAGTTCGAGACGACGAATACGCTCGAGAACGCCATCGCCGCTGCCGCAACAATCGGGTTGACAACGCCGGCGACGGCAAGGGGAATCGCTGCGACGTTGTAGGCGAACGCCCAGAACAAGTTGACCTTGATCGTCCGCAGCGTCCTCCGGGAGAGGCGGATAGCGTCCACGGCTGCTCGCAGGTCGCCGGAGACCAGGGTAAGGTCCGAGGCCTCGATGGCGACGTCGGTGCCTGTTCCGATCGAAATACCGAGGTCGGCTTTTGCGAGCGCGGGCGCGTCGTTCACCCCGTCGCCGACCATGGCGACGACCTCGCCGGCTGCCTGCAGGCGGGTGATCTCGGCCACTTTGTCCTCGGGGAGGACGTTCGCAAGCACTCGGTCGATGCCGACCGCGGCGGCGACCGATCTCGCGGTCCGCTCGTTGTCGCCGGTGAGCAGCACCGGGGAGAGCCCGAGGACACGCAGCTGCGAGACCGCCTGGCGGCTCGTCGCCTTGACGCGATCCGCGACCGCGATGAGCCCGCGCGACTCGCCGTCCCAGGCGACGGCCACGACCGTGGAGCCCTTGGACTCGAGGCGTTCGGCCTCGGCGGCGAGCATGCGTGGCAGCGTCGCGCCCCAGTCGTTGAGGAGGCTGGGTTGGCCGATGACGATGACGTGGCCGTCGACGACCGCCTCGATACCTCGACCGGCTCGGGCGAAGAAGTGCTCGGCGACGGGCAGCGTGCCAAGGCGCGCGCGTCCCTGCTCGGCGATGGCGCGGGCGATCGGGTGCTCGCTCGCGTCCTCGGCGCTCGCGGCGAAGCGCAACAGCTCCTCCTCGCTTACACCATCCGCGGGGACGAGTTCTGCGATTGCCATCTTGCCCTCGGTGATGGTCCCGGTCTTGTCGAGCACGATAGAGGTGACCTGGCGGGTCTGCTCAAGGACCTCGGGACCTTTGATCACGATGCCGAGCTGGGCGCCGCGCCCCGTGCCGACCATGAGGGCGGTCGGCGTCGCGAGTCCGAGCGCGCAGGGACATGCGATGACGATGACAGCGACCGCGGCGGTGAACGCGGCTGTCGTCGTGGCGCCGACAGCGAGCCATCCGGCGAGCGTGAGCACCGAGAGGGCGATCACGACCGGCACGAATACGGCCGAGACTCGATCTGCAAGGCGCTGCACCGGTGCCTTGCCTGTTTGCGCCTCGGCGACGAGGCGGGCGATCCGGGCGAGCGCGGTCTCCGCGCCCACCCTCGTCGCCTCGACGACGAGGCGTCCCGAAGCATTGATCGTCGCGCCAGCCACATGATCTCCTGGGCCGACCTCGACGGGCACCGACTCGCCGGTCAGCATCGACTGGTCGATCGCTGAGGTGCCAGAGCGTACGACGCCGTCGGTGGCGACCTTCTCGCCAGGCCGGACGACGAACAGCTCGCCCACGCCGAGCGCTTCGGCGGGGACGAGTACCTCGACTCCGTCGCGGAGCACTCGGGCGTCTTTCGACCCGAGCTGGAGGAGCTTGCGGATCGCCTCGCCCGCGCGACGCTTCGCCCGTGCCTCGAAGAAGCGGCCGAGCAGGATGAGCGCGGTGATCGCCCCGGCGGTATCGAAGTAGACGCTCGCGGAAATGCCCGCGAGCAGCACGACCGTCGACCACACCCAGGCCGCCAGCGTTCCGACGGAGATCAGGGTGTCCATCGTGGCGGCGCCGTGACGGGCGTTCGTGGCCGCCGCACGGTGGAACGGCCAGCCGGCGTAGAAGACAACCGGCGTCGCGAGGGCGAAGGAGACCCACTCCCACCCGGCTGGGCGTGCCGCAGGGACCCACGCGAACAGCGCCAGGGGCACGGTGAGCACGCCGGCGAGGACGAGCCGACGTCTGTAGGGACTGGTCGGGTCGTTGTCGTCGTTGTCATCTGTCTTGGGTGTGGCGGCGTGGTAGCCGGCGGCCTCGATTGTGCCGATCAGGTCGTTGACGCTGACCTGCGCGGGATTGAAGGCGACCGCGGCGTGCTCACTCGCGAAGTTGACCGTCGCGGCAACACCGTCCAGGCGATTGAGCTTCTTCTCGATCCTCGTCGCGCACGAGGCACACGTCATGCCCTCGATGACGAGATCCACGCGCTCGCTCGCCTCGGTCGCGACCACGATCACGCCGCCTCGTAGCCGGCCTCTTCGATCGCGGCACGCAGCGCTCGATCATCGAGGTTCTCGCCCGACACCGTTACGAGCTTCGTGTCGAGGTCCACCTCGACTGTCTCGACGCCTGCGACTGAGCGCAGCTCACCGTTCACAGCGTTCTTGCAGTGGCCGCATGTCATCGCGGGCACTGAGTAGGTGATCGTTTCGGGCATCGCGTGCTCCTCTCATCCATCCGCTCTACTATACCCGTACCGGGTAAGGCACAGCACGGCGGTCCAATGTCGCGGTCGCCGAAAGTGGAGGACGTGCCGTCGCGCCAGCGCGCCTGACAGCCCACAGTAAGCGCACTTGAGGGCTCGCCGATGAGGGGACGGCCGTGTTTGCTACCGAGCCGGGTCGCTCCGAGTTGGCCGGGAGCGTGTCGCCGCGTCTCTTCAGCGTTACCGAGCTGTCACGTCAAGACCCAGAGAGGCAAGGAGACCATGAGACCGATGGAGCGAGACGATGGCGAGCGAGGGCTGGGGAGCCGCGGAGAGGGTTGCTGAGGAGGGTCGGACTGTTGCGGCGGCCATGGGCACGGACCACACTCGGGTCACCAAGACGCGACAACCGACCGGCAGACGTCACTCGAGGAGCGCCAGCTCGATCTCGAGCAGGAACTGGCTGATGTCACCGCGCAACTCCGCAGTCTGCGGGCTGAGCGGGCTTGAACTACCGGGGGCTCGTCGCGGTCCCGGCGCTGAACCAGCTCCAAGCTCTGGGTCCCTTGGCGTAGCGCTGCTCGACGTGCTCGATCATGAAACCGGCCCCCCGGGCGCATCACCCGCCTCAGCTCGTTCAGCGCCTGCCGAACGTCGGGAATCGTGCACAAGGTAAAGGTCGATAGGGCGCTGTCACAGCTGTTGTCATCGAGGGGGATCGACTGGCCGTCCATGCCGACGTGCTCGATCGCCACCGCTGACCTCGAGATCCGCTTTTCGGCGAGTTTGCGGGCGACGGCGGCAGGCTCAACCGCCAAGACCAGATCGACCTCTGCCGGGTAGTAGTCAGAGTTCAAGCCGGAGCCGAAACCGACCTCGACGACCCGTCCCGTCAATCCCTCGGTCACTTCGGCGCGCCAGCGACCCAAAGTGCTGGAACGGCACGCTCGGTCGACCAGGCGAGGCAGGACGCTGCTCGCGGTAGACGCCCACGGCGCGCAGGCTAATCGCCCATCGATTTCGCGGTGGCAGATGACCTGACGCTATGAGGGCGTGCCTCCTTCGCTCTGGCTCGATCAGTTGTGGCGGCACCTTGGGAGCGATGCCCTCCTCACCTCTAGGCGCCGGGGCTGCGCCGCCGGAACACGCCGAAGACTCCAAGGCCCGAGGCGGCGAGCAGGACGAGCAGAATTCCAGGGATCACGAAGAACCACGTGAACAAGTTGAAATTCGGCAGGCTGTCGATCTGCGCATAGTTGTGCACGTTTTCCTGCATCGTCGTGACGAGCGGCTTGTAGACATCGAGTCCTGGAGGCACGTTGGTGAAGATGGGCACCAACTGCGGGAAGCTTGCAAGGAGCTTGGCCATCGCCGGGAAGTCCGCTCCCAGGAACTGCTGCACCTGGGCGGGGGTCATGTGGAGCTGGGTCGCGAGTCCCGCGATGAGCTTCGGTATTTCGGGTGCGGCCAGGACGCCCCCGTTGGCGACCGCACGCAGGGGCACGAAGGTCTCGTAGTAGTAGTTGGCGGCCATCTTCACGACGGCAGGCTGCATGATCGGATGGAACTCGTTCAGCATCGTCTGCCCGGCGCTTGCCTTGCTGGGCAGGGAGATGGCGAACGGCATCACTATCAATAGGATGCCGATCACCAGGATCGGCCAGAGCACTTTGCGGGTCATTGCATTCTCCTTGGTACTGCATTGGGGGGTACCCCGAAGAGGCGTCCGTCTTGTGGACAGTTGTCGCTCCGTGGGCTTGTGGCAGGACGACAGGTGGCAGCTACATCAGGCGCAGTCAGGACGCCTCCGTCTT
>CAWECD010000013.1:0-189481 GCA_963807575.1 uncultured Acidimicrobiaceae bacterium
GACAGGCGACAATCGGGCGCGAGCTCGACACCCAGGCACCCGGCGAGCTGACCGTTGTCGTCCCTGTAGGAGGAGGCGGCCTGCTCGCGGGACTGGCGCTATGGGCACGTTCGCGCCCGGGCGTCCGCCTCGCCGGTGTCGAGTCAAGCCAGTCCCGTGGGATCTCCGCCGCGGTCGCGGCCGGCCACATCTTGCAGGTGCCGGTAGGCGACACGATCGCGGACGGGCTGGCGGGGAACCTCGAACCGGGCTCGGTGACTGTTGGCCTCGTCGCCGGAGCACAGCTCGTCGCAGCCGACGACGAAGAGCTCTGCGACGCCATGCGCTGGCTTTTCACCCATCACGGCCTGGTGAGCGAGGGCTCAGGCGCGGCAGGGATCGCGGCTGTGCTGAGCGGAAAGATCGACATCGCCGGGCGGCTCGTGGTCGTGGTCACGGGCCGCAATATCGAGGCGGGCAGTTTCGCAAAGATTCTGCAGGGCGGCTGAACGGCCAGGTCCCGGGTTCCCTGGCTCGGGTTCAGCTCGAGCGCGCTCTCCCGCGGAAGAGCCACTCAGTACCGGTACGAGTCCGGCTTGTACGGGCCCTCGACCGGCACGCCGATGTACTCGGCCTGCTCTTCGGTCAGCTTCGTGAGATGAACACCCAGGGCCTCCAGGTGCAAACGGGCGACCTTCTCGTCGAGGTGCTTCGGCAGCACGTAGACCTTGGGCTCGTAGTCCTGCGGCTTGGTGAACAGCTCGATCTGCGCCATCACCTGGTTGGTGAAGGAGTTGGACATCACGAAGCTCGGATGTCCCGTGGCGCATCCGAGGTTCAAGAGCCTGCCCTCGGCCAGGATGATCACGGCGTGGCCGTCGGGGAAGACCCACTTGTCCACCTGCGGTTTGATGTTCACACGCTCGACGCCCGGAACCTTCGCCAACCCGGCCATGTCGATCTCGTTGTCGAAGTGGCCGATGTTGCCCACGATCGCCTGGTGTTTCATCCGGCTCATGTGCTCAGCCGTGATGACGGCCTTGTTGCCCGTGGCGCTGACGAAGATGTCGGCCGTCTCGACGACGTCGTCGACGGTCGCGACCTGGTGGCCGTCCATCGCCGCCTGAAGCGCACAGATCGGGTCGATCTCGGCCACGACCACGCGTGCTCCCTGACCGCTCAACGACTCGGCACAGCCCTTGCCGACGTCCCCGTAGCCACACACGAGCGCGACCTTGCCCCCGATGAGAACGTCGGTGGCGCGGTTGATGCCGTCGATCAGCGAGTGCCGGCAGCCGTACTTGTTGTCGAACTTCGACTTTGTCACCGAGTCGTTAACGTTGATCGCCGGGAACAGGAGCTCGCCGCGCTCTTGCATCTGGTAGAGCCGGTGAACGCCAGTGGTGGTCTCCTCGGTCACACCCCTCAAGTTGTTGGCGATCTCGGTCCAACGCCGCGGATCCTCCGCCAGCGAGCGCCGGAACAGGCGCAGTATGACGGCAAGCTCCTCGCTCTCGGCACCTGCCGGGTCCGGCACGGCACCCGCCTTCTCGAACTCGACGCCCTTGTGCACGAGCAGGGTCGCGTCCCCGCCGTCGTCGAGGATCATGTTCGGGCCCGCTCCGTCGGGCCACCGCAACATCTGCTCGGTGCAGTCCCAGTACTCGGAAAGCGACTCGCCCTTCCAGGCAAACACGGGCACACCGCGCGGCTCGCTCGGCGATCCATCCGGCCCCACGACCGCCGCTGCGGCCGCATGGTCCTGGGTGGAGAAGATGTTGCAGGATGCCCAACGGACCTCGGCGCCCAGGGCGACGAGCGACTCGATCAGGACGGCTGTCTGTACAGTCATGTGCAAAGAGCCCGAGATCCGGGCACCTCTCAGTGGTTGGTCTTCGGCCTGCTCGCGCCGGATCGCCATCAGACCCGGCATCTCGTGCTCGGCAAGCTCGATCTCCCGACGGCCGAAATCAGCCAGGGAGAGGTCGGCCACTTTGAACTCGAAGCTCATCAGATCTCCTCGCTCCGGCCGGCCGCTGCGGCAACCGGCTCCTTGGGACGGCCGGCCGCTGCGGCAACCGGCTCCTTGTTCCATCCGGTCGCGTTGGCGGCCAGCAACTGTGTGTGCTTGCGCTGCTCGAAAGCCAGCCATTCCCCCGGCTCCACCTCCATAGGCCGGACGGCCTTGGAGCTGAACCACGCTTCCAGCCCGTCGCGGAGCCGGCCGTCGTCGCGTAGGCGCAGGGCGAAGCCCACGTCGCTCAACTCGATGCCGAAGGCTCTGAGAAGCTCACGCAGGGTGCGGAGGCGCTGCAGCTCGGCCGGCCCGTAGAGGCGGTAGCCCGAAGGCGACCGCCGCGGTGCGACAAGACCGGCCTCCTCGATGTAGCGCAGCATGCGGGCGGACCAGCCGGTGGTAGCCGCCGCCTCGTGAATCGTCAGCCCGTCGGGAGCCACAGTCCCTAACCCTACCATACACGCGGCAAGGTTGTCACAGGGAATTCTGTCCTGCGGGCGACTAACCTGCTCAAGGCCATGATCCTCTCCGACCAGACGATCCGTGAAGAGCTCGCCAGCGGCCGGATAGGCATCGACCCGCTCGGGGAGGGCTGCATCCAGCCTTCCTCGGTCGACCTGCACGTCGACCGTTTCTTCCGCGTCTTCCGCAATCACAACCTGCGGGCAATCGACGTCAAGGAGGACCAGGAGGAGCTCACCGAGCTTGTCACGGTTGCAGAGGACGACGCCTTGATGCTGCACCCGGGCGAGTTCGTCCTCGGCTCGACGATCGAACGGGTCCGCCTCCCCAACGACCTCGTCGGCCGCCTGGAGGGCAAGTCCAGCCTCGGGAGACTGGGGCTCCTGATCCACTCGACGGCCGGTTTCGTGGACGCCGGATGGGACGGCCATCTGACCCTGGAGCTCTCCAACGTGGCCAACCTCCCGATCACCCTGTACCCCGGTATGAAGATCGGCCAGATCAGTTTCCTCAAGATGACGACTCCCGCCGCCATCCCTTACGGGTCCGCTGTGCTCGGCTCCAAGTACCAGCACCAACGCGGGCCGACCCCCAGCCGCTATTTCGAGAATTTCCGCGACCGCCAGGGCTGAGCGGCGATCCGCTGCGTATCGCGCCTGACAGACCGCTTGGCCCGGCCTGAGCCGCCTCCGGCCGTTGCTAGCCCGTCACCGGCCCGGCCTGAGCCGCCACCGCCGCTGCCGCTGCCGCGACCGCCTCGGGGTCACCGAGGTAGCGGCCCTCGACGAAGTTGAGCTGGTCGTCCAGCGTGATGATCCGCGGCCACCCCGTCGGGATGTCCACGCCGACGATGTCGTCGTCGGAGATGTGCTCGAGGAACTTCGTCATCGCCCGGATGCTGTTGCCGTGGGCGACGACAAAGGGCGTCAGCCCAGCCCGGAGCTCCGGTCCGAGGACGTCCTCCCAGTAGGGCACCATCCGGACCACTACGTCTGCCAGGCACTCTGCCGCAGGCAGCGCGCTCGGGGGGATGTTGCGGTAACGGGGATCGTGCACCGGGTGCCTGGGGTCACTGAGCTCCAGGGACGGTGGTGGCGTGGCGTAGCTCCGGCGCCAGAGCTTCACCTGCTCAGGCCCGAACTTCTCCGCCGCCTCCTTCTTGTTGCCGCCCTGCAGGGCCCCGTAGTGGCGCTCGTTCAAGCGCCAGTGCCGCCGCACCGGGAGAAACGAGAGCCCCATCTCGTCGAGGGCGATGTTCGCCGTGCGGACGGCGCGGGTCAGCACCGAGGTGTGAACAGTGTCGATGCGCAGCTCGGTCTCCGCGGCGAGCAGCTGCCCGCCGGAACGGGCCTCGGCCTCGCCCTTCTCGCTCAGGTCGACGTCCGTCCAGCCTGTGAAGCGGTTCTCGGCGTTCCAGGTACTCTCACCGTGGCGCAAGACGATCATCGTGGGCATGATCCGAGACTATCTTCCGGGTCTTTCACGGCACGAATCCCGTGTCTGTGCATGCTATGGCTACCGACATTGACCCTCTGACCTGCGATCTTCGCCATCGCTCCGGCAAGGGGTCCACCCGGCGAACACCTTGACAACTAGACACTCAAGTTTGCTATACTTTTCCCTGTACGAAGGACGTGCGGGTGCCGAAAGTGCGGCATCCATAGAAGTGGAGGCTCTCAGAAATGTCCAAGGCCGTCGGAATCGACCTCGGCACGACCAACTCGGTGGTCGCCTTCCTCGAGGCGGGTGAGCCCACGGTCATACCCAACGCAGAAGGCGGACGGACTACGCCGTCAATCGTGGGATTTGCCAAGTCTGGTGAGGTGCTCGTCGGCGAGGTCGCAAAGCGCCAGGCGATCACGAACCCGGATCGGACCATCCGTTCGGTCAAACGACAGATGGGGACGAGCTGGTCGATCGACATCGACGGCAAGCCCTACAAGGCCCAGGAGATCTCGGCGAGGATCCTGCAGAAGCTGAGGCGTGACGCCGAGGCATTCCTGGGCGACACCGTCAACCAGGCTGTCATAACAGTCCCCGCCTACTTCGACGACGCCCAGCGCACCGCGACGAAAGAGGCCGGCCAGATCGCCGGCCTCGAGGTTCTCCGCATCATCAACGAGCCGACCGCGGCGGCACTCGCTTACGGCCTCGACAAGGAACGCTCCGACCAGACCGTGCTCGTGTTCGACCTCGGCGGGGGCACCTTCGACGTGTCGGTCCTCGAGATCGGCGAGGGAGTCTTCGAGGTGAAATCGACCTCGGGCAACACCCATCTCGGCGGGGACGACTGGGACCAGCGCATCATGGACTGGCTCGTCAAGACGTTCAAGGACACCGAGGGTGTGGACCTGTCCAACGACAAGATGGCACTGCAACGCCTCAAGGAAGCGGCCGAAAAGGCCAAGATCGAGCTGTCGGCCGTCCAGGAGACGACGATCAACCTTCCCTTCATCACCGCCACCAACGAAGGCCCCAAGCACCTCGACCTGAAGCTCAGCCGGGCCAAGTTCCAAGAGATGACGGCGGACCTCGTGGAGGCGTGCAAGGGGCCCTTCCAGCAGGCGATCCAGGACTCCGGCCTGACCACCAGCGACGTCGATCACGTCGTGCTGGTCGGAGGATGCACTCGGATGCCGGCCATCTACGACCTCGTGGTGCAGCTCGCCGGCAAGGAGCCCCACAAGGGTGTCAACCCCGACGAGGTCGTCGCCGTGGGTGCTGCCATTCAGGCCGGCGTCTTGAAGGGCGAGGTGAAGGACATCCTGTTGCTGGACGTCACTCCGCTCAGCCTCGGCATCGAGACCAAAGGCGGGATCACCCACCGGCTCATCGAGCGCAACACGACGATCCCCACCAAGCGCTCCGAGATGTTCACCACAGCCGATGACAACCAGCCGTCGGTCGAGATCCACGTCCTCCAGGGCGAGCGCGACATGGCCATGTACAACAAGACGCTGGGCAAGTTCCAGCTCGTCGACCTGCCGCCCGCACCTCGCGGCGTCCCGCAGATCGAGGTCGCCTTCGACATCGACGCGAACGGGATCGTCCACGTCTCTGCGAAGGACATGGCGACGGGGAGGGAACAGTCGATCACCATCACCGGCCAGACGTCTCTCCCCAAGGAGGACATCCAGCGGATGGTGCGCGACGCTGAGCAGCACGCGGCCGAGGACCGCCAGCGCAAGGAAGAGGCCGAGACGCGCAACAACGCGGACGCGCTCGTCTACCAGACCGACAAGCTGCTAAAGGACCAGGGTGACAAGGTCCCCGCCGAAGACCGCGAGCGGGTCGAAAGCGCCCTCAAGGCCCTGCGCGATTCGGCCGCCGGGACCGATTACGAGCGGATCCGCCGCGACACCGAGACGCTCCGCACCGCCTCGCAGGCCTTCGGCCAGCGACTGTACGAGCAGGCAGCTCAACAGCACGCCGCGAGCGGCTCGGGCGGCGACGGCTCAGGCGGCGCGGCAAGCTCGAGCGGGCCCTCCGACGACGAGGTCGTCGACGCCGAGATCGTCGACGATCCGGGCACGGCGGCTTCGTGACCCGCGAAGCAGACGATCCGGGCTCCGCGCCGGGAGCCGACGAGCTCGGGCCGGAGGAGCCGGAGAACATCTCGGCGCCCCGCTGGGACAAGGACGCCTCGACCGGTGATCAAGGCGAGCCGGCCGGTCAACTTGACCTGCCACTCGACGCGCTCTTGAACTGGGGAACCGACCCCCTGAAGGCCGAGGAGGCGCTCGAAGTCCAGACCGCGGAGGCTCTCGTGGCCGCCGAGCGCGACGAGTACCTCGATGCGCTCCAGCGGTTGCAGGCCGACTTCGACAACTTCCGCAAGCGCTCGCTTCGCCAGCAGAGCGACCTCCTGGAACATGCCACCGAGGGACTGTGTGTGCGACTGCTGCCCGTGCTGGATGCGCTGGACCTCGCGATCGCTCATGTCCGCAGCCAGGCCGAGCCCAGTGACTCGGACAAGGCCCTCGAGCAGATCGACGCGCTTATCCGCGACATCCTCGCCCGAGAGGGCATCGAGCGGATCGACTCGGTGGGCGTGGCGTTCGACCCCACGGTCCACGACGCTGTCGGCCATCTCCCCGCAGAGCCCCCACCGGCCGCTGCCGTAGAGCCCCCACCGGCCGCAGGCGCCGGCGTCGCACCGAGCCGAGGCGCCACGGCTAAGACCTCCAAGGCGGCCAAGCCAGCCGCCCAGAGCAGCGAGCCCATTGTCGCTCAGGTCATGCGCGCAGGGTACCGGTTGAGGTCGAAGGTGCTGCGGCCCGCGATGGTCCTCGTCAGAAGCTGAGGCGCGACGCCATGGCACCGCAACGGGACTGGTACACCACCGACTATTACAAGACGCTCGGCGTTTCGGACAAGGCGACCGACAAGGACCTGCGCCGTGCCTACCGCAAGCTTGCCAAGGAGTTCCACCCCGATTCGCACCCGGGCTCCGAGGAGCGCTTCAAGGCTGTCTCCGCGGCTTACGACGTTCTCGGCGACCCCGAGAAACGCAAGGAGTACGACGAGGTCCGCCGTCTCGGTCCCTTGAGCAACCTTGGTGGCTTCGGCGGGCCCGCCGGTGGTAGCGGCGGTGGCGGCAACTTCAACTTCCGGATCGACGACCTTTCGGACATCTTCGGCGGTCTGTTCGGCCGCGCCGGACGAGGCGGCGGACGCTCTACGCCCCCCAGCGGCCCTCGACGCGGGCACGATCTCGAGGCCGAGCTGCACCTGTCGTTCCAGGAGGCGGTCGACGGCGTCGTCACAGCGGTCAACGTAGCCAGCGGGACACGCTGCTCGACCTGCGGTGGGTCGGGCTCACGTCCTGGCACGGCCCCGGTGACGTGCCCCCGCTGCAGCGGGCTCGGCGTGCTGAACGACAACCAGGGCATGTTCTCGCTGTCTTCTCCCTGCCCTGACTGCCAGGGCCGCGGGACCCGCGTCGTCGATCCCTGCCCGTCCTGCAACGGCACGGGTCTCGAGCAGCGGCAACGACAGGTCAAGGTCCGGATCCCAGCCGGGGTGGAGGACAGCCAGCGCATCCGCGTGAAGGGACGCGGCGAGCCCGGGGCCAACAGCGGACCGCCCGGCGATCTCTACGTTGTCGTGCACGTGGCGGCGCACCCGTTGTTCGGGCGCAAGGGCCGCAACCTCACGCTCACCGTCCCGGTCACCTACCCCGAGGCGGCCCTCGGCGGCGCCATCACCGTCCCGTCGCTCGGCGAGCCCATCACCCTCAAGATCCCACCTGGCACCCGCCAAGGCCGGACCTTCCGGGTCAAAGGCCGGGGAATCACTAGCGGCTCAGCGACGGGCGACCTTCTTGTGACCGTCGATGTCCTCGTCCCGGCCCACTTGACCGAAGACCAGCGCAAAGCCGTCGAGGCACTCGCCAAGACGCTGCACGGCTCGCCTCGTCAACACTTAGGAGTATGAACATGGCTTACGACTCCTCGAGCGAAGACCTCACCGAATACTCGACGCGCGCTGTCTATGTCATCTCGGTCGCCGCAGAGCTGGGCGGGGTCCACCCTCAGACGCTGCGGATCTACGAGCGCAAGGGCCTGTTGGACCCCGCCCGGACCGACGGGGGCAACCGCCGCTACAGCGAGGCCGACATCGCACACCTGCGACGCATCCAACAACTCACCAACGCCGGGCTGAACCTCGAAGGGGTGCGGCGTGTGATGGCGCTCGAGAGCGAGATCATGCGACTTCGCGTCGAGCTCGACAGGACCCGTGCCGCGGCACGCGAGGCGATCGAGCAGACCCACCGCCAGTACCGGCGCGATCTCGTGCCGATCTCGACCTCCCGCCTGCCGACCCGCCGGATAACAGACAGATAGGCGGCCAGGATGGGTCCTCTTTCGCAGGACATGAACCAACAGATCCAAGGACCATCAGAGACATGACTCTTGACCCGAACCGTTGGACCCTGAAAACCCAGGAAGCGGTGCGGGACGCGATCGCTCTCGCGAAGCAGCTGCACAACGCGGAAGTCGCCCCGGATCATCTCCTGTCAGCGGCACTGTCCCAAGATGGCGGGGTTGCGATCCCCCTCCTCGACAGTCTGGGGATCGCCCCGTTGTCGGTCCGGAACCGGATCGCGGAGTCCCTCACCAAGGTCCCCAAGGCCTACGGCATCTCAGAGCCGTCGCTCAGCCGCGACCTGTCCCAGGCCTTCGATCGTGCCGACGTCGCGCGCAAGGAAATGGGTGACGAGTACCTCTCTGTGGAGCACCTGCTGCTCGCCCTTACCGACCGCCTCGGGATCGGTCGCGACGACCTTCTCCGGGCGCTGCAGGCGATCCGCGGCAGCCATCGTGTCACTTCGCAGAGCCCCGAGGAGCAGTACCAGTCGCTGGAGCGCTACGGCCGCGACCTGACCGACCTCGCAAGGCGCGGCAAGCTCGACCCGGTCATCGGACGCGACGACGAGATCCGCCGCGTCATTCAGGTCCTCTCCCGGCGCACCAAGAACAACCCGGTGTTGATCGGCGAGCCCGGGGTCGGCAAGACCGCGATCGTCGAAGGACTCGCCACCCGCATCGTCGAGGGCGACGTCCCCGAGTCGCTGAAGAACAAGCGGATCATCGGCCTCGACATGGGTTCGATGGTCGCCGGGGCCAAGTACCGTGGCGAGTTCGAGGAGCGCCTGAAGGCCGTGCTGAAGGAGATCTCGGACTCCGAAGGCGAGATTGTCACCTTCATCGACGAGCTGCACACGATCGTCGGTGCCGGCGCCGCCGAGGGCGCGATGGACGCCGGCAACATGATCAAGCCGATGCTCGCGCGCGGCGAGCTGCGCCTCATCGGCGCCACGACGCTCGACGAGTACCGCAAGTATGTGGAGAAGGACGCCGCGCTCGAGCGCCGTTTCCAACCCGTCGTCGTCGAACCGCCTTCGGTCGCCGACACGATCGCGATCCTGCGCGGGCTGAAGGAGCGCTACGAGGTCCACCACGGCGTACGAATCCAGGACGCGGCGCTGGTCGCTGCCGCGGTGCTGTCGGACCGCTACGTGACCGGCCGCTTCCTGCCGGACAAGGCCATCGACCTCGTCGACGAGGCCGCGAGCCGCCTTCGCATCGAGATCGACTCCATGCCGACCGAGATCGACGTCGTCACGCGCCGGATCCGCCAGCTCGAGATAGAGCGCGTCGCCCTTCAGAAGGAGACGGACGCGGCTTCGGCCGGTCGGCTCTCCAGGCTCGAGGCCGAGCTTGGAGACCTGCGGGAGCAGCAGACGGCCATGACCTCGCACTGGCAAGCCGAGAAGGACGCCATAGCGGCGATCCGCCAGCTCAAGGGCGAGCTCGAGGCCGCGCGGTCCGAGGCCGAGCGCCACGAGCGCGCCGGCGACCTGGGCCGGGCCTCGGAGATCCGCTACGGCCGGGTCCCCGACCTCGACAGGCGAATCCAGGAGGCGACCGACAAGCTCGCCGCGCTCCAGTCCGAGCAGAAGATGTTGAAGGAGGAGGTCGACGCCGAGGACATCGCCGAGGTCGTGAGCCGGGCGACAGGAATCCCGGTCTCTCGCCTAATGGAAGGCGAGGTCCGCAAGCTCGTCGAGCTCGAAAGTTCCCTGCACCGCCGTGTGGTCGGCCAGGACGAGGCGGTGAAGGCAGTCGCGAACGCCATCCGCCGCAGCCGTGCGGGGCTGTCGGACCCCAATCGGCCGATCGGCTCCTTCCTGTTCCTCGGCCCGACCGGCGTCGGAAAGACCGAGCTTGCAAAGGCCCTCGCCGAGGTGCTGTTCGACGACGAACGTGCGATGGTCCGCATCGACATGGGCGAGTACCAAGAGAAACACAGCGTTTCCCGCCTGGTCGGCGCCCCGCCCGGCTACGTCGGCTATGAGGAGGGCGGCCAGTTGACCGAATCGGTCCGTCGGCGCCCGTATGCCGTCGTGCTGCTCGACGAGATCGAGAAGGCACACTCGGATGTGTTCAACATCCTCTTGCAGGTGTTGGACGATGGGCGCCTGACCGACGGCCAGGGGCGCACGGTCAACTTCACCAATACCGTGCTCATCATGACCTCTAACCTGCGTGGAGAGCCCATCAACACCTTCAAGCCGGAGTTCATCAACCGCATCGACGAGATCGTCCGCTTCCGCCCGCTGGGACGCGGGGACCTTTTCGCCATCGTCTGGATCCAGCTCGGGCAGCTCAAGCGGCGGCTCGAAGCTCGGCGCATCACAATTGAGGTCACGCCCGAAGCCGAGATGTGGCTCGGCGATCACGGATATGACCCGGACTTCGGGGCGCGCCCATTGCGCCGGGTCATCCAGCGCGAAATCGGTGACCCCTTGGCGATCGCTCTCCTCGAAGGCCGCTACAAGGAAGGCGATACGGTCACAGTAGACGTCGAAGGCGACGGGATCGTCCTGGCCTAGGACAGCCAACGTTCTTCAACGCCGAGCAGAACCGAGTCCTGCCCGGCGGGCCGCCACGAACTGTGCTCGAGCGCTGGGGAGGCCGTTTCGGGTCCTGGCACTCCTTCGGGCCGCGCAATATGATCTCGTCAGCCCTCCAGTCGTAATGGCGACTGGGCGTGTGGAGCCGTCCCTACGGGCGGCTCCCTGCGCGTCAAGGCCACTGTCAGTTCGCAGGCATGTGATTCGCACGTCGGAGATGGTTCGATAATCGAACCATCTTGCTAGTCTTGGCAAGGTGAGCCCCTTTGAACGAGCCGCACGGGCGCCAGGCGCCGAGATGGCGGTGCTGGCTGCCGCACGGCTCGCGCGGGTACTCGACAAGGCCGGAGAGGAGCTCGGCCTCGCCCACTACCGCTTCCTGACGCTCGTCGCCGGTGGCGACGAGCGGGCCTCCCGGCTCGCGGAACGCCTCGCGCTCGGAAAGCCGGCCGTCAGTGCTGCTGTCGGCGCGCTCGTCGCGCAGGGCCTGTTGTGCCGCCAAGACGTCGCCGGCGATCAGCGGGCTATCCGCCTCCAGCTCACCGCCGAAGGACGCGAGGTCCTCGCCCGGACCGAGGCCTCGATGGCTGCTCGTCTCTCCGAGCTGGTGGGAGGTACCGACGACCCCGCCCAGACGATGAGGGCCCTCGTCGCGCTCGGCGAAGCGATCGAGCGTGATCTCGCCGAGCGACGCGCAGCAAGGGATCGCGAGTGAGCTCAGTTCCCGGGCCTGCTGCGGCCTCGCGCGATGAGAGCCGCCCCGGCTGGGTGCGGCGCATGTGGCCCTACCTCATGGCACACCGGCGCAACCTCGAGATCGCCCTCGGCGGCGCCCTCGTGGGCAGCGCCGCTCAGGCCGTGGTTCCCCTGATCGAGCGTCAGATAGTCGACAACGTCATCTTGCACCACCGTTCGCCGCTCGCCCCGTGGTTGGCGGTGCTCGTCGGTCTCGGCGTGGTGACCTTCGCCGCCGCATATCTGAGGCGCTACCGAGGTGGGCGGGTCGCGCTGGACGTCCAGTACGACCTGCGCAACGCGATGTACGAGCACCTCCACGAGCTCGATTTCGCCCAGCACGACCAGATGCCGACCGGTCAGCTGGTCGGGAGGGCGAACTCGGACTCGACCCTGGTGCAGGGCCTGCTGAGCTTCTTCCCCATCATGAGCGGCAACATCCTGCTGCTGCTGGCGTCCCTCGCCATAATGCTGGTGCTGTCGCCACTCCTCGCGCTCGTCAGCCTGGTCGTGGCGCCGACCCTGCTCATCGTCGCTTACCGGATGCGCAGCCAGATGTTCCCGGCGACCTGGGACGGTCAGCAGAAGGAAGGCGACATCGCCCAGATCGTCGACGAGGACGTGAGCGGCGTCCGTGTGGTCAAGGCCTTCGGCCAGGAGGAGCACGAGCTCGGTCGCATCGTCACAGCGACCAAGACCCTCTATGGCTCGCACCTGCGAGCGGTGCGGCTGCAGGCGCGCTACCAGCCGCTGCTGCAGGCCATCCCGACACTCGGTCAGGTGGCGGTGCTCGCTCTTGGCGGCTGGCTCGCGCTCGACCACCAGATCACGATCGGCACGTTCCTCGCGTTCTCCACCTATCTCGCTCAGCTCGTCTCACCGGCCCGCATGCTCGCCGGCATCCTCACTACCGCCCAGCAGGCCAGGGCCGGCATCGAGCGGATCTTCGAGCTGCTCGACTTGAGGCCTGCGATCACCGACGAGCCCGGCTCGACGGACCTCCCGCCGCTCGCGGGAGAGGTCGCCTTCGACCACGTGGACTTCACATACCCCGACGGCGGCAAGGCGCTGCAAGACTTCGACCTTCACATCGCGCCCGGTGAGACCGTCGCTCTGGTCGGGCCTTCCGGGTCGGGCAAGTCGACGGTGCTCTCGTTGGTATCGCGCTTCTACGACGTGAGCGCCGGGGCGGTCCGCCTCGACGATCATGACGTCCGCAGTGTCAAGCGGGCATCGTTGCGCCGACAGATCGGTGTCGTCTTCGATGACAGCTTCCTGTTCTCCGCGTCGGTGCGCTCGAACATCGCGTTCGCCCGTCCCAGCGCGTCATTCGAGGAGGTCGAATCGGCGGCGCGCACGGCAGGTGCGCACGAGTTCATCGAGCAACTTCCCGATGGCTATGAGACAGTTGTCGGTGAACGGGGCCTCACCTTGTCAGGCGGACAACGCCAGCGGGTCGCCCTTGCCAGGGCACTGCTGGGCGATCCACGGGTCCTCGTGCTCGACGACGCCACCAGCGCGGTCGATTCCCAAGTGGAACAGGCCATCCACGCCGCGCTGCGCAGCCTCATGCGCGGCCGCACGACACTGCTCGTCGCCCATCGCCGCTCCACTTTGAACCTCGCCGACCGCATCGTCGTCGTCGACGCCGGCCGCGTCATCGACCAGGGCACCGACGCTGAGCTGCTCGAACGCTGCCCCCTGTACCGATCGATGTCATCGGGCAAGGACGAGACGCCCGCCCAGGTTCTCGCCACACAGGCAATGACGATGACCACAGAGGCGGCCAAGGCAACAAGGAAGCTCATCACCTCTGCAACCCCTGCACGGGTCTCGTTCGGGCCCGCCTCGCTCGGGCCCGGGCTCGGAGGGCGGGGAGGAAGCAGCCGCAGCGGCTGGCGTGCGAGCCTCGCTCCCACGCCCGAGCTGCTCGCGAAGGTGGCGGCGCTCAAGCCCATCCGCGATGTGCCCAAGTTGGACCTCCAACAAGAGACCGCGACTGACACCGAGTTCTCGCTCTGGCGCTTCCTCGGCCGCTATCGGGGCGCGCTCGGCCTCGGGCTGATTCTCGTCCTGTTCGACTCGCTCGCCTCGCTCGCTGGGCCCTACCTCGTACGTGCCGGCATCAACGACGGCGTCGTCGCGGGCTCGCGCTCCGCGCTCATCGTGGCGTCCGCCGTCTTCCTGGCCGTGGCGCTCACGGACCTCGTGGACTCCATCGCGGAGACGTTCGTAACCGGCCGCACCGCCGAGCGTCTCATGCTCGCGCTGCGGATCCGGATCTGGGCGAAGCTCCAGCGACAGTCACTCGACTACTACGAGCGGGAGATGGCAGGCCGGATCATGACGCGGATGACAACCGACGTCGACTCGTTCGAGACCCTGCTCGAGACCGGTCTCTTGTCGGCGGTGGTGAGCTTCTGCACCTTCACCGGGGTTGGGATCGCACTGTTCTTCCTCAATTTCGACCTGGCGCTCGCGACCCTTGGTGTGATGCTGCCCTTGGCCGTGGCGACCGTGGTGTTCCGGCGCAAGGCGGCCCGGACCTACGAGCTCGCGAGAGACCGCATCGCAGTGGTGAACGCGAACTTCCAGGAGAGCCTCTCGGGCATCCGCGAGACGCAGGCATTCGTTCACGAGGAGCCGAGCATCGCCCGGTTCCACCGCCTCGGCCTCTCCTATCTCGAAGCCCGCGTCCGTGCCCAGCGGATGGTGGGTACGTACTTCCCCTTCGTCCAGTTCCTGGGAGACGTCGGGGACGCGATCGTGCTCGGCGTCGGCGCGGGGTTCGTCGCGAGCGGTCACCTCACCACCGGCGCGCTCATCGCCTTCATCTTGTACCTAGACCTCTTCTTCTCCCCGATACAGCAGCTTTCTCAGGTGTTCGACTCATGGCAGCAGACCCGCGTGTCGGTCGGGCGCGTTGGTGAGCTGATGGGCCTCGAGACGCTCACGCCCGAGGCGCTCCATCCCGTCACGCCCTCCCGACTGGAAGGTGCCATCACGCTCGCAGGGGTGCGTTTCGCGTACCCGACGGGCCGGCCCGGCAACGCCGGTACCGGACCTCCGGCGATCGAGGCACTGCGCGGGATCGACATCGACATCGCCCCGGGCGAATTCGTCGCTCTCGTGGGCGAGACGGGAGCCGGGAAGTCGACGGTCGTCAAGCTGCTGGCCCGTTTCTACGACCCGACCGCAGGAGCGGTCCTCGTCGACGGCACCGACCTTCGTGCCTATGACCTTTCCGCCTACCGCCGGGAGCTCGGCTACGTTCCGCAGGAGGGCTTCTTGTTCACGGGATCGATCCGGGACAACATCGCCTACGGGCGCCCCGGCGCGAGCGACGGAGAGGTCGAGTCCGCGGCACATTCCGTTGGTGCCGACCAGTTCATCGCCGAGCTCGCGAACGGCTACGAGACCGCGGTCTCCGAACGGGGGCGCTCGCTCTCGGCAGGACAGCGCCAGCTCATCGCGCTCGCACGCGCGGAGCTCGTCGATCCGGCGATCCTGCTCTTGGACGAGGCGACCTCGAATCTCGACCTCGCCGCCGAAGCCCGTGTGGCTTCGGCGACAGACCGCGTCGCTCTGGGTCGGACGACCGTGGTGATCGCGCACCGACTCCAGACCGCCCGGATGGCCGATCGCATCATCGTGCTGGCGAACGGGACAATTGCGGAGCAGGGCACGCACGACGAGCTCATCGCGGCGGACGGGCGCTACGCCGAGATGTGGAAAGCGTCCGATCTTGGTCTCGTGCGCACCTGAGCACCCTGCAAGACTTGGATGATGCCGCCTTCCCGGCCAGCCGCCCGGCCCCGGCGTGCCCGGCCAGCGGCCCGGCCCCGGCCCCGGCGTGCCCGGCCAGCGGCCCGGCCTCGGCCCAAGGGTGCCCGGCCAAGCCCGGTTGCGCTCGCGTGCATGCTCGCGGTCGCAGCACTCACCTGGGTTGGCCACCCGGTGCCCGCCGGGGCGTCCCCGCAATCCCCGCAGGCACGCTTTCGGATCCCAGCATCGGCGCGTCAGCTCGTGGTCGTCTCGAGCCCGACCTACAACCCGGCCGACTACCTGGCCACTTTCCAGAGCTTCCGGCGGGCGAACGCCACTTCCCCGTGGGAACCGGTGTTCCCGGCCTGGCAGGCCGAGATCGGCTCCGGCCACATCGTCGACGTCCGCCACGAGGGCGATCGCGCGACCCCGACCGGGGTGTACCCGTTCGGCCTCACGATGTACGGGACCAGGCCCGATCCCGGCGGGCTGCACGCGGCCTACCACCAGCTCGTCTGCGGTGACTGGTGGGACGAGGATCCCTACTCCAGCCAGTACAACCAGTTTGTGCACGTGTCCTGCGGGACGACACCGCCCTTCGCAGCCTGGTCCGAGCCGCTGTGGACCGAGACACGGGGTGACAGGGGCTATCCCTACCTCGCCGTCATCGACTACAACGACAACCCGACCGTCGCCGGCGTGAATGCGCCGGGTTCGGGGATCTTCCTGCACGCGTGGATGGACGCCCCGACCGAGGGGTGCATCGCGTTGCCGATCACCGACCTGTTGAAGGTGCTCCGCTGGCTCGAGCCGGCCGATCATCCGGTGATCGAGATCGGCACTGATGCCGAAGTAGGCCGCATACCACCGGCAACGTCGTAGCGGCGCCCGCTCGGTTCCCGCCCCGACGCTCGCGCCAGACGCGAAGGCCCTCAGGACTTGATGTAGGGCTGGCCGTCGGCCTTCGGGGCGCGGCTGCGACCTACGAACCCGGCGACCGCGATGATCGTCGCGACGTAGGGGAGCATTAAGAGGAAGTCGGAGGGGATGGGCGCCCCGATCGTGCCGAGTACGTTGGCGCAAGCAACCGAGAAGCCGAACAGCAGGGCGGCACCCGTCGCCCCGAGCGGGGTCCAGCGGCCGAAGATCATCGCGGCCAGGGCGATGTAACCCTGACCCGAGGAGATGTCCTTTCCGAACGACCCTACCGAGCCGATGGTGAGGGAGGCACCGCCGATGCCGGCGACGAGACCACCGATAACCACGTTGCGGTACCTCGTGAAGAGCACCTTGATTCCCACGGTGTCGGCCGCGGTCGGGTGCTCACCGACGGCCC
This sequence comes from uncultured Acidimicrobiaceae bacterium, assembly GCA_963807575.1. GTDB lineage: Bacteria > Actinomycetota > Acidimicrobiia > Acidimicrobiales > Bog-793 > Fen-455. Next base: position 16,714 of record CAWECD010000013.1, read on the forward strand.
GGACACGCAGGCCCCAGCGCGTCTTGAAAAGACCGATGTGCACGAGCGCGACTGCCGCGTAGGTGATGTAGAGGAAGATCGTCGAGTCGAACAGGATCGGTCCGATGATCGGTATGTCGCCGAGGACCGGGATCTTGATCGAGTTGAAGGTGTTCGGGGAGTTCAGCCGGTTCTGGTAGGGCACGAGTGCCTGGTCGTAGAGGTAGCCCGTCAGTCCCGACGCGAAGACGTTGAGCACGACACCGAGGATGATCTGGTCGACCATGTAACGGATGGCGAACACCGCCAGCAAGATGGCCAAGAGGCCCCCAGCGAGCGACCCGGTGAAAAGGCCCAGCCATAGCGAGCCGAACGCGCTCGCTATGACGGCCCCCGCAAAGGCGCCGAGGAGCAGCTGGCCCTCGATGGCGATGTTGATGACGCCCGATCGTTCGCACAGGCAGCCCGAGAGCGCGCCGAGGACCAACGGGATCGAGGCCAGCATCGTGCTCTGCATGAGCGAAGTGAACGGCAGGGGGATCCGGCCTGCATCGGACCAGCACAGGAAGGACACGACGAACCCGAGCGTCACCGCGCCTCCCACGAGCCGCTGAGGGATCTTTGAGAGGCTGAGCCCCGCGTAGAGGAAGCCCAGCACGATCGAGAGAGCGCCCAGTCCCTCCGACACGGGTCCGGGCGCGAGGTTCAAGTTCGGGACGTTGACCGCGGCACCGGTGAGGGTGAAGGTGAACACGGCATCGCCCTTGTCGGCGAGAAGGCCGAACACGAAGATGTCGACGAGACCCAGCATGACGAAGATACCGGCGATGGCCCGTTGCCGGTCGAACGTCGCCCGCTGGTGACCCACCACGGTGATGGCCGTCATGAGCTCCACCCCTTTGCGAGCATTTGACCGCCCTCACGGCCGCGCCGGCCCCGAAGGTGGTAGATCTCCCGGATGAACGGCGGTGCGGCCACGAACAGCACGATCAGTGCCTGGATGACCGTCGCGATGTCGACCGGGATCTGAGTTATGCCTTGCATCGTGACGCTCCCGGCGTCGAGCGACCCGTACAGGAGCGCGGCCAGCACCACACCGCCGGGTTTCGCGCGCCCCAACAGGGCCACGGTGATGGCGTCTATGCCGTAAGTCCCGTAAATCTGCGGAGTGAGCGCGAAGTCCGTCCCCAGGACCACGCTGGCGCCGGCGAGACCTGCGAGGCCGCCGCAGATGAGCATCACGGTCACCCACGTCCGTTCCGGGCTCATCCCGGCAGCACGGGCGGCGCTCGGGTTGGCCCCGACCGTGCGAAGCTCGAAGCCCACAGTCGTCCGGTTGAGCAGCCATGCCACCGCCATCGCTGCCGCCAGGGCGACCAGGAAGCCGGCGTTTATCCGCAGGGTTGCGCCGGCGAGGTGGGGCAGCGTGGCGTTCATCGCCACCGGTGGCGTGATCGGGTTAGCCGAACCGGCTGCCCGGAAGACGGTCAGGCCGAGCAGGTACAGGAGCAGGAACTCCATCACGTAGTTGAGCATGATGGTGACAATCACTTCGTGGGCGCCCGTTCGCGCCTTCAGGTTCCCGACGAACCCCCCGACGATCGAGCCCCCGACAAAGCCGCCGATCACAGCGAACACGACGTGGATGATCATGGGAAGGTGGATGGCGAAGCCGATCCAGCCCGCGATCATGGCCCCGCCGATGAACTGACCGGTGGCGCCGATGTTGAACATGCCCGCCCTAAAGGCAAGCGCGACAGCCAGACCTGCGAGGACGAGCGGCGTGGCGTTGACCGCGGTCTCCGACAGCGGGTTGAAGATCGCGGCGGTCGAGCCCCCGTGGAATGCCGCCGACACCGTGTGCGGATTGATTATGGCCCCTTCGAACATCGCCGAGTAGGCCGACGCGGCCACGTCCCAAGCCTGCGAGAACGCCGCACCGGGAGCGGAGAACAGATGGCTCCAGGCGTGCAGCACGGTCGGGCTCGTGAACGCGATCAGCAGCCCTCCGATGATGATGGCGGTGACGATCGCGAGAAAAGTCACGACGGCCGAGCTGCCCTCCAGCACGGCGTTCAGGAGCGAGGTGACGACGTCCTCGCCCCTAGAGTGGGCAGCGTCCGGTGTCGTCTCGGCACCTTCGGGGCTGTGTTGGGCCCCGCGCGGCACGCCGGGTGCTTCGGGTGGCTCGTCGGCAGGCGGGCCTGCGTCGTGTTGGCTCATGCCGGCTGTGCCTCCGGGATCTGGTCGGATGTGCCGGCGCCGGCCATAAGGAGCCCGAGCTCCTCGATCGAAACCGTGGGTGGCCGTTCACCGGCGATCCGCCCCTCGTACATGACCACGATCCGGTCCGCGAGCGCGTAGATCTCGTCGAGCTCGGTCGAGCAGATCAGCACGGCGGCGCCCTGGTCGCGTGCCGCGACGATACGGTGGTGCACGAACTCGATAGAGCCGACATCGAGGCCGCGCGTGGGCTGGTTGGCAATGAGCAGGCGCACGTCGCGGCCGAGCTCGCGGGCGACGATGACCTTCTGTTGGTTGCCACCCGAGAGCGTGCCCGCCGTCATGTCGATCGAGGTCGCCCGGATGTCGTATTCCTCCATGTGCTTCGCGGCGCCTTCCCTGATGGCATCGACGTGGAGCACGAGACCGGACGCGTAGGGCGGCCGGTTGTAGACGTCGAGGACGAGGTTGTCGGCAAGCGAAAAGCGCTCGACGATACCGTCTTCCAATCGGTCCTCGGGGATGTAGCTCACGCCGGACTCGAGCACGACGCGAGTTCGGGCGCCTGTCAGATCATGGCCGTCGACATGGATCGACCCGTCGTTCGCCGGCAGGAGGCCCATGATCGCCTCGCAAAGCTCGGTCTGGCCGTTGCCCTGAACCCCTGCGACACCGACGATCTCACCGCTGTGGACCTTGAACGAGACACCATCGACGACGGCTCGTCCGGCCGCGTTCTCGACCCGGAGGCCTTCCAGCTCGAGGACGACATCGCCGGGGCGGGCCGGCTCCTTGTGCACCGTCAGCTCGACGGCGCGTCCCACCATCAGCGAGGCCAGCTCCTCGTCGGTGGCGGTCGGTGGCGGCGAGCCGACGACTTCGCCGCGACGGAGGACCGTGATCCGGTCCGCGATCTCCTGCACCTCCTTCAGCTTGTGGCTGATGAAGATGATCGACTTTCCCGAGGCCTGTAACTCGCGCATGATGCGGAAGAGCTCGTTGGTCTCGCCAGGGGTGAGGACCGCCGTCGGCTCGTCCAAGATGACCACGCTCGCCTCACGGTGCAGCGCCTTCACGATCTCGACGCGCTGCTGGATCCCGACCGGCAGGTTCTCCACGAGAGCGTCCGGGTCGACGGCGAGACCGTAACGGCTCGAAAGCTCGAGCACGTCCTTGCGGGCGCGTCGGCGGTTGAGCAGGCCGAGCACGGTTGTCCGTTCCACCCCGAGCATGACGTTCTCGGCAACGGTGAAGACCGGCACGAGCATGAAGTGCTGGTGGACCATGCCTATCCCGGCAGCAAGCGCGTCACCGGGGTTGTGAAACCTGACGGCCTTCCCGTCGAGAAGGATCTGCCCCTGGTCGGGCTGGAGCAGCCCGTAAAGGACGTTCATCAGCGTCGACTTGCCGGCTCCGTTCTCGCCGAGCAGCGCGTGGATCTCGCCCGGCTCGACGGTGAGGTCGATGCTGTCGTTGGCGACGAGGCTGCCAAAGCGCTTTGTGATCCCACGCAACTCGAGCTGCAGCGCGGCCTCCCTACCGGACATGCCCCGTTCCAGGGCGGTGCCCGACGAGCACTGCCCTGGAACGGGCCTTTGATCACTTACCCTAGGTGCCAGTCCCAGGGCGGTGCCACATTGGCGCCACCTTGGAACGGGCCTCGACTACACCGGGCTCTTGGTGGGCGTCGGGATCTTGCCGTCCTCGATCCCGGCCTTGACCACGGCGAGCTGGTGCTGCAGAGCCGCCGGCACCTTGCTGGCGAAGTCGTGGAAGGGCGAGAGGGTGACGCCTCCGTTGGCGAGCGTTCCGATGTAGTTGCCGCCCACGAACTTGCCGGCCGCCGTGGTGACGACGGCGTTCTTGACCGCGGCCTGGATGCCCTTGGTCACGCTCGTGATGAAGTACTTGCAGTACTGCGCGGCGCTGATGCAGCCGTCAGTGTCAACCCACTCCATGTTGACGTGCCCGCCGGAGTTGTCAGCGTCCTGGACGGCTTTGGCAGCACCGAGGCCGACGTTGCCTGCCACCGGGAAGATGATGTCTGCATCTTCGGCAATGAAGGTCGAGGTGAGGTGCTGGCCGTTGGCCTGGTTCGTGAAGTCACCGGTGAACGAGCCGTTCTGGGTCTTCTCGTTCCAGCCGAGGACCTTGGTCGGCGTGGCCTTGGGGTGCTGCGCGTTGTAGTACTGCACGCCGTCCCAGAAACCGTCCATGTAGATGGTAACGGTTGGCAGCTTGATGCCACCGAAGGTCGCCACCACGTGCGTCTTGCTCATCCCGGCGGCGAGGTACCCGCCGAGGAAGCCGTCCTGGACCGTGTCGAACACAAGAGCGTCGATGTTCTTGATCGCCGGCGAGTACGTGTAGTCGACGATGGCGAACTTCTGGCTCGGGTTCTTCTTCGCGGCAGTTGCGGTGTCGTCGCCCATGAGGAAGCCGACCGTCACGATGATCCCGCACTTCTCAGAGATGAACTGGTTGATGTTGGGGATGTAGTTGCTCTCGGTCGTCGACTGCAGGTACTTGCCTGTGATCGTGGCCGACTCGGCCTCTTTGACACCTTGCCATGAGGACGCGTTGAACGACCGGTCGTCGATACCACCGGTGTCGGTCACCATGCAGGCGAGGAACTTCGAGGCATGCGGTGCCTTGCTCGTTGCGACGTGCACGGCGGCGGTCTTTGTCGTCGCAGCGCCCGACGAGCTGGCCGCGAGCGGGGCCACCAACGCCCCGACGCCCAGAACCAGAACCGACAACCAGAGTAATCGCTTCATTTTGTTTTGCGCCTCCCAGGATTGATTCTCGATTAATTGCCATCACGTTACAGGTTGGGCCATTGCCGAGAGACTGAAACCGCCACCGACCGACCCGGCCGAAGGTCAGTATGACATCGTTTCGCAACATTTGCTCTCCCTGTGGCCGTACGGCGGATCGTCGCCTCACCAGGGAGCCCCGGCCGGCGAGGACAGCGCCTGGGCTACACTGCTCGGACCAGGCCCGGAGCGAAGATCGCCAAGGCAAACGGCCCAATCTCTCAGGATCCGGAGGCGTGACGTGCCCGCGACCGTGGTGGTCGGAACCCAGTGGGGCGACGAGGGCAAAGGCAAGCTCACCGACCTCCTCGCCAGGGACGTGAGCGTCGTCGTGCGCTACCAGGGCGGTCACAACGCCGGCCACACGATCGTCGTCGGCGACGAGACCTTCGCCCTGCAGCTGATCCCGAGCGGGGTCTTCTACGACCATGTCGTCCCCGTGATAGGCAACGGCGTCGTCGTCGAGCCGACGGTGCTGCTCGCCGAATGCGCCGCGCTCACCGCCCGGGGCATCGACACGAGCCGCCTCGTCGTGTCAGGTAACGCGCACCTCGTGATGCCCTATCACATCGAGCTCGACAGGGTCACCGAGCGCTACCTGGGCAAGGCCAAGCTCGGGACGACCAAGCGGGGGATCGGGCCCGCCTACGCGGACAAAGCTGCCCGGATCGGCCTGCGGGTGCAGGACCTCTTGGACCCGAAGATCTTCCGCCAGAAGCTCGACGTCGTGCTGAAAGAGAAGAACGCGATCCTCGCCAAGGTCTACAACCGCCTCCCGCTCGATGCCGACCAGATCGCCGCCCAGTACCTCGACGAGGTCGCACCCGCCCTCGGGCCGATGATCGGCGACTCTGTGAGGCTGGTGCACGAGGCGCTCGACGCCGGCCAGCAGATCATGCTCGAAGGCGCCCAGGCCACGTTCCTCGACCTCGACCACGGGACCTATCCCTTCGTCACCTCCTCGAACCCCACTGCCGGCGGTGCCTGTGTCGGCACCGGGATCGGGCCGAGGGACATCGACCGGGTTCTGGGCATCGCCAAGGCCTACGTGACACGGGTCGGCTCCGGTCCCATGCCCACGGAGGTAGACGGCGAAGAAGGGGACATGCTCGTCGAGCTCGGACATGAATACGGGACGAACACCGGGCGCAAGCGCCGGCCTGGATGGCTGGACCTTGTCCTGCTCCGCCATGCTGTGCGACTGAACTCCCTGTCGGAAATCGCGATCACCAAACTCGACGTTCTCTCCGCCTTCGACACCGTAAAGGTCTGCGTCGGCTACCTGGACGGAGACGAGCTGTACGAGCACGTCCCCTACCATCAGTCGGTGCTCCACCGGGTCCAGCCCGTGTACCGGGAGTTGCCGGGTTGGCGCGCGGACCTGTCCAGTGCGAGGACCGTATCCGATCTCCCCGAAGCGGCCCACGGTTATCTGGACGTCATCGCCGGCTACACCGGGGTGCCGGTGACCTATGCCGGAGTGGGGCCCGGCAGGGAGCAATACGTACGCTTGAGCGCGTGAGCCGGGCAATGCGGCATCGCCTCGATGCGCAAGCCGGCACAGGAGAGGGAGCGGCATGATCCCCCGCTACTCAATGCCCGAGATGTCAGCGGTCTTCGCCGAGGAGACCCGACTCGGCATATGGCTCGAGATCGAGCTCCTGGCCGTGGAGGCATGGTCGAAGCTCGGCGTCGTCCCGCCCGCACACGCTGCGGTGTGCCGTGAACGCGCCCCTCAGGTCGATGCCGCCTTCGTCCGGCGTGTCGCCGAGAGGGAGGCCGTCGTCGACCATGACGTCGCTGCGTTCGTCGACGTCGTGCAGGAGTCGATCGGTGAACCTGAAGGATCCTGGATCCATTACGGCCTCACCTCTTCCGACGTGGTCGACACGGCTTTGTCCGCAATACTCGTCCGGTCCGCAGACCTCCTCCTCGTCGCGGTCGGGGATCTGGTGTCGGTCACCAAGCGCCGCGCTTACGAGCTCGCGGCAGTGCCCACCGTCGGGCGGACTCACGGCATGCACGCGGAACCGACGACCTTCGGCACCAAGCTCGCGCTGGCCTGCCTGCAAGCCGACCGTGACCGGACACGGCTGCTGCGCGCACGAGAGATGGTCAGGGTCGGGAAGCTGTCGGGAGCAGTGGGCACCTACTCGAACATCCACCCTTCGGTCGAGCAGCACGTGTGCGAAGCCCTCGGGCTGCAGCCTGTTCCGGCCACACAGGTCATCGCGCGGGACCGCCATGCCGAGTACCTGTACGCGTGCGCCGCGCTCGGCACCACTGTCGAAGCTCTCGCGACCGAGATCAGGCACCTGCAACGAACCGAGGTCGGCGAAGTCGAGGAGCCTTTCACGAAAGGTCAGAAAGGCTCGTCGGCAATGCCCCACAAGCGAAACCCGATCACCGCCGAGCGTCTCGCGGGCCTTGCCCGGGTGCTGCGCGGTTACCTCGTTTCCGGTCTCGAGGACGTCGCGCTCTGGCACGAGAGAGACATCTCACACAGCTCGGTCGAGCGGATCGTGCTTCCGGACGCCAGCCACGTCGCCTACTACGCGGCAACGAAGATGACCACGCTGATCGACGGCCTTCAGATCCATGCCGATCGCATGCTCGAGAACCTGCTCGAAGGCTCGCACGGGCTCGTGTTCTCCCAGCCTGTGCTGCTCGCTCTAATCAGTTCCGGCCTGAAACGCGACGCCGCGTACCGAATCGTGCAACGTGACGCGCTCGCTGCTCATGCGCAGCGGCGTTCCTTCCGGGCCATCCTCGCGGAAGACCCCGAGGTCTGCGAAGCCCTCGGTGGCAGAGACAAGGCGACGAGATCGTTGGACGTCGCGTTCGACCTCACCCGCTCACTTGCGAACATCCAGCACGTCTTTGCCGCCCTCGAAGAGATATCCGGATAGGTCGTCGGCACCTACTCCGCGCTCCACGAGCGCGGCACGACTGCTTCTCAGACCCCGTGGTCAGCGCCCTTCACACAAACTGGGCACAGGTTGTCTGCACACCCAACAGCACATGGTGTGTGAGAAACCGGTCCGGAAATGGTCAACGCAACCTGACCGGCTTGCGCTCAGGACCGGCGACTCCAGTGGATCCCGGCCTTCTGGAGCACCTCGGCCGTCACTCCTGCCTCTCGCCAGGTCGCGTAGTCGATCCCCTTGCGTGACCCGTAATCGGCTGCGACCACGATAAAGGCCTTCTCGAGCTCAGGAAGGTCGTCCACGGACTCGGCACTGGCGCCCTCGATTCGCCGCTCGAGATTGCGCCGCTCTTGGATCAAATGAATCCGCTGTAGCGGATCTGCGGCAACGAGCTTCAATTCGAGGTCTTCAAGACGCGCTTTCAAGGCATCCGCGCTCGTCGAACGCCCACGACGTGGCTTCGACCGCTCGAGCGCTACAAGGTACCGACGCACAGCATTGCCCTGGCGGCGACCCTCGGCGAGCGCGTCTTTGTGCGACGCAGAGAGACCAGGCTTGGTTGGCTTTTTTCTTGGTGGCATATGACCAGTATTGCCGATAACGACGGCCCGTTCCAATACCGCTTAGCCGGTCATCGTGCCGAAGGCTTATCTCTCGCGCGAGATGAGCTCGGAGCCGGCACTTCATCGCTCGCCCGCTCTCACCGGCAGAGGCTACGAGATGATCATCACCCCCTCAGCTCACAAACAGGAACCGCTTGAAACTTGCGAGGTTTCCGGTAATACGCAACGAGCATTGCCCGCGCGCGTCGTGCCCTGCACACACTGGAAAGCTGCCCCTCAGGAACCGCATTTTGCTCTCCGGACGAGAGGCGATCGCTTCGGAATTGCACACCCGGGAGGCGTCGATAACCACTGAGAATTGCTTGCGCGACTGAAGAAACCGCGCGGGCGGGCCAGCCGGATTCAGTCGCGCTGCACGAGGAAGGTGCCCGTCGAGCGGCTCACGAGACGCCCCTTTGCGTCCTCGATGCGCGCCTCGGCAAAGGCGATCTGCTTCGCCTGGCGCATCACGGCCCCACGCACTGCGAGCCTCTCACCGGCGGTGGCCGGTCGCATGGTCTCGGTCTTCAACTCGAGGGCCGCGCCAGTGCGGTCCTTGCCGGAAAGGCCGGCATTGACTGCGAAGCTCATCGCCGCATCGAGCACGAGGGCGTACACGCCGGCTTGGACCACACCGTGCGGGTTGCAAGCCACGGTCGTGGGCTCCCAGGACGCGGCTGCCCAGCCCGCCCGGTCGTCGTCCTCGATCCCGTAGTCCTCGAACGAGACCCCGACCGCGGCCAGGATCGCCATGCCACCGTCGCCCAGCCACCGGCTCATGTCCTTCCTGGCAGGCGGTCCCTCGGGACTGACACGACCTTCTGTTCTGCTCGGCACGGTCTTCACCGTACTCCTGACACCGCCGGGCGCATGTGCGAGAGCCGCGCAAGGAGGCGGCCCAGCCAAGAGCGGTGTGTCAGTGGTACTGCGTGGCCATCATCGCCCCGACGACGATGCCGACCAGACCGCCGATGAGGTACCAGTTGCTCGTGCCGCCGGGCATGATCCCCACGTAGTTGCCGACGATCAGGAGCAGCCCTATCACGAGCAACGCGAGCAGCACCGGCCCGAACCAGCGTGGGCTGTGCCTGACGCTCTTGGGGATCGGGGCGGTGTAGCGCTTGTTGACGTCACGGCCCTTTGGCGGTGTGGCCCGGCCGCCTGCCGCCTGGGCCCGGCCGCCTGGCGGTGTGACCCGGCCGCCTGGTGGTGTGACCCGGCCCTTTGTCGCGGTCGGTTTCTTCGAGGAGGTGCCGTCGTCTGATCCCGCACGTGCCTTGGCCACGACCTTCGAGGATAGTCATGATTCGCGCGACCGGTAACCTCGAGCGCCATGGGCATCAAGGTGGCGGTCGTCGACAACTACGACAGCTTCGTCTACAACCTCGTCCAATACCTCGGCGAGCTCGGAGCGGAGCCAGTCGTGGTACGCAACGACGCCGTTGACGTGGCCGGCTTGAGGGCACTGGAAGCCGCCGCACTGCTCGTGTCGCCGGGCCCCGGCCGGCCCGAGCACGCGGGCGTCAGCTCGGCCGCCATCGCCGAGTTAGGGGGTGAGGGCTTCCCGGTCCTTGGCGTTTGTCTCGGCCACCAGTGCATCGGCCAGGTCTTCGGTGGACAGATCGTGCGTGCGCCCGAGATCGTGCACGGCAAGGCGTCGCCCATCCACCACGACGGGCGTGGCGTCTTCAGGAACCTGCCCGAGGTGTTCCAGGCCACGAGGTACCACTCGCTCGTAGTCGGCGCCGACTCGATCCCCGACTGCCTGGAGGTGACAGCCTGGACCGCCGGCGGCCTCGTGATGGGACTGCGACACAGGGCACTGCCGATCGAGGGCGTGCAGTTCCACCCGGAGTCGATTCTCACCGGCGTTGCCGGGCACCAGTTGCTCGGGAACTTCCTCGAGATCGCCGCGTCGGTCACACCCGCAAAGAGGTGACCCAGCTGACCGTACGGCCCGGCTGAGGCGCACGAGGTCAGGACCGGGCCGATGACGCAACTGCGCCGGTGCGCCCCTTAAGGCGTGATCCCGGATATCCCCGATACCGACGGAATGGTCGTCGTCGATGATGTTGGGGCGGGCTGCTGGACGTAGATGACGACTGTGAAGCCCCACTTCTCCTGGGTGCCGGGAGCGACGGACTGGCTCGTCACCCAGTCTGCCTCGGTGCCCGGAACGTTGACCAGGCTGACAGTGCCCGTGAGGTGGGCGTTCTGAAGAGCCGCCATCGCCGCGCCCTGGGTCCTGTGGACCACGTTCGGGACCACGGCGGCGGGGCCTTGGGAGATGAGAAGTGTGATCGTCGATCCGTACGCGCGCTTGGTCCCGGGCGCGGGTTGGATCGTGATGACGTTGCCAACCGGCACAGTGCTCGAGAACTCGTTGACGGGGTTGATAACGAAGCCCGCAGCGGTGAGCAGGTCGCGTACCGGCTGGATCGCCTGGCCGACGATGGCCTTGGCAGGCGGGAGCTTGACCAGCTTCAGACCATGGGCGACCGTGAGGGTCACAGTCGTGCCGTAGGGGTAGTCCCCGCTCGCCAGGCTCTGGCTGAGAACCGTGCCCACCGGAACTGCCGCATTGGGCGACGCCTTGTAGACCACGTGGAGCCGGAAGCCCGCAGACCTGATCTGCGCCTTGACCGAGTCGAGACTGTCACCAACCACATAGTTCAAGAAGACCGGCGCCGGACCTCTGGAGACGGTCAAGCGCACCACCGTGTGCTTGCGCACCGACGCCCCTGCGGCCGGGACCTGGTTCGTCACCAACCACTTGTTCGCCTCGCTGCCGGTCTGAAACGTCACGACCGGCTCGAGGCCCTCGTTGCGCAGCACTGACTCGGCTTTCTTGTAGGGCATGTAGACGACGTCTGTGGGATGCATCCAAGGCAGCGCGCCGAAATACCCGAGTGAGCGCCCGCCGTAGTAGGCGATCGCCACAAGTGCCACGACGAGTACGAGGGCAGCAGCCACCCAGGGCACGAAGCGCCGTTTCGGGTACTCCGGTGAACCGGCACCCGGACCGGAAGACGGCACCCTCTCCTGGATCTCGGTCGGGGCGACCGGCGCGCCCGCCGCCGTCAGGACCATTGTCGGGTTGACCGGGATCGCGATCGTCTGCGCACCTACGTCGGGCGGCGAGGGTGGCGGAGCCAGAACGGGCAGTCCACGCATGAAACGCTCGAGATCGTCGTGGAAGTCCTGTGCGGTCGCATATCGGGCCTGCGGCTGCTTGGCCATCGCATGCATGATGATCGCCTCGAGATCGCGTGGCACCCGGGGCTCGATCGCACTCGGCAGAGCGGCTGTTTCCGACACGTGCTTGTAGGCGATCGCCACGGGCGTGTCGGCGGTGAATGGAGGACGGCCTGTCACCATCTCGTAGAGCACGACACCAAGCGCGTAGACATCGCTGCGGCCGTCCACGCCGAGTCCCTGAGCCTGTTCGGGCGAGAAGTAGGTGGCCGTTCCCATCACCAGACCCGTCTGGGTGACGCTCTCGCTCGCGCCGATGGCCCGCGCGATGCCGAAGTCGGCAACCTTCACCTGGCCATCGGCGGTTATGAGGACGTTGCCGGGCTTCACGTCACGGTGGACCACACCATGGCGATGCGCGTAACTGAGGGCTTTCGCGATATCGGCTGCAACTGCCGCCGCTCGCGTCGGCGCCAGTGGCGCCTGGGTGCGGATGACCGAGGACAGCGGCTCGCCGTCCACGTACTCCATGACGATGTAATAAGTACGGTCGGCTTCGCCCCAGTCAAAGACAGGGACGATGTTCGGGTGCGACAGGTTCGCGGCGGCCTGTGCCTCCCGCCGGAAACGCTCGACGAACGAGTGGTCCGACGACAGCTCCGGGAAGAGCATCTTCAAGGCGACAGGGCGATCGAGCAACAGGTCATGGGCCAGATAGACCTGAGCCGTCCCACCACGTGCGATCTGGCGGCTCAGCTCGTAGCGGCCGTTGTAGACCGGAGGCGGGGTCTCGGGCATCGTCGGGGACAGCCTATTCGTCGGCCCGACCCGTCCGGACGCACGGTCGGGGGGCAAGGTGCCGCTCATCGCTGCATCGCCAGGGCCTTCTGCATCACGGCGGCGACGACAGGCCCGGCGATCTGGGCACCGGTCACGTCGCGGCACGAGGGTCCCGGCGGGATCGGAACGATCGCCGCAACTGCGACGGTCGGCGTCTGGCCGGGACCGGCCGGTGCGGTTGCTATGAGCCAGTTGTAGGTGCCGCAACCGAGCGCATTGATCTGTGCTGTGCCGGTCTTCGCGGCCACGGGTGGGAACAGGTAGGAGGGGAACACCCCGTATGCCGTGCCCAACGGGTTCTCAGTGACACCCAGCATCAGCTGGCGGACGGTCTCCGCGGTCTGTACCGAAGTTGCGCGGCGCCAGGCATGTGGGTGGTAGGTTTCCACGAGATTGCCCTGAGCGTCAATGATCTTGTCCAACAGGTGCGGTGTCATGATGACGCCATTGTCCGCGATACCTGCCGCGACAAGTGCCATCTGCAACGTCGTTGCCGTGACGTCCTCCTGGCCGATCGCGGACTTCATGAGACCCGGCGTGTCGCCGGCGAAATCCTGCGGCGGTGGGAAATTCGATGCCGCGGCTTCACCTTGGGGCAGGTCGATAGGCGGGACGGCATCGAAGCCGAATGCGGAGGCCTCGAGGTAGAGCTTCTCGGGCCCAAGACGTTGGCCTACCAGGGCGAAGGCCGTGTCGCAAGACCTCAAGAGAACCTGTGCCAGAGAACCGCCGCAGTACTCACCGTCGAAGTTGTACAACCTCTGGCCACCCGTCTCGGGAAGGGTCACGTAGGACACCGAGTTGAAGAACTGGGTTGCGATCTGGGGCGCGCGGTCGAAGATGGCGGAGGAGTCGACGACCTTGAAAGTCGATCCGGGTGCTTTCGCCTGGGCTGTCGCGTAGTTGATCAAGGGATCACCGGGCGAGCGCAAGAGCTTGTTGTAGCTGCTGATGACGGAGTCGTAGCCGGACTCGCCCTTCGGGCCGCTGTGGACCGCGAAGACGTTGGGGTCAAAAGTCGGATTTCCGTACATCGCGAGGATGGCCCCCGTTCGCGGGTCGATGGCGACGACTGCACCGGTCCGGCCGGCAAGGGCTTCTGCAGCAGCCTGCTGGAGCGCCACCGAGACTGTCAGAGTTATGTCGTCGGTCGTCTTGTGCTGAGTGAGCAGTTGACCAAGAGTTGAAGACGGCGTGTTGTGCTGGGTGAGGAACTGGTTGTACTCGAGCTCGAGACCGGTTGCGTTTCCCACGGCGACCGACTCATAGCCGGTTATCCCGGCGAACAGGGTGGCCGTGGCCGGGGGATAGACCCTGAGCTCTCCGTAGCCGTCTTTGGTGGGCTCCGACATGGCGAGCACTGCGCCGTCCGAACTGTAGATGTCGCCTCGCGCGAGCGTGTAGGGGTCGGGCAGAAGCGTCTGATTGTGCGGGTTGTCCACGAGGGACTTGGCTTGGCGGACCTGGAAGTCGTTCAACTGAAGGAACAGCAGGACGAAGCAGGCCAAGAGCACGAAGCCCAGCCAGCGAATGCGGCGATTGATCATCCGGTTCTCACTTGTTCTGCACCGTCGTTGTCGTCGCGCGGAACGTGGTCGTCGTGGTCGACTCGCTCGGTGCGACTACCGTGCGTTCGAGCGAGAGGCTGTGCACGAGGTTGCGAGCCGCCTGGTAGGAGGCTTCCTCCATACCCTGCTTCAAGTAGGCGACATTCGAGGCGAGCAAGTCGGCTGGTGTGATCGTCGTGCGTTCCACGACCGAAGGCTTGAGCCACAGCAAGCCGCCCGGACGCCCCTGGAAGATCGTCACATAGCCCTGATCGAGCCCGACGTAGAACGATGCCTTGTCGAACCAGATCACGACGCCCGCGGTACTCCCGAGGATCCCCACGAAGACGAGCGCGAACAGCGCGACCCGGATCGTGAAGACTCGGTCCCGTTGTTCCTTGGGGCGTTTGGCCCTCACAAGTAGCATCGGCCGGCTACGAGCCGGACCCTGGCCCGCCCGAGGCGACGAGGCCGTCGGCGCGGAGACGACCGCACTCACCGTACTCGGCGGCGGCGTCGAGGCCGCGGCGCTCACGGCCGGCGTGAGCACAACTGCCTCGGTGATCGGTGGTGCCTCGGCGCCCGAGGCGGGGCCCGGCGCGCCGGGCGCGGCCAGGGGGATCACGACGATGTCGTCGTTCACCACCGGTGCCTCGCCGGCGAGAACGTCGAGCACGACGACGGTCACGTTGTCGATCCCGCCACGATGAAGGGCCAACCGCACGAGCGCGCCCGCCGCCTTCTCGGCATCGGGCTCGTCGAGCAGGACCTCGGCAATCTCTTGCTCGCCGAGCTCGTTGGTGAGACCGTCACTGCAGAGCAGCACGCGGCTGCCGGGCTCGAGGTCGAGCTCCCAGCAGTCCACTTCGATGCTGGGCTCGATCCCGAGTGCACGCGTCAAGATGTGCCGATGTGGGTGAACCGCCGCCTCTTCAGGGGTCAGCTCACCGCTTCGGACCATCTCCTCGACAACGCTGTGGTCCTCGGTCAGCTTGTGGGCACGGCGTTCGCTCCGGTCGACGAGATAAGCCCTCGAATCACCGACGTTCACCAGAGCAAGGCGCAGCTGGCCACCGGGCTCGTCGCCGACATAGGCAGCTGCAGTCAGGGTCGTGCCCATACCGCGAAGGTTGCGGTCGGACTGGCTGCGGCTGTACACCGCCGAGTTGGCGGCGCCGACGGCTGCGAGCAGGCCATCTGTCGTCCTGTCCCGACGGTAGGCCTCGAGCAGCTGCTCAACCGCGATGCGGGCCGCAACCTCGCCGCCAAGATGCCCCCCCATCCCGTCAGCGACTGCCGCCAGGTCGTTGGTTGCGAGGGCGACGTCCTGGTTGGTGGAGCGTAGATAACCGGTGTCGGTCGCGGCCGCGGTCCGCAACCGGCTCATCTGGCAACCTCGAGAACCGTGCTCCCGACCTTGACACGGTCCCCGCGGCGCAGCCGCGCAGGAACGTCCAGACGCTCGTCGTTCAGCCAGGTACCGTTTGTGGAGCCGAGATCCTCGATCCACAGCTCACCACTTCGCGTGAAAACGCGGGCGTGGATCGAGGATGCAAAGCTGTCGTCGTCGAGTGGCACCGCGCAACCCGGCGAACGGCCGACGGTGACTTCGTCGCCGAGCTCGAAGACACGCCCGCGCCGCTGAGGAGGGTCGATGACGCGCAAGCGCAAGACGAGCGCCTTGTCGGCAGCGACGGGTGCCGAAGCCGGCGCTTGCGGCTGCTCGGCACGCGAACGCCGCACCTCGACCCACACCATGCGGGCGGCATAGACGAAGAAGAGCCAGATCGCCGCGAGCAGGGAGTAGCGGAGAATCTCCAGGAGGGAGTGAGGCATGGCGTCGCGACCGCCTAGGAGGGCTCGAACCTGAGAGCCGTCGTCCCCACGGAGATCACGTCGCCCGGAACCAGGCGGTGCTCGCGAACCGGGACACCGTTGACTCGGGTCCCGTTGGTCGAACCGAGGTCGACGACGAAGATCGCGTCGCCCTCACGACGCACTTGGGCGTGACGACGCGACACGTTCGGGTCGTCGAGGACGACGGCACACTCGGGCAGGCGCCCGATCGTCACCACTTGAGAGCCGATCCCGACGCGGCGTCCGTCAGGGAAGACGAGCCAGTCGCTCGGTCGGTCGTCGCCTTCGACCAACTCGCTCTCGATCGCGAAGGTGCTCACCGACAGGCCATCATCGAGATGCAGCTCCAGGTTCACCGGACCGACGAACTGGTAGCCCTCGCGACCGGCATGGTCCCGCACCGCGGTGATGAGCTCACGCTCCAGCGAATCCCCGAAATCCTCGAATCGTCCGAAGTCCTCAGACGAGAGGAAGATGTGGAACTGGTTGGGCACAATGAACCCGTGGATGCCCACAGAGCGACGAAGATCCATCTCACGCGTGAGCCGCCGGCCGAGCTCTATCGGTTGGAGCTGGCCGCGGAACGCCTTGGCAAAGGCACCTTCGACCAGACGCTCGAGGCGACGCTCGAACTGCTGCAATCCCATGGTGCAACAAGACTACTGGCGAGGTGAACTGGCCTGATGGCGCGACGGGATCGGTCCTGCCCCGAAGCTGCGGCAATGAACCGAGCCGGCCGTCGCGGCTATCGTCTCGGTAACGGGCGAGTGGCGGAATTGGCAGACGCGCAGGATTCAGGTTCCTGTGTCCGCAAGGACGTGGGGGTTCAAGTCCCCCCTCGCCCACCTTCTAGGACTCAGGAGTTCGTGTGAACGCGACCGCGACCCGCCGGGCCACGGGCTGGTTCGGCAAGACTGGTGGCGGTGCTGAGGTGGTCTCCGGCACGGGCCGGGCCAGAAGCGGGGTATCATTGTGGTGCACCAGTCCTAACCACGCAGGCTGAGTGCTGTGCTGGTATCCGTCAATGGACTCCCGCTCTAATGTGCGTGGAGCAAGAGGAGTTCCAGAGATGGCAGTAGGTACTGTGAAGTGGTTCAACGCCACCAAAGGCTTCGGGTTCATTGCACCCGATGGCGGCGGCGAGGACCTCTTCGTCCACCAGTCAGAGATTCAAGCGCAGGGCTACCGCGAGTTGCTCGAAGGCCAAAGGGTTGAGTTTGAAGTCACCCAGGGCAAGAAGGGCATGCAAGCCAGCAGCGTTCGCGCAATCTGAAGTCTCACGTCCGCAGCTGGGAAGCTGCTGACGTGAACCGCAGGTAAAGGAGCTCGACGTGGCCAACAAGTCGCCACAGAAGGACTCGGGCAAAAAGCCCGGGAAATCGCTGAAGGAAAAGCGCGCGGCCAAGAAGGCGAAGCAGGCACCGGTGAAGATCGGGACCGGCAAGCCGGCCTGAGGTTCTCGAGCAGCCAAATCGGTTCGGCTTTCCACGATCTCTTCAAGGTCGTGGTTTGTCGCGTCCGCGGTGCGCGAATCTGCGCGGGTCTGCCAGGATATGGCGATGAGCGATGTGTACGGGAACAGCCCTGCGGTTGAAAGGCCTGACCCCTTCGTCGCGGGGGATGCCGCGGACGAGGTGTCGCTGGACAGCGAGATCGACTACGACGACGAGCAGGAAGAGGACCAGATGCCTCTCGACGTCGTCGAGGCGATGGAGGTCGGCGTGATGCTCGACGACCCGGAGACGGTCAGCGATGACGATGCTGGTGACGACCGGCTCGGTTGACAGCTGGGCACTACGTCTCGGCCGCTGAACGCCCGGCGGCTCGGGCCTGTGCAGTCTTGCCTGTCGTCCATGTCGTCCCTGACACGGGTGCCTCCGTCCCCGGTGCAAACTTTGCGCTTGCCAGCACGGCCCCGTGACTCAGTACCGAAGCGGACCGTATGCGCCCGGTCCCCAGCGCCAATGTGACGCCCCAGGCTCCGTAGCCGTCTTCGAGCCAGAAGGTGCCGAGCAGCATCGTCTTGCCCCCGGCCAGGCTTACCTGACAGCTCGCCTCGCCGGACCACGACCCGTCATCGAGGCTCATGAACAGCCAGACGGTCCGGCCCGAGTACACCGTGACGTTGCCGATGCTGCGGCCGCCAGCGTCGAGGGACGCCGTCTCGGCACGTCCCCCGGGCTCGGTGCCGAACGCGGATCGGCCCACGGCCGGCTGCGGGCCACCGCGCAGGAGCCATCCGGCGCCGACACCCACCCCGGCAGCAACCAACACCACAGCGCACGCCAACACCAATAAGGATCGCCGCACAGACCACCGCCGGCGCGGGAACTGCCGGGGCGCGTGCCCGGCCCCGAGTCGTTCCATGAACCTCACCTCGAACCCGAGCGGCGGCTCGACACCTGGCACGACCTCGAGCAACGAGTCGGCTGCGAGAGAGAGCTGCTCCATCTCGGCTTGGCAGCCCGGGCACGCTCCGACATGGGCGAGTGCCTGCGCGCGTTGTCTTCCCGTCGAGATCCCGAGCGCGAGCTCCGCGATCTCCTCGGCGTACTGAACGCATTCGGGCCCGGAGCGCACGTCGTCACCGCTCATCGACGGCTCCCTTCACTGGTCATCGTTTCTCGAAGCTTGCTGAGGCCCGCGCGTATCCGCGTCTTCGCAGTACCGAGCGGGATCGTCTCGGCCTCGCTGATCTCGGCGGCGGTCATCCCGTAGAAGTACGCGAGCACCAGGGCCCGGCGTTGCTCGGCAGTCAGGCACGCGAGCGCCAGGTGGAGCCCGCGTGCGGCATCGGCGTTCACGGCGGCGCCTTCGGGCAACACGTCGTTGCTCGCCAGGCCGAGATTTACGAGATCGTCGGGGTCGGTCGGCACCGCCCGGCGCATTCGCAGGGCGTCGATGGTGAGGTTGCGGGCAATCGTGAGCACCCAGGTGGAGACGGCGCCGCGACGGGAATCATAGACCGGCGCATGCCGCCAGGCCCGCAAGAGGGCCTCTTGTGCGATGTCCTCGGCAAGGGCCGCATCGCCGACCATGCCAAAGGCCAGGCCGTACACTCTTCCCTGATATCTCCTCACGAACGCGAGCGCGGCACGCTCGTCGCCGTGCGCCATGCCGGCCAGCAACGACTCGTCGGAAGGCCTCTCCGTCGGCTCCCGCATCCGTCGCATCACATCAGGTACGTCCGAGAAGGACGCCTGGATTGCATCGCGGCACTGCCGAGTCGCCAGGGCAGGGTCGAGAGGAGGCATGTGGGCCGGGCCAACCGACCCCGGCTCACCTGGCACTGCCCGACATGAGACTGACAACACCGGAACCCGGCCTTGCCATCCCGGACGACCGGCATTGCCGCTCCCGAAGAAGCGAAACGGCACGGAATTGCGCGCTCCGGCGGTTGACTTGAGCTGCCTGCAGAGCGTGGGCGTCCTCGGCACAGTAGATTCCCGCAGGTGAGCGGTGCTTACGGACCCAACCGGCGGCCGCCCAATCGGCGGCCGACCTCCGGGCGTCTCGACCCGGCGGTCTACCGGCGCCGGCGCCTGGGCGTTGCCCTGGTCGCCCTTCTCATCGTCGCGATGCTCGTCGGGATCATCTCGCTCATCGGCGGCGGGGGGCCCTCGGGCCAGAAATCGACGTCACACACCACCACAACGCTCACGCGCCTGCGCCCGACTGGGATCGGTTACAGAACCGTGACCTGGACAGACACCAACCCGAGTGCCGGGCTGGTCGTTAACCCTGCTCCCGGAGGCAGCGCCGGCCTCCGGACGCTCGTCACCGAGATCTGGTACCCCTCGATGGGCGGTTCCAGGAATAAGCCGACCACAGACGCGCGACCCGACTACCGCGCCGGCCCGTTCCCGGTCATCGTCTTCGCCCACGGATTCGACACCCTGCCCAACACCTATACGCCTCTTCTGGTCTCGTGGGTGAAGGCCGGCTTCGTGGTGGTAGCACCGCTGTTCCCCGACGAGAACGCCAACCTGATCAACTCCCTCGGCTCACGCACCACCACCCAGAGCGAGCTCGCCGAGTCGGACGTCGTGAACGAGCCCTACGACATCGCCGACGTGGTCGACGAGGTCGAGTCGGGGGCCGGTGGTGCCGCCTCGAGCCACGCCGCCTGGCTGAAGGGTCTCGTCGAACCCGGCAAGATCGCCCTTGCGGGTCACTCCGACGGCGCTCAGGCGGTCGCGGCCCTCGTCTACTCGGGCAAGTACGCCTCGAGCTATGTCGAGCTGGCTGTCCGCCCCTTTGGCGTCCTCATCCTGTCGGGATCGGAGCTCACCGGTGTCTACGCACCGCCGGCCGACCCGCCGCCGGTGCTCTTCGTCCAAAGCGCCGCCGACAGCTGCAACCTGCCCCAGGACGCCGCCACGCTGTTGCACGGCGTGGGAGGTGGTTTCTTCCTGAAGCTCGTCAGCGCGCACCACTTCTCGCCGTACGTGGGCACGGGCCCGGCTGCGCCGGTAGTCCAGAGGCTCACGGCCGCGTTCTTGAACGAGGCGCTCGTCGGCACGCCGAGCCTCTCCGAGCTGTCGTCATCTCTTGTGAAGTCGGGCATCGCGAGGCTGTACGGACCGTCGAGCGCTCCGGTCTTGGCCCCACTCCCCGCACCCAGCCCGGCGGAGCGCTCCGCGGCCTGCACGGCACCCAGCTCACTGCCCTGAGCCCCCCCCGGTGGCGACGTAGCCTCGAGGTCCTGAGGTGTCGGGCGAGCCCGGACAAACCTAATTCCATCGTCTTCATGCAAAGAACTCGCTGGTAAGCCAACATGTCATCATGGACTTGCTCGTCGTCGTCGGGTCAGACCAGCCGCCCGAGCGCCTGGCCGTCCGGGCGCACCACATTCTCACGGTCCCTCTCGCCGAGGTCACTCCGACACTGATCGCCGAGATCCGGGCACGGATCCCCCGGCACGTCGCGGTCTTCGGCGCGGGCGCCGCCGCGGTCGCCACGAAGTTGTGCAAGGCCGGCCTCCCGACAGAGCTGCACACCGACGAGGACGTGTCCGAGCTGTCGGACCTGATCGGCGTCGAGGTTGTGCCGCTGACCGATCCCGGGCCGAAGATGGAAGTGGCAGATTCTCTCCTCGACCTCGTCGGCAACACACCGATGGTGCGCCTCGACCGGATCGGTCGGGACCTCCCATGCCCGCTGGTCGCCAAGCTCGAGATCCTGAACCCTGGAGGTAGCGTCAAGGACCGGCCCGCCGCAGCGATGATCGAGGCGGCCGAACGCGCGGGGCTGCTGAGGCCCGGCTCGACGATCGTCGAGGGCACTTCGGGCAACACAGGCGTCGGGCTCGCGATCGTCGCCGCCCGGCGTCGCTACCGCTGCGTGTTCGTCATGCCCGACAAGATGGCCCCGGAGAAGGTCGCTCTGCTCCGTGCCTATGGCGCGGAGGTGGTCCTGTGCCCGACCGCGGTCGCGCCGGACCACCCGGAGTCGTACTACTCGGTGACGGCGCGCCTTGCCGAGGAGATCCCCGGCGCCTTCCACCCTGACCAGTACCGAAACCCCGAGAACCCGGCATCCCACGAGGCGTCGACGGGCCCGGAGATCTGGCGCCAGACTGCCGGACGCGTCAGCCACTTCGTCGCCGGCATCGGCACCGGCGGGACCATATGCGGCATCGGACGCTACTTGAAGGCGCAGAATCCCGACGTCCAGATCGTCGGTGCCGATCCCGAGGGCTCCGTCTACTCCGGGGGCTCCGGGAGGCCCTACCTCGTCGAGGGCATAGGAGAGGACTTCTGGCCTACGACCTACGACCCGAAGGTGGTCGACCGAGTCGTGATGGTGAGTGACACCGACTCGTTCTTGACCACTCGGCGTCTCGCCGTCGACGAAGGGATCCTCGCCGGAGGTTCTACGGGCACCGCCATCTGGGCGGCACTCCAGCTCGCGCCGGACCTGCGCCGCGACGACGTCGTCGTCGTCCTCGTCCCCGATTCGGGGAGGGGGTACCTGTCCAAGCTGTACAACGACGAGTGGATGGTGGACCACGGTTTCTTGAGGACGAAGGGACAGACCGTCGCCGATCTTCTCGACCACAAGGGCGGCCGCCTGCCCGGGCTGATCCACGTGCACCCGGGCGAGACCGCCCGCCAGGCTGTTGCGATCATGGCCGAGTACGAGGTCTCGCAGGTCGCGGTCATCCAGGCCGAGCCCCCCCTCGCAGCAGCCGAGGTGGTCGGGGCCGTCCACGAACGAGATCTCATGCAGCAAGCGGTACGCGACCCGGCGATCCTCGATCGGACGGTGGCAGAGGTTATGAGCCCACCGCTCCCGTCGGTCGGCAGCGGTGAGACGGTAGAGCTCGCGCTTGGCCGCTTGGAGGAGTCGCCGGCGGTGATCGTGCTCGACAACGGGCACCCTGTCGGTGTGATCACCCGGTCGGACGCGCTCGCGTTCCTGGCTCAGTCCGGCTCCCCGAGGGAGGCACGATGAGCTGGTCCAGTGATCAAGCGGGAAGAGGCCCGGGGTTCTCCACACGGGCGATCCATGCCGGCCAGGACCCCGATCCCCTCACGGGAGCGGTCGTCACGCCGATCCACCTCGCTACCACCTTTGCCCAAGAGGCTGTAGGCAAGCACAAGGGCTTCGACTACGGCCGCACGCGCAATCCGACGCGCGTCTCGCTCGAGACCACGATCGCGTCGCTCGAGGGGGCGAGCCACGGCTACGCGTTCTCGAGCGGCATGGCCGCGACCGACGCCGTTCTCCGTCTGCTGAGGCCGGGCGACCACCTGATCATCCCCAACGACGCCTACGGCGGCACCTACCGACTCGTGTCGAGCATCTATGCAGGGTCCGGTGTCACGTTCTCGCCGGTCGAGCTCCAAAGCCCCGACGCGCTGGCGGCCGCATGGCGCGATGAGACCCGCCTGGTGTGGGTGGAGACACCCAGCAATCCGAAGCTCAAGATCATCGACATCGAGGCTGTCGCCGCAGTTGCGCACGCTCATGGCGCTCGCTGTGTCGTCGACAACACCTTCGCCACGCCCTACCTCCAGCAACCGCTCGGCCTGGGTGCCGACGCCGTCGTGCACTCCTCGACCAAGTACCTGGGCGGGCACTCCGATGTCGTGGGCGGGTTCGTCGCGACCAGCGACGAGGAGCTGGGATCCCACCTCGGTTTCGTCCAGAACTCCGCCGGCGCGGTGCCGAGCCCGTTCGACTGCTACCTCGTGCAGCGCGGCGTCAAGACCCTCGCGGTTCGTCTCGACCGCCAATGCGCGAACGCGGTCCTGATCGCGGCGCACCTGCTCGCCCACCCGGCGGTGCAGGAGGTCTACTACCCGGGGCTTGCCCATCATCGGGGACACGAGCTCGCAGCACGTCAGATGCGCGCCTTCGGCGCGATGGTGTCCTTCACCTTGCGGGGCGGCGAGCCGGCGGCTCTCGAGGTGGCCGCGGGTACGCGACTGTTCACCCTGGCCGAGTCGCTCGGGGCCGTCGAGTCGCTCATCGAGCTGCCGGCCAGGATGACCCACGCCTCGACCGCCGGCTCCGAGCTCGAAGTTGATCCCTCGCTCATCCGGTTGTCAGTCGGCCTCGAGACCGTCGGTGACCTGCTCGAGGACCTCGACCATGCGCTCGCACTGGCAAGCCCGTGAGCACACAGGTCACCCCCAGGTCCCCGTAGGCGTCGCTGCGGCCGGGTCAGGTCCCAGGGATGCGAGGCAGGATCGGGAAGCAACGATCCTCCAGCCTCCCGAGTGCGTAGGTGGGATACATCCCCCAGAACAGAGCGCGGCACTTCTCGGACCAGACGAGGGCGGCGGGCGAGGACAGCCGGCGGTGGACCTGCAGGACCCCACCCTCGAAGACCCGGTACTCGGCCCAGCTGCCCGGGAAGTCCTTCACGCACGCAACCTCGGCATAGGGGACATCGCCAGTCTGGACGAACTTCCGCACCCGGTTGCGGTGGGTATGCCCGGCAAAGTAGCCGCAGATGGCCGGACGCCTCGCTATCACCTCGACGAGGCGCTCGGAGTCGTTCGGGTTGATCCCGAAGTAGTCCGGAGACCGGTTGGCCGAACCCGGCTTCCAGGCGTGATGATGGCCGAACACCAGCACCGGCCGGTCTGCGCGCGCGCCGAGCTCGTCAAGCCACTCCAGCTGCTCTCCACGAACCTGGCCCGAGTCCCTGCCCTCGATGACCGTGTCGAGCAAGGCGAGCGTGACGCCGGAAAGCTCCATTTCCTGGCAGGGCTCGCACGCATAGTGACGACCCGAGAACGCGTCGTGGTTCCCGCGCACGTACAAGAGGCGGTCGCCGAACGAGTCCAGGTAGCACTGCAAGAAGGCGTCGTACTCCCCGACCAGGCCCGACGAGGTGAGGTCGCCCTTGACCACGACCGCCGCTGGCTCGATCGCGGCGATCTCGGTGACCGCGGCGCGGCTCATCATCTCCGGGTACGGTGTTGCGCCCTCCGGCGACGAGTTCTCCACCACCGGGCCCAGCCGCTCGAAAAAGGCCTGCAGCTTGTCCTTCGCGTCCGCCATGGCCTGCACGTCCATCCCGCCCGCGGCCAAGTAGCCGACAGTGTCGGTGATGTCGGCGATCCTGCCGCACTCGGCCTCGCCGAAGTGAACGTCGTTGACGGTGGCGAACCTGCAAAGAAGCTCGCCCGGAGGCCGATCGAGCGTGCGGGTCGCGATCCCGTGGCGCAGCACGGGCGAGCCGGGCTGCAGACCTGTGATGACTTCGTAGCCGGGTCCCGGCCAACTACCGGGCACGCCGACGGTCTCGATGCTGTTGGGAGAGTGGAGATGGAAGACGACCTCGTCCTCGGCGACAGTCGTGAGATCCCAGACCTCGGCGACGGTGCTCATCACCACGCCTGCCCCGTCCGCGGCCGATCCCGGCGCAGGGACGCCGGAGCGTGCCACCATCGCCCCGAGAAACGCCACGCGTGCTCCGGTCCGGCCCCTGCCAACCCACGGCTGCCGTTCCGGGAATCGTCCTTGTTCAAGCCTCTGGGCCAGCAGATAGCCACGGCCGCGGCGATCGCGTCGGCCACCTCCGCAGGAGCGCTGAGCGGTCGAGGCGGCACACCCCGGCGGGTCCGATCGGCGTTGCTCAAAGCGGCACGTTCCCGTGTTTGCGTTTGGGTATCTCCTCCCGCTTGGAGGCGAGCAGCCGAAGGGCCCGCACCAGGACGCGACGGGTGTCGGCCGGGTCGATCACAGCGTCGACGTAGCCCCGTTCCGCCGCGACATAGGGGTTCGCGTAGCGCTCGATGTAATCCTCGACAAGCTCGGCGCGGCGGCCGGCAGGGTCGGGCGAGTCAACGAGCTCACGCCGGTAGACGATCTCGACGGCACCTTGCGGGCCCATGACCGCGAGTTCGGCCGATGGCCACGCGTAAGCGAAGTCAGTACCGATGGACTTGGAGTCCATGACGATGTACGCACCACCGTAGGCCTTGCGAATGAGCACTTGCACCCGGGGTACGGTTGCCTCGCAGTAGGCGTAGAGAAGCTTGGCACCATGGCGGATGATGCCCCCGTACTCCTGGTCGGTTCCGGGCATGAAGCCCGGGACGTCGACGAAAGTGACCAGCGGGATGTTGAAGGCGTCACACGTCCGCACAAACCGGGCGCCCTTCTCCGACGAGGCGATGTCCAGCACGCCCGCGAGCACGCTCGGCTCGTTGCCCACGATCCCGACGGCGCGTCCCCCGATCCGGGCGAAGCCGCATGTCAGGTTCATCGCCCAACGCGGGAAGTACTCGAGGTACTCGCCTCCGTCGACGACCGCTCTGATCACCCGCCTCATGTCATAGGGCTGGTTCGGGCTGTCCGGGACCATGTCGCGAAGCTCGATGACCTGCGCGTCCAGGTCCTCGGGCTCTTCGAGGTCGGGCGGCGCCTCGAGATTGTTCAAAGGAAGGAAAGACAGCAGATAGCGGACCTCGTCGAGGCAGGCCTTCTCGTCGGGGGCGACGAAAGTGGCGACACCCGAGCGCGTCGCGTGGCTCACAGCTCCCCCGAGCTGCTCGAGGGTCACGTCCTCACCGGTGACGGTCTTCACGACATCGGGCCCGGTGATGAACATGTGGCTCGTCTCGTGCACCATGAAGATGAAGTCCGTGATCGCCGGGGAGTAGACGGCGCCTCCGGCACACGGGCCGAGGATGACGCTTATCTGGGGCACCACCCCGGAAGCGCGCACATTACGGGAGAAGATCCCGCCATAGCTGTGAAGCGAGACGACGCCCTCCTGGATGCGTGCCCCGCCCGAGTCCTCGAGGCCGATGATCGGCACCCCCACAGATAGCGCAAGGTCCATGACCTTGTGGATCTTCTCGGCGTGCGCTTCACCGAGCGCCCCGCCGAAAACGGTGAAATCCTGGCTGAACACGCACATGCGCCGACCGTCGATCGTCCCGAAGCCCGTGACGACCCCGTCGGTGTAAGGGTGGGAACGCTCGAGGCCCATGCCATGGGACCGGTGCCGGACGAGCAGGTCCATCTCCTGGAACGAGCCCTCGTCGAGCAGGTAGTCGATCCGCTCACGGGCGGTCATCTTGCCCTTGGCCTTGTGCGCCTTGACCGAGCGCTGTGACCCGGCGTTGATCGCCTCCACCTGCCTGGCCTCGAGCGCGGCAAGCCGGGCGCCCATTGAACGATCGGCCATGGGGTGCTCCGCCATGGCGCGACAGGCTACCGGCCGCAGAGGATGCTGAGAACGTTTCGCCGCGAGCAACCGCGAGAGACCGACGGGCCGCGGGACACCGGTGGGTGGCGGGCACCGGTCTGCCGCGCGCCATACGCTGCGAGCGTGAGTGACGACGACCTGTTGCGCCGGCTGCGCACGGGCGATGAGTCTGCCTTCGCGGAGCTGGTCGACACCTACCACTCGTCAATGGTCCGCCTGGCACAGACATTCGTCTCGAGCCGGGCAGTCGCCGAAGAAGTCACACAGGACACCTGGCTCGCCGTGGTGAAGGGCATCGACCGCTTCGAGGGCCGGTCGTCACTCAAGACCTGGGTCTTCCGCATCCTCGCGAACAGGGCGCGGTCGACCGGCGCGCGCGAGCAACGCACGACACCGGTGGACCTATCCGATGAATCGACCGTGGACAGGCGGCGCTTTGACACCGGAGGGGCCTGGGCGGATCCGCCGGCGCACTGGTCTGACGAGATCGTCGACCGGCTCTCGAGCGGGCCCCTCGTCGCCGAGGTGCGAGCCGCCCTCGCCGAACTGCCCGAGAGCCAGCGTGCCGTCGTAACACTTCGCGACTTGGAGGGACTGTCCAGCAAGGAAGTATGTGAAGTGCTCGAGATCAGCGAAGCCAACCAGCGGGTACTCCTGCACCGCGGCCGCAGCCGGATACGTGCCCGTCTCGAAGACGACTTGGTGAAGCGATGAGGCTACCCACGCTCCACAGGGACATCGTCTGCCGGCAGGCGGTCGAGCTCGTGACCGACTATCTGGAGGGCGCGCTGTCGCGGCGCGACACCCGACGGTTCGAGGCGCACCTTGAAGCCTGCGATGGCTGCGAGGAGTACCTGCGACAGGTCCGAGCGACGATCAGAGTCCTTGGGAGCGTGCAGCCCGATGATCTCGCGCCGGAGACCCGCGACGGCCTGATCGAGCTCTACCGCCAGTTCCTGGAGGATGGGGCTCCCGGAGCGCGATAGCCCGTCCGGCTACTCCTGAACCAGCTCGATGAGGGCTCCGAAGGCGCCGCGAGGATGCACGAAGGCCACCGTGGTGCCGCGCGATCCGGGTCTCGGCTTCTCGTCGATGAGCTGGACGCCGGCGGCTCGCAGCCTCTCCAGTGCCGCGGCACAATCGGCCACCCGGTAGCCGACGTGGTGGATGCCCTGGCCTCTTCGTTGGAGGAACCTCGCAACCGGGGAGCTGGCGGTGGTGGGGCTGAGCAGCTGGATGAACGACTCGGCGACTTCCAGCAGTGCCTCCTCGACTCCGTCGTGATCGATCCGCTCGCGATGGGCGACCCGGGCGCCGAGCACAGACTCGTACCAGGCCACCGCCGTGTCGAGATCGCGCACAGCGATGGCGACGTGGTCGATCTCGGTCATCATCGGGGGCTCTGATCGATTGCCGTCCACTGGCCCAGCCTCCTGAAAACGGTGATCCTGTCAAGGTGTTCCGGCCGGCGGTGCTGGTGGCCTGCGCGTTGCCGGTAGCCAGGGCGCCTCTGCCCTGCTCGAGGCGGCCCACGGTGAGGCGGGAGCAGACCTCAGCCGCTGACCTCCCGGCGGCCCTCGAGGGCGCGCCCGAGCGTTAGCTCGTCGGCATACTCAAGGTCTCCGCCGACAGGTAGCCCGCTGGCTATGCGTGTCACTTTCACCCCGAGCGGCAACAACAGCCGCGCGAGGTACATCGCCGTCGCCTCTCCCTCGAGATTGGGGTTCGTGCACAAGATCACCTCGGCTACGCCCTCGGGGCCGAGCCTCACCAGGAGGGGCCGCACGCGCAACTGCTCGGGGCCGACTCCGTCGATCGGGCTCAGCGCTCCCCCGAGCACGTGGTAAGTACCGCGGAACTCCCGAGTTCGCTCGACGGCCACAATGTCCCGCGGGTCCTCGACGACGCAGATGATGCTGCGGTCGCGGCGTGGATCGGAGCAGATGGTGCACAGCTCGGTCTCCGCGACGTTGAAACATCGGTCGCAGAGCCGAATACGGTCCTTCACCTCGACAATGGCCTGCGCTAGGCGGAGGGCGCTGTCCCTGTCCGCCTCGAGCACGTAGAACGCGATGCGCTGAGCAGAGCGCGGCCCGACGCCAGGCAGGCGCCCGAGCTCGTCGACCAGCTCTTGAATGGGCCCGGCGAACACTGGACGGTCAGGCCTGCGGATCGTCGGCGACTGAGCCGGCGACCTGGTCTTCGGCGTCGTCTTCCACAACCTCGTCGTCGGCGCCTTCGCCGTCGTCTTCTTTTTGTCGTCTTCGTCTTCGCCGAGCGCGCCAAGCCCGGCGAAGGTGCCGAGATCCAAGCCCGTGCCAAGGTTCCCCATCAGCCCCTGGAGATCGACTCCGGCCAGCAGACCGCCGAGGTCGAGATCGTTGACGAGGCCACCGAAGTCGAGCCCACCCGCGAGACCAGGATCACCCGGCACCTGCACCGATGTCCTGAGCTCGGTGATCCTGTCGAGCGCATCTTGAAGCGCGGCGAGCACGGCATCCTCGAGAAACGTCGGGTCCGCTGGATCGACGACCGAAGGGTCGATGTGCACGGACTCGACCTCGAGCGATCCGGTCAGCCGTATCACGACGGCACCGCCGGCGACGTGGCCCTCGACGATGGTCGCCTCCACCGCCTCGGCTTGTGCCTCGAGGTCGGCCCGAGCTT
The DNA here is from genome assembly GCA_963807575.1 of uncultured Acidimicrobiaceae bacterium. GTDB lineage: Bacteria > Actinomycetota > Acidimicrobiia > Acidimicrobiales > Bog-793 > Fen-455. Next base: position 46,042 of record CAWECD010000013.1, read on the forward strand.
CCTGCAACCGGGAGAACAAGTCACCCAGCCCCCCGATCGGAGACGAGTCGCCCTCGCCCATGTCAGACCTCCTCTGCGCCGGGAAATGCCTCCATGAGCCGGTCCTGCGCCCACGACAGCGTGTCCCCGGCAACACTTTCGCCACCTGGATCGAGATCATCGGGGTCGAGCATCTCATCGTCGGCGCCGTCTCGATCATGGCCTGCCGGCACATTGTCAGCGGGCGCAGCTCGGCCCGGGCTACCCGGAGCCACAGCAGAGCCCCGATGCGTTCCTCCGGCCGCGGGGTCCGGGGCTTCACCTCGCGTGCGAGCCGCAGGCGGGGACGTCGGCAATGTCTCGCCGTAGGCGTCTCCCCTCGCTTGTGAAGTTCCCCGGGGTCCACTGGAGGTCGAGGCGGGCGTCGAGTGCCCGGCCCCGAGGCCGGTCTCGGCGATGAGCCGCAGCTGAACAGAGCGGCCAAAGTAGCGACTGAGCGCTTGTGCGACCTCCTCGGAGTCAAAGCTTGCGCGCTCGACGTGGGCAGAGTTCGGCAAGGCGAGAATGGCCGTCGCGCCCTCGGTGGCGAGGAACCGGCCCACGGCGAACACGGCGCGAACCCGGGGGCGCAGCTGGCTCAACACGTGGTCACCCCACGCAGCGACGAGCTCATCCCGGGTAGGGGGAGGCAGGGCGCTGTCCGGCGACGGCTCAGCCGTGGCATCCGCGCTCATCGCTGGCGCCGGGGAAACAGAGGTGGCGCCAACCGGGCTCGGTGGTGATGGCGAGGCGGCAGGCGGCCGAGAAGAGCCCGGCCCGTCCACACCGGCTGAGGGGACGCCGGCTGGTGCGATGCCGGCGCTGAAGGCGCCGAGCGCCGGTTGCGATCCGATCTCGGCGTGAGCTCCAGGAAGCGGCTCACGCGGCTGACCGGTTTGAGCGTCTGCCAGAGTTCGCCCCACGATTGGTACGGCAGGAGGTGGCGGAGGCGAGGCAGGGCCGACCGGCGGCACCAGGTTCTGGATCCGGCGTTCGAGCCGTTCGATCCTCTCGAGCAAGGCGCTCGAGTCGTCGTCGGTCTCTGGGTGGGTGAGTCGAACGATAGCGACCTCGAGCGTGATCCGGCTGTCGAGCGCGTCCCGCATCGCCACAAGTGCCGCTCCCAGCACCTCCATGGCGCGGACGCTCCGAGCGGGCCCGAGCAGGAAACCCTGCCTCCCGCGCGACACTGCCGGTGGGGAGGCCTGCGACCCCTGCAACGCCGGTGGCTCACCCTCCCGTGGCAAACCGGGCGCCACGGCTTCGAGGAACTGGCCTCGCAGCTCCTCGAGGAGCTCGGCAGCGATCCGCGGCGCATCACGGCCCGAGACGAGCGCGCGCTGGACGACCTCCAGAGCACGGGCTGTGTCACGCTCCGCCAGCGCGACGACCAGCTCGTGAAGCAATGACGTGTCGTCATCCACGACACCTGACGCCACCACCTGGTCGAGCGCGGAGATGGCGTCACGCGCCGACCCTCGGCCGCGGCGGACAGCGGATTCCACCGCGGAGTCGGGCAGCTCGAGCTGGGCGTCTCTCGCGATGTCGGTGAGCAGCAGTGCGAGCACGTCCGAGTCGAGCAGATGGAACTCGTAGTGCTGCGTGCGGCTGCGAATCGTGGGGAGGACCTTTTGAGGATCGGTTGTCGCAAGGACGAACACGACGTGTTCCGGGGGCTCCTCCAGCGTCTTAAGCAGCGCGTTCGAAGCGGACTGCGAGAGCATGTGGACCTCGTCGACGATGTACACCTTCCAGCGACCGGGCGTGGCGAGGGAGGCCCTTGCGACAAGGTCTCGCATGGCATCAACCCCGTTGTTGGACGCCGCGTCGAGCTCGTGGACGTCGAAGGAGGCGCCCCTGGTGATGTCCAGGCAGGAGTCGCACACACCGCACGGCTCACCGTCGAGGGGGCTCGCGCAGTTCAGCGCCTTCGCGAGGATCCTCGCCGTCGAGGTCTTGCCTGTCCCGCGCGGTCCCGAGAAGAGGTACGCGTGCGCGACGCGGTCGTCCCGCACCGCATGACCTAGTGCCTTGACAATGTGGTCCTGGCCGCGGACCTCGGCAAAACGCTGCGGGCGGTAGCGCCGGTAGAGCGACTGGTAATCGACCATTGCTGCGAGCCTACGACTTGGCGAACGCCACTGACCGCGGCGGGCCGCCGTGTGGGCGGCCCGCCCTGCCAGCAAGAAGAACCGATCGGCGGGGCGCCGTCACCCACCTCCGGAGACCTCGACGGGGCGTACTGGCCTCAGCACGACCGGACCCCACCTGTGCATCGCCGCGCGCCCATACTCGACATGGGAACTCACAGGTAGCCGAAAACGGGCCCCCGTTGCCGAAAAAGAGCCCTTTTGGCTCCGGCGCTGCCGTGCGCAGCAGCCAGGTCCCCTGCGGCACACAGGCGAATCCGCTGAGAGCTGCTGCCTTCCGGCCCTGACTCGATTCACGGTCGCCCGTTGCGCAGAACCCGGCTACTGCGCGCGACAGCGCCAGTAAGTGCAACGATAGCGGCCTGAGGCTTCTTGGAGGAGTGCGAGAGCGGCCGAATCGGCACGATTGGAAATCGTGTGACCTGCAAGGGTCCGTGGGTTCAAATCCCACCTCCTCCGCTGAAGAGTCCCTGTTCATGGGCTTGTATTTGCCGCATTTAAGCCTCGCGGCCGAGCCGCAGAAGCGTTTTGACCACCAAAGTGACCAGCAAACTTTGCCGGCAGCGCCGCGACGGCCCTCTGCCCCAACGGTCGTCGTACGCGGCGGCGGAAGGGTCGCCGTCTCCTACCCAAGAGTCCGTGATCATTCGCTCCTAGTTGCTTGAACTGTGCCACATTGCCTTAACGATCACGGTTCCCACTTCGCCGGAGCCCACGCCGGGCGTGGTCTGCAGACGAACATGCTCGGCGCCCGCGCTCCCCTCAAGTACGCCGTGGGCGTAGGCAAACCGGACTCACTGTGCCGCCGTCGACAAAGAGAAGCTACTCCTGCGCCCGAGAGCGCTTCTTGGGATTGGGCCATCGTAGGTCTCCTGGACGGCCGTGCCTCTCAGCACGACAGGCCAACTGGCTCTCGGCACATCAACCCAAAGAGTTCGAATCAGGGGCGAGGCGGCCCTTCACTGCCCGGTGGCACCGCGGCGCTTCCCGCACGAGATGCCCCGGTCGTCGCCGGACCGGCGGGCCGGCCCTACTCGAGAAGCAAGGCGAGCACGGGTGCAGGCAGCGCCCACGCCGGATGCGTCAGGTCGAGCACGGTCCGGGTGGCTACGACGCCACCGGCGAACTTGGCCCCGATCGCTTTGGCCTCGGACCGCCAACCTGACGAAGCCCTATGTGGAAAGCCACATAGCAGCTCGTCACCGGGCTCCACGGGCGGGCGCCAGATGACGACCTCTCCCCGGCGCACCTCCTCTGTAAAGCGGGCCCGCACATAGCGCCGAAGGCTCGCCACGCTCACTTCCAGCCCGGCCTCATCGGCGAGGCGCTGGTGGATCACCGACACCGGCACGACGCCGACGAGATCGGCGATGTACTCATGGTGCTTGGTGATGTCGCCCCAGGTGGGCCGGACGAGCCTGGTGTCGTAGAACGTATGTACGTTGAGTATCGTTGACTTATTGCTCAGCAGTTCCTCGCCCTAGGCCCGCGGCTCCGAGGCCAGATCTCCGGGCGCCGACAGACCGATCTGCTGGCCGGAAGTGGAGCAGAACTAGGCCGATTGGCCGCCCCGAACAGATGGTTATTTTGCCCGTCGTGACTGCCGATTCGTGGTTCGGTCCGCGCTATCTCACCGTCCGAATGCCCACGCCACCATGAGGGGGAACTCTTCTCGCCAGAACGCGTCGCCGTGCGATCCGTCTCGCACGGTCATCGCGACGTCCCCACCGGCATCGCGCAGCGCGTCCGCCCAACGGGTGGCGTTCTTGCGAAAGAACGGCTCCCGCGTGCCGGCGACGAGGTAGGTGCGCGGAAGTGGGCTCGGCATCACGGCCGGCGGTACGTAACCGCCGCCTGGCGAGGCGCAGAAGACCACGCCGTAGAGGTCCGGATGCCGAAGCCCCATTGCGAGCGAGAGCTCGCCACTCGCGGAGACGCCGCACACCGCCGTGCGCTCGGCGGGCAGCGTCACGCCGAAACGCGAGCCCGCCCACCGGCGGACATCGCCCACGAAGAACTTCTCATGTGCCGCGAACCGTTGCGGGTCGGCCCAGTCAAGGTCGGTGTTGTCCACGTACTCCTGAAGCCGGAGCCTCTCATCGGCCAGACGGTGTGCACCGACGATCATCGTCGGTGGCCCGGCGGCCACCTCGAGGTCTCCGCCCCATTTCGAGATCAGCTGACCGTCACCGGCAAAGACGACTGCTTCGGGTGGATCGGGGGGCACGTACACGGTGACGTCGCGACCACCGTCGTAGTCGAAGGTCTCGATGACGAGCTCTCCCGCCATGGACGACGTCGTCACCAGCCGCCTTGCCAGCAATGGCCTAATGAGCGCGGCCGAGGTCGTGAGCAGCAAGATCGCATTGATGTGGCCGATCAGTGGCCCGACTCATGGGCGTCGCGGATGTCGCAAAGAGTGACGAGGCCGCGCCGCAGTGACGTCACCCCATCGACACCCAGGTGTTCAGTGAGCTCTGCGTCGACATCACCGATCGCAGACGCGATCGCGGCGCCCACTCGTCGACCGAGGTCGGTTGCCACCCATGCTTCAGCGTTCAGCCGCATTAGGCCCAGGCGGCTGAGCTCATCGAGCAGCTGCTGCTGGCGCTCGCCTGGTGCGACCTGCTGGATCACAACGTCCGGCTGTAGGTTGCGGTTCGCAAGCGCGGCTACCACCAGCACGCCGCCGCGTGGCAGCGGCGGACAGCCCGCCTCGGCCAGGGCGTGCGTTATCGCATGGGCATAGGCACCCTGCGAGGCTCGTAGAAGTGAGGGAATCGGTATCTCGTCGGCCGTTCCAGGCATATCGCGAGCCTAGGCGGGCCAGCCCCACCAGGTGCTACAGGCGCGCTGTCGCCTGCACGCCGAAGATTCCATCTGAGCGGAGCCGTGGGGAGCCCTTCGTGCCGTCTAGGTGGATTGTCCATCAGACGGCTCGGCGTCCGCGATATCGCCGATTTTGGCGCACACGCAACGCATCGCGCCTGCGCCCGACCTCCGGCGCAGATTTGGCAATACTGCGACTTTCCTACTGGCGGAGGGGCTCGAAGCTCAGTTGGCCAGCGCCCAGGCCCAGGGCCCACTCGACCCCCTCAAATTGGGTGCGCATAAACATCCCAGCGACCTCGGCCGGGCTGCCGCGCACACGGCGGTTGAGCCAGGCCTCGACTGTGGACGACAGGGCGCCGGAGAAGGTGGCGCTGACAAAGCTGACCGGGACGGGTGGAGCGGTGCCAAACCGCCTGCTCAGCTCGGCCAACGCCGCTGTCACAATTTCTTGTAACGCTGCGGTGAACGCTGCCCGGGCCTCCGAGCCCGCGGCGCCGCTTAGCGCGGCGCGGTAGAGGTCGGCGTGCTCTTTGGCATGACGAAGCACTTCGGCCACCGCCGCTCCTGAATAGATGGGCTCCTCGAGCGGGATGAGCCCCTTGACCCGCAGCGCAAGCTCGTCGAACAGTTGCTCGTAAGCCTCGCGTAACAGTGCTGCTTTGTCCTGGTAGTGGGCGTAGAAGGTGGCCCGCGTAACATCGGCCGCCTCGGCGATCTCATCGACAGTCACAACGTCGAAGGACTTGGTGGCGATGACTTTGAGCAGCGCTTGCTGGAGCGCGGCCCGGGACTTGCGCTGGCGACGGTCTAAGCGCCGCACGTCCGACTTTTCAGGGGTCATGTGCAATAGTGTACATCACGTTGGTATATGTACGCAATGTATGATAGCATCCTGTACGTTAAGTACGTTGTCCAGGGAGAGGCAGTGGTAGTGGGTGGGTGGTCTTGGGCGAATGATGCCCAGTTGGTCGTCGCTGGAGGGAGCCTCATGCTGGCCCTGCAGCAAGGCGTTGTCTGGCGCTGGGAAGGACGAAAGTCGACCGCTGGCACGGTCATCCTGGCCGCGCTAGCCACCACAGCGGTTTCGGTCGCCAATTTTGTGACCCTGGACAGCTTGTCCTCCCCGCTGAGCGCAGACCCGTGGCTCTTCGCTCGCTGGGTCGCTGTGTGCCTGCTCGCCCTGACGATGTTCCCCCTGGCCGGCAGCCTCATAGGCCAACGGCCACCAACATGGCTGTTGGCGGCTGCTGTGCTCGTCATTGGCGCGGGCTTGGCCCTCTGGCCAAGCTCGGACCTCATCTACCGGCACCGCTTCCTCCACGGACTGCCCTCGTTCGGGCCGCTGAACTTGCCGGTCGAAATGACGGTCATCACCCTGGTCTTCGGCTACCTGTGCTCGGTCGCCTGGCGCGCCCCCTTGGAGCCCGAGCGGCTGATCCTGAGCTTCGGCATCCTCGGCTGCGGATTCCGAGCCATTCCGTACACCCGTTCCGATCGAATCCGTACATCGCTTCCGACGTTTTCGTACACCCGGTGAGGAGCTCGTCGCGCACGCTGGCGTGAGCTAGGGCCTGCTCGGCAGGCTCCTCGGACAAGTCCCGTCCGAGGAGCAGCCGTTGCCCAGACCCCGTGTCGCCATGCGAAAGATCCGAGATGTCATCCGGCTGAGCTTTGGAGAGAAGCTGAGCCGCCGCCAGGTGAGCGCCTCACTCGGTATCCCGTTCACCACGGTCTCCGACCACGTCCTTCGTGCCAAAGAGGCGGGGCTCACCTGGCCGCTGCCTGAGGGTCTCGACGATCACGGCCTCGAACAGCTGCTGTTCCCGCCACCCATTCCGACAGGCGTCACCCGCCCGCTCCCGGACTGGAAGTACGTGGATCGCGAGCTGCGCAAGAAAGGCGTGACGCTGCAGCTTCTGTGGCTCGAATATCGCGAGGCTCATCCCGACGGCTATGGCTACAGCCAGTTCGCCAACCTCCATCGCGCCTGGAAGCGACGAGTCGACGTCGTCATGCGCCAGGAGCACCGGGCGGGCGAGAAGCTCTTTGTTGACTTCCCAGGCCAGAAGATCCCCATCTATGACAGACGAACCGGCGAGGTGACGCTCAACGCCGAGCTGTTCGTCGCTGTCGCTGGGGCATCGAACTACCTGTTCGCCGAGGCGTTTCCATCCCAGGAGCTCCTCTACTGGGTGAGCGGGCACACCCACGCGTTTGAGTTCATGGGTGGCTGTCACGAGATCGTGGTCTGCGACAACCTCCGTTCGGGTGTCACCCGGCCCCACCGCTATGAGCCGGACGTGAACGCCACCTATCAAGAGATGGCTGCCCACTACGGCATCGCCATCATCCCGACTCGCACCTACAAGCCCCGCGACAAGGCCAAGGTCGAAGCTGGTGTGCTCCTTGCAGAGCGCTGGATCATCGCCCGGCTCCGACATAGGCACTTCACCTCGCTCGCAGAGGCCAATGCCGCGATCTCACAGTGCGTGGCTGTGATCAACGCCCGGCCCTTCAAGAAGTTGGACGGCTCGAGGAGGTCATTGTTCGAGCTCTTGGACCGGCCGGCACTCAGGCCACTTCCGCCCGAGCGCTATGAGTTCGCCACGTGGAGGCACGCCAGGGTCAACATCGATTACCACGTCGAGTCGGACCACAACTACTACTCGGTGCCCTATCAGCTCGTCGGCAAGCTTGTCGACGTGCGCGCCTCTGCGAGCACGATCGAGGTCTTCTACAGCTCAAAGCGCGTCGCCTCGCACCTTCGAAGCTTCAAGCGGAACCACTATTCGACCGATCCCGCCCACATGCCCGAGTCCCACCGCCGCTATGCGCAATGGACCCCGGGCCGCATCATCAACTGGGCCGGAGTCACCGGTCCCTCGACCGCCAAGCTGATAGAAGCGATCCTTTCCTCGCGGCCCCATCCCGAACAGGGCTTCCGCTCTGCTTTAGGCATCATCCGCCTCGCCGACCGTTATGGCACAGAACGGGTCGAGGCCGCGAGTGCCCGGGCTCTTCATCTCCGGGCCTACTCCTATCGAAGCGTGCAGTCGATCCTCGCCCATGGTCTCGACAAACAGCCCTTGCCAGATGACCACCCGAGCCGTCTCCATCCTCGCCACCACAACGTGCGCGGGGCCACTTATTACCGATGAAAGGAACTGCCTTGCTCTCCAACTCCACCATCGAGGGATTACACGCCCTTCGCTTGAACGCCATGGCGTCAGGGGTCATCGAACAGCGCGAGCAGCCCGACTACGCAAACCTCGGCTTCGAGGACCGCCTCGGCCTGCTCGTGGACAAAGAGCTCCTCGCCCGGGGCAACAGGCGGCTCACGCGGATGTTGAAGGCCGCGAAGCTCAAGCTCCCGGCGGTGATCGAGGACATCGACTTCCGCCGTCCCCGTGGGCTCGAGCGACAAGCGATCCTGCACCTTGGCGAGTGCCACTGGGTGAGAGAGCATCAGGTGATCCTCATCGTGGGCCCGACCGGTGTCGGCAAGACCTATCTCGCCTGTGCGCTCGCGCACTCAGCGATCCGTCACGGTCACACGGCGTTATACCTGCGCGCCCCGCGGATGTTCGATGAGCTTGCCATCGCCCGCGTGGACGGCCGGCTGTCACGGCTCATGTCCGCCTGGGCGCGCATCGACGTCTTGGTGATCGACGACTGTCTCATCCGCCCGCTCAATCCGGACCAGGCAGCCGACTTACTAGAGGTGGTCGAAGATCGTGCCCAGCTGCGCTCGACGGTGCTCACCAGCCAGCTCCCGGTCGCCAACTGGCACGAAGCCATTGGCGACCCCACCATCGCCGATGCCGTGCTGGACAGATTGTTGGAGAGGGCGAACCGCATCGAGCTCATCGGCGAGTCCCTGCGTCGCGGCGAAACGACCGCCGCGAAGTCGAGAAACTCCAAGTGATCACAAGGTACAGACGACTCGCGGGTGGGGCCAGATTCCGTGAGCACGAACGGTGGAATCGACTCGAGATCTCAGATGCTCGACTGCTTGCTTCAATGCCTGCAAACTATCGATCAGTCACTGCGAAGGAGGTGAGCTAACGGGATAGGCCCTCAAGCGTCGGCCGCTGCGCGGCCTCCGACACCCCGCGTCCGAAAACTCCGGACTGGGTGTACGGAATCATCGGATTACGCACTCGGCTCGTTGCTAGTAGCCATTGCGTCGTCCGTCCTACCCGAAAGTTTCGGAATGGAGCTGGCCACCGGTTACTTGACACTTCCGGCTCTGGTTTCGCTGGCGGCATTGTTATGGACCCGCCAGACCAATGCGTTCAAGCTTGCCCGGCGCCTCGGAGACCGCCAGCAGGCATTGGCCGAGCTCGGCCGCTCGGCGCTCAGCTCGGATCTCCCAGCTCTCAACCTGGCAGCAAACAAGGCGATCGCGCTGCACCGGGCCGGCGAGTCCGACTGGGACGCCGAGTTCGCACAAGACGTCGGAGCTATCACTACACGCGCCACTGCGCAGCGCCGAGCGAACGAGGAGCTGGAGCGGAGGGCCACTACGGACGAGCTCACCGGGCTCCCCAACCGCTTGTCCCTATTGGCTCTCATAGACCAGGCGGTCACAGAGTGCCGCGCGAACGGGTCCACCATTGCGGTCGCTATGTGTGACATCGACCGGTTGCGCAGGGTCAATGACGTGTACGGCCACGCAGTGGGTGACGAGGTCCTCCAAGGCGCTGCCGCGCGTCTTCGGGGCTTGCTTCAACCCGGAGAGGTCGTCGGCCGTTTTGGCGGCGACGTGTTCGTGTTGTTACATCCCGGCGTTACTGACAGCAGCCAAGTGGACGAGCTGGGCCAACGACTCGCGGGCGCCTTCGACCGGGCCATCGCCAGTTCCCAAGTAGCTACGGCCATAACCGCGAGCGTCGGGATCGTCACCTTCACCCCCGGGCTCCACGACGGCGCAGATGCGATGACGCTTCTCCGTGACGCCGATACCGCCCTGAACGACGCCAAATCCCGCGGCGGTGCAGCGATCGGTCAATTTGACGAGCGCCTGCGATCTGCCGTCGTGTACCGCGCCGACCTTGAACGACGCCTCGTAGGCGCTGTCGAGCGAGGGGAGATCATCGTCCATTACCAGCCGATCGTCGCGCTGCCAAGCGTGCGCATCGTCGGCTTTGAGGCACTTGCCAGGTGGGAGAACGACGGTGTCCTGATGGCCCCCCTCGAATGGATCCCAGTCGCCGAGTCGACCGGGCTGATCGACGAAATCGGCGCTGAGGTCCTACGGCAGGCAACGGCTCAGCTTCGGGAATGGTCGAAGGCCGGTCGTCGCCTGCAGATGAGCGTGAACGTCTCGGCGCGACAGCTGTCAACAAGAGGGTTCCTCGAAACCGTGGCGCGCTGCAACGATGGCCTCCCCCGTCGCACCTTGACTGTAGAGGTGACCGAGTCGCTTGCCGTCGACGACCACGCTGTGCGGATGCTGCAAGAGCTCCGGCGAATTGGCGTACGTGTTGCCCTCGACGATTTCGGTACTGGTTATAGCGCGCTGGCCGCCATCTCCCGCCTGCCGGTCGACGAGCTCAAGATCGACCAGTCCATCGTTCGGCGGATCGACCATAGAGACGGCCGCGCCATCATCACTGCTGCGATCGGGATCGCCCGTTCGCTGAAACTGTCGGCGATAGCCGAAGGCATAGAAACGCCGAGCGCGCAAGCTGCTTTGGTCGAACTGGGGTGTAGATATGGCCAGGGGTACCTCTATGGCCGACCGACGGATGCCCGGGCCGCAGGCCAGCTCCTCATGTCGGAGTCGCCCTTCCCACACACTCAGCGACCTCAGTGAACCCCCTTCGAGGCTGCCGAGGGAGTAGAGCCAACAGCTTCGCAGCAGCCGAAAGCCCAGGCCTGACGCTCAGGTTGCTGAGGCCTGGTCCCTGGGTCGCGTACCGGTAGATCGCTCCGCCTACGACAATCTGGCGATGCAGAACATGCTTTCTTGCGCCTGTTCGGTTCTTTCGTTGTGCCATTCCTCTGAATACAGATCGACGGATGTTTCGTTCCCGAGCGCTCACACGAGCTGACCGAGGATCGCGGCGGCGTCAGGCTATGGCGGGGGATTTGGCCGCTGTTGTGGCGTTGCGCGTCTCGGTCAAGGGTGTCCCGTCATCACTCATCAAGCTCTTCTTCGTTTAGAAGCTTGATTGTCTTCACCACGGTTGTTTGCGCCGTTACCGAACTACGTCGGTGGCGTATTTCGCCATCGTCCTGCCGATGTCGGCGGGGTTGAGCACCCCCTCCTCGTCGACGGGGAGCTTGCTCAGATCACGGAAGTACTCCACGTAAAGATCGGGAGTGAGAGTGCAGATGAACTTGGCTGGTTGGCCGAAGGGGTTGGAGAAAGTGTGCGGCGTTCCCGCGGGGACCGTGACGCACGACCCTGCTTCGACGTCGACGCTGTCGGCCCCGGTGCTGAATCTAAGCATGCCCTCGGTCACGATGAAGATCTCGTCGTGTTCACGGTGAAGGTGCTGGGGCGGGCCAACCGGGCTCGGCGGTACCGTCGCCTCGATGATGCCCATCCGATGCTGGGTATGGGTACCGTCCTCGATGATGCGGCAGCGGATCGCCCCGCCGCCTGACTGCTCGCCGTCGTTTGGCCGTACGACCAAGATGGACATGGCTCCTCCCCTTACGCAAATGGACGCTCGTAATTAACTGTTAACCCGCTGGCCTTACCCGAGAGGGCGAACTCGTAGGAGGCGCGGACCAGTCGCAGGACGACGTCACGCTCGAGTTCGTTGCGGGGGGCGTAAAGCATGATGATCGTCGCGGGCGCTTGACCGCTCTGCACGAGGTAGTGGGGTTCGGCCCATCCTGCCCGTTCCGCCGCGACGGCTAATGGCAGCGGTAAAGCGGCGTGCAGGCTGAAGTCACCTTCCGCATGCACGTGGCAGAACTCGCGCCCCACCAAGAAAGCCTCGGCCGGCCCACCTGCGGCGCTGCTGTCCAAAGCGAGGGCACGGGCGCCCTTCACCGCGATCGCGGACGGCTGTCCGAGCACAGATCGCCACGTCAGCGCCTCGGCAAGAATGGCGTCCACTTGCCGGCTGTCGGCGGGTTGCTGGTCCAGCTGGCTGTGCGGGAGCCCGGTGCTGGTAAGCGGCCGGGACCCGTCCCGAAGTTGCAGGTGCAGTGGATCGGTCATCTCAGCCGCCGAACCAGAACAACTCGATCGGGATTCCGTCCGGGTCGCGGAACAGAACCAGGGCGTGCGGCACCGGCTCGGTGCTCTCGAACAGTGCTTCGTGTTCGACGCCAACTTCGTCGAGGTAATTGATCCACTCGTCGATGGCCTCCCGACTGGTGACTTGAAGCGCCAGGTGGTCGAGTCCGGTGCGCCGCGGGCTGAACATCTGCCTGTCCGCGTCGGGATGGTGGTCGAGGCCCACGAACAGTCCGGTACCGGGACGTGTCATCACGACGGCGTAGCCGTCGCCAGTCGCGTGCGGTTCGGCGAAGGCTCGGACAAGGCCTAGAACCTCGCTGTACCACGCCTCGCTGGCACCGATATCACGGACCGTGAGACCGAGATGGTGGAGTCCGGTCACCGTCGGAACTGTGCGGCTGGATGGGGATGTTTCGGTAGTGGTGGTCACGTTCCCCCCCTGTTGGTTGGTTGCTTCGACACTATGAGATACACTGTCTCATAGTGAGACTTTGAGTATCATGCACCTGAGGCCCCTTCGTGTCAAGGAGCGAAGTGATGGATAGTTCACGCGATACCGGGACGCCGGCTGGTCCCAGAAGCCGCACCATGCGTCTGTTGAGGGAGGCTGCCCGAGAGCTCCTGCGCACCGGAGGCCCGCTCACCGTGCCCGCCGCGGCCGGGCTCGCTGGCGTGTCGCGGGCAACCGCCTACCGCTACTTCCCGAACAACGACTCCGTGGTGCTGCACGCGACGATGTCCCTCGCCGACAACCCGCTCGAAGACGCCGACTGGACCTCCGGCGCGGTCGCATCGCCCGACGAGCTGGGTGCCAGGGCCGCCGACCTCGTACGCGCGACGGCAACGTGGGCTTTCGACCACGAGACCGAGCTGCGCACGATGCTGCGCCTCTCGCTCACGCCCGAACGAGAACAAGTAAAGCCCCGCCGGGGCCTCACCAACCGAGGCCACTGGATCGGCGCACTACTCGAAGGCTTGCCCAGTGACGTCCCGCCCGCCGCACGCGAGCGTCTCGCGGCCGCCCTCATCCCGCTGTTCGGATCCGACGCCGTCGTCTGGACAACTGACATGGCAGAGCTACCTCGTGACGAGGCGATCGAGCTCCTCGCTTGGATGGCGCGAGCCCTCATCGCCGCCACCGTGGAGGGCCGGTAGCACCCCAGCTTCCCGCTCGCCCTCATCAGGGTGCACGTAGGGCGCGGCGAGCATACGGTGTTCTTTGTCTCTAGAGGCTTCCCCAACTATGCCGCCACCGGATAGCACTGAGCGCGCCCTATCGACGGCTGGGCGGGCGCACGAGATCGCCGACTCGGAGCGGGTCTGCGATGCTCGCCGCGGGCAACCGACGTCGTTCTGGCGCGTCACCATCCGGGCGTGCTGGATGCCAACGAAGAGTCCACCAGATGGTCTCCCGTCAGGAGATCGCTCACTCCTGTACGACATCTCCTAGCCTCGGCTCGTGAGTGAGCCGGTCGTCATCCATGAATACCTTCGGAAGGCACGAGAGACGTCGATCGAAGGCCTGACCTGGCTCGGTCGGCTGCCCGGCCTCATCGAGGAGGCGTGCCACAGCTGGAATGTCGAGATCGCCGGGGCCCCATACCAAGGGGGGGTGTGTGGCTGGGTGGCACCGGTACGCGGCGCCAGCGGTGACGCCGTGCTCAAGGTCAGCTGGCCGCATGCCGAAGCGGCGACCGAGGCCTTGGCGCTGCGTTGGTGGGACGGCGCCGGCACGGTCCGGCTGCTCGCCGTTCGCGATACCTGGACGATGCTGCTCGAGCGCTGCGACCCCGGCACGCCGCTTCGCGACGCCGGACTCCCCAACGAGCGCGGGTTGGCGATCGGTGCCGAAGTGTTGAATGCCCTATGGAGCAAAGGAGTCCCGCCCGACGACGGCCCACGCTTCGACGCGATGGCGCAAGTCTGCGACGAGTGGGCGCAGGGGGCGCAGCGCCGGGTCGAGAGACATGGTGCTGTGCTGCGTGCGCTCGGAACCGACCCCGGCATCCTCACCCTGGGCATCGAGCTACTCCGCCTGCTCCCTCGCTCTGCGGATCGGCAGGTTGTGGTGCATGGTGACTTCAATCCTGGCAACGTGCTCGCCGCGAGTCGGGCACGATTTCTCGCGATCGACCCAAAGCCTATGGTCGGCGACCCGGCCTACGACCCATGGTCGCTGGTAGCCCAGCTCGACTCGCCCTTCCGACTGCCCGACGTGGCGCGCGTCGTCCTGTCGCGCATCCGCCGGCTCGCGGAGCGGCTCGACCTGCCCGCGCAACGGATCGCTGCCTGGGGTATCGCGCGCGACGTCCAGGGAGGCCTGTGGGCAGCGTCGGAGGGAAACGCTGGCCTCGGAGCGAAATGGATTCGCTCGGCGACAATCACCGCGCCGATGCTGAGTTGACGGCTCCCGGACCCTTGGTGGGTGACCGATGACACCACGAATCGCTTGTCGCGACCGAACGACGTTGCCGCGCCGAAGCGCCGATTCGGTAGCGGGTCCGGGTGTCTGCCAGGTGCCGTCGGCTGTGGTTATGTGTGCCGATACGCGTGCTGGTCGTTGGTCCGGGAGGGGCGGGCAAGAGCACCTTCGCACGCCAGCTCGCGGCTACCACCGGGGCATCGTGGATCGAGATCGACAAGATGTTCTGGCGGGCTGGGTTGACGCCCCTCGCCGCCAAAGAATGGGAGGGCGCGGCTGCAACTCGCCGATACCGTCTTGCTGCTTGACGTGCCTCTGTGGAGGCGCGTTTGGCGCTCGCTGCGGAGGTCGCGTGAGCGGATGGGCTATTGGGCGTGGCTGCTGAGCTGGCGCAGACGGTACCGCCCGCGTTTGCTCGAGGCCGTCGCCGCCTGTCCCAGCGTCGAGCTATTTGTTTGTAGTCCGTACGACTGCCGACCGACAGCAGGTGATCGGCGCGCTCGCATCCTCGATGTAAGTAGCGTGGCGCCGATACATCAAACGCGGCTGCCAGCGGAACCGATGGCATGACCCGCCTTTCACTTGAACGCGGGGTCTAGCATCTCGACGCTCTGGCGCCAGCAGGCTAAGCAAAGAGTCTTATCCGCGCTGCCAGAGGTGATAGTGGTTCCGACGCCCCGGGCGCCCAGATATTTCAGCCACAGTCGCCTCGTCCTTCCCGAGGTTGACCACCAAACTGACCACCAAAGCGAAGGACTTCAGCGGCCTGACCCGGACGCCGCCGGACGAGATACCTCACCTGACCTGCGAGAATGGACGAACTCGGACAGCGTTAGACCAGCTTGATGGGATTGGAAATCGTGTGACCTGCAAGGGTCCGTGGGTTCAAATCCCACCCTCTCCGCTCGCTCTAGATTTTTCACGCTCGCAGACCGCACCGGGCCGCGGCTCGGGGCTCATGAGGGCCACGGGGCTAAGGAAACAGGGACGGGTGGCCTGTCCCAGCTAAGCGCGTCCGTGGAGAGCCATTCCCGCGCACGTTACCTTTTGCCAACGCACCGTCAGACCTGGCTTCGGCCACTTCTCGTCTTCATTGCCGTATGCGTCGCCAGGCCGAGGATGTAGCAGGTTCAGGCCCGTCGGCTCCGGCGGATGGAACGCCTGGTTACTCCGAGTGCAACACGAGCGCCGTTGGCGTGCGGGCCGCGATGCGTCCTGGGAGAGCGGCCACGACATTGGCGAAGCA
The DNA here is from genome assembly GCA_963807575.1 of uncultured Acidimicrobiaceae bacterium. Classification (GTDB taxonomy): domain Bacteria; phylum Actinomycetota; class Acidimicrobiia; order Acidimicrobiales; family Bog-793; genus Fen-455. The sequence goes on from CAWECD010000013.1 coordinate 61,911, forward strand.
CAACGCGCCGAGCGCGATGAGGACCATGGACAGAGCGGGAACCGTGGGATCGGGCACGGCCGAGATGCCCTCGGCGAACAACGTCCAGAGCCATCGCCCGAGGGCGATGCCGATCGGCATGCCGATCGCGACCCCGACGGCGACAGACGCCGAGGACTGCCACAGCACCGAGGCCAGCAGCTGGCGGCCGGTGAGCCCGAGCGCCTTCAAGAGGGCGAGCTCCCGACGGCGGCGCCGGACTGACGAGACGAGGGTGAGCGCGAGGGCCCCAAGTGCCCCCCCGGCGAGGATCGAGGCGAGCACGGTCGGAGTCGACCCGACGGCGCCGTAGTTGGCTATCTCGGCCGGGCGAAGGACCGACACTACGCCGCCGACCGGACCGTCCTGGGAACCGTTCAGGATCCGGTCGACGCGTTGGAGCGAGTGCCGCGCCGCCGACGAGCTCACCCCCGGCCGGATGGTGATCAGGAACGCGTCCGGACCGGGCACCGCGCTCCCCTGCGTGTTGAGCTCGTCGGCCGGGAACAGAGTCGAAGCCATGACTGCGCCGCTGCCCATGTGGAGATCCGGACTGCCCGAGCCCCCGATGGTGGGCATCGTGGCCGTCCCGACGATGTGCAGGTGCACCGGCCGTCGCGCTCCGGTGTCCGCGACGACGGTGTCGCCGACATGCTTGTGGAGCGCGGCCAAGGTCGCAGGCCCGAGGACCACTTGGTCCGCCGACTGCAGTGGGTGCCCAGTGAGTGGTGTCGGGACGACGGCTGCGTTCGGGCGCACCGCGAGGACGCCCACCTGCTGCCCGTCGATCACCGCGTCCTCGAAATACACCCCGGCCCAGTGCTCCACGTCTGGGTCGTGGTCAAGCAGGGCGGCGGTCTGCGCGGCGGGCAGGTCCTCGGCCCCCGAGAAGCCGGACAACAGCACGTAATTCCAGTTCCACCCGTAGAGCGGGGGATGAGAGACCAGCGCGGTGAGGCTGGCCCCGAAGATGATTGAGGCCGCGACCACGACGACGGCCAGCACCGAGCCAAGAATGGCCGAGCGCACCGGCGCCACGTCGCGCCCGGCGCCTGAGCCGAAGGCCCAGCGAATGCCGGTCGCTGCCGAGGGACCCAAGCCGGACGCTGCGGCGACGCGCGATAGGGTCGGAGCCCGCTCGGTGCGTTGGCGTCTCGCCAGGGCGCCACGGTGCGGGGCGGCTTGGTACGCCGAGAGGACCGAAGCCGCGCCTAGGACCACGACCAGGACCGCGAACCCGAGGCCCAGGACAGTCCAGTCGAAGGCGACACCGAGGTCCGGGTAGAGGGGTCGCACGGCACCGAAGGGGGCCAGGGGGGAGAGACCAACGGCCACGACCACCGCAAGCACAGCCCCGAGCACGACCGCGCCGAGGACGCCGACCAGCCCGTCGGCCGTCGTCATGACAGGCCCGGCCCCGAGCGCACGGAGCACCTCACCGTCGTCCGCGTTGACGCGTATGAGGCGGCGCACGATCTGGCCGCCGATCAAGAGGGCGGCGAGAGCCGCGATGAGCCCGAATGCCCCGAATGCGATCGACTCCGGCCGGATGGAGCGCTCCACCAGGCTCACGGTGGAGGCGTTGGTCTGGCCTCCGCCGATGCTCCCGATTGCCGGCACGAGCCGCTCGATTGCCCGGGCCACGGCGGCCTCGTGCCGGGTGCCGCCGTCGAGCTTCAGGGCGACATAGGAATAGCCGGCGCAGCATGTCGCCAGCCGCCGGGTCAGCGCTGGAGTGAACACGCCGAACTGCGACCCCAGGGCGGTGTCGTCATCCTCGACTACCTGGGAGCTCGACTCAACGATGCCGACCAGCTTCAACTCGAGCGACACGTGGGGCCGATCGGGGAGCACACCTGTGGCTACGGCCGAGCTCACCTGCGCGTCGGAGTAGACGCCGATGGCGAATGTCGACCCGACATGGAGCCCGTACTCCGCGGCGCCACCCGCCGACATGACGAGCTCGTCCTGGACGTCCGGGTCGAACATCCGACCCCGGACGACGGTGGCGCGATCGACGGTCGTGTACTCGCCGTTGAGGCTGCCTTCGAAGGCCGGTGGCGTCTCGCCGGCCACGGCGTCTACGGCCACCTTGGTCATCTGGGTGAGGGTGGGATCGAACCCGATGACGTAGGTGGCGCGCTCGACGTAGGGCAGCCGAGCGATGGCACGGTCGACCCGAGCCGAGTACCCCGTTCCCGTCACGGAGACGTACTCGTCGAAGGCCACCACGTCCGAAGGGTTGGTGCTGGCCAGGTAGACGGGAAAGGCACCCTGGGTGCGCCGGGCGCCGGCCACCGCCCCCATGGCCACTCCGCCCAGGATGCCCACCACCAAGACGACGCCCAGGTACCCACCCCAGCGGCGAGCGAACGTGGACCGGAAGCGCCACCAGGAGAGCAGCGCTACCCGTCGCACCTCAGCGTCCCTTGGTCGCGTCCGCCGGCCTGGGCGGGCCCGGCACGCGGGTCGACCAGGCGTCGATCGTGGGGTCGGTCCGACCGAGTGCGCAACCCATCGCTTCAGTTGTCCAACATCGGTCGGGCCGCGGCAAGGGCGTCAGCTGCGCCATCACGGTAGTGGTAGCCCCCCCGAACGGAGGTGACAGGCCTCGACAGACAGGACGAGAACGCAATTGGGGCGGGGACTCTCTTGCCTGCCTCCTGGTTCCTTGTCTCGCCTGTGGCTTCTCACAAAGACACGCCGCACACCTTCACGACGTCCGCGTCCGAGGGGGCCCGTTTCTTGCTGGTAACGGAACCGGCTGGTTTCGACGGCTCCATGCGCTCCGGTGCTGAGGCGGCGAATGCCCTTACCTTGTCGCCAGCTCCTAGCCAGCCTCCAGACCCAGAACGATTGGGTACCCCTACCGGGAAATACGGAATCGAGATCCTTGGGCTGCCCGGCCTTTCGTCTTGAAGGTCGCAGATCTTGTTGCCCGGGGCAGTCCGGGTATCGCTCCACATGGGGCGAACTGACGCGGCAGGACGACACCTTCCACCCGGGTGACGATCATCCCAGCCGGGCGCGCAATCGCCGGGTAATGGTCTATCCGGCCACGCCTTCTCCGGCTCAGAGATTCACCCTCCGGTAGGTTTCGATCAGGCGAAGAAAAGTGCTTGGCGGGTTCGAAAGCACCTGCATGCTCTCCGCGTTGTCATAATCACAACGTTTTGCCAGTTCAACGGGCAGTTCCGCGTCCGTTCGTACAACCAGTAAGTGATCCAGGTTCGAACCCGACACGGGAGCGATTCCTCACCCATCAGCGAGCTGCACAGACGTTCAACCCGCGATCCCTCACTTTCGATGCCAAGGCTTGCGCTGTATGACACCAGAACCTGTCTGATCGGGCGCGCCGGCAGCATGTCGACCACGATTTTCTACGGGTCCATTCTGGGCCGCCCTTGATCGGCACAGCTCGCCGCCTAAGCCGTCTCTGGCACGGCCGGTCTCGTCCTGTCATCTGCCTTGATGACATTGAGGCTCAGAGCATCGACAGCCCGATCGGTGGTGCACGATGAGCGTCGACGGCTACCCAGTTAGCTTCGACTTCAAGCGCTCGGAGACCATGAGCCGCCCTCATCGAGAAACCAATGTCATCCCGAGATCGTCACCTCTTGACGGACGAAGGACGGGTCCTTGGCCGCCTTCAAAAGCCAGCCCGCAATATCGGCGCGGCTCACCTTGTGGGTGAGCGACAGCTTCTTGTCGTCGGGAACGATCCGGGACGTACCACTGGCCGGCTTGTTCGTCAGGACAGTCGCGTAGACGATCGTCCACTCGAGGTCGCTCGAGCGCAGGAGTCTCTCGCTTGCGGTCTTGTCGGCAATCGCCTTGCTCATCGTCAGGTTGGACATGAGCTTCGTCACGGGACCAAACCGGTTCCGCTCGACGGCGAAGGACGACATGACAACGACCCGACGCATCCCCGCATGGTGGGCCCCGTCGATGATGGCGCGGACGGCGTCAGACATGATCGACGGACCCCTCCCGCCGAGCGTGCTGATCACGACGTCGGCACCGGCCATGGCCTTGGCGAGGTCCGTAGCGCTCGTGGCATCTCCGTGGATTAGGTCCACACCGTCGCGTGTGAGCCCGACATTCACGTTCGTGCCGCGGACCAGAGCAATCACGCGGTCGCCAGCGGCTACCGCCTGCTCAACGACGTGCACGCCTGTTCCGCCGTTTGCTCCAAGAATCAGGATATTCATGCCGCGCGTCCCGCCTCTGCGTCGCCGTCAAATAGGTCGCACCCGAACTGGCCTCGGTTAGCGTCGACTCCCGCTTCGTGGTCGAGGGCTCCGACCTGCGGGCCTGGCTCGAGCGGCCCGGTTTCTTCGAGCCGGCCGACCGCCGCGCCGTGCCTGTGCAGTAACGGCTGCGCCGCGGGCACGTACCCGTTGCAGTCCGGGTCAATGTCATCGATCTCTTGCATCAGAACGATGTATGCAGACATCTCGTCCCTTCTCTCGTGTCGCGTCGCCGAAGAACGGGCGCGCGGGCAAGCTGCGGTCATGGCGGGCCTAGTTGTCCAGTCCAGCGACTTGCATGCGGAGAGCATCGAGCTCTTCGTCGGTCTGTTCGTGGACGGCCTTCATGAGTTGTTCGGCGTCCGGTCCGATCGGTACGCGGATCGGCGCAGGCTGTTGCTGGGCAACCTGGATGACGCGTGCCGCTGCGGTGGGGGCGTCGAGTCCACTGCTTTGCATGCTGTTGAACGTCGCGCTGAACGCTGCGAAGGCGTCGCCGTAGAGCAGGCGCTGCTCGGCCGTCATGGATTCGGCTGTCTTCTGCAGCGCGCGGGCGGTGGCCGCAGGGCCGCCCGTGGCCATGTTGCCTGGCTCCACGATCACGAAGTGGACGCCGAACGGCTCGAGCTCGGCCCGGTAGACGTCGGCGAACGCTTCGAGCGCCGCTTTCGATGCGCTGGAAGGGCCGTTGAACGGAAGGGGGAATTTGCCGGTCGCCGAGCCGATCTGGACGATCCGTCCTCGGGCCCTGCGCAGAGCCGGGAGAAAGACGTTGATGACCGCCAGGCTGCCGAACACGTTGACCTCGAACTCGTGGCGTATCGCCTGTAGGGGCAACACCTCGAGTGGGCCCGGGGTGAGGATGCCGGCGTTGCTGAACAGCACGTCGAGTCCGTGGTCGCCGAGTTCACCGGTGGTCTGCTCCGCCCACGAGTGCACCGCTTTGTCGTCGGTTACGTCGACGATCGTCAGTCGCACGGATCCGTCCGACGCCTGCTGGAGGTCTTCGATTTCCTGGGCGGACAACGCGGTGCCGAACACCCGGTAGCCCTGTTCGGCGAGGCTGAGGGCGATCTGTCTTCCCAACCCTGCTCCCGCCCCAGTGATCGCGGCGGCAGGGGTGTTGTTGCTTCTCACATCGGTCATCTTCGACTCCTCTCTATGGGATGATGACGAGCTTGCGGGTGGCGGTGCCGGCCTCGAGCCGCCTCCATGCCGACGCAGCGTCGTCGAGCGGCAACCGTTCGACGTCCAGGCGCAGCGCGCCACTCTGGGCGTACGCAGCGAGCTGTTCGAAGGCGGCGGCGCGTTCCGCTCCTGAAAAGGCCCAGTTGGCGTGAGGCAGGGTGCTGACCAGCTTGTTGCGAAAGATGGGCGCTGCGAGCGTCGCCGCTGCGCCTGCGGCGTTGCCGACCTGGACGACCCGGGCGCGCGGACGAGCTACGTCGATCGCATGGGCGATGACCGGCCCCCAGACCAAGTCGAGGATCAGATCGACACCGTCGCCCGCCACCGCCCGCAGCCGTTCGCTGAGGGTGTCCAGTTCGGCCGTCGACACGGCGGCATCCGCGCCATGCTCGAGGACCACTTGGCGGTTTTCGTCGGCTCGGACCGCACCCACGACCTGCGACGCGCCCAGCAGCCCGCGCGAGCTGGGTTGCCAGCTGCCCGACCTGTCCCTCGGCGCCCAAGATGAGCACCCGCTCCCCGGCCATGAGCCGGCCGGTGTTGGTCAGCGAGAGCCAGGCGGCGATACCGGATACCCCGAGCGCTGCCGCGAACGCTGGGTCGAGGTCGGCTGGCACCGTGGCGGTGTCCGCCCCCGCCAGCGGCACGCGCTCGGCGAGGGAGCCATACGGGAGCCTCGGGCCTCCGAAGTAGGACAGCGTGCCGTCCGCGAGGCGAGCGATGCCTTCAACGCCGGCGATGAACGGAGGAGAGGGCTGCCGGGCGGGCATCTGTCCGGCCGCAACGATCAAGTCGAACGGGTTCAACGCGGCGGCGACGACATCTGCCACGTCATCGCCCGTCGGATCGGCGAACTCCTCGACGATAGGGACGCCACCAAGGGCATCAACGACTGCTGCACGCATGGTGCACTCCTTTCTGTTTGATTGAGCCCAGCGCCAGAAGCGCCCGCCGAACACGTGGATCGGCGGCAATGCATCTTGATGGCCTGCTGGGCGGGAACTGGAGGCGACTGTCGCCTCCGATCTTTCTGATCACCAGAAACAGCTCGGCCTCGGCCGGGCGGATGGTCTACCCGGCCGGGGTCGGCCGTCGGTTTACGATTCGCCTCTGCCTTCGACCATGCCGTTGGGGTTCTGGGCAGGAACAGGCTTTCCGAAGACTGCGGGCCCGAATGACGGAGCGACGTTGGACTTCGGATCGCCGACTAGTTGCAGTACGTCCCAATGCTCAGCAGCCTTGCCTTCATCGTCCATCCGGAAGATGTCGACAACTGCCATCCCGTGGTCGTCGGGATCGTCGTCGATGAAGTTGTAGAACACGCCGTGTGTGTACACGTAGTCACCGGCGGCGATGGTGCGGTGGTACACGAGGCGTGCGTTCTTACGCTCCGTCGTGACCTGCGTGAAGTAGTTCATGATCCCCTGGGGACCGTCCTCGAGCAGGGGATTGTGCTGGATGTAATCCGGACGCGTGTACTTCTCGATCGCTTCCTTCGGCCGCTTCTGGTTGATCATCATCTCGTTCCAAGCGATGACGTTCTCCAGGTTGCGCACGGCTCGGCTGTCGCGCGGGTCGACGCTCTTGATCATGACTGCCTCCTTCTTGTGTCTGACTGACGATATCCTCATATATGAGTCTATCGTCTGTCAAGAGGGATTCGTCATAAGCGACGAGAACAGCTAAGATGTAGCTACAGACCCGAGCGGGAGGCGCGACAGATGGCCGAGCTGACAACCACAAGCAACCGGCTCGAACGGCGCAAGGCGCAAACGCGGGCGGCCCTCATCAGCGCCGCCCAGAGCTTCCTCGCCGCCGGGAGTCTCGATGTCCCGATCCTTGAGATAACCCAGGCCGCTGACGTCGGGTTGGGTTCCTTCTACAACCACTTCGAAAGCAAGGAGGAGCTGTTCGAAGCGGCGGTGGAAGACGCTCTTGAGCTGCTCGGCAGTCTCCTCGACGACCTGACCGCAGACATCGACGACCCCGCTGTCGTCTTCACCCAAAGCTTCCGCCTCTTCGGTCGCCTCCACCGTCGCAACCCCGAGATGAGCAAAGTCTTAATCAACAACGGTCTCGCCACGGCCGGCTCGGCCCGGAGCCTCGCCTTCCGGGCGCTCCGCGACATCAAGGCGGGTGTTCGTACCGGGCGATTCACCGTCAGCGACCCTGAGCTGACGCTCATCATCATTGTGGGCGCTTCCCTCTCCCTCGGACAGTTCCTCCACGATCACCCTGAACGCGACGACGCCCAGGCCACCGATGAGGTCGCCGAGGACCTCCTCCGACTGCTCGGCATCCCCACCCGGCAGGCCCAGCGGATCATGGCCCTGCCCCTCCCGGACCTCGACGCCTGGCGTGGTCGAGACGGCCAGGCAGGCCTTCCCGACTCGGCCTCGCCACGCTCCGCAGGTCTGCCAGCGGAAGCGAACTTGCCACGGTCAGCCAAGTCTGAGTGATCGGCCGACGCTTCCGCATGGCTCGGTGCCAGTTCCTCGTGACCACCGCCCGGTGGCGGCACCATTGCCCGGCGTGTTGAGGATGGCAGGCGTCGAGGAAGCCGCCGGAGGAGCCGGCCGCAGCTGAAGCGATCAGCGAAGGCCGAGCGCCTCGACGGACGAGCGAGAATCGACTGCGCCTCGGGGGTCACGTGCCTTGGCTGATCCTCTCCGGTGCCGGGACCAACTGGCCGCGGACCCCTTGAATCACGCCGTTACACAGAACTTCTGACGGACCCGTCGCTGGGCTCCCTCGAAGTGGCTCCCTGCTGGCCGAGATGTGCGGCGTCGGGCTCATGCAGCGCTTTCGAATCCTGCCGACCTCGAACAGGGGTCAGTCGAGGAAAGTGGGCTCGAACCACGATGCGCAGCTGGGCTCACCCAAGCAAATCGTTGATCAAATGTCTGATCTGGTCCCAGGCGTCCTGGTTCAAACGTTGTCCCACCCTCTCCGCGTTGTCGTAATCACAACGTTCTGCCAGTTCAGCGGGTCGACTCCGCGTCCCTTCGTACAACCAGTGAGTGATTCAGGTTCGAACCCGATACGGGAGCGATTCCAGGCCCATCGGCGACGGCTGCACAAGCGCGCCCGACCCCAGCGTTCCACCGTTGTGTTCCGCGCCAAAAGCTCGCGCTGCGTGTCCCAGTGCCGTCTGATTGAGAATCCACCGAGACGGGGCTGTTCGCCATCTCTCACGAACGCCGAACGGATCAGTCTGGACGCGCTTGACTGCTCCGAGGGTGGATGGTCTCACCCCGGGCCAGCGTGGCGACGAATAGTTCGATCCGCCGACGGCGGGTCTCCGTCCGCTTGGCAGTGGTCACTCGATAAAGGACTGCATATCGATTACTGGCGTCCAGCTTCTCGAACATGGCCAATGCAGGAGCGTTGGCAGCGAGTGCCGCGGCGAGGCCGGATGGCACCGTCATCGCTCGTTGGCCCTCGTAGGCACGGTCCCAGCTGCCATCCTCCTTGGCGCGCTCCACCGCGGCCATTCCTCCAGGCAACATGCGGCCTTCACTAACAAGCCGATCGGCGAGAGCGACATTGCGCTTGGACCAACTGCTGCCCGGCCGGCGCGGGGTGAACCTCCTGCGGAACGTCCGCTCGTCGCCCTTGGCGAGCTGGCCGTCGACCCAGCCGTAGCGGATCGCTTCCTCGAGGGCCTCGTCGTAGGTGAGGCGGGTTGGCTCGACCGTGCCCTTCTTGGCGAGGACGAGCCAGACGCCTTCGCTCTCGTATTCGTGCTCGGTCAGCCACTGGGACCAGGTCGCCGCGTCGGCGACAGTGAGAACCGGAACCTCCTTGGACACGGTGCCCAGTCTCGCGCCGAGGTGGTGGCCGATCTTCGCCCCAGATCAGAGCGCGGCTCGTCGATCAGGGCGGGCAGCGCGCAAGACGCTGACATCTCGTCCTGAGCGCGTAACTGACACCCGGGGTGCGTTGGCCAAGGACATGCCTTCGGCGAGCGTGCCCATACTCGGCGATCACGAACGAGCGCGACCGCCGCTGACGCAGGGGCAACACAGATCGGACAGTCGGCACCTCTCATTCTTCACTCCTGCGGCTACGTCAAGCGAGCGTCGTGCGAAGATGAAGACGTGGGCACCATCCGAATGAGGCTCGCAAACTTGCCGCTGGTGGGACGGTTCGCTGTCGTCGGTGCAGGTAGTGCGGGTGCGGCCGGAGCGGTCGCCGGACTGACCATCGGGTTGATCGTGTATGCACCGACCGCGCCGTTTGCCCTAGTGGAGCTTGCCTTGCCTTCGGCTGTCGTCGGTGGGCTCGCTGGACTTGCGGCCGGAGCCGGCGTCGCAGTCGTCCGCAAAATGCGTCGTTAGCAATCTGTTCTGAGACGCACGGGGTAGCGCGACCCGGATTGACCGAAGTCTGAGCGTCATACTCGGCGTTTCGGGCGCCTCTTAGCCCCGTCATGTGCGGCGCTCTGTGTTCCCTCGCAGAGCTCGTGGTACTAGCTGTCGTCGTGGCGGTCGCTGCCGGAGCTTTCAGCCTTCTGGTCTCGTGGTATTACCAGCCCTACTTCGCGACGGCTAATCCGTCCCTTTCGCTCTCTGAGGCGTCCCAGTTCAGCGTCTCCCTGTCCGACCTACGTGGGGTCGCGTTCGCCGCTTGGACGCTGGCAGCCTTCGCGATCGGAGCGCTGGCCGGCATGCTCATCCGCCGGGTCGTTCCTGCGATCGTCGCCACCCTGGTTGCCTACACCGGCCTCGCGCTCTTGGCCGGGAATTATCTGCGCGAGCACTACTTGGCGCCGCTGCTCACGACCAATCTGAACGTGCCCAGTCTCGCGTTCGTCCTGAGCCAGCGGTGGACCAAGAGCGGCAGATTCGTGTTCTAGAGCTGGAGGGACGCTCCCCCCCAACCTCATCCAGGCATGCGTCAGCGCTCCGTCGGGGTTTGGCAACAAGCCGTCGCTGACCGGCCTCTACGAGTGCTTCGTCCGTAACGGCTATGCGCAATTGACCCGCTACCAGCCGGTCAGCCGGTTCTGGCGATTCCAGTGGATCGAGGGCGGCCGGCTCCTCGCGCTATCGGTGCTGCTCATTGCCGTGACCGTTTGGCTGGTCCGGCGGCGGGCGACCTGATCGTCCCAATCGCTCGCATCAGAACCCTGGTTGTTGGTACATCACAGTTCGCGACGGTCAAAGCTGACGATCCCCGCACCGAGCACCGCAAGGAACCAGACACCGACCCAGACCAAGTACGTCCACGTTGGCGGTGCCTGTGCGAAGAACGGATTGCCGCTGTCGGGCGAATTTGTGAGGCGCTGCACAACAAAGGACTGCGGCTCCAGGTAGTAGATCGCGCCACGCCAAAGGCCATCGGTCGGAAGGATGTAGCGCGCGACGTCGCCGATGGTCGTGAGCGAGGAGATCTTGAACGCGGTCCCGAGCGATCCGACGACCCCTGCCAACCATGCTGCCCCGAACAGCGCGATCGCGACGACCCCGGTCGCGATGGCCGACAGCCGCGTGCTGAGCAGCAACGTGAGCGTGAGGAGGATGGCACCCTCGGCGAAGAGGTAAAGGGCGACGAGCACGGGGCTAGGCGGAACGAACCCGGCGACCCAGTCGACGACGCCGACCTCGAGACCGGAGACCACTGCCGAGTAGGCGAGGATGACGGTCGCGAGGCCCAACCATTTACCGAGGAGGACCTCGCTCCGTCTTACCGGTCTCGCGAGTATTGAGAGAAGCACGCCTGATTCAGCCTCTGCCGAGATGGCAGGCGACGCCATCGCCGAAGCGCTCAGGGCGACGACGAAGCTGAACATGAACATGAACAAGATGAGCGCCTGGGGGATCGCTACGCCGACCTCTCCCGAGGTGATGCTGGCGTTGTGGCTGAGACGATCGAATCCCCACGCGCTGAGCGCGACGAGCCCGATGGTGATAGCCACACACGCCGCGACGAGCCGCCGTCTGACCGCCTCACGAAGGGTGAGCAAGGCGATCGTGACAACCGGGTTCATGACTTGCCCAGCAGCTCGAGGAAGCGCTCTTCGAGGGTCTGCTGATCGGGGATGACAGCCCCGATTCGGCCACCGGCGCTCACGACCGCGGCCACGAGTGCAGGGATCTCATCAGCTTGAATCCGGGCCACGGTCAGCCACTCGCCATCTCGCGCGACGTCGCCGAACTTGGCGATCACCGCGAGGTCGTTATCGTTCAAGCCCGCCACCTTGAGCCGCACGCTCGAGGAGCGACCGAGGAGGTCCACGAGCGCGCCAGTAGCGATCGAACGTCCCCGATCAATCACGCAGACCCGATCGCAGACGTGCTCAGCTTCCTCGAGGAGGTGCGTGTTCAGAAAGACCGTGGCCCCCCGTTCCCGGACCCGGCGGATGATCCCGCGTACGTCGTGGCGACCAACTGGGTCGAGGGCGCTCGTGGGCTCGTCCAAGATGACGAGATCCGGATCTCCGACGAGCGCGACGGCGAGTCCGAGGCGCTGCTGCATGCCTTTGGAGAAAGTGCCGACCTTGTCGCCGCGGCGCTCGGCGAGGCCAACGGTCTCGAGGACCTCGTCGATTGCGCTCATAGCTCGGCCGCGTGGGAGCTGGATCAAGCGACAGTGCAGCATCAGCACCTCAGAGGCTGTCAGCCAGCTCTGGAACCGGAAGAGCTCCGGGAGGTAGCCGATCCGCCGCCTCGTCTCCCGATCACCCGCCGGAGCGCCGAGCACCATCGCCTCGCCGCCGGAGGGCCGAACGAGACCGAGCAGGAGCTTGACGGCCGTGGTCTTGCCTGCCCCGTTCGGACCGAGGAACCCGAAGACCTCACCGCGGCCGACCGTCATCGACAGGCCGCCCAGCGCCGTCGTGGTGCGAAACTCCTTGCGAAGCTCGATCGTGAGCACGGCCGGCGAGACGCGCGGATCCCCACGGGACGTGTCCGCCACGCAGTCGTTGGCTAGCGACGCGTCCTCGCTGATTGGCTCAGCCGATCTGTTGAGCGACACTCAGAACGTCCTCCTTGTCGAGCAGGCCGGCCACGGCATGGACAACGTCGTTGTGGTCCTCCCATATCGCTCCAGAGGCCGCATTGGAATTATCGGACAGCACCACTGCCGGTGACCCGTCGATCTCGGTCGACTCCGAGCTAGCTCCAGGTGGTGTCGGGATCGGCAAGGTCGTCTGCAGGTTCCCGAGCAGGCGGATCTCCGCGGCGACGTCGGCCGGCACGCCCGGCTGGGACAGCAAGAAGTTCTCAATCTGATTCGTCGTCGCGCCAGTCGAGGTCGCAATCGGTTGCGCCACGGTGAGGATCGCGAGCGGTCCGATGTCATCGATCGTCGTCGCGCCGCTGTAGGACACTGCGACCGCCGGACCGAGGCTCACCACGAACGAACTGCCCGAGAGGCCAGATCCGGCATTCGCGCCGAAGTCGATCGTCGCAGTGACCTTCGGCATGACCGCGTAGTGATCGATCCCACTCACGCCGTTCGGAAGCGTGGTCGGAAGCGTCACCGAGAGCCCGGTCGCCGCCTCGGCGTCAGCGAGGGACGCGACCTGCCCGGCTCCCCCCGACGACGTCCAGCTCAGCATGCCGAAAGGCAGCGTCTCTGATCCCGACGGACTCCTGAATCCGTCGAACGAGGTCGTCGTGTTGAGCCCCATCAACTGGGTGAGCTCTTGCACGTCGGCCTGGCTCACAGGCACCCTGGCGACCTGGGTCGGCGCGAAGACGGTGGTGAGCGTCGCAGCGGCAGCGACACCGACGATCACGACGCCGACCGCGGCAAGCGAGGCGCCGGTGCTGAGCGAGACGCCCATGAATCGCCAGCTGCGACGCGGTCCGACGCGCCATGTCGTCCGGCGCGAAGGCCTCTCGATGAGCGACGCTCGAGAGCGGGCAAGCCCCGCATCGGTGTCGGAGGGCACCCACACGTCGAAAAATCGCTCGACCGTCGCGGCGTCCTCGGTGATCCGCTGCGATCGCGCCCGACAACGCGCGCATCCCTCGACGTGTCGAGCGTCCCGGTCGGTGACGGCGAACGGCTCGTCGATGAGCCGACGAAGCGTGCCGTCAGGAACGTGTCGCATGATCAACCTCCTTACGAAATCTGGCCTCGGCGCGCCGCAGCATCGTCCCGACCTGTCCGATATTTACTTCCATCGCCCCGGCGATCTCGGCGTAGCTGAGCCCGCTGTGGCGAAGCACGAGAACCGTCGCGGCGTGTTCCGGCATACGGGCGAGCGCGGTTCGTACTTCACGACCTTCTTCGTTCGCGATGACGAGCTCCTCCGGGCCAATCGCCGGCGTTGCCTGCGGGACGCGCTCTTGGCGCACCTGACGGCGACGGCGGCCGCGGACGGCGTTCAGGCTCGCATGGGACGTCGCAACCTTGACCCAGGCCCGCGCGTGGTCGGATCCGAGGGGCTCTGGGAATCGTTGCTGGGCTGCGATCAGAACGTCCTGGGCGACGTCCTCTGCGAGGTGGGGGTCGCGAACGATGCCGTAGGAGATGCGCACTAGCAGCGGATACTCCGTCCGGAAGAACTCCTCGAAGCCGGTCGTTGCTGGCAGAGCTCCACCCCTCGCTTTAGGCGGCAAGGTCAATACGGTCCCCATCTATTCGTAAGCACCGCAGGCCGTGATTTTGTGACAGGGAATCTGAGCGAGCAAACCCGTAGGTGCCATCCCGGCGCAAGCGCGCTTTCGCGCTGAACTGTGATCACTGATAAGCGACGTTGAGACTGTCGTCCCAAGGTCACTCACTGCGGGCGGCTTCGGGTCCTTTAATCCGCTCGATGAGCGGGAACGACGAGACAATCAGGCCCAGCCACGCAGCAATCGATCCGCGGCGGAGACCACCGACCCTCCTTAACGTTCACGCAAATCGGCGGCTGATCCACCAGATGCAGAAGCCGCTAAAGGCGACGGCGACTCCGGCAAAGACAGTCTGATTGAGTAACGACAGGCGTTGAGGCTCAGCCGTAACGTCAAGGGGTCTGGACGGGAGGCTCTCGAACTGTCTGCCGATCACGATTGGTCACCTTCGCGAAACCGGTTCGGCGTTTTCACTCGTTCCGTGCGACCTCGGGTCCCGTGATCCGGTTGAGGAGCGGGAAAGTCGAGGCCATGATCGCGAGTGACGCCGCTAGTCCGCCGAGGACGGTCGCCCAGTACGCGCGGCAATAGAGTCGGCAGGCGGTCGTTCGTGCCGAGCTGCCCAACTGGCTTTCTCCTGCGCCTAGTACTCGAGCGACACCGAACTCGGCGATCTGGGTGGACTAGTCGACCGACCCTAGAAGCCATCCACCTCCAGGGTCCCGAACTCACAATTCCGGGAATCGCGCAGCTACGCTCATCAAAGGAGGTTCTTGATCAGCCGTCTCACCTGATCCCAGGCGTCCTCGTTCAAACGTTGTCCCACCCTCTCCGCGTTGTCGTAATCACAACGTTCTCCCTTTTCAGCGGAGGGCTTCCGCGTCCACTCGCTCAAGCAGTGAGTAATTCAGGTTCGAACCCGGCACGGGCACGATCCCGTACTCATCGACGAAGGCTGCACGGACGCTTGGTTCGGCGGTTCCACTGCCGTTCCAGGCCAAAAGCTTGCGCTGTGTGACGCCAGAGCCTCGATCGGGCGCGCCGGCAGCAGCTCGACCACGATGTTCTGTGGGTCCATTCTGGATCGTCCTTGATCGGCACTTCGGCCCGCGGCGGGAACGCGGTAGTGGGACAACTCCGACGAGCGGTAGGAGGCAGCGCCGGGTGGCGCCGTCTCCGGCTGGGTTGACACCGAGGCGGATCCGCCATCTCGGCGCGAACGATGGGCGACAACTTGAGTGCCCTCGCCGGAGTGTCCGCAAAGGCGAGCCTCGAGGTTGAGCCGTGACAGCCAATTGCGCCGGCTCTGTCCGCTGGTCTGGTTGGCCGCCGAGTCCGTGTGCGCTAAGCAGCAGGCGTCGCGATATGGAATGCCGTACGGCATCGTTCGGCCAGCTCACGAGCGGCCACGCTTCCGCTCCGCCGCCAGAGAACGGCCAGCAAGGCGGGGATCGCCACGTCGCGGATGGGTAGGACGCGAAGCAGAGCTTCGTGCGCGGCGGCCAGCGAACTGCTGAGGATGCCGACGCCGAGTCCTCGGGCGGCGAGGTCGGCGATGGAGTCGGCTGAGGCAGCTTGGATCACGATCGTCGGTCGGAGACTGCGGGCGGCGCAAGCCTGGTCGAGCACGGCGCGCAGCCCCGTACCGGTTGGCATGCACACGATCGGGTGTCTCGCCACCTGCGCGAGAGTGGTGGTCTTGCGACAGGCCAGCTCGTGGCCAGAGCGAACGACGGCGACGAGTCCCTCGCTGACGATGACGAGCGAGGCAAGGTCCTCGGGCGCACGGTGCGCGCAGCCGACGAGTGCGAGATCGACGCCACCGCGGCGCAGCTCGTCGATCAGTTGGTCGGAGCCGCCTTCGCGCACGGTGATCTCCACGGCGGGGTGTGCCTCGTGAAAGCTCGCGAGCGCGTCGAAGAACGGCGTAATCGCACAACCGACCACCATTCCCACCGTCAAGCGGCCGCGCAACAGCTGGCTCGTCTCGCCCACGGCCTCGCCGAACGCCTGCGCAGCGGCCAGCGCGGCGCGTGCGTGCTCGAGGGCAGCTTCGCCGGAGGCCGTGAGCCTGGCGGTGCGGGCCGAGCGGTCGAACAGTTCCGTGCCGAGCTCGCGTTCAAGCTGTTTGATCTGGGCGCTGACCCCGGACTGGCTGATGTGGACCCGCGCGGCGGCTCGGGTGAAGTTGGCTTCCTCGGCCACCGCGACGAAGTACTCAAGCTGGCGGAGATCCATGAGCATTGATTCTAGCATTGATCTGAAGTATCTGTTTGACTCATGATAAGTACAGGCGCAAGATTGACGCTTCCACCAAGAAACGTGAGAAAGGAAGAACGCTATGTGTGACAAGGCCGCTCGCGAGAAGGCAACAACGCCAGAAGACCTGACGCGACTGTTCGTCGAGCGTTCCAACGCCGGCGATGCAGATGGGGTCGCCGAGCTCTACGAACCCGACGCCGTGATGGCGTACCCGCCCGGGCAGCTCACCATCGGGCGCGACGCCATCCGCGACCTGTGGAAGAGCGTGCTCGCCCACCGCCCACATTTCACGCCCGAACCACCCCTTCCGACCCTGATCTGCGGCGACATCGCCCTCACGTCGACGCCACCGAGCGACGGCGCCGGCGCTCGCGCGCAGGTCGTCCGTCACCAAGCCGACGGCAGCTGGCTGCGGGTGCTGGACCAGCCCGAGTTCATCAGCCGGCCGATTTCAGACAGACCGGCCTGACAGCACCGATCCAAGCGCAAGCCCCGAACAGGAGACGATTCCATGCCCACGACCACCGAGCCGACCACGACACAAGCAGGCTATGTCCCGGTGCCGGTCCGCTTCGACTTCGACGCCTTGGCGCTCGCTACCTCCAAGGCCGTCGCCGGCCTCCACCAGGCGGCGATCGAGGATCTCACAACTGCCAAGGTCGACCCCCAACTGATCGAACTCGTCCGCCTACGCGCGTCGCAGATCAACGGGTGCGCTTACTGCGTCGACACCCATGCCAACGACGCTCGGGGAGCGGGCGTCAGCCCGCAGCGCGTCGATGCCGTCGCAATCTGGCCGGATGCACCCCTCTTTACCGAAGCCGAACGCGCCGCCCTCGCGCTGACCGACAGCGTCACCCGCCTATCAGAGACACACGCACCCGACTCCGTCGTTGCCGACGCCCTGAGGGTGCTCGGCCAACAGCAGACGGTTGCGATCCTCGGGCTGATCGTCTCCATCAACGCCTGGAACGAAATTGGTGTGACCAGCCGCTGTTGGCCGATCTCGCCACGCGAGCCTTGACACCATTGGGATGGTGTAGTTGGCCGGGACGGCCGTCCGCTCGGCTGCCGCCTACCGTGGAGTTGCTTCCAATCCCCGTCTCGCCCACAACGCCGGCTGGGAGTGCACGACGATCCAGGCCGGACGAAGATGTCGACATGCCCCATGTCCTGATCATCGATCCCCTGAGCGAAGTGGCCATTCAACCTGGCGCCGTGGTCTCAAAGGTCGTGCACCGTCGCGACGGGATGAACGTGACTGTCTTTGGCTTCGACGCCGGCGAGGAGCTGACCGAGCACCAGGCGGCCCGCGCTGCCGTAGTTCAGGTACTGTCCGGACGGCTTCGCTTGACCGTTGACGGTGAGGAACTCGAGCTGACTCCAGGGTCGTGGCTGCACATGACGTCCGGCACGCCCCACTCCCTGGTTGCCACTGAGCCGACCATCATGCTGTTGACCCTCACCGGTTCCTGACCGCCTTGGAGCGGCGCGGAGGCCGCATATCCCCGAACATCGCCTGTGCACGAGACCTGTCCCAGCCCCAGATCGCCGGTTCGCGGACGCACAGAATGACAGCCCGAGCCGTTAAGCGGCGCGTAATCGGTGTTCAGTCCGGACTCGAAGACCGATCAGCGTCGCGAAAGGGAGCGTAAATCAAGCCCAGGGGTCCCGAACGGGAACGGGTTTACGAGCCCCGCAAGCCATCTACCTCACCGCCCGCTCTCACAGTTCCGGGAATCAATCAGCTACGGTCATCAAGGAGATTCTTGATCAGCTGCCTGACCTGATCCCAGGCGTCCTGGTTCAAACGTTGTCCCACCCTCTCCGCTGTTGTCATAGACACAACGTTCTGGCTGTTCAGCGGGCAGTTTCCGCGTCCGTTCGTACAACCAGTGAGTGATTCAGGTTTGAACGACACGGGCACGATTCCAGCCATCAGCGATGGCTGCAAGAGCGCTCGGCCCAGCGGTTCCACGATTGTGTTCCCGCCAAAAGCTCGCGCCGCGAAGCCAGGAATGTCGATCTGGACGAGGCGACCTTCGCCCCGGAGCGTCGTCTTGGCCGTCGTTATGCGCTCGCCCCTGGTGTAGAAACCGTACGCCGGGCTCGAGGCGGATCGGCGCTCACGTTGCCCGATCGACACCGGCACATATGCGCTACCGTTGGTCGGCACCGACCTCATTGCCGGTAAGCTTGAATGACGGGGACCCGACTGCTGACTGATTGAACCCCTTCACGATCAACCAAAGGGCCAGGACCACCTCCTGCACGCCTATCGGAAGATTGAAGATCACTTGGGTCGTGGAGATGTATCCGGTGACGCGGCACAACACCAGTAGGGCCGCCACGAGGCCCAAGATGACCCCAGCGGCACCCCAAGCCGACGACCATCGAGGAATTAGCTGCGCTTGATAGAACACTGCGTAGTACATGAGAGCGCCCACGTGAAAGGCGAACACCGCGGCGCGGCTCGCTCGATCACGAAGCGCCAGTAACAAACCACCAGAGCCTTGGAAATACGACCGACGTGGCGCTCCGGCCGTCACAATCTCCTGACTCAAGGTCAAGAACAGGAGCGCGTCGATCGCGACAACTACATAGAAGACGCCCTCAATGACTCGGAAGGCCACCGAACCAAGAGCGAGTACTTCGCCGTGTCTCCTCAAAACTCGGTACAGCGAAATGGCAATCCCAGCGCTCGCAAAAGCGGCCACCAACTGAAAGAACGCTCCCACAATCACGCGGTCTTGGTTCGCAAACGCCTTGAGAAGATAAGCGGAGCTGTTGAGGATCGGATTCAAGAGGCCGGTACTCACCAAGCTGGCAACGGTCGCGGTGATGAATAGGATTCCCGCAAGCCTTGCCCTCCATCTGTCTGGTTCCACCACCACCGCCCACTGTAGGACCGCTCTTGGCGGACTCGGCTCCTGTGCCATTTATCGTCAGGCACGGTGAGACGTCGCCCGGCAGGGCCGGAGGTTCGAGCGATAGGCCGAAAGGGTGTCGTATAGCACATACTGCCGGATCCAGTGCCCCCTTGGACCTGTCGTCGTCGGCGAATCGGCTAACTCTCGCGGTACTTGGATAGCGGGGTCCACCACCTGAGCAGACCCTGAACGTATTGTTGGGAATTCCGGCGCGCATCACATCTTCGGGCGGAGAACCCAACTCCTACAAGGAGTTGGTCGCTGAGATCGCTCAGCTTCGCCGGCTTCTCGAGGCCAACACCGCCGAGCTCCGGGAGCTGAACGACCGCTTGGCCGAGCGTGAGGCGCGCCTTGCCGAGCGTGATGCCCGTGTCGCAGAGCTGGAGCGGCTGCTCGCCGAGTCCCGCCGTTCGGGAAAGCGCCAGGCCGCCCCGTTCTCCAAAGGCGACCCGAAGGAGGAACCGGCAAAGCCGGGCAGGCGCAGCGGCGAGGCCCACGGTCGCCACGGCCACCGCATGGCACCGACCGGGCTTGTCGACCGGGAGCTCGAAGCGCCCCTCCCGTCGTGCTGCCCGGACTGCGGCGGCGAGCTCGAGTTCGAGTCCCTGGCCGAGCAGTTCCAGGTCGACCTGGGGGAGATGCGTCCGGTGACGACGCGCTTTTCGGTTCCGATCGGCCGCTGCAAGAACTGCAACAAGCGGGTGCAGGCTCGCCATCGCGAGCAGACCTCCGCTGCCCTTGGGGCAGCCTGCTCGGGGGTCGGCCCAGTGGCCAAAAGCTGGGCTGCCTGGCTCCATTACGGCCTCGGGCTGAGTTTCGTGAAGTCCTCGAGGCTGCTTGCCCGCCTCGGGATCAACGTAAGTCCCGGGGCGCTCTGCCAGGCAGCGCAGTCGACCTCGACCGACCTCGTCCCGGTGCAGGACTCGATCGTCAAAGCGGTGAACGACTCGCCGATGATCGTCCCCGACGAGTCGGGCTGGCGAGTGGGGGGCGAGGGCGCCTGGCTGTGGACGGCCGCGACGCCAGCGGCGACGGCCTACTGGGTCGCCGACGGGCGCGGCTATGACGAGGCCTGCGAGGTGATCTCGCCCGAGTACTCCGGCGTCATGGTGCGTGACGGCTGGGCGCCCTACCGCAGCTTCACCAAGGCCACTCACCAGACATGTTGTGCCCACCTGCTCAGGCGATGTGACGAGCTGATCGCCGACCTGCCCGCCTGGGCACGATCCACTCCGCGCAGGGTCCGGGAGATCCTCATCGAGGCCCTCGATGCCCGGGATCTCGGCGAAAAGGAGCGACAAGCCGTCGTGGCCGACCTCACAGAGCGCGTCGCGATGCTCGCCGACGACGCTCAGCCCCACGACGAGAACCGCAAGCTCGCAAAGCACCTCTACGCCGAGAAAGAGGCCCTGTTCACCTTCCTCACACACGACGGCGTCGATGCCACGAACTGGCGGGCGGAGCAGGCGATCCGCCCGGCGGTCGTGAACCGCAAGGTCTGGGGCGGGAACAGGACCTGGCGGGGAGCCGCCACCCAAGCAAGGATGATGAGCCTCATCCGCACCGCCGCCCAGCAGAACCTCGACGTGATCGAGTTCCTCACACGCCTCGCCCGGGCACCCACGCCGGAGGACGTACCGCCGCTTTTCGCGTAGAACGACTCCTCCTCCGCTCGTCATTCATCGAGATGGGCTGAGTAGGGACCCGCTATCCAAGTACCTCTCGCGAACGTCCCGCATCGCCGGCTGATCCGTTTGTCGACTGTGCCCCCGGTCCCGCGGGGGATGCGATCCCTACCCGTGCGGTCGCGGGCGCCTGAGTAAGTCGCGTTGGCATTCGGCGCGACGTTCTGCTCGCGCTCGCCCCAACCAGGACTGCTTCGCTAGCCCGTGTCCGATGGGCGAGCGGTCGATGTGGTGTCGCGTCCGCGAATGGCTCTTATCCGTTGGCCAACGTCGATAGTCGTCAGACCGCGACGACGACCTTGCCGCCAGGATGACCTTGCGCCAGGTACTGGATGGCCTCGGGCGCCTCATGCAGCAGGAATGTCCTGTCGATGACCGGTGTGACCTTCCCTTCCTCGATCATCGTGGTCAGGTACTCCAGGTCTTCGGTGCGCTCCTTCGCGGTCACAGCTCGCAGTCGCTGGTCCGAGAACAGCGACCGAAGGGGTGCCCGCAGAATCTGGCGGTCGAAGCCACCGAGCCAGCGGTCGCCTCCTTCGCCGCCGACGATCGCCAGGGTGCCGTGCGGCATGAGTGCCCGGCGAAGCAAGGACAGGGGACGGCGCCCGGCGGTGTCGAGGATCAGGTCAAACTGCGGTCCGTGCGCGTCCACCTCCTCGCGGGTGTAGTCGATCACATCGTCGGCGCCGATGGACCGGACAAGGTCGGTCTTCGTCGTGCTGCACATACCCGTCACGCGGGCACCGAACGCGTGGGCCAGTTGGACGGCGAAGGATCCGACGCCGCCTGCCGCGCCGATGACCAGCACAGACTGGCCTGGCTGCACGTGTCCGACATCACGCAACCCCTGCAGCGCGGTCATGCCCGAGATGGGCACCGCCGCAGCCTGCTCGAAGATCAGATTGGCGGGCTTGCGGGCAAGGTCGCTCTCCCGCGAACGCGCAAACTCAGAGAAGGAGCCGAAGGTGCTCACGCCGTAGACCTCATCACCCGGAATGAACTGGGTCACGCGGCTACCCACGGCCTCGACGACACCGGAGAGGTCGCGGCCTCGCACAGGCACCTTCGGGCGGCGGACACCCATCCCCATGAGGCGCACTAGGTAGGGAAGACCCGTCATGAGATGCCATACCCCGGGGTCGACACCGGCCGCCCGCACTCGCACCAGGACTTCGCCGTCGCCGATTACTGGTATTTCGATGTCCGCCAACCGCAAGGTGTCGGTCGATCCGTAGACGTCCTGCACAATCGCCTTCATTCCAGATCCTCCGTCGTCCCCTCTACCCTGAGTCTCCTCTAAGGCCGGAGGTCGCGCCAGAACGACGACCATTGGGTTGCGCGGATCACAGCTAGACAGCACCAGAGTCGTTACGCGCTTAGGCAATGTGAGCTGTTCGATCCACGCGAGCGAGAGCATTCCCTGAGCCCAGATGACCTGCAAGAATGCGGCTCGGCTACCTTCCTGCTCGTCGCGAATCGGGCGCGGGTCAGAGATCCTCATGAAGGTCCTGCTCGGCCAGGTCTGGGCTGCTGCAGTTCACCGGCCGCCAGCGACGCTGCGTCTGCGGCAGCTTGAAGGAAGCTCCGGATGGCTTCTCTGTGCTCAGCTGGGACCTGGGCAGCAATCGTCCTGATCCGGGTGTGGTAGTTGACCAATCCGGCAGGCGTTCGGTCGGCGGCCTGCCCTGACAGCTCGACCAGGATGTAACGGCGGTCGCTTGGATGGCGACGGCGCCGTACCCAGCCCCCGTCTTCAAGCCGGTCGACGAGCATCGTGATCGCCCCGGAGGTGAGCGACAACCGATCGCCCAGCTGGCGTTGCGTCAGCGGCCCGTCAGCCTCCAGATGCTCGAGGGCGTCGAGGTCCGTCGCGCTGATAGCCGCTCCGCTCGCAAGCACGGCTCGCATGCGGTCTCGTTCCAGGCCGAACCGCTGGAGGCTAGCTGCCATCTCATCGGGGCTGGGTGTCTTCATTTGACTTCAGTATAGCGAATTCGTATGCTACTTAGCAACTAAGCTACCGACTAACTAAACAATAGGAGTCCTCAATGATCAAACCTACTTCCACTGGTGCCTCAACCCTGGTAGGGCCCGAGATCGATGTGAAGGCCCTCTCCAAGACCTACCCGGGCGGAGTAGAGGCAGTGAAGAGTGTCGACTTTCAGGTCGAAGCCGGAGAAGCGTTCGGGCTGCTCGGTCCCAACGGTGCCGGCAAGTCGACCACGATCGGCATGCTCGCCACCACGATCACTCCTACGAGCGGGACCGCCCGACTGGCGGGTTTTGACGTCGCCACCAAGCCGATCGCGGCGCGAGCAGTCAGTGCCGTGGTGTTCCAGGATGCGGTCGTCGATCGATCCCTGACCGGGCGACGCAACCTGGACACCCACGCCCGACTATGGGGTCTGGACCAGGCGACTGCCAAAGCCCGCATCAGCGACGTCGTGGACGCCTTCGACCTCGGCGGGCTCATCGATCGACCGGCGCACAGCTACAGCGGCGGTCAGCGGCGACGCCTCGAAATCGCTCGGGCGCTGGTTTCAGCCCCCCGAGTTCTGTTCCTCGATGAGCCGACAGTCGGCCTCGACCCGCGGATTCGCCATGAGCTGCTCGATTTGCTCGGAGGACTACGGGCTCGGACCGAGATCACGGTGCTGGTCACTACTCACTACCTGGAGGAGGTCCAGCAGCTGTGTGATCGGGTCGCCATCATGCACAAAGGCCAGATCGCTGCTGTGGGCTCACCAACCGCGCTCAAGGCCGGTCTCGGCTTGGAATTGGTGGAACTACACGTGGACGGCGACATGTCGTCGACCCTTGCGACTCTTCGCTCTCGGGGGCTCGCAGGCGACGACGCCTTCAGCATCGGCACCACTATCACGATCCCCCTACACGAATGCTCTGCTGCTGACGCCATCACGAAGATCAGCACCCTCGGCGTGGCGACCTCCGGGATGAGCGCCCGGCCGCCGACGCTCGACGACGTCTTTCTCCAGCTCACCGGTGACCGTCTGGCCGCCTGAGAACAACAAGGAAAGGAAGAGACCGAGCTATGTCAACAGCAACTATCCATCAAACACAGCAGAACAGAGGTCAGCAAGCAAGCCCCGGCGAGCACTGGCGACTAGGTGCATTTGCCACTCTAAGTGCCCGACGATTGAGGCTGAGCCTTCGCAACCCTCGAGCCATCCTCCTTCCCCTGGCGACGCCCGTTCTGATCGCCGTGGTGATCGCCCCGGCTCTGGCCAGGACCACCGGATCGGTCGCCGGAATCGACTACATGACCTACTTGGCCGTGGGTACCACGGCGCTCGTCGTACCCCTCAGCTGCATGCAAGCTGGTCTTGGCGTCATTGTCGACCGCAACAGCGGAGCCCAGCCGGACCTCCTCGCGGCGCCAGTTCCAAGATCGTGGCTAGTGCTCGCCAATCTCGTCGCCGCCCTTGTCGCCAGCGCTCTGCAGGTCGGGGCGCTCCTCTTGTTCTCTTGGTGGCGCGGCGCGGTCTTCCACACAGACCTCACCGGAGTACTTTGGTTCGTCGGCGCTGCCCTTGGCCTTGCCGTCGCTACGTATGGGATCGCCGAAACCCTTGCCAACCGCATCGGTTCAGAGGCGGAGTATGTCAACGCCATCCCAACCATTGGCATCGCCCCCTGGTTCTTCGCCGGCTCCCTCTTCGCGATCAGCGCACTTCCGGGTTGGATCGCCGCGATCGCCAAGATCCTGCCGGTGACCCAGGCCGTCGCGCTGATGCGTTACGGGGTTGTCGGTCACAACGCCACCGGCCTTCACGACATCTGGGGCATGACCAACGCAACAGCCATGGCCACACTGAGCCTGGGCGTCCTCGCTGCTTACGCGATCTTCTTCACGCTGCTATCCATTAAGGCTTTCAAGAAGGCAGCCGTGCGGTGAGTTACTTGGCTCACGCGACCCCGGTGCCCTTATCGACATCAAGTGTCCCTGCCGTGGGATTTTGTAAAGAGGAGATGCCATGAGACTCGACTCGTTCTTCTATCGATTCGCCTACCGCTTCGGCAAGCCCAGATGGGACACTGATGAGCCGCAGCCGGAGCTTGAGGTGTTGGTCAAGGACCGCCCTCCGGGACGTGCCCTTGACATCGGCTGTGGGACCGGGTCAAACGCCATCTACCTCGCCAAGAGGGGTTGGGACGCTGTAGGAGTGGACTTCGTCGCTCAAGCGGTCGAAGCTGCCAAAGCAAAAGGCCTTGCTGCTGGGTCCTCGGCCAGTTTCGTGGTGGGTGACGTCACCCAGCTTGACAAGGCTGGAGTGCGAGGTCCCTTCGATCTGCTGATCGACATCGGCTGCTATCACGCGATCCCAGATGGCCTACGCGACGCCTACGCGACTGGCGTCGCCGCCGTAGCCCGTAAGGGCGCCGACCTCTACCTGGCCGGCATCTCCGATGCGCCAGCGAGTTGGCGTCTACTGGGTGCAAAGGGTGTCAGCGCGGCGGAGCTTCGCCGCCGTTTCGGCGACGATTTCCTTCTAACAGAAGAGCAGACAGCCGGTGCGATTGGTCGCGTGTCCCAGCTCGTGCGCTACCACCTCGTGCGCAGGTAGCGCGGCACGGATCAGCCTCTTAGCAGGGTCCACGACACGTCTGTGATGCATACGATCAGCTTCCGAAAGGGATCGCCAAATCGAGTAAGTCCTGGACAGAAAGGTAGGACGGCCGGTCGCGAACTGTCCGGTCAAGTGGTTCTTCGGATCTGGGGAGCTGACTAGGTCCCGCCGTAACGTGCTGCGGTGCCAGATGAGCGGTGGGAGACCGGTCCGCAGAAGATGGCGACGCTCATGCTCGGGACCTTTCACTTCGAGCTCGACACCGGCACCGGCTCGATCTGCGGCGCGGTGTCCGGGATCAGACGTGTGGTTCCCAGCTGAAGTGACGGATCGCGAGGAGGAGCCCACCGAGCCCCCAGGCGGCGACGATCAGGACGTCGGTCCAGCTGAAGGCCGTACCGAGAAAGCCTGACTGCATGCCCGTGGCGAAATGGCGCACCGGGAAGATCCTGGCGACCCACACGATCCAAGCCGGCGCAGAGTTGCCGAATGGAATGAAGATCCCGGAGAGGAAGAGCAACGGCATGATGCTGGCATTCACGATTGCCGCTGACGCGTCGGCGTTCGGGATTGCTGCCGAGATGGCGAAGGCCAGCGCGCTGAAGCTCGCGGACCCGACCACGAGCATGACGAGGAAGCGGAGCAGCGTCACGCCGGTCGGCACGTCGGCGCTGTAGACCAGGCGCCCGAAGGCCACCGTTAGGACGACGAGCAGCACGGAGACCGCCAAGGCGTGGAGCACACGGGCACCGAGGAAGGCGGCAGCCGGCAGCGGCGTGCCGTTGGTGCGCTTCAGGATGCCGGCCTCCCGCTGGAATGTCACCGTGATGGCGAGGTTGTTGTAACAGGCACTGATCACGGCGAACGCCGCCATGGCAGCCACGTAGTACGTCGACAGGTGGACCGTGTGACTGCCGAGGTGCACCGTGCCGTGACCGAGCAGCGCGGTGAAGATGACGAGGAACATCAAGGGGAAAGCGAAGGTAAAGAAGGCGGACGCCGGGTTCCGCCAGAAGGCCTTGTTGACGTAGCGCACCTGCGAGGCGGTCAGTCGGACTGCTCTCATCGCGTCCTCCCCTCAGCACGACCCAGATCGGGATCAGTCGCGGGCTCGCGGAGCGACCCCGCTCCCTCCGACCGGACTTCCTCGGATCGCGAGCCGACGCTCGCACCACCGTCGGCTCCCGTGGAGTTCGTCAGCTCCAAATAGACGTCTTCGAGCGTGGGGCGGATGATCTCCAGTGGGCTGACGTCAATACGCTCGGCAAGCGCCCAGCCCGTGAGATCGTGGAGCACCTTGCCGAGATCGTCAGGCACAAGCTCAGTCATGCCGTCGCATGATCGGTGGTCGCCAAGCTCTGCGGGTAGCTCCGCACCTTCGGGAAGCCGGAGGCGAACCCGTGCCCGCGCGTCGTCCCGGCCGGCAATGCTCGAGGGAGGACCAGTGGCGACGATCCGCCCTGCCGCGATGACGGCGACGCGATCGGCGAGGTACTGGGCCTCGTCCATGTAATGCGTGGTCAGCAGCACCGTCTTCCCGAGACCGGCAAGGCTCTTCACCACCTCCCAGGCCTCGCGCCGCGCCGAGGGGTCGAAGCCGGTCGTGGGCTCGTCGAGGAAGAGCAGGTCCGGGTCTCCCGCGAGGGCGATCGCAACGTCAAGCCGTCGCTGCTGGCCCCCCGAGAGCTTGAGAACGCGGGCGTCCCGCTTCTCCTCCAGCCCGACGACCGCGATGACCTCGTCAACCGGTCGGGGGGACGGATAGAAGCCCGCGTACATCGCAACCGTCTCGGCCACCGTGAGGTAGCGGTCAACGCCGGTCGACTGGAGCACGATGCCGATGCGCGGCTTCAGCTGCGCACGCTGTCGACCTGGGTCGATGCCGAGCACGGCGACGTGGCCGCTGTCGCGCCGCCGGTAGCCCTCGAGGATCTCCACCGTCGTCGTCTTTCCGGCGCCGTTGGGCCCCAATAGGGCGAAGACCTCGCCGCGCCGGATCTCGAGGTCGATATCGCACACGGCCTGCAGATCCCCGTAGGACTTCTCGAGCCCGCGCACCTCGACAGCGACGTCGTCACTAGCCAACTGGACCACGCGACCTCCCGTTCGGGTGAGTGACTGTCTACTGTGGACGATAGTAAGATGTCTACAGTGGACAGTCAAGGCGGACTGAACTCGACCCAGGCGGCGCTGCTCGGCCTCCTACGAAAGCGCGGGCCGATGGCCAGCGCCGAGATGACCGGCGGCGAGCTCGTGCGGGCGGCGAAGCTCGTGATCGGCGACTACTGGACGATCACTCGCAGTCAGGTCTACCGAGAGCTCGGCGTGCTCGCCGCTCAGGGGCTCCTGGCCGCGGGCCCGCCAGGGCCGCGTGAGGCCCGCCCCTTCCGGCTGACCCAAGCGGGCGAGGCGGCCTTCCTCGCCTGGCTCGACCAGGAGCCGGGCGAAGGCACAGTCCGACTGCCGATCCTGCTCTCCGTGCTCTTCGGCGCAGCGCTCCCCCACAACCGACTCGCCGAGATCCTCGACGGCTACGAGTCCCGTCACCGAGAGCGTCTCGACCGCTACCGTGCCCTCGAGGCCGAGCTTGCCAGCGCCAAGGTTGACCTCCACAGCCGCGCCACGCTCAGCTTCGGCATCTTCCACGAGGAGGCGGTGCTGCGCTGGCTGGAGAGCCTTCCCCCGGAGCTTCGCCGGCCGCAGGGCCCGAAGGCCCCGATGGCGCGGCGCCCCCGCGTCGAGGTCGCGCCAAGAACCAGGCGGGGCTAGCGCGGAGCCAGGTACATCGACTTGCCGCCCATGCCCAAGCGCAGTATGGCAGCCATTTCGCACGTTGACCGCACGTCAGGCGGGTCCAAGACGGTAGGAGTTCGCTATTTCGACGTTCTACCGCCAGGGTCCCTGAGTGTCGGCGAGCGCCGCTCCCGATGTCCGAACATACTGAACTCCAAACTCCCCCAAGGAAAGCGAAAAGGAAGGCGGTTGGAGCGATGGACACCAAAGAGTTGCTGAACAGGGTGGCTGAGAACCTATCAGTAGGGCGTTCCTTCGGAGCGGCGTAAGAGAAGGAGGACCTTCTCATCATCCCGGTTGCGCTCGTGGCCGGAGGAGGTGGAGGCGGCGAAGGGCCGATCAAGCAATCGGCTGCCCCGCCCGCCGCAGCCTCCGGGACGGCCGAGGGAGCGGGCGACGCCCCAGCTGACGGCCGGCCACCGATCGGTACGGGAGGGGGCCTCGGCGGCCTGATCCTGCCCATCGGCGTCTACGTCGTGAAAGGTGACAATGTCCGGTGGGTCCCAGCGGTCGACATGACCCGGGTCGTCCTGGCGAGTCTCGGCCTGGTCCGCCTGCTTGTCCACTTGTTCAACAACGATCGACGACGTCACCACGCAATTGAGATCCCGGCCGACCATGGTCGTTGAGAGCGTTCAATCCCGTATGGTGGGGGAATCCCACGCAAACCCACGAAAGGGAGCGTTAATCAAGCCAGGAAGGGCCCCCGAAACGGATCGGGTTTGCAGAGCTCCTCTCGCCGTCCACCTCCTGAGGCTCGAACTCACCCGTCCGGAAATCGCTCAGCCACCCTCATCAACGGAGTTTCATGATCAGCTGCCTGACCTGATCCCAGGCATCCTGGTTCAAACGTTGTCCCACCCTCTCCGCTCCAGACTTTTCACGCTCCCTCGTTGTCACAGCTGCAATGTCATGCCAGGTCAGTAACAGCTTCGCCGCGCGTTCCGCCTTCGATGCCAAAGCTCGCGTTGCGTGGGCAAAATGGTGATGCCCACAACGACGCTGGGCTCCTCGCACGTGTCGCGGCCCGCCCCGATGCCGAGTCGCTCCGGCCCCTAAGCGACGGCGGTGGACTCTTGGCGGGGCGCGAAGTCGAGGAACTCGTAGCGCCTGACTCCGTTAACGTGCAGGCGGTACTGGGCGGTGGTCCTGAGCACGCCCAGGCCGTAGCGGACGCTGCGGCTGAAGCTGATCGAGGACGAGTCCGCCGCATAGCGCGTCGGGCAGGACAGCTCGCCGATCTTGGCCCCGTAAACGACGGCCTGGGCGATGATCTGGTTGTCGAAGACGAAGTCGTCGGAGTTCCGCTCAAACGGCAGAGCCTCCAACAGGTCTTTGCTGTAGGCGCGCAGGCCCGTGTGGTACTCCGACAGCTTCTGGCGCAGCACCAGGTTCTCCAAGAGCGTGAGCACCCTGTTGGCCGCGTACTTGTAGGCGGGCATCCCCCGGGCCATCGAGTTCTGCGCCAGGATGCGCGACCCGAGGACGAAGTCGTACTGCCCGTAAGCGATCATTGCCGCGAGAGCGGGCACCAACAGCGGCGAGTACTGGTAGTCCGGATGGAGCATGACCACGATGTCGGCGCCGAGGTCGAGGGCCGCCTTGTAGCAGCTCTTCTGGTTCGCGCCGTAACCGCGGTTCTCCTCATGGCGGATCGAGACCAGGCCGAGGCGCTCCGCCTGCTCCATCGTGTCGTCGCTGCTCGCGTCATCGACCAGCAGCACCTCGTCGACGACGGTGCGGTCGAGCTCGTCAACGGTCCGCCGCAGCGTCTCCCCGGCGTTGTAGGCAGGAAGCACAGCCGTGATCTGTTTCCCGTTGAGCACGCTGCGAGTGTACTCAGGCGCTACCCGAGCGCTCCTGGCCCGACGGCGCTACCGCCGTCTCGAGCGCCGCGACTGCCTCGCCCGCTTCGGGCAGAACACCTCGGTTGGGCCCTCCAGCGGTGCTCGGCGGGTTTGGTCGCCAACAGGGCGAGGTGCTGACTTGGTCCTGCGCCCGCCTCTATGGGCGCCGGTCGGCCCGCAACCGCGCAGAGAAGGCCCTGAGAGTCACACCCACTGCGACGATGAGAGCCATGCCGGCCCACCACGGATTCGCCTTCGAGCTTGACCCAAACGACAAGTCTCGCTCGAAACTGTCCTCACACACCGGTGCCAGCCCCTTCGCTACCAAGGAACCGGCGACCAAGCTCCGAGCGATGCTCGATAGTGGGAGCGCCCGGGTTCAGTCGCCGTCGATCTCGGGGTCAAGGCGTTGGCCACGCTCTCGGATGGCGAGATTGTCGAGAACCCGAGGGTGCTCTCTTCCTACCGGCGGCGCATGGCGAGCTTGCAGCGAAAGATCGCACGTCAGCAGCCCGGTTCCCGCCGTCGCGCTAAGGCGAAGGCGAAGCTCGCCCGCTGTCACAAGCGGGTTGTTGACGCCCGGCGAGATGTCCTCCACAAGCTCACCACTGAACTGGCCGAGACCTACGGCACCGTCGTCATCGAAGACCTGGCCGTGAAGCACATGACCAGGTCGGCATCGGGAACGGTGGCGTCGCCAGGCACGAACGTCGCTCAGAAGTCGGGCCTCAACCGAGCCATCCTCGATGTCGCACCGGGCGAGTTCCGGCGTCAGCTCACCTACAAGATGGCCTGGCACTGCGGCTGCCTGATCGTGGCCGACCGGTTCTACCCATCATCGAAGACCTGTTCGTCGTGTGGGGAAGCGAGAGCCAAGCTCTCCCTTCACGAGCGCACCTATACCTGCGAGCACTGCGGTCTTGTCATCGACAGAGACCTCAATGCCGCAATCAACCTTGCCGCCTACGGGCGACGAGAGCTGAACGTCGCCGGGAGTGGCCTGGAGACGGTAAACGCACGTCGAGGAGGCCAACCGCGACTTCGGTCGCAGTCTCTGGTGAAGCGTGAAGACGGCACCGGCTCGCCGGACAGGACCGTCACCGCCCCATCGCAAGGTGAGGCTGCTTAATGAGCTGCATAACTACTGCACACTCATTTCGCAACGGCGACCGTCAACAGGTGGTCCCACGCGAGCACCCGGTAGCGGCCAACGTGGTAGACGTGCTCTGGTGCCCCCCAGGTCATGATTGCCAATGCGAGGTAGTCGTTGGGGAACTTCGTGGTGCCGTACACGAAGAACTGGAAGCGCTGGCCGGCGTACCAGCTGGCTGTTGACTGGGACATCGTGCGCTCGAAACCGTTCGCGCCGATCGACACCGGCCTCACGCTGACCGCGCCGCTCGACTCCACGGTCGTTATGGAGGCGGACCAGTAGCCACCGATCCCGTTGCGCAGATCGTGGGCCTCGAGCCAGGTGGCCAGAACGCCCGCCGGCTGCGCCGGGGCGGGGCGGGACAACGCGTAGCCCACGCCCGCCCCCAAGCTCAACGACACCGCCAGCCCTGCGCTCGCCAGCGTGCGAACGGCCCAGCGCGCCGGAACCTTGGGCCACGCCCGGGCGACCATGCGGCCGGCCACGACGCCGGCGAACACGAGCGGCACGACAAGGAAGTGGACCCCCCGGCCGTTGGGCCCCGCGAGGATCACAAAGATCGCGGCCGAGCCGGCCGTCGCGGCCAGCAGCATGTCGTCGAGACGCCAGAGCTCGGGCCCCGGCGCCAAGGCCCCGTCCCGGCGCGGCCCGCGGACGGCACCTTTGACGAGGCTCACGAGCGCTGCCGACAAGCAGCCCACCGTCAAGAGCGCCCCGACGGCGTGCACCTCCAACAGCGCGAGCGGGACCTCGTCGGTGGCCAGACGGCCGTTGGTCAAACCGGCGAGATCGGCCCCGTAGACGAACAGGTGCCCCAAGTTGGCTGGCATCCTGCCCAAAGCGGCCAGCCGCAGGGGCGACCCAGTCTTGAACCTGCCGAGCGCCTCTGTGACCAAGAGCACGCCCTCGCCGATGCCGGCACTGGCTATCCCGGCGCTCAAGGGCGCGAGGCCGGCTTGCCACCTCCGCTCGCGCAGCATCGCCACAAGGCCGGCGATCAACAGTGGTGCCGACCCGTATGCGACGATCATGAGGTCGCCGAGCATCCCGAAGGCGATCAGGGTGACCCCGAGAGCCCAGCCCCAGCCGAAACGCCCCCGCCTAAGTGCCCAGAAGCTGACGAGCACGTATAGGGCCGTGGCGACGTGGAAACCCTTGCCGAGGAACCAGAAGGCCATGAGGGGAGTCACGAGGCCCAGGAGGGCGACGACGGTGACGGCCCCCGCCAGGCCTAGTGACCCGCGCCGGCCCTCGAGGGCGATAACGACCCCGACCGCGATGGTGACGGCGGCCACGGCGGCGGGCTCCGCGTACAAGAGCCCGGGCCGCAGGCCGAAGAGCCGGACCAAAAGGGCATAGAAGGTCGCGTCGGTCGTCCAGTAGTTGCCGGGCGACAAGATCCAGCCGTGGACCAGGAGATGGCCGTCGCCGATGGCCTGGCCCACGAGGATCGTGGTCGCCTTGTCCGAGTCGCCGGCACCGGTGTGGACCGACATGGCATAGAGCAGAGCCACCAGCGCGGCGAAGGCGGCGGCGAGGGCCGCACACATCGCGCCGAGCCGGAGGCGGGGGCGGCTCGCCCGTCTGGCCCGTGGCCCGGGAGCCGGGCCGTTGGCGTCGGCTACGGGCATTGGGCTATGGTCCTGATTTCACCGTGTCGTTCCGCCCGCGCCATGCGGTCTCGGCCGGGGCGAGCACCGGGGCGAAAGACTCGCCGAGGTCCTCACGCACAAGACCGCGTCGCGACCTACGCCTCACGAGGGGCAGGGCCGCCCACGCCACCAGCAAGGCGAGGACGGCCAGGGCGAGCCAGGCCGCGACGACCAGCCGCCCCGGCATGTACCAGAGGTGGACGACGTGACGGCCGGCGGGGACCGCCGCCTGCAACATGAGGCCCTCGTAGTCGGAAAGGGGCAGCGTGCGCCCGTCGATGGTGGCGTTCCATCCGGGAGAGTCGGTCACGCGCATTATGAGCCGGCTCGGTGCCGAGGCGTCGATCGTGAAGCTCCAGCTGCTCGACACGCGATGGCTCACAAGAGACACCGGCCCGGAGGCTTTCGAGCTGTTGTCGCTGACCAGGGAGAAACGTGACGAGTTGGGGACCGAGTAGAGGCGCTCACCTGCGAACGACGCGACATAGCGGGTGCCCGGCGGTGGTGCCACATGGGGCCGCGTCGGAAGCAGGATCCACTCGATCCCATAGCGGCGGGCGAGCGCGGCGGAGTCGATGTCGGGCTCGACATAGGGCGCCCCGCTTTGGACCATGAAGTAGGTCTGGGAGACCAGCGGGTCGTAGGCGGCGAACTCGGCGAGAGCGTAGCCGAGGTTGGCTTCGGGGAAGATGCCGGCATGGGCCATCTTGCGCGACTGGGAGGGGTCTCCGGTGTCAAAGCCGATGAGACCGGAGCCCACGACCGCCTTCAGCCGTGCCATCGGCGCCGTGACGGGGAAGAAGCTCCCGCTGTAGGAGTTGATCCCGACCCCGGAGAACAGGAGGAAGGCGGTCTCTGCGCCGAAGAGCACCGCGACGGCCGCGGCGAGCACCGCCCGGGCGAGGCGGCCGTGGGCGAGCTTGCGCACCAGGACGAACAACAGACCGGCCAGGACGCACGCCGCAACGAGCCCGACCGGCCACCACAGGCTGTCGAGCCTGAGCCGGTGCTCGGCCGCTGGAAGGCTGTTGGCGAGCGCCTCGTGCCACAGGAAGCCCACGAACACCGCCACGGCCGCGCTCAGGGCCCAGTAGGTGATGAGCATGCGGCGTTCGCCGCGGGCACGCATCAGAGTCTCGAGCCCCAACGCGGACAGCACGCCTACGGGCAGGCCGAGGACCGCGCGCATCCGCTTGATCGCCACGTCGTGCAGGCTCGTGCGGTCCAACAGATAGGACACGAGATGGAACGACTGAGTCTGGTAGGCGATCAACATGGTGGCCACGACCATGACGACAAGGGCGATGACGGCCGGGTGGCGCCACCAGCGCAGCACTGCGGCCCCGGCCAGGACGAGCGCGATCACCCCGACATAGACGGCCGTCTCGTAGTAGTCGCCGTGGGAGTAGAACCAGGCGCTCCCCTTGATCGGCAGCCCGTAGTACCCGGGCGCGACGAGCAGGCCGAGGGAGTTCGCGTCTACGCCCCGCACGCCCCCCACGCCCGCCGCGCGATGGCTACCCGTGATGATCTGCAGCCCCGGGAACCACAACGGCGCCGAGACCACGCCTCCCGCGACGATCCCGGCGCCGACGCGAACCACAGCCGAAAGCGAGAGCCGGCGCCTTCGGACAAGGGCCACGACCGCCAACGCGACGAAGAAGCTCAACAGCGCTGCCGCGACGAAGAAGTACGCCTCGGGGAAGCCCCCGTACACGCAGAACGCGATCGCCAGGGCCAACCCGACCACGTAGGAGCGTTTCCCCTTCCAGCGGTAGGAGAGGATCGCGAGCGCCGCGATCCAGCCGAGCCAGGCCACCACTCCCGACAACGGCCAGGCGAGCCAGGAGGAGAACGCGCCCGAGAACATGAACACGACCCCGCCCAATACCGAGGCGAACGGCCGCAGGCCGAGAACGCGGCAGAGCGTGTAGGCACCGGTCCCCGCGATGAGCAGCTTCATCGCCACGACGACGAGGAACGCGAACCGGAGCGGGACGAGATAGCTCGTGAGGTCGGGCAGGCTCAGCACGGCGGACTGGAAGTTGAGGAACTGGTTCAGCCCGAGCAGGCTCAGGTCGTTCCACAGCGGGAACTGGAGATGGTGGATCGCCGTCCAGTCGAAGGTGTTGAAGGATGCCATCTCGCTGACCGAGTCCCCGTCCAGCAAGTTGTGAGGCATGTGGGGGAACGCCCCGAAGGTGAGCGAGGTGAAGCGCAGGACCGTGTCGAAGCTGCCGAAGCTCCACCCGTCTTTGACTGCCGGCGACAGGTAGGCGAGCACGAAGCCGACGAGAGCCGAGACGCCGAAGAAGTCGGCGTGGCAGCGGCTCCACCAGCGCGCTACACGACCAGGCGATCGTGCGTGCACGCGTTTCACCGGATCGGTGCTCATCGAGGGTGCAGCTTGGCACAAGCCGCCCGGCGCGAGGCAATCGAAGCCTGCACGGCCGGGCTGGGCTCCCGACAAGCTGGGCGCATCCCGTTGGCCTCGCGGATCCTGGGCGATAATACGCCGTGCCCTTGTGGAGGGCCCCGTAGACGGGTAGACCGAGTCGGGCGAAAAAGAGGAGCGTCATGTGGCCTCTGCAGGAGAAGGAGAACGAGAATTGACTACAGAGCCGTTGCGCTGGGGGTTGATCGGTTCGGGTCTGATCGCCAACGCTTTTGCTGAGGACCTGAAAGTGACGAACTCTGGACGGGTCGTCGCCATCGGTTCACGCAGCCAGGAGTCGGCCGACCGATTCGGGGACAAGTTCGCCGTCCCCAACCGGCACGCCTCCTACGAGGCGCTGGTGGCTGACCCGGAAGTGGACGTCGTCTACGTGGCGACACCGCACCCGATGCACCTTGCCAACGCGCTATTGGCGCTCGAGGCCGGCAAGCCGGTACTGGTGGAGAAGGCTTTCACCATGAACGCCGATGAGGCTCGCGTGCTTGTCGCCAGCGCTCGCGCCAAGGGGCTGTTCGCGATGGAAGCGATGTGGACACGGTTCCTGCCGCACATAGCCGAGATCAACCGCCTGCTCGCCGCCGGAGCGCTCGGCGACATCGTGACCGTCATGGCCGATCACGGCCAGTGGTTCTCGAAAGATCCCGCCTTCCGTCTCTTCGCTCCCGAGCTCGGCGGCGGCGCGCTCCTCGACTGCGGTGTGTACCCGGTGTCGTTCGCGTCGATGCTCCTCGGCAAGCCGGCTGAGATCGTCGCTTTGATCACCCCGGCGTTCACCGGTGTCGACGGGCAGACCTCGATGCTCTTCGGGTATGCCAGCGGCGCTCAAGCGATGCTCACCTGCACGTCTTCGGCCAAGAGCCCGACGACTGCCACGATCATCGGTACCGAGTCCCGCATCGAGGTCGACAGCCTCTTCTACGCACCTTCGTCCTTCACGCTGATCGGCCGGGACGGGCGTGCCACCCGCTACGAGCCGCCGCACGAGGGCAAAGGTCTGCATTACGAGGCCGACGAGGTCGCGCGCTGCCTCAGGGCCGGGCTGTTGGAGAGCCCACTTATGCCGCTCGACGAGACCATCGAGATCATGGAGACCATGGACGCCGTTCTCGCCCAGGCCTAGAACAAGCAGGGCCGCACGTCCACACTCAGGCACGGGACGAGAAGCCGGGCGGAGGGCTGGCCACCCACTATCTTCGGTTTCTGAATGCAGGACTCCACGGACGTGAGAACCGCTCCGGGCGGTGCCTCGCCAGAAGAGAAGAAGCCGCCCTCCATCGAGCGCATCCAACGGCTGGAACGCCTCGAGCAGGAACGCCTGGACGAGAAGGGCCGCAAGGAGGAGCGGCGGCGCCAGGCGGTCGCCGGCGTCAAGCCGGTGGGCGGGCGCCATGACCTCGTGGATCAGATCGAGCGGGTCACGAAGTACCCGATGGCCCTCTTGGGAGTCGCCTGGCTCGTGATCGCCATCATCGTCCTCACAAGCGACGCCAACGGCGCAGCCTCCCTGTCCCTCGTCAGCGCTCTGTTCGTGCTCTGGGCCGTCATGCTGGCCGAGTACGTCGTGCGCCTGGTGGTCACACCTGACGCCCGCGGCTATCTCAAGCGGCGGTGGGTGGAGCCGGCGATCGTCGTTGTGCCTCCACTGCAAGGCTGGCGCTTGATCGGAGTCGAGAAGCTGAGCCTCCTCGTGCACGAAGGCGAGCTGCGCGTGGAGGCCATCCTCAAGCACCACAGTCTCTTCCGGGTGCTCATAGCCGCGTTCGGAACCCTGATGATCGGGGCCTGGCTGGTACTGCTCTTCGAGGAGAACGCCAAGGGGAGCAACATTCACAGCTACCCCGACGCCCTTTGGTGGGCCATCGTCACGGTGACCACTGTGGGCTATGGGGACCGGTACCCGGTCTCCGCAGGTGGGCGCGTGGTGGCCGCCGTCCTCATGCTGGTCGGGATCGGCCTCATCGGAGTGCTCACCGCCACCGTTGCGTCGGTGTTCATCAAAGAGCACACCGACGCCAACAAGGAGACCTTCAAGAAAGGCCACGCCGATCTGGGCCAGCAGCTGGCGGTGATCAGCGACCGGCTCGCCGACGTCGAGCGGCGGCTCGGCGCCACCGCGGCCCAGGTGGCAGCCATCGATGCTGTGGCGGACGCAGAGGCAGAGGCGAACGGGCCGATCGAGCCGGATCAGGGCACATCCACCTCGTGAGAAAGCGAGCATCGTCGCCATGAAGGGCACACTCACTCAAGAAGGCCGGACCACCGATGCCACCCAACAGGGGATCGAGCAAGCAGTGGCCGGAGGTGCGTTCTTCTGGCTCGATCTCGACCTCCACGACCCGGGGCCCGACGACGACGTCAAGGGGCTGTTGATCGACACGTTCCACTTTCACCCCGTGGCCGTGGAGGCGGCAGACCAATTCGGTCAACGGGCCCGGATCGACGACTACGACGACTTTGTCCACATCGTCACCTTCGGCATGGCCGCCGACGGCAAGAGCGTGGCGGAGGTGCACTGCTTCATCACCGACAAGCTCATCATCAGCCTCCATCAGGGCGACTGCCCG
Source organism: uncultured Acidimicrobiaceae bacterium (assembly GCA_963807575.1). Lineage (GTDB taxonomy): Bacteria > Actinomycetota > Acidimicrobiia > Acidimicrobiales > Bog-793 > Fen-455. Next base: position 99,870 of record CAWECD010000013.1, read on the forward strand.
GCACTCGCCACGGTGCACGACCGCCTCGGCAACCACCACTCCTCGGATCTGGCCGCACCGCAGATCGCCGTTTTCTACCTGATCATGGACAGCCTGATCGACTCTTTCTTCCCTGTGCTGTCCGACTTCGACGACTCGATCGATGATCTCGAGGGTGCCATCTTGAAGAAGCCGACCGAGGACCAGCTTGGGACTCTGTTCGACATGAAGCGGCAGATCATGACCATCCGTAAGGTCATCTCGCCCCAGCGGGACATGATCTCCAGCCTCAATGCCGGCATGGTGACGATCCCGGGGATGACAGACCAAGGCTCGGCCTACTTCCGCAACCTCTACGACCACCTGATCCGCATCAGCGACATGGTGGACGGGTACCGGGACCTCATCGGCGGCGCCATGGACACGCATCTGTCGATGGTGTCCAACCGGCTGAACGTGGTCATGAAACAGCTGGCCATCATCGCCACGATCTTCATGCCCCTCGGGTACCTAACCGGGTTCTTCGGGCAGAACTTCGCCTGGCTGACCGGTCACCTGCAGACAAACTTCCCCTACTTCCTCTTCCTTGGCATCGGCTCCGAGTTGGTGGCGATCGTGCTCCTGATGATCCTGTTCAGGCGGCGCGGCTGGCTCGGCAGCGGCCCCACGGCCTGAGCGGCACCGAGCGAGTCCATCGCCCGTCCCGCCGTTCCCGCCTCCACCGCCCCTCCCGTCTTTTCCTCCCGGACGCGCCCTGCGATGCTGTGGAGATGCACGGCTCAATGATCAGTGTTCCGAGCGGGGAGCTCCCCGTGTACGTGTCGACACCGTCGGGGGAAGGCCCGTGGCCCGGGGTCGTTGTCATCCACGATGTGCTCGGGATGAACCAGGATCTGCGGAACCAGGCCGACTGGCTCGCGGGCGAGGGATATCTCGCCGCGGCGCCGGACCTGTTCCATGGGAGACCCAGAGCGACCGGCATCATCTCTGTCACGCGCCATGCGGTCACCGGCAAGGGAAGGCCGTATGACGACATCGAAGCTGTGCGTGCCTCGCTCGCGGCGCGCAAGGAGTGCACCGGCGCAATCGGCGTGATCGGCTTTTGCATGGGCGGCGGACTTGCCCTGATGCTCGCTCCGGGTCGCGGGTTCGCCGTGTCGAGCGTCAACTACGGCACGGCCCCAAAACGAGCATACACGTCCGCCTTCCTCGAGAGCTGCTGTCCCGTGGTCGCAAGCTACGGAGGCAAGGACCGGACCCTAAGGGGTGCCGCAGAGCGCCTCGAAAGGGCGCTGACAGCCGTCGGAGTCGCCCATGACGTCAAGGAGTATCCCGGCGCCGGGCATGGGTTCCTCAACGACCACAAAGGAGCCGGGGACAAGTCGCCGCTTCTCTTCGCCGTCTCGGGGAGATTCTCGTCAATGGGCTACCACGAGCAGGCCGCCTTGGACGCTCGGCACCGCATCGTCACCTTCTTCGACGCACACTTGAAGAAGTGACCCAAGTCCAGGTTCACCGGGAGACCATGGCTCCGATGAGCAATCAGCTCGTCTTCCCTGAGGGCTTTCTCTGGGGAGTCGCGACGGCCGCATATCAGATAGAAGGTGCCGCCTGCGACGACGGGAAGGGTCGGTCGATCTGGGACACTTTCACCCACGATGCCGGCAGAGTGCACCACGGGGACAATGGCGACATTGCTTGCGATCACTACCACCGAATCGACTCGGACATCGAGCTCATGGCAGAGCTCGGTGTCCCTGTTTACCGCTTCTCCATCGCCTGGACCCGCGTGCAGCCCGATGGCAAGGGCGCAGTCAGCAAAGCCGGCTTGGACCACTATCGGCGTCTCGTCGATGCGCTGCGCGCCCGCGACATCGAGCCCGTCGTCACCCTCTATCGCTGGGACCTGCCCCAGGGCCGCCAGGGCGGTGGGCCGGTCGGCGCAGATCGGCATCACCCTCAACCTGTCCCCGGTGGCACCGGCGTCGAACACCGGCGAGGACGCGGCCGCCGCGCGGCGGGTCGACGGGCACCTGAACCGTTGGTTCCTCGACCCGGTCTTCCGCGGCACCTACCCCGAAGAGCTGTTCGAAGAGCACGTGCGCCTCGTCGGATATGACTTCGTGCGAACCGGCGACCTCGAGACGATCCACGCCAATCTTGACTTCCTCGGTGTCAACTACTACACGGCGCGCCGGGTGGCCGCGCTGGCTGACCCGAGCGCCGCGCGGCCGACGCGAGACTCCCCCTACAGGACCTGGCTCGGAGTCGACGAGCGGCCGCGCAACGACGTGCCACGCACGACCATGGGATGGGCGATCGAGCCCGGTGGGCTCACCGCCCTCCTGGCGCGCCTACGGGGCGACTACGGCGACATCCCCTTGTACATAACCGAGAACGGAGCCGCGTTCTACGACTACGCAGACCCGACCGGCGCCGTGAGGGATCCTGAACGCATCGACTACCTGAGGAGCCATTTCGCCGCTGCCCACGCGGCCATCGCCCAGGGTGTCAACCTGCGGGGCTACTTCGTCTGGTCGCTCATGGACAACTTCGAGTGGGCCTACGGTTACTCGCAGCGATTCGGCATCGTGTTCGTCGACTACCGGACCCAGGAGCGCATACCAAAGGCGAGCGCCCACTGGTATCGGGACGTGATCGCGGCAAATGCTGTCGACTGGCCGCCAGATGTCCTCGAGGCCGACACGACTGCATCAGCGGGCGCGGTACAAGCCGACCCCGTGTGAGCCTTCCGCACCAGGGTCATCTGGCACCGGCGGAGGTCGCCACGAAGTGGTCATCCTCGACCTCGACGAGCGGCGGAACCTCCTCGTGGGTCCGCAGGTAGGTGTCGGTCCGGAGCAGGCCCGCGGCGAGCTCGCGCTCGGTCACGACTGCCTGGGCTCGACGCCCCTTGCGGCCACGCATGCCCGCAAGGGGGTGAAGGCTGCTCTTCGAGTAGCGGCCGGGGCGCCCGCGGCGCCCGCGGTCGTGGTCCTGTGAGGTGGCACCCGCGACCTCCGTCCCGGCACCCAACTCACCCTCCCACTTCTTGTGGAGCTGAGGCACAGCGGTCAGCAGCATTCTCGTGTACTCGTGCTGGGGGTTGTCGAACACCTTCTGGGTGGCGCCCATCTCGACCACGACGCCACGGCGCAGGATGATCGTGCGCTCGCTGATGTAGTTGCCGAGGGAGAGGTCGTGCGTGACGAAGAGCACACCGAGGCCGCGGGTCTTCAGGTTCGACAAGAGGTTCAGCACGTCCACCCGGGTCGAGGCGTCGATCATGCTGATGATCTCGTCCGCGATGAGGAGCTTGATGTCCAAGAGCAACGCCCGTGCGATGAGGATCCGTTGCAGCTGCCCGCCCGAGAGCTGATGGGTGAACTTGTTGCGCACGTCCACGGGGTTGAGGCCGACAGACTCGAGCGTCTCGTCCACGCGCTCACGCCACTCATCGCCGCTCACGCCGGGGTAGTAGGAGTGTCTGATCGTCGCGAAGACGCGGTCAGCCCGGTAGACGGGGTTGTAAGAGCTGAACGGGTCCTGGAACACGCCCTGGACGTGACGGTAGTACTCCCGGAGCTGCTTGCCTTTCAAGGTGGCGATGTCCGTGCCCTCGTAGGTGATCGTGCCCGAGGTGACCGGCGTGAGCCGCAGGATCATCTTGCCAAGGGTGGACTTCCCACTGCCGCTTTCGCCGATCAGGGCGGTCACCTCGCCGGGGCGGATCTCGAAGCTCGCGCCGCGCACGGCCGGCAGTGTCCCACCGCCGAAGGTGCCAGTCTTGAAGGCCTTGGTGACATTGTCGAGTACCAGCACGGCTCACACGCCTCCCGACGGCGTGACGCCGTCCGCGTGAAGCCAGCACGCTACCGAATGGCCGGGCTTGACCTCCACAAAAGGCGGCTCGTCCCCACAGCGGCCGAAGGCGAACGGGCAGCGGTCGCGGAACCTGCAGCCGGCCGGCGGATTGAGGAGCGGGGGAGGGCGGCCCGGGATGCCGACGAGCGTGTGCTCGTCGTGGCGTATCCCCACTTCCGGGAGCGAGGAGATGAGCAGCCGGGTGTAAGGGTGCAACGGGTTGTTGATGACCACGTCGGCCTTCGCCTTCTCGGCGAGCTTGCCCGCATACATGATGAGGATCGTGTCCGCGACCTGGGCCAGGATCGACAGGTCGTGTGTGATCACCATCGTGGTCTTCACGAAGTCCCGGTCGCGGAACTCGAGCAGCATCTCGCCGACCGCGCGTTGGGTGGAGACGTCGAGAGCCGAAGTGATCTCGTCGGCGATGAGCAACGACGGGTTGAGAAGAGTCGAGATGATCATCACGACGCGCTGTTTCATTCCGCCTGAGAGCTCGATCGGGTACCGCTTGAGGATGTCCGCGTCGAGCCCGACCAGCTTGACGCGGCGCTCGAGCTCGGGAAGTGCAGACTTGTAGTCGAAGCCCCTCGACTTCAGCAGTTCGGCCACCATCCTGCCGACGCGGCGCGTGGGGTTGAGCGCGCTCATCGCGTACTGGGGAACGATCGAGACCTCCTTGAAGCGGAAATCGCGCATCGCCTTCGCGTCCGAGATCGGAAGCTCCTTGCCGTCCAGCTCGACACTGCCGCCGAGCTGGCGCATGCGAACGTCCATGCGGACGAGACTGTTGCCGAGCGTCGACTTGCCGCAGCCGGACTCACCGGCAAGCCCCATGATCTCCCCGTCATCGATGCTGAAGGTGACGTCGTCCACGGCCTTCACATCGCCGCGCAGCGTCCGATAACAGACCTGCAGATGGTCCACCGTGAGGCCCATCGTCCTAGAGCTCCCGCAGCTTGGGGTTGAACACCTCGTCGAGTCCGACGTTGGCCAGGTAGAGGCCCCCGACGATGCAGGTGATCGCGGCGCCAGGCGGGACGAACCACCACCACAAGTGCAGCTGCAGCGCGTTCCAATTGCTGGCCCCCTGCATCATGATGCCGAGAGACATGCCGTTGGTAGGCCCGAGGCCGAGATAGTCCAAGCTCGCCGCGGTGAGGATCGCCCCTCCGAAGGAAAGGATGAACACGAGCAAGAGGTAAGAGCTCATGTTGGGTGCGATCTCTCGCATGATGATCTGCCGGCTCTTCTCGCCCGACAGCCGGGCGAGGCCTACGAAGTCCCGCGAAACCAGCGAGAAGGTCTGGGCCCGGATCGCCCGCATGGACCAGGTCCATGTCGTGCACGCGATCAGTATCCCTTCGACGAGGCTGCTCGTGTGATGCAGGAAGCCCGCGACGAGGATCAGCAGCACGAGGACGGGCATCGTGAGAAAGATGTTGCAAACCACGTTGAGAGCCTCGTCGATCAGGCCTCCCTTGTAGCCGGAGATGAAACCGAGTGTCATGCCGATCACGGTTGCACCGCAACCGCCGAGGAGCCCGACAAGCAGGCTCTCTCTGAGCCCGGAGACGAACTCGGAGAAGACGTCCTGGCCGAAGTAGTTCGTGCCGAACCAGAACGAGCCCGACGGGGGGCGGAACGGTATGTAGTAGTTGAGCATCGGGTGTTTGACGAGCAGGGGGCCGAACACCGCGAAGAGCACGAAGAGCACCACGATGCCCAAGCCGAGGAGCAGCTTCTTGTTGCGCACGGCGAAGTAGAGGAATTCGAAGCGCCTGGGCTTCGCCGACCCGGCAGCGACAGCTGCGACAGGTTCGCCCGCCTCTGCGGCGGCCTCATTCGTCCCGAGAACAGTCATATCGGCCTCCTGGGCGCGGCGTTGTGACTAGGCACCGCTGATCCCGACGCGGGTGCGGGGGTCGACCATCACGTAGACGATGTCGATCAGGAAGTTGGCGATGAGAACGCCGGCGATGATGAACAAGAAGATGCCTTGCAGCAGGAAATAGTCATCGTTGCCGACGGCCTGGAACACGAGCCAGCCGAGACCGGGGTAGGCGAAGGTGACCTCGGTGACCACCGCCCCGCCCACGACCGCGCCGAGCGACAAGGCGAGTCCGGTCAACTGGGGCAAAACGGCGTTGCGGTAGGCGTACCTGCGCACGAGCCTTGTGGGCGCGCCGAGCGCCTCTAAGTAGTGGGTGTAGTCGGACTCGAGCTCGTAGATGATGAGGTTCCGCATCCCGATCGCCCAGCCACCGAACGCGACGAGGAACAAAGTGAGGAACGGCAGGACCCAGTGCGTGATGAGGCTCCAGATGAAGGTCCAGTTCCAGCTCGGGAGAAGGCCGTAGGAAAAGCCGCCCGAGATGGGGAAGAAGTGGCCGATCCCGCCCGCCGCGAGCAGGAAGGCGAGCAGGAGGGCCAGCCAGGGGTAGGCGGTCGCCGTGAGGAGGTAGCTGACCGGCAGAACGGTGTTGTCGAGCAGCTTGCGGCGCGCCGCCATGGCGCCGACCCTGTTGCCCGCGAAGTACGCCAACAGGATGGCGGGGATGAGCAAGGCCAGCGTGAACAGCACGTAGTCGGCGATGACCGATGTGACGGGCTTGGGGAACTGGTAGATGCTGATCCCCAGGTTCCCGTGAAACAGGGCCGTCCAGAAGGTCAGGTACTGCTTCCACCAAGGCTTGTTGAACCCGAAGGCGTTCATGTACACCTTGTAAGTTGCGGCGTACGTTCCCGGCTGCAGGCTCATCTTGGACAGCAGGACCGAGATAGGGTTCCCCGAGACAAGCCTTGGCAGGATCCAGTCGATCGTGGCCGCGACGAAGAAGGTGAGAATGTAGATGATGAGCTTTCTCACCAAGTACCGACGCACGGGTCTCCTCGTGAATCCTCTGCTAATCGCGACCGGCCACCTCACCCCTGCCCTTCGCAGGAGGCGAGGTGGCCGGTTCGCGACAGGCTAGCTAATGACGGCTACTTGGCCGCGACAACCGGCTCGATCTGAGCCAGAGCGAGGACGGTGGTCATGTTGCCGAGCCAGCCACCCCACACAACGGGGGTGTACTCGTCGGTCGGGTTGGTCGAGGTCGGGTAGTCGTGCCAGTACGTGGTGTTGAACTGCGCCCACGCGCCGTTGTACCAGAGGGGGATCTCCGGCAGGTTCTGCAGGAAGATCGTCTCTAGCTGGGTGTAGATGGCCTGGAGGGCCGCCGTGTCGGTCGGCAGGATCGTGCCGATCTTCTGGACGAGCGCCCAAGCTGCTGGGTCGTTGAAACGCTCCCAGTTGAGCTGCGCGGTCTGCTGCTTCGCGATCGGCAGCGCGAACACGCGGTCGAAGTACGACCACGGGTTGGAGTCCGGTCCAGCGTTGTTGTCAAGCGCCAGGTCGTAGGTCCCGTCTGTCAGGTTCGCGTTGCGTGCCGCGTCCTCCGGGAAGTACGCGACCGCATCGATGCCGACGGCCTTGAGCTCATTGACGATGAGGTCGGTCGCTGAGTTCCAGTCCGTCCAGCCGACCGGGTCCTGGATCGTGACGGCAGTGCCCTTGTAACCGGACGCCGCCAAGTACGCCTTCGCCTTCGCCGGGTTGTAGCTGAACTCCAACGACTTCACGCTCTTGGGGATGAACGGGTAAAGGTTGGGCAGCAGTCCGACCGGGTTCGCCGCCTTCACGATGTTGTCGTAGATCACAGCCGCGATCTGGTTCGGGTTGATGGCGTAGGCCAGCGCCTTACGGAAGTTCAGGTTGCTCATCGGGAACTTGGTCGTGTTGGGCTCCAGCCAGACGGTGTTGGCCGACATCATGTACGGCGCCGTCGGGTAGTAGGTCAACAGGCCATCGCCGCCCGTGCCGTTCAGCACTCCGGTGGATGCTGGGGAGCTGACCAGCGACCCGATGCCCGCAAGGAAGTTGTTGCTGATGTCGATGTTGCCCTCGAGCAGCTGGCCCAGCTCGACCGGGTTGGCTGCGTTCACGATGTCCACGTAGTACTTGAAGTGGAACTTCAAGCCGAGGTCCTTGGTCGCCCACCAGTTGGGGTTGACCGTGTATACGACCTCCTGGTCGTTGGCGGCGAAGAACGTCATCGGGCCGGAACCGATCGGGTGCGTGTTAGCTCCGGTCACCTGCTCGGCCGGGGTCAGCTTCGACCAGACCGACTGGTTGATGATCGGGTCGTGCCAGAGGAAGCTCGTCCACTGCGTGTACGCCGGAGTGGAGAACGTGACCACTGCCGTTGTGGCGTTGGTGCACGAGACGCCGCTCAGGTCCGCGCCGAGGTTGGAGTACGGCACAGCCGGGTTCGTCTTTGCAAGATTGATCGTGTAGGCGACGTCAGTGCAGGTCAACGGTTTCCCGTTGCTCCACGTGACGCCGTTGCGCAACACGATCGTGTAGGTGCTCGGGGTCGTCCACGTACCGCTCTTGGCCAACCACGGGATGTACGAGTTCGCCACCGGGTTGTACAAGAACAACGTCTCGTAGATCAGCCCCTCTGTCCCGGTCGCGAAGTTGCCCAGGTCCATCGGGTTCCAGATGGTCGGTGCGCTGTACGCGGCGCCGCTCGTGTAGAGGGTCTCGTTGCGCGGGAGGCTCGTAATTGAGGGGGCCTTGGCCGCGTGAGTCGTTGCACTGGAGGCGCCGGCTCCGAGCAGTGGCACCATCAGTGCAAACGCCGCAACGGCGGTCACAAAGCCGACTGCCATCTTTCTTTTGTGGATCAACATAATCCCAGTTCTCTCCTGTCTTAGATTGCTCGCAGCTGCGCTAAGGCACGCTGTGATGACGGAGTGCTGCCCCGCCTTACCGCTCGAAACTCGACCGGTCCAGCACGGGCTTACTTAGAATGCGCCCTCTCCTCCTCTTCTCTCGTGGTCCTAGTTGAACAACTTTCCGATCTGAGAAGCCGTCCGGACGGCGCCGCGGCGCCGAAACTGTCGCAACGCATCGCCACCGTGCCGAACCGCTTAAGCCTAGACCAATCCGCCCGGCACCCGCAGGTCCTGCAAGCCAAGCGTGACGGGCTCGAGGCCGGCGGCATCGCCAGGGCAGTCGACCGGCAGCAAGATCCCGACGATGCCGACGCGGACACCACTGGCGGACACGTGGGGGTCGTCCGCACACTCAGCCATCGCGACACCGGCCGAGAAAGCCTCAGGTAGGTTTCGCCGCCAAGCAGATCCCAAGTGTGCCGAGGCTCTCCCGAGGCGAGATCGCAGGTGACGCTACAGCCTGAGGCGAGAAAGTCCTTGAACCGCTTGGGAATCGACTGGCCAGGACATCGCGGGTCTGTCGCGAGACCGAACCACAAGCCCAAGGAGCGATCGACGCCGCCGAGGTGATCGGCGAGCACCACCGGCTCCTGGCGTAGAGCTTTGGCTTCGTATCGGCCCGTGCCTTGCGGTTCGCCGGCACCCGAGAAGGAACTGGCGCCCATCCTGGAACGCCCTTGACGAAGGTGCGACACCGCTCTCCCTAAGCCTCTCGTATCCACGTGAGCCCAGTCACACGGTCGTTCAACCACGGGCACGCCAGACATCGCGCCGTAAACCATTCGTAAAGAAGTGAACTACTTATTCGGTTAGGTGTCAAGCCTGTCTCCTCGTCACGCCGTGCCTGTGGCGACTGGCTCGAATTGGACCGGCTCGGTCAACAAGACGGCTGTGAGCACTCCACGGTCGCCTCGACTTTGACGATGGATCCCGCCGGCGCTGGGCGCACAAGGTTGCCCTCGACGCTCGTGCCGTCGACGACGAGCCGCCGGACGCGGCCCGTCACACCGTGGTCTTGGTGAACCACGATCTCGTAGGTCGCCCCCCGCCATCTCCGGCGGGCGGTGAACCCTGGCCAGGTCGACGGCAGCACCGGGTCGATGCGAAGACCGCCGAGCTCCGGCCGTACCCCAAGAATCCACTGCGAGATCGCGGTCAGGTGCCACGAGGCGGACCCCGTCAGCCAGGAGTTCTTCGCTTCACCAAAGCTCGCGGCATCGCGGCCGGCGATCATCTGTGCGTAGACGTAGGGCTCGCATCTGTGAACGTCACTGATCGCGGCGCGCGCCGAGGGATTGGTGCGCTTGTAGTAGTCGAACGCCGCCCCGCCGTTCCCGAGCATCGTCTCGGCGATCATGACCCAGGGATTTACCTGGCAGAAGACGCCGCCGTTCTCCTTGTAGCCGGGGGGATACGAGGAGATCTCACCGAGCTCGAGGTGGTACCGGGAGAACGGAGGTTGCACGAGCATGATCCCGTGCTCGGTCGCGAGCCGGTCTCTCACGCTGGCGAGGGCTGTGGCAGCCTTCCCGTCTGAGACGCCGATCCCCGCCATGACGCACATGCCCTGCGGCTCGGCAAAGATCTGCCCCTCTGTCTTCGAGTACGAGCCGACGACACCGCCGAGCGAGTCGTAGGCCCGGAGGAACCACGCGCCGTCCCACCCGTGGTCTTCGATCGCGCCGACCATCCGGCCGGCGGCGGCGTCGAGCGACGCGGCCTCGTCGTCGTCGCCGCGAAGCCGGGCGATTGCAGCGAGCTCGTTGGACGCGAGCACGAACTGTGCGGCGATGAAGAGCGACTCCGCGACACCGCCCTCTCGGTTCTCGGTGGTCTGGAAAGACTCACCAGAGCTCTCCGAGAAGCAGTTCAAGTTGAGGCAGTCGTTCCAGTCGGCACGGCCGATGAGCGGCAGGCCGTGCGGTCCCAACCGGTCGAGGGTGTAACGGATACAACGGTGGAGGTGCTCCGAGAGCGGGGTCTCGCTCCCCGGCGAGTTGTCGTAAGGGACGAGCTCGTCTAGCACACCTGTGTCGCCTGACTCCTTTATGTAGGCGCTCACTGCGAGGACGAGCCAGAGGGGATCATCGTTGAACCCGGACCCGATGGCGTCGTTGCCGCGCTTGGTGAGCGGCTGGTACTGGTGGTAGGCACCGCCGGAGGGCAGCTGGGTGGAGGCTAGATCGAGGACCCGCTGGCGCGCCCTTGCAGGAACCATGGCGACAAAGCCGAGGATGTCCTGGCTCGAGTCGCGGAACCCCATGCCCCTGCCGATGCCGGACTCGAAGAAGGACATGGACCGGCTCAGGTTGAACGTCGCCATGCACTGGTACGGGTTCCAGATGTTCACCATCCGGTCCGTGTCAGGATCGGGTGTCTCGACCTCGAGGACCGACAGGAGCTCGTCCCAAGACTCACGCAGGGCGCCGAAGGCCCGCTCGACCTCCGTTGCCGCCAGCCAGCGGTCGATCACCGGTCGCACCCGCGCTTTGTTGATGGTCTGGGTTCCAGGCGGGTCGAACTTCGCCTCGGCGGGGTTCTCCGAGTAGCCGAGGAGGAAGATGACCTCGCGCGTCTCCGACGGAGCGAGCGAGACCCTGACGTGGTGAGACCCGATCGGTGCCCAACCGTGCGCGACCGAGTCGAAGGAACTGCCCCGCTCGACTGCCAACGGTGAGTCCCAGCCCCGGTTGGTGCCGAGGAAGACGTCGCGCTGGGTGTCGAAACCCACCAGCGGCTCGGAGCACGCGAAATAGGCGAAGTGGTTGCGCCGCTCCCGGTACTCGGTCTTGTGGTAAATGACACCGTCGACGACTTCGACCTCGCCCACCGAGAAATTCCGCTGGAAGTTCGTCGCGTCGTCGAGGGCGTCCCAGAGACAGAACTCCACCGACGAGAACACCGAAAAATCAGCTCTCGTGTCGCGAACGTTCCGGAGTCGGAGTCGCCAGACCTCGAGCGTCTCGCCGGGAGGGACGAAGTAGAGCATCTCGGCTTGCACGCCGCCGCGTTCGGAGGAGATGGAGGTGTAGGACAGGCCGTGACGGCACTCGTAGGCATCGAGTGAGCTCCGGGTCGGTTGCCATGACGGTGACCAATAGTCGCCGTCGAGGTCGTCGCGCAGGTACAGGTAGCGTCCGCCGAGGTCGAAGGGCGCGCCGTTGTGCCGGTAACGGGTCAGCCGGCGCAGGCACGCGTCGCGATAGAACGAACAGCCGCCGGCAGTGTTGGAGATCATGCCGAAGTGGTTCTCGGTCCCGAGGTAGTTCAGCCAGGGAAGCGGGGTGTCCGGCTGTGTGATCACGTACTCCCGCTGAGCGTCGTCGAAGTATCCGTACTGCACGTTGTCTCCTCTGCGAAGCGGACAGCGCTACGGCCGGCTGGAAGAGTCCAGTATCGCGACCGGTTCAGTTACACGCCAGTATGCACCAGCACCCGGGCCACCCACGAAACGGATCGTGCTGTTGAAGTTACAACGCGGGTGGGATCTGGACTTCACGATCGGTTCAGTTCCACGCTCTTTCAGGCCGCTTTCACAAGCAGCGAGTCACGCGAACTATCCGGTTGCGCCCAACACTCGGGCCGTCTTGAGCAGGCTCGAGGCGACTAAGGTCGATGCAGCGGCATCGCAAGCGCGTGGAGTAGTGCACCGTGCTCCCCTGTCGCTCAACCGATCGTTGCTCGACGCCTTTGAGGAGGCCAACCATGACCGACACCGCCGGGCTGCAAGAGCCCGAGGACCGGCTTTCGCCCCCGACAGCCGACAGGCACCGTGCGATCGCCTCGCTCGAAGAGGAGCTCGAGGCGATCGACCGGTACGACCAGAGAATCGACGCCACGAAGGACGCCGAGCTGGCCTCGGTGTTGGCACACAACCGTGACGAGGAGAAAGAGCACGCCGCGATGCTCCTCGAGTGGCTGCGTCGCCACGACGAGGTCCTCGATCGCGACCTTCACACTTATCTGTTCACCAGCGCCGCAGTCACGGAGATCGAAGCGGAGGCTGAGGGAAGTGGCCCCGGCGACTCCGCTGCTCCCGGCACCTCCGGCACATTCGGCGTCGGCAGCCTCAAAGGAGAGTCGTTGTGAACCACCTTCTGCGTTCTCACGCCCCGATCACCGATACCGCCTGGCGCCGGCTCGACGCCGAGGGCCGCGAACGACTCGTGCCTGCGCTCGGGGCCCGCAAGTTGGTGGACTTCTCCGGTCCCCTGGGCTGGGAGCATTCGGCCACGAACCTGGGGCGGGTGTCCGAAGTCAGGGCTCCTGGCGAGAACCTGCAGGCACGCCAACGCCGGGTGCTGCCGCTTGTCGAGCTCCGGGCTCCTTTCGTGATCCCGCGTCATGAATTGCTGGATGCCGACCGCGGAGCCACCGATCTTGACCTGGCGGAACTTGACGCAGCGGCGCGGCGTATCGCCGTGGCAGAGAACATCGCCGTCTTCCACGGTTGGCCCGAAGCCGGCATCGTCGGGATAGCCGGCGCGACCGCCCACGAAGCCATCACGCTGGGGACCGCCTACGCCGGCTACCCGGGGCACGTGGCCAAGGCGGTCGAGACGCTGCTCGAGGCCGGCGTCAGCGGCCCCTACGGCCTGGCCCTCGGCCCGCAGGAGTACACCGGCGTCGTGGAGACGACAGAGCACGGAGGGCTGGTCGTGCTCGACCACTTGCGCCAGATCCTCGGCGGTCCGATCGTGTGGGCGCCGGGAGTCAACGGCGCCGTGGTCCTCAGCCTGCGGGGCGGAGACTTCCTCTTCGAGTCGGGGGAGGATCTGTCGCTCGGCTACAGCCATCATGATGCTGACAACGCACATCTATACCTCGAGGAGAGCTTCAGCTTCCGGGTCGCGACGCCTGAAGCCGCGGTGGCACTTACCGCTTGAGCAAGGTGTGGTGTGCAGCTCGCAGCTCGATGCGGGTGCTGCCGCTCAACTCGTGGTACCGAAGGCCTCGACGCCGCCGGCAGTAGGCACAAGGAGCATCCCGTCGCCGACGGCAGGGGTCGCGAAGTGCTCGAGCGCGTCGGTCCTCCGATTGACCAGGACGTGCCCATTGACGGGGTTCATGCCGTACAGCGCCGCGCCATCCCAGTCGAGGGCCCATACGAGACCGCCCGCCACTATCGGCGGACCGTTCGGGCTCCCGTACGAGGGCGACCACACACGGTGGAACGCCATGGGCGAAGTCGTGACCTGGAACGCCTCGGTCCCGCTCCCGCACGCCGCGTAGATGAAGACCCGGGCGCTGTGGCCGGTGGCGATGACGTCGGACGCGTCCGCACCGAAGTCACCACCCCCGGGGCACGCCGGAGCGGTGTAGGCGCCCTGGCCGACACCACCGAGGTGCCCCTCGCTCATGACGTACCCGTAATCACCGCTCGGGGAGGGCTTACCGGCGACGAACAGAAGTGAGGTTCCCGGCACATTGATCGGCCCGGCCGATCCGAGGTCCGAGTCCGTGCCGTTGAGCTGGACCCAATTGCTCGGTGCCCAGTAGGCGATCCGCTGCAGCGCCGGCGAGAGCTCGATGACCGCGTCGCCCTCGTCGAAGTCTGCAGCCGCCTCGGAGCTCCCGTTGCCCGTGGCGACGTACAGGTCGCCTTGTGGCGACACCACGGCCCCGTTCGTCTCCCAGATCGCGCCTTCGCGCTGGGTCGGGACCTGATAGCTCTCGAGCGGCCCTGCACCGGTGACCGGGAGGTCGACGAGGTAACCGTGGTACTGGCCGCAGTCACCGTCGAGACCTCCGAAGCCGACGTAGAGCCGCCCGTTCGCGAGCGTGATCGCGGGGCGCTGCTGCTCGGCCGGGATGAAGTAATGGCCGGGGTTGTTGGCAAACGGTGGGTCGATGTCGCGATGCCAGAGCACTTGGTGGCTCCTCAGGCTGATCGCCAGAAGCCAGTGGCGAATTCCCTGCCATCCCTTCTGGCCGGCCAGCTCCGTCTCCTCGGCGACAAAGATCTCGTCGGACGCGGCGTCGATGACGGGCGTGCCGGTGATCCCGAGCGGGTCGATGTCCCCGCAACCTCCAGAGAGCGTGGGAGCCGAGTCGAACACGGACCTGGCCACCGAAGTCCCGACGTGCAAGTGCCAGAGCACCTTGCCGGTGCCGGCTGCGATCGCATAGACCGAGTCGTTCTCAGTGGCCACGTACACCGTTGCGCCGTAGACGAGCGGCTCACCGTAGACGCCACCGTCGAGGGAGTCGTCGTCCCAGACGGCCTTGGCCGACAGGTTCACGATCGGCGGGTCGACCGTGTCGTGACCCGAGCGCGTGTTCCCGTAGTCGTAGGTCCAAAGCTCGCCGAGTGGGGCGGCACCGGTCCGGTGCGCCCACGCGTGGTGGGTCTGAGCCGCGTTCAGCGGGGCTCCTCGAACCGTCCCTGGAGCACCGGCGCCGTTGGACGACGCGGACGCCGAAGCACCCGGACCAGCCGTCATGACCAACGCGATCGCCGCCGCGACGGTACCGGCCACCAGCACGCCGCTCCTCAGGGAAAAGGACCGCCGTCCCATATGATCTCCCGATCTCACATGCCAGGCTGGTTGACGGCCGAACCCGACTCTGGGTTCCTGGTTCCGCTGACGTCGCCGTTGAGCCGGCGGCTACAAGCTGGCCAGCACCGATTCAGCAGAACTGACGGTCAGGCCCCCGGCTGGCTCGACCATGAGCGCTGTGACGACCCCGTCCTCGATGACAGCGGCGTACCGCCGAGATCGCATCCCGAGGCCAAACCCGCTGCCATCGAACTCAAGACCCATCGCCCGGGTGAAGGCGCCATTGCCGTCGGCCAGCATGACGATCGCATCGTCAACCTCCTGGTCGTCTGCCCAGGCATCCATCACGAACGCGTCGTTGACCGCCAAACAGGCAATGGTCTCCACCCCTTTGGCCCGCAGCTCGCCGGCACGGATGAGGTAACCGGGGAGGTGGTAGTCCGAGCAGGTGGGAGTGAAGGCACCGGGAACAGCGAACAGCACGACCTTGCCCCTACCGAGGACATCTCCGGTCCGGATCGGCTCCGGCGCCTCACTGCCCATCACCGAGATCTCGACATCGGGTATGCGGTCGCCAACAGAAATCGTCATGTCGCTCCTCCCACTTCACAACTCGGCTCCCGTTCGAGCTCCGAACGGCCCGGAAGCTGCAAGTCTAAGCCCCGATCCACCGAAAGACATCTGGCGATCGTCTCTGGGGCGCTGAACCAGCTCAGATGAACCGGAGCTGGCGTCGAGGAGTCTGAGCGAGCCTCCGAAGCGACAGAGGGTGCGCGTCGGACCAGGCCCGATAAGGGACTGGGGAGGAGCATCGTCTGCTGGCGCCGGGCACAGGGGGCGGGACGCCGTCGTCGCGCAGGGATCAGGCGCGTAGGCAGACGGCCGGCCGGGGAATGGAACGCAACCTTGCGAGGACCGTGTTGAACTGGTCCTCCCACGGCCATGCCCTCGGCAAATGCAGGGTCCTCCTGCCACCAGATGTGGTCATGCGCCCGGGTATGTTCAACATCCGCGTGCGTAGGGTCTTGGTGGTCATGGACGTGGCTTCAGAACCGAGGCCGATGCGACCCACCCAGCGGCCAAGGTTGTGGGCGATGACGTTGAGGGTCATCCAGGCGGCATTGGCGCAAAAGCGTCCGGACGGCAGGTGGTTCATCCCGACGCCGTACTTCAAGTCTCTGATCACGTCCTCGACCACGGCGTGGCGGCGGTGATCGGCCTCGAGGGAGACCGTCTCGCCTGCACGGTCGGTGATGAACGGGTGGTAGTCGTAGGTTGAAAACAACGCCAGCTGACTACCCGGGGAGGGCCTCACCCGTCGCACGATGAGGCGAACCTCGGCGTGCTTTTCGGAGAAGGGCCGGTAAGTCGTCTCGGCCACATCGGCGCCGCCGTCGATCCAGTAAGGAATCGGTGTCCAGTCCTCCTCTTTGATGGCGGCGATCGCCTTGTGCAATGCCTTGGAGGTCTTGACCGTGATGGAAAAGCTCACCCCCGCTTTTGCGCAGGCTTGGGTCACCTTGGAGCTGTAGAAGCCCGAGTCGGCTCTCAGTGTCATCGGCCCGGTTGCCCCCGCCCGGCGCACACGGTTGAACACCTGGGTGAGAAAGCCGGCCACGCCCCGGCCGGTATGGGCGTTGCCGCCCCGCAGGCGCACGCCCACGACCTCTTCGGTGCCGGCAACCGTCGCCAGGAGCGGGTGATAGCCACGCCGACGGGTGTAACCGAAGCGGGCACCTTGCTTTTTGAGCCCGTAGGTCTCACAGATCGTCGAGTCCACGTCCAAGGTGACCGGCCCCTGCCCGGGCCCGGCACCGGCCGCCCAGGAACGGCGGAGCGACTCGTCGAACACCCGGTCCAGCTGGGCGACATGTCCCCAGGTGAACGATCTCAAGAAGATCCCGAGCGTGGACGGCGCCCGCACGCCGTGGCCAAATACCTCGGTCGTGGCGGCCACCCGCATCGCGTCCGCGTCCTCGATGCAGTCGCCACCGGCCAGAGCCGAGTAGATCAGAGTCATCGCCTTGAGCCCGACGTTGGCGTGCCCGGGCCCAGCACCGAGGTGCACGTACTCGTCGAAGAGCTCTCGCAGCCCGAGATGATCGGCCAGCGTGGCCGGCTGGATCAGCCCGGCATTGGCGACGGCGTGGTCGTCGTCGAAGGTCACCGAAATCCGGTCTGGGCTGTGCGAAGATGAGCGCATCGAAATAGTGCCTTTCTTAAGGGGCATGGGTTGGTGTTGTGACCCCCATTTTCCCTTACAGGAAGGCACTTTTCGCGGATGCTAGGCCGGTCCTGACCTCCGGAACGCCCTATTTTTCGGTGGATCAGGGCTAAGGCCGCGCGGCTGAGGGCCGCGCGGCCAAGGTCTGCTCGCCTTAAAATTGGCACGATGAGCGGTCCACGAGACCTCTACCACCGCAAGGCCGACGCCTTGGAGAAGCTGTCTTCCGAACGTGACGTCTGGGTGGCCACGACGAGCGTGGGGTGCGAGCCCTGTCTCGTGCCGCTCTCCTTCGCCTGGGTCGACCAGCGGATCATCCTCGTCACGGCTCGCAACAACCGGACAGCCCGCAACATCGCCGCCACTGGTGCCGCTCACCTCGTGCTCGGCTCGACTCGGGACGTGGTCTCGGTGAAGGGCACCGCCGTAGTCCTCGAGTCGGGAGAAATCGCCGAGGAGGACGCGGATCGCTACTGCGCACATGCAGGTTGGGATCCGCGACCTGTGGACTCGATGGTCTGGATCATCTTCTGGCCGCGTCGCGTCCAGGTCTGGCGCGAGGTCGACGAGCTCGACGGGCGCACCGTCATGGAAGACGGGCGCTGGCTCGTCTGAAGCCTGGAGCATCTCGTGGCCGGGGCGCTCGCCAACCGTGCACCCAAAGGGCCGGACAGCTCCGTCAGTGCCGTCCCCAGTGCTCGAGCAAAGACGGCCCGACGTTGGCATCCAGCCAGTCACTGAGAGGCCGGGAGGTCCGGAAGAACTTGACAATCCTGTCCTTGGCGCCGGGCTTGCCGAGCCACGGCCCTGGCGGCCACTGCTCCCAGCTCGTGACGCCCTTGTAGCGCAGCAGCTCAATGCGCGGGTGGTCTTTCGGATAGCCCTTGGGTGCCGTCTTCAAAGCGTCGTGCCCCCCGGCTCGGATGCCCGCAGACCGCAGGACCGACAGCAGCTCGACAAGCGACTGGCCCGTGGTCTCGGCGGAGACGGCCTCGCGATAGCGCTCCAGCTGATCCGGAGCCATCCTCCACATGCCGCTTCCCACCGCGAGGCCTTCCGCCGACAGCTGTACGTAGCCCCCGAGCTCGAGGGTCGCCGCGATGGTCGTCTTGTAAGGCGCTTTGTCCGCGCTGAACCGCACGTCCCTGTAGGGGCGGAAGAGCTTGCTCGCCCCGAACTCCGGCTCGAGCTCGACGAGCAGCTCGTTCATCGGCCGCAAAACGAAGTTCTCGTAGACCGACTTGTTCTCGTTCCAGTAGGTCTTGGAGTTGTCAGCCTCCAAGCCCTCGTAGAACTCGATCGCCTCGGCCGCCCATCCGCGAAAGCCCATACCGGGAGCCTATCGAGCGGGATCGAACGCGTCGTTGCTCCGCAGCGGTTGCCACTTCGCCGTAAGGGCGCGCCGACCCGACGCCGACCCGGTCCTCGCCCTGGGTCGGGCAGAATGGCTCACGATGAGCGACCCGGTCCCGACACAACAGGTCTCGACACAACACGCGGGCCGGATGCCGGCGCTCTACCTCGGTCACGGGGCACCGCCACTTCTGGACGATCCCCACTGGCCGGGCCAGCTCGCATCTTGGGCGGGGTCATTGAGGCGCCCGGCAGCGATCCTCATGATCTCGGCCCATTGGGAACGGGCCCCGCTCAGCATCGCGGCGACCACCACCGTGCCGCTCGTGTACGACTTCTGGGGCTTTCCCGAGCGCTTCTACAAGCTGAGCTATCCCTCTCCCGGCGCACCGGCGCTGGCCGGCCGGGTACGAGAGCTGCTGTCAGCCCACCAGCCAATTGCCGAGTCGCCAGGGCGAGGGCTCGACCACGGCGCGTTCATCCCGCTCATGTGCATGTGGCCCGGAGCGGACGTGCCAGTCCTCCAGATCTCGATGCCGAACCTTGCGGCGGAGGACCTGCTCGAGACCGGGCGACAGCTAGCCCCGCTTCGGGACGAGGACGTCCTCATCATCGGGAGCGGGTTTCTCACACACGGGCTCCCGTTCATCGACCCGAGCCGGTCCGACGACGACCCGCCGGCCTGGTCGGCGGAGTTCGACGCCTGGGCGGCCGAATGCATCGCCCTCAGGGATTTCGACGCGTTGATGGACTACCGGCGCCGGGCGCCGGCCGTTGAGCTCGCCCACCCGACGGTCGACCATCTGGTACCGCTCTTCGTAGCTCTCGGAGCTGTGATCGACGCGCCCTCGACGATCGACACGACCATCGCGGGCTTCTGGTTCAACCTTTCCAAGCGGTCGTTCCAGCTCAATTGAGCGACGGGCGCGGACCAAAGGGGCCTCGAGTCCTCGGAGGCGGCAGGCCATGAACGACGTCACCGGAATGCCACAAACGGTCGTCGTGCTCGGCGGCGGCTCCGATCTGTCCCGGGCGATCCTGCGTGCCCTCGCGGGCCGCCGGCTCGTCTCCGTCCTCCTCACGGGCAGGACCGTCGCCGGCTTGGAGGCCGCTGCCGAGGAGCTGCGCGGTCTCTCGGTCGCAAGCGTCGAGACCGAACAGCTCGACGTGACCGACATCGGTGCTCTCGAAACCTTCGCCGACGCGGCAGTCCAACGCCTCGGCGACATCGACCTCGTATTGGTTGCCGCCGGTGAGCTCGACATGGCAGACCTCACGACGCTCGACGCCCGGAGGGTCGCTTCGCTCACGACGACGAACTTCACAGGCCCGGCAGCGGCGATGACCGCGTTCGCACGCGTGCTGCGCGCCCAGGGGCACGGCCGGCTCGTCGTGCTCTCCTCGGTCGCGGGATATCGCGTCCGTGCCGCCAATTTCGTCTACGGGGCGGCAAAAGCCGGCCTCGACGGCTTCGCGATGGGCCTCGGCGACGCGCTCACCGGGAGCGGGGTGAGCGTGATGGTCGTGAGGCCCGGCTTCGTGAGAACGAGGATGACCGCGGGGCGCAAGGCGACACCGTTCGCGATCGACGCTCCCGAAGTCGCGCATGCGGTTGTGCGCGGCCTCGAGAAGGGTGCCGAGGTCGTCTGGGCCCCTCCTGTGCTCCGGTACGTGTTCGGGTTCCTGAGGCTCGCTCCGCGCTCGCTCTGGCGGCGCATGCCCGGCTGAGCGGGGACCCGCGGTGCCCCCGGGCGCCGCCGGCCGGGCGCCAGCGGCCGAGCGCCGGCGGTAACCTTGCCGCGTGCGTATTTGATCCCCGCTCCGAACTTCGCCCACCGTCCGTCTCACCTTGGGGACAAATATGCCGAACGCACGCAACGCCCGCACTGCCTCCACCGCACGAGCTGCAACCCATGGCGCAGCGACCCATGGCGCAGCGATGCTGGTCGCCCGAGGCGTGACCAAGTACCACGGTGTTCGGACGATCCTCGAGACGGTGAGCCTTTCCGTCGGCGCCGGGACGAGGCTGGGCGTCCTCGGGCCCAACGGCGTCGGCAAGACCACACTGCTGCGGATCCTCGCGGGCCTCGACCAGCCCGACAAAGGTCGTGTCACGCTCCTGCCCCCGGACGCCACGATTGGCTACCTGGCACAAGAACGCGAGGCCGTGGAGGGAGAGACGCTCAGCGAGTACCTCGCGAGGCGGACAGGCGTGGCCGAAGCACAAGCCGCGCTCGACAGGACGGTAGGCGCGCTGGCCGCCGCCGAGCCGGGCGCCGACGCCCGCTACACGGCCGCTCTCGAACGGTACCTCGCGCTCGGCGGCCCGGACCTCGAAGCACGGGCCGGAAGCGTCTGCGCGGACCTCGCTCTCCCGCCGTCACTGTTGGCGCTCGGCATGTCACAGCTTTCCGGCGGACAAGCGGCAAGGGCGGCGGTCGCGGCCCTCCTGTTGTCCCGGTTCGACATCGTCCTGTTGGACGAGCCCACCAATGACCTCGACTTCGATGGCCTCGAGCGACTCGAGGACTTCTTGGACGGCCGCGGCGGCGGGCTGGTCGTCGTGTCCCACGACCGGGCGTTCCTCGAACGCATCGTGACCTCGGTCGGAGAGATTGACCCCGGTTCTCACAGGCTGACGCTTTACCAGGGCGGCTGGCAGGCTTACGTCGTCGCCCGGGCCACGGAGCAACGCCACGCCGAGGAGGCTCACCTCGCCTACAGCACCGAACGGGACCGGCTCATAGCCCGAGCCCGCAAGCAACGACAGTGGGCCATCACGGGCGTCGCAAAGGCTGCCAAGGCTCCGAAGGACAACGACAAGGCGCAGAGGGACTTCCGGCTGAATCGCACCGAGAAACAAGCCTCCAAGGTCCGCTCGACCGAACGTGCCCTCGAGCGCCTCGCAGAGGTGGAAAAGCCCTTCGAGCCCTGGTTGCTGCGTCTCGAGATGGCGGCAGCGCCTCGCAGCGGCGACGTCGTCGCGCGCCTCGAGGACGCGGTCGTCTGGCGTGGGAGCTGGCAGCTCGGCCCGATCGACCTCGATGTCCGATGGGGCGACCGGCTGGGGGTCCTGGGGCGCAACGGAGCCGGCAAGACGACACTGCTCTCGATGATCCTCGGGACGATGCCGCTCGAGCAGGGCAAGCGGTGGATCGGTCCCCGGGTCGTGTTCGGTGAGCTCGGCCAGGCCAGGCGGCGCTTCGGCACGAGTGCACCGCTACTGGCCGGCTTCCTCGCCGCGAGCAGCTTGAACACCCGTGAGGCACGCTCGCTGCTCGCCAAGTTCGGGCTCGGGTCCGGTGAAGTGGAGCGCGCGTTCGGAACGCTGTCTCCTGGCGAGCGGACACGGGCACAACTGGCGCTCTTGATGTCCAAAGGCACCAATTGCCTTGTGCTCGACGAGCCGACCAACCATCTCGACCTTCCCGCCATCGAGCAGCTCGAGACCGCGCTCACCAGTTGGAACGGCACGTTGCTCCTTGTCACCCATGACAGGCGCCTTCTCGACGCCGTCACGCTCACAGCGACTCTCGAGCTTGGCGCCGGCCCCGGCTCCGGTCCCGCACGCGTTTGGACGCGGGGATCTACGCTCGGGGAGTGAACGACACCGGGGCCATGGCCGTGGCGTTGGGGGAGGCCGCGCTCGCCCTCGAACACGACGACGTGCCCGTCGGGGCGGTCGTGCTCGTCGGAGGCCATGTCGTCGCTCAGCGCCACAACGAACGCGAGCTGCGCAAGGACCCGACCGCCCACGCCGAAATCCTCGCCCTGCAGGACGCCGCGGAGTTGCTGGGCACCTGGCACCTCGACGGCGCCACGCTCGTTGTGACGCTCGAGCCTTGCCCGATGTGCGCGGGAGCCGCGGTGCTCGCCCGCGTTAACCGCCTCGTCTTCGGCGCGTTCGACCCGAAGACGGGCGCCTGCGGCTCACTGTTCAATCTGTGTGCCGATCCCCGCCTCAACCACGAGATCGAAGTCACCCGCGGCGTGAGCGCCGGTCCGGCCGGTGCGCTCCTGCGGGACTTCTTCGCAAATCGTCGCGACGCCCTGGGCTAGTCTGCCTGCCGGAGGGATGCGAGAGTGGCCGAATCGGGCGGTCTCGAAAACCGTTGTGTCCGTGAGGGCACCGTGGGTTCGAATCCCACTCCCTCCGCCGTTGTCAGAATCGCAACGTTCGGGCAGTTCATCGTACCGGCACACAGGCGCGCGGCAACTGCGGGACAGTGGGACAACGCCATTGCACACGGGGCGCTTGCCATCCACCATCTGTGAGGACGCACTGCAGAGTTGAGGCGCTGTCATGTCGTTGTTCTCCAGTGGAACGGGTGCGATACGGACGAGCGGTCAGCGACGATGCGGTCCGCATAGGGCGGACTTGTCCTGAGGTTCGCGATTCGCAACCAGCGCCTTCGAACTCTCCGATGGCGCGATTCGCAGGCCACAGCTACCCGCGTCTGAGCGAGAGTGCCAAGCTCGGAAAGACAAACGACGCGAGAAAGATCGGCAGAAACCTCTTTCCGGTGCATCGGAAGGTTACGGTCTCACCCTCGGCGGCATCGAAGGTGTAAGTCCGGCTGGAGTTTCGGCCATTGCGAACTTGTAGAGCGTGACGTCCAGGTTCGACTGGTACCTCGATCGTCTCGTTCATTTCGAGCGATCCGGCAGGTTGTCCGTCAACCATGATCTCGTACGTGCCACGTCGCACCTCGACTCCGATGGCTTTATGCGTCAGCTTCAGCGTTGCGGCCATTGTTGATCTCCTTGTGTTCTGGAAGGTGTTGTCCCTGGGTGCTCGGCGACAACGCACTGTGGGGTGTCAATACCCGGGCGCATGACCTAACGTCCGGGGGGCAGGCGTCTTCTACCGCCCGTCCCCGAATATCGGCGGCCGAGGTCGGTCGGGTGCCCTCAACCGCCGGGTTGATGACACACATAATGACCTAACTCGCCACACGAATGCGGGCGCGCGAATCGGCGTCACGCGCTTCGACAAGGTGAGCCGATGTTCGATCCACACGAGCAAGGGCGCCCGCTGGGGCAGGTCCGCGTCGTCCGGCTGCTAAACCTGTTCGTGTTCGGCGAGGTCGGCGATAGCCGATCTGTTCCCGTCGCCGCTTCCCGGCGCGGTCTCGTCACAGCCGGTGATCCCTGCCGTAGCCGAATACTCGCTGGATCTGAAAGGAATTGGCGTGAAGGTAGCTCCCTTTCGCATCGAGAAGTACTACGAGCGCCATGAATTCACGACCGGCTACATGCTGTCCAGCAGCGACTGCGAGTCACGCACGATCCGCGAGCTACTGAGCTTCGAGCCCGACGCCAGTGACAGGCTTCTCGAACTGCGTTGCGGCTACACCGAGTCGCCCGGCTCTTTGGAGCTGCGAGAGGCGATCGCCGCCATCTACGACACGATCCAAGCCGACGAGGTGGTCGTCACGACCTGCGCCGAAGAGGCGATCTTCCTCCTGTACCACGTCCTGCTCGGTCCGGGCGACCAGGCTGTGGTCGAGACGCCCTGTTACGAGTCCGCCCTGCAGCTCGCCCGGAGCACCGGAGCCGAAGTGCGCGAGTGGCGCCGGTCCTACGAGGATCGCTGGACACACGACCTCGGCTCGCTGGGTTGCCTGGTAGAACCGGGCACGCGCGGCCTGTACGTCAACCAGCCGCACAACCCGACGGGAACCTTGATGGACCGGGCCACCTACGATGCCGTGGTCGAGCTCGCACAGGACCGGGGGGTCACGCTATTTAGCGACGAGGTCTACCGTGAGCTCGAACACGACCCGAACGATCGCCTGCCCGCCGCGTGTGACCGCGATGAGCGCGCGGTCTCGCTCGGCAGCGTGTCGAAGAGCTACGGGCTACCGGGCCTCCGCACCGGCTGGATCGCCACTCATGACGACAAGTTGCGGCGAGCGGTGATCGATCTGAAGCACTACACGACGATCTGCGCCAGCGCCCCGAGCGAGCAGCTGTCGGCGCTCGCCCTGCGGCATCGGGGCGAGCTACTCGCCCGCAACAGCGCGATCGTCAGGCGAAATTTGGGATTGCTGGATGGTTTCTTCAGC
The DNA here is from genome assembly GCA_963807575.1 of uncultured Acidimicrobiaceae bacterium. Classification (GTDB taxonomy): domain Bacteria; phylum Actinomycetota; class Acidimicrobiia; order Acidimicrobiales; family Bog-793; genus Fen-455. Next base: position 124,640 of record CAWECD010000013.1, read on the forward strand.
CGTCATGCCGAGGCGTTCGAGTGGGTACGGCCGGTCGCGAGCCCGATCGGGTTTCCTCGCGTGCACGGGCTCGGTGACGTCGACCGGCTTTGTGAGCGCCTCGCCGAGGCTGGCGTCCTGCTCCTTCCGGGCTCGGTCTATGACGAGCCCGATCACGTCAGATTCGGGTTCGGGAGGGCGAACCTACCGGAGGCGCTAGCCGTCCTCGAAAAGGCGTTGCTTATCCGTTAGCAGTTCGTTTGGCGGCCGTCACATGCGACATCGCGTCATGTTTGCCGGAAAGCACTTTCCCCGCCCACACATAGTGAGGTGTTCCGCGACATGTCATAGATCCTAAACGATGAGGCATCGCGCGGGTGAATAGTCAGGCAGGCGGACCAAGAGCTCGCGGCAAAGTGCTTCCAACGCTGGGCCACGTGCCCAAGCGCAGCAGTGGCACAGCTGACTAACACCAGGTGTCAACGGCGTCGCTCTGGTAGTCCTTATCGGGTGCTTGTCCATGAGCCTGGCTCTGCCTACGCCCGCGTATGCCAATTCGCATGAAGAGAAGCCCCGCCTGTACCCAAGGTCTGGTACACCGGCGACGGCATCTCTATCCCGGGAGGTGGCACCGTCGTGCTGCTCACCCATCCCGACAAGCACGGGGTGTTCCGGCTGACCGGCCCGGCCCCGCTGCAGTTCAAGCAACAGGTGGCCTGTGGCGACTTGGGCTGTGTCTACAACCACTTGGACTGGAGCCTGTCTTCCGGTGCGGCGATCTCGGGCTGCGGGACCAACGAGTCCACCTGTGACGTGCGGGTCGGAACTGGGTACGGTTGGTCCGGCGTCATGGTCCGCCAAAGTAACAACCCGCCCCTCATCTACCTGCTCTGGAACTCGGGCAAACCGGGCGGCACGATAAGCGGATACGTGACAGACCTGGACCACGTCGGCGTCCCCGGGGCATCGGTGACAGCCAGTGGCCCGGGGGGTGGCACCAGCCCGGTGCAAGGCGGCTCTGGCTTCTATTCGATCAAGCTCACGCTTGGCACCGTCCCCGGTCCGTTCGAGCTCTCGGCCTGGGCGGGGCGCATAGCACCGCCGCCTGATCGACAAAGTCGGGATAGAACTCGACACCGCCGAAACAAGCCTGGGGAGCGGCCAGCGCGGACTCTGCGAGCTCGATCCTCGATGTCCGCGCCAGGAGTTCAGCGCGCACTCCCGTCACAGCTCAGCGATGAGCAAGAAATCCGTGAGATCAAGGAACTGCGTCACTTGGCCAAGCGCTCAAGGATCTCTCGGTCCTCGGCAATCAGTTCGGCTATACGACGTTTGAACGATTCGTCCTTGCGTCGCTCTGTGATGCGCGCAGCGAGAGCCTCGCGCACGAACTCGTTTACTGACACACCCTCGGCGCGCGCGGCCACTTCGGCCTCTCGAGCCTCCAAGGGATCCATTCGCAGAGTAAGAACTTTTCGCTCCTTCATGCCATCAAGATATCAAACAGCCAAGATGGCACACTACTCTCGCCAGTGCCGCGAACGGCCCTGGAGAGCCAAATCGCAGATCCGCGACGTCGCCTCTCCGTCCTCACCGACCTCCTGGAAAGATCCGACCGCAGATTCCCTGCCGCGTCGCTTGGTGTGGTGTGATCATTGGTGAGTGGAAGACACCGCCTATTACAAGGACCACCTGGCTGCCGAGCGGCTTCAGCAGTGCTATCAGCTCGCGCCGGCACGTGTGGAGCAGTACCTTCGCGCCGAGGTCGAGTTCGTAGTGGCGCGGTTGCGTGCTCATGACGTCGTGCTGGACCTCGGATGCGGCTACGGACGCACCATGCCGGCCTTCGCTGGGTCGTCGCGTCTGACCGTCGGCACCGACAACTCACTTGACAGCCTTCGGCTGGCCCAACAGCGACTTGGTCCAGCGACAAACTGCGGCCTCCTGTGCGCCGACGCGAAGCAGCTCGGGTTCGCGGCCGCGTCCTTCGACCGGGTCGTCTGCATCCAGAACGGGATCTCCGCCTTTCACGTCGACCGGCGGATGCTGGTTCGAGAGGTAGTCCGCGTGCTGCGTCCCCACGGTATGGCGCTGTTCTCCACCTACTCGGACCGGTTCTGGGAAGACCGCCTGGACTGGTTCGAGCGTCAGTCCGCTGCCGGCCTCATCGGAGATATCGATCGGATCGCCACTGGCGACGGGGTCATCGTGTGCAAGGACGGCTTCACCGCGGGGACCGTGCACGCCGAGGAGTTCCGCACACTCGTCGCCGACCTCGATGTGAAGCTCGAGTCCTTTGAAGTCGATGACTCCAGCGTCTTCTACCTGGTGAACGTCTGACGCTCCCCACGGCGAAGCCAGCCGGTATCCGGCGCTATCGGCCCGGCGTCCGTTGTACTTCCTCAGATATGGCGGGCACTTATCACCTTGGGGCGGACTCCCCGACCTGGCTCGGCCACGGGTCGTCGAGAACTCCGAGCTGGATGAACAGGCCCAGCTTGTCGGCACCAATCCATTCACTGACGACCCGGTCACCCTCGAAGTGCATGATGTCAACCACCCACTCCTCTACCGCTCGCCCGGTCGGAGGTCGTCCCAGGTAACCTCCAGTGTCGGTCCCCCGAAACGTGAGCCTGATCACGACCGTGTCGCCGGCCACGATCAGCTCTTCGACATCGAGGTGCAAGTCCGGGAACGCGGCGTGGTAGTGCCGGATGGGCTCGACTCTCCCGGAAGGACCTGTCCCGAAGGGATTGACGTAGCTCTCGCCGTAGAGGTCGGCGGCAGCTTCGTAGTTTCGGCCATTCCAGACTTCCCTGACGAAATTCCGCACCTGCGTGTCGCGTTCGGCCGCGTCCATCGTGTACCCCGATCCGCTCCCCGGTGGGGAGGCCACACGAACCCTACGGCCGGATGAGTTGATAGGGGGTCGGAACGTGGCGACGGGGTCGTGGTGCTGGCGTCGCGCCGGACGTGGAACCACTGCGCAACTCGTCGGCTACACCGGCGACGTTGGTCTCGACGCTTGGAATCGGCAGGCGCTTCGACAAAGTGCCGAGCTCAACCAGGTAGCTCACCACGGGGGCGGTGCCGAAATGGGCTGAGCCTATGAACAACGCCTGGCGACCCGCCGGCTATGGCGTCAGTCGTATACCGATCACCGCGCGTTGTCCCGGCTCACAGCCTTGCGCGAATACCACGCTGCTCCTTCCGCTATTGCCGAACTTGCAGCAGGATCCTTGCTTTCGCTCCGCATCCGGCGTCCGCGCGGCTGCACACCGGACGTTCGAATGGGCATGAGCTCACGAATTCCGGTGGCACATTCAACAGGAACACAAGAGCGGTCGGCTGCTGATGTCGGTATAGGCGCCTCGGATTCCGCCAGCCCGGGGCGCGTGTCAGCTGGTCTTGCGTCGCGGCTCGTCCGAAATGAGCAGCTGATGGACGCGCTGATGCGAGATGCCGAGGATCGCGGCCGCGTCTCGCATGCTGATCCCGCGGCTGGCGAGCGCTACCGCTGCTCTCTTGGTCGTCTCGATGGCCAGGCGGTCGGCGCTGCGGGCTTGCACTCGGGCTTGCCGGGCCTGCTCGACGGTCCGCCCGGCCGCCTTGGGTAGCACCGGACTGGGGATCAGGTCGATAGAGGCTTCGTCGGTCTGGAACCACAAGGCGGCCGCCTCGCGCATGCGTGCGAGGGCCTGGTCGACGGTCTTGCCCCAGGTGTGCACCCGCGGTTCCTCCTCGAGCTCAACCGACCAGCGTCCGTCTTTCTCCTGTTCGAGGCGGGCAGTGTAAGTCCTCACGTTGTCCTCCGTCTTGTTCGTCTTGGTGCCCGCGGTCACTGGGTGACCCACTTGGGGCCGAGGCACGGCTCAAGGTCCCGCTCGATGGATCTGAGCGTTCCTGGAGTGAGGTCGCCCACGTGCAAGGGGATCACGGTCTGGCAGTTGCCTCACCGCCAGATCTGGTGGGATCCCCGCTGGCGCACGGACCGGCAGCTCAGCTCTCGGAGCTTGCGGATGAGCGCCCGTGAGGTCACGGCGTGAGTCTATGTGTCTAGACGTGAATTCGTCTAATCACCTAGACGACGGGGCGTGGCCGAAGGTTCCGGGCTGATCCGCGGTGTGCACGTATCGGTCGGCGCCGCCGACGGGCCAGTACGCGCCGCGGTGTAGTTGCTGATGAACACGTATGGGTTGACAGTGCTCGGCCAGCGCCGAGAGCGTTCGTCGAGCCCGGTGGCGAGGTGGCCAGCGGTCGGAGCGACGAGCGCGGCCAGGCAGGCACAGGCTGGTCCGGTTTTGTTGATTGGCCCACGCAGCGTCGCGATGCCCATGGGCGCCGGCTAGCGGAACGTCAGTGATGTCCTGCCTCGTGATCTCGTGCAACTCGTCGGCTATCGGCCTGGCGAGCCGGGCGATCTGCGCGACGAACCACGTTTCGACTGCAGGGTCCCGGTCGTCGTCCAGACTTCCGCACGCCGCCATGACCTCAACGACATCGTCTAAACCTTGCCGGGAGCCGGCAGTTCTCCGGCGAGGCGCGACGCCTGTGTTCGCGGCGTCGGCCTGTTCGATGCACGGCCTGTCTACGATGAAGCTAGGAGTCAGGACCTGGCTGCCGTACGATCGGCACCGTCGTTGCTGTTGTTACGTGCGCACCGCGACGAGATCCTTCGTGCCGCTACCAATCGCGGTGTATCGAACATCAGGGTCTTCGGGTCAGTGGTCCGTGGCGATGCGACTCCGACCAGTGACATCGATCTTCTTGTCGACTTCGAGCGAGGACATCGAGGTCTCGACCTGTTCGCGTTCGCTCGCGAGGTGGAAGAGCTCCTTGGTTATCCCGTCGAGGTCGGGACTGGGATCGACGAAGTGGTTCGCTCGCGCATCGAGTCGCAGCTCGTTCAGTTGTGACCGAACACGACGACGCGCTTCACCTACCGCACATCGACGCCGCAGCCGCTCAAATTGAGCAAACAGCGCTATTGCGCGGCAGGGCTGCTCTGGACAGTGACTTCGAACTTCGCGACGCGACCCTGTACCGCCTTCAGACCTTGGCTGAGTCGTCGCAACGCCTCTCGTCCTTCAAGCAAGCCCACCCGGAGATCCCATGGAACGACATAGCTGGGTTTCGTAATCGAGTCGTGCACGGCCACCTGACAATCGATCTCGACATCGTGTGGGATATCGTCGAGCGCGAGGTCCATCCCCTTGGCCAGTGCGCGCGACTCGAGCTCGGTCGCCGGCGAGAGCCGGAAGGCCCGAAACGTCGCACGGGCTTGGACCTCGGCCTGTGACGTCCGTCGGTTTGGCGGACCGACGCGCTATAGCCGAGCACCAGGTTCCCGTGAAAGTTGTTCGACTTGTTCTAGAAGTCTTTTGCTAGTGTTCTAAGACTAGAGTATGATGGCTGAATCGTCGCCGACCGCATGTGGCCTCGAGCTGCTGCAACAAGACGGAGGCCCAAGAAATGGGCCGCGCTGGAACGTTCTTCAGCACCGTCTCGATCATGAAGGAACGGCGAAATGTTCAAGCCATCCAGTGCACGGTCGCGAGACGACAAGGCGGACAGGCGCATCACGATCCGGTTGGGGACGGCCCTGATCGTCGTTGCCGGCATGCTCCTCGGTCCAATCGCAATAACGGCGTCGGCCGCAGCCACGCCCCATGCCACCACACCGATCATGGGCTCCTACGTCTCAGTGACGCCATTTCGCATCACCGACACCAGGCCGAACTCCGGCCAGCCGAACGCGGGCAAGCCCCTTGCCGCCAACTCCACGCTGAATGTGCAGGTCACGAAGGTGGGCACCGCGCCCATACCCGCCGGAATGGCGGCCGCGGTGCTCAACGTGACCGCGGTCGACCCGACCGCCTCGGGGTTCCTGACCGTCTTCCCCGAGGGGATCACGATGCCGGTGGTCTCCAACCTCAACTTCCCACCCGGCCTCACAGTGGCGAACCTCGTGACAGTGCCGCTGAGCTCTTCGGGCATGGTGTCGATCTACAACCACGCCGGCAGCACGAACGTCGTGGTCGACGTGGAGGGCTATTACACGAGCGCTCCTTTGGCCAACGGCAGCGGGCTGTACAACTCCCTCTCCCCCGTGCGTGTACTTGGCACCCTGGCCTCTGGTACCGAGATCGGGCCGAACACCAACATGCCCGTCACGGTGACAGGGACGGCCACCGGAGTCCCCGCCACCGCCACCGCTGTCGTGGTCAACACGACCGCTGCCCACGGGACCAAGTCGAGCTTTCTCACCGTCTACCCGACAGGTGTGACCATGCCGACCGCGTCGAACGTCGACTTCCTGGCTGACCACGTGGTCGGCAACCGCGTGACGGTCGGAGTCGGAACCGGGGGCCGGATCGAGATCTACAACCACACCGGTACGGTGAACGTGGACGTCGACGTGGACGGCTACTACACCGGCAATGGCGGCACCGGCTCGGCCTTCGTGCCGATCACACCGGTCCGCATCACAGACACTCGTGTGTCCAACAACGGCACGCCGATCACTGCGAACACGTCGGAGGATTTCAACCTCTCCACTTCTGCCAGCGGGATCCCCACGGCCGCCTTGGCCGTCGCCGGGAACTTCGCGGTGATTGCAGGCGACGCCCCTGGCTACCTCACCGTCTATCCGAAGTCCGACACGACCGTGCCAGTCGCGTCCGACGTGAACTGGGCCGCCAACCAGTCCCCGGCCGTCGCGAACTTCACGGTCGCGGACACGGCCGGTACCGGCAGCGTGGAGCTCTACAACAGCCACGGTGCGACGATCAACGTCGTGATCGACGCCTTCGGGTACTTCGCGCGACAGCTCCCCACAAGTCTCACGGTCTCGGAGTCACCGACCAGCGTCACCTACGGCCACGAAACGGCGTCGGTCTTCTACGTGACCGTCACGGCCCAATATGGCCAGGTGGTGCCCAACGGCGAGACGGTACCGGTACAGGTCGGCTCTGTCACCTGCACGGTGACCCTCAAGGGCGGCAAAGGCAATTGCACGATCGCCAACACCGCCCTGGCCCCCGGCTCGTACCCGGTGTCGGCCACCTATGGCGGTGACGCCAGCCTGAATGGCTCGAGCGGCTCGAGCGGCTCGAAGCTGACCGTGTACAACGAGGCCACGGGCACCTCCGTCTGGAAGTCACCGTCCAGCGTCACCTACGGCGACGAATCGGCGTCGGTCTTCCACGTGACCGTCACGACCCACTATGGCCAGGCAGTGCCTTACGGCGAGACGGCGACGGTGGCCGTCGGCTCTACCACCTGCAAAGCGGTGCTCAGTAGCGGGAAGGGGACTTGCACGACCGCCAGCACCGCGCTCGCCGTCGGCTCCTACGACGTGTCGGCCACCTTTGGTGGTGACGCCAACTTGATTGCCTCGAGCGGCTCGAGCGGCTCGAAGCTGACCGTGAACAAGGAAACCACGAGCACGTCCGTCTCGGAGTCACCGACCAGCGTCACCTACGGCGACGAATCGGCATCGGTCTTCTCCGCCAGCGTCACGACTCACTATGGCGAGGCCGTGCCCAACGGCAAGACCGTGACGGTGCTCGTCGGCTCTGTCAACTGCACAGCGGTGCTGACGAGTGGCAAGGGGACCTGCACCATCGCCGACACCGCGCTGGCCGTCGGCTTGTACCCGGTGTCGGCCACCTTTGGCGGTGGCGTCAACCTGATCGGCTCCGGCGGTACGAGCGGCTCCAAGCTGACCGTCAACAAGGACGCCACGGTCACCACGGTCTCGGAACTGCCGACCAGCGTCACCTACGGCGACGAATCGGCTTCGGTCTTCTCCGCGGATGTCACGACCCACTATGGAGAGGCAGTGCCCGACAGCGAGACAGTGACGGTGCAGGTCGGCTCCACCACCTGCACAGCAACGCTCAAGGGCGGAAAAGGGACTTGCACGATCGCCAACACCGCGCTGGCCGTCGGCTCCTACGACGTGTCGGCCACCTATGGCGGTGACGCCAACCTGATCGACTCCAGCGGCACGAGCGGCTCGAAGCTGACCGTGTGAACAGGTCATCTCACCGACGCCGCCTCTTCGCAAGACGGACGACTGGATCAGACAGCGGTCTCGAGGCCTCGTTGAAGTTCAGGACGAGCTTTGGTGTCGACGAGCACTGAGAGCAGCTCACCGATCGTCTGGTCCCGGACGACGCCCTTTCGCAAAGGTACGTGAGCCTGGATCCGGTATCGGTTGCGACGGCCCTCTTTCTCCTTTGAGACGTAGCCGGCGGAGGTCAAGTCGGTGACGATGCCGAAGACACTGCGCTCGGTGATGCCCAAGATCGCAGCGATGTCGCGCAGACGCACTCCGGGATCGTGTGCGATGCAGACGAGGACCCGGGCGTGATTGGTGAGAAAGCTCCATTCTCCCATGGAGGCAGTTTAGCATATCCTGAAATAAATTGCTAGTCACAGATAACTAGAGTACAATGACAATGTCGTCGCCGGCCGAATCTGGCTGAGAGCTACGGCACAAGAGGGAGGCACAAGCAATGGGAATGGGTCGGACGGGAATGTTCTTCAGCGTCCTCGCAGTCGCGGCGGGCGCTGTCATGTACTGGGGGGTGACTTCCCAAGGTCACGGGTTCCGGCTTTCCACGGTGGGGGTAATCCTCATGGTCCTCGGGGCCGTCGGCCTTGTCGCCTCGGGGATTGTCTTTGCGACGTCACGTCGTCCGGTGGGCAGCGGTACGCGCACCTTCGACCGCGAAGCAGTCGACGCGCAGGGTCACTCGACACAAGTGCACGAAGAGGTGCACAGCTAACCCGGCCGGAGCTCGGCAGCGGGCGACAATCCGGCCTGACCACGTGACACTCGACGCTTCAACAAAGGAGGCTCCAAATGATTCACCGATTGACTGGCCTGGCTGTGCTCTGCCTGGTCGTTGTCTGCATACTCGTACTGCTGAAGGTCGTGTGATCACCTGAGCCGTCAGGGCCTACCCGATGACGAACCACGCAATCTGAACGGGGACGGTCACGGGCCCGGTCAGATAGATCGTGAAGGCGTCGGCTGTCGCGTCCGGCACGACGGCTGCGACCCCGATGCTGAAGGCGTCCCCGGTACCGGGGGGAACGTAGACCTGCGGAGTGGCAAAGATCAGGCTCGATGCGCTGAGAGAGACCCCGGCAACGGTCACCCCCGACTCGGGATTGGCAACGCTTCCCGCGACCAGAGCGCTCCCGCTTCGTGAGAAAGTGGCAATTCCCTGGACTTGGAGGGCCGGGCCGGAGGTGCTCTCAGCCAACACGCCGACCCCGGTCCCACTCGAGCCCTGCACGCCGATGCCGGCGGCCGGGGAGCTGCCGGAGACGCCAATGCCGCCTTCTGCACTCGTGTTGACGCCTTCGACGCCGCTCTTGTTGGCCACCGAGGCTTGGCCGTACACCGCGGTGCCGTTCTGCGAGGTTCCCTGGACGCCGTAGCCACCGGCCGTGCTTGTGTCGACGCCTTCGACGCCGCTCTTGCCGGCCGCCGTGGTCAGGCCGTAGGCACCGGTCCCGTTGGTCGAGCTCCCGTAGGTCCCGTATCCACCGTCCTTGCTCGTGTCGACGCCTTCGACTCCGCTCTGACCATCAGTCGCGGTGGTGCCGTAGACGCCGGTGCCGTTGGTCGAGCTCCCCTGGACGCCGTAGCCACCGCCCGGGCTCGTGTTGACGCCTTCGACGCCGCTCTTTCCGGCCGCGGAGGTCTGGCCGTAGACACCGGTACCTTCGTTAGAGGCTCCGTAGGCGCCGGTACCGTTGATCGAGCTCCCGTAGGTGCCGTAACCACCGGCTGAACTGTTGTCGACGCCTTGGACCCCACTCTTGCCGGCCGCCGAAGTCTGGCCGTGAGCGCCGGTGCCGTTCTCTGAGGTTCCCTGGACGCCGTAGCCACCGCCCGAGCTCGTGTCGACGCCTTTCACGCCGCTCTTGCCGGTCGCCAAGGTCTGGCCGTAGGCGCCAAAGCCGTTGGTCGAGTCCCCGAAGATGCCATAGCCGCCCAACTTGCTCGCGTCGACGCCTTCGACGGCGCTCTTGTTCGCCGCCAGGGTCTGGCCGTACACGGCGATGCCGTTCTCTGAACTTCCCTGGACGCCGTAGCCGCCCAACTTGCTCGTGTCGACGCCTTCGACGCCGCTCTTGCCGGACGCCGAGGTCTGGCCGTGAGTGCCGGTGCCGTTCTCCGAGGTCCCTTGTACGCCGTAGCCACCGCCTGGGCTCGTGTCCACGCCCTTGACACCACTCTTGCCGGTCGCCGCGGTCTGGCCGTGCGCGCCGGTGCCATTGGTCGAGCTCCCGAAGGTACCGTTGCCTCCTTCCTTGCTCGTGTCGACGCCTTCGACCCCGCTCTTGCCATTGGCCGTGGTGGTGCCGTAGACACCGGTACCGTTCTCCGAGACTCCCTGGACGCCGTAGCCGCCGTCGGGGCTCGAGTTGACGCCTCTGACGCCGCTCTTACCGGCCGCCGAGGTGCGGCCGTAGACACCGGTACCTCCGCCGGAGCCACCGTAGACGCCGGTACCTCCGCCGGAGGAACCGTAGACGCCGGTACCGTTCGTCGAGTCGCCGAAGGTGCCGTAGCCGCCCGTCTTGCTCGTGTCGACGCCTTTGACGCCGCTCTTGCCGTCTGTCAGGGTCTGGCCGTAGACGCCGGTGCCGTTCTCCGAGGTTCCCTGGACGCCGTAGCCGCCCTTCTTGCTCGCGTCGACGCCTGCGACACCGCTCTTGCCATCCGCCGAGGTCTCGCCGTAGGCACCGGTCCCGTTCTCCGAGGTTCCCTGGACGCCGTAGCCACCGAGCCTGCTCGTGTCGGAGCCTTCGACGCCGCTCTTGCCATTCCCCGAGGTTTCTCCGTAGGCACCCGTACCGTTGATCGAGCTCCCGTAGGTGCCGAAGCCGCCCGCCTTGCTCGCGTCGACGCCTTCGACGCCGTTTAGGCCGGCCGCCGAGGTCTCGCCGTAGGCACCGGTCCCGTTGGTCGAGTTCCCGTAGGTGCCGTAACCACCTCCTTTGCTCGTGTCGATGCCTGCGACGCCACTACGGTTTGCCGCCGAGGTCTCGCCCTGGACGCCGGTGCCGTTCTCCGAGGTTCCTTGCACGCCATAGCCACCGCTCGCGCTCTTGTCGACGCCTTCGACGCCGCTCTTGTCATCCGCCGAGGTCAGGCCGTAAGCGCCGATCCCGTGCGCCGAGAGCCCGGAGGTACCATGGCCGCCGCCCGAACTGGTGTCGACGCCTTCGACGCCGCTGCCGTTCGTCTCCGAGGTCATGCCCTCGAGGCCAGAGCCGCTGGTGGTCGTGACTACGGTTGTGGCGGTAGCCGAGTTCCTCGTGCCGAGAACGACGGCATCGTTCGAGGCCCCGCTCGAGGCTCCGCTAGGGTCCACGCCGGCGACGAGGCCGGCGGTGATCCCTACCCCGGTCGCCGCCGCCCCGAGCATGAGCGCGCGCCGACCGTAACGTGCCGCGCCATTCGCAGATGCCTCACGGTCCTTTTCGGGTACAGCCCCAAGATCGTCAGGGGGTCGCTCGTTCACTTGAATGTCCTTTCGCTCCTTGGGTCATTGGGTGGTACCAGTCGATGTCGTTGCCCACCAGGTGGGCGTGGTTCAGCCTGCAGCAGAAACGCCCGCGGCGGTGTCAGCGACGGACGTCGCAGTCACGGTCCCGTTCTTCGCCGTCGTGCCCTGCACGATCACGGTGTCGCCCGGCTGCATCGCGGATGCCGTGCTCTTGGCCTCGCGGGTATAGGTCGTGGACTTCCCGAGTGTGACCTTGACCAGGCCACCAGTCGCCGTCGTGACATAGAGGGTGTTGCCCTCGATGGTCGTCACGATGCCGGCGGCGGCACTCGTGGTCGCCACCCCAGGAAAGCTGCCCCGGGTGACGCCGGAGAAGCCCGACGAGCCGAACAGCCTTGCGAAGCTCGACGCGCCACTTGAAGCGCCTGTCGTCCCATGGGCGCGCTGCAAAGCAGCCCCGCCCCAGAGCCCACCGGCACCGATGAGAAGGGCGACCAGCACCGCCGTCGGGTACTTGAGGCGTAGGCCCGATCGAGGGCTCCGGATCGGCCATTCGTCGTCGGCAAGATCGCCTTCGTCGTCGCCGAGCTGTCCCGCTGACGGCGGTGGAACAGTTGGCTCCCAAGGGACCGTGACGACTTCGACCGGCTCGGTGACCACCGCGACCGGCTCGGTGGCGGCACCGCTGACCGGGGAAACCTGCTCGTCGGAAGTCGGGTCGTCTGGCATGGATGCTCCCCTGTCCTCACTCATAGCGGAGGGCGTCGATAGGTCGCAGTGACGCGGCACGGTTGGCGGGGTAGAAGCCGAAGAACACTCCCACGGCGATCGACACGCAAAAAGCGAGCACGATCGAATATGGGGCTATGACGGGCTGAACGCCGGCTATCTTGAACCGGCTGCCCACCACGCCGATGACGACGCCGATGGTTCCCCCGATCAAGGAAAGTAAGACCGCTTCAAACAGGAACTGGGCGAGGATCGCCGACTTCGGAGCACCGATCGCCTTGCGGATCCCGATCTCGTGGGTGCGCTCGGTAACGGTCACGAGCATGATGTTCATGACCCCGATACCCCCGACAAGCAACGAGATGGCGGCTACGGCGGCGAGCAGCACGGTGAACGTGCTCGAGGTCGACTCCACCGTGGAGAGCAGGGTCGCCTGGTTCAGCACCTGGAACGGCAGGTCTGCAACTGTCGTGTCGTTCTGCGCCGCGAGGACGTTCTCGACTTCGGCCTCGGCGAGGTTCAGCGTCGAGGCGGACCTACCCTGAACGATGAGCTCGCTGAACGACTGGGAATAGCCCGTCAAGTGGTCCTCGACGGCGGTGTAGGGCGCAATGACCACGGCGTCCTGGTTCGTCAGCCCACTCGTGCCCTTCGATGCCAGCACGCCGACGATCTCGAAGTTGGTCGAGCCGATCATGATCGTCGCACCGAGAGGGTTCTCGCCGGTCGTGAACAGGTTGCTTGCGACATCAGCGCCGATGTCGACGACCTGGGCGTGCGAGGTGACGTCCTGGCTCGAGATCGCGCTACCGGCCTGGACGGTGTAGTCCTCTGCAGTCAGGTAAGAGGGAGTCGACCCCTCAACGGTCGTGGTGTACGTGGCCGTTCCATAGGTAGCCGTCTCGCTGGTGGACACGACCGGGGAGACCGACTTCACATCCGGGGCGTTGTTCGGGTTCTCCAACGCGTTGACGTCCGCGATCGTCAACGACGCCACCTGGCTCTGGGTGCCGCTTGACCTTCCGAAGCGACCGGTGTTGAAGACCGTCAGGGTGTTCGTCCCGAGCTGGTTGATCCGGCTCTCGACGGCCTGAGACGATCCCGTCCCGACCGCCACCAGAATGATGACGGCCGAGACACCGATCAGCACGCCGAGGGTCGTGAGCGCCGAGCGGAGCTTGTTCGAGCTGATCCCGCCGATGGCGACCCGGAGGTTGTCGAAGATGTTCAACTCGCTCCTCCACTCCGGCTGCCTGACGCGGGCATGGCTTCGGCCGGCGCTTCGCGCTGGTCCATCCTCGTGTCCGAGGAGTGCACCGGGACAAGGCGACTGTCCTCGTAGATCTGGCCGTCGCGCAGCCGGACGATCCGACGCGCAAAAGAGGCGATGTCCTGTTCATGGGTGATGATCACGACTGTTCGGCCTTCGCGGTTCAGTCGACTGAAGATGGCCATGACCTCGTTGCTCGAGGCGGTGTCGAGGTTCCCGGTCGGCTCGTCGGCGAGGATGAGAGCAGGAGCCGTCACCAGGGCGCGGGCAATGGCGACGCGCTGCTGCTGACCACCGGACATCTCGCTCGGGAGATGATGGCTACGGTCCTCGAGGCCGACCTCGCGCAGCGCGGCCATGGCCCGCGCGTGCCGTTCCTTCGGCTTCACACCTCCGTAAGCCAGTGCGAGCTCCACGTTCGCCAGGGCGGTTGTGCGCGGGACCAGGTTGTAGTTCTGAAAAACGAAGCCGATCTTGCGGTTGCGGATGCGCGAGAGATCCGAGTCCTCGAGCTGGCGTACGTCCACGCCCTCCAACCAGTAGTAACCCCTCGTCGGCACGTCGAGGCACCCGATGATGTTCATCATCGTCGACTTCCCGGAGCCTGAGGCCCCCATGATGGCGACGAAATCGCCGGCCTCGACGCTCAGGGAGACCCGTCGCAGCGCATGAACTTCGACCTCCCCCGCCTTGTAGGTCTTCGTCACCGCCCGCAGCACGACGACTGGTCGTCTCCCTCCTGTGGGGAGCGGGCCCGCCGGGGCCGCAGTGACTCGAGATGGCAGGGCACGGAGGCCGTCAAGCGATTTGTCACGGTGGCCGAAGAACTGTCGAGGGCTCATGGGACAGCGCCGCCGAAGCCGCCGCCGCCGGTGAAGCCGCCACCGCCGCCACCGAAGGTGCGTGTCGCTGTCGTCGTTCCTGTCGTACCTGCTGAGATCGTCGCGGTCGGCTCCACGAGCTTCTCGCCTGCCGTGACGCCGGTCAGGATCTGCGTCGTCGAGCTTCCCACCAGACCGACGGTCACACGCGTGGTGACCTGTTTTCCATCCTTCAAGACAGTGACAGTCGAGGACAGGCCAGTGGTGGTCACCGCAGCGCTCGGGACTTCGAGCACGTTCGCCGCTGTGGCGACAACGACGCTCACGTCCGCGGTCATCCCATCCAAGACTGTCGCCGGCGGGTCCTTGAGCGTGATCGTCTCGTCATAGGTGACGACGTTGCTCGTGACCACCGACGTCGGCGAGATCGCCGTGACGACACCCGCGACCTCGGTGGAAGGAAGGGCTGCCAACGTCACGGTTGCCGGTTGACCGACGGCGATCTTCGTGGCGTCAGCTTCGGCGAAGCCGGCGACGACCTCGAGGTTCTTCAGGTCGTCGATTGTGACGAACCCGCTCGAAGACGACGAGCCCGACGACGATGAGGCGCTCGAACCGCTGGCGCCGCTGCCGGCCGCAGAAGCGGAGCTGCCTGCGCTCACCGTCTCATCGACCGTGCCATTGACCGCGGTCACCGTGCCGCTGATGGAGGCGGTGAGGACGGTCGCGTTGAGTGCGTCCTGGTCGGATGTGACGGTCTGCTGGTCCTGGGTGACGGCCTGCTCGTCCTGAACGATGGTGGCCGGGTTGACGGCCTGGCCTGCCACGGTGGCTGCCAAGCTGGCTTGTTGGAGCTGAATCGTCTGCTTCGCGTTCTGCACCGTCTGCTCGTCGGTGGCAATCGTGTTCCTGTCCGTCGTGCACGACCTGGTACCGGTGGTGAAGTACTCAGGCAAGCTGTAGGACGTTCCCTTGCTGTTGGATGCCACGAGGCGGAAGACATAGGAGCTTGCCGCGTGAAGACCGCGTACCGCAACCGAGACTGTCACGCTCGTCGTACCGGCATCGAGGGTGGTCGGTGCGGTCTGCGACCCGTACAACGTGGTGGTGCCGTACTGGAAGAAGTAGGTCGTCTCAGCGCCGTTGGGGTCCACAGATCCCTCGAGACCGGCCGTCGTTGTCGTGACCGACGACGCAGACGAAGCAACGACCGAGGGAGCCGTCGCCTGGACGCTTCCCGAGTCAGAAATGCTGACGGCGTGGCTGGAGCTGGGGGGGGCGGTGGTGCCGGTGGAGCCGGTGATCGTGGTTGTCGTCGGCGCCTCGGTGGTGGTCGTGGTCGGTGCCGGCCTCGTTGTCGTGGTCGTGGTCGGCGCCTCGGTGGTGGTCGTGGTCGGTGCCGGCCTCGTTGTCGTGGTTGTGGTCGGCGCCTCGGTGGTGGTCGTGGAGCTGGCGCCGGTCGAGCCCGTGGTGCCGGTGGTGCTGCTACCGGTGGAGCTGCTACCGGTGGAGCTGCTACCTGTGCTGCTGGAACCAGTGCTGCTAGAGCCGCTGCCGGACGAGCTGCTGCCCGTGCCGGACGAACTGGCGCCCGACGAGCTGGCACCGGTGCCCGACGACGAAGAAGAGACGGACGGGCAACCGAGCCTCTGGTCCGTAGCAAGCTGAGTCTTTGCGGTTGAAAGTGCCGACTGGTCCGAGCTGAGCTGTTCCTTGTCAGAGCTCAACTGGGCCTGCGCTGATGCGAGCTGTGACTTGTCCTGTGCGAGCTGCGACGCCGCGCCACCCTGCCGAGCCTGTTGCAAGGCTGTCTCGGCGCTTTGGAGATTCTCGACGGCGGTCTCGAGGTTTGCCCGCGCCGTAGTGGGGTCAAGCGTGCCGAGCACCTCTCCAGCCTTGACATGGTCCCCGACTGCGACGTCGACGGCGGTGACCGTTCCGCTGGTGCTGAAGTCCTCGTTGACGGCGGTGGCAGGGCTGATGTTGCCGGAGGCTGTGACACTTTCCTGGACGATGCCGCGCTGCACCGTGACGGTCCGGGCGATGCCGGCCGACGCGGAGCTGGTCTGGTAGATCGATCTCAGGCCGAATCCGGCGACCGCAGCCACCGCCAGAACGAGGACCCCGTAGAACACAACCTTGCGCCTTCGTCGCCCGGGAGGTACGCCAGGTGCCCCTTCCGCCGTCATGTCCGGACGCGACTTGCGAAAAATGGACCTCACTGCCGATCCTGTCCTTTACTTACTCGTCGGGAGAGACAGGCGAACTGGGGCGACCAAGCACAAGGACCATCAGCTTGTCGTCGATGTCGAGCTTGTTCCGGCCGGTGGGGTGAACTTCGGCACGAGACCGGCACAGGCGGCGAGCGCCTTCTGGACCGCAGTGCTCTTGGTTCCGACCGTGGTTGACGTGGTCGAACTGACCGCGCCGGAAGACCCGCTGGGCAAGGTCACGCCGTGGAGCTTCAGGCAGTTGCGGTAGGCGGCAAAGGCTGCGCTCGAAAGGCCGCCCGTCCCCGTGCCGTATCCCTTCGGCCGCAGGCTCGCACACGCGGCAAGCGCCTTTTGGACGGACGCGCTCTTCGTGTTGAGCGTCGTCGACGTGGTCGAGCTGGCAGTGCCGGAAGACGCAGCGGGCAACGTCACGCCGTGGAGCTTCAGGCAGTTGCGGTACGCGGCAGAGGCCGCGCCCGAGAAGCCGCCCGGCCTCGTGCCGAATCCCTTCGGGCGCAGGCTCGCGCACGCGGCGGACGCCTTTTGGAACGCGGAAGAGTTGAAGCTCCCACCCGACGGCAAGCTGCCGCCTGTGGGAAAGCTCCCACCCGTCCCGCCAAGTCCGAACCCACTGAACTTCACACCGTGCTTCTGCATGCAGGCGGCGTATGCGGTAGTCGACGCCTTCGAACTGTTGCTGGCACTTGTCGCGGCACTCGTTGAAGAGGTCGTTGAGGAGCTCGCACTCGATGATCCGCCCCCGCACGCGCTGAGCGCGACTGAGCTGACGAGCGCTATGGCCAGCAAAGGAAACGAGACCCTCCGCACCGACCGGGACCGGGGCGCGGGTGATGACGGACTATTTCGGCGAACGGTTCCGCGCATATTGGGAGCTCCCTTGAAAAATCAGGTTCCTCCTCATCCGACGTCGACGTTCGGATTGACAAGGAGCACAGAGCATAACGTCAGCTTCGGTGTCGGGGATGGGCGTGCAATGCAGCAACATGATTCTGGGTCTCGATTCTGAGAGCAAGCTGTGAACCAGTGGAGGATTGCCTGTGGCCGGCCCCCCCGCTCTGCCTCTCCCCGCTCACGTTGAGCAGGGGCAGTCGGCCTCCACAGCTTGGCGATGCTCATCGCCTCACCTCCAGGAGAACCTTTGGGTCCGATTCACGGTGCACGGACCGAGGTCCCGGCGTAAGAAGACAGCCCACGGCGTAGGACCGCGCAGAAAAGAAAGGAACCCCGGTCCCTTCACAGGACCGGGGTTCCCATCACAGCTTGTTGCTAGGCGTCAGTCCCTCAGTTGGCTACAGCGGGAAGAGCGTCTGGGTTGCCGCAAAGTCCGTCAGGCTGCCGGTGGCGTACACCGCGTTTGCAGTGGAGCTCGTCGCAGGAGCGGTGTAGATGATGCTCGCACTTGCCGTACTAGCCGCGAAGGCTCCAGTCAGGGTCAGCACGGCGCCCACCGTTGAGCAGCCGGTGGCCACACCACCGCTGCTCACACCCTGGTAGTAGTACACGAAGTCGGCGTCAGCACCTGTTACCGGGCAGGTCACGGCCTCGCTGTAGGTGATGGCTATTGACGGCGCGGTTACGACCGCTGACACCATGGCCGGCACCGGCGCTGCCCCTAGCGCAAATGTCTGCGTTGCCGGGAACTGCGGGAAGACGTTGGTCGCGTGCACCTCGGTCGCAACGGCGGGCGCCGCAGGAGAGGTGTACACGAGCGTGTCTGTAGCGCCTGGCAGGACCAGAGTCGCTGCTATGGCGCCCGTAGTCGTGGTCATGAACGACGAAAGCGTCAGCGTGTTGTTGGCGTGCGCCGTGCACACAGACGGGTAGGCGGGGCTACCACCATTGCTGTACACAAACTCCGACTGAAGCGCGGTACCGCAAACCATGGTGTCGCCCGTGGTGTAAGTAACAAGGATCGAGCCGCTGGCACCAGGTGTCACGACCGCCGCCGTAATGGCCGGCGTCGACCACGCGCTCAGTGTCTGCGATGCGGCATAGAGCGCCGGTACCGAGCCGGTCGCGGATACCGATGCCGTTGAGCTGTTCGTCGCAGGAGCGGTGTAGACGATGTTCGCACCAGTCCCTGGCGGTTCGACGCCTGCCGCATCGGTCAGGGTCAGCACGTCAGCCGCACACGCGGCGGTGACGGTCGGCGCCCCTTCAAATCCGGACGCCACACCTGTGTAGTCGTACGCGAAGGCGGCAGGAACCGTACCCGCTGGGTCGCAGGTCACGCCTTCGTTGTACGTGATCACGAGCGTTGTCGCGGTCGTGTACGCCGACACCATGGCCGGCAGCGCCGCTGCCGTCACCGCGAGCGTCTGCGTTGCCGCAAACTCCGTCGCGTTGCTCGTGGCATACGCCGCGTTCGAACTGCTGCTCGCCGCAGGAGCGGTGTACACGATGCTGCCACCAGTACTCCCTGGCAGGGTGAAGCCGGCTCCAGTCAGGGTCAGCACGTCACCGGACGTTGTACAGCTGTTGGCAGTGATCGTGCCACCGGACGCTGAACCAGTCCAGTAGTACGCGAAGTCGCTGGAAGCAGCTGTCGGGCAGGACACGCCCTCGTTGTAGGTGATCGCGATTGATGTGGCGGTCACGGCCGCGGACACCATGATCGGCCCAGCGGTCGAAGCCGTGAAGTACCCGAAGACGTCGATCGCGAGGTTGATCGTCGCACCGTGGCTGTTGTAGACATCCACGTTGCCAGTACCGGCCGTGTCAGCGATCGTGAAGTTCGGGACGATCTCGTTGGCAACCCAGTTGAGGTCAGAGGCGACAGGGTTCGTCGCGGCGGACGTCGGGTAAACCGTGAGGTAGCCAGCGGAATTGCCAGCAACCACCGTGAAGTTGGCCGCCACGGCAGCCGCGTTGGCGGGGATCCCGCTGGCGGCAGTCGCTAGGTTGAAGCTCGCCGATGCGTTCGCCGCGATCGGCGTCCCGGTACCTACCAAGCTGGCCGTGCGGGTATCGGCCACGCGGACCGGTGTGATCGGCACGAAGTATGAGCCGGTGCCACCGCTGCCGGTGTAGTAGCCGTCGACGTCAACGTCAACGTTCACCGTGCCGGTGTGGTTGTAGACCTCGATCTGGCCGCTGGTGCCGACTCCGACCGTCACGCGGTTCGCGACGGCCTGTCCGGCCACGAAGTTGACGTTCGACGCGGTCGGCACAGGGGTCACGCCGGCCGGGTAGACGGTGAGGTAGCTCGCCGCCGTCCCGTGAGCGGCAGTCACGTTGACCACAACGGCGGTCGCGGTCGCAGGAACGGTCTCAGTTGCAGACAGAGCCCCTGTCACTGTGACGGGCACGCTCGTGTTCGCCGCGATCGGTGCGCCCAACTGGAGGTTGCCAAGAGCACGCACAGGCGACATCGAGTTGTACAGCCCGCTGCCATTGGTCGACGGAGTGCTCGTGTAATAGCCATCCACGTCAACCACGACGTTCGTGCTGCCGGCATGGTTGAAGATCGACACCATGCCTGTAGAACTGAGCGGCACAGTCACGAGGTTCGCCACGACCACGCCAGGCGTGAAGTTGAGGTTGGAGACAGTCGGCATAGTGATACCCGCGGGGAACACGGTAAGGAACCCGGAGGCCGTCGGGCTAACCGCTGTCACGTTGAGCACAGCTGCCGACGCTCCGGCAGGTACGGTGCCTAACCCGGTGACCTGCACATTCAGCATGGCGCCGGCGGCAAGGGTCCCGCCCGCGTTCGGCTGCCCGGAGTTCGCCCGAGTATCGGTGATGCGGAAGGGTGTCACTGGGACATAGGTGCCCATGACGGGCGCCGTCGCGTGTGGCGTAGTCGTAGCCGAAGCGGCTAGCGCGAGCGGGCCGAGGAGCATACCGAGAGCGGCAACGAGCGCCGTCGCCAGCCGGATCGGCATACGCCTACCCGCCTTCTCGCCCATCGAGCCGTCACGAGATGATCTGAACATTCGCTTCTCTCCATTTCCAGGATTACTGCGTCTGTCTGAGCTGTCGCATGGCCCCTGTCTGACCACAACCGACCGCGCAAGCGACCAGCATCTAACCTAACCGCTCAATACAAATGGCCGGCACCTCTGCGCTCAGCCAGGTGACACGCTCCCCCCGGTTCTCGCCTCGTTCTGCACTGTTACAAGGAAGGATGGAACTCTCACAAGCTCTGGTCGGAAGCTCATGACGCGGTGAGCCACAGGTCAACTTCAGGCCGCTGACCCCCATTGTCGACGTTGGTGAAAGCCTTCATGAGTCACACCCAGTCTGAGCAGTCGTCCACCTGAACTCCGAGCGACTCATCGAGGTTGCACTCGGCTCGTGCATCACCACGGTCTGAGCACCGAGGCGTTCCTCGCGACGGCCGGAGTCCTGCTCTCTTGGGCGCACGGTCTCCCGGTTCCAGTGGATAACTTGCTCGCCGCCTATGGCACCAACGTGGTCCCCGCATTGACAGAGGTCGGCACGACCCTCGAACTGCTCAGCCGACTGGACCCACCCCGTCGCTAGGACCGGAGCGTCTCAGTGTGCGACTCGGTACCTGCTCAGCAGGGAGTCGACGTACCGACGGGTCACCCGGTCCAACTCCTTTGCTTCACGAAGTTCGTCTTCGCTGGGGGGCATGTCCCCGCCACCGGTCTCTCGGTCCCTGTCCACAGAGAACTGGGCGAAGGCGACCGTGTCGTCGCCGAATCCTTCCTCAATGTCGTCGCCCGCGTAGCACACGATGTAAGCCTTGAGCCAGTCCATCGCCTGCGAGAGCGCCTCGCGGTCAAGGGGTCCGAGTGGCATGGCCGGCTCGCGCTCTTCTGGGGTGAGTGGGTCCGCGATCGCCATCAGCTCATAGAGGGAGTCGAGGCCGTAGCCTTCGGCGAACCCCTTGAGCACACTCTCACACTCGTCCCAGGCGTCGTAGGCCTGCTCGACGCTCCAGCGCCCGTCGTAGAGCGCCGCGCAGGTGTCGTGCAGCCTGACCGCGATGCCGGGGTCGAGATGACCTGACGCCTCAAGGTAGTCACTCGGGAAGTCCTCGCCTCGGCAGTCGAAGACCTCGGCGACCAGCCGCCCTCGTGGCGTCATGTCTGCCAGCTGCATCTCGTCACCCATGGTCTCGCTGCCCTTCAACTCACGGTGCAGGCGTCGACCTCACGCTGTAGGGAACCGCCCCCGAAAAAACCGGAAGCCCCGGTCCCTTGTGAGGACCGGGGCTTCCAACACACCTTCCTAGAAGACGTTAGTTATTAGTCACTCACCTTCAGGCTGAAGCTGGTCAGCACCACCCCGTCCGTCACTGACAGCGTGTCAGGCGTAGTGCCAGCAGCCGTAGTGGTGTAGGTGAACGCTGCGTAACCGGCCACAAGTGCCAACGTGCCCGCACCCGCAGACAAACTGGAGGTGCTCCCGGTCCCTTCAGCGACCGCCACGTCCACGGTGGGCGTTCCGGCCAGCACAAAGTTGCCGTATTCATCGACGAGCTGAACAGCCAGGTAGAACGTGTGCAAGCCCTCAGTGGTTGGGTCCGTGAAGACCTGCGCCGTTGTCCACGGTCCACCAGCGGAGACGAAGGGCACACTTCCAACGGTGCCGGCGTCGAGGTACGTCCCGGCGGAAATGTCAGAGTTGATGATCTCGCCGTAGGCAGCAGTTGCTGCTGTCGGGAAGACCGTCTCCGTGTTCGACGCATAGCCATTGACCGTGAACACAAGGCCCTGAGACGCGGCGTCGAAAAGCGTGACCGACACAGGTGCCACCCCACCAGTGAACGTCACCGTTGTGGGTACGACAGCCGGGGTGCCGTTCGGTGACGCAAACTGCCCGGTCACCGTGACGGCGAACCTCGCGGCGAGCGTAGGCACGCCGCCATGGTTGGTGTCGATGATGCAGGTGCCGCACGGCGACGCAAACTGCCCGGTCACCGTGACGGCGAACGTCCCGGCGAGCGTCGGCGCGCCGTTCATGGTCAACGTCCCGGTGTCGGCAGCTCCAGCAACAGGAGCAAGGCCAACAGCAGCCGTCAAGTTCAACCCAGCCGCAAACTCCAACGGGCCGAGCGTCTGCGTTGCCGCAAAGACCGTCGTGCTACCGGTCGGGGTCACCGCGTTCGACGCCGTCGGCGCCGCAGGCTCGGTGTAGACGATGGTGGCACTTGGCTGTGCGCCAGTAAAGGCCCCGGCCAGGGTCAGAATCTCACCGGACGTTGTACAGCCGGTGGCCGTACCGCCCAGAGAGGCACCCTGGTAGTCGTACACGAAGTCGGCGTCAGCACCCGTTGCCGGGCAGGTCACGGGCGCGTTGTAGATGATCGCGATTGATGTCGCGCTCACGGTCGCCGAAACCATCTCCGGAGCCGTCGCCGCGCCAATCACGAAGGTCTGCGCTGCCGCGAACTGCGGGTAGTTGATAGTTGCGGTCACCGCGTACACAGCACTGTTTGTCGCAGGAACGGTGTACACAATCGTGTCCGTAGCGAGCGGCAGGGACAGAGTCGCTGCCGTGGAACCCGTCGCCGAGGTCATGAAGCCACCCAGCGTCAGTATGTCTCCAGCCGCGCTGCACGTTGTCGGGTAGGCAGGGCTACCAACGTTGCTGTACACGAGGTCCGCCTGAACGCTGCCCTGGGTAGTCGGGCAGGCCACGGGCTCGCCGTAGGTGACAGCGATCGTCCCCGCCGCCGCGCTGACGGTCGCCGCCGTAATGGTCGGCGTCGTCCAAACGGTGAGCGTCTGACTTATCGCGTACACGTAACCGGTCCCGGTCGCGTACACCGATGTTCCAGGCGCAGGGTCAGGAGTACCGCTCACCGAAGGCTCGGTGTAGACGATGCTGGCAGGAAGCGACGGTGGATCGGCAGCGGCCAGACTCAGAGTCAGCGTGTCAGTGCCAAGCCCACCCGGCGCGCACCCTGTGACCGCGTCGGTCGCTGCGCCAGTCCAGTAGTAGGTGAAAGTGCCAAAAGCCGGGCAGATCACGTCCTCGTTGTAGGTGACCACGACCGTTGGCCCCGCTGTGCTGTACACCGCCGACACCATGGTCGGCACTGCTGCTGCCGCCAACGCGAGTGTCTGCGTTGGCGAGAACAACGATGTGTTGCTGGTGGCGTAGACCGAAATCAACGTGCTGTCCGCGACCGCGGGGGTCCGGCCAGCACCTGCGGTGTAGGTGAGGGTGCCACCAGTGCTGCCTGGCAGGATGAAGGTTCCGGACAGGACCAGCTCATCAGCGTTCGTTGCGGACGTTATGCAACCGGTGACCGCGCCACCCGACGCTGAACCAGTCCAGTCGTAGGCAAAGGCGCCATCAGCACCAACTGCCGGGCAGGACGCGCCCTGGTTGTAGGTGATCGTGATCGAGTTGGCTGCCACAACCGCCGACACCATGATCGGCCCACTGCTGAAGGGCATGAAGTACCCGAAGACGTCGACCACGAGGTTGATCGTCCCGTAGCTGTTGTAGACCTCGACGGCTCCCGTGCCGTTCGTGTCCGCGATGGTGAAGTTCGGGACAATGTCGCCGGCAACCCAGTTCTCGCTAGAAGCGACGGGGTGCGTCGTGGTGGCTGCCGGGTAGACCGACAGGTAGCCGGAAGTCGCGCCTGCAACCACCGTGAAGTTGGCCGCAACCGAAGTGGCAGTCGCGGGGATACCGCTGGCGGTGGTGGCGAGGGTGAAGCTCTCCGAGGCGTTCGCCGCGAGCGGCGTCCCGGTGCCTACAAGGCTGGCCGTACGGGTGTCGGCCACGCGGACCGGCGTGATCGGCACGTAGTACGAACCGGTGCCACCGGCGGCGGTGTAGTAGCCGTCCACGTCGACATCGACGTCAACGGTTCCGGCGTGGTTGTAGACCTCGATCACTCCGCCGGTGCCGACTGCGACCGTCACGCGGTTGCAAACAACCGCACCAGCCGCGAAGTTGACGTTCGAGAACGTCGGCGCCGTCGTTAGCGCCGGTGCCGGGTAGACGCTGAGGAAGCTCGACGCATTCCCGTGGGCCGCAGTCACGTTGACCACGACAGCGATCGCGCTGGCGGGAACGCCGGTAACAGTCCCCGTCACTGTGACGGGCACGCTGGTGTTCGCCGCAACCGGTGCGCCGACGGCGAGGGTGCCGAGAGCACGCACGGGGCTAATCGAGTTGTACAGGCCGTAGCCGGTGGTCGAAGGAGTGCTCGTGTAGTAGCCCTCCACGTCAACCACGACGTCGACGTCAGTGCCCGAGCTGTAGATCGACACCCCGCCTGTGGCGCTCAGCGCCGTTGTCACGAGGTTGGCCACGTTCTGACCAGCGACGTAGTTGAGGTTGGAGACCAGCGGCAGCGTGGTTCCCTCGGGGTAGACGGTCAGGAAGCCGGAAGACTGCGGGCCAACGGCGGTGACGTTGAGCACCACTGCCGACGCTGTGGCCGGTACGGGCGCGGTGCCCACCCCGGTGACTTGCACATTCAGCGTGGGGGCGGCGGTGGTAAGGGTCGTCCCTGCGTTCGGAAGGCCGGAGCCAGTCCGCGTGTCGGTGATACGGAAGGGTGTTACTGGGACATAGGTGCCCATCACGGCTGTCGTCGCGTGCGGCAGGGCTGCGGCCGAAGCCGAGGTGGCTAATGCGAGTGGTCCGAGGAGCAGACCAGTAGCGGCAATTAAGGCCGTCCCGAGCCGGATCGGCATGCGCCTACCCGTCTTCTCCTCCGTCGGGCCTTCACGGGATGACCTAAGCATACTTTCTTCCTCCATCTCCAGGGTTCCTGCGTATTTCTGTACCGTCGTGTGGCACTTGTCGGACCACAGCCAACGGAACAAACCTATCACAGCCCAGCCGATACCACTCGATACATGGAACAAGTTGAAGCTAGTTGCTCACGTGGCAGGAGTCAAGCTTACTGACATATCCCTCATGACCGCCACCTGCTGTGAAGCCTCCCGCCGGGGTTGGTGGTCTCTGTCACTCCCATACTAGTCTGCGCCGCTGCACAAGCAACGGCAGAGTCCAAGGTACCGACCGGTTCCGCGCGTATTCGCGCATCCCCGGTCGCGACGCGTCGGTGCGCATCAGGCTCCTTGACACGGCGCGGCTGCGGCCCGTCGCGCCTATCGTGTGAGGCGGGACCGGGGCGCGGCCCTGGTTGGGACTGGTCACGACCCGACGTCGTCTCGTCGAGTTCCGGGAAGCCACTGCGGCGATGCTTCACCGCAGGGCGAGCGGGCTCAGGAGCCCGCACCTCGCCGGTCGCCCCGGACCAGGGTCACAAGGGCGCGTAGTGGAGCGGTCAGCCGCCAGAACTCCGAGGCGAGCAGCTCGTCGCGGACCTGCTCTGCCTCTTGTGCGCGATGTTCGAGCTGGGCGACCCGGAGGGCAAGCTCTCCGGTCCGGTCGCTCTCGGCGTGCAGGCGCTCCACCTCGAGGTGCAGGGTCTCCTGAGCCGCGGCGAGCGCAGCTCTCACCTCGTCGAGTGCGCGGTCAACCTCTACTCGATGTGCCTCGTGCGCCCGCTTCAGGCCGTCATTGCCCACGAGCAGGGCGACCTCTGTGGCGCTGCCCGGCGGGAGGAGCAGCGGCGCGCTGTCAAGGCCGGCGAGCATTCGCAGGTGTTCGCCCTCCCGCGCCCTGGGCGGGGTGGCCGTGCTCGTCGTGCCGGCGTCGTCCCAGCGCAGCTGGATCGAGGTCACGTGCCCGGTGTCTTCGACGCCGACGACCAACGCCGCCCGCACCACGAAGTCCCAAGCGGTACAAGACGGGAGCTGCTCGTCAAACCGGAGGTGCATCTCGGACACGAGCGACCGGGACACCGCGATACTCGAGATCGGGGTCGCGTCCGTCGCCAGGTTGGAGATCACGCCAAAACGTTCCCCGAACTCCTTGAGCGGTTTTGTCAGCGTCACCGCCGATGCTCCCATCGCCCCCTCCTCGGGGGCGCGTCGGCGGACGTGGCGCGCAAAGCAGAC
This sequence comes from uncultured Acidimicrobiaceae bacterium, assembly GCA_963807575.1. Classification (GTDB taxonomy): domain Bacteria; phylum Actinomycetota; class Acidimicrobiia; order Acidimicrobiales; family Bog-793; genus Fen-455. The sequence continues at coordinate 151,121 of CAWECD010000013.1, forward strand.
CGAGCGGACGAGCTTGCCCGGGGCCCGGCCCGCGCCCTCGGCAAAGCGCTCCGCCCAGTCCGCGGTGACAAGGTCGTCGTCGTCCAAGAACGCGACATAGCGCCCCCGGGCAAGCGCCAGTCCCGCGTTGAGGGCTTCGGCCTCGTTCCCGGCGCCGACCTGCCCACCGCTGACCTTCTCGACGCGGACTCGGGAGGCGAAACCCTCCTCGAAGCTGTTCACGACCGCGCCCGAGGACTCGAGGGCCCCGGGATCTCCGCCGTGCACGAGGACGATGACCTCGAGGTCCTCGAAGCTCTGAGCGGCAAGGCACGTCAGCGCCTCTGCGAGCATCGACGGGCGCGTCCCGTCGGTTCTGATAAGCACCGAGAGGAACGGGCAACCGATCGCCACAGCCTCGGCCTGGGCACCTTCCGGCGCCGGCTGCGGTGAAAGCCGATCGGGCGCCGACGGATGCTCGATGAGACGGTAGGCCCGCACGAACTGATTGACGGTCATGTAGGGGTCGGCCGCGGATCGCAGCGACCGGAGGTGATCGTGAACCGGCCCTCCCTCGACCAGGAAGGGGTGCTCGAGGGGGAACCACTGGTCCGAGTGCTCCATGGTGAAGTCGTCGCGGCCGCACTCGCTCCAGCCGAACCGCCCGAGCTCGGCACCCACCCGCTGCTCTGTGAACATCTGCAGGTGGGTCCGGTCCAACAGACCGCTCGGGGTCACGTCCCACCGGCCGCCGACGAGCTTGGCGCCGAGGTCGAAATGCGCCACGTTCGGGATGCTCGTCACCAGGAGCGGGGCGTCGCTCCCGTCCGACGCGAGTGCCCAAAACAGCTCGGCAAGCTCGCTGAGCACGGCCGGCGGGTCGGGCAGGTGCTCGATGATGTCGAGCATCATCACCGCACCGACCGGACGCCCTGCGAGGACATCTGTGAGCTTGGCGACAAGACCCTCACCCATCGCGAGGTCGACCACATGGCTCTCGAGCCCCCGCGAGACGACATCGGCGACAGCGTCCGGGTCCCGGTCGGCGCCCACGTAGTCCCACCCCGCGTCACGGAGCACCTCGCCGACCGCTGCATAACCGCAGCCGAGATCGAGGACGACGCCGCGTCGGGCGTGGCGCTCGACGAGACGCACCGCGCTGCCGTACGGGCCCTCCCACGAAAAGGAGAAACGGTACGTCGCAACGTGCTGCGGCCCCGCGCTCTCCCGGGCCGCACCCTCCCCGGGCTCAGAAGCGGTGCTCGGCATACTCCCCCTCGCGGAAGAAGACGACTGAGGCGACTGCCTCCGGGGAGAGGCCGAGCGCTTCGCGGTAAGTGGCGGGGAGCACCCCTTCGGACTGCCTGCGCAGGAATTCCGCCGCCGCTTCGCGATGCAGCTCGCTGCCGTGGACCTCCGCCCACTGCAACCACTCCTCCACAAAGTCGGGCCTCTCCGCCCGGTGCCCGAGCAGCAGGCGAGCCAGCACGGCGTGATATTCCTCCTCCTCGCTCGGTGCGGGAAAGCCCGTCAACTTGAGCTCTTTGTCGTGGAAGACAGTCGCCTCCGGCACGTGGCGCACACGTAGGCCGCTCAGGCGGACTCGCCAGGAAAGGTCCACGTCGTCACCGTGAAGGAAGAACGCCGGCTCGAACCCGCCCAGAGCTTCGAAGACCGATGCCCTCATTGCCATGAGGCAGCCGCTCGCCCATGGAGTGTCACCCGTCACCGGGTCGAACGCCTTCGGGTGCTCGAGTGGGATCTGGCGCGCCTCGGCAATGCCGACGGTGTCGTCGTCGAGCACGCCGAGCAGTGTTGCCAAGCAGTTCGGCGACAGGTACGTGTCAGGGTTGAGCAGTACCAGGACGTCGCGCTCGCCGCCGGTGCCGGGCGCCCCCGCCGCCCGCTTCGCGAGAAGGTTCTGACCGGCACCATGGCCCGTGTTGGTCATGAAGGCGACGTAATCGAGCGAGATGCCGGCCCTGTCGAGGATCTCGCGGGCCTCGCCAAGAACCTCCTGGGCGACCAGGGCATCGGGCCCCTCGGGACCACCGCAGTCACCGATCGCCACCGTCGACACCACGTCGCCAGTCGCCTCGCCCAAGTGGCGGGATGCGGCCGTCACCGATCTCAGCATCCGCAACAGGCCACCCGGCTCCCCCCCGTAGCGGACCGTCTGGACCCGCAACGCCGTCACCATCGCGTTCGTCAACTGGAGCGTTGGCGGTACGAGTCGACAAGCCGCATCGCGACGCGAAGCGGGACCGTCGCCTTCCAGCTCTTGGAGGACTCGAACTCGGAACGGACACTGGCTTCCGCTTGTCTGACGGCCTCCTCCAGGCGTGCGAGCGCGGCGTCGCGTTCGGCAGCGGCGGCCTGGGCGCGCGCCTCCGCCTCGCGCCACTCGACGATCTTCGCCTCGGCAACGGCGGTGACCTCCGCGGCACGTTGCTCGGCGAGGACGACACGCTGCTCGGCAAACGCCACACGCTCTTGGGCAAGAGCCACGCTCTGTTCGGAGACAACCGCGCTCTGCTCGGCGACGGCCGCGTGCTGTTCTGCGGCGGCGACGCGCTCCTCGGCAAACGCGACGCGCTCTTCGGCGGCGGCCACGCGCTGCTCGGCAAACACGACGCGCTCTTCCGCGAGAGCCGCGCTCTGCTGGGCGACAACTGCGCTCTGTTCGGCGACGGCCGCCCTCTGCTCGGCAACATCCACGCCCTGTACGGCAACTGCCGTGCCCTGCACGGCTACTGCCGCACCCTGCTCGGCGACGGCCACGCGCTGCTCGGCGACGGCCACGTGCTGCTCGGCGACGGCCGCTTGGCGCTCGGCAACCTTCACCTGCCGCTCGGCGACGGCCGTCTGCCGCTTGGCGACGGCCGCGCGCTGCTCGGCAACAGCGAGCAGCTTCTCCGCCGCCTCCACCCGCGCCAACAGCTGGCCTTTCTCGACCCACAGGTCCGCGACCTCCGTGGTCGCGCTCGCAAGGGAGTCCTTCGCCAGGTCCAGGTCCTTCTCCAGCTGCGCGACCTTGTTCGCCGTGATCTCCATCTGCGTGAGCCTGCTCACCGTCCCGGGTGGGACGAGGAGAGGCCTGGAGTCGAACCGGCCCCGTATGGACCACGTCGTGATCTCCCACTGCTCCTCAGGATGCTCGAGGTGGGAGGCGTAGCCACGCTTCCATCTCCGGTAGAGCGAGGTCACCTCCGGCGTGCTGGCGACACCGCACAGCAGGGCGGCATTCAGCAGCATGTCCCAGTCCTCGAGCACGGCCAGCTCGTCGTCGAAGGACATGCCGAGGTCCGTGAAGCAGCTGCGCGGGATGGCCACCGAGCAGTTCGGGGTTCTGTTGCCGACCAGGTGAGCGACGAGGTCGAACTCGAGAGGGTACGGGGTCGTGGTCGAGCCGATCTGGCTATAGCCGGTACCGCACTCCCACGACTCCTCGTCGATCGTGTGCGTGGCACAGCCGGCGCGCACCACAGCGCCGGGATGGAGCTTGACGAGCTTCGCGAACTCCTCGACCCAGTGGCACAGAGCAAGATCGTCGTCATCGAGGAAGGCCACGTAGCGACCCGACGCCTTCTCCACACCGACCTGCAGCGGGCGGGCCCTGCCTCCCCCATCCACGCGGATCGCCCGGGTCTTGTCCACGAGCCAGCGAGGCAGGCGCTCCATCACCTCGACCACCGCCGCGTAGTCGCTGTCAGCAGTGTCGTGACAGCAGATGATGACCTCGATGTCCCGGTCTGTCTGGGCGGCGAGCGAGGTGAGGTTGTCCTCCAGGGTGATGAGGCGCCGCCCCTGAGTCCGCACGACCACGCTCAAGAAGGGCGCAGGGGCGAGCGCGGGGGGAGCCGATGAGCCCGGGAGTCGGGCGGCGGTCAGCTGGGGCCGGGCCGCGGGCAGGTAGGCCCGCACGAAATGGTTGACGAGGGCGCCTGGTGCGCTCTGCTCTCGCACCTCCAACAAGAAGTCGTGCAGAGGTGTGCCCACAGAAAGTGCTGTCAGGGTGTCAGGGAAGTGCTGGTCGCTCCGGTCGGCGACGAAGTCGTCCGCCTTGATCTCCTTCCAGCCGGCGCGGGAGAGCTCGGCCTCGAGCCGGCCGGGTGCGAACAAGGAGAGGTGGTGCTCGTCGAGGAGGCCGGCCGGGCTCACGTCCCAGCGCCCAGAGAGCAGCTTGGCGGCGAGGTCGAAGTGCGAGACATTGGCGACGCTGATGACCAGCGGCGCACCCGCGTGCCTGTTGGCCATGTCGGCCAGTGCGGTGAGGAGCTCACCCGGGCGGGCCAGACGCTCGATCACCCCGAGGGCTGTTATGGCAGCGAGCTGGCGACCGGCGAGGACCTCCTCGAGGCGCTCGGCGTCGACTCCACCCGGCTCAACGTCGACTCCGAGGTACTCGAGGCCGAGCTCCGCGCATGAAGCGGCGTCAGTGCCAAAGCCGCGTCCGAGGTCGAGGAGCACTCCCTCGTGCAGGGCGTGGGCGGCGAGAAGCCGGACGACGTGGTCGTGAACGGTCCCGTCCACGTGGTCGCGTTTGCTGGGCTTGCTCATGGACGTACCGGTTCGGGTCCTGCGCGGCGACCTTCCGGGGCCGTTGCGAACGCTCGGGTCGTGCTCATGGGCGAGGCCTCACTCGAAGCGGTCGACTGCGTAGGAAGCATCGAGAAAGAAGGCCACCTTCTCCGCGCCGGCGACCGGCGAGGGCAGGCGGCCCTCCGTTTGGCGTTCCCGGAAGGCCTCGGCAGCCTGGCGTTGCGGCTCGCTCCCGTGCTTGCCGTACCAGGCGAGCCTGTCCTTGACGCGACCGGGGCCACCGTACTTCCGGCTGAGCAACAGGTCCGCCTCCGCGGCGTAGCGCTCCTGTGCCGGCGAGACGAGCAACGCACCCGAGCTGTCGAGGCGCTGGTCATGAACTACCCGAGCCGAAGGCCTGTAGGTGCATTGGTAACCGGACAGCCGTAGCCGCCAGGAGTAATCGACGTCGTCACCATCGAGGAAGAACGACTCGGCGTCGAGGCCACCCAGTTTGGAGAAGAGCTCCGCACGGGTCAGCGCGAACGCCAGTGAGCACCATCCGGTCTCACCTGTCACCGGGTCGTACGCCTTCGGGTTCTCGAAGGGGAGTTGATGAGCCTCGACGAGCCCGACCTCCGGGCGGCCGACGAGGCCCCGGATCAGCTCTGTCACGGCCATCGGGCCGGTGACGACATCATCGTTGCAGAGCAGCAGGAGCTCGGAGCCGTTCTGGCTGAAGAGGCGGTTGTGCCCTTCGGCATGACCGAGGTTCTGCCCGAACCGCTCGTAGGTGAAGCTCGCGTCACCGTGGGCCAGGGCGGCGCGGAGCGCATCCAGGGTCTTCTTGCTGAGACCGGCCTTCTCCGAGCAGTCGCCGATGGCGACGACCGTGTCGCCCAAGAGCCCTTCAGCCCGTGCGTTGTGAAGCGACTGGGCGAGAGCCTCGGCATACCTGAGCAGCATGGTCGGAGTGAACGCGTGCGCGACGGTCTGCACGCGCAGACTGGACCGAGACACCTCGGCTTGCGGCACGGCACTCCGATCTCCAGAGAACCCCCGGTCCTGTGACGGGGCTCAGCTGTCGACACTATCTCCGATGCAGCCCCCCGGGTGGCCCAGATCTCCGGCGCAGCCTCCCGGGCGGTCCAGTCGGATCCACGGTCCTCGGAGGCAGTGCCACCGGCCTGTGCTTCGCTCAGGTCCGCGCCTTTCGGCTACATTGCCTCGGCCTGCTCTGCGGCGCCGAGGGCCGCCATCGAGGGCCGGCACCGGGGGGCCGGTATCGACCGCGACGTCCGCCAGGACGCTGCTCCCCGTTGCTATTATTTAGTGCTAAGCTCGACTCCGCCGGGTCACTCTCATCTCAAAGGACGGACATGCCGAAGAAGCTGCTGACTCTGCCCCAGGTCGCAGACAGGCTCGGCGTTCACTACATGACCGCCTACCGCTACGTCCGTACCGGCCGGCTCCCCGCCAGGCGTGTCAAGGGCGCGTGGCAGGTCGACCCGGCGGACCTCGCCTTTGTGGAGCGCTCCAGGCAAGGGACCCGGTCTTCCGGGGCGACAGTCAAAGCCCCGTCCTGGAAGCGCCTCGAGGCGCGGCTGGTGGCCAGTGACGAAGCCGGGGCGTGGGACGTCCTCGAAGAGGCACTGGCGGCCGGCATGGGGCCGGAAGACGTGCTCTTGGAGCTCATCGCCCCGGCCTTGCACTCCATTGGGACGCTGTGGGAGGAGGGCGGGCTCACTGTCGCGGATGAACACCGGGCCAGCGCCGTCGCCGCGCGGCTCATCAGCAGGCTGGGTGCCCGTTTTGCCCGCCGGGGCCACAGGCGGGGAACTGTCGTCCTCGCCGCGCCGCCCGGGGAGCTGCACGGGCTGCCGGTCTCCATCGCCGCCAACTTGCTGCGGTGGCGGGGATTCGAGGTGGTCGAGCTCGGGGCGGACACACCCCCGGACGCGTTCGCCGAGACCGCGGCAGGCGAGCCCGGCCTCCTGGCCGTGGGGATCGCATGCACCACGAGCAGCTCCGCCCGGGCGGTGCGCCGAAGCATCGCTGCCCTGCGCCGGGTCGTCCCGCACGTGCCAGTCCTGCTCGGCGGGGCCGCCATCACCGACGCCGCTCACGCCCGACACCTGGGCGCCGACGTGTTCACCGGCGCGCGTGCCTCCGAGGTCGTGTCCTCTGTCGAGGCCATCGCCGCCCTCAAGTCCTCGACCTGACGCAACTGCACGCGGCCGCAACGGCGGGCTCAAACTGACGCCTCCGGCGGACAGGGGCGGCAGACGGCGGCGGCCCGGCGGCGACCCAGCCCTCAATTCTGCTTATTCGCGGCACTCCGGGCACAGGCCGAGCAGGTCGAGCTGGTGCTCGGTGACCTGGTAGCCCTGTTCTTCCGCCACGGCCCGGGCCGCCTCGCCCAGCGCCCGTTCCAACCTCGGAGAAGGGTGGACGTCCTCCACCTTCCCGCACGTCGCACAGACGAAGTGGTGGTGGTGGCTCGAGAGCTCCTCGGCCAGCTCGAACCGGCCGTGGTCGTCGGCTCCGGCGACCCTGCGCACGACCCCGACATCGATGAGAGCGGTCATGTTCCTGTAGGCGCTGCTCTGGGGGAGCTCAGGGGCTGACGCGACGATCTCGGGAATGGTGAGCGGCCGCCCGGCCGCCGCCAATGTCTCGACGAGAACCCTCCGCAGGTGCGTGTACCGCTGGTCCGCACCGGCCAGCCTGAGGCTGACGGCTTCATGGACAGAGCGTGCGATCACCACGGCCGCAGACATTAGGTCGCCTCGCCTCTCATCCCAACGGCCGTCGCAAGCTGCACGGGTCCCGTCGCGAACTGCCTGTCACCGTCCTCGCGTCCGGCACGGGAGCGATGCCAAGCGGCCCAGCCGCGCCCGGCAACGAAGAACACGGCGCCGAGGACGCCGACGAAGAACCCGACGGGCCAATCGGTCTCGTACGACGCCGCGATGGCTATCCACACGATGGCCACCGAGATTCCGACCGAGAGACCCAACGCGCCCATCGGTCTGTCGGTGAACGACCGGGCCGCGCCCGGGGCGCCGATCATCAGGCTGAACATCAACAGGGCTCCGACGACTGGGACCGACATGGTGGTGACAAGCGCCACGACCACCAGGAAGCACATCTCCATCCGGCGGGTGCGCACTCCGCGTGCCTCTGCCACCTCCGGCATCACCGATGCCAAAAGGAGCGGGCGGTACAAGACCACGACGGCGGCGATGCACACCGCTCCGAGCACGGCCGTTGCCAGCACTTGGTTGTTGCTTACCCCGAGCACCTCGCCGAACAGGAGCGCATAGATGTCAGACGCGTACTGCTCGCTCCAGCTCAGGAACAGTGCCCCGAGCCCGAGCATGAACACGAGCGTGAGCGCCGTCATCGCGTCGTGACGGCCACGTTTGCCCAACAATCCAATCGAGAGGGCGCTGATGACGGCGAAGGTCCCCAGTCCCAAGAAGATGCTGACCCCGATCAGGGAGGCACCAGCGGCTCCGGCGAAGCCGGCCTGGGGGACCGCGTGGGCCACGAAGGCCGAGCCCCGCAGGACCGTGAAGAACCCGACGACGCCCGCGACAACGGCGACCATCGTGGCAACGATCCAGGCATTGGCCATGAACCCGGTGAACATCACTCGCCTCCCAGCACAGGCGGCAAGGACGGCAGTGTGCGACCGGCCACGCCGGCCGGGACCTTGCGGCTCGTGGCCGCGCCCGTGACGGCTCGCCTCGTCCGTCCCCGGCTGGCGAGATCGGCCCCGAGGTACACGACGAGGATCAAGCCCACGACGAAGAAGCTCACCGGCCAGCCCCGTCCTTTTGGCGGCCAGTAGTAGCTGTCATAAGCGAGCAGGATGCCGAGCCAGGTCACCACGAGCCCGATGACAGCCGCCCAGGCGATCGCCAGGCCGGGCCGCTTGGTCAGCCGCAGCGCCGCCGCGGCGGGCCCGATCAGGACTGCGGTGCTGAGGATCGCCCCGATGGTCACACAGGAAAGCGACACCGCGACCGCCATTGCAAACAGGTACAGGATGGCGACAGCGCGCACCGGCACGCCCCGTGCCGAGGCGATGTCCTGGCTCACCGCGCTCAACAGCAGTGGGCGATATAGCAAGACGACGACGGCGAGGGCCACAACGCTCAGCGCGGCGAAGACGGGGATCATCGACGCACGGATCACGAACATGGAGCCGAACAGGATGGTGATGGTGGCGCCGCTCGTATTGCTCTCGGTCGTGCCCAGGTAAAGGAACAGGGCTGCGATCCCGAGGCCGGCGCCGAGCACGATGCCCGTGGCCATGTCCCTCGCCCGCGGCCGCCGGGCCCCGAAGAGCTCCATGGCGCCGGCTCCGATGACCGCGAAGGTCACAAAGCCCCAGAGCGGGTTGGCGCCGACCAGGAAAGCCCCCGAGCCACCCGTGGTGCCCAGGTCGCCCAGGGAATGGCCGGCGAAGGACTGGCCGCGGATGACCGTGAACACGCCCACCACCGCGGAGACGAACGAGACGGCACCGCCCACGACGACCGCGACGCGAACCGGCGCGCTCGCGAAGAAACCAGGTTCGAAGATGCCGTTGAGGATCGTGCTCACCCGATCACCCGAGCCCACGGGGCACGACGCTGTGCCCGCTCTCGAGCTCGGTGTGGTGGGTCTCGTCCTCGCCCGCGACCACCAGGATGCGATCGCGAACGTGCAGCACGTCGACGTGATGGCCGTACAGAGCGCTCAGGACGTCTTCGCGGACCACCTCTTCGGTCGATCCGCTTGCGGCGCGACCCGACGCGACGTACACGACGCGGTCCATCACCGGCAGCAGCGGGTTCATCTCGTGGGCGGAGATGAGCACCGCTATGGCTTGTTCCTTCGCGATCCTTGCCAGGAGGCCGACGACCTCCTGCTCGCTGCGGATGTCGAGGTTGGCGAGCGGCTCGTCTAAGAGCAGGAGCCGCGGGTGGCTGATCAGTGCGTGCGCGATCAGGGTCCGCTGGAGCTCGCCTCCCGAGAGCTGGCCGACGCGGGCCTCGCCAAAGCCTCGGGCATCAACGGCCTCCAGCATCTCGTCGACCAATTGGCGGCGGCTTCGCGAAGGAAGCGGGATGCCGAACCTGTCGCCGTCGAGCCCGAGAGCCACCAGGTCCCGTGCCCGCAAGGGCACGTCCGGGTCGAGCCCGATGCTCTGGGGGACATAGCCGATGGACCGGTTGCGACGCGGGCGCGGATGACCGGCAAAGAGCACCTTGCCTGCCGAAGGTGTCTCCAGCCCGAGAATCACCTTGAATATGGTCGTCTTGCCGGCGCCGTTGGACCCGATGAGGCCGGTGACCTCGCCGGCATGGAGACTGAACCCGACATCGTGGAGGATCTCCCGGCCGGAGAGCCAGAGCGACACACCTTCGAGCGAGCAGATCTCCTCACGACTTGCGCCGGGTGCGAAGGCGTCGGTCACAAGTGCTCCGTCGAGACCTTGTCGACCACGGCCCTCTGAAGGGCGCGGACCTCGGCCACCATCCAGGTCTGGTAGTCGTAGCCGGGCGTCGGCATCGTCTCGTACACGCCCACGACAGGTATCCCGCTCTTCTTGGCAAGCTCCAGGAACGACTGGGTGATCGAGTCGGTCACCTGCTCGTTGTACAGGAAGACCTTGACCTTGTGGACGGTGAACAGGCTGTCTTGAAAGGTGATGTCCTCCGGCGCCGGGTCCACCCCGTTCATGATGTCCGCCTGCAGCGCCCAGGGAGTCTCGTTGTCGGTCCCGGCGGCCTCGAGCATGTAGTCGGCGACCGGCTCGGTGGTGGCCACCGGAGTGCCCGGATGGCCGGCCTTGAACTCCGCGATGGCCGCAAGCCAAGGCGTGAGGGAACGGTCGAATTTCGCCAGGTTTGCCCTGAAATAGCCGGCGTGGGGGGGATCGAGAGCCGACAGGTCGCCGGCGATCGCCTTCGCCACCGCCGGCATCGTCTCCGGCTTGTACCAAAGGTGCGGGTTCGGCGAGCTGTTCGCAAGCCCGAGCGTCTCTTGGACGTCTATGACCTTTCGTTTCGGGTTCGAGGACGCGGCCTCGATGGTGTTCATGAACGTGTCGTAACCGGCACCGTTCTGGACGACGAGTTGAGCGGCGCTGACCTCGGCGGCCACGGACGGGCTCGCTTCGAACGAATGGGGATCGGTGCTGGGATTGCTCACGATCGCAGACACCTCGACGTACCTGCCGCCGATCTGCGCGATGACATTCGCATACTGGTTCTCTGCGCCCACGGCCGCGACGACTCCACCGCCCCGAATGCCCGTCGTGCTCGAGCAGGCGGACCCGAGCAGCGCCACGGCAAGGCAGACGGCAACGACCTTCGCCCAGCTACCACCTCGCAGGAGCGGAAGAGACTCTTTCGTGTCACACCTCGCGAGCCGAGGCGGCCGCCTAGTTGCCACCGCGAGCGGAATGATAATCACTCCTATTACGGTGGGTCAACCGCGAGTCCCTCCTCAGGCCGCCACCTGGCGCCGGAAACCTCGATGGACGAGGACGGCGTTGGGCTCGGTCGCAACGAGACCGACATCTTGATATGGGACCTTCGGCACTATGGCGCGACCGGTGGGCGTCATAGCGTGAGCGATGGTCCTAGGCGTGCCAGGTGCCGGGGGACACTCCCTCACCGGTGTCGCTGAGACGCCTGGTGCGCCGGGACCGTTCTCTTTGCCCCCTCACTGGTTACCCGCTCATCTCGCGATACAGCCGCCGGTACCAACGACCGTCGAAGCCGGCAATGACTCGGCCCTCCGGACGCGCGCGAGGACTCCCGGAGATGCGAGCGCGTAGCCGATGTCGTTGCTGGTGGGCGAGCGCGAGAAGACCACGCCGATGACGACACCGTCCGGCTCGACGAGCGGGCCGCCGGAGTTCCCCGGCCGGACGAGGGCCTGGATCACGTAGACCGCGCGCACCGTCGGGTTCTCACCGTAGATGTCGAGCCCGGTCGCGAGGATCTCCGAGCGCACTCCCGCGCGGTCGACCGCAAGGGGACCCCCCTCCGGATAGCCGAGCACCACGGCTTTTGTGGCCCGGGCCACCGTGCCCGGATCGATGGTCAGCGCCCGTTCCGCCAGTCCTTGCACGCGCAGGACGGCAAGGTCGAACTCGGGGTCGAACAGCTCGACCACCGCAGCGTGGTAGCCGACCGAGTCCTCGACCCTGATCGACTGCGTGCCGGCGACCACGTGGGCGTTCGTGACAACCAGGCCTGGCGCCACCACGAAGCCCGAGCCCTCCTGGACCTCGCCACATCCGACCGCGATCACCTTCACCGTGGAAGGGGCGGCCCTGCCGGCACCAGCCCGTACCTCGGCAGCGGAGGGATAGGGCACCGGCCCGGCGAGCTGGATGAAACCGTCAGCCACGAGCTGCAGGCCCTCGTCACTCAGGAAACGCTCCACGGGCGCGAGTGCCGTCGGTATCGGGGGCATGACCTTGGTGACGAACTGGACGATGCCAGAACCGTTGATCTGGTTGGCCACGAGAGAGAACTGGCTGTTCACCAGGATCGAGGCAAGCACCCAGACCACGACGAAGGCCCCGCCGGTCGCGATGATCGCACCACCTGCTGCGTCGACGGCACCGAAACGGGCCTTGCGCAGCCGGCGCCACAGTCCCGCTCCCACCTGGCGCCCTGCGGTGGCGAGCACCGCCGCGGGCACGAGCAGCAGCAGCAGGGCAAGAAGAGTCTTCGCGTGCTGCCCGTTCACATGAGGGCAGACGAGGAGGACCAGCACCACGCCGAGAGCCAGGCCGCCGAGGGCCCCGCCGTAGGACAGGATCTGGACGGCGGCGCCCCGCCGGAACCCACGGAAGGCCGATGCCAGGATGACGACTATGAGGATCACATCGAGAACATTCATGTCCGAGCCCGGTCAGGTCCGGCTGCCGGTCACCGGAATTGGGCGCAGACGCCGCGCTCGTCGCGGAAAGCTCGAGAACCGCTCAGGTCGCGGGCTCGAGGCATCGGTCGGTCCATGGGCTTGGGCCGAGTGTAGGCGCGTGCCCGCCGGAGGCGGACGCGTCCCTGCGGGCAATTCCGCCATTGTGCGCCGCGTTCGCGGGCTTGGAGCGACAACTTGGGACCTGCCGGGGCGCCGGCAGTGGCACCGGCTTCACATCGGGCGCTCACCTGCTCCAAACTGGAGTCGTGCCTCCATCGGCCGACCCTCCCCTCGTGCCCCCGCGGGCTTCCGCCAAGAGTCGCTCGCTGACTCCCGGCGTCCCGGGATGGCTGGCCGCGATGCTGAAGGCTCGCACTAGGCCTCGGAGCTTCTCCGAGCCGCCAACCCAAGAGCACCACCACCGCGACATCAGGGGAGGCAGCGCGCGGGCCGCCGTGTTCGGCATCAGTGACGGCCTTGTGACCAATGTTTCTCTGATCCTCGGGCTCTCGGGGGCGAGCCCGCCCGCCGGGGTCGTGCGACTTGCCGGTCTGGCAGGGCTCCTCGGCGGTGCGTTCTCGATGGCTGCCGGTGAGTACATCTCGATGCGCGCTCAGACCGAGCTGTTCCAGCGCGAGATCGAACGTGAGCGCCAAGAGATCCACCGTCGCCCCGAGGGAGAGCTCCAGGAGCTGGTGAGAATCTATGAGAGCCGCGGCATCTCCACTGAGCTCGCCACCGAAGTCGCCAAGCAGATGATGGCCGATCCGCAGCTTGCACTCGAGACCCACGCCCGCGAGGAGCTCGGCATCCATCCCGACTCACTCGGCAGGCCTGTGCAGGCGGCCTTCGCGTCGTTCGGGACCTTCAGCGTGGGTGCCTTGTTGCCGCTGATCCCGTTTCTCGTCGGAGGTGGAAACGGTGCCGTGCTCGCGTCGATCGTGATCGCGGCCATCGCTGCGGTGATCGTGGGCTCGGCGCTCTCGCTGTTCACGGGGCGTTCATGGTGGTGGTCGGCATTCCGCCAGCTTGCGATCTGTGCCGCGGCCGGTGCCGTCACCTACGGTGTCGGCGCAGCAGTCGGCCTGAGCACTGTCCACTGATGGGCAACATCATGTCCGGCTCCAAGACTCCGGGCTCCAAGACGCCGGGACACTCTGGGCCTCCGGCAAGAGAAGAGCCACGTGCGATAGTCGCGGCATATGTCGTGCGCCACGCTCACGCTGTGCCACGCGAGGGCTGGACCGGTCGGGACGAGGATCGTCCCCTGACTGATCGCGGTCTGAAGGAAGCTCAGGCTCTCGCCCATCACTTCGACACTGGAGCACCGGGCGCGCGACCGCACAAGTCCTCTGCTGCTCCGCTCGAGCCCAGGCCCACGCTGCTGCTGTCCAGCAGCGCCGAACGCTGCCTGGCGACTCTCGGACCCCTCGCGGCCGCGTGCGGGTTGCCCATTGCCGCCGCGGAGTTCCTCTCAGAGGGATCCGACGCGTCGAGCGCCCTCCTACAGGCAAGAGAGCTGGCAGCCGATGGCGGTGTGCCGGTGCTGTGCACCCACGGGGACGTGATTTGGGGAATGGTCGAACTGCTCGAGAAGGCCGGGGCCTACCTCCCCGGGCCGGTGGACGTGAAGAAGGGGTCCATATGGGTGTTGGAGGCTGAATCGGGCTCCATCGCATCCGCGAGGTACATCCCCCCGGCCAAGGTGTAGGTTCCCGCCCCGTGAGCGATCAGCAGCACCTGGCACCGGCGGCCGGCGTCCTCGCCCTCGTCGGCGGCGGCGAGTGGCAAGCAGGCACCGAGTACGACGCCGAGCTGTTGGAGCGCTCCGGTGCCGACGAGGTGCTGATTCTTCCCACCGCCGCGGCTTACCAGCATCCCGACCGAGCAGTCGCCACAGCTGAGACGTGGTTCTCGTCGCTGGGCTCCCGAGCCCGCGGGCTGATGGTGCTGCGGCATGGGGACGCGAACAAGGAGGTCAACGCAACCGCGGTGCGAGAGGCACGCTTCATCTACCTCTCCGGTGGCTCGCCCCTCCACCTGCTGTCGGTGCTCAAGGGCTCGCTCGTATTCGACGCGCTCGCGAACGCCTTGCGCCACGGCGCGGTCGTCGCCGGATCCTCGGCCGGTGCGATGGTGCTGGTCGATCCCATGGTCGACCCGCGAGGGGGGGCGTTCACGGTGGGGCTCGGCCTCGTCGAACAGATGGCCGTCGTGCCGCATCATGACTCCGGCGCTTCACACCACTTCTGGCGGACGCTCGAGCTCGCCCCAGCGGGGATCCCAATTGCCGGCATCCCTGAGCGCACGGCGCTCATCAGGGACTCGGACGGCTCGTGGCGATCAGCGGGCGAAGGACAGGCCACCGTCTACGTCGACGGAGTGGAGGCCGGGCTCGACGCTCTGCCTTGACAGAGCTCCCTGCCGAAAGAGCTGCCGGCCCGAACAGCTGCAGACCGCTAGGTCGGTTCAGGCCAGCTCGTCAGTCCAGCTCGGCGATCGTGACCGACTCGATCAGGACCTTCTCCTTGGGGGCGCCCGACTTGGTTCCCACCGAGTCGATCGCCGCGACGACGTCCCTGCCGGATACAAGCTGGCCGAACAGCGAGTAGAGCGGCGGCAATCGCATCCCGTCGGGTCCCGAGATCACGAAGAACTGGCTCCCGTTCGTGTCCCGCCCGGCATTGGCCATGGCCAGCGAGCCGAGCTCGTAGCGACCGGGCTGGGGCAGCTCATCCTCGAACCGGTAGCCCGGCCCACCGGCGCCGGTCCCGTCCGGATCACCGCCCTGTAACACGAACCCGGGGATGACCCGGTGGAACGCGATCCCGTCGAAATAGTGGTAGCGCGCCAGAAAGACAAAATTGTTCACTGTTCTCGGAGCGCGCACAGCGTCGAGTGCGAACATCATCGTGCCCTTGGACGTGACCATTTCCGCCGTGTAGCGCTTGGAGAGGTCGATGCACATCGGCGGCGGACCATCGAAGCGTCGGGTCTTCGGCGCGGAGCCGTCGGCTGGGGGGCATTCGCTCGGCATCGAGGGCTCCGTTTCGTCTCTTCGGTTTGGTGGCCGGGTCTTCGGGTTGGTGGCCGGCCTCAGCCGGAAATCTGCTTGACGGTGACGCTCAGGAGGTAGACCGTGACCGTCGGAGCGCCAGTGCTGGTCGCAGTATTGGCGGCACCGTACGACCCGATCTTGTCGAGGACGCTCATACCCGACACCAGGTGACCGAAGAGCGTGTAGGAGGGCGACAGCTCCGTCTGGCCGCCAGGCAGGATGAAGAAGAACTCGCTCTCGTTGCTGGACGGCGCCCCTGAATTCGCCATCGCAAGGTCACCGGGTGTGTAGCAGCCGGGACCTGTCGGCTTGGTCGAGCAGCTCGCGGGCGGAGTGTTGCCGGTGAATTGATAGCCGGGATACCCGTATTCCATCTTGCCCGGTTTGCCTGTGGCTCCATTTGCATCCGCGTCGGTCACCGAACCGCCCTGCACGACGAAACCCTTGAGCACTCGAAAGAAGTCGGTGTCGTCGAAGTACTTGTAGCGAGCCAGGAACACGAAGTTGTTCACGGCTGCGAACGACGAGGCAGCCGACATCTTCTCGACGATGTCGCCAAGGCTCGTCTTGAACGTGGCGTCCCAGACCGAGGTCGCGGAGATGCATGTCGGCGGTGCCTTCGTGAACAACACGACCCGCGTGGCCGATCCCGTAGTGGGCGGGCACGTCGGGGCCACCGCCGTCGTCGTCAACGGCTGGGTTGTCGGCGTCGGGAACGTAGTGGGCGGAACAGTGCTCGACGTCGTGCTGGAGGCCGGCACCGTCGTGCTCGACGTCGTCGTCGTTGTCTTGGCCGACTTCGTGCTCGAACTGTTCACGAGCAGCACGATGCCGACGATGACGAGGGCCACGATCAAGCCCCCAATGCCACGCCGCGTGTTTCGGCGTCGCTTCCTGCCCTTTTCGATGACGGCTTGCTTTTGTTCACGAGCGGCTCGCTGCCGCGCTCTCTTCTCGGTAGGCACGGATCGACACGCTACTTAGCAGCCGGCCATAACGCATATGCGGGTCGGTCGCTCGGCCCTTCGCTCGGCCGAAACACGCCCGGAACACGGCCGGAACCGCACCTGTGCGTCGCTACGCGCCCATAGTCGACATGGCAACGCACAGGTCCCGTGATCGCCCAAGGTCCCGGCCCGGCGGTAGCTTGGCCGGCGTGAACCTAGTTGTCCAGAAGTTCGGAGGAACCTCGGTTGGCGACGCGGACCGCATCCGCGCCGTGGCGGACCACATCGCTCGCACACGCCGCAGCGGAACGAACGTCGTCGTCGTGGTCAGTGCCATGGGCAAGACCACCGACGGACTGATCCGGCTCGCCGAGGACGTGAGCCGGGTCCGCCCGGGCCGGGAGCTCGACATGCTGCTCACTGCAGGCGAGCGAATCTCGATGTCGCTGCTGTGCATGGCACTTGCGGAGCTCGGTGTGCCAGCCGCCTCGTTCACGGGCAGCCAGGCAGGCATCATCACCGATACCACGCACACCAAGGCACGGATCCTCGAGGTGAAGGGCGATCGTCTTCGTGAGTCGCTGGCTGAGGGCATCGTCCCGGTCGTGGCCGGCTTCCAGGGAGTCTCGAGCGCACGGGACGTGACCACCCTTGGCCGCGGAGGCTCCGATACCACAGCAGTGGCACTCGCCGCTGCCCTCGGAGCCGAGCTCTGCGAGATCTACACGGACGTCCCGGGAGTGTTCACCGCTGATCCCCGCGTGGTTCCGACCGCCCACCGGATACCGAGGATCTCCTTCGAGGAGATGCTCGAGATCGCTGCAACGGGCGGAAAGGTCCTTGCGCTCCGCTCGGTCGAGTTCGCCCGGAACCACCACGTACCGCTCCACGTGAGATCAAGCTTCACCTGGGAGCCCGGCACCCAGGTCAGCGAGGAGGATCCTTTGATGGAACAGCCCATCGTCTCGGCGGTGACAAGCGATTCGACCGAGGCCAAGATCACGATTGCCGGAGTCCCGGACCAACCGGGCATCGCTGCCTCAGTCTTCAGGGGGCTTGCCGACCGGGCGATCAACGTCGACGTGATCGTTCAGAACACCTCACACCACGGGATGACAGACATCTCCTTCACCATCCCGCGCGCCGACCTGGAGGGCAGCCTCGAAGTGGCAGAGCAGCTCGTCCCGCAACTGGGCGCGGTGTCGGTGATCGCCGACGACGACGTTGCCACGGTCACCCTCGTTGGTGCGGGCATGAGGACCCATCCGGGAGTCACCGCGACAATGTTCGAGACCCTCGCAGCGGCCGGGATCAACATCGAGATGATCTCGACGTCTCCCATCCGCATATCGTGCTTGGTCCGTGCGGAGCACGCGGAGCGGGCGGTTCAGGCCCTTCACACCGCCTTCGAGCTGGGCGGCTGACGACACGGGGGCCGCTCGAGGCCGGTCCCGAAGAACCACAAACCACAGAGGCGGTTCGTGCCGGCTCCGGCCCTCACGGGGGGCGCCAGTAGACTCGACCCATGCGAGTCGGGGTTTTCGGCGCCACGGGACAAGTCGGCGCCGTGATGAGGTCGGTCCTTGCGGAACGAAGGTTTCCGGCGGAGAGCATGCGTTACTTCGCGAGCGCAAGATCGGCAGGGCGCACGCTGTGGTGGGACGACGGCGAAGTCGTAGTCGAAGATGTCGTCGGTGCCGACTTCACGGGGATGGACATCGCGCTGTTCTCCTGCGGTGCCGCGACATCCTTGGACCTCGCGCCCCGCGTGGCCGCCGCCGGCGCCATCGTCATCGACAACTCGTCGGCGTGGCGGATGGACCCTGAGGTGCCCCTGGTCGTCCCCGAGGTCAACCGCGAAGCACTGGACTCCATACCGAAAGGGATCGTCGCCAACCCGAATTGCACGACCATGGTCGCCATGCCCGTGCTGAAGCCCCTCGATGAGAGAGCAGGTCTGCGCCGAGTCGTAGCCTCGACCTATCAGGCTGTGTCCGGCGCCGGACTGGCGGGGACCTCAGAGCTGGACGAGCAGGTTCGCAAGGTGGCGGACGGCGCCGCGGCGCTCGCACACGACGGCAGGGCCGTCGACCTGCCGGCCCCGGTCAAATTCCCGGCATCGATCGCGTTCAATGTCATCCCGCTGGCCGGTCACATGGTCAACGACGGGAGCGGTGAGACCAGCGAGGAGCAGAAGTTCCGGGACGAGAGCCGGAAGATCCTGGGTCTTCCCGACCTCCTCGTCTCGTGCACCTGTGTCCGGGTGCCCGTGTTCACCGGGCACAGCCTGGCGCTCAACCTCGAGTTCGAACGGGCGCTCAGTCCAGAAGAGGCGCTCGCCGCCCTCGGCGGCGCGGCGGGTGTCGAGCTGTGCGACATCCCGACGCCGCTCGGCGCGACGGGCGGTGACGTGTCGCTCGTGGGAAGGGTGCGGCAAGACGCGACCGTGCCCTACGGGCTGTCGCTCTTCGTCGTCGGGGACAACCTCCGCAAGGGCGCTGCGCTCAACGCGGTGCAGATCGCTGAAGTGCTGGCCGAAATCGCCTGACGACCGCGAGCTGTGGCGGGCGGCTGCGCGGCCGGCCATCGTCACATCAGCTTCGCGAGATAGGGGCTCAGAAGCTTCTCGATCTGCTTGGCAGCAATGTCAACCTCGATGTTCACCTTGTCGCCCGGTATGCGCCGGCCGAGTGTCGTCACCTCCGAGGTGTGGGGGATCACGGCAACGGCGAAGCTGTCCTGGCCGACGTCGAAAATCGTGAGGCTCACCCCGTCGACGGCGATAGAGCCCTTTTCCACGCAATAGCGGATCAGCTCCCGCGGTATCCGGACCTTGAGATCCGGTGCCGCAGCTGTCACTTCCCCGATGCCGTCGACATGACCCTGCACGACGTGCCCGCCAAGGCGGTCGCTCAGCCGGACCGGCCGCTCGAGGTTCACCGCGTCGCCGGGCTTCAGAAGACCAAAGGTCGTCCGACCGAGGGTCTCGGGTGTTAGCTGCGTCTCCCAGGTCTCGGCGTCGCAGGCGACGACTGTCGTGCAGCACCCGTTCACCGAGATGGAATCGCCGACCTTGGTGTCCTGCAGCACGAGCGACGCCCTGATCCGGTACCGGTCCCCGTCGTGGTCAAGGTAGGTGCCCATCTCTTCAATCAGGCCGGTGAACACGCTCGGGAGCGTACCAACCCGCCTACGCCGGTGTCATTGACGGCCGGTGTCATTGACGCGCGAGGAGGATGCAGCCGACCGTGATGCCGAAGCCGAGAACGAGGACACGGAGCAGGATCGGGCTCAGCCGACGGGCAAAGCCGCCGCCCAGGCGACCGCCGAGAAGGCTGGCCGCAGCCATGATGGCGACCGCAGCCCACGCGACGGAACCGAAGACACCGTAGGCGACGACGGCCACTGAGTTGATGACGACCGAAAGGACCTGCTTGAGGCCGTTCAGCTTCTGCAGGCTGGCGGGGATCGCCAACCCGAGCATCGCCAGGAGCACGATGCCGAGCCCCGCGCCGAAGTAGGCGCCGTAGATCGCTGCAAGCAGGACCGCGACGTGGAGAGCGGGCGAGCAGTGCTCCTTGGACTGGGCCTGTCCTCTTGCGAGCGCGCGGCTGGCCAGCGGCTGAAGGGCGAAGAGGGCGCACGCTAGGAGGATCAGCCAGGGCACGGCCCGCTTGAAGACCGTCGCAGGCGTCGTGAGCAACAACACCGATCCGGCGGCGCCACCGACGATGCAGGTCGCGGCCAGCGCCATCGCCCGGGATCGCTGGCCCTCCAGCTCCCGGCGATAAGCGACCGAGCTGCCCACGTAGCCGGGCCAGAGGGCGACTGTATTAGTCATGTTCGCCGTGACACCGGGGTAGCCCACGGCAAGCAGAGCGGGGAACGAGATGAGCGAGCCGCCCCCGGCGACGCTGTTCACCGTGCCCCCGAGGAAGCCGGCAACGCCGAGGACGATCCCCTGCTCGGGCGTCAATCGGTTACCGCGCTCGGCCAATGCTCGTCGCGGACCTCGGCGAGGTACGAAGCGTGGTTGCGCGTGAGCTCGGAGACGCTGTCTCCCCCGAACTTGCGAAGCGCCTCGGACGCCAGCACGAGGGCCAACATCGTTTCTGCTACCACGCCCATCGCGGGCACCGCGGTGACGTCGGTGCGCTCCTTGAACGAGACGGTCTCCTCCTTGGTCAACACGTCGACGGTCTTGAGCACAGGACGGTTCAGCGTGGCGAGCGGCTTCATAGACGCGCCTACGAAAAGAAGGCCTCCCGTGGACATGCCGCCCTCGATGCCGCCGGCCAGCGACGTCTCTCTCTTGTACTCGCGTGAAGCGGTGTCGAAGAAGATGGAGTCGTGACCGGCAGATCCCCGGCGGCGTGCGACGTCGAAGCCTTCTCCGATCCACACGGCCTTCACCGCCTGAATGCTCATCAGCGCCTGGGCAATGAGGCCGTCGAGCTTGCGGTCCCAGTGAACGTGGCTTCCCAGGCCGACCGGTACCCCGTAAGCCACGACCTCGGCGGTGCCACCGAGGGAGTCCCCGTCCTTGGCTGCGGTCTTTATCTCGGCGACCATGGCGGTCTCCGCCGACGGGTCGAAGCACCGCACCGGAGACGCATCGACCGTCGCGAGGTCGTGCGGCAGCGGGCGCAGCCCCGCTGGCGCGTCCGTACCGCCGATCTGTACGACATGGCTCACGATCGCGACGCCGATCTGGGCCAGGAGGGCCTTGGCGCACGCGCCTGCCGCCACTCTCGCGGCCGTCTCACGAGCCGAAGCGCGTTCGAGCACGTCACGGGCGTCATCAAAGCCGTACTTCTGCATGCCGGCGAGATCCGCGTGACCCGGCCGGGGCTGTGTGAGTCGACGCGAGGGATGGCCGGGCTCAGGGGACATCTCCTCACGCCACTTGGGCCACTCGGCATTTGCGATCTCGATCGCGACCGGCGACCCCAGAGTGCGCCCGTGCCGAACGCCACCGAGGATGCTGATCTGGTCGGTCTCGAAACGTTGACGTGGACCTCGCCCGAAGCCGAGCCTGCGGCGGGCAAGCTCGCCGGAGATCTCGTCGGCAGTGATCGGCAGTCCGGCAGGAAGCCCTTCTATGACGGCAACGAGCGCACGCCCGTGGGACTCGCCCGCGGTCAGAAGGCGCAACACGGGCCTAGCCTACGCCGGGGCGGGTCCTGAGGAACCGTCCGTAAGGAACCATCCAGAGTTGCCTGACGGTGCTGAAGACCTTCTGGTCGTGCGAGAACTCGACGGACCTGTCTATGTTGCTGCACGGCAATGCCACGTGGGTCCCTCGAGGCTCGGTCAGCATCATTGCTCGGTACCTCGTCGGTGGCGGCTCGGTCGGGCCGAGAGAGTTGGCCGGCGCCCGCTCGCCGGGACCTCGCCAAGGTGCAGAGCCCTCCATCTACTGGTTGGGGTCGACACGAGTTGCGTCCAAGACCCGGTTGGGAGGTCAACGGTGGCCAGGTTCAAATCAGGCAGGAACCGGCCGAGAAGCGCCCGGATCACGGCATCGTGAGTGACGAGCGCCACGCCGAGCTCGCTGGTGCCGCTTGCCTCCTGGGCGGCTCCCGCATCACCGACGGCGACCGCATCGAGGGCGGCGACCGCATCGAGCAAGGCTTCTGCGGCCCTAGCCTCGAGAAGTCGTCGTACTTCGACAAAGGGCGCGGCATCGACCGATCCGAACCGTTCCTCAACCTGCTCGACCGAGTGCCCAGCCCACTTGCCGTAGTAACGGTCACTCAGCCGGTCGTCGATCTCGACCGGTGCCCCCGAGCTCGAGGCGATCGGGCGCGCAGTATCGGTCGCTCGCCTGAGTGGGCTCGACACGACCGCGCTCAGCGGCACTTCACGAAACAGCTCGCCGAGCGCCAGGGCCTCGGCCTCACCGGTCTCGTCGAGCGGAACGTCGAGTTGTCCGCGGAGAACGCCGGCGGCATTGAGCGCCGTCTCGCCGTGCCGGACCAGGAAGACATGGACCTCTGTCACGTTCAGACAGGGTAGGCCGGCAACCACGACCTCACGGCCGCCAGAGAGCTTCGAGGGGCCGACGCCACCGGCGCCGGCCCGTCCGAGGTCAGCCGGCCAGCCCGTAAGGCAGCCGGCCCGTCCGAGGTCAGCCGGCCAGCCCGTAAGGCAGCCGCTCGGCCGCTTCGATCTCGATGAGGCGGTTGTACTTCGCCACCCGCTCTCCACGCGCCGGCGCACCGGTCTTGAGCTGGCCACACCCGGAACCAACCACCATGTCGGCGATAAAGGTGTCCTCCGTCTCGCCCGAGCGGTGCGACACCATCTGCGTCCAGCCGGCTTGCCTGCACACTGCCATCGCGGCCAGGGTCTCGGTCACACTGCCGATCTGGTTGACCTTGATCAACGCAGAGTTTGCCGCGCGCCGCCTGATCGCCTCGGCGATGATCACCGGGTTGGTCACGAGCAGGTCGTCGCCCACGATCTGGATGCGCTCACCCAACCGCTCGGTCAGGCGGATCCAGCCGTCCCAGTCGCCTTCTGCGAGGCCGTCCTCCAGGCTCCACACCGGGAAGTCGCCGATGATCGCTTCGTAACGGTCGATCATGTCCTCGCTCGAGAGGGTCCGCCCAGCCACGTGGTAGCTGCCGTCGCGGAAGAATTCGCTTGCAGCCGGGTCGAGAGCGATCGCCACGCCGTCGCGGCCGGGGCGGTAGCCGGTCTGGTTTATCGCCTGGACGATCAAGCCCAGGACCTCTTCAGGCTCATCGATCTCCGGAGCGAAGCCCCCCTCGTCGCCGAGCCCCGTCGCGAACCCCTTGCCCACGAGCAGCTTGCGCAAGGCCGTGTAGACCTCGGCACCGGCCCGCACGGCTTCTGCCATGCTCGGAGCGCCCAGCGGGGCCACCATGAACTCCTGGAAGTCCAGCTTGTTCGGCGCGTGAACCCCGCCGTTGAGGACATTGAAATGGGGGACCGGGAGCCGGGGCGTCACCCCTGAAGGGTTGAGTGAGCGCCACAGCGGCACTCCGGCGGAGGCGGCGATCGCCCGAGCTGCAGCCATGGACACCCCGACGATGGCGTTTGCGCCCAACCGGCCCTTGTTCTGGGTGCCGTCGAGCCTGATCAGGGTGCCGTCCAGCTCCGCGAGATCAGCAAAGGTCCGTCCACTGATCGCGTCGGCGATCTCAGCGTTGACGGCTCCAACGGCTCCGAGAACACCCTTGCCCCCGTAGCGGGCCGGGTCGCCGTCCCGGAGCTCTACTGCCTCGCGCGAGCCCGTCGACGCACCGGACGGTACGCCTGCGCGCGAAATGGTGCCGTCGCCGAGCGTCACCGTCACCGCCAGGGTCGGGTTGCCCCGGGAGTCGAGAATCTCCACGGCCTTGACGCCTGAAACAGTTACGCCCATCTTCGGTCTCCTTCGATTCGAGCCGGTCGCTCAGCACGCGACTACCTCGCGAGTGTCGCCTACGAGGGAACGTATGAGCAAGCTGGGTCGTCCGCGAGCGGGTCGCCGGTGGCCGCGTAGGCCCGTGCCCTCGAACCTCCGCACTCATCGGCGTACTCGCACCGCCCGCAGCGCCCTGGGAACTCCGCGTTGCGGATCGCGTTCAACACCGGGTCGTCGCGGTAGATCTCGAGCACGCCCTTGTCGCGCACCGATCCAAGCGAAAGAGGCATGAAGCCGGCCGGGTACACCCGGCCGTCATGGGCCACGAACACGATGCCCTTGCCGTCACGAGTCGCAGCCGTCGGTGCCAGCACCGGGGAGGTCGGCTCGCCCATCTGCTCGCGAAGGCGCGCACGCAGCTCCCGGTAGAGCGGACCCAGCCGGAACTCGACTGCCGGGTCGAGGTTCGGGTCGGTCAGCTTGGACCGCCAGTCGCGCACCCTGCGGAAGAAAGGCGCCTCCACTGTCCGCACCGTCATGCCGTACTGGGCGGCGTCCACAAGGAAGTGACAGACGTCCTCGTACTCGTCGTTCTCGATCTCGGCGACCGCGTTCCCACGTCCCACACCGATGAGGAAGAACACTTCCCAGGTCCTCACCCCCTGGCGGACCAGCAGTGCCGCCAAGTCGGCGAGCTCCCGGACGTTCTGCGCCATGACAGCCGAATTGACCTGCACTGCAAATCCGTGCGCCTTGAGCAGGCCGATCGCGCGAATCGTCTCGTCGAAGTGACCGGGGATCTGGCGAACCTGTTCATGGGTGTCGGCGAGCGCACCGTCCAGGCTGAGCGACGCCGTCCGCACCCCGTTGGCGTACAGCATCGCAAGCGTGGCGGCATTCAAGTTGGGAGAGACCGAGGGCGAGATGGCGACCGGCACGCCCAGGCTCTGCGCGTACGCGGTCAGTGCGTCGAGGTCTTGCCGCTGCAGACAGTCACCGCCGGTCAGGATCAGGACGGGGACCGGCTGGCCGGCGCCCGCGAGCTCGTCGATGATGGATTTGCCCTCTTCGGTGCTGAGCTCGTCCGGTCCCGGATCGCGCTGCGCGACCGCCCGGCAGTGCACGCAAGCGAGCGGGCAGGCTTTGGTCGTCTCCCAGAAGACCAAGCGAGGAACCCGATCGAAGGACATGACCCGGCGCGCGCGCTGTTCAGCCACGACGTCCGGTCTAGCCGCTGGGTCTGACATCGACTGCCAGTCTGGCATCGGCTGGCCCCTTGTCGGTCACCGCCGTCTCGTCAACAGACAACACTGCTTGTACTTGCGGCCGCTCCCGCACGGGCATGGATCGTTGCGCCCGGTCAACCGCCATCGCTCCCGGTCCTCGTGCTCGGCGGCCTCGAGCTCTACGGTGATCTCGAAGATCGGCCGACCCTGACGGGCCAGGGCCGCCATACGCATGAGGTAGGGCAGGACATGGCTGTACAGGCGCCGGTAACCGGCACAGAGGTGGTTGAGGCCACCCTCGCCGTCGGGCGTGGTGGCAAAGCGGTCCTTCGGACAGCCCCCGTGACACAGGAAGCCCACCGGGCACTCCCGGCAGTAGGCCGGCAAGGCGTCGTGCTTGGCCTCGCCGAAGGCAAGCTGGGTGGGTGACCCTATGAGGGTCGCAAGCCCGTCGCTCGTCACGTTGCCAAGGCGATGGCCGGCATCGACGTAGTGGTCGCAGGAGTAGACGCTCCCGTCATGCTCCATGGCGAGGACACGTCCGCACGTCCGAGACATCACGCAGAGGTTGGCCGGCTTGCCGGAGACGACAAGGAAGCACTCGAGGAAATTCTGCACGCCGATGCGCGCGACATCGTGGCGGACCCACTCGTCAAAGACCGTGCAGAGGAACTCCCCCATCGCCTCGGGCGTGACCGAGCGTTCCGACACACCACCGTCGGGCACTTTCTCCACAACGGGGAGGAACTGCACCCACTGCACGTTCTGGTCGACGAAGAACCGGTAGACCTCCCTGGGGTGAGCGGCCGTCAACGCGTTCAAGGTGCACAGCACGTCAGGCTCGATGCCTGCGGCGCGGAGCAGACCGAGCCCGCGCAGAGCCCTCTCGTGCGTGGGCCGGCCGTGTCGGTCCGGGCGGGAAGCGTCGTGCAGGACTGCCGGGCCATCGATGCTGAGCCCCACTGAGAAATGATGCTCGGCCAGGAACGTGCACCACCGCTCGTTGAGCAGCGTCCCGTTTGTCTGCATGTTGTTGAGACAGCGCCAGCCTGCCGGCAGGTACCGGTGCTGGATCTCCAGGACCTGGCGGTAGAACTCCACGCCGGCCAGGGTCGGCTCGCCGCCGTGCCAACCGAAATGCACGACCGGCCCAGGGCTGGCGGCGATGAAGGAAGAGACGTACGACTCGAGCACCTCCGGGCTCATCCGGAAGTGCTCTCCCGGGGGAAAGAGCCCGGTCTTGCCCAGGTAGTAGCA
Organism: uncultured Acidimicrobiaceae bacterium; assembly: GCA_963807575.1. Classification (GTDB taxonomy): domain Bacteria; phylum Actinomycetota; class Acidimicrobiia; order Acidimicrobiales; family Bog-793; genus Fen-455. Next base: position 177,419 of record CAWECD010000013.1, read on the forward strand.
GTAGCCGCAGTCGAGGTTGCAGATCGGCCCCACGGGCTTGGCCATGACGACGAACGGCTCGGACTCACTCACCGGGCCACCGTCCATCTGCAATCGAGCGTGAAGTCTGCCGCGCTCTCCTGCCCGTGCCTTGGAGCCGCGATCGATGCTGCCGGCATATAGTAATATCGGTACATTAGCTAGGAACCGGCGGTTCGGCCAACGAGGTGCCCAACTGGGGACAGCTCCGGCAGCCGGCCGGTTCATGAAAGAGGCGTCAGTGCGATGAGCGAGGTGACGAGCGCGCAAGGCAGTGCCAGCGCCCCCCATGTGCTGGCCGCCCGGCTGCGGCTGTCGATGGTCCGCCTCTCCCGTCAGCTGCGCCGGATGGACCCGTCCGAGCTCACCATCACCCAGTTCTCCGCGCTCGCCACCGTGGTTCGCAACGGCCCGCTCGGCGTCGGTCGGCTGGCCGAGATCGAGGGCCTGCCTTCCCCGGCCGCGACACGCCTGGCCGACAGGCTGGAAGAGGCCGGCCTCATCGCCCGCCGGGCGAACCCCGCCGACCGTCGGGGCGTGCAGCTCACCTCCACGCAGAAAGGCACGGAACTGCTCGAGCGGCGCGCTCGGATCGGCAATGCCTGGCTCGCCGGGCACGTCAACGCCCTCGGCAAGGCCGACCGGCTGGCTCTCGAAAGGGCTGTGACATTGCTCGAGTCATTTGCGACCGAGTGCAAGGAAGAGACGCCTGCGACGACAGCAGAACATCACGAATCAAAGGAGACTCGAACGTGAGCGTACTGACGCCGACCCGCTCGACGGCCGTGGGGCCCCGCTACAAGTGGGTCGTCCTCTCCAACACCACGATCGGAGTGCTGCTGGCAACGACCAACGCGACGAGCCTCATGATCGCCCTGCCGGTCATCTTCAGGGGCATCCACCTGAACCCGCTGCAGGCCTCCAATTTCCCCTACCTGCTCTGGATCATGATGGGCTACATGCTGGTGTCGGCCGCCGTCGTGGTGACCGTGGGGCGCATCGGCGACATGTTCGGCCGGGTGAAGATGTACAACCTCGGCTTTGCCTGGTTCACCGTCGGGGCGATCCTCCTGTCGCTCGTCTGGAGCACAGGCTCGGCCGGGGCCCTGGAGCTCGTCATCCTGAGGATGTTCCAGGCCATCGGGGGAGCGCTGCTCATGGCGAACTCGGCAGCCATCATCACCGACGCCTTCCCCTCCGAGCAGCTCGGGTTTGCCCTCGGGATGAACATGGTCGCTGGGATCCTCGGCTCCTTCTTGGGCATCGTCGTCGGTGGGCTGCTCTCACAGGTGGGCTGGCGCTGGGTGTTCCTCGCGAACGTGCCCGTCGGGGTCTTCGGAACGGTCTGGGCGTACCTGAAGCTGAAGGAGATCGGCGTCCGCATCAAGGCCAAGATCGACTGGCTCGGAAACCTCTCCTTTGCCGCGGGCCTGGCCATGATCCTCACGGGCGCCACCTACGGCATCAAGCCCTACGGCCACTCCCTCACCGGCTGGGGGAATCCCTTCGTGCTGGAGATGATGTTCGGGGGTCTGGCGTGTCTCGTCCTCTTCGTCGTCGTCGAGATGAGGGTGGACGAGCCCATGTTCCGCCTGTCGCTGTTCCGCATCCGGGCTTTCACCGCCGGCAATGCAGCGTCGTTCCTCGGGTCGATCGGGCGGGGCGGCTTCCAGTTCATGTTGATGATCTGGTTCCAGGGCATCTGGCTGCCCCAGCACGGTTACAGCTTCACAAGAACCCCGCTGTGGGCCGGGATCTACATGATCCCGTTCATGATCGGCTTCGTGGTCTCCGGGCCGATCTCCGGCAGGCTGTCGGACCGCTACGGCGCCCGGCCCTTCGCCACGGCCGGAATGCTGCTCTCGGGGGCGATGTACGCGGTGATGATGGCCTTCCCCGCCAACTTCTCCTACCTGCCCTTCGCGACGGTGATGTTCGTCTCAGGGATCGGCGGTGGCCTGTTCGCTTCGCCGAACACGGCGTCGATCATGAACTCGGTCCCCGCCCGCCACCGCGGGGCGGCCTCGGGAATGAGGGTCACGTTCGCTCAGACCGGGATGCCGCTGTCAATGGGGCTCTTCTTCACGCTGCTCGTCATCGGGCTGAACTCCAGGGTACCTCCGGCGATGTACAAGGGCCTTCTCGCTCACGGCATCCCCGCCGCCAACGCTGCCCAGCTCTCCCACATGCCGCCCCTCGGCTACATCTTCGCTGCCTTCCTGGGCTACAACCCGTTGAAGAGCCTGCTCGGGCCGGCCGTGCTCAGCCATCTCGCTCCCGGCCAGGCTGCCGCCATCACCGGCCGGGCATTCTTCCCCCAGCTCATCGGTACGCCGTTCAAGAACGCCCTGATGCTCATCCTCGGCTTCGCCGTCATCATGAGCGTGATCGCGGCAATTGCCTCGGCGCTCCGGGGTGAGAAGTTCATCCACGTGGACGAGGAGTCGATTGCCCAAAAGGCGCGCATGCACCACGGTCACGGATTGAGGATCCACCACGGTGGCGACGGCAAGGCCGTCCCGGACGTGCTCGTCGGCGCGGCCCAGGGTAATGGCGCGGACGTGCTCGTCGGCGCGGCCCAGGGCAATGGCGCGGACGGGGCAGCCGGCCAGGACGGGGCGGCACAATCACCCGGTGAGCTGATAGGAACGCCCCTCCCAGGCTCTACGGCGCCCGCCGCGCGAAAGTAGGGCATGGGCATACGGAGCATCGTCGTCGGGATCGACGGCTCGGCGCCGAGCTACCGCGCTTTCGCAATGGCCGTCGGCTTGGCAGTACGCGAGCAGGGCCGCGTCCACGCCTGTTTCGTTTCGCACGTGCCCGGGGCGGCCGCCCTCGGCGGTTTCTTTGCGCCTGTCCCGCTCGTCGGTGATGCCGAGAGCGACGAGCAACTCGCACAATTCGTGACCCAGGAACTGGGCCAGGCAAGTGTTCGCGGCGACTTCACCTGTAGAAGCGGCGAGATTGCCGCCGAGCTCGAGCTCCTCGCGGAGGACTGCAAAGCCGACCTCGTCGTCGTGGGACGTTCGGCCCACCCAGCTCTCCATCTCGGCGGTGTCCCACGACAGCTCCTCGCGCGAGGCCGCTTCCCTATTCTCGTCGTGCCCTGAGTGACGTCCGTGGTTGCCCATTGAGCCGGATGGCGGCGGTCGGCGACAACGCGGCCGATATCTACCGTTCGCTGGGCTGCCTGTTCCCTGGCGGGAACGCCTTGAACGTCACGGTGGCCGCTCGCAGGGGCGGCGTCGAGGCGGCCTACGTCGGTGCTGTCGGTACCGACGATGCTGGGCGCACCATCAGGGCGGCGCTCGATGAAGAAGGTGTGAGGACCGACCGCCTCAGGATCATCGAGGGACCGAACGCTTACTCGGTTGTCGAGCTCCAAGGGGGCGACCGGCGCTTTGTGGCTTACGACCTCGGGGTGTCCCGGTTCAGTCTCGACGATGCCGACCTCGAGTATCTCGCCCAGTTCGACTGCATCCACTCAGGTGCACGCAGCGGCACCGAGGAGCAGCTGCAGGACATGTCGCGCGTCGCCCGCCTGTCCTTCGACTTCTCCGACCGGCCGCGTGAGTATTACGAGCCGTTGCTCGACAAGATCTGGATGGCCTGCTTCTCGGGAACCGGACTCGACCCGGTCGGTGTGGACGATCTGACAAGGCGGGCCCTGGCGGCAGGACCGGAGATTGTGCTGGTGACCGAGGGTCCTCGAGGCGCCTCGATCTCGACCGCCTGGGGCGAAGCCGTCCACGTCGGAGCCGTTCCGGTCGAGCCGCTCGACACCCTGGGAGCCGGCGATGCGGTGATCGGCACGGTTCTCGCAGGAGTGCTGCGCGGTGACGATCTCGGGGCCTTGATGAGCTCGGCCATGTCCGTCGCCGCCCACATCTGCGCGCACCACGGCGCCTTCGGGCACGGCCGGGCACTTCCCGAAACGAGGGACCGTGGTCCCGGCCCCACGCCTCACACTTGCAGCCGCGGCGGTGACCAGGAGCAGGCTTGACGAAGGCGCTACCTGGGCCCGTGTCCGGGTCGACGCGAGCCGGCTGCGGGCACCAGCCAGAGTTCAGCTGGAGACAGGCAGCGACACCGCGTGCCATCTCCAGCCGTCTGCACTCTCCGCGAGTCGCAGACCTGGGCTCACCGGCCCGAGCCCGAGCATCCAGACCAGCCCGGTGCCCTGCGAAAGGGTGAGAAACGTCGCCGCCGTCCTGAGCGCGAGCTTCCAGGTACGGCCCCCGTCGCGCGACACCGCTACGCCGCCGATCGGGTAGCCGAGCGCCATCACGAGCGCTCCGTTCGGCAGTGCGACGATCGCGCCCGGATAGCCGAAGCTCGGACAAGCGCCGACGGTCCTCAGCAGGCCGCGTGATCCGTTGTTGCAACGCTGTGCCCAGCTCGCACCGCCGTTGGTGGAGATGACCACCTCCATCGGCGCGTACCCGGTACTTGGATCGCCGACGCACACCGCCGAAAGATCGTTCCCGACCGCGCTGAGCAGCCCGTCGATGTTGTCGGTCTTGCAGGGCAGGGTGCTCGTGTGCCAGGTGTGCCCCGCGTCGATGGTGCGGGCCACTTCCAGCGGTCCGGCGAGCATCTTGGACTTGCCTGGGGGCATTGCCGTACCGATCATCCAGGCGCTCGCCGGGTCGGCCACCGCCAAGCTCTCCGGCGGCGTGGCGTCGACGAGGTTCGCCTCGTCCACCGACTTGAGCGGCATGTCTTGGGACCTTGTCCAGGCGGCGCCGTCGTTGTCCGAGACCAGCACGACGGCTGTCGACCACGGCGCGCAGACATTGGCGATCACAACCCAGACCGACTTGCCCGCAGCTGCCACAGAGCAGACCACGTCGGCCGGTTCCAACGGTGCGAGACGGGCGGCCGTGACAACCCGGAAGCCCGAATGACGGACTCGGCCTTGGAACAGGTCATGGGGCAGGTCCTGGGACGTCGCAAGGAACCAGCTGCCGTCGGCGGTAATCGCCATCTCGTCGGTCGAGCCACCGGCTCCGCATCCAGCGCGGCGGCTCAGCACTACAGGGGGTGCCCACGTGACGCCGCCATTGGAAGTCGTGTAGACGGAGAGCTCGCAGTTCGCCGCCTGCTCGACGCCACTGCCTTCGACGACGGCGCCGAGCTCGCGGTTGGCGAAGGCGAGCGCTACCCACCAGTGCGACGTGGGCGTGGCCGCAACAGGTCCCGTCCCGGGCACGGCGATCACTGAACCGACAAGCGCCGCGATCACCACGAACGTGCGGACCTTCACAACCGCGATTGTGGCAGCGCGGCTGTCGGCCCGCAGCGCGGGCAGTACGGGCAGAGGGCTGTGTTTCCTCGATGCGACGTCCTAAGGTTGCGCCCACATCCCTGAACAAGCCAAGGAGCCGCCTACATGCGTATCTTGTTCATCGGCGGGACCGGCCTAATAGGCACGGCGTGCTCCGATGCGACTGTGGCAGCCGGTCATGAGCTGTGGCTCCTGAACCGCGGCCGGTCCAAGCTCCAGACGGTCGTTGCACCGGACCGTGTGCTCACGGCCGATGCCGCCGACGAGGACCAGGCGCGGGCGGCTGTGGGCGGGCGTGACTTCGACGTCGTCGTTCAGTGGGTCGGTTACCAGCCGGACCAGGTCGAAAAGGACATCCGCGTCTTCGCCGGCACACGACAGTACGTGTTCATCAGCTCGGCGTCGGTGTACGAGAAGCCTCCCTCGCACTGGATGATCACCGAGTCGACGCCCACGGTGAACCCGTACTGGCAGTATTCGCGTGACAAGATCGCCTGCGAGGAAGCCCTCCGGCGGGCCCATGCTGCGGCGGGATTCCCGGCGACCATCGTCAGGCCGTCATTGACCTACGGACCTTCGCAGATCCCCGTTGTCATCGGAAGCTGGCAGAAGCCATTCACGATCATCGACCGGATGCGCCGGGGAGCCAAGATCATCGTTCCCGGTGATGGGACCAGCATCTGGACCTTGACCCACAACAGCGACTTCGCCAAGGGCCTGATCGGACTGTTCGGGCATCCGGACGCCATCGGCCAGGACTTTCACATCACATCCGAGGAGAGCCTCACGTGGAACCAGATCTACGTGCTCGTGGGCAGGGCTGCGGGGGCCGAGCCGAGGATCCTGCACGTCCCGAGCGACGGGATCGTGGCGTCGGACGCCGAGGAAGAGGGCAACTTGTGGGGGGACAAGGCCTACAGCACAGTGTTCGACAACGCGAAGCTGCGCAGGCTCGTGCCCGACTACAGGGCCACGGTTCCCTTCTCGGCAGGAATTCGAGAAACGGTCGCCTGGTTCGACGCGGACTCGAGCCGCCAGGAGATCGACCACGCGGCGAACGAGCGCTGGGATCGTCTCGCCCGCGTCTATGAGGAGGCCCTCCTGCGGGCCGCCGAGTCAGGTCGAGTGGCGAGCCAGAGGGGCTAGAGCGGTGCCGCCACAACACTGCGGTTTCAGAAGCTGTGGGTCTTGACGAACTCGACCACGTCAGACAGCTTGGCTTCGGCCATCGAAATACACGTGTCCGCGCAGCCGTAGTAGAGACGAAGCGTCTCGTCCGGCTCCATTACCGCCGCGCTGGGGAAGCACACGTTGGGGACGTCACCGACTCTTTCGTAGCTCTCGGTCGGAGCGAGCAGGTAGTCCTTGGTGCGGTAGAGAACCTCCCAGGGCTTGTCCAGGTCCAAGAGCGCGCCACCGATGTAGTACAGGTAGCCGTTGCAGCTTCGCCACACACCGTGGTAGACGAGCAGCCAGCCCTCTGCGGTCTCGATAGGTGCAGGACCGGGCCCAACCTTGAGCCCCTGCCAGCCGCCCATCGGCCCGAAGACGAACCGGTGGCAGCCCCAGTGCACAAAGTCGGGGCTCGTCGCATAGAAGATGTCGCCGAACGGGGTGTGGCCCCGATCGGAGGGCCGATGGAAGATGGCGTATTTCCCCTCGATCTTGCGGGGGAAGACGACGCAGTTGCGATTGGCCGGGGGCAGCAGGTCCTCGCCCTGGGTGAAGGTCTTGAAGTCCTTGGTCGTGGCGACCCCGATCTTCGGGCCCTGGGGCCCCGCGTTGCACCAGGTCAGGTAGTAGGTGCCTTCCAACAGCGTTAGGCGAGGGTCGTAGCTGTAATTGGTGACGAAGACGTCAGGATCGTTGCTCGTGATTCGGGCCGGCTCGGGATCGATGTCCCAATGGATCCCGTCTCGGCTGAAACCGACGTGGAGCACGAAATCCATGCTGATCTCGTCCACCCGGAACACACCCGCGTAGTCGCCTTCAGCCCTCTTGACAATTGCAGAGTTGTGGATGGTGTTGGCGCGGGGAACAGCGCTCGCGGTCACGATGGGATTGCCGGCGTAGCGTTTGAAGACGGTCTCGTTGGCCATGATGTGCCTTTCCTCTCACGCGCCATTACCAGCCGACGCTCATGTGAACCGGTCCAGATCCTATGGTCCACAGAGGTGTCGGATGCAAGAGACCGATTGCCGGCTTCGAGGCGGCACCGCTGCCGTCATTCCTCCCGACTCCCGCTCCGTCCCGCCCCCACAGGCTGCTACATGGGTCATTGACCCGATCGGGCTAGACTGCCTCAACGACTTCAAGAAGGACGTCGAACTCATCGTGCTCGGCCGGCCAGATTGCCATTTCGCACTCGAGAGCCTACTTACCCGTTTCACCTTCCTCCCTGGTGACAGGCACCGGCCATGACGGCGGCCCAGCGCGTTGCACCGACGTCGCCGGCATCGGCATCACGCGGTGGCGGACAGGAGGAAGTGCCAGTGACCGAGAAGACGACGCTGCACCGTCGGGTGACCATCGCCGACATCGCGCTTCGCGCAGGGGTCTCCAAGGGTGCCGTATCGTACGCGCTCAACGGCCGGCCGGGGATCTCTGAAGTGACCCGCCAGCGCATCCGCAAGATCGCCGACGATCTCGGCTGGTACCCCAACAGCGCGGCCAGGGCCCTGTCGGGTGCGCGCGCCGGAGCGTGCGGGCTCGTGCTGGCGCGACCGGCGCGGACGCTTGCCTTCGAGCCTTTCTTCATGGAACTGATAGCCGGCATCGAGACCGAGCTCTCGCGTCGCTCGGTCGGCCTCACCCTCCAGGTGGCCAGCGACGTTGAGGCCGAGATGGCCGTCTACCGCCGCTGGTGGGCAGAGCGGCGCGTCGACGGAGTACTCGTGGTCGACCCTCGCCTGAAGGACCCGAGAATCGAGCAGATCGAGAAGCTCGGTCTCCCGGCCGTCGTCATCGGCGGTCCCGAGGGCATTGGTGGCCTCTCGGCAGTGTGGAGCGACGACGCGGGCGCCCTCGTCGACGTCGTCCGCTACCTCGCACGCCTCGGCCACGAGCGGATAGCGCGAGTCGCGGGCGTCCCGGAGTTCCTTTCCACCGAGGTCCGTACCGAGGCGTACGTTGCCACGATTGCGGAGCTGTCACTCACGCCACGAGTTGTCACGACGGACTTCATGCCCGAGAGCGGTGCCAGGGTGACCCGCCTGTTGCTCGCGGACCCGATCCCGCCGACTGCGATCATCTACGACAGCGCGGTGCTCGCCGTCGCCGGCCTGGGCGCAGCCCATGAGATGGGGCTCGCGGTCCCGCGTGACGTCTCCCTGGTCGCCTGGGACGACTCCATCTACTGTCAGGTGGTCCACCCTCCGCTGACCGCGGTGAAGCGCGACATCCCCGCGATGGGCGCCCACGGGGCGAGCGCCCTCCTGGCGCTTATCGACGACGGCATCGTCACTTGCACCGGTGAGGCTCGCGGGCAGCTCACGACCCGTGGAAGTACCGCCCGGCCACCCCACGCCGTTGCTGCTTCGCCGCGCGGCAGCGTCGGCTGGAGTGTTTGACACTTCACCGACGTAACAGCCCGCTGCGGCCAGGGTCGTCAAGTCGGCAAAGGCGCCAGCTAGTCTTCACCGCGACGACCGGCCGGCCGGCGACGAGCTGTCGAAGGCTCTTGCAGTGACTGATCAGCTGGTGGTCTCGAGCGGTTCAGCATGAGCGCCTCCCGCAGGACGGGGGGCTCGGGAGGCGGACAAGTGGACCAACGTCTTAAGGGGCGTTCCTGGATCGGTGCCAACTTCTGGTCCCGTACCGGGGGGCCGCGGATGTGGACTCATTACGACGCGGCCGTCGTCCGCCAGGAGCTGGCAGTGCTCGCCGAGCACGGCTGCAACGTCACCCGCTCGTTCTGCTACTGGCCCGATTTCGTCCCCGAGCCCGAACGCCTCGATCCGTCGGTGCTCGAGCGGTTCGAGGACTTCCTCGATGCTCACGTGGAGACGGGCCTGGGCACGATCCCCACGTTCATCGTCGGCCACATGTCGGGCCAGAACTGGGACCCTGCGTGGCGGGCGGGTCGCGACCTGTATCGCGACGTGTGGCTCGTCTCGCAACAGGCCTGGTTCGCCACCGAGATCACCCGCCGCTTCGCAGGCCACCAAGCGGTGGTCGGTTGGCTGATCAGCAACGAGATGCCCCACTACGGTGGGCCGGCGACGACCGGTGAGATAACGGCGTGGGCCCGCATACTGGTCCAGGCCGTGCGTGCCGGCGGCGGGCACCAACCGGTCTCGCTCGGGGACGGCGCGTGGGGCATCGAGGTCTCCGGCCACGACAACGGATACTCGCTGCGGGCTCTCGCCCCCCTGGTGGACTTCATCGGTCCGCACGTCTACACGATGTCGGACGACCCCGTGCGCCAGTCGATGGCAGCCGCGTTCGCCTGCGAGCTCTCCGGGTCCTTCGACCGCCCGGTCGTGCTGGAGGAATTCGGTCTGAGCTCGGATTTCGCCTCGGACGAGAACGCGGCCCACTACTACCGCCAGGTGCTGCACACGAGCCTGCTGGCGGGCGCCACAGGGTGGCTCGCCTGGAACAACTGCGACTACGACGACCTGTCGGGCCAGGACCCCTACCGGCACCACCCCTTCGAGATGCACTTCGGCCTCACCGACAAGAGCGGAAAGCCGAAGCCGCAGCTGGCAGAGATCGCCCGTTTCTCGCGCCTTGTCGCCGACCTCGACGAGACGGGCTGGGAGCCGGTCGTCGGCGAGGTGGCCATCGTCGTACCCGAGCACTTCGAGCGGACCTTGGCGTTCACGACCGTGGACTACCGCGATGACATCCGCGACAACCTCCTGCAGGCCTACATCGCCGCCCGGGAGGCCGACCTGCCGGTCAGTCTTGTACGCGAGCTAGACGGCCTCGGCGAAACAGCCAGGCTCTTTCTGCTCCCGTCGGCGAAATTGCTCATGGCGCCGACTGCGAAACGCCTGGTCGAGCTGGCAGAGGGAGGGGCAACGGTGTACCTCTCCTACTTCGCGGGCAGCGCCCCCTCGCAGGTCGGTCCCTGGATGCCGTGGCTCGGAGAGCTGTTCGGGATCCGCCACCAGCTGCGATACGGGCTCGTCGACCCGATCGAGGACGACGAGGTGGTGTTCAGCTTCACCGAGGCGTTCGGCGATCTCGCACCTGGCGATGAGCTCCGTTTCCGGGTGGCAGGCAACCAGACCTCGCGCGCCTTCCTCCCGGTCGAGCCCGCAGGCGCGACCGTTGTCGCAGTTGACGGGCGTGGGCGCCCCGCGTTGGTCCGCCGACAGGTTGGCGCCGGAGCCATGGTGCTGTGCACCTACCCGACCGAGCACATGGCAGCACGTTCACCTCGGGTCAATCCGGAGAGCACGTGGCGCCTGTACTCGGCATTGGCCACCTCGGCAGGCGTCGATCGCCCACTTTCAGTCCCCGATCCGCGGGTGATCACAGGCCGCCTGCGTACCCCTGCCGGAGAGCTGGCAGTGCTCGTCAACGCCTCGCCGGATCAGGCCGAGGTGAGCCTTGCGACGGCCGGTTCGGCATCGTACCGGCGAAGGGGAGCTGAGTCCGGCGAGGCCCTGTCCCGGCTCAGGCTCGCACCGTTCGAGGTCGAGGTGCTCTCGAGGCTCGCCTGAGGTCGCCGGCCACCGCAAGCCGTCGCTCCCGGCGGACGCCTCGCGCTGGCCGTTGGTTCATCGACGTCACGAGGTTCCCGGGCGTTTCCTGGAGGCGATCTGCGTCTCGGCATCCGCGAGCGTCTTCACCATCGAGGCACCGAAGCGCACGTCGCAGGGGTGCGAACGCTCGCCGGTCGCGACGTTGCTCAGGAGTTCGCGCAACGCGATCGTGTACGCCTCCTGCGGTGTCGAGCCGCCCTGTGGCATGCTCGACAGTCCGCCCGGGCCCCAGAGGGAGAGCTCCACGTTGACCGCGGCCAAAGGCGCGTTGAGCGTCAACGAGGCGGTGCTCGTGGCCCCGCTCGCGTGACGGAAGATGAGATGGACGAGATCGCCGGTCCCGCCGTCCGCGGTCACGGCTTCGACGGGGCCGAGGGCGGCCACAAGTAGGGACAGGGCGTGGGGACCGACGTCCCACAGAGCGCCTTTCTCCCTTCGCCATGGGGAGGAGGCGTAGGGGCTGTCGGGAGCGAAGGCCGACACGATCCAGCGAGCCCAGGCACCCTCCCAGTCGCCTCCGTCCACCGCCGCCAGCCATTGACGGTTGGTCTCGGCGAAACGTCCGGTGAAGAAGACCACAGTGGAGACCCCGGCACGCTCGACCGCCTCGACCAGGCGCTGGGCATCTGCAAGCGAGGTCGCGAGGGGCTTGTCTAAGAGCAGGTGCTTGCCCGCTGCAGCGGCCCGAGTGCCGAGCTCGGCTTGGACGTCCGGCGGCACGGCGAAGGCCACCGCGTCCACGCAGCTCAAGAACTCGGTGAAGTCCGTATAGGCGTCGTTGCCGAACTCCTCGCCGAGCACCGCCGCCTTGTCACCGTCGCGTCCCCAGACCGCTGCAAAGTCAACAGCCGGCTCGCCCGCGAGCACCGCTGCGTGCGTGACCCGAGCCCAATATCCCGTGCCAACAAGCCCGAACCTCAACCGCGCCTCCAAGTCAGCTCCCGAACAGCTCGAGTAGGAATTGCTCGACGGTCCCGAGGACCGGAAGATCTAGGTCCTGGGCAATTCTGCCTGTATGCGACTCGCCAGACGACCAACCGGGCG